>NZ_JBIWKS010000017.1:37981-207061 GCF_044765805.1 Lentzea sp. NPDC102401 | reverse complement strand
ACCACGCTCAAGGGCCTGAGCCCGGTCGAATACCGAGCCCAGACCCTCGCGGCCTAACCTTCAGTTAGCCAGTCCAACTTCCGGGGACCAGTTCATCTTCCATGTCCTCCTCGTGGTGCAGGAACAACAACAGCGAGCCGTCTTCCGGCAGGGCAAGCCCTTCGGCCCGCGGAAGGGCCGCGCAGTCCACGGAGCCGATGAACGGCAGCGGGTAACTCTCGCCGCCCGGCCACTCCACGCCCACCGGTAACCGCGGTAATCCCCCGAGTTGCCCGATGCTCTCCTCTTCGACACCGCCCGTACTCGCCCAGATCGCGAACCGGAGCTGATCGGAGAACTTGTCGACCTCGTCGCCTGGGATGTCCCGATCGAGTGCGGCACTGCGGAATTGCTCGTAGCGATTCATGGCGCAGCATGATCGCAGAGGATGGGAGCGCTTCCCCACTCGGCCACCGGTTCAACGCCGCACGACGGTCCCAGTTGGACAGGTGGTGCGGGTGAAACCGGGAATCTCGACGAGTTCCGGTTCTGACCGTCCTATGTGGACGCGGGCACGGTCACCGGAGCTCGTTCTCGCCGGTGCTCAGCGACGGTGCGTCCCGGCCGACCGCGAGATCGCCGAGGCGGGCGAGGGATTCCTTGTTGCGCGGTCCGAACAGCACCCCCTGGAGGACGCCGGGAACCAGCCGGGCCGGCCCTCCCACGACCTCCTCCTCCATGGTCACCTGTGTGCCGGTGCCGTTGTGCAGCGGCGACAGGCTGATGCGCACCTTGGCGGTGCCCAGCACCCACAGGTGTGCTTCCAGTTCGAGCAGCCGTCCTGGTTCGACGGCGAGGACCGTGGTGGTGTCCTCGATCTGGGTGGGCCACGCTCCCGCGCTGTGGTGGATGCGGGTGCCGACGGACGGCCAGCCCTCGTCCACGTCCCGGATGTGGGAGTTCCCGACGACCCAGCCCGCGTAGGACCAGCCGTCGGCCAGTACGGCGAAGACGTTGTCCGGGCTCGTGCCCACGACGTGAACGGTCTTCATCATGGCTTTCTCCCGTGATCCGTGTAGCGGCTCTGGGTTCTCTCTTCCCTGAATTCGGCGTGTTCATGCGGCACGCGTGCCACGCCGTGTGTTTGAGACGTCACGTTCGGGCTACTCGCCTCGAAGAACCCGTACGGCCGCCGAGGAGGCGTCATCAAAGCACTGACCTGGCAAGGCAACGAGAAGGTTCAGGTGGTCGACGTGCCTGACCCGCGCATCGAAGCGCCGACCGACGCGATCATCAGGGTCACGTCGACCGCCATCTGCGGTTCGGACCTTCACCTGTACGGGGTGCTCGGCCCCTATCTGAAACCGGGCGACGTGCTCGGCCACGAGTCGATGGGCGTCGTCGAGGAGGTGGGTGCCGAAGCGAGCGGTCACCTCAAGGTCGGCGACCGGGTCGTCGTGCCGTTCAACATCTCCTGCGGGCACTGCTGGATGTGCGAACGCGACCTGTTCGCGCAGTGCGAGACGACGCAGGTCCGAAGCGAAGGCAAGGGCGCGAGCCTGTTCGGGTACACCTCGCTCTACGGTTCCGTGCCCGGCGGCCAGGCCGAGTACCTCCGCGTTCCGCAGGCCCAGTTCGGGCCTGTCGTCGTTCCGGACGGCACACCGGACGAGCAGTTCCTGTTCCTGTCCGACATCCTGCCCACCGCGTGGCAGGCCGTCCGCTACGCCGACGTGCCCCCCGGCGGCACCGTCGCCGTGCTCGGGCTCGGTCCGGTCGGGCAGTTCGCCGTCCGGATCGCCAGGCGGCTGGGCGCCGGCCGGGTCATCGGCGTGGACCGGGTGCCCGAACGGCTCGCGCTGGCTGAGCGGTACGGCGCCGAACCGGTGAACCTCGACGAGTTCGACGGCGCCGAGGGCGTGGCGGCCACGCTGATCGACATGGTGGACGGCCGCGGGCCGGACGCCACGATCGACGCCGTCGGCATGGAGGCCCACGGCGGGCGGCTCGTCGCCGCCGCGCAGAAGGCCACCGGCCTGCTCCCCGACGCGCTCGCCCGGAAGGTGACCGACAAGCTGGCCGTCGACCGGCTCGACGCCCTGCACGCGGCGCTGAAGGGAGTGCGCCGTGGCGGCACGGTGTCGGTGTCCGGCGTGTACGGGGGCGAGCAGGACGCGATGCCGATGATGGAGATGTTCGACCGCGGTATCCAGCTGAGGATGGGCCAGGCGCACGTGCGCCGGTGGACCGGCGAGATCCTGCCACTGCTGCTCGATCCGGCCGATCCACTGGGCGCGCTGGATCTCACCACGCACCGCCTCCCGCTCGCCGATGCTGCGCGGGGTACGAGATGTTCCGCGCGAAGAGCGACGGCTGCGTCAAGGTCGTCCTCACGCCGTGACCGGTCGTGTGGTGATCGTGGTGGGTGCCAGCAGTGGCATCGGCCTGGCCACCGCGGTCGCCTTCGCCCGTGGCGCGGACGACCTGGTGCTGGTCTCGCGCAGCGGCCGCGCGCTCGACGCGGCGGAGAAGGCCTGCCGCTCCGCCGGGGCCGCGGTGGTCGACGTCGTCGTCGACGACGTCGGCGACCCCGGCTGCGCGGGCCGGATCGTCGAGAAGACCCTGGAGCGGCACGGTCGCATCGACGTGGTCGTGTACAGCGCCACCGTCATGGGCTACGGCAGCGTCGAGGAGATGCCCGCGGAGGTGTTCACCTCCGTCGTCGACATCTCGATCCACAGCACGGTCCACCTGGCGCAGGCGGTCCTGCCGGTTCTGCGCCGCCAGCACGCGGGCGTGCTGATCGGGGTGAACTCACTGCTCGGCTCGGTCGCCGTTCCCCAGATGGGCTCCTACTCGGCGGCGAAGTGGGGGCAGCGCGCTGTTCTACGCACCCTGCAACAGGAAACGCGTGACGAGCCCGGGGTGCACGTGTGCATCGTGAGCCCAGGGAGCGTCAACACGCCGATCTACTACCTGGCCGCTGCGATCACTCGCCTGGCCGACCGGCCACGGCGGCACGTCTCGATGCCGGTCGGCATCACGAACCCGTTCATCACCACCGCGTTCCGGCTCCTGCCACGCCTCTACGATCGGCTCGCGGGCCCGCTGTTCCGGCTCGCCGCGCTGACGAGGACAGCGGTTTCCCCGACGTCAGGCAACGTGCACGAACCGACGCCCGCACAAGAAGGACTTCACGGACGCTGGCCACCGAGCACGTAGCCGTGTGATCAGCGGCTTCTTCCCTCGCCGCTGAAGCCGATTGCGGCGCTGCCGTCGAGGCGGCCGGGTACTCCACCGAGCCGGGGATCGTGATCGGCGACGACCCGTCGGACGTCCTCAAGGCGATGACGATCCTCCTCGAATCCCACCGGGTGTGAGAACGCTTCCCCGCGACGATCGCCTGAGGAGTCCGGCCGTGACCAACGCGCTCACCGAGCAGGAACTCGCCGTCCTGCGGTCGATGTTCGACCTGGCCCGCACCGGCGACACGGATCGGCTGGCCGAGGCGATCGACGCGGGCATCCCGGTGAACCTCACCAACGGCGCGGGCGACTCCTTGCTCGTGCTGGCCGCGTATCACGACCATCCCGGCACCGTCGAGGCGTTGCTGGAGCGAGGCGCCGACACCGGGCGCGTCAACGACCGGGGACAGACAGCGCTCGGGGCGGCGGTCTTCCGCCGCTCCGGGCGCACGGTCGAACTCCTGCTGGACGCGGGAGCCGATCCCGCCCTCGGGCCCCGGTCCGCTCTGGACGTGGCCCGGTTCTTCGACCTGCCGGACATGCTGGCTCTGCTGACTTCCCGGGACGACCGGTAGTCCTCGCGAGCAGTCGACGCGTCCTCCGCAAGGCGCCCAACGGATCCGCCTTCTCGACCGTTTGTTCCGGCACGGCGCGGGTAGCCACTCGCGACCGAAGAGCCTCTCCCCTTCGACTGGAGTCGTCATGTCCCGAACCGAGGCAGCCGTGCGCACGGCTGTCCAGAAAATCGCGCTGGCGGTGAGCGCGGTCTTCGCGCTGGTCGGCATCGCCGGTTTCGTTCCCGGCCTCACCACGAACTACGACACGCTGATGTTCGGCAGCCTCTAGTAGAGCGTCGCGGCTTGGTTGTGCTCCGTTGAGTCGGACAGAGGGCCGGGCGGTGTGGTCGCTCGTTACCGAAAACCCGATGGTCGCGCTCTCACGCATGTCGCCGCCAAGTTGGCAGTAGAAAACTGCCGGCACAATCGTTTGCTGATCACCTCAACTACCGCCAACCGTGCGGGTGGTAGCCATGAGAGCGCGATCGTCATGATCGAATCTCGATCACCCGCCAGCGTCATCATCCCAACAGATAGCTGCGACGGTCTACTAGCATTCCCTGCGAGAGCGTTGGGCGACCAGCGCCGCAACCTCCATCCCGGCGAAGGGCTCGGCGGTATGAACGATTTCGCGGTTCCACCGGGCCAGAACGGCGGGCATGCCACCGGAGCCGATCGGCAGGATCCGGTGGAGCGACTCGACGAGGCCACCTCCGCGCTGATGTCGCTGCGGGACGGTTTCTCCGGTGAAGAGCCGCTCGACGAGGTACTTCAACGCCTCTCCGAGACCGCCACGAGAGCGATCCAGGACGCCGACGCGGTGACCATCACCGTGAACCCCGAGCAGCCGAGAACCGCGGCCGCGAGCGACGCCTCACTCGTCGACATCGACGAGAAGCAGTACAGCGCCAACCGCGGTCCGTGTCTGGAGGCCGCGCGCACACGCCGGGCCGTGCGCGCCGTGGTCGGGGACAACAGGACCGACTGGCCCGAGTTCGACGCGGCCGCCGACCAGCACGGCGTGCGCGCCTACCTGTCCGTGCCGATCCTGCTACCGGACGCGGACCACAGCGACGCCCGGCACGTGGGGTCGCTCAACATCTACAGCTACACCGGCACGGCGTTCGACCCGTTCGACGAAGGACTGATGCGGCTGTTCACCACCGCCGCCAGCGCCGCGATCGCCAATGCCCACCGGTGGCAACGCTCCCGCGAGAAGATCACGCAGCTCGAGACCGCGCTCATCTCCCGTGCGGTCATCGACCAGGCGAAGGGCGTGCTCATCGCGGTGCACTCGTGCACCGCGGACGAGGCTTTCGCCATGCTCGTGCAGCAGTCCCAGAACCAGAACCTCAAGCTGCGTGACGTCGCGCAGGGCCTGCTCGACAGTGTCGCCCCGCGCTAACCACGACGCCGGTCCAGCGGCCCCCACATGTCGGAGTTCTGCGCTTCCACGATGGTCTGAGCCTCCTTCAGCAGATCGTCGGAGATCCACGCCACCGCGCGGAGACACCGCACGAGCGGTTCGTTGTCCGGCCCCCTGCCGTGCTCCTCCCCGAGCAGCACCCACGGGCGGACGGCGGGCCCGCGCTGATCGCTCAGATGCTGGTAGTCGTACAGCCTGCGGGCCAGCCACACCTCGATCGGCCGGTCGCGCCACCACTGCTCGACGCGCAGCGGATTGGCCGACAGGCCGGGCAGTCGCACGCCGGTGAGGTCGTCACGGCTGGACTGCGCTCGCCCGTGCGCGAGGTCCGCCGCGGGACCTTTCGACCAGCGCACGTACAGCTCGACGGGGTGGGCCGCGTCGAGCGCGGCGGCCAGCTCCGCCAGGTCGTCGATCGTCGGCAGCTCACGTTCGTCGTCCATGCCACTGACATTCCCACGCGAAGCCGCTTGTGCACCTCATCCCCGAACGAGTCATGACAGCTGTCCAGAACACGTTTGCCGGATACTCCACAGTGGCAACCCCGTCACAGCTGTTCGAGAGGAAAGGCCCGCACATGAGCTCGTCGTGGTCGGTCGCCCGTGCGCACCTCCTGGCCGTCACGAACCTCGGACGCGCGCGGTTCTCCGCACCGTCACCGGCGTGACGGGCTGCCGACATGGGCACCGCCGGACATGAGATCGACTCCGACCGCCTGCACGGGCTCGTGCGCAACCTCGGCGTCGTGTTCTGGGCGGCCGACGCCCGGACCCGCGAGTTGACCTTCGTCTCCAGCTACGTCGAACAGCTGCTCGGCCACCCCGCCCGGCGCTGGCGGGAGGAACCGGAGTTCTGGGACTCGGTCGTGCACCCCGACGACCGCGACAGGACCCGGCGGGAACGGTGGCACCGCGCCGGGGACCACGACGACTACGACCTGGGCTACCGCGCGCTCACCTCGGGGGGTGAAGTCGTGTGGCTGCACGAGAAAGTCCACGTGGAGCGCGATGAGACGGGCGCGCCGCGAGCCCTCCAGGGCGTGCTCATCGACGTCACCGGCCAGCGCGCCGCCGCCGAGCGCGAGCGGTTCCTCGCCGTGCTCGACCGCGAGTCGCAGAAGCTCGACGACGCCGACGACCTCATGGCGCTGGCGACCCGGCTGCTCGGCGAGCACCTCGCCGTCGACCGGTGCGCGTACGCGAGGACGGAGGAGGACGAGAACCACTTCGTCATGAGCGGCGACCACGCCACCGGGCTGCCTCCGTTGCCGGGACGGTTCGCCATGCGCGAGTTCGGCGCGGGAGCGCTGCGCGCGATGCGGGCGGGAGAGCCGTGGGTGGTCGTGGACTGCGGCGACGACCCGCGACTCGACGAGGACGACCTGGCCGCCTACGCGATCACGGGCATCCGCGCGGTGATCTGCCTGCCGCTGCTGCGGGGCGGGCGGTTCGTCGCGGCCATGGCCGTGCACCAGGCGCAACCGCGGCAGTGGACCCAGGACGAGATCGACCTCGTGTCCGTCGTGGTCAACCGCTGCTGGGAGTCGATGCAGCGCGCGCACTCCGACCGTGCGTTGCGCGACAACGAGCGGCGCCTCCGTCTGTTGATCGATCGGGCGGCCGACTGCATCTGGGTCCTCGACGGGGAGCGGCGGTTCGTCGAGATCAACCCGGCGGCCTGCGCGTTGCTGGGCTACCGGCGCGAGGAGCTGATCGGCCGCCGCGCCGAGGAACTGTTCGTGCTCGGCGAGGACGGCAGGGAACTGCCGCGGGCCCAGGAGACCGGAGTCTGGAACCTGCGCTGCGCCAACGGAACGATCGTCGCACTGGAGCTCAGCGTCCAGGTCACGCCGAGCGGGCTGCAGGCCATCGGGCGGGACGTGACCGAACGGCAGCGCACCGAGGCCGAGCGCGAACTGCTGCTCCAGCGCGAACACGAGATCGCCGCCGCGCTGCAGCGCAGCCTGCTGCCCCGCGAGCTTCCGGCGCTGGAGCGCCTCGCCATCTCCGCCCGTTATCTGCCGGCGTCGAGTCACGCGCAGGTCGGCGGCGACTGGTACGAGGTGCTCCCGGTCAGCGGCACGGTGGTCGGGATGTCGGTCGGCGACGTCGTCGGCTCCGGCCCGACGGCCGCGGCCGTGATGGGACAGCTCCGCAGCGCCCTGGCCGGTTTCCTGGTCGACGGGCACTCCCCCGCCGCCGCACTGGAACGACTCGACGCCTTCGCGTCCAGGGTGAACGGCACCACCGGCAGCACCTGCGCGTGCATCACCTTCGACTGGGCGACCGGCAGGCTGTGCTGGTCCAGCGCGGGGCACCTGCCGCCGCTGGTGGCCGATGAGCGGGGAGCCCGGTTGCTGACGAACCGCACCGGCGCGGTGCTGGGCACTCCGGGACGAGGACCGTACGAGGAGCACAGCACGGCGCTCGGCCCCGGCGGATCGATCGTGCTCTACACCGACGGCCTGGTCGAACGCAGGGGTGTCGTCGTCGACGACGGTCTCGACCGGCTGCGCGCCGTCGTGGCGGACGCACACCACCGGGCGCCCGCCGAACTGGCCGACACGATCGTCGACACGCTGCTCGCCGACGGCCTCAGCGACGACGTCGCGCTCGTCGTCGCCCGCCACCTGCCCGCACCGCTGCACGTGACCTCACCCGCCGAGTCACGACGGCTGTCCGAACTGCGCGGCGCCGTGTCCGAGTGGGCGGCCGCCGCAGGGCTCTCCGACGACCTCGCGTACGACCTCGTCCTGGGCTACGGAGAAGCCGCCGCCAACGTCGTGGATCACGCCTATCCCGACACCACAGGCACTTTCGACACCGAGATCGTGCACAGGGACGGCGCCGTGCGCGTCACCGTCCGGGATCACGGCAGGTGGCGCCCGGCGCCGGAGGACCCCGGCCACCGCGGCCGCGGGCTGCAGATGATCCACGCTCTGGCAGAGGACGTCGAGCTCGACTCGGACACCACGGGCACGACGGTCAGCTTCCGGTTCCCCACCACACCGACCGGCGCCGAGCCGGCATCGCCGCCTCCCGCCAAGCCGTCCGACGTGATCGGGCTCGCCGCGCGGGAGGCTCTCGGCGGCGCGCAGGTGTTGTGCCTCACCGGCGACCTCGACACGCACACCTCCGGCGGCCTGCGCGAACCGCTGCTGGCCCACATCAGTGCCCGGCCCGGCGGCCCGGTCGAGATCGACCTCACCGGCCTCGGCTACCTGAGCAGTTCCGGCGTCGCGCTGCTCCTCGAGGCCGCGGACGCCGCACGGCGAGCCGGGCGGACGATCAGCGTGACCTGTCTGCGTGGCAGCGCTCCGGACCGCATCCTCACGTTGTCGGGCCTGCACGACGTCCTCGCCGTCCACAGCCGGTTCGGTGAGTTCACGTGACCGACCGTACCGAGGCCTGGAACTCGGCGTTCCGCCAGATCATCAACGGCGCCCACCTGTCCACGGCCGGCGATCTGGCGGCACTGCTGGACGAGGCCACCGCCCAGGTCGGTGTCACCGTGCAGCTCTACATCGTCGACATAGGACAGCAGTGGCTGTGCTCGGCCCGTCCTGAACCGCTGCCACCGTTGCGAGTGGACTCCACGGTGGCCGGACGCGCGTTCCAGCGGACCGACATCATCACGGTGCGCGACTCGCCGCCGCACCTGTGGCTGCCGGTGCTGAACGGCACCGAGCGGCTCGGCGTGCTCCAGGCGACCCTGCACGAGGACCACGACGACCAGTCCCGTGAGTACTGCTGGGAGCTCGCGGGACTGGTCGGCCATCTCTTCATGAGCAAGCTCCACTACAGCGACTTCCTGCACGTCCGGCGCCGAACCACACCATTCTCCGTGGCGTCCGAACTGCTCTGGCAGCTGCTGCCGCCCCAAACCTTCGCCTGTGACCAGTTGACGGTGACAGCGGTGATGGAGCCGTATCACTCCGTGGGCGGCGACGGCTACGACTACTCCGTCGACAACGGCCGCGCACACGTCTCGATCTTCGACGCGACGGGGCACGACATGCACGCGGGCCTCACCACCGCGGTGGCGCTGGCGTCCACCCGCAACGCACGCCGCAACGGCCTCGGACTGCTCGAAGCGGCCGAACTGGCCGACCAGGCCGTGCTGCAGCAGGCAGCCGAGGGACTCAGAGCCCCGTTCGCGACGGCGGTGCTCGGCGAACTCGATCTCGCGACCGGCGTGCTGCACTACCTCGTCGCGGGACACCCTCCGGCCCTGCTGATGCGCGGCGGCAGGATGGTCAAGGCCCTGAACAACCCGGTCACCCTGCCGCTCGGTCTCGGCCACCTCGCCACGGTGCCCCGGCGGCTCGGGCGGGAACAGCTTCAGGCAGGCGACCGGATCCTGCTCCACACCGACGGCATCACCGAGGCGCGCGACCCGCGCGGCGAGCAGTTCGGCGTCGAGCGCCTGGTGGATCTCACCGAACGTCACGAAGCGGCCGGCCTGCCCGCACCCGAGACCCTGCGCCGCGTGTCCCGTGCGGTGCTCGACCACCAGCAGGGGCAGCTGCAGGACGACGCCACCCTGCTCCTGCTCGAGTGGAGCAGGAGCGCGGCCCGCCGCGTTCTTCCCTGACCTGCGCCCGAGTCTCACGAACCCCGGGCGTCGTCGAAACGTCCGTCGAGCTCCCCCGGCGACAGCACCTCGGTGGAGTTGTGCTCACGGACGATTCGCCACCCGTCCGGCGTCCGCCGCCAGACCAGCGAGGTCGTGGTCCGGATGTCCGTGACGCCACCAGGAGTGACGATCCGGGCCACGAACCTCAGCGTGGAGGCGGCCAGGTCGCCTCCCGCGACGACGTGCGGTCCGTCGTCGATCGCGTGATGCGCGGACACCATCTCGCGGAAGGCGGGTTCCCAGATCGCGCCGTAGCCGGCGGCGGTCGTCGCCACGCGGTGTTCGGGATCGAAGTCGTCATAGAGGCGGACGTCCGGTGAGGTGAAGTCGTAGAACTCGCCGAAGACGCGCCGGAAGTCGAAGGGCGCGTCTCCTTCGCGACGGTCCCAGCCGAACACCCACCGGCCGTGCGACTCAGCGACCAACTGTTCGTCGTTCATGAATTCGACGCTAGGACCGCGCCAGGATTTCAGGCAGGGTGCGTCACACCCACCCGCTTCGGAGTCCGGGGAAGAAGGCGACGCGCCTCTGGTAGTCGCGACAGCCCGGCCGGTCGCGCACATCAGCAGACAGCTCATCAAGCCTGGCGCGGGCAGCGTCGAGCCGGCCGGGGACGACATGGCCGCCGTGAGCCGGGCGCCGTCCCGGACGAGCGAGTCGCAGAGCGACCACCGCGGTGGTCGCCTGGATCGCCCCTGCGACGGCAGCGGACAGGCTCGCCACCCGTCGCGGGTCGGCGAAGTCCACCTCACGAGGCACTAGCGCGGCAGCCCGTTGAGCACCTCGGTCATCTGCTTCTCGGTGTCGTTGCCGAGCTTCTCGAAGACGACCTTGCCCAGCGGGGCCGCGAGTTTCGCCGCGCCCTTGAACTCCAGGTCGTTGGTGTAGGTGATGGTCGAGCCCGCGCCGCTGGGCGTGATCTCGATGGTCTCGGTGGAGGTGGCGGTGTCGTTGCGGCCCACCAGCACGATGCGGTCCTGAGCGAGTTGCTCGAGCGTGTAGGTGAGTTCGGTGGTGATGCCCGCGATCTTCGACGTGTTGTGCCAGTTCGCCCCGACCGCGACCGGGCCGCTGTCGTTGCGGGTGCAGCTCTCGGTGCCGGGGTCCCACTGCTCGGCGTTGCCGAAGTCGGCCAGGTACGGCACGACCGTCCCAGGTGGAGCGTCGACGGTGAACGTGCGGGACACGGTGGTCATGAACAGATCCTTTCGCCGGGTACAGGTCCGGGTACCCGGTGCGGGGCCGATCAGTCGTTCTCGGCGTACGCGGTGGAGCTCAGGCGTTGACGATCGCGCTTGAGTTGCTTCTCCAGGCCGTGCCGCTGTCCTCCGGCCAGATCGTCGCGGGCGGCGCGCTCGACGTCCCGGAACACGTCGTAGTACATGTCGTCGTACTCCTCGACGATCTGGAACGTCCACCGGCCGGGCAGGACGTTGCGGCCCAGCAGGTCCCGTTGCACGCGCTTCGCGTGTTCGGGATGGCCCGCCTCGCGCAGTGCCGCGATCGCGTCGTCGAGCTCGAAGTCGGCGGTGCCGGTGAGCTGGTGGAACGAGTACAGGTGGCCGCGGGCACGTTCGGTGGTCTCCAGCGCCTTGCGGAGCTTGCCCAGCGCCTCGATCGTCTTGTCGTCCATGCCGATCCGAATACCCCGTGGCGGTTCGCGCCTACCCCGCACGGGTAACCGCAGTTCACAACGTCCAGGAAGAGCGGAGACGGTCACTTGCCGGACATGTGCGCCGACACCGTGGGTGTGGAAGAAGAGTTCCTGCTCGTCGATCCGTTTTCCCGGCGCACGGTGATGCGCGCGAACGCCGTGCTCGCCCGATTGCGCGACACGGAACTGACCAAGTTCCACGCGGAGCTGGCCGGAACGCAGGTGGAGGCCGCGAGTGGGCCGTGCACCAGCGTGGCCGCGCTGGGCGAGGTGCTCACGCACGCCCGCACGATGGTCGCGGGCGCCGCGCGGGCAGAGGGTCTGGAGCTGGTCTCGCGTGGCACGCCGGTCAAGAACTCGACGCATTCGGTGGTCACGGACGGTGCGCGGTATCACCGCGTACTCGACACCTACGCAGGCGTGGTCGACGACTACGAGGCGTGCGGGTGCCATGTGCACGTCGGCGTGCCGGACCGCGAGACCGCCGTGGCCGTGCTGAACCACGTGCGGCCGTGGCTGCCGACCTTGCTCGCCCTGTCCGCCAACTCCCCCGACCGCGGCTACGCGAGCTGGCGGACGGTGCTGCAGTCGAGGTTCCCCGGCGCCGGCGTGCCACCGCTGTTCGTCGACGCTGAGGACTACGACGCCCACGTCGGCCGGATGGTGGCCTGCGGGACGCTCGTGGACCGCGCGCAGTCGTTCTGGCTGGTGCGCCTGGCCACGACGCTGCCGACCGTCGAGTTCCGCGTGGCCGACGCGGCCGCCGAGGTGGACGACGCGGTGCTGCAGGCGGCGCTGTCCCGTGCTCTCGTGCACACCGCCCACGAAGACGTCCTCGCCGGCAAGGAACCCTCCGCGGTGCGGGACGACGTGCTCGCCGCCGCGGTGTGGACGGCCTCCCGGTACGGCATCGACGGCGCCGGGATCGACCCGTGGCGCGAGTGCCGGGTCCCCGCGACGGCCCTGCTCGACGACCTGCTCAAACACGTGACGTCCGCTTTGGACGAACGCGGAGAGCTCACACTCGTGCATGGGCTCGTCGCCGCGCGGGTATGACTTGTGGGTGCAACTTCCTTCGCCTCGCGGCCCTTTGTCCGAGCGTGTCGTCGCCGCACTGAACGGTGAACCGAACGGACGCGAGATAGCGTTCGTGGCCGCCGATCCGTACGGCGAGGACCTCGCCGTCGCCCTGCACACGTTGTACGAACTGCACTACGACGGTTTCGACGGCGTGCACCCGGCCTGGGAGTGGGATCCCGAACTGCTGCGGCTGCGCGCACAGGCCGAACGCGTCTTCCTCGACCGGCTCAGATCCGATGTGGACGGCGGAGACGATCTCGAAGGGACTCTCGGCGCGATGCTGGTCGAGCACGTCCCGGGCAGCGGCGTCTCCCACCACATGCGTGACGGCGGAACGTGGGAGCAGATGTGCGAGTACTTCGCGCACCGTTCCGTCTACCACCACAAGGAAGCAGACCCGCATGCCTGGGTGATTCCACGCCTGCGGGGCAAGGCGAAGGCCGCCCTGGTCGCCGTGGAGTTCGACGAGTACGGCGGCGGCCGGGCCGACCGGATGCACTCCCGCCTGTACGCCGATCTTCTCGAAGGCGCGGGAATGTCGGCGGAGTACCTGCACTACTTCGACGACGTGCCGGCACCCGCCATCGCGATCGTCAACATGATGTCGATGTTCGGCCTGCATCGGTCGTTGCGCGGCGCGCTGGTCGGCCACTTCGCCGCCGCCGAGATCACCACGGGACCGAGCGCGCAACGGATGGTGCAGGCGTTGACGCGTCTCGGCGCCGACCCCCGGTGCGTCGAGTTCTTCACCGAGCACATCGAAGCCGACGCCGTGCACGAACAGATCATGCGCAACGACGTGATCGGCTCTCTGCTGGAACAGGAACCGTTGCTCACAAGGGACGTGGTGTTCGGCATCCAGGCGACGGAACTGCTGGAGTCACGCCTCGCCGGTCACCTCTTGTCCTCGTGGGACGCGGGCGAGTCGTCGCTGCGGACCCGCTTGCGGTGGCTGGTGTCGCAGAACGGGTAGCGCTTGCTGCGGCGGCACGCGCACACCGCGACCACGAACCGGTCGCTGGTGTGCGTCACTCCGTCGTCGGTGACCAGTTCAACCGGTCCTTCGACGAGCATCGGGCCGTTGGGCACCATCGTCACGCGGCGCGGATTCTGTCTGGTCACCGCTCCTGACTACCCGGGGTTCACTCCGCCGAATCAGGGGAAGACCAGAAGGGAACTTTGGGAGGCGGACATGAAAGCAGTCGTGTGGCACGGCAAGGGTGACATCAGGCTCGACGACGTGGAGGACCCGAAGGTCCTCGAACCGACGGACGCGATCATCAGGATCACCCGCAGCGCGATCTGCGGCACGGACCTGCACATGGTGCGGGGCACGATGCCGGACATGGTGGAGGGCACCGTGCTCGGGCACGAGGCCGTCGGTGTCGTCGAGGAGGTGGGTGACGCGGTGCGCGGCTTCTCGCCGGGCGACCGCGTGGTGATCCCGTCCACGATCGGGTGCGGCACGTGTTCCTACTGCCGTGCCGGGTACTACGCGCAGTGCGACACCGCGAACCCGAACGGTCCGGCGGCGGGCACGTGCTTCTTCGGTGGTCCCAAGTCGACCGGCCCGATCAACGGGCTGCAGGCCGAGTACGCACGGATCCCGTACGCCGCGACCACGATGGTGCGCGTGCCGGACGCGGTGAGCGACGACCAGGCGATCCTGCTCTCCGACATCTTCCCGACCGCGTGGTTCGGTTCCCGGCTCGCCGAGGTCGGCACCGGAGACACCGTACTGGTGCTGGGCGCGGGTGTGGTCGGCCAGTTCGCGATCGCCTCGGCGAAACGGCAGGGCGCCGGCCGCGTCATCGTGGTCGACGGCATCAAGTCGAGGCTGGACAAGGCACGTGAGCAGAACGCGGAGACCGTCGACTTCAACTCCGAGGACCCCGTCGAGGTCGTGAAGGACCTGACCGGCGGCATCGGGCCGGACCGGGTGATCGAGGCGGTCGGCGTCGACGCCGAGAGTCCCGGCAAGCCGGAAGGCGAGCAGTGGAAGCCCGGTGACGCGCCCGAGCTCGCGCTCGACTGGGCCGTCGAGCTGGTGGCCAAGGCCGGCTCGATCGGAATCATCGGCGTGTACCCGCCGGGGTTCGAGCAGTTCCCGATCGGTGCCGCGATGAACAAGAACCTCACGCTGCGGATGGGCAACTGCAACCACCGCCGGTACCTGCCGAGGCTGCTCGACCTGGTGCTGACCGGCGTGGTCGACCCGACCGCGTTCATCACCCAGCACGAGGAGCCCTCGAACGCGATCGAGGCGTACCAGACCTTCGACCTGCGCGAGGACGGCTGGCTGAAGACGGTGCTGAACGTGAGCCGCCCGTGAAGGTCGTCATCACCGGCGCGACCGGCAACGTCGGCACCGCCCTGCTCCGGCGGCTGGCCGAGGAGTCCGACATCGAGGTGCACGGCATCTCCCGCAGACCACCGGCGGCCGCACCTCCCTACGACGTCAAGTGGACCCCGATCGACATCAGCAAACCAGGAGCGGAGGAACCCCTCCGCGTGGCGTTCGAGGGCGCGGACGCTGTCGTGCACCTCGCCTGGCTCATCCAGCCCGCCCGGAACGAACGCCTGACGTACGCGACGAACGTGGCGGGATCCGCGCGCGTGTTCGAAGCGGTGGCGGCAGCGGGCGTGCCGCATCTGGTGCACATGTCGTCGGTCGGCGCGTACTCGCCGGGCGGCAAGGACCGCCGGGTGGACGAGACGTGGCCGGTCGACGGGGTGTCCACCTCGTTCTACAGCAGGCACAAAGCCGCGGTGGAACACATGCTGGACACTTTTGAGGACCGGTTCGTCATCAGCAGGCCGCGGCCGGGGCTGATCCTGCAGGCCGATGCCGGAGCGGAGATCCGCGACTACTTCCTGGGCCGGCTGGTACCGCGAAGCCTGTTCCGCCACCGGATTCCGGTGCTGCCGTTGCCCCGGGACATGGTGCTGCAGTTCGTGCACGCCGACGACGTCGCCGACGCGCTGGCGCTGATCCTCGAGAAGCGGTTGCCCGGCGCGGTGAACCTCGTGTCCGAGCCCGTCATCACGCCACGGGCCTTCGCCGAGGCGCTCGGCGCCCGGCACGTGCCCGTCGCGCCGGGCGTCCTGCGGCACCTGGCGAACGTCACGTGGCACCTGCGGCTGCAGCCCACCCCGTCCGGATGGGTCGACCTCGCCCTGAGGTCTCCCCTGCTGGACGCGTCGCGGGCACACGACGAACTGGGCTGGAAACCACTGGTCGGTGCGGAGGAAGCGCTGCGGGAGATCGTGCACGGCATCGGGCGAGGTGGCGGGGTCGACGCGAGCCCGGCGCTGTGACGCGGAGGCCCGGCACAGGAGTCCACCCAGGAGGCTGTCAGCTCGTGGCGAATGACCAGTCGACGTCCTCCCACGCCACTTCACGAGTACCACGGTGCAACACTCGGGTGAGCTTTTCCAGCACCCAGGGCGGCTGATAGCCCGGCCGTTCGAACCCGAGCAGCCGGCCCCGCCGCCTCGGCGCCACGAGCACGCGCACGATCCGCTGTCGGCCCGCCTCGTCGGTCTCGGCCAGCAGATCGGCCACCCGGCCGAGCACGTTTCCGTCGCGGTCGCGCACGGTCCGTCCGAGAAGATCACTGGCCAGCATCGGTCGCTCCGGGAATCCGCCCGATCACCTTGTCCCGCAACCACAGTTCCAGCGCCGGGGTGTCGAGCAGCTCGTGCCGGACGTCGAGCCGGATCGCGCTGCCGACCTCGGCGACGCGGTCGAACGGGATGCGCAGCGGCCGCGGGTCGCCGGTGGTGTGCAGGCGCCGTGCCACCGCCGCCATCCATCGGCCGAGGACGCCGCCGATGCGCGTGCCGAGCGCGTGGTGGCCGACCAGGATCGCGGCCACGAACGGTCGGCCGTCCTCGCTGACGCCGAACTCGAGGTCGTCGGCCTTGCCCACGAGGCGGCCGTCCAGGTCCACGATCTGGCGGTCCAGCAGGTGGAAGTCGATCCGCAACGGATCAGGTAGGTCAGCGTTCATCCGCCCATTCCCGTCAGGATCATCAGCGGGACGGCCGCGACCGCGGCCACCAGGATGACCGCGAGGTAGGTCACGCCCAGCACGTTGGTGAAGCGCCCGTTGACCTGGTCGCCCAGGTAGTCGCGGTCGTTGGCGACGATCAGGATCGGCAGGTAGGTCAGCGGTAGCGCGACCGCGCTGAACACCAGCGAGTACTCGGTGATCTCGATCGGATCCGCGGTGGTGAGCAGCATCGCGACACCGAGCAGGATGCTGACGAGCACGACCGTGTGGAACCGGGCCGCTTCCCTGGGACGCACCAGTTTGCCCCACTGCCAGCCGAAGTACTGCGCGACGGTGTACCCGGCGGACAGGCCCGTCTCGAGCGCGGCGCCGAACGTCGCGGCGAAGAAACCGAGGATCACCACCGCCAGCCCCAGCTTGCCCAGCGCCATCGCCACCGGCAGCGCGGTCTGGCCGAGCGAGTCGACCTGGATCCCGGCGGGCTGGTAGACGATCGCCGCGCAGCCCATGATCGCCAGCGACAACAGGCCACCGAGCGGGAAGCCGACGAAGACGTTCACGCGTTCGAGAGCCAGATCCTTGCGAGTCCACCGCTCTTCCACGCCACCGGAGGAGAAGAAGAACACCTCGTACGGCGTCATGGCCGCCGCGAACAGCGCGACCGCGAAGAACCCGTACGTGCCCCAATCCTCAGTGGCAGGCGGGGAAAGGCTCGTCACCTGCTCTCCCAGCTGTCCCCACGGCGGGTCGAGCGCGAAGAACGCCACCACGAACACCACGAGCGCAAGCCCGGCCAGGCCGAAGACGCGTTCCATCGGCTCGAACTTCACCCGCCACAACACCACCCACAGCACGAAAGCCGCGATCGGCACCCACAGCAGGTAGTGCACGCTCGTCGCCAGCTCGATCGACAGCGCCACGCCGCCGATCTCCGCGCTCAACGTCAGCAGCGTGACCAGGAACGACCCGGCCAGGTTCGCCAGCGCCACACGGGGCCCGAGCCGTTCCCTGATGAGATCGAACACCGGACGCCCACTCACCGCGGCCACCCGCCCGGCCATCTCGGCGTAGACGCAGATGCCGATCACGCCAACCACCACGACCCACGCGAGCCGCATCCCGAACCGCGCACCCGTCTCCGAGTTCGCGACCAGGTCACCGATGTCGACGAAACCGCCGATCGCGGTGAGGATGCCGAGGGTGATCGCCAGGAGCCGCTTCACCGCAACCCCTCCAGCACCGCCGCGAGCCGTTCCCCCACCGAACCGAGCGCGTCCACCGACCGGCTCGCCGACGCCTCGTCGTCCTCCCCGAGTCCGAGGCCGAGGTCGTCGATGAGACGAACGGACTCCTGCAGCAGCGGCAGCACTTCGTCCCGTATGCGCTGACTGTCCGCATCGGGCGTGGACAGCTCGCTGATGTCCGAGAACGCACTCGTCACGCTCGTCCGCGCGTCATCGAGCACAATGGACTCGTACGAGGAGAACGTCCTGCCCTTCAACGAGGTCTGTCCAGCGATCCGCGCCACGCCCACGGACGAGACGGCGTCCTGCACGCTCGACTCCACAGTGGATCGGTATCCACCCGCGGTCTGCGGCCATACTCCCAGCAGGACCACGGCGAGCAGAACCGTCCCCACACCGATCAGCAGTGCCCACCCACGCCTTCGCACGACGAGACGTGTACCCACTCCGCGCCCGAATACACATGGGCTGGACCAAGACACCGTTTCGTGTGCTCTCACGCGGGTAGACATCTCTGGTGAGCAACGCTGAAGAGTCTGAGCACAGCCGCCTGGCCAGGAATCTCAACGAACTGCTCCAGGAGCTGCGCGTGGCCCAGGCCGGCGTGCAGATCCTGTTCGGCTTCCTGCTCTCCATCACGTTCACCGACAAGTACGCCACCGCACCGACGCTCGTGCGCGGCACGCATCTGGTGACCGTCCTGTGCGCGGCCGCGGCTGTCGCCCTGCTGACCGCGCCTGCCGCCTGGCACCGAGTCCTGTTCCGCCAGGGCCGCCGCGAGGACGTCGTCGCGGCGGGCAACACGTTCCTGCTGGCCGGACTGGGTTTCCTCGCCGTCGCGATGACCGGCACCGTCCTGCTGATCAGCGAGGTCATCGTCGGCGGCTGGGTGGCCGTGCTGATCGGCGTCGCCGCGTTGCTGGTCTACGGCGCGTTGTGGTTCGCCATGCCGCTGCTGACCCGCGACACCAGCTCCAAGCTCGGCGACGACATCACCGACGTCTGAGCGTCCGTTGCGTTGAGTCAGGTCTGTCTCGGACCGGACATGGGTATCCGGTGGGCACCCGAACCGGAGGGCGACATGGACCACAGCAAGGCGCCGGTGCTCGACGCGATCGAACGCTACCGGCGCGAAAATCACATCGGATTCATCCCGCCTGGCCACAAACAGGGCCGCGGGGTGGATCCCAGAGTTCTGCAGGTGCTCGGGCCTGATGTCTTCAGCGCCGACCTCATCAAGCTCAACGGGCTCGACGACCGGGAGATGAGCGGCAACGTCATCGCGAACGCCGAAGACCTGATGGCCGACGCCGTCGACGCCGACCGGGCGTTCTTCTCCACGTGCGGCAGCTCGTTGTCGGTGAAGACCTGCCTCATCACCGTCGCCGCACCGGGTGAACGCGTTCTGGTGTCCCGCAACGCGCACAAGTCCGTCGTCGCCGGGCTGATCATCAGCGGCGTTCACCCCGTGTGGGTGCACCCGCGCTGGGACGCGACGTGGGAATGGGCGTATCCGCCGGGACCGGACGAGGTCGAGGAAGCCTGCCGCAAAGCGCCCGACACCAAGGCCATGCTGCTGATCTCGCCCACCGACTACGGGACGTGCGCGGACATCCGCGGTGTCGCCGAGGTCTGCCACGCGCACGACAAGACGCTGGTCGTGGACGAGGCCTGGGGCGCACACCTGCCCTTCCACCCCGATCTGCCCGCGTGGGCGATGGACGCGGGAGCCGACCTCTGCGTCACGTCCGTGCACAAGATGGGAGCCGGGCTCGAACAGAGCTCCGTCTACCACCTGCGCGGCGACCGCGTCGACCCGAGCGTGCTGGCGATGCGGGCGGACCTGCTCGACACCACCAGCCCGTCGTCGCTGATCTACGGCTGTCTGGACGGATGGCGCAGGCAGATGGTGGAGCACGGCAGGGAGCTACTCGACCGGGCACTCGAACTGTGCGCGGACACGCGGCAGCGACTGGAGCGCCTCGGCCTGCGCGTCGTGTCCACCGAGGACGTGACCGGCGCCGGCAGGGCGTACGAGCACGATCCGTTGAAGATCGTGATCGATCTGCGGGACCTGGGCATCTCGGGTTACGCGGCTGCCGAGTGGCTGCGCGCGCGGTGCCACGTGGACGTCGGGCTCTCCGACCACCGGCGGATCGCCGCGCAGATCACGGTCGCCGACGACGCCGAGACCACCGGCCGGCTGGTCGACGCCCTCAAGGCCATGCTCGGCGCGGACCTGCCCACCACGAAACCGGTCGAGATCCCCGATCCGGGCGAACTCGAACTGGACCAGGTCATGCCGCCCAGGGACGCGTTCTTCGCCAGTGCCGAGCACGTGCCGATCGAGAACGCGGTCGGCCGGATCTGCGCGGAGACGATCAGCCCCTATCCACCGGGTGTGCCCGCCGCGCTGCCCGGCGAGGTGATCACCCAGCCGGTGGTGGACTACCTCCGCAGCGGCAAGGAGGCAGGCATGTACCTGCCCGACCCCACCGATTCCGGCTTGGACACGGTGCGCGTGGTCACCTCGCACTGACTGGAACGCGCAGGCAAGGAGATCGATGAGCACTCAACGGCACGACGAGGAAGCCCTCAACGCCCAAAGCGACGTGCAACGGGCTGTCGCGGCCCGCTCCGGCCTCGCGGTCGTCGCCGGGCTGATGGTGGTCTGGCTGGTGCTGCGCTGGATCCGCCACTGACGAACGGAGGAACGCCGATGACCGACGCCCGGCACCGCGAAGGAGAACCCGAGCTCGACGAGGTGACGGCCGAAAGCGAGCTGAACGACGCCGATTTCGGCACCGAACACGCGCGTCCCACCGTGGCCGACGAGAACACCGGCGGCCCTCACCGCGGTCCAGACGAATCCGAGCCGGAAGGCCGCGGCGGAGACGGTGGGATGGATCCGCCGTGACGCCGGGCACGACGTCCGCTCGCAGTTCGCCATCCACTCCGTGAAAGAGGAGGGTGAGGGCATGACCTCACCCGACGACACGGCCGCGGCGCAGCGCCTCGTCGACGCGATCGCGAGGCGCGCCGCGCTGCACGAGGCCATGGGTGTGGTGCAGGCGTGGGGTGGCGACGACGTGCTGGAGCGCCTGGGCGCTCAGCGCAGCAGTGCCGAATGTGAGGCGGAGGTCGCGCGGGTGAACGCGGTCGTGGACGCCGCGGCCGAGCAACGGGCGGATCCGGACTGGGGCGACTAGGACACCGGCAGCAGGGCCGTCGGATCGAGGTCTCCGCCGGTGAGTCTGCGGGCGACGTCACGCACCGGGCCGCGATTCCTCGTCGCGTAACCGAGAACGAGGCCGCGGGCTTCGTCCGTGCCGGTGCCGAGGGCGCCCGCGACCATGCCGATGGCGTGCGCGAGCATCACCCGGTCGTTCAGTGTCGTCAGGGTCTGCTCGGCCAGCCGTTGCGCACGCGCGGGATCATCGTCCTGCGACAGGCCCAGCACCGCCAGATCCGCCAGCACCCGACCCAGCCGTTCCTGCCACACCTCCCACGGCGTCACGGCCGCGTAGAACACGTTGAGCCCGCCGACCGCACGGCCGGCCAGACGCATCGGCACCGCGTGCACCGCACGGAAACCGGCATCGAGAGCGGCACGCGTGAACGCCGGCCAGCGATCGGGTTCGCCCTCAAGGTCCTCGCAGGCGACCATCGCGTCGTGACGCACGCAGTCCACGCACGGACCTTCAGCGATTTGGCTCTGTAGCAACTCCAAAAACCGCGCCCGCTCATCCGACGCCGCAACCACGCTCAGCCCGCCACGCGGATCCGCCAGCAACACCCCGGTCGCGGACGCGGACAACACGCTCTCACACGCGGCGGTGACCAGGCGCAGGACCGACTCGGCGTCATGACCGTCGACCACACTCGCCGTGAGCTCGCTCAACGTGACGGCGATCTGATGCTGGGCGCGGGGCACTACCGCAGCATACGACCCACCACGGCCCGATGCTCGCGACACAGGTCAGTCCGCCAGCCGGTCCAGCGGGATGCGCCGCTCCAGCAGATCACGCGCCACATCCAGCACCGAACGGCCAGACGAGAAGGCGTGCGCACGCAACCGCGCGAACGCGTCCTCCAAACTGATCCGCAACTGCGCCGCCAGCATCCCGGTCGCCATGTTCACGTCCTGATACGACAACGTCATCCGCAACTGGTCGTCGGCGGCCTGCTCGTTCTGTTCGAGCAGGGCGTGGGTCGCCAGATCGGCCAGCAGCACGGCGTCCGCCACCGCGGTCAGGCCACCGGCGCGGCGGCGGTACAGATCGAGCGTGCCGAGCCTGATCCCACCGACCCGCAACGGGAACGCGAACATCGCCGCGAGACCCTCCGCCGAGGCCGCCGCACTGAAAGCCGGCCACCGCACACCATCCTCGCCCAGGTCTGCCACCAGCACCGGCGCGGCCTCCCGGAACGCCAACACGCCCGGCCCCTCCCCCAGGGTGTACTGGATCTCCTCCAGCCGGGCCGCCCACTCGTCACTGGCGCCGACCATCTCCTCGGCGCGAGCGCTGGCGCGCAAGGTCAGCGCCGCGGCGTCCACACCGGACAGAACATGCACGCACGCGGTGCACAACGCCCGCGCCAGCCCGGCGCGCCCGAAGACCGCGGACGTGAACTCCTCCACCGCCCGCGCGAGCCGATCCCGACGCTGCCCGTCCAACACCCGTCCTCAAACCCAGCGGTCGCGCGGTCAGCCCAACCCGATCCGGCATCAGGGTACGAACCTAGACCGGACGGCGGCTGGCGCGCACCACGGGTCGGCGGCGGGTCAGTCGGTCAGCCGGTCGAGGGGAAGGCGCCGGGCCAGCACGTCCGCGGCCACGTCCAGCACCGACCTGCCCGCGGCGAAGGCGTGCGCCCGCAACCGCAGGAACGCGTCCTCCAGGCTGATCCGCAGCAGGACGGCCAGCATGCCGGTCGCCATGTTGACGTCCTGATACGACGTCTCCATCCAGAACCGTTCCGCGACTGACATCCTGTCGTTCTGCAGGAGCAGCCTGTGGGAGATCAGATCGGCCAGCAACGCCGCCTCGAAGACGAACTCCGCGGGCAGCACGCCGGGCCGGCGGCGGTACAGCCCGAGCGTGCCGAGCAGCATCGCGCCGATCCGCAGCGGGAAGAAGAACGCGGCCGCGAGCCCCTCACCCCTCGCGGCCCCCGCGAACACGGGCCACCGCACCTCGTTGACGGTCAGGTCCGGAACCAGCACGGGCCCGTGTGCGGCGACCGCCGCGAAGCCCGGCCCCTCACCCAGCATGTACTGCGCTTCCTCGATGCCCGCGGCCCACGGATCGCTGGCGCCGACCAGTTCCTGAACACGGGAGCCGCTGTAGAAGGCCAGCGCAGCACCGTCGACGTCTGGCAGCACACGCACGCACACAGAACTGAGGGCCTGCCCCAGTTCCGCACGCCCCGATGCCGTCGTGCACTTGAGCACCTGCTCTACGAGCCGGTCTCTGCGTTGCCCGTCCAACAGCTTTCCTCTGGCCGCCGGTCATGGGTCGGGTCTCAGCCTACGAACCCCGCCCGGTCTTCGCATTTCACCGCGTCAGCGGGTCAGGGCAGATCCAGCTCGTTGTGGCGGCTCGCGATGGTCTCGGCGAGTTCGACGAGCTTGACGTTGAGGTGCTGGGAGGAGTGGCGCAGCAGGTCGAACGCCTCGTCGGCGTTCATTCCGCGACGGGCCATGAGAATGCCCTTGGCCTGTCCGATGACGTCACGGGAGTTGATCGCCCGGCGCAGCTGCTCGGCCTGCAGGGTGGAGGCGTCGACGGCCTCGGTGTGCGCCAGCGCCAGGGACGCGTGCGTGGCCAGCAGCAACGCGACCGCCTGGTCCGTCTGGTCGAGGCCGTGCCGCTGACGGGAGTAGATGTTCAGCGCACCGGACAGCCGCGGTGCCTGGGCGTCGGGCAGCAACGCCGTCGACAACACCGCGCCCATGCCGCGTTCGGCCGCCGCCGGGCCGAACCGGGCCCAGGCCGACGAGACGGACAGGTCCGGCGCCGACGCGACGGCGGGGCCCGCCGGATCCGCGACGTCGAGGCAGGGACCTTCCAGCAGGTCGTACTGCAGCTGGTCGAGCTCGATCGCGACCTCGTCGGTCTCCACCGGAGTGTGGAATTTCCCGTTCCGGGACCGCAGGGTGACGCTGACCAGGTCCGCGCCGGGCACGACCCTCACCGCGGCATCGACGACCTGCTGCAGCACCTCCCCTGCCGTGGTGGCGTCGAGCAGGGAGTACGTCAGGGTCGCGAACTGCTGGGCCAGCGGCCCGAGCGGCGCTCCGTGATCCCGCGTGGGTGCCCGGCCGGACGCGATCGCCTTCTCGGCGTCGGCCACGAACCTGGTCCGGTCGAGATTCCAGTCTTCGGCAGTGGGGGGCATCTGCGGCACCTCGGATCGTCTCCTTCCCGTCCGGTGGAACACCGATGACGGCGATTGGGGCTGACCGGGCGCTGCACTGCTGAACCCCTGGCCCACCGTAGGCGATCCCGGCACCGGTCGCAGGCGGCCGATGCGGCGCTGCTGATGCCCCAACTCTGCCAGACGCCGCAAAACCCTTCGCCCCGCGTTGTGGGCAGTGCCGGGATCGCCTACCTTGGACGAAAGGTCCAGCGGTTCGCCTGTCGGGTTCAGCAAGCAGCTCGGTGAACGTCCCACCACCACAGAGTGGAGTCACCGTGATAGAGGCAGAGCTCACGCCCCGTACGCCCGTCTGCTCGGTGTGGGGTTCGCGGCAGGACGGTGTTCCGGTCGTCGCCGTCACAGGCGAGGTGGACATCGCCACCGCGCCGTTGCTCCGCGCGGAGCTCACGACGCAACTGGCCCAGTCACCCGTCAAGCTGGTCGTGGACCTGCGCGAGGTGACGTTCTTCGACTCCTCCGGCATCGGCGCACTGCTCGCGGCCCACCGGCAGGCGGCGGATCTCCGGGTGGTGGCGGACAGGGCGCCCGTGCTCAGAACTCTCCACTACTCCGGCATGGAAAGCGTGTTCCGAGTCCATCCGACGCTGGCGGAGGCGCTGACAGGGCCGGCCAGATGACTGTTGTTTCCACAGTGGAGTACGGGACTTTCTGACATGGCATCGCGCACGACCGGGTAGCCCTGTCGCGTGACCGAGAACAGGAAAGTACTGCGAAGGTTGCTGGACCAGGCGGGCCGCACGTATGCGAGTGAGGCAGGCATCCGCCTCGCCGACACACCGGCGCCGCTCTACCGGTTGCTCGTGCTCAGCGTGCTGCTCTCCACCCGGATCCGCGCGGACATCGCCGTGGCCGCCTCGCGTGAGCTGGCGAAAGCGGGCTGCACCACGGCGAGCCGGGCCAGCAGGACGACGTGGCAACAGCGGGTGGACGCGTTGGGCAGAGCCGGATACGTGCGGTACGACGAGAGCACCGCCACCGCGCTCGGCGAGGGCGCACAACTGCTGCTCGACGAGTACCGCGGCGACCTTCGGCGGTTGCGGCGGGAAGCCGGCGGCAGTGTGCCCGGGATTCGCGACCTGATCACGAAAACACCGCGGCTGGGCCCGGTCGGTGCGGACATCTTCTGCCGCGAGGCACAGCAGGTGTGGCCCGAACTGGGCCCGTACTTCGACGATCGGGCTGTGAAGGGCGCTCGAACGCTCGGTCTACCCGGCACCGCGGAAGGTCTGGCCGAACTGGTCCCGCAGAACGATTTCGCGCGGTTGTCCGCCGCGCTGGTGCGGGTCACCCTCGACGACGATCTCGCCAGCTCGGTTCGTTCCGGCGCCCGCCACACCGGTTCGGGGTGACGGGAGAGACAACTCCGGAGTACGACGACCACTGCGAGTGGCTTTCAGGTTCGGCCTTGTACCTAACGGGTACCTGTGCGTTTCGACGGTCGAACGAGAGGCACACAGTGGATCCCGGCCCCCTGTTGTACACCGGCGCGGGCCTGGCGACGTTGGCCGCCGCTCTCCTACCCCGGTTGCTCGACCGCGCACCGATCTCCATGCCGATGCTCTTCCTCGGCGCGGGCGCGCTGACGTTCTCCGTGGTCGAGCCGCTGCCCGCACCCGACCCCGGCGAACACAGCGGCCTGCTGCTGCACCTGACCGAGATCTGCGTGATCATCTCGCTGATGGGCGCAGGCCTCGCGCTCAACCGCGTGGTGAGCCTGCGCGGCTGGGCGAGCACCTGGCGTCTGCTGGCCATCACCATGCCGTTGTCGATGCTCGGCGTCGGCCTGCTCGGCTGGGGCGCGCTCGGGCTCGGCGTCGCGGCCTCCGTCCTTCTCGCGGCTGCCCTCGCCCCGACAGATCCCGTGCTGGCGGGCGAGGTCCAGGTCGCCGAACCGGCGGAGAACCCGGAGTCCGACGAGGACGAGGCACGGTTCGCGCTCACCTCGGAGGCCGGCCTGAACGACGGTCTGGCCTTCCCGTTCACCTACGCCGCCATCGCGATCAGCCTCGCCGGAGCCGCGCCCTCGGAGTGGTTCGGCCGCTGGCTCGCGGTGGACGTGCTCTGGCGGCTGCTCTCCGGGCTGGCCGTCGGCCTGCTCATCGGCTGGGCGCTCGGCAAGCTGTTCTTCTCGGCTCCGTCGAAGAAGTTCCGCCTGGCCGAGCACGCGGAAGGGTTCGTCGCCCTCGCGGCGACCTTCCTCGCCTACGGCATCACCGAGCTGATCAACGGCTACGGGTTCGTCGCCGTCTTCGTGTGCGCCTGCGCGATCCGTGCGGGCGAACACCGTCACGGCTACCACCAGGTCCTGCACCAGTACGTCGAGCAGGCCGAGCGCATGCTGACCGTGGTGATCGTCTTCCTGCTGGGCGGCGCCGCGGCCACCGGTCTGCTGTCCGGGACCACGTGGGCGGAGATCGGTGTGGCCGCCGCGGTCCTCCTGGTGGTGCGACCGCTGACGGGCTGGATCGGCCTGCTCGGAGGCAGGTCCGGCCCTCGGGAACGAGCCGTCATCTCGTTCTTCGGCGTGCGCGGCGTCGGATCGCTGTTCTACCTCGTCTACGCCCTGCAGGCAGGCCGGTTCGCGGAACAGGACGCGCTCTGGCGGGTCGTCGCGCTCGTCGTGATCGGCTCGATCCTCGTGCACGGACTCTCGGCGTCGCCCGTCATGTGGCTGCTCGACCGGAAACGGCGGCAGAAAGCTCGGCGCCGCAACGACAAGCCATCTCACACCCACGTGTGAAGCCAGAGCTAGCCGAGCCCTGACCGGCGGTTCTGGGTGTCGCGGCGCACCTGGTCGGTCTGCGCGGCGACCGCCGCGATCCGGTCGGCCAGCGCGGGGTCCGTCGTCCGGACCTGGTCGTGGGCGTCCGCCAGCGGGCCGAGCAACCGCGCGGCGTCGTTCTCGGCCAGAGCCTCCCGAACGGCCGGATCCACCTCGCCGACGTGTCCGGCGAGGCTGCGCAGCGAACCGGAGTTGTCCCTGGCCCACCGCGATATCGCGCGATCACCAGCACGGCGGTCGCGTTCGGCCTGCACGCGCTCATCGCCCGTCGCACCGTCGAGATCGGACGGTCGCAGGCGCAGGTAGCGGCGTTCCGCGGCCTGACGGCTGGCCACCCCGAGCGCGGGCGCCAGCTCCGCCCAGCTCGTGCCGAGCTCTCTGGCGGCGGCGATCAGCTGGGGTTCCCAGTCCGTCAGCTCGGCTCGCAGTTCGCGCAGCAGGACCAGCGCGGCCAGCACCTGGGTCGAGCTGAGGTCCGCGTCCTCGCTCGTGGCCGCACGGAGCGCCTCGTAGTCGCCGATCGCCATGTTGTCATCCTTTCGACGACATTCGTCTTGTCATCGTTCCGATGACATGCTACAACAGTGGTGCGCGTTGACAGCAGTCGAAAACATCGAGGAGGTGCCGGATGTTGATGCGCACTGACCCGTTCCGGGAGCTGGACCGCTTGGCGCAGCAGGTGTTCACCGGGCCGGGCACGTGGTCACGGCCCACGGCGATGCCGATGGACGCCTACCGCGCGGGCGACGAGTTCGTGGTGGCGTTCGATCTGCCGGGCGTGTCCGCGGACGCGATCGAGCTGGACGTCGAACGCAACGTGCTGACCGTCAAGGCGGAGCGCAGGCCGACCATCACGGGCGACAACGCCGAGATGCAGGTCGCGGAACGACCGCTGGGCGTGTTCTCCCGCCAGCTGTTCCTCGGCGACACACTCGACACCGAACGCATCCAGGCCGCCTACGACGCGGGTGTGCTGACCCTGCGCATTCCGGTGCTGGAGAAGGCCAAGCCACGCAAGATCGCGATCACGAACACCGAGCAGGACGTCAAGCAGATCGACGCCTGACCGGGAGTCGTCGTGGTCGCGCGGACGCTGGACGAGGAGTTCCTCGCGCTGGTGTGCGAGGACGAGGACCTGGTGCGCGCCGAGTTCGACGCGATCATCGAAGCGAGCTGGGGAGAGCCACCGCCTTCCCCGGCTCCACGCCGGCCGATCCCTTCGACGCCGCACCGGAACGTGGTCCGGCCACACGGACAGGACCGCGTCCCGATCGGCAGAGCGGCTCGGCAGCGCTCCCCTCCGTCGCGGAAGGCAGGTGATGCGTGGAAACGGTGAACAGCAGGAGCACGTCCGGCCGACCGCTCGCACCGTCAAGCCGACCCCACGGTGGCGGGCTCGACTGACGCCACCAAGCGCACGGGCGCAACGAACAGCGAGCCGCACGGACTCCTCCACCCAGGTGGCCCCGTACCGCGAGAGCGCGGCGCGGGGTCATCTTTTCTGTCCTCATCGGACAGTGGTGACCGAACGCCGGGCTCAGGACTTCGCGGCCAGCGGGAAGCTCACCCCGGTGAGCCGCTCCGACGCCTCCCACAACCGCCGCGCCAGCACCGGGTCACTGGCCGCCGCCGACCGGCCGACCAGCGCGGGGTGGCCGTGCAGCTCGAACCGTCCGTCCGGGCCGACGTAACTGGCACCCGGCAGGTCCTGGGTCGCCGCGTACAACGACGGCAACGCGCCCTGCGCCTCGGTCTGCGCGAGGTAACGCCCGGCCAGGTGCACGATCTTGACCAGATGACGGTTGCGGCCCTTGGTGCCCAGGTTCGTCGCCGAGTAGCCGGGGTGCGCGGACAGCGCGCGCACGGACGACCCGGCCTCGCGGCAGCGCCGTTCCAGTTCCAGGGTGAACAGCAGGTTCGCCAGCTTCGACCGGCCGTAGCCCTTCACCGGGGTGTAGCCGGAACGGGCGAGGTCCAGGTCGTCGAGATCGAGCACGCCCGCCTTGTGCGCGCCGGAGGCCACGGTCACCACACGGCCGGTGATCGAGGGCAGCAGCAGGTTGGTCAGCGCGAAGTGGCCGAGGTGGTTGGTGCCGAACTGCAGCTCGAACCCGTCCGCCGTGCGACCGAACGGGGTCATCGCCACCCCGGCGTTGTTGACCAGCACGTCGAGCGAGCCCTGCCAGCCCTCGGCGAACGCGCGCACCGACGCCAGGTTCGCCAGGTCCAGTTCACGAACCTCGGTGGTGCCGGCCATCGCTGCCGCGGCCCGTTCCCCCGCGGCGACGTCGCGCACCGCGAGCACCGTGCGCGCCCCTGCCGCGGCGAAGGCGGTCGCCGTGCCACGGCCCACCCCACTGCCCGCACCGGTCACCACGACGGTGCGACCGGTGAGGTCGGGAAGGTCGTCGGCGGTCCACTGGCGCTTCGTCATGATCGCCAGCTTAGGCGGCCGCCGGATGGCCACTGAACGACCACCGTCCCCCGCGACCGTATCGGCGTCACGGTTTTCGTCGACAGGAAGAGAGAAGATGAAGATCCGCAGTGTGCTGCTCTGCGCAGCACTGGCCGTCCTCGGCACGCTCACGACGGTCGTGCCCGCCTCGGCCGACGGCATCAGCACCTACTACCTCACCTTCCGCACCGGCAACCTGCCGAACGCGGACACCGAGGACGCCGTCCGGGTGACGATGTTCGGCACCGAGGGCAAGTCCGACCCGATGCAGATCGACAGGGACTTCCGCCGCGGCGAGACGTGGACGTCCGGCCCGCACAAGCATCCGTCGTTCGGCACCATCGGCTACATCAGCCTGGGCAAGGGCGGCCGGGAGTCCGACGCCTGGTACTCCGAGTACGTCGACATCCACGAGGAAGCCACCGGCAGGGTCTACCACTGCGCGGTCAACGAGTGGTTCCCGCAGGAAAGCCTGACGCGGTTCTACGCCTGCGTGTGAGCTGAGCACCCGGCGCGAGCGCGAGTGAAGGCCGTTCTCACTCGCGCTCGCGCCCGCCGAACTCGGTCTCAGGGATTCCAGTCCACGAGGACCTGGGTGCGGTCGAAGCGTTGTGCGATCAGGTCTTCTCGCTGGATCACCCAGAAGATGGCGGCGCCACCGCCTGACCGGCAGACGTTGAACTCCAGCAACAGGACCCAGTCGCCGGCGTCGGACGACGGCGTGCCAGCGCCGGGCCATCGTTCCGCCTTCTCGTCGGCGGCCGCGCAGAGGACGGCGATCTCGGTCGCGTCACAGCCGTTGCAGTCCGTGCCGTATCCGCCCAGCACCAGGGTCGCTTCGCCCCACTGGTCCGCCCACACCCGAGCCAGCGCCTCGGAATGGGGATGCCCCGGCATCGGCACGAGGTAGACGGGTGACGGCGCGGCGACCGTGCCGACGAAGGGCAGGGACACGTCTGCCGTCAGGTGGATGTGGCCTTGGGGGAACTCGTCGTGGTTCTCCGCGAAATCATCACCGCAGGCCGGATAGGACGAAGGATCCAGCTCCCGTTCCACGACGACCGCGCCTTCCGGCACGTACACGACCTCGCCCATGCCGTGCTCCTCCGGATAGCCGAAGAACAGCAGCCTGCCGTCGGACGGCAGCGGAAGATCCGTCGCTTCCCGGGGAAGAGCGGCGCAGTCGATGGTGGCGACCAGCGGGTACTCCTGGGTTTCGACATCGGCGGGCAGCATGATCGGACCGCCGAACCGGCCCACGACCGGCCCGTCCCCGTCCAGCGTCAGGAGCGTGGAGGGGCGGACGAGCTCCATCCACCGCTCCACATCGGGTTCCGGAATCCTCCGCGCGAGCGCCTCGGAGCGGATCTGGTCGAGGATCTTCACGTTCCTGGGATTCACGGCGGCACCGTAACGCGGGGCACCGACAGTTCTGATCGTTCCCGGCACCGGCCTCAGCCACCGAGCGCTGCCCAGCCGGCACTGAGCTGCCAGGCCTTGGCGCGCGTGGCGGGGTCGTAGGACACGCGGGGCGACCGTTCCTCCTTGTCCCGCACGTAGTAGCGGCCCGTCACGGTCGCGAGGCCGGGATCCGTGGCCAAGCGCAGTGCCGCCTCCGCACCGGCTTCCGGTGTCAGCAGACGACTGTGGATCAGTGACCGGAACGGCCTGAGCGCGGCAGGCGTGATGTCGTCGACGATGCTCGTGCTCACGATCCCGGGGTGCACGGCGTTCACCGTCACGCCCTCGTCGTGCCACCGGTCGGCGAAGACGTAGCCGCAGATCGTGCTCAGCAACTTGGCCCTCGCGTAGGCGGTGAACGGGGCGAAGCCCTCGGCGGGATTGAGCTCACGCAGGTCGGTGACGCCGTTGAGGTCGAGCGAGACCGGCCGAGGCCTGCCGGGCAGCGGCACCGAGCGGGTGTCGGACATGGTCGCCGAGACGACGTTGACGACACGGCTGGGCGCGGCGGCCCGGAGCCGGTCGTGCAGGAGGTACGTGAGCGTGAACCCGGCCAGGTGGTTCACGGCCAGGTGCGCCTCCACGCCGTCGGCGGTCAGCCGCCGGTCGCGGTAGTGCGCCCCGGCATTGTTGACCAGCAGGTGCAGCCTGTCGTGGCGTCGTGAGAACTCGGCGGCGATCCGGTGCAGGTCGCGGCGTACGCCCAGGTCGCCGGTGAGCACCTCCACCCGGTCGGCGCCGATCTCGCGCCGCAGGGCCTCCCCGCGATCCCTGTCGCGGCTCGTGATGACGACGTGGGCGCCCGCGCGGACCAGTTCCGCGGTGATGACCCTGCCCATTCCGCCGGCGCCACCGGTCACCAGCGCGACCTGGCCGCTCAGGTCGGTCCGGCCACTGTGGACGTTCATGCGGCGATCCCCGGGGTCTGGCGGACGAACGCCGGTCGCACGGCCTCGCGCACGAGGAAGTCGGCCAGGTCGGCGCGCGACACCGAGGACGTCACGGTGACGCGCAGATCGTTGCCGGTGCGGTAGTCGCCGGTCGCCGGGGTGTCCTTCAGCGCGGGCGGCCGAACGATCGTCCAGTCCACATCGGACTGCCGGATCAGCGCCTCCATCACCTCCTTGTCCCGCATCTTGTGCTTGACCGACGCCCAGAGCAGCAGGGAGTACAGCGACCGGTCACGGCTCTCCGCCGCGCCGTGTGCGCTGACGGCGACGAGGCGGCGCACGTCCGTCTCCTTCATCGCGAGCAACGTGGCGCGGATGCCGTCCGAACAGACCGTGGACGGGCCGCGGTCACTGGTGCCGAGCGCGCTGATGACCGCGTCCTGGCCGCGGACGACGTGGGCCAGATCGGTCAGCACCGGTAGCACCGCCACGGTCAGACCGGGTGCGGGCGGAATCGCGTCGCCGCGGCGCACGACGGCCGTGACGGCGTGCCCGGCTCGCAGCGCGACGTCGACGACAGCCCGTCCGGTGCCACCGCTCGCACCGAGGACCACCAACCGGGAAACTTCTGAGTCACTGTGTCTCATAAGTTCCACTCTGCCGTCCTGCGTGCTTCTGAGTCAAGTTGTCTCATAAGATGTCGCCATGGCCGACTCCACCGACCCGCGCATCACCCGCAGCCGCGAGGCGATCCTCTCCGCCGCGAGGGATCTCCTCCGCGAGGAGGGCCCGGCCGCGGTCACCCACCAGAACGTCGCCAAACGCGCGGGAGTCGGGCGCGCGACCGTGTACCGCCATTGGCCGCAGCCGAGAATGCTGCTCGACGACACGATGGCCGGCGTCCGGATGCCGTTCTTCCGAGACCCCGTCCCGCCCGTCCGCCCGTGGCTGGCGCGGCAGATGCGCACACTCGCCGGCGAACTGGCCCTGCCCGAGGTGCAGGCGGTCACCGCGGCGCTGTTCCACGGACCACTGGACGAGCCCGACGCGGCCGCGCGACGCGAGCAACTCATCGCCACGATCAGCGGCCAGCTCGGCACGGCCCTGGACTCGGCGACCCGGACCGGCGAGCTTCAGCCGTCGGCCGACCTCCCCGACGCTCCGGCGATCCTCATCGGCCCCCTGGTCTTCCGGAGCATGTTCGAGCGCCGCCCGGTCACCGACGAGATGATCGATCACCTGCTGGACGCGATTGGGACCTGGACGATCGAGAGGTAGGCCGGTACCGGGTCAGCGGCAGGCGCAACAGCAGCAGCCCGGCTCATCCGTTCCGCACTCCGGCCTGCCCGGCGCGGGTTCGGGGATCGGACCACTGCGGGCGCGGGCGAGCAGGTCGTCCGTCCGGAGCTGCCCCGAGCACCGCTCCTGCCCCGGACAGCTCCGCAGCAACGTGACGGCGGGGGCCTCGGTGATCACCGCGGGCCGCCGCTTCGCCCCGCCCGGCCACTGCACCGAGATCGAGATCGACGAGGAGTTGTTGTCGTAGCGGGACTCCGCGAGGGTGCGGTCGGAGTTGACCGTGTTGACCAGGTCGTAGGTTCCGGAGGTGACGTTGGTGAGGTCGAGCCACTGGAAGTCGACGCCCTTGCGGTAGTCGTCGCCGCTGCCGACCGAGATGCCCTCGAACATCTCCGTGGCGCCGGGGTCGTTCCTGCCGCAGTTGCTTTTCTTCAGACGTTCGGCGAGCTGCCCCTCCGGGCTCGTTGGATCGGGCAGCCCGCCCGCGTCGGCGGTCCGGTACCGGTCTCCCAGGCAGTAGCCGTTCTTGCGGTCGGCGACCACCGTTCTGCCACCAGGCGTGCGCAACTGCATCCGTGCGAACCCCATGAGGTGCCAGTGCAGGTGCGTGGGCGTCGGCTCGTAGTACATCGACGTGGTGGTGGCGCGCCGGGCTTCGTCGTACGAGCCGGGAATCGGCCCGCCGCGCGAAGTCTGGAACGCCTGACGCACCGACATCTCGTCCGAGTTCCGGTCGGACCGGCGGCCGTGCAGCATCAACGGGCCTTCGCCCACGTTGTCCATCGCGGTGGTGAACCGGATCCGGACGGCCCGGATCTCGCCGGACGTCACGCACTCCCCGTTGGGCGCCTTGGCATCGGCGACCAGGCAGACGTCCCAGTCGCGGCACAGCGAGGGATCGCCACCGTAGCCACCCGCACACCCGACCGGTGCCTGGCGGAGGTCGGGAAGCAGAGGCCGTTCGTCCGCCCGAGCCGGTTGCGTCAAGGCCAGAGCGACCACCAACGTCAACCCTGCCGCGCTCCACCTTCTACCAGAACCCACGGCGGACAAGGCTAGAGCCGGACATCGCCGGCAAGCCCTCGACGGCGCCAGGTGTACCCGGCCGAGTGAACGATTGCCGGAGACGAAGAATGGGGAGATCCCCTCTCCCCACTTCAACATATAGCGCACCCCTGGGCTTGCGGCAAGACCCCGTTCGTCGCGCAGAATCTCCCGCCTGACGCCAAGCTCGTGCCAGTGCGCGAGACGAGAAATCGGGGGAAATGACCGGATGAGCGGCTATGTGGTCGGTCTCGCCGAAGTCGACGACACGCGGATTTCGCTCTGCGGCGGCAAAGGAGCGCACCTGGGAGAGGTCACCCGAATCGGGGGCGTCCAGGTGCCTCCCGGCTTCTGCGTGACGACGGACGCGTTCGACCGGGTTCTGCGCCAGGCGCCGTCGATCGGCGAGCGACTGGACCGGCTGGCACTCCTCACCGCGGACGACCGCGAGGAGATCGCCGCGCGGAGTGCGGAGGTGCGGCAGGAGATCGAGCGGCTCGTCGTGCCCGGCGAGGTGACGGCGGCGATCACGGACGCGCTGGAGCGGCTCGGCGAGCGAACCTCCTGCGCGGTCCGGTCGAGCGCGACTGCGGAGGACCTGCCGACGGCGTCGTTCGCGGGCCAGCAGGACTCGTACCTGAACGTCGTGGGGACGGCGGAGGTCCTGCGGCACGTCAGCCGGTGCTGGGCCTCGTTGTTCACCGAGCGCGCGGTGACCTACCGGCTGCACAACGGCTTCGACCACCGCAAGGTGCGGATGGCCGTCGTCGTGCAGCAGATGGTCTTCCCGGACTCGGCCGGCGTCCTCTTCACCGCCGACCCCGTCACGTCCAGCCGCCGCATCTCCTGTGTGGAGGCCGTTCCCGGGCTCGGCGAGTCCTTTGTGTCCGGTCTGGTGAACGCGGAAGTGTACCGCGTCCTCGACGACGAGATCATCGAGAGGACGGTCGCCACCGAGCAGCCGACGCTGACGGACGCGCAGGTGGTGCGCCTGACCCGGCTCGGCCGGCGGATCGAGGAGCACTTCGGCAGGCCCCAGGACATCGAGTGGTGCCTGGCAGGCGACGAGTTCCAGATCGTCCAGAGCAGGCCGATCACGACGCTGTTCCCCATTCCCGAGACCAGCGACGACGACAACCACGTCTACGTCTCGGTCGGCCATCAGCAGATGATGACCGACGCCATGAAGCCGCTGGGCCTCTCCGTGTGGCAGTCGACGACGCCCAGGCCGATGGCGGTCGCGGCAGGGCGGCTCTTCGTCGACGTCACCCCGATCCTCGCCACGCCCCGGAGCAGCGCCGCGTTCCTGGACGTCGCGGACAGGTCCGATCCGCTGATGGGCGACGCCCTGCGCACCGTCCTGGGCCGCACCGGCTTCGTCCCGCCGGGCGACGGGTCCGGACCGTCGTTCCCCGGCACCGCGCAGGCCGAGATCGAGACCGATCCGGACCTCGTCACCGAGTTGATCGGGAACGCCGAGGCGTCCGTCGCCGTGCTGAAGCGCGAGATCCGGGGGAAGTCCGGACCGGAGCTGCTCGAGTTCGTCATCGAGGACTTCGAGGAGCTGCGCCGGATCCTGTTCGACCCGCGCAGCAACCAGGTGATCATGGCCGGAATGCAGGCGACGTGGTGGCTCAACGAGAACCTGTGCGAGTGGCTCGGTGAGAAGAACGCCGCCGACACGCTGACGCTGTCCGCTCCGCACAACGTCACGTCCGAGATGGGACTGGCGCTGCTCGACGTCGCGGACGTGATCCGCCCGCACCCCGAGGTCGTCGCGTTCCTGCAGAGCGCCGGCGACGACTTCCTCGACGAACTACCCGGGCTCCCCGGCGGTTCGGAGGCACGCGACGCGATCCAGGACTACCTCGGCAAGTACGGCATGCGCTGCGTCGGCGAGATCGACATCACCAGGACGCGGTGGAGCGAGAACCCCGCCGCACTCCTGCCCATGATCCTCACGAACGTCAGGAACTTCGAGCAGGGTGCCGCCGGGCACCGCTTCGAGCAGGGCCGGCAGGAGGCGTGGAAGAAGGAGCAGGAAGTCCTGGAACGCCTGCTCGTCCTTCCCGACGGCGAGCAGAAGGCCGCCGACACCAAGCGGATGATCGACCGCGTGCGGACGTTCATCGGCTATCGCGAGTACCCGAAGTACGGGATGATCAGCCGCTACCTCGTCTACAAGGTCGCCTTGCTGGAAGAGGCCGAACGCCTCACCGGCACAGGCCTGCTGGAGTCCGAAGAGGACGCTTTCTTCCTCACGCTGCAGGAACTTCACGAGCTGACGCGCACCGGCCAGGGCTACGGTGAGGTCATCCGCGAGCGCAGGGAGGCCTTCAGGTCGTTCGAGGTGCTCACTCCCCCGCGCGTGCTCACCTCCGACGGCGAGGCCATCAGCGGGAGCTACCGGCGCGACGACCTTCCGGAAGGTGCGCTCTCCGGCGTGGCCGTCTCCGGCGGGACCGTCGAAGGACGGGCCCGGGTCGTCCTGAACGTGGCGGACGCCGACCTGGAGCCGGGCGACATCCTCGTCACCGCCTACACCGACCCGAGCTGGTCACCGCTGTTCGTGGCGATCTCGGGCCTGGTGACCGAAGTCGGCGGCATGATGACGCACGGCGCGGTGATCGCGCGGGAGTACGGGCTGCCCGCGGTCGTCGGCGTCGACCAGGCCACCCGGACGATCCAGGACGGTCAGCGGATCAGGGTGAACGGAACCGACGGGTTCGTCGAGATCCTTCCGGAGCCCTAGGGAGCCGCGGGGCTGGGGAACGGGATCACCTTGGTGTGCAACAGCTTGAGCGTCTCGCGGGTGATGTCCGTGACGTCGACCTGACCACCGCTCGCGGTCCACGTCTGCACGACGACCTCGATCACGTTCATGGTGCTCGCGGCGGTCAGCGCGGCGTGCAACACGTCCCCGGTCCCGCTCTCCCGCCGGAGGATCTCCTGGGCCAGCCGCTGACGCCAGCTCCAGCACAGGTCGGCCAGGCCGGCCCGCAACCCCGTGGTCTTGTCGAAGATGTCGTACAGCGCGAGCAGGCGCGCCGAGTTCGCCTCGATCGTCTGCTCGACGCTGTCGACGACGGCGTAGAGCGCTTCGGACAGCGGCGTCTCGTCCGGCTGGGCGAGGAAGGCGTCCATCGCCGCGTCGAGGCCGTTCTCCACGAAGCTGACGACCAGCGCCTCTTTGGTGGAGTAGTAGCGGTAGAGCGTTCGCGTGCCGACCTCGGCCGCGGCGGCGATCTGCTCGATGGTGGTGTCGTCGTACCCCTGCGCGACGAACAGGTCGAACGCCGACTCGGCGATGAACCTCCGGGTGCGTTCCATCTTCGTCTCGCGCAAGCCCACAGCGCACCTCCCTGCCCGTCTCCCGCGAACGGTAGCACTGCCACTTGGCAGTCACTGCCATATGACACACGGTTGCGGCACGTCATGTCATCTGGCAGCCTCAGTCACATGACAGCGACTGCCATATTTTCTCGGTTCCCGACCGCACGCGACTCCGGCTGCCCGTTCGATCCGCCCGCCGAGTACGCCGAACTGCGCGCTCAGGAGGGCACGGTCTCGCTGGCTTGTCCGGTCGGCGTCGAGGCCCGCGTTGTCAGCCGGTACGCCGACGTGCGCGCGATGCTGGGCGATCCCAACCTCAGCTCGCACGCCGCCCCGTCCACGCACGTCGTGGCAGGCGGCCTGCTCGACCGCCCGGTGGCGCCCGGCAGCCTGCTGAACATGGACGGCCCCGGCCACGCCCGGTTGCGGCGCCTGCTGACGCCGGAGTTCACCGTCAAGCGGATCCAGGCCATGCGCCCCTACATCCAGGGACTGGTCGACGACCACCTCGACGCGCTGCTGGCGCGGACCGGGCCGGTCGACCTGGTGGCGGACTTCGCGCTGCCGATCCCGTCACTGGTGATCTGCGAGCTGCTGGGCGTGGACTACGACGACCGCGACCGGTTCCAGGAGCAGACCGCGGTGCTGATCGGCACGAACAGCGACCCCGCCGCGCTGGAGCAGGCCAACCTGGAGGTCGTCGGGTTCATGACCCAGCTGGTGCTGACCAAGCTGGCGGCGCCGAGCGACGACCTGCTGGGCAGGCTGATCGTCAGGGCCCGGGAGAACGGCCAGGAGCTGTCAGTCGAGGAACTGGTCACCCTGGGCATCACCCTGCTGATCGCCGGGCACGAGACCACCGCCAACATGATCGGCCTGAGCACGCTGGCCCTGCTGCGCCAGCCCGATCAGCTGGCCGCGCTGCGGGCCGACCCCGGACTCGCGGGCACCGCCGTGGACGAGATGCTGCGGTACCTGTCGATCGTGCAGTTCGGGGTGCTGCGCCAGGCCACCGGCGACGTGACGATCGGCGACGAGACGATCAAGGCCGGGGAATGGCTCGTGGCCGCGTTGTCGGCAGGCAACCGGGACGAGTCGGTGTTCCCCGACCCCGACCGCATCGACCTGAAGCGTGAAGCGACCGCGCACCTGGCGTTCGGCTACGGCATCCACCAGTGCCTCGGCCAGCAGCTGGCCAGGGTCGAGCTGCAGGAGGTGTTCGCCCGGCTGCACCAGCGCATCCCGACGCTGCGACTCGCGGTTCCGTTCGAGGACGTCGAGTTCAAGAACGACGCGCTGGTCTACGGCGTGCGCTCGCTGCCCGTGACCTGGGACCGCGAGGACAACCGATGAAGGTCCGGATCGACGTGGACGCCTGCGTGGGCGCGGGCCAGTGCGTGCTCGCGGCGCCGGACGTGTTCGACCAGCGCGACGAGGACGGCATGGTGGTCCTGCTGCTGGAGAGCCCACCCGCGGAACTGGAGGCGGCCACCGAACACGCCGCCCTGCTGTGCCCGGCGCTGGCGATCGTGGTGGACAAGTAGTGGGACCTCTTCACCAGGTGGTCGTCGTCGGCGCTTCGGCGGCCGGCGTCACCACCGCCGAGACGCTGCGCCGCGAGGGCTACACCGGCAGGCTCACCCTGGTCGGCGACGAGAAGGCGCTCCCCTACGACCGGCCGCCACTGTCCAAACAGGTCCTGGCGGGCACGTGGGAGCCGGAGAGGACGCTGCTGCGGCCCGATTCCGCGTACGTGGACCACGACATCGAGCTGAAACTCGGAAGTGCCGCGAGCGGACTGGACCTCGCCCCTCGCACGGTCGCGCTGTCGAACGGCGAGGAGATCGCTTACGACGGCCTGGTGATCGCCACCGGAACGACCCCGCGAACGCTCCCGTTCGGCCACGACCTCGCCGGGGTCCACGTGCTGCGGACCATCGACGACGCGCTGGCGTTGCGCGGCGACCTGCTGCGCTCATCCTCCGTCGTGGTCGTCGGAGCGGGCTTCCTCGGCACCGAGGCAGCGGCGTCGGCCCGGCTGCTGGGCCTGGACGTGACACTGGTCGACCCGCTGCCACTGCCCCTGGTCCGCCAGTTCGGCGACCAGGTCGCTTCGGTGATCGCCGAACTCCACGAGGAACACGGGGTGCGGCTGCGCACCGGAACCGGCGTGGCCGCGTTGCACGGCGACATCGCGGTGTCGGGAGTCGAACTGACCGACGGAACCGTGCTGCGGGCGGACGTCGTGCTGGTCGCGATCGGCGCGGCGCCCGCCACCGCCTGGCTCGACGGCTCCGGGGTACCGGTGGACGACGGCGTGGTGTGCGACGCCACCTGCCGCGCCGTCGACGGCGTGTACGCCGCCGGCGACGTGGCCCGTTGGTTCAACCCGCACTTCGGTGCTCTGATGCGGGTCGAGCACCGGATGAACGCCACCGAGCAGGGCATGGCGGCGGCCCGCAACCTGCTCGGCGCGCAGACCCCGTTCGCGCCGGTGCCGTACTTCTGGACCGACCAGTTCGACGCGAAGATCCAGGCGTACGGCGTGTTTCCGGCCGGTGCGGAGATGGTGGTCGCCCACGGTCAGCTCGCCGAACGCAAGTTCGCGGCGCACTACCTCGCGGGCGGCCGGGTCGTGGGCGTGCTCGGCTGGAACATGGCCAGGCAGCTGCGCCAGGACCGGCAGCTGATCTCCCCGGCAACCTCTGTCTGAACGCCTGACACCGAGAACCCAGCGCACGCGTTGCCGGCAGGACCGCCCGCTACTCGCGGTGCCCGCGCCAGACCCGCACGACGAACCAGGCGAACACCCCGAAGGCCACGCAGGCGCCGAGCACGACGAGCACCACCGAGGACAGCGTCACTCCGGTCATCACGACGATCAGCCCGGCCGCGTAGGCCAGCAGCATCACGGCCACGACCAGGGTCCTGCGCGGCACCCTGGGTGCCGGACGGGTGAGCTTGGCGGCCAGCTTCGGGTCATCCTCGGCGAGGCGGCGCTCGATCTCGTCCAGTTCCTGCTGCTCGCGGTCCGGCAGTCTCATTCCCGGTCCTCCCGCTGGCTGGTCAAGGCGTCACCTACGCCAACGCACGAGACGGCTCAAGGTTCCCCGATCATCGCGCGGACTCGTGGCCGGAGAGCCGCTCCTGCAGCCGGACGTGCCTGAACTGGTACACCGCGCCGACCTGTCGCAGCACGCCGCGGCGGTGCGCGTCGTCGAGAAAAGCCATGAGTCGCAACGGAACGTGGCCGCGAGCGGCCAGCCACAACCGGGTGCAGCCGAACGCGCCCCACGCGCGGGACAGGCAGACGCTGAGCCCCACGGCCAGCCCGAACAGGGCGCCGGCCGCCACCGCCTGGGCCACGCCGGGCACGTTCGTGATCACCAGGCCGCCGATCAGGGTCCCGGCGACACCGTAGGTGAGGACGGGTCCCGGCAGCGTTGGTGCCGCACCTGACATGCACGTCAACAGAGGGGGAAGTTCGCGAAGAACAACCGATTCGTCGCCGCGGCGGCAGTGGTCGCCGCGGGCCTGATCTCGATCAGCGGGACCGCGACCGCCGCGCCCGCGGCATCCGGGTTCGACCGGTGCGGGGACGGCAACTTCTGCCTGTTCGAGCACATCGACGGACAGGGAAGGGTGACGGGCCACAAGTCCCAGAAGAGCACGTTGCCGCTGGACTTCGACAACATCACCTCGTCGATCAGGAACCGGACCGGGAAGGTCTGGTCCGTCTACACCGAGGCCAACTTCAAGGGGCGGTGCCTGCCCATCGCGGCCATCTGGACCGGGAACGTCACCCAGTACGACATGAGCGACAAGATCAGCTCGATCCGCCCCGGCGGCTGCTAGGCCCGACGCGGTGAGCAGGGGGCCTGCCCGGCGCGGGGCAGGCCCCCTGCCCGGCTACCTCGGCGCCTGGAAACCGCCGATCGTCCGCTCGATCAGTTCGGCCAGCCGCAGCGGGGTGCGGTCCTCGAACATCGGGCCGACGAGCTGCACGCCGACCGGCAGGCCTTCGGGGGAACGGCCCGCGGGTACGGCGGTGGCGGGCAGGCCGGGCATGGTGGCCAGTCCCGCCCAGACGAGCTGGTCGAAGTACGGGCGCTCGACGCCGTCGATGTCGATGCGCCGTTCCAGCGGGTTGGGGTCGTGGTCGTGCGGGAACGCCGGCGTGGGCGTGATCGGGCACACCATGGCGTCGAACTCGGCGAACAGCTGCCGCCAGCCGTGGCGATGCATCTCGCGGCGGTTGGTCGCCTCGATCCAGTCGCGGTGGCTGCACACCAGGGCGCGCTGCCGCACGGCGTCGAGACTCTGGTCGTCCGCGCTCAGTCCGGCGGCACGGATCTGCAGCTGTTCGTACGACTCGATGGGAAAGCGCGCAACGGAGCCCGAGATCAGCAACCGCATGTAGAGCGTCGCGGCTTCGGTCAGGTCCGGCAGCAACGGGCTGTGCCGTTCGACGCGGGCGCCGCCGTCGACGAGCGCGGCGGCCACCCGGTGCACCCCCGCCCGCACCGCCGACCCGGTCGGGATGAGCGGATGGTCGTCGAGGACCAGGACCCGGAAGTCGCGGAGCCGCTCGTGCCGGGCGGGCGGCAGTGCCACCCGGTGCGCCTTGCCAAGCGTCAGCGGGTCCGGTCCTGCCATGACGTCGAGCAGGAGCGTGAGGTCACGGGCGGAGCGCGCCATCGGGCCGACGACGGCGAGGTCGAGGTCGGTCGGCAGGACAGGCTCGGACGGCGCGACCATGCCACGGGTCGCCGCCAGTCCAACAGTCGGCTTGTGCGCGTAGACGCCACAGAAGTGCGCGGGGGTGCGCAGCGAGCCGGCGAGGTCGGAACCGATGGACAGCGCGCCGAACCCGGACGCCAGGGCCGCCGCCGACCCGCCGGAGGAGCCGCCCGGCGTGCGACTGTGATCCCACGGGTTGGTGGTGGTGCCGTAGATGCCGTTGAAGCTCTGGATGTCTTGCAGCCCCAACGGCACGTTGGTCTTGCCGAGCACCACCGCGCCCGCCGCCTTGAGCCGCGACACCTGCACCGCGTCCTCGGCCGGCAGGTGGCCGCGGTGCTGCGGCATGCCCCAGGTCGTGGGCAGCCCGGCCACGTCGTAGCACTCCTTGACCGTCACCGGAACGCCGAGCAGCGGCCGGTCCTCACCCCGCGCCCGTGCCTGGTCAGCGCGGTGTGCCGTGGCCAGCGCCCGGTCGAAGTCTGGCACGCAGATCGCGTTGATCACCTCGTCGTCGCGCTCGATGCGGGCGATCGCCTCCCCGGTCAGTTCCACCGATGTCACCGCACCGGCGCGCAACGCGGCGACGAGCTGTTCGGCCGTCTGAAAGCTCCATTCCATGAATTCGAAGCTAACGACGTGACTCGGAGGGCACGAAATTCCGATTCGCGAAACAGGGACACCGAAGCTTCCAGCACAGAAGGCGGATCACCGCAGTTCACAGCACCAAAAGTGGATCAACTCCCCCGCACAAGCCATGAAGTTTTCCATCACGCAACAGGATGAAGCCCTCAATTCTTGTTCGACCGCCACTGCTCTCGCTCGCAATCTATTTCATTGCTCCACGTCCGCTAATGCCGCTGATCGCGTTGTACCAGCACGCTCATGCCGCGAGGCGGATCGGACCGCATCGAGACTTACGTGGTCATCGGGCAGGACCGACGGACCTCAGCGCCCACTACGATCGCTGCCCACAACGGCGCGCCGTTTCACCGGCACGGTCTGCGTGGAGGGGCGTTGCCGCGTGGTCGTGCCCGTTCCGTTCGAACTCGACCAGGTCTGAGGCGTCAAGTCCCGGCACCACGTCATCGGCACCGTCAACCAGGTGCGCGTCCGCGGCGCCATCGAGACTTCCTGTGCCAGCAGCCGGATCGTCCTCACCTCCGCCTGGCTGCGCGACAAGAACGTGGCGCCCGGCGACCGTGTCGAGGTCGCACTATCCCCGGAAAGCCCGCAACGCGCCGACCTCGCCGAGGACATCGCGGCCGCACTCGACGCCGCGCCGGCGGCCGACGCGTTCTTCGACTCCCTCGCCCAGTGCTCCCGCCGCGCCTACCTGCGCTGGATCGACGACATCACATGCCGCCCGGAACTGCGCGCGGCACGGATCGCCGCCATGGTCGACCTCCTGACCGGCGGAATCCAGCAACGCCCCAAGGCCTGACCCGTCCACTGGCCTAGCCAACCGCCCCGGCCGCGATCGAACATCCGCTGCGGCACCAGCTTCCGGCTCACCAATCCAAGCTAGACACGCGCTGAACGAACGTCCGACCGTGCCGCTGAGCGGGCGCCCTACGAGATAGCCGTATTGTCATAGGTCAACAGAATGAGTGCAGCTCTGACAGGTATTGACTCGACCATTCCGGGTGCGGTGGTCACTCTGGATGGTGATGCCGTGCGTTACTCAGGAATACTGGCTTGATGCCTCATGATCCCGGTATGCCGTTCCACGGCGTGGCGAATACCGTAGGCGGTGATGTGCCCGGAGTCGTAGTACAGGCGGGATTGCTCGCAGGCGGGCTGCATGTCCATCAACATCAGCTGGTCCGCCCTGCTGTTCGGTTACCGTGCCGGATTGGAGCCGTGCCACCGCAGGCAGCGGCGTTCCAGCGCCGAGTTGTGAGCGTTCTGGGGGCGCAAGGGCTGGATGGCGGAGATAAGACGATGCTGCCTTCCGGCGACGCTGTGCACACCATCGTGTTGTCGGGATTGGGCGGAGTGGGCAAGACTCAGCTGGCCGCCGCCTATGCCGAGCGGATGTGGGAAGCGGTCGAAGTCGAGTTGCTGGTCTGGGTCACGGCGGAATCGCGGGAAGCGATCGTGTCCAGTTATGCCCGCGCGAGCGCACGGCTTGCCGGCGTGGAGGAACCCGACCCCGAGCGGGGCGCACTCTCGCTGTTGGAATGGCTCGCCGCGACAGCCGTGCCGTGGCTGATTGTGCTGGACGATTTGCAGGCTCCGCGCGACATCGCGGGATTGTGGCCGCCCACGACCAGGACCGGTCGAGTGGTGGTCACGACTCGACGCCGCGACGCGGCGCTGCGTGGATATCGTCGCGTGGTGGTCGAGATCGGGGTTTTCAGCGCGGACGACGCGCGGGCCTATCTCAGGGATGCTCTGGACAGCAAGGCAGAGATGCTCGACGGCGCCGCCGCGCTGGCGAGTGACCTGGGGTACCTGCCACTGGCGTTGGCCCAGGCGGCGGCATACATGGCGGACCGGCATCTGTCGTGTGCCGCGTATCGAGCTCGGCTGGCCGAACGACGTCTCGCGAACATGTTGCCCGGCCCGGAGGAACTGCCCGATGAGCACCGGGTCACGGTGGCGGCCACCTGGGCGTTGTCGGTAGAGCAGGCCGACCGGTTGACACCGGCCGGTGTCGCACGTCCGTTGCTCGAAGTCGCAAGCGTGTTGCACGCCAATGGAGCTCCGGCCGGAGTGTTCGCCGCACCTGCTGTGCTGGCGCTGCTCACAGCGACCACCGGACGGAAGATCGATCGGCATGACGCGTTGGATGGTCTCGGGTGTCTACAGCGACTGAACCTGATCACCCTCGATACGGGTTCCTCGTCGCGGACAGTCCGGGTCCACGCGCTGGTGCAGCGCGCCACCCGCGACACCTGGCCCGACGAGCGAGCCGCAGAAGTGACACGCACGACTGCCGCCGCTGTGTTGCAGATCTGGCCTGACGTCGAACACGATGCTTCGCTGGGGCAGCTACTGCGTGCCAACACCCTTGCGCTCAATGCGGCAGGCGGTGAACACCTGTGGGAACTCGATGCTCACGAGGTGCTGCTCCGTTCGGCGCGAAGCCTCGGTGAGGCAGGCCTGGTCGCCGAGGCCAGGGACCACTTCGACAAGCTCCACATCAGTGCTGAACAGCGTCTGGGCTCTGACCACCCTGCCACGCTGACCAGCCGCCACGCCTCTGCCTACTGGCGTGGCGAAGCAGGTGATCCCGCAGGTGCGGTTGCGGCGTTCGACGACCTGCTTATCGATCAGCTGCGGGTACTGGGGCCTGACCATCCCGACACGCTGACCACCCGCCACGACCGTGTCCGTTGGCAAGGGGAAGCTGGCGATCCCGCAGGTGCGGTCGCAGCGTTCGAGGAACTGCTCGCTGATCGGTTGCGGGTACTGGGAGCTGATCACCCCGACACGTTGAACACTCGCCATGCCCTCGCCTACAGCCGTGGTGTGGCTGGCGATCTGAATGGTGCGGCAGCCGCGTTCGAGGAACTGCTGACCGATCGGTTGCGAACACTGGGACCCGGCCATCCCGACACACTGCTTACCCGCAACAACTTCGCCTATTGGCGAGGTAAGGCTGGTGACGCAGCTGGCGCAGTGGCGGAATTCGGTGAGCTGCTCGCCGACTATGTGAGAGTGCTGGGGTCGGATCATCCCCTAACCCTGAACACGCGTCACAACTGTGCTCGCTGGCAAGCGGAAGGTGGCGATTCAGCCAGGGCGGTGACGGCGTTCGACGAACTGCTCACCGACTATCTACGATTACTGGGACCCGATCACCCCCAGACCCTGAACACGCGGTACCACTACGCTCGCTGTCGAGGAAAAGCAGGTGATCCCGCCGGTGCAGTGACCATGTTCATCGAACTGCTTGCCGATCAACTGCGAGTGCTGGGGCCGGAGCACCCCCATACACTGAACACCCGGCGGAAGCTCGCTCAATGGCAGCAAATGCCCGAAAACATGTCCGAGTGATCGATCAGCGAGTTGCACCCTGCTTCACACAAGGCCTATATTTTTTTGTCGATCATTCCAGCAGGAAACGGACACAACTCTCATGCCGCTGATCGCGTGCTCAAGCGCTCGCGCCGAGTGGCGGATGTTCGCTGCCTGAAGAGGTTCGATCCTCCCTGCCGCGTCGTCACCGGGTTGCCCTCCCAACACAGGGCCTACCGCACCGGGCCTCGTTCATCAACAAGGCGGCTTGGTGCTCCCACGAACACGTCGTCCTCGACTGAGCCGTAGGCGATGTTGAACGTGTCCAGCCAGTAGGACCAGTCCTGCATTCCCGACGCGCTGCTGAACCGGTAGTTCAGGTGCCAGCGGACCCACTGCCCAGGAGCAAGCCACACGGCAGGGGGACGTCGTGGCCGTGGCGGCTGGGCGAACAGCGGGCTGATGCGGGGCAGGACTCGCAGCCGACCGCCGGCTTCGCGCAGGCTGACGTCGACACTCGTCACGTCGGTGATGGTGTCGCTGGGTTGGAAGTCGTGCTGTTCGCTCATGGTGACCAAGTGCGCGAACGGTGTCGACGCATCGGGGACGACGAAGCCGATCGGGACAGCGTTGCGGCGCGTAGCCGCGATGCCACCGCGGGACCGCTTGGTCCAGGAGATGTGCACCCACTGCACCGTGACGTCCACTACGCCTCCGATCCAGACCGTCGTCGAGGCAACCGATCTCGACAGTGATATCGAACAGCATCGTCCGACTTCGAACCACCGAATTCGGCTCGCCGGGCACCGCGCTCGCGGGCCGCCGAGCGCGCACTCCGGCCTCGCGGGAGCCCGTACTCGTTTGACGGAGTGAGCACTCACTCCGCATGATGGATGCATGACACCAGCATCCGAAACCCGGCGAAGAGCGCCGAGCATGAGCGCGGAGGACCGGCGCGCCATGATCGTGCACGCCGTGCTGCCGCTCCTGATCGAGCACGGCGCGAACGTGACGAGCAGCCAGATCGCCCGTGCCGCCGGCATCGGCGAGGGCACCATCTTCCGCGCGTTCAAGGACAAGGACGAGCTGTTCGACGCCTGCACGGCCGAGGCGCTCAGGCCCGACCACGTGCTCGACGCGATCGCCGAGATCCCCGTCGACCAGCCGTTGGAGGATCGGCTCGTCGAAGCCGCCGAAGCGCTCGGCGCGCACCTCGAACGAATGGGCGCGCTGATGGGCGCGCTGCACGCGTCCGGCCGCATCAAGCACCGCGACCCCGAACAGCGTCTCAAGGACGGCACCCGCAAGGGCGGCCGCCGCGAGTCGATGGCCGCCATCCGAGAGGCGATGGTCGAGCTGTTCACGCCGGAGAAGGATCGGCTGAGGCTGCCGCCGGAGCAGCTCGCCTCGCTCTTCATGACCCTGTTGTTCGGTGGCCGCCGGCTGGCGGCGGACGTCGACCCGCCCACCACGCGCCAGGTGGTCGACTTCTTCCTGCGCGGCGCCGTGGAGGCTGAATGATCCCGGGCGGTGGGGGCGGCATGGAGTTCATGCTGGGCCGGCGCGGCCGTCGGCGGCGCGCCACGACGGTGCCGGAGAGCGGGCTCACCGGACCCGTCGACATTCCGGAACCGAAGCCGGACGACGAACCGAAGGATCTGCGCTCCCGGCTGAAGCGCGCGAGGACGTCCGTGGCGGGCACCGTGCGCGGCCTGCCGAAGGTCGCGAAGCTGACGTGGCAGGCCAGTCCGACCCTGACCGTCCTGCTGGCGCTGATCACGCTCCTGTCGGGACTTCTGCCGACCGTGACCGCGTACATCGCGAAGCTGCTGCTGGACTCCGTCGTCGCGGCGATCCAGCACACCGGCACCACGGGTGACATCGCGAGAGTCGCGCTGTTCCAGTTCGCCGTGCTCGGCGCGACCGCGATCAGCAGCGCGCTGACGTCGATCGCGCAGGCGCTGCTGCAGGAACGCATGACGCTGACCATCCGCCACCGGGTGATGGCGCACGCCAGCGACCTGCACCTCGCGTACTTCGAGGGATCGACGTCGTACGACATGCTGCGTCAGGCCGCTCAAGAAGCGCCGACGCGCCCGCTGTCGATGATGAACTCCGCGCTGGGACTCCTGCGGACGCTGATCACGTTCGGCAGCATGATCGCGCTGCTCGTCTCGATCAGCCCGCTGCTGGCACTGGTCGCGCTGCTGGCGCCGATCCCCGCGTTCATCTCGCAGTCGAAGTACGGCTCGCGCGCGTTCTGGCTGACCTTCATGATGTCGCCGATCAAGCGGCGGATGGACTACCTGTCCTCTTTGGTCACAACGGACACCTACGCCAAGGAGACGAAGCTGTTCGGGCTCGGCCCGTACTTCGTCGACCGGTTCCGCCGGCTCGGCACCGTCTCCTACGAACGGCAGCGGAAGCTGACGGTCAACCGCAACATCAGCTCGACGTCCTGGGGGCTGCTGAGCACGTTGGCGGGTTCGGCGATCACGTTGTACATCGCGCTGGAGGCGGTCGGCGGACGGCTCACTCTGGGAGACCTGGCGCTGTACACGGCTGCCGCGGCGTCCGTGCAGACGTCGGTGTCCGGACTGTTCACCGCGCTTTCGGGAATGTACGAGAACAACCTCTACCTCGACACGCTGTACCGGTTCCTCGACACGAAACCGGAGATCACGGCGCCGCCGTCGCCGCGACCGATGCCGTCCACAGTGGAGGGTCATATCGAGTTCGACTCGGTGACCTTCAGCTATCCGGGCGCCGAGGATCCCGCGCTGGACGCCGTCAGCTTCGAGATCCGGCCCGGCGAGACGGTGGCGGTGGTGGGCCGCAACGGCGCGGGCAAGTCGACGTTGTTCAAGCTGCTCTGCCGGCTCTACGACCCGACCGGCGGCCGCATCCTGCTCGACGGCGTCGACATCCGCGAGTACGACCCCGTCGCACTGCGCACGCGGATCAGCGCGATGTTCCAGGACTACGTGACGTACCAGGGCACGGCCGCGGAGAACATCGGCCTCGGCGACCTGACGCGGCTGGAGGACCGGCCGCACATCGAGGACTCGGCCCGCCGTGCCGGTGCGGACGAGCGGATCGAACGACTGCCGCAGGGCTACGACAGTCCGCTCGGCCGCTGGTTCGACCAGGGGGTCAGCCTCTCGGGCGGCGAGTGGCAGAAGATCGCGCTGGCCAGAGCCTTCCAGCGGGAGGCGCCGATCCTGGTGCTCGACGAGCCGACGTCGGCGCTGGACGCACGGGCCGAGCACGACCTGTTCTCGCGACTGCGGGAGCTGTCGGAGGGCCGGACGACGCTCTACATCTCGCACCGGTTCTCGACCGTGCGGCAGGCGGAGCGGATCCTGTTGCTGGAGCACGGGAAGGTCGCCGAGTACGGGACGCACGAGGAGCTGATGGCGGCCAAGGCCGGGTACGCCGAGCTGTTCACGCTGCAGGCGCAGGCGTACCTGGACGAGGTGCCCGGCTGAGCCGATCGTGCGGCCGCCCGGCGAAGCGGACGGCCGCACACCGGACTCAGCGGGTCGCGTACTCGGCGATCACCGCCTGCAGCAGCAGCGGGGTCGTGCCCGGCAGGTCCGCGTAACCCACGGCGATCAACCGGTTCGTGCCGGGCACGGCGGCGATGGCGTTGTAGGTCGTGCCGAACGAACCGGGCGGAGCGGGCGCCGGAGTGGTGGTCCAGCCGGCCGGGCCGTGGGAGTTGAAGGACGCCTGCGGGAACCGGCCGACGACCCACGGGACGCCGTTCGCCCCCACCGCGACGCTCTGGGTGGCCGGGGTGTTCAGCCCGCTGACGGTCTGCCAGGTGGTGCCGTCTCCGCGCAGGACCACGTTGCCCGATCCCATGCCTCCGCCGTCGCCCACGACCCAGATGTCACGGGAGGACGTGCCGTCCAGCGACTGCAGGGTGAGCGGCTGCTGGTTCAGTCCTGTGTGGACGACCTGCCAGTCCGTGCCGTTCCAGTGGAACAGCACCGGCCCCGAGTAGCCGTTCCACATGCCGTTGCCCGCGGCCCACACGTCGTCGGGCGCGAAGGCCTTGACGGCGTTGATGGTGCAGAAGTTCAGGAAGCCGCCTCCCGTCACGCATTCGGCGGGGGGCTGGTGTTCCCGCCAGGAGCTTCCGGTCCACTCGTGGAACACCGGGGTGTTGCCGTGGTGACCGACCAGCCACGCATGTCCGTCCACGACGGACAGATCACGGATCGACAGCGTGCCGGGAGTGGCACCCGGCGGGTACGGCACCTCGGTCCACGTCCTGCCGTTGTAGCGCCACACCAGCGTGACGTTGCCGTCCGAAGACCACGGCGAGCCCGTGACCCAGACGTCCGTGGCGGACGAGGCCGCGACTCGCTGGAACGACACCCGGCCCTGCACGACCGGCAGTGACGTGCGGGACCACCTGATCCCGTTCCACCGCAGCATCATCGGATCACCGGACGTGCCCTGCTGATCCGGGTGGTAGCCCTCGAAACCCACCGCCCAGGCGTTCCTGGCGTCGACGGCGGCGACGTCCCAGAGGTTGCTGGTCGCCGTGCTCTGCGGGATCGAGGCCAGTCGCCACGCCGGCTCCGCGGCCGACGCCGGAGCGGCGGCACCGGCCACGACCACGACCGACAGGGCGGCGGTCAGCCATCTTCGAACACTCATAAGTCCCCCAAGCTCTTGGACCTGAACAGGACCGTGCGCGGCCGATCTTTCACGACGTCCGGCCGCGCACCACGGGTTCGCGGCGCCTTGACCAGGTTGAGCGGTGATCGTGACCCACCCGCCGCGACCAGGTAACCCGAATGGGATTCAGGTATGCCCTTGTGATCTAGCTCACGGACCAGGTAGAACAGAACGCACGGTTACCGGAAATCGCGCCTCACGGAACGCCCTCCCTGCCACCCGATCCCTTGTGAGGACCTGTGCGAACCGCAGTCGTCGTCGCCCTGCTCGGACTCGGTGCCTTCGCGGTAGCGGCCGGATTGGTGTTGCAGTTGCACACCTATCCCCTGCTCGCCAAGCTTCAGCACGACATCGACTCGGTCACGGTCTCCGAAGGAGAGGGAGTCACCGCCGTCGTGTACCCGCCCGGCGGCGGCTTGCCGGAAGTACGCCACAACCTCCGTCTCACGGCGACAACGCACGTCGAGGGTGATCTCGCCGCGCCGGAGGTCAAGGAGGACGGCGACGTCACCGTGTGGAAGCGGGCGACGATCGTCAAGGAGGACTCGGACAAGCTCGTGCTCAGCGCCGAGGTGCGCAAGATCTGCCTCGACCGCCGCACCGGCGAGGCGGTCGCACCCTGTTACGGGGAGTTCTACGAGACCGAGCAGGGCAAGCGGGTCACCGCCGAAGGCCCGCAACTGCTCCAGCCGGGCCTGAACTTCGTGTTCCCGTTCGACACCGAGCAACGTGATCACCGTTGGTACGACACGGTTCTCAAGCGCCCGGTCGACATCCACTTCGCCGGAGAGCAGCTGTTGCAGGGACTCGACGTGTACCGGTTCACGCACACGATCCCGCAGACGGCGCTCGACCGGTTCGCGGTACCCGGTTCACTGGTCGGCAGCCCTGAGCCGTCCGTGGACGTCACCCAGTACTACGGCGTCAGCCGCACGTTGCTGGTCGAGCCCACGACCGGCGCGGTGCTCTCGGTCCGGGAGGACATCCGTCAGGAGTTGCGCACCGACACTCAGCGCGAGGGCGAGGGAACCCCTGTGTTCGCAGGAGAACTGCGGCTGACGAACGCCTCGGTCACCTCCAACGTGGACCAGGTCCGGCAGAACCTGCCGAAGCTGTTCGTCATCACCGTCCTTCCCACCGTCCTGTGGGTCGCCGGTGCCGCGCTGGTCGCGATCGGGCTGGTCCTGTTGCTCGTGTGGCGGCGCGGTCTCGTCGCCGGGGCGCTGGCGCTGGTGATCGGTGCGTGCCTGGCCGGCGCGATCACCTACGGCGTCACCGACGCCAGCGACCCGGACGACTCGCTCGACCTCAAGAACGTGGTGTCGTCCTCGAACGTCGACTACGGCCTCCGATGAGCAGCACGTCCCTCCTCGACGATCTCGGCGACCCCGAGCAGTTGACCCTCTGCTCTCGGCACCGCGATCAGGGTCACCGGCAACGGGTTCCCGTCGGCGTCCGTGTCCGCGCACACGGACACGGCCGGATAGCCACTGACCCTCCAGAGCGGGGAGAACGGAGAGGTGGCGCCGTTGCGCACCAGCACCCCGCCGGGCAGCGACATCGTCTCGGCCGGGCCGGTGTGCCCCGGCGTCACCAGCACGTCGACGCCCGCGAACATGTGGTTCACCATCACCCGCTCCGCCGCGCGCATCGACCGGCAGATGCCCCGGAACGGCCGGGGCACGAAACGGTCGAGCAGGTCCAGCTCACGAGGGCCGGCGGCCAGGTGCGGCGCCAGCAGGAGCCTGGACTCGCTGGCGAGGTGCGGGTCGTGGTCGACCACCTCGCCGACGTGCAACGACAACAGCGCGGCGACGTCCTCGACGGCCCGGCGCATGGGCGGACGGGTGCGGGACGACATCGCGAGACCGCGCAACGACACACCGACCCTCAGGGGACGGTTCGCGGGTTCGGCCGCCCAGCCGATCGCCCGCACGACGTGCGCCACGTCGGCCACGGTCCTCGCCACCACACCGCGTCCGCCGGACGTCTCGAAGCCCACCACGCCCGCGCCTCCCGCGGGCACTCCTCCGGCACCGGGCGCACGGCGTGCCAGCACCGCGGCCACCACACCGGTGGCGACGGCGACGGCCGTGCCCGAGACCTTGGGATCGAGCGCCGTGGCGGGGACGCCCGCCGACGGGTTGCGATGAAGCTCGGCTCCCGACGTTCTCCCGATCACCACGGCTCCGGCCGCCACCAGTGCGTCGAAAGCCGAACGTGGCAGAGAGTCCTCGACAGCCATGGGCAGTCCGAGCAGCCCGCCGCTCGCGCCGTCCGCCAACCGCCGATCGGCCTCTTCCGCACTGCGCCGCGCGGTGGCCAATTCGACATCTGTGAAAACGTGCCGCGACGAGTTCAGCCGATGTTCGGTCATAGCAAGGAGTTCTGCTGCGGTCGTCGCACCGCGGGCGAGCAGCCGGGCCTGCTCAACTGCTCCCGGATAGCACACAGGGGTTTCTTCCACGTGTCTCTTCCTCCGGCATCGTCGCCGATGAGTAAGGAGCTGCTTCCTTCAGTCGCTACCCGTTGGCCAGCAGGGGTTCCGCCGAACGGCTCTGCGGTTCGGCGGCCGAGTAGCTTCTTTCTCCACGCGGACCGATCAAGATGACCTGAGTCACCCCGGTCGAGGGGTTGCGCAGAGGTTACTGTCGGGTAGGTTCCACGCCACTGTGACGTCCCTCTCATAACCCGAACACACCCAGAAGGAGGACGAGTGCGACGTGTTGCGAGCCTCGTGCTGGTAGGACTGGGCATCTTCTCGCTGGCGCTCGGAGCAGTCCTGCGCTTCTACGTGTACCCCGAGCTCGCAGTCGTGCCGCTCGACCAGAAGACGGAATCCGTCGCCGAAGGCGCGGCGAAGGTCTTCTACCCCAAGGAACTCGTAGTCAAGGACGCGCGGCTGACGGCCACCCGCAAGGTCGAGAGCAACCTGACCGTGCCGGAGGCCAAGGTCAACGGTGACGTGATGGTGTGGGACCAGGGTCTGGTCGTCACCGACTCCGAGAACCAGCTCGTCTCCGCGGTGAAGCACCGGGTGTGCCTCGACCGGCGGACGAACATGGCCCTCCAGGAGTGCACCCAGCAGTACGTGACCGACGCCGAGGGCGACCCCACCGCCGCCGACAAGGCGGTGCACCAGGAGGGACTCAACTACAAGTTCCCGTTCGACACCCAGCCCCAGGACTACGAGTACTTCGACACCACCCTGCGCAAGGCGACGACCGCGCGCTACGAGGGCACGGACGAGGTCGGCGGGCTCGAGGTCTACAAGTTCGTGCAGAAGATCCCGTCGACCAAGTTCCGCGACCAGGACGTGCCGGGCACGCTGGTGAACAGCACCGCGGCATCGGTCAAGGCGGAGCGCCGCTACGAGAACACCCGCACCATGTGGGTCGAACCGGTGACCGGCATCATCGTCAAGGGCTCGGAACACCAGCGGCAAGCGCTGTTCGGGCCGGACGGAAAAGAAGGAACGGTGCTGCTCGACGCCACCCTGACCTTCAACGAGAAAACCGTCGACGAATCGGTTTCCCGCGCCTCAGAGGCACGCGGAAAATTGACTCTGATCAGCAGCACCGGACCGATCGTCCTGCTTTCCGTCGGCCTGGTCCTCCTGCTCGCCGGAATTCTTCTCGGCGTGCTCGGACGGCGGGCCAGGCACGTCGCCTAGGCCCGGCGCCTGAGCACGATCACGAAGTTCCACGAGGCGATCTCCCGGATCCCCGGGACACGGGTGACCCACTTCGCCCACCACGGGTGGTACCGGGGGAACGTCTCGATCACGTCGGCGACGGTCTGGCGGTGAGCCCACCGCCGGACCGCCCCGACGCTCACCGGGAACAGGGAAGTGCCGAACGAGTTCTTCGGCGGTTTGCCGTTGCGGCGCTCGTACCGGCGTCGCGCGTAGTGGCCGCCGAGGAAGTGCCACGGCGCAGTCTCGTGCCCGCCCCAAGGCGAGTACCACGGCGTGTAGGACATGAAGACGGTGCCTCCTGGCCTGGTCACACGCACCATCTCGGCCAGCATCAGCCACGGGTCGTCGACGTGCTCCAGGACGTTGGACGAGTAGCAGACGTCCACCGAGGCGTCGCGGAACGGCAGCGCCGTGCCGCTCGCGCGGATCATGCCGGGGTCGGGTTCACCGCGGGCGGACAGCTCGCCGACGTCCGGGTCCAGACCCACGTACCGGGCGCCGGCGCCGCGGAACGCCTCGGCGAAGTAGCCGGGACCACCGCCGACGTCGAGCACGACGGCACCGCTCAGGGACACGTACGACGACACCTGGGCGACCGAGTCGTCCGCCAGGATCCGATAGAAGTGGTCGGGGTCGGACTGCTCTTTCAGGAATGCGCGAAAAAGCCGAACAGAACGGCTGAAAGTTGGCTTTCGCAACTTTTCAAGGGCCGAAACTGAACCGATCTCGACCATTGCTATCTCCCGCATTCCGTCTACGATGGCTACCTGGCAGTAACCTAGCATCGGGAGAGGCAGATGTCGCGTGGTCCTGATTACCGGCCGAGCATTCTGCTGGTGAATTGGCGCGACACCAGACACCCCGAGGGCGGCGGTTCCGAACGCTACGTCGAGCGCATCGCCGAGGGCCTCGCCCGGCTCGGCTACCGGGTCTCGATCCAGTGCGCCGGCCACGACCGCGCCCCCTCCGGCGACTGGGTGGCGGGCGTCCGCTTCCGCAGGCGCGGCAACAAGTTCACGGTCTACCTGCACGCCCTGCTGGCGATCCTGCGCTCCGACGCGGACGTCATCGTGGACGTGCAGAACGGCATGCCCTTCTTCAGCCGCCTGGTGGCGCGCTGTCCCGTCCTGGTGCTGGTGCACCACGTGCACCGCGAGCAGTGGCACAGCGCGCTGGGCCCGTTCTTCGGCCGGATCGGCTGGTGGATCGAGTCGTGGCTCGCGCCGAGGCTGTACCGCAAGTGCCGCTACATCACCGTCTCCAACGTGACGCGGGACGAACTGGGCCAGCTCGGGGTCGAACTCCGTCGCACGGTGGTCGTGCCGAACGGGCTGGACGCGCCTCCCGCCGTCACCGCGCGGCGCACCGAGGCCCCCGTCCTGGTCGCGGTGTCCCGCCTGGTCCCGCACAAGCGGCTGGAGCACGCGATCGACCTGGTCGCGCAGCTCCGTCCACAATGGCCGGACCTGCGGCTGGAACTCGTCGGCGAGGGCCCGTGGAAGGACGTGCTGCGGCAGCACGCGATCGACCGCGGCGTCCAGGACAGCGTCGTCATCCACGGCTGGGTCGACGAGCAGGCCAAGCACGAGATCCTCGCCGGCGCGTGGCTGCACGTGTGCCCGTCGGTCAAGGAGGGCTGGGGCATCGTGATCATGGAGGCCGCCTCGCACGGCGTGCCCACGATCGCGTACCGCTCGGCGGGCGGTGTGACCGAGGCGATCGTCGAGCACCGGACAGGTCTGCTCGCCGAGGACTTCGACGACTTCGTCCGGCACGCGGAGACGCTGTTGCGGGACCAGCCGTTGCGCAAGGCGATGGGCGCGGCGGGCAGGGAACGTGCCCAGCAGTTCAGCTGGGAGGAGAGCCTCGACGCGTTCGAGAGCGCCGTGCACAGCGCCCTGCGGCTACCTCCGCGCCTCGTGGCCGGCGAGCACCGCGTCGCACAGCAGGTCGAGTAGCCCCGCGGCGGCGGCCGCGTCGAAGTCCTTGCGCCGCAAGCGCACCGTGGCCGTGGTGACCTCCCCTGTCGTCACCACGCCGAACGCGACGCCTGACCGGCCGCTCGCCGCGGGGAAGAAGCGCAGCGCGGCGACGTTCGCCTTGACGACGCCAAGGTTCGACACCAGGAAGGTGCTGCCGAGCCGGGACGCGAGCAGCCGCATCCCCCACTGCGCCAACGGGTTGTGCGCGCTGGGGAATCCCGCCTCCGGCGACGCCGCCGTCAGCAGCGTGAGCACGTCGTCCTCAGTGGCTCCGGCCGGCAGGCGCAGTCTCAGCAGCGCGCTGTCCGCCTCGGGACGCGGATCCGCGCCACCGCGCCAGGAAGCACCGATCGCGGCGACCACGCGGCCGTGCGCGGCGCCACGGGCGCCGTTCCACTTCCGGGTCGCGTCCAGCGCGGCGGAGGTGAGCCTGGCGCTGCCCAGCTTCACGGCGGGCAGCGCGCGAGACACGAGGTGGTCACCAGACTCGTTGCCGTGCAAGGAAGGCTCGATGCGCGTGGGAGGTGTCCACACGGCTTCACGCACGCGGTCGAGCGCGCTCAGGAGGTAGGGCCGGTCGGGACTGCGCAGCGCCACACCGGTCGCCGAGCTGTGCACGGGTTCGCCCAGTGTGATGCCGAGCAACGCGAGCAGGCCGAGCCCGTCGACCGCACCGTGGTGGGCGGCGATCATCAGCGACTCATCGGCGATCGCGACCCGGATCAGCGGATCGCCCGCGCGGTAACGGCCGTCGGCGAACTCCGCTCGCGCACCGTCCCAGTCGGACGGACGGAGGACGACCGCCGCCGGACCGAGATGGGGGAACTCCGTGCAGGCACGGGACATCCGCGCGGCCACCACCGAGGGATCCGGCGCCTCGCGCAGACTCGCTTCGAGCAGGATGCTCCAGGAGGCCGCCGGGTCCCCGGAGAAGGCCACGGTCACCCGGTCAGCGAGAGCCGTAGTCGAGGACCACGGGCTCCTGGGCCTTCTGACCTTCCTCGATCCGCTGCTCGACGACCTTGTCGGGGCTGTTCTGCTCGACGACGATCACGCCGACCCCGCCGGCGAGCGCGGCCCCGGCGACGATCGCTACCAGCACCGAAACCAGTTCCACGTCTTACTCCTCATGTCGGGGTGCCGCGAATCTACCGACCGGTAACCGTCTCCACAACAGGCTCGTGCCGATCAGTGACCCAGCCGCGACCCAGGCCAGCACAACGGGTGCAACGGGTGGGCCGTTCGGTTCATCGGGCACTGCTCCAGGTACCCGATAGAGCGCCAGTTCGGGCCCGTCGTGGACCTTCTCCAGCCGTGCCAGCAGGTTCTCGTCCACCCGGCCGGGAGTCCCGTGTTCGACCAGCACCCAGCCGATGCCGCTCAGGTCGCCGGCACGCAGCCGCGCCGCCCGCGGGTCCTCCCCCGCCACGACCTTCCCGCCGACCGACAGCGAGTCGTCCACTACGGTCGTGCCGGGCAGGTAGCGCGGCGCGGGGTCGAGCTGGGTGCGCCGGTCGTTCCAGTCGAACCGGCGGAACGCCGACAGCGGGTACACCGCCACGTCTCCGGGCTGGTCCACGAGCTTCTCCCGCACCGCAGCCCAGTCCGCCGGGTAACCGACCGGTTCGAGGCGCCCGAACCCGCCCCAGGCCAGGTCCGGCAGCAACCCGAGCAGCAGCACGGCCACGAGCAGCCGCGCACGCAGCCGTTCCACCGCGACCGCGAGCCCGATCGCGAACGGCAGCGCGAGCCACGCCACCCACTTCTGGCTGTCGCGCAACAACCCCGCACCAGGCACGTGCTCGATCAACGTCTCCAGCACGGCCACGCCACCCGGCAGCACCGCGAGCAGGGCCAGCAGCGCCCCGAGCACGCCCAGTCCCGCCAGCGGCCACACCGGCAGGCGTTTCGACAGCTCCCGCAGACCGAGGACCGCCGCTCCCAGGAGCAGCACCGTGAACACCGGAAGCATCGGATTGGCCCGGCTCACGGGGACGACCTCGGCGTTCCAGATCCCGCCCAGGCCCAGCACGCTGAGCACCGGCCCGCCCCAGTTCTCCCCGCGTGCGCTGAACGCCTCGACGCCGGCCGGGTCGGACAGTCCGTCGTGCAGCAGCGACGGCACCCACCACGGCGAGTTCAGCACGACACCGATCGCCAGGACCTGCCAGGCCTTGCGGCGTCCGGCGGTGGCCAGCGCCGTGCCCAGAGCCAGGACGCCACCCGGCGCCGAGAGCACGGCGGGCAGGCTCGCGAGCACGAGCCGGGTCCACGCGTGCGGTTCGCCATCACGCATCCGCAGCCCGGCCATTGCGACCCACGGCAGCGCCGCGTAGCCCAGCAGCAGCGTCCAGTGGCCGATGAAGAGACGTTCGGCGACGTAGGCGTTCCACGAGTACGCCACGGCGGCGACGATCCGCACGCCCGTCTTCTCCGTCGGCACCAGCAGCCCGGCACCCAGGGCACCGGCGAAGACGATCGCGAGCAGCGCGAGCTTCTGCACCAGCTGACCGGGGACGACCTGGGTCGCCAGCGCCACCACGGCGTCGACCGGCACCGCCCGCGGCAGCGCGTCGCCGAGGCCGAACGCCGCCGCGTTCAGCGGCTGCTCCGGCGTGAACACCATGTCGTAGACGAGGACGTAACCCGGCCACAGCACGGGAGCGAGGGCGGCCAGCGCCAGCAGCGCGCACGTGGCGTAGAGCGTCAGTCCGTTCGGCCGCACTTGCTCCCTCTCCGGTCGCGCCGGGGCTACAGTCGCCGAAACTACCGGCCAGTAGTACTCGCGGGTAGTACCGCGGCAGACCCGGCCACCGGAAGGATCTCGCGTGTCCGCTCCGGCGACGACCACGACCCGCCTGGACGCCCTGCTGATCACGGGCGCGCTGCTGGGCGCCAACGCCGCGAGCTACGTGCTGACCATCGCGGCCGCACGAGCTCTCGCACCCGCGATCTTCGGCGAGCTCAGCGCACTGCTCGCGCTCGTGGTCATCGGCGTGGTGCCCGCGATGAGCCTGCAGACCGTCGCCGCCCTGCGGGTGACGAGCCTCGGCCCGCGCCCCCTGTTCGGACTGGGCCTGAGCGTGAGCGCGGGCATGACGGTGCTGACCCTGGCCGTGGTGCCGCTGCTCGCCCACCTGCTGCACCTCGACGGCCCGTGGCCGGTGGTGTGGCTGGCGCTGTCGCTGGCCCCGCTCACGGTTCTCGGTGTCCTGCACGGTCTTCTGCAGGGAACGCACCGGTTCGGCGCGCTGGCGCTGCTGGTGTCGCTCGAAGGACTGGGCAAGGTCGGCGGCGGGGTGATCGGGCTGTGGCTGTCGCCCTCGTCGACCTCCGTGCTGGCGGGCACCGCCATCGGCTCGTTCCTGGTCGTGCTGACCGGGTGGCGGCTGTGCGGCGCTCCTCGTCCGGCACGGCCCGCCGGCGGGGCCGAGGTGATGCACGCGTCCCAGGCCATGCTGGCGCTGGTGCTGCTGGTGAACCTCGACCTCGTGCTGGCCCGGCACCAGCTCGCGGACCTGGCAGGCGGCTACGCCGTGGGAGCGGTCGTCACGAAGATCGCCTACTGGCTGCCGCAGGCGGTGGGCGTGCTCGTGCTGCCCCGCATGGCCGACGCCGGCGACCGGCGCCGCATGCTGCCGAAGGCGTTGGCGGTGTGCGCGGGTCTCGACGCGTTCGTGATCGTGGGCTGTGTCCTGTTCGGACCGCTGGGCGTGTCACTGATCGGTGGTGCGCGCTACCACGGCGACGCGATTCCGTTGTGGCAGTTCGCTCTCGTGGGTTCCTGCCTGGCGCTGGTGCAGCTGCTGCTGTTCTCCCGGATCGCGAGCGGCGACCGGCGGTCCACCGTCGCGGTGTGGATCGCGGTCGCCGCCGAGGTCGCGCTGATCACCTTGTGGCTCAACGGCTCCGTCGGTCAGGTCGTGACCGGCGCGCTGCTCGCCACGGCGGGACTGGTGGTCGCGGGCGCGGTCATCGAGACCCGCGGAGCCAGGCGGCCCTGATCAGGGCGCCGCAGGATCACGGCACCGCGGGATCAGACGCGGCGGGATCGGGTGCCGCGGGATCACGACGCTGCCCGAACGGGCCGAACGCGGCCGCGACCACCGCCGAGACCGCCACCAGGAACGCGGCCTGGACGAGCGGGACGTAGGCCCACTCCTGCCCGTGACCGAGGATCCGGCCGAGCACCGCGACACCCGATCCCAGCGCGACCCCGCCCACCGCGATCACCTTCGGCGCCGCCGTCCAGAACTCCCGCGCCAGCAGGCACGCGATCACCGCCACGATCGGCAGCATGCCGCCGAGAACGGCCAGCAGCACGAGCATCGCGACCATCAGCCACCGACTCCGTGACGGCGCAACGAACTCCACCCGCCGCCGGACCGGGACCGCGGCGAGCAGCAGGACCGCCAGCACTCCCAGTCCGCCTGCCAGCAGGCCCGTCCGATACCGGGCGTCCGGGCCGAACTCCAGCGCGACCACGCCGCCGTCGCCCTCGGGCAGGACGTACGCCTGTTGCCAGCCGTCGACGCGGACCTTCTCCAGCACCTGCCCGTTCAACGTCGCCGTCCAGCCGTCGTTGACGTTCTCGGAAACCACGAGCAGTGCACGGGCCCCCGGCGCGACGGTGACCTCCCGTGCGGTGGCGTCCCAGGTGCCGGTGGTGACTTCTCGATGCGTCGCACCGGGTTTCGGGAGTTCGACGTGGGTCACGGAGACGTCCTGCACGACGAACGAGTCGGATCGCGACGTGGTCAGCACGTGGTCGCCGGCAGGCAGTTCCAGGGCGGTCGCCAGGTCGTCGTCGCACAGCACGGCCTTCAACGGGCGGTTGGCCATGACGTCACCGAGCACGCCGGACACCGAACTGCTGATCTTCTTCCCGTCGATGTCGACGACCGGGCCGCTGCCGCACGGCACGGTGAACGGTGTCGTCGCGGGCACCGGCTTCAGCACGCCGTCGAGCGCGGGCACCCGGAGCTCACCGATCTCCGCGGGCCCCACGCCACCCGACTCGCGCACGACGAGTTCGAGCTTCTCGGTGTCCGCCGGTCTGATCGTGACCAGACCGTCCGGGCCGACGCGCACGACCTCGGTGCCCGCGTCGGTGCGCACTTCCAGCTCGACGGGCGCTCTGGCTCCACGGGCCCCTTCGATCCGGAACTCCGAGAGCGTCCGCTTCCCCTTCCACGCCAACGTCAGCGTCGGCCGCAGGTCCGTCACGTCCGGCACCCACGACGTGCCCAGGTCACCGTCCACAGCGGACAGCGGGCTCGCCGCGACGTCGCCGGCGAGCGACGTCGTCCCCGTGACCGTCAGGCCCTCCGGTGTCACCGGGTTCCTCGCACCGGCGGCAGGCACGACGGTGGCGTTCACCGCGAACTTCCCCGCGGCCGAGGTGCGGAACAGCCGCGTGAGCCCGTTGATCTCCTCGCCGAACCGGGACAGCGAGGAGTCGCACCGCACCGTGCCGTCGGTCCGGTAACAGGCGGGCCGCGACTGACTGCCTCGGGTGAACGAGAAGCCGGGCCTGGCCGCGTCCTGGTCGCGCGGCACGCGCAGCGCCCTCTGAGCGGTCATGCCCGGCACGCTCAGTTCCTTGATGCCGACGTTGCCGTCCTGCCGGTCGGCGGCGACACCGAGGATCGTGACGCGCACGCTGCCCGTGAGGCCGGGGCGGACGGGGTAGGCGTGCGGGCCGCCGCCGGACGGGACGTCGTGCTCGCTCTCCCCCGCGTCCGTGGTGAGCCTGATCCGGGTGACCGCCCAGCCCACCCGCAGGTCGTCGACCAGGTCGAGCGTCACCTCGGCGACCGAGCGCGGGGTGTCGAGGTCGATCTCCAGCCACTGCCCGACCGGCCCGGTGAAGCTCGACGAGTGCCACGCGGACCCGCCGTCGCCGTCCACCGCCGCGAACGGCGAGTTCGCCGGGTCGATCGCCCCCGCCGCGTCGGCGTACGCGGTCGACGTGGAGGCCTGCACGGCCCGGATGCCGCGGTATTCGGCGACGGTCTGGTGCTTGACGTCCTGGAAGGGCGACACGTCCAGTGCGACGCGTCCCTGCCGTGACTCCTCGCCCGCGGACATCGTCTGGCTGAGGTTGTCGGTCACCCTGCCGACGTTGCGTTCCTTGCGCCGGAGGCCGTCGGTGACGAGCAGTTCCCCGGTCCGCCCCTCGGCGTCGCCCGCGAGGACAGCGGGCTGGTCCGCCTTGATCAGCCCCTGGGACAGCAACGGCAACAACGACTCCGGCCCACCGCTCACCGTCGGCACGTCGGCCTCGTTCACCGCGGTGACGACCGGGACCGCCCGCTTCACCTCGAAGATCTCCAGTGCGTGCCCGCTCGCGGCGGCGTCGACCGAACTGACGAGCCGCTGGTCGCTCATCCGCACCTCGGGCCCGAACTGGGCGACGCGCTCGATGCCGGGTGATCCCTGGAGCGCCTGACGCAACACGGTGAGCGGCGGCGAGCCGGTCGGCTCACGCGCGATGTCGTTGCGCAGCAACAGGAACCGGTATCCACCGCGCGCGAGGAAGTCCGCCAGTCCTGCCGAGCCGCGCCCGTCCGCGAGCGAGTCGTAGACGGCGTCCATGTACCGGGTGTTGCCCTCGGACCCGAGCGGCACCTGGTTGCGCACCGCCCACGGGGCCTCCGCGAGCGCCTGCATCGGCTCGTCCACGGTCCTGCCCCAGGTGTACTGGCCGAAACCCGTGGCGGGCAACAACAACGTCCTCGCCCGGCCGTCCTGTTCCGCGAGCCATCCCGCCGCCTCGCGCCAGTGGCCCGGCACGTCCGACCACCCCTGGCCTGGCCGCAGGGTCAGCAGCCACGCGGGTGCCGCGACGACCGCGATCAGCAGGAGCGCGACACCGGTGCGCGCCCGTCGCCGCCAGTGCTCGGGAGCGGCCCGCAGCCCGGCCGGCCGGGACAGGTGCAGCCCGTGGACGAACCCGAGGACCAGGCACAGCCGCAGCACCGGCTCGAACTTGTGCACGTTGCGCAGCGGCGCGAGCGGCCCGTCCAGTGCTCCGCGCACCACCTCGGCGAGCGGCGAGTCGAGCGATCCGACGTACCCGACGGTCAGCAGCGTCAGCCCCGCCAGCGTGCCCAGCACCAGGAAGCGGCGTTCCGGCAGCCCCAACCGGGCCAGTCCGACGACGCCGATCAGCGCCACCAGGGCGGTGCCGGCCATCAGCGCGGGGTTGTCGACCAGGAGGAACCCGTTGGGCCACCACGGTTCGCCCTGGAGCACGTACGCGACCCACTGGTTCGTTCCGCGCAGCACCTGGAACAACGACATGGGTGCGGTGGTGTTCGCCGCCGACTCGATGTAGTCGAGGAACGGCAGGCTGTACCGGCCGAGCAGCAGCAGCGGGAAGATCCACCACAGCGCGACCGCGATGACACTGCCCGCCCACCACAGCACCAGCTTCACGTGCGCGCGGTTCCACGTGCGCGTCAGCAGCCAGATCCCCGGGAGCACCAGCGCCATCACGACCATCGCGCCGTTGACGCCGCCCATCCCCAGCACCGCGAGCGCCGACAGGGCGGCGGCCCGGCGCGGCGACCCGATCCGGTCGGCCAGCACCAGCGGCAGCAGCACCCACGGCAGCATGACGGCGGGCAGCATCTCCGCGGACAACGGCCCGATCTCGGTCAGCACCCGAGGGGCCAGCGCGTAGGCCAGCGCACCGGCGTACCTCGTCGGCTCGTGGCCGATGCCGAGTGCGCGGGCCAGCCGCAGCACGCCGTAGAACGCGAGACAGAGCAGGAGCGCGCACCAGAGCCGTTGGGTGACCCACGCGGGAATGCCCAGGATCTGACCGGTCGCGAAGAACGGCCCCATCGGGAAGAAGTAGCCGTACGCCTGGTTCTGCAGCTCACCGGCCGTGGCGGCGGGATTCCACAGGTGCAGCGCCCTGCCCAGGAAGCCGACGGGATTGACGGCCAGGTCGAGCTTGGTGTCGAACGTGGCCGTTCCGAAGCGTTGCGCGAACGACAGCACCGTGAGTGCGAGGAGCACCCACGTCGTCGGGTTCCGGTGTGCGATCTTCAGGTTCTTGATGGCGCAGGAAGTTACCACCGGGTAGTGCTCGCGGGCGACTGTCGCTATCTTGGGCCACCACGACCGTTCTGGGGAGCACTCAGGCAGGTGGCGATGACTTCTCCGACAGCGTTCGAGCAGGCGTGGGAGCTGGGCGACCAGGTTCCCGGGTGGTTGACCGTCGACCAGGCGACGATGTTGTGGAGAGCCGTCCTGCGGCTCGGTCCCGGCGCGCGGATCGTCGAGATCGGCAGCCACCAGGGACGATCCACCACCGTGCTGGGCATCGCGGCACGCTCCGTCGGGGCCACCGTGGTCGCCGTCGACCCGTTCGTCGAGGGCAAGCTGTTCGGCGGCACCCCCACCCGCACCCGGTTCGAGAAGAACCTCGCCCGCGCCGGCCTGACCGACGTCGTGCGGCTCGAAGCCGAGTACAGCACCAAGTTGCGCCGGGAGTGGGACGAGCGCATCGACCTGTTGTACATCGACGGCAAGCACGACTACTGGACCTACACCGACGACATGCTGTGGTCGGAGAACCTCGTTCCCGGCGGCGAGATCCTGGTCCACGACGCGTTCTCGTCCATCGGGGTCACCTGCGGAATCATCGCGAAGGTGCTGTGCGGCAAGCGATACGTGTACGTGGACCGGGCGGGCTCCCTCGCGCGCTTCCGTTTGACGCAGCCGGACTGGGCCGATCGCAGGCGCGTGCTCGCCGAGATGCCCTGGTTCCTCCGCAACGTGGGGATCAAGGTTCTGCTCCGCCTGCGGCTGCGGCCGGTCGCGCGGCTGTTCGGCCACGACAGTCCGTACGACCCGTACTGAGGTCGTCTGCCGGGGCGCCCTACTGGGGACGGCAGGCGGGCGGCTGGCAGAGCATCGTGCTCAGCGCCTGCGCGAAGATGTCGCTGATGCCGGCGGGGTCGACGGTGGTGAAGGCCCTGCCGCCGGTCGCCTCGGCGATCCTCGTCAGTTCGTCGACGTCGACGTCGGGGCCCATGCCGATCGCGATGACGGGCAACGGCCTGCGCTTGTCCTGCAGCTTGGCCAGTTCGTCCAGCAGCTGGCGCTGACCGATCGAGTCGGGATCCTCGTTGCGGCCGTCGGTCATGATGGCGACGATGTTGATCCGCCCGAGCTCCCAGGTCTTCCTGGCCTCCTGGTAGGCGGCCAGCGTGGTGTCGTAAAGGCCCGTGGCGCCGTTCGCGGTCGCCCGCGTCGCCCGGACCGCCGCGACGGCCTGGCCGCTCGCGAGGTGGTCCTTGACCGACGCGAACGGGATGATCTCCTTGTAGTCCTTGTCGCCGTCCAGCCTGGTGGAGAACTTCCACAGGCCGATCTGCGTGCCGGGCTTGAACATGCCCAGGCCGCGTTCGGCCGCTCCGACGGCCAGCGCCATCCGCGTGGTCCCGGTCCGGGGGACGATCTGGTTCATCGAGCCCGACACGTCCAGGACGCCCAGCACTCGCGCGGTCAGCGTGAGACCGCTCCACAGGCGCAGCGTCTCGTCCACGAATCCCTGCTCCGGACCGGCGACCTTGTCGTCGGGAGCGCGCAGGCCGAACTTCTCGAAGCCGGTCCCCGACCGCAGCCGCGCCAGGAACTTCTCCGCTCCCGCCCGCTGCGCCTCGCCCGCGTCGGGCAGCACGACGTAGGGGAAGTCCAGTGGCGGCACCGGATTCTCCGGGGCGACCGCCGTCAGCCGCGTGGCGCCGGGCGTGGAGTTGTGCCGCTCCAGGGCCTGTTCGGAAGTGGGGAACACGTCCAGTGGACGGGTGAACAGATCCTCGGCCCGCTCGGCGTAGTCACCGGACACGGGCCTGATGGCGGCGACCGTCGCGGCCGCGGGATCCTTCTCCGCCGACGCGAACCCCCGCATCGCCAGCAACGCTGACAGGCTGGCCGGGTCCTTCGCCGGATCCGCGATACCGGCGACCGCGGTGGCACCGGGCCCGATCAGCTCCCGCCAGTTCCTGGCCTTCACGGAGTCCTTGACCGCGAGCACGACCGGCGACCGTCCCACGGAGATGCCCGACTCGGGCACCCGCCACGCACCGGAGTCCCGTGCCTGCCGCAGCCACGTCGTGGACTCGGGCACCCAGACCGAGGGCGACACCTCCCCGGCGACGAGCCGCGTCATCGTCTCGCGCGCGGGCTCGGCCTTCACCTCGACGCGATAGCACTCGTCCGCCGCGTCCAGCGCGTCCGCGACCTCGCTCAGAGCCGGAGCGACCGCGGGCGCCGCGGTGACGAGAACCGTCGCCGGATCCGTGCAGCGGGTCGCGTTGAGCCGGTCGATGACCACGTCGCCGCCGATCCAGGCGACGACGGACAACACGAGCAGCACCGAAAGCCCGACGACAGGCGCCGTCACCCGCCGTGGTCGCACCATGGCGGACACCTTAGACAACCGGTCCGGGCACCACCAGAACTCGGCGGTTCCGGTTTCCGCGCGCGGAAGATCACACGAGCGTGTTGTCCACGAAGCACCAGCGCCAGGTCTCCCCCGGCTCGAACGAACGCATGATCGGGTGTCCCTCGGCGGCGAAGTGCTTCGAGGCGTGCTTGGCGGGCGACGAGTCGCAGCAGGCGACCTTGCCGCAGCCCAGGCACAGGCGCAGGTGGACCCACCTGCCGCCGGCGGCCAGGCAGTCCTCGCAGCCCTCCACAGTGGAAGGAGTGGGCTCTGGGCCCAGCTCGGCGACGTGCTCGCAGGTGGTGGTCACGGCACGACGGTACCTCGATTGCTGTCATCGACAAGTTCTGGTGTTTGACTGAGCACATGACGACTGCCGACCGCGTCGCGCGGCCCTCGATTCTCACGGTGGACGACGACGCCGCCGTGTCGCGGGCGGTGGCGCGCGACCTGCGCCGGATGTACGGCGAGCACTACCGCATCGTGCGAGCGGAGTCCGGCCCCCAGGCGCTGGAGGCCCTGCACGAGATCAAACTGCGCGGCGAGGAGGTCGCGGCGCTGCTCGCGGACTACCGGATGCCGCAGATGAGCGGCATCGAGTTCCTGGAACAGGCCATGGACGTGTTCCCCCAGGCGCGCCGGGTGCTGCTCACGGCGTACGCCGACACCGACGCCGCGATCCAGGCGATCAACGTCGTGGACCTCGACCACTACCTGCTCAAGCCGTGGGACCCGCCGGAGCAGAACCTCTACCCGGTGCTCGACGAGCAGCTGCGCGCCTGGGCCGTGAGCGACCGGCAGCCACCGCAGCGGGTGCGGGTGATCGGGCACCGCTGGTCGCCGCGTTCCTACGAGGTGCGCGACTTCCTGGCACGCAACAACGTTCCGTTCCGCTGGCACGCGCTCGACGAGCCGGAGGCACGCTGCCTGCTCACCGCCGCGCATCAGGACGGGGCCACGCTGCCGGTCGTGGTCACTGCTCAGGGCACCGCGCTGGTCGACCCGTCGGACGCGGAGCTCGCCGCCGAGGTGGGCCTGAGCACCCAGCCGTCGGCCGAGTTCTACGACCTGATCGTCGTGGGCGGCGGGCCCGCGGGGCTCGGCGCCGCGGTGTACGGCGGGTCGGAGGGACTGCGGACCGTCCTGGTCGAACGGATCGCGACGGGTGGTCAGGCCGGCACCAGCAGCCGCATCGAGAACTACCTGGGCTTCCCCGACGGGGTGTCCGGCGGGCAACTGACCGAACGGGCCCGCAGACAGGCGGTGAAGTTCGGCGTCGAGCTGCTCACCACCCGCGACGTCGTCGCCCTCGAACGCCGGGGCGCCGCACGCGTCGTGCGGTTCGGCGACGGCACCGAACTCGCCGCCCACACCGTCATCCTCGCCACCGGCGTCTCGTACCGGTTGCTCGACGCGCCCGGACTCGGCGAGCTGACCGGGCGGGGCGTGTACTACGGCGCCTCGACCACCGAGGGCCCGAACTGCGCCGGTCAGGACGTCTACCTGGTCGGCGGGGCGAACTCCGCGGGCCAGGCGGCCGTCTACTTCTCCGGGCACGCGCGGAAGGTGGTGATCCTGGTCAGGGGCGACTCGCTGGAGTCGTCGATGTCGCGGTACCTGATCGACCAGCTCGCGGCGATCCCGAACGTGGAGGTGCGCACGCACACCGAGGTCTGCGGTGGCACGGGTGAGGATCACCTCGAAACGCTGACGTTGCTGCACAACAAGACCGGCGAGACGACGACCGTTCCGGCGGGCTGGCTGTTCGCGTTCATCGGCGCCGCCCCGCGCACGGACTGGCTGGACGGCACACTGGAACGCGACGAGCACGGGTTCCTGCTCGCCGGCCCCGACCTCGGCGGCTCACCGCCCGGCTGGGACCTCGAAAGGGCGCCGTACCACCTGGAGACGAACGTGCCCGGCGTGTTCGTCGCGGGCGACGTCCGGGCGGACTCGGTGAAACGGGTCGCGTCCGCGGTCGGCGAGGGCGCCATGGCCGTCACGCTGGTCCACCGTTACCTGGAGAGGTCGTGATGGAGAGGCTCACCGCGGCTGAGCTGCGCGAACTGTTCCTGTTCGAGAAGCTCGACCAGACCCAGCTGGACTGGCTGACCGAGCACGGCCACGTCGAGACCCGCGAGGCGGGCACGCCCGTGCTCACCGAGGGCGAGCCGGCGACGTGTTTCTTCGTGCTGCTCGAAGGCACGGTCGCCCTGTGCCGCACCATCGGCGGCCAGCGGATCGAGGTGAGCCGCAGCGACCTGCGCGGCTCGTACTTCGGCGCCACCCAGGCCTACCTGGAGCTCGACCAGCCGACCTACCAGATGACCGTCGAGTCGATCACCGCCACGTCGATGCTGCAGTTCGACGCCGACGAGTTCGGGCCGATGGTCCGCGCGTGGTTCCCCATGGCGATGCACCTGCTGGAAGGCCTGTTCTGGGGTATGCGGAACACCCAGGCCACGGTGGGCCAGCACGAACGGCTCACCGCGCTCGGAGCGCTGTCCGCAGGCCTCACCCACGAGCTCAACAACCCGGCCGCGGCCGCCGTGCGAGCGACCGCGGCACTCCGCGAACGGGTCGCGGGCATGCGGCACAAACTCGCCCTCCTGTCGCAGGGGGCGATCGACCCGGCCACGCTGCCCTCCCTGGTGAAGCTCCAGGAGAAGGCGGTCGAACAGGTCGCCAAGGCGCCGAAGCTCAGCCCGTTGCAGGCCAGCGACGCCGAGGACGAGGTCGCCGACTGGCTCGACGACCACGGCATCAGCGGCGGCTGGGACGTCGCACCCGTCCTCGTCGCCGCCGGACTGGACGTCGAGTGGCTGGAGAACTCGCTCACCGCGTGCCCGGCCGCCGTCACCGGATCCGCCGTGCACTGGCTCAGGTACACGGTCGAGACCGAGATGCTGATGAACGAGATCGAGGACGCCACCACCAGAGTGTCCACTTTGGTCGGTGCAGCCAAGCAGTACTCGCAGATGGACCGCGCGCCGTTCCAGGTGGTCGACGTGCACGAGCTGCTCGACTCCACCCTGGTCATGTTCGGCGGCAAACTCGGGAACGTCCAGGTGGTCCAGGACTACGACCGGACGCTCCCGCACATCCCCGCGTACGCCGGGGAGCTCAACCAGGTGTGGACGAACATGATCGACAACGCCCTGAGCGCGATGGCAGGTTCGGGCACGTTGACCGTGCGGACCTCCAGGCAGGACAAGCACCTCGTCGTGGAGATCGGCGACACCGGCCCCGGAATCCCGGGGGAGGTGAAGAGCCGGATCTTCGAACCGTTCTTCACCACCAAGCCGGTCGGGGAGGGCACCGGGCTCGGGCTGGAGATCTCGTGGCGGATCGTGGTCAACAAGCACCACGGCGCGATCCGCGTGGAGTCGCAGCCGGGCGACACGCGGTTCCAGGTCCTGCTGCCCCTGGACGCGGTGGGACCGTGACGGACAGCGCACCGCGGTCGAAATGTGCAAGTGAGTTCCGTGCTGGCCGTACAGCTGATCCGAGTTGCCCGTCGGGCATACAAACCCGAATCGTCGCACCGCAGGGACATTTCGTCATCACTCAGTCAGATCGGTGACGACGTCGAGGCCGAGCTTGCGGTTGAGGGCGGCAACGGCGTTGGTGACCGCGCGGCGGGGCATCACCCGCGCCACGAGCGTGGTCAGCCGGTTGACGCCGCGGCCGGGATAGGAGGCGATGCGCCCGCGCGCGTAGTCGTCGAGCGTGCGTGCGGCGACCGACTCCGGTGAGTCGGTCACGCGCGGATCCATCGTGGCCGTTGTGCCGTCGAAGAAGCCGGTGTCAGTCGCTCCCGGATGCGCGGCCATGACGCGGACGCCGGAGCCACGCAGTTCCTCGGCGACGGCCTCGGTGAACGACAGGACGAACGCCTTCGTCGCGGCGTAGCTCGCCTGGTAGGGCATCGGCTGAAACCCCGCTGTCGAACCCACGTTGATGATGCCACCCGCTCCCCTGGCCACCATCTCGCGACCGAACAGGTAGGTGAGTTCCATCAGCGCTCGGACGTTGAGCGCGACGGACCGGGTGTTCTGCGCGAAGGGACGTTCGAAGAACCTGCCGGCCGAGCCCGACCCGGCGTTGTTCACCAGCAGGTCGACCTGAAGACCGCGGTCGGCGACGGCCTTGACGAGGTTCTCGGGGCCTGAAGGGGCCGCGAGATCCACCGCGATGACCTCGGCCGTCACGCCGTGCGCGGCCCGCACCTCTGCCGCAAGGGCTTCCAGCGCTGCCGTGCTGCGCGCCACCAGTACCAGGTTGGCGCCCCTGCGTGCCAGTTCCAGCGCATACGCACGCCCGAGCCCTTTCGACGCTCCGGTGACGAGCGCGGCGACGCCGTGGAAGGAGTCCATGACCTGCTCCAGTCGTTCGAGTCTCGAACTATCTCGTGGCGAGCATAACAAGTTCGAGACTCGAAGCAAGTTAGACTGCTCCCATGAGCGAGGAAGGACCGGTGGCGGCCATACGCGCCATCCACGAGGTGTTCATGCGCACCGAGGCGGCGATCACCGGACCCCTCGCGGAACTGGGTCTGACCACCGCGACCGCCCAAGCGCTCTGGGCGCTCGATCCGGATGAGGAGCCACCGTCGATGAAGACGGTGGCTGCCCGCCTGCACTGCAACGCCCCCAACCTCTCCTTCGTCGCGGACCAGCTCACCGCACGCGGACTGGTCGAACGAGTCCCCGACCCGCGAGACCGGCGTTCGCGCGCGCTCGTCCTCACCACCGAAGGCGCGCAGGTGCGTTCGCGGGTCATGAGCATCGTGGTCGAGCACAGTCCACTGTCGGCCCTGAAACCTGATGACATGACCACACTGCTGTCCATTTTGGACAAACTCGGGCTCGGGTGACCGGGTCAGGATTGGTCGAACTCCGGGATCAGCTCCCCGATCAGCCTGATGCTCGTCATCACCTCGTCCGCCCCGATCGGCCCGATCTGCTGCAGGCACATCAGCCGGTCGATCCCGAGGTCCGCGTACGCCTGCAGCTTCTTGCGGCACGTGTCCGGGCTGCCGACGATCAGCGACTGCTGCGCCGAGAGCACCTCGAACAGCTCGTCCTCCGGAACGTCCTCGCCCTGGATGATCCGGCCGATCACGAGCTGCGCGTCGGTGGGGGCGGCGTCCACCTCGGCGCGCAGGAACTCGCCGGTGAGGCCGCCGTCGCCGGCCGCGAGGATGTCCTGGTGGCGTTGCATGGTCGCGGCGAACTCGGCCGCGGCGTTGAAGAAGCGCAGCGCTGTCACCGTGTACCAGGCCGCGGCGGCGGCCGCACCGTTGCGCATGGCCTGTTCGTCGGTCTCGGCGCAGTGCACGAAGGTGAAGTAGGCGACCTGGTTGTTGACGAACGAGCCGACCGGTTCGGTGCACTCGGCGGCGGCCGCGCGGTAGAGGTCGATCATGCGGGCGACCCGGTCGATGGACTCCCAGATCGTCGTGCCGAGCACCCCTACGCCGCGGCGGCCTGCCTCCTCGAAGGACGTCGGGGACGCGGCTGCCTGCCACAGCGGCGGGTGCGGGCTCTGCAGGGGTTTGGGGATGATCGAGACGTCGGAGACGTCGTAGTGCGCGCCGGTGTGGGAGAAGTGGTCGGTGGTCCACATCTTCGGCACCATCTCGAACGCCTCGGCGGTCTGGGAGCGCGCGTCGGCGGGCTCGACGCCGAAGAGGTTCCACTCGGGGATGGTGGAGCGGGTGAGGCCGAGCTCGACGCGACCGCCGCTGAGGTGGTCGAGGGTGGCGGCGCGTTCGGCGACGCGGATCGGGTGGTTGAAGCGGCCGGGTGCCAGCACGGCGGCGTGGCCCAGGCGGATGCGGGAGGTCTGCTGGGACAGGGCGGCGAGCATCAGCTCGGGCGCGGAGGACAGGCTGAACTCGCCCGCTCCGTGGTGCTCGACCTGCCACCAGCAGCCGTAGCCGAGCTCGTCGGCGAGCCGGGCCTGGTCGAGGGCCTGGCGGAAGCGGAACTGCTCGGTGGCAGGGCCGGGGTTCTGGATCTCGTTGAACAGATCGATCTTCATCGGCACACACCCTCACCTCGCGCGGACACCAAGGCTGATGTCTCTGTGAGCGATCAGGTCGTTACGCGGGCAATACAAAATCCCCGAACGGAGCAGTCCGGCGCGCTGATCAGACCCTTGCCTGCTCCCGCACCGGCCTGACCGCGTCCGGCACGAGATCGCCTTCGGGGTAGGCGCAGGTGAAGGTGCCGTGATAGCCGAAGAGCGGCCCGAACCGGTGGTTGGTGACCTCGACGTTGATGCGGAATCGGCCCAGCTCGTCGTCGAAGGACTCGCGGACCTCCGCGGTACCGGTCACCAGGCGGGGGATGCGGAAGTGCAGCGGGCCCTCGTGGAAGCGCTGCTCGCCGCTGCGGATCAGGAGCCCGCCGCGTTCGTCGACGGACAGGCGCAGGTCGACGGAGACGTGCTGGTGCGTGCCCAGATAGTCCACGACGGTCCCCCGCTCGGGGCTGTAGATCATCGTGGCGTCCCAGCGCCGGGGCCGGTCGAAGTCGAAGGTGCGGACGAACGTCACCGTCTCCCGGCCGAGCGAGTCGCGGTAGGGGTAGTTCTCGATGGTGAACGGGATGTCGCGGCCGTGGCCCGGCAGGAGGATGTGGCGCTTGGCCCCGAGCCAGAGGAACGGCCGGGTGAAACCGCGACCGTGCCACACCCGGTCCATCGTGCCCGTGCCGACGCAGGCCACGCCGTCCGCGCTGGCGAAGCCGAATCGGCGTCGCAGCTGCGGGTGCAGGCGGTCGAAGTCGTCGCCGAGGGCGCGCTGGAAGATCGACGTCATGGATGCTCCAAAGTGGACAGGGTGGACGGCGCCGTCGACGAACGGCGGTCCGGCGGGGTGCGCCGGCACCTCCTGGCCGCCGGCGTGGACGGCAACGGCGGGGCCAGCAGGGCGGCGAGCGTGACGGCCGCGGCGAGCACGACCGGTGCGGCCCACCAAGCGACGGCGCAGACGGCGAGCCTCGTTCCGGCGTCCAGCAGCGCTCGCCGAAGCGACACCTCCGGTGGCACGCCGCGCTCCAGCCACAGCCGAAGCCGATCGAACGACCACGCCGTCCCCCACCCCAGCAGGAGACGGAACGGGCGATCGGCCAGCGCACCCAGGCGGCCCCAGCCCGGCTGGTAGTCGTACCCGGTGAGGAACCGGACCCCCGCGCTGGTCGGCACGTACCGCCAGTAGCCGGACCCGCTGCGGATCAGGGACAGCGGATGTGCCGAGCTGAACCGCAGCGCCGACGTCCGCGAGCCGTCAGGCCTGGTGCGCTCACCGACGCTGATGCCGGTCCCGTCCACCGTCAGACCGGGCAGGACGCGGACGGCGTACCGGAAACGTTGCGCCGCGGCCGGTTCCGCCTTCGGCAGGTAGTCGATCCAGGTGAACCGGAGGTCCCACCGCTGGTGCAGACGCGGTTCCTGCGTCTGCCGCCACAGGTCGTCGAGGTCGGCCCGGATCACCGTCTCCACGTAGAGCGTTCGTCGTCGCGCCATGTGACCCCCTGCTGTTTGAGCATCTGCTCAAACAGCAGGATAACCAGATTTGAGCAGATGCTCAAACAGGTGGTGACCAGGTACGGCTAGGCGAGATGCCCGTCCGGTCGCACGAGACCGGCCTCGGTCTCCACGTGGCCGCCGCCGCGCAACCGCTCGAAGAGCCTGTCGCCGCCCGGTAGCCGCTGGTCGGGCACACGCCTGCCGGTGGCGTAGGCGACGTCGAGGCCGGACAGTCGTTCGGCGAGCTGCTGGGACATGTCCGGTGCGGAGGCGATCAGCCCGCTGACGACCGCGCGCAACGCCTGTCCTTCAGACGAGTACGCCGTCATCAGGGCGGTCTGCGCCCTCGTGTGCTGAAGCAGGTCGGCGCCCACCGGATGACGCTCGGAGTGGTAGGTGTCGAGCAACGCGGCGTCCGCGCGTCCAGCGACCACGGCGGCGAGCTTCCAGCCGAGGTTGTGCGCGTCCTGGATGCCCACGTTCATGCCAACTCCGCCGGTCGGGAAGTGCATGTGTGCGGCGTCGCCCGCCAGCAGAACGGCGCCAGAGCGGTAGGCGGCGGCCTGGCGGGTGGCGTTGCCGAAGCGCGACAACCACTTCGGGTCGCGCATGCCGAAGTCGGTGCCGGCGATGGCCTTGACCGTGGCACGCAGCTCGTCGAGGGTCAGCTCGCCAGGCCACTCGGGCCGGTTCGTGGCGGGATCGCCGCCGACGACGCGGTGCACGCCACCGGGCAGCGGCACGACCATCAGGCCACCGTCAGGACCCGTGACGCTCGCGAACCCACGCGCGGGCGGGTCGTCCAGGACGACGTCGCCCAGCCAGCCCCAGGTCGTCGCGTCGGTGCCGGGGAAGTCGATGCCCGCCGCCTCCCGCACGACACTGCGGGTGCCGTCGCAGCCGACCACGTGACGTCCGAGGACGACCTCGCCGTCAGCCAGTTCGACACCTTCCGGGGTCAGGCCCACCACCCGGCATCCCCGCCTCACCGTCGCGCCCATGCCGACGGCGCGCTGTTCGAGCAACTCCTCGGTGCGGACCTGGGGCAACGCCAGCGTGAACGGGTACGGCGTGTCCAGCGCCGAGAAGTCCATGCGGTCGGACAGCCCGCCGAAGTGCCCGTTCGGAATGCGGATGCCCTCCTCCAGGAACGGCTCCGCCACTCCCCGGCAGTCGAGGATCTCGATCGTGCGGGGGTGGATCGTGAGCGCCTTGGAGTTCGAGTCCCGTTCCAGCCGCGTTTCCAGCACCACCACGGAAGCCCCTCCCAGCCGCAGTTCCCCGGCCAGCCAGAGCCCGGTCGGCCCCGCGCCCACGATGACGACGTCGTGCATGACTCACTCCCTTGGTCACTGACCAATGCTTCGCGGTCGAGTAGACTAGGTCAGTGATCAAGAGTCAAGCGGACGTGGTGCGGACCGCGCTGGAGATCCTCGACGAGCGCGGCGCCGAGGCCGTGTCGATGCGTGCCATCGCGCAGAAGCTCGACGTGCGGATGAACACCGTCCTCTGGCACGTCAAGACCAAGGCACGGCTCGAAGAACTGATGGCCGACGCGATCGTCGCGGGCGTCTCCCTCGACGGCCTGCCGGAGGACTGGCGCGAGCGGGCCGCCGAGATCGCGCGCCGCTATCGGCAGGCGCTGCTGGCACATCGCGACGGCGCCGCTGTCGTTGCGGGCACCTATGCCGCGGAACCGGCCACTTTGGACATGGCGGAAGCGCTCGTCGCCGCGCTGCTGGACGGCGGGCTGTCCGCCCGGGACGCCGCGTGGACGTGCTGGAGCGTCATCTACTTCATCCTCGGCCTGACGCAGGAGGAACAGGCGCTGCCCCGCGGTTCGGGCACTCTCGCCGTCGGAGCACGACCGGCACTGGAGCGCGTTCTGCCTTTCCTCGCCGAGGAGTCGTTCGACGCGCGGTTCGAGTTCGGAATCGCCAAGCTGCTGTGCTGATGAGATCAGCCTCGCAGGGGTGCCCTGCCCCCGAGCAGGGCACCCCGCGCGGTCCTACTTCACCGCGTAGGCCCTGGTGATCGTCTCCGTCACCGAGTTGCCCAGAACGTCGACGGCCGTGGCGCGCAACGACGCGAAGCCCGTCGTTCCGGCCGGAAGCTCCAGCCTGCCGCCGACGACCTTGACGCGCTGCCAGGTCACGCCGTCGTCGAAGGACACCTCCACCCCGATCGACCGCACGTTCGCCGACGGGGCACCGGGCTGGTGCGCGACCGACACCGTGCCGCGCACCGGACCGTGCGCGGTGTTGTGGTCGTCGAGGTCCAGCGCGTACCGGATGTCGAGCAACGGCAACGCGGCCCGCTCGTCCGTGCCGGACCGCGCGTGGAACCGCCACTCCGAACGCACCTTTGTGGACAGTGCGGGAGTGAGGTTGCCGGTCGGTCGCACGGCCTCGGTGGCCAGCGTGAACCAGCCTGGGCCGGAAGGCACGTCGAACGTGCCCAGCGCGGGCCGGTCGTTGCCGCGGCCGATCTCCCTGCCGTTCTTCGACAGCACGGTGGTGCCGGTGTGCGACGGGTCGAAGTAGCTGACCGTGCCGGGATCGCTGTCGGAGAACATCGGGATCATCAGGCTGATCCGGTCACGCGACCGGTACGCCCACGGCAGCGGCTTGGCGTCCGCCCGCGCGATCGGCAGCGTGGTCAACTCCGGGCCGAACGGCGCGGCGAAGACACGGGACGTCCGCTTCTCCCCCGCCTTCACCGAAACCGGGAGCGTGATCTCCGAGTACGGCTGGCGGCCGTCGGGCAGGAACGCGCCCGCGTCGAACAGCTGCACCGCGGCGGCGGGCGAGATGTAGTCGGTGCGGCGCTGCGGCCACTTCGACTCGACGTCCGCTCCCGCCCGCATCGGCCCGACGGTCCACGACGCGGCACCGAACCGGTAGGTGCCCGCCGGCATGGTGTCGATCAGCCTGCGCTCGATCCGGCCGAGGCCGGCCTTCGCGAACTTGAAGTCGTACCCGCCGGGCAGTCCCTTGACCTCCTGGCCGAGGAAGTACGACACAGGACTGTTGGCACGCACGGACATCGTGGCTTCCACGGTCCGCTGCGCCATCAGGTCCTGCACACGGCGCAGTTCCGCGGAGTCGAAGATCAGGCCGGTGGGCAGCGCGGGTTCGGCGGCCGAACCCGAGTCGATGGTCGGGTTGAAGTAGGAGAGCACGGCCCGCGCGCCCTTCTGCTTCAACAACTCCACGCCGCTCATCAACTGCTCGCCCGGCGGGTACACCGGGTCGTCCCAGTTCTTCGGCGTGATCACCGCGATGGCGCCGGAGACGTCGGCCGCCTCGATCGACGCGCGATCAGCCTCGCCGACACCGACCAGCCGGCCGGTGTGGCTGCCGCTGAAGTCGGTGGTCCACGGGAAGTACGTCTCGCCGAGCTCGAACCCTCCAGCCCCGTTCAACGTCGTCAACGCCCACGGGTGGTTCCAGTAGCTCAGGTTCGTCAGCGACAGACCGCGGACGTCCGGGCCGGCGACGCTGTACAGCCGTGCGCCCTCCTTCGGCACGCCGCCGCCGCGCAGGATGCCCGCGGACTCCAGCGGTCCGGACTCGTCGGGGTCGGACAGGAGCCCGAACCCGCCACCGAGCTGGGACCGCGCGTCCGGGTCGTCCACCCCGACCGTGATCGGCTTGCCCGCCTTGGTGTTCGCGTCGACCGTCGTGTCCCCGGCGACTTCGACGCGTTGTGCGAACAACGTGTTGTCGCCGGTCAGCTCCGCGATTAGCCCCAGCACGCGGTAGGGACCGCCCGGCACGGTGAGGCTCAGCGAGTCGGTGAAGGTGAAGTCCCCGAACGCTTGGCCGGTGCGTTCGTTCTGCACGATCACCAGGGACTGGAAGGACTCTCCGGACCTCGGTGGGACCTTCACGGTCAGCGTCCGCTTCTCGCCGTTGAACTGCCCGGTCACCGGGGTCGTCAGCACGACGTCACCGGCACGCGCCCGCAGCACCCCGGTGAGCTCGCCCGCCGGTTGCGCCGTGGGACGCGCGGTCACCGTGACCGCCGCCGAACCACCGGCGGGCACGGTCACCGACTTCTGCACCGAGAGCACGTTCCTCCGGTCGACCTCCAGTTCCAGAGCCAGGGTGACCGGCTTGCCGCCGGAGTTGACGTAAGTGATCTCGCGGGTCGACTCGGCGGTGCCCCACACCGTGCCGAACCCGGCCACGCCCTCGGCCCGGACCTGTTGCGCGACACCACGGGCGATGTCGAGCCTGCCCGCGCCCTGGGCCAGCGTGGAGATGCCCGGCAGTCGCTGGGACGAGCCGATCAACGCGTTCTTGATCTGCTCACCGGTCCAGTCCGGGTGCCGCTGCGCGAGGATCGCGGCGGCACCGGCGACGTGCGGCGACGCCATCGACGTGCCGGAGAGCTGCGCGTAGTGGTCGCCCACCGCGTACTCGGGCAGCAATCCTGCCGCCCGCGCGGCGACGATGTCCGTGCCCGGTCCGGCGATCTCCGGCTTCAGCCCGAAGTCGCCCAGTCGCGGTCCCTGGCTCGAGGTCAGGTTGAGCTCGTCCCGCTTGGTCACGTTCGCCACGGTGAGCGCGCGATCGGCGGCACCGGGGCTGCCCACGCTCTCGCGCAGACCGGAGTTGCCCGCCGCGATGACGAACAGCGTGCCGCTGGAAGCCGAGAGCTCGTTGACCGTCTGGGACATCAGGTCGGTGCCGTCGGTGACGCCGCCGCCGAGGCTCATGTTGACGACGTCGGCACCCTGTTCGACGGCCCACCGCATGCCGTTGAGGACCCAGTCCTCCCGTCCGCCGAACTCGCCGAGCACCTTGCCGACCAGCAGCTTCGCGCCGGGTGCGACGCCCTGGTAGCGGCCCTGCGAGGCCGCGCCGCTGCCCGCGATCGTGCTCGCCACGTGGGTGCCGTGCCCGTCGGTGTCCCGCACGCCCTCGCCGGTGAAGTCCGCCGAAGTGTCCACAACGGACTTGAGGTCCGGATGCGCGGTGTCGTACCCGGTGTCGAGGACGGCGACCTTCACGCCGTCACCGCGGAAGCCCGCCCGCCACGCCTTGGGCGCACCGATCTGCTTCACGCTCTCGTCGAGCGTCGGCCGCACCCGGCCGTTGAGCCAGATCTTCTCCGCTGCGAGACGGGCAGAGCCTCGCGCACGCCACCGTCCCGCCGCCTCGGTCTTCGGGATGTAGACCGCGTTCACGCCCGCGGTCAGGGCGGCGGCACCGGTCACGATCGTCGGCACGGTGGGCTCGTTGCGGTCGTCGTAGCCCTGCTGGACGAGTCCGGTGACGTCGAACAGCCGCTTGTCCAGCTTGCCGGCCTTCAGGTCCGCGACCGCGTCCTGCGGCACGACGTGGTCGTGGCCGTCGAGCCGGTAGCGCCAGGCACGCAGTTGCTCGCGGCCCTTCGCCATCCGCACCGACGAGACGCGGTCACCGTCGACGACGACCTGGTCGCCGGTGATCAGCGTGACGATGCCGGGCGTGCCGGCGGCCTGCGGCTGCGGTCCACTCGCCGCCGCGGGTTTCGCCACCGCGACGGAGAGCAGGAGCGCGACCGCGAGAGCCGCGCTTCGTTTTCTGCACATGCGATTCCTTCGAGCAGGGATGGCCAGTGCCCCGAACCTAGGGCGCGCGAATCGTCGCGTCTGCGATCTTCATGACCTCTTCACAACAACCGGGATCTTCACGGTCAGGCCTCGGTCACGGCGTCGAGTGCGAGTTCGACCACCGGCGACAGCGAACGCATGAAGGTGGCGCTCACGTGGTTGTCGTCGAAGTTGACCAGCAGGTCGCCGACGACGGGCGGGCACTGGTCCTCGGCGCAGAGGTGGTCGCTGAAGTCGAGGAACGACACGTTGGCCGGCACGTCGAGGAGGGCGTACGGCGGAACGGGTGCGAGCAGGTCGGCACGGGGCGCGCCACAGCGGGCCGCGGGGCCGTGCACCTGCACGCAGTCGAGCACCGAGAAGCTGTAACGGGGGTTGTCGCGCACGGCGACCACCGGGATCTGTTCGGCGTCGAGCTGGCGCCAGCGGTCGACGAACCCCGGTGGCGTCTGCTCGGTGAGTCCTACTTGGACGTTGCGGGTGGCGAGCGTGAAGACGAAGTCGGGCCGCAGACCGATGATCTCGGTCGCCGCACTCTCGTTCCACCGCTCGCAGGACCGGTCGCCGGGCACCTTCTCCGACCGCGTGGAGAACGGGCAGGCGCCTTTGAGCATGACGATCAGCTGCCAGTTCCGGCGCTCCGCGATCGGCGCGAACGCGGCGAGGTACTGCTGGACGTGGGAGTCGCCGACGAGCACGACGCGTTTGGCCGGGGTGCCTTCGACCGGGCCGTAGCAGATGTCGAGTTCCTGGTTGTGCACTGATCTCGCGCAGTGCTGGCCGTCGAGCGCCGCGAAGTCCGTGGCCGGGATCTGCGCGGCCACCTCGCGCGGTCCCGTCGGCTGCAGGACGGTCGTCGCCACCAGTAGCGGGATCAGCAGCAGAGCCGTGAGCGTGCGTGCCCTGAATCGGGACCTGCGCATGGGTTGCTCGACGAGGTGGTGCGTGACCGCCGCGAGCACCAGTGACGCTCCGATGATCGCCACTCCGTCGAGCACGCCGACCTCGGTGCGGCCACTGAGCACGAGCCAGCCCACCAGCACCGGCCAGTGCCAGAGGTAGAGGGCGTAGCTGAGGTCGCCCAGGTACCGCAGCGGCCCGGCGGCCAGCAGGCGGTCCGCGCCGAACCTGCTGCCGGTGGCTCCGGCGACGATCACCGCGGCCGCGCACGTCGTCGGCCACAACGCCAGGTAGCCGGGGAACCCCGCGCCCACGTCCAGCACGACCCCGCAGACCACGAGTCCCAGCAGGCCCGCCCATCCGAGGAAAGTCCTCAAAGGACTCGCGAGGTCGATGCGCGACACGGCCAACGCCAGCAGACCGCCGAAGGCGAACTCCCAGATCCGCGTCGCCGTGTGGAAGTAGGCCAGCGGCTGGTCGACGGCGGTGAGCCACACCGAGCAGCTGAGCGAAAGCACGAAAACCGCTGACAGCACGCGGAAAAGCGATCGGCGCAGCAGCGTGACCACCAGGACCAGCAACGGCCAGACGAAGTAGAACTGACCCTGGATCGACGCTCGCCTGCTCGTGCTGCGCGTAGTAGTCCGTGGAATCCGACGCCAGCTGCCAGTTCTCCAGGAACAGCGCGGACGCGACCACCTCGCGCACGGTCTGCGGCCAGCGGTTCTCCGGCAACAGCACCGCCCCGGCCACCAGCGTCGCGCCGAGCACCACGATCGCCGCGGGCAGCAGCCGCTTGACCATCCTGCTCCACAACACGCGCAGGTCGAGCCGGCCGCGCCCGGTTGCTCGCACCAGCTGTCCCGTCACCAGGAACCCGGAGATCAGGAAGAAGACGTCGACGCCACCGGAAACGCGGCCCAGCCACACGTGGTAGACGACTACGAGCAGTGCGGCGACCGCGCGCAAGCCTTGCAGTTCCGGCCGATAGGTCCGCTCTGGTGATGGCGAACTGTGATCACTTCCTGACACGCCTGCGAGGCTGACGCCCGAACGCGTTCCAGTACATCCGTGACAACACCCAACTTCGTCCCGGACCACCCCTCCTGACGGCCGGTAGTTGAGTGACAGGACGGATCGTCAGAGGAGCGGCGACCAGGAATCGCCGGTGGCACACACCTCCGACCGCCGCTGGGAGGCGCCGTGGTCCACACCGGCCGACCCGCCCGCACTCGACGGCCGCTGAACCGGGTCCTGCTCGGGATCGCCCTGGCCCTGCTGATCGCCGGGATCACCGCGCCGCACGCACTTCTCGTCGCCGCCGGGCTGATCCTGGCGGGTCTGACCGGTCTGGGTCACCAGCGCTGCGCCGCTGCCTGATCGTCTTCGCGGGCGTGGTGGCCGGGTTCGGCCTGCTCCGTGCTGCACCTCGACCCCGCGATCGTCGCCCTGGTCGGCGCGGGCGTGATGCTGCTCGTGACACGGGCGGACGTGAGCGACGTGCTGGCCGAGGTGGAGTGGCCCACGCTCACGTTCTTCCTGGGCCTGTTCGTGATGGTGGCGGGACTCGTGCACACCGGCGTCATCGAAACCGTTGGCACGTGGGCGGTATCGGCCTTCGGCGACAACTACTTCGCGGCCGCCACGGCGTTGTTGTTCGGTTCCAGCGTGCTCGGCGCGTTCTTCGACAACATCCCCTACGTGGCCACGATGACCCCGGTGGTCGAGGGCATGGTGGCGGAGATCCCCGACACCGGCACCGGCCGTGCCCTGTGGTGGTCGTTCGCCCTCGGCGCGGACTTCGGCGGCAACGGCACGGCGGTCGCCGCCAGCGCCAACGTCGTCGCGCTGGGCATCGCCGCCCGCGCCGGACACAGGATCAGCTTCTGGCAGTTCACCCGCTACGGCATCGTCGTGACGCTGGTGAGCACCGCGATGGCCTGGGGTTACGTGTGGCTGCGGTACTTCTAGGCCGCCTGTCGCAGCACCGGCGACACCCACGCCGTGACGACGCCTGCCAGCAGCACCGCGAGGCCGGCGGCGAGGCCGGCCCGTGGATCACCCAGTGCGACCGACAGGACTCCGGCCAGCGCCGCACCGACGGGCTGGCCGAGACCCCAGGCGACCATCCGCGCCGTCGTGTTCACCCGCGACTGCAACTCCTCCGGGCACACCTGCTGCCGGTAGGTGATCCCGTTGATCACCACGAGCGCGCCGGTGATGCCCCAGTACGTCGCGGTCACGCAGAGGACGAGCCAATGTCCGCTGACGAGAACGAGGACTCCGCCGAGCACGGACAGCGGTAGCGCGGCCAGTGACACCTTCGCGTTGCCCCAGCGCGCCGTCACCCGCGGGAACAACCGGGAGGCGATCACCGCGCCCACTCCCCAGCAGGTGAACAACACCGCGAGCCGGGCGTCCCCTTTCGGAGCGACACCGAGCACCTTGTCGGCGAACGGCACGAGCACCGCCATCCAGGAGCCGCTGGCGACGGAGTGTGTGGCGCCCACGAGCGTGAGGATCCGGATGACCGGCTCGTGCCACAGGAACCGCAGCCCTTCGCGCACGTCGTGGGCGAGTTCGCCCGCGCCGCGCACCGGCCGTGGATTGGCCATGCTGCTGGTGATCGCGCGCAACAACAACGCCGACCCCACAGCCGTCAGCGCGTTCACGGCCAGCAGCGCCGCCGGAGCAACGATCGCGACGAGCAGCCCCGTCACGCCCGGCACGACGAGCTCCACCACGGTCGTGCGCCCGTAGAGCTTGGAGTAGGCGGTGGTCAGCTTCTCCTTGCCCACCAACGCCGGCAGCGCTCCGAAGTTGGCCGCGTCGAAGAACACGAACGCCGTCTGCGTCGCGAACCCCACCACCACGACGTGCGGCGCGGTCAGTCCGCCCGCCAGCCACGCCAGCGGCACGCTCAGCAGCACGGCGGCGACCGTGAAGTCCATCGCCACCATCATCACGCGGCGGTCCAGCCGATCCGCGAGCGCACCGGCCAGCAGCCCGAACACCAGGTACGGCAACGCCTCCGCCGCCGTGACGGCCGACGTCCAACCCGCCGAGCCGGTCAGCTGGTAGACGAGCACGGGCAGCGCCACCGCCGACACCACCGCGCCGACGACCGACAGCACCCGCGCGTTCAGGTAGCGACCGAAGTCGTGCTCAGGACTCACCGCTACTCCCCCACCCCATCGCCGTACCGAGCGGCGACCGCCATCGCCCGTTCCCTCAGCGCGGCGCGCAACCACTGCGGCTCAAGGACTTCCACTCCCACGGACAGCCGCCACACCGCCCACTCGGCGTGCCGGGAGTCCTGAAAGGTGACCTCCATCCGCTGCCACCCGTCCTCAGTCTCCTCGGCGAGCACGGCCAGCGCGGTCCCCACCAGTTCCTCGCGCCGCGCCGGACGCACCCGCACCAGCACGGTGACCTGGTCATCACCCGCCCGGAACCGCGTGCCGCGTTCCTGCCAGGCCCGGTCCAGGTCGACCCGGTCGGCACGCCGCGCGGGTTCGTCCAGCTCCTCGGCGGCCAGGATCCGGGACAACCGGTACGTGCGGTCCTCCCCCGACCTCTGGGCCAGCAGATAACCCTGCTCCCGCACCGTGACCAGGCCGATCGGGTCGACCGTCCGCCACTCGGGTTCCTTCTCGTGCGCCTCGTAGTGGATTCGCAGCCGGTGCCCCGCGAACACCGCGCGCCGGACCTCCGCCACCACCGCGTCCGGCAGCTCCTCCTCGACCGCGCGACGCGACAGCAGATCGGTCTCCGGGTCGATGAGCAGGCGTTCCGCCGCACCTGCCGCCGTCTGCCGGTAGCTCTCGGGCAGCGCGTCGACCACCTTGAGCATGGCCGAGGCGAGGGCCGAACCGAGTCCGAACACCTGGGCACCGCGCCGTGAACCGGCGACCAGCAGGGCGAGCGCCTCGTCGTGGTTCAGGCCGGTGAGTTCGGTCTGGAAACCGGGCAGCAGCGCGAAACCTCCGTGCCGGCCGCGTTCGGCGTAGACCGGCACGCCCGCCGCGGAGAGCGCCTCGATGTCGCGCAGCACCGTCCGGGTGGAGACCTCCAGCTCGCGGGCCAGCGCCGTCGCGGACAGCCGACCGTGCCGGCGCAGCAGCAGGACCAGTGAGACCAACCGGTCGGCACGCATGCGAAAACCCTACGGGAATACACGACACAGGATGTCGTGTATCGGTTGCGAGGCTGCACAGCGACATCCGGGAATCCTGAATGGAGCTGTTGTGGCAGTGGAACGAACGCCGGTCAACCCGTGGACCTGGTCGGCGGAGCTGGGGTACCACCAGGGCGAGGTCGTCACCGGGCAGACCCGGACGCTCTTCTGCGCAGGCCAGACCTCGATGAACGGCGACGGCAAGCCCGAGCACGCCGGGGACATGGCGGCGCAGTTGACGTTGAGCCTCGACAACCTGGAAGCGGTGCTGGCCGAGGCGGGGATGTCGCTCGCGAACCTCGTGCGGCTCACCGTCTACACCACCGACGTCGACCTGCTGTTCCAGCACTACGGCGTGCTGGCGGCCCGGCTCGGCCAGGCGCGGGTGGCGCCGCCCACGACGATGCTCGGCGTGACGCGGCTGGCGATCCCGGACCTGATGGTCGAGCTGGAGGGCACGGCGGTCGCGTAGGTGCGTCCGGCTGATCCGGGCACATCGGCGCCCTCTCCGGCATGACGCGGGACGAGACGATGTTCTGCGTGGATGAGGAACTCCTGCAGGTGATGCAGGAGTGGACGCCGCCCGCCGGCTGGACAGGGTCCTCTCCGTCACGGAGTTCCTCGGGCAGGTCCCGCCACGCCGGCCGGAGACGTCGTCGATCGGCTTCTCAGACCGGGGTGCAGTGCAACGCCGGCGCGGCCGCTCCGCCGGTTGCCTGGAACCCGAACGTGGTGCTGCCACCCGCACCTATGGAGCCGTTCCACCCGGCGTCCGCGGCGACCACGCGGGTGCCGTCCTGCTTCAGGCTGGTGCTCCACGAGTTCGTGACCTGCTGGCCGCCGGGCCACGTCCAGCTGACCCGCCATCCGGCCATCGCCGTGTGGCGGTCGTTGGTGACGGTCACCGTCGCGACGTGTCCGGTGCTCCAGTCGCCGTTGACGTGCAGGCTCGCCGAACACCCCGCGGGCGGCAGCACCAGCAGCGTGATGGAGTTCGCCGGATACGTCGCGTCGGCACGACCGTCGATCACCGGGAGATCGGCGCCGTGCACGATCCCGCCCAGGTTCGCCGGGCCGTAGGTGAACCGTTGCGCCGCAGCGGTTCCGTCGAACCCGGCCGTCGACAGCGGCGAGGTCAGGTCCTCGCCGGTCTTGTTGACGACCATGACGGTGAGCGCGTCGTCGGACGAGCGCTGTGCCGCGTACACCGCGAGCCTGCCCTGGTCGGCGGAGGTCGCCGACACGCTGACGTCACCGAACCGGCTGCCCGCGCCGTCGTAGTTGCGGTACATCCGGAACGCGTACGCGCCGGGATCGGTCGGCTTGGGCTCACCCCACATCGTGGCGAGGTCGAGGCCCTCACGTCCGAAGATGCCGAGAACGTCGGCCTGTGTCAGCGCTCCGTTGATGTCGTCCAGCGCGCCCCAGTTGTACTCGGTGATGGCGGTCTTGGTGCCGGGGTTGTACTGGTCGATCCACGACTTCATCGTGCGGATGAACTGCAACGGCGGCGCGTTGACCCCGCCGGGGCCGATCCAGGACTCCTCGACGTAGGTGGGGTCCCACAACGACCTCGTGGACCGCAGCCGCAGGGCGTTGGACTCGGGGTCCTTGCCGCCGCCGATCTGCGGGTAGAAGTGCTGGTCGAAGTAGTCGAGGAAACGCTTACCGCCGTGGGCGTCGCTGTAGTCCTTCATGTTCTTCAGGTACCACTGCGAGAGGTTGAGACCGCCGTGCGCGGCCGAGTCGGCACCGGGCCCGCAACCGTCCACACCGGACGCGACCCACTCGCAGTACCCCCAGCCGGACGGGCCGAGGACCGCGGCACCGGGGTCGGCGGCCTTGATCGCCGCGGCGGTCGCCGTGCCCTTGCTTCCCAGTTCGTCGTACGAGACCAGTTCGGGATGCACGTCACGATGCGTGTGGGCCCACAGCACCGGCTCGTTGTCGAGCTCGTAGATCGGCACGCCGCCCTGCGCCGCCGTGCCGAACCTGCTCACCAGGTGCGACACCATCTCGCCGGCGAACGCCGCGCCGGCCCTGACCGAGGTGTCCGCGGGCACGCCGGCGAGGTTCGCCCCGTTGAGCAGACCGTTGCCGCAGTGGGGGTCCCACTCGTCGAAGCCGTCCTGCCGCGGGTACCTGGTCGCCGGGAAACCGCACGCGAACGGGTGCGACGACGGCGAGTCCTTGGCCACCCAGCCGACCATGGGCACGGTGACGACCGGCTTGATGCCGCGGTCGAGGTTGGACCCGACCATCCACTCGAGGGTGTGCTGCTCGTCGGCGACGATGTTCTCGAAGTACCAGTCGCTGCCGGTGTTGTACGTGTGGTTCTTGAAGTTGTAGCGGCTGGACGCGTTGCCGCCCCAGCGCGCCACCGACTGGCCGATCTCGGCGTTGAACGCCGGATCGCCGCCGTTCAGGCCGTAGATGCCGGGACTGATCGCGTGCCGGGCGGCGGACACGTCCACCGACAGTTCGGGCCCGGTGGCCGCCGCTGCGTTCGGAGTCGCCTGGACCGTGAACGTCGCTGCCACGAGCAACGCCGCCGAGCCCGTGGCCGTGATCGAACGCGCCTTCCGCCATTGCCGCATACCGACCACAGACGCCCCCGCCCGATCCAGTGCGTGGATATGTGCCCACAGGACGGTCGCGGGAAACGCGCAAAGCGTCAAGCACGAACAGGTCGAATCGACGGCGTTCGAGTCGAAGACCTGATTCGGACGAATGCGTTCACCCGATCATCGGCATTCGCCCTGACCGCGCCGCTCTTCCCGTGTCGCGTGGCCTGAAGCCGGGCACCGCACTGTCCTGAGAGGACCGAAGCTCTCCCAGGACAGTGCGTGCTCCAGCAGGATCAGATCTTGCCCGCCGCCACGTCGGCGAGGTTCACGCGGGACGACTTGTAGGTCACCACCGCGTACTTCGACGGGTTCGGCGAGTTCTCGGCCGGGAAGGTCTCGTCGCGGATGGGCAGTCCGTTGTCGGCGTTGATGGTCAGCTTCGCCGAGGCGTCACCGCCTAGGATGTCAGGGCTCGCGCCGATGGTCAGCGCGCGCTGGCCGTCGACGTCGGTCTCTCCGACAGTCGCCTCCTTGATGGTGGCGAGGAGCTTCAGCACACCCGCGCGGACCTCGGCGTTGGCTGCGCCGACGAACAGCGCGTACGTGGCGTTGCTCCACAGGTGGTTGCCGATGCGGTTCTCCAGGTCCTTGCCCGTCGGACGCGGCCTGGGAGGCAGCACCTCCTTGCCGGCCTTGCGGAACATCTCGTCGACCTCCGCCTGGGCGTCCGCCCAGGCCTTGTCCGCCTCGGCGGGGGTCAGGCCGAGTCCCAGGGCGTTGCCTGCGGCGGTGACCATCGCGACCCTGGCCTTTTCCACGTCGCCGTTCGCGGCCTGGCGAGCCGCCGCCATCACCTTCGCGTCGAACGGCCGAGCCTGGTCCTCGTTCTTCGCCGCCGAGGCCCCCAGGGTCTTCGCCGAGTCCCCCTTGAAGACCTGGCCCTTGTCGGTGTAGACGGTGTAGTAGACGTACGGCGAGCCGTCCGGCGCGGTCTTCGTGCCGATGACCAGCGACGAGTCACCCATCAGCGTGGCCGCGGCCTTGACCTCGGAGGCCAGTTTCACGAGCGGTGACTCGACCACCGGCGGGGCTGCCTCGATCGCAGGGCCGGTCGGGACGCTGCCGCCCGTCGTGCCCATCACCACGGCCGTGGCGACGGCTGCCGCACCCACGGCGGCGACGCTGACCTTGGGCCAGGAGAACCAGCGCTTCGGTCGCACGACCGTGGCCACAGGTTCCGTCATCGCCGTGTGCAACGCCGTGCGCGCACGGTCGTAGGCCTCCGGCCCAGGGGACGGCACTTCACGCAGATTCTTCATCAGATCCATTTCATCCATGGGGTGTCTTTTCACGTTGTCGGGACTTGCAGCAGCGCGGCCACCTCGGGGGTCTCACGCAACGTCTTGCGCGCCTGGTGCAACAGGCGGCGGGCCGTGCCCGCGGGGATGTCGAGCACTCGCCCGGCCTCCGCGACGGTCAGGTCCTCCCAGGCGACCAGGCCCAGCACTTCCCGTTCCTCCGGTTTGAGGCGGGCCAGCGCACTGCGGAGCAACGCCTGTGTGTCCACGCGGGCGTCCACCGCCGGCCAGGGATCCCAGTCGCTCGCCACACGGCTCAGGTCCGGCGCCGGTTCCTCCGCCGGTTCCGACCGCCAGTGCCGGCGCAACCTGTTCAGCGCGACGCCGTACAACCAAGGCCTGGCTTCGGGATGCGAGCGGTCGTAGGTCGCACGGGACTCGTAAGCCGCCACCCACACATCGCCGAGCACGTCCTCGGCTGCTTGTCGCCCCACTCTGCGCGCGAGGTAGTTCCCGATCGCGGTCTCGTGGCGGCTGATCACTTCCACGAAGGCGTTGGTGTCTCCGCGCAGTGATCTGCCGATCAGTTCCGCGTCTGACGACATGAAGCTCCTCGGGGTTTCGCTTCGCCCTTGCACCCCGTATTTGCCAACGCGCGCCAAAAGCGTTCAGGTTGCTTCGCCCCATGACGAAGTTCGCTGTTCAGCGGCTGGCCGCAGGACGAGCGAGGCCGCCGGGAGTCGTGGGGGACACGACTCCCGGCGGCCCGAGAACCCGATCAGGAGCAGGCGCTCACCTCACCGTGATGTTGGAGTTGCCGCTGCTCTGATATCCCTCGGTCGCGAGGATCATGTAGTAGCTGAAGTTGCCGAGCCGCATGTTGGCGCGGCTCCACGCGTCGAAGTGGTTGCCGGTGGTGATGGATCCACCGGTCCGCCTTTGCTGCCGGACGCTCCAGAACTGCGGGAAGGTCTTGTTGTTGCCTTCGACGGAGGGCGCGTTGTACCGCATCGTCTGGTAGATGTCGTACGTGCCGCCGTCAGTGGTGACCGTGCCCTTGTAGGTGCCGGTGGGCCGGTAGTTGCCCCAGTTGTCGACGATGTAGTACTCGACCAGCGGGTTCGACGTCCACCCGTACAGCGTCAGATAGGCGTTGCCGGACGGGTTGAAGCTTCCGGAATAGTTCACCGTCCGCCGCGAACCGTTGCTCCAGCCCTTGCCGCCGACGAAGTTGCCGACATTGCTCCACGAGGTGCTGTAGTTGCCGCCGGAGCCGAAGTCCATGCAGACCCGGCCGCCGCCGTCGGTCCAGAACGAAAAGTAGTAACCGCCGTTGTTGCCCGTCTGGCTCGAGCACGTCGCGGCGGCACCGACATCAGCACTGGCCACGACCGGCGTCAGCGCCATGACCAGCGCGGTGCAGGCGCCGCCGACGAGCAGGGCGACACGGCCGCGTTTGCGGCTCGACGGTCGGAAATTGCTTTCAACCATATGCGGTACTCCTCGTCGTCGAGGTTGGTACGGCGGCAAGGCAGCACGAAGCGACCCGTGCGAGTGAATGGTGATCGCGATGACGGCCGCCGTCGATTCGGACACTAGCAGTGCCGAGCCGACTCCGTAAGGTTGCCGAGAAGTTTCGAAACGTTGCAGCGAACCCGCACCGCCTATAGCAGGCTGCTTTCATGTCCATCAAACAAGTCGAATCAATCGAATGATTCGACAGCTGAACTCACGTTTATGGGTCGAGCTAAAGATTTAGCCTTCGAGTGCGCCCGATCTGGGTGTTTCCTGAGAGTCCACCGCCGCGACCGTGATCGGGGGGCGACCGCGACTTCCTGCCACCAGAAAGTCATCGTCACCGCGCACCACCGAAGTTTCCCTGCGCCGAAACGAGGATGCCGTCGCATCGGACTCAACCAGTGCGGCTCGTCCGGGCCAGCTGAATGGTGAACGAGGCGCCGGTCTGCGTCATGACGTCGCCCTGACAGACGTAGTGCTCCGGCTCCACGCTCGCCTCGAGTGCACGGGTCTCCTGCACCACACCGTCAATCGTCACCGTGGTGGTCCCGCTGGCCATCGGGCTGCTGTACAGGATCTGTCCGGCTCCGGTGTCGTACCTGAAGGTGATCGTTCCTGAGCTGACTGATCGAAGTGTCTTCCCGTCGAACGTTCCGGTCGTGACGTTTCCGGTACCGAAGTCGAGAACCGCCGTGCCGTCCGCTCGGAACCGCTGGACCCGACCGGCGCTGGTGAACCGCACGTCGACCCCGCCGGGGGACTTCACGTGTGATTCGTTGGCAGTCTCGATCCACGTCCCGACGACACATGTGTCCACTGTGGTCTCTTGCGGGCTGATGTCGCGGCCTGCCGAGGTGGCGCTGGTGGGCGTGGTCTGCGGCGGTGGCTTCGCGTCGCCCTCGTCGTCGGGCACAGCGGAGGACGAGCTCACGTGCCCGGTCCAAATGTTCCAGTCTCCTGGCAGTCCGGACAGAGGGGCGACGATCATCACCGCGGCCAGCAGAGCAATCACCACGACGGGCACGCCACGGGCACCGGCGGGCCCAGAGGCCGGGGTAGCCGGGTGACTGCGTCGTCGGCGCAGGGCGCTGACCGCGGCACCGAGCAGCGCGCCCGGAACCGCCAGGATCAAGCCCTTGATCAGGATCGTGTGCAGGTAGCCGGTGAGATCGGGGAGGCTGACCGTCGGAACGCATCTCGTCGGCGCGTTTCCGTACAGGTCCACGCAGCGGCTGAACATCAGGACACCGAGCCAGCCGATGGCGGCGAGCGTTCCCGTCAAGGACACCGCGAGCGCGACGAGGGCGGGACGGTGCCGGCGGACGCGAGCGGCGACGAGACCGGCGACAACGGCTTGCGCGAGCACGGCCAAGGTGATGTACGTACTCAGCTGCACGTAGCCGAAGTAGGTGGTCCCGGTCGTGAAGGTGGTGTCCTGTCGAACGTTCAGCGGCAGTGCGGACTTGGCCACGTAGGACAGGGCGACACCGATGACCATCACCGCGATGCCACCGACGAGTCCGGTGGTCAGTGGTCGGTCGAGACGCATGGCGGGTGCCCCGGCCGGAGTGCCGCTTCCGCGGCGACGGAGTGTGATGACGATCGGGACGAGCCAGAGCAGGGTCAGGCCGGGCAGGGTGAGCGGGTTGCCGTCCAGGTACCGCAGCGGAAGCCAGGTGAAGTCGGTCCACCAGGAGAGGGTGCGGTACCAACCGATTTCCGCGCCGGTCCCGGGGACGGATCCGAGGATCGGCGTCCACAGCGCGAGGTCGAGGCCGTGGAGGACGAACCACGCGGCGAACCAAGGTGCGGCAACGACTCCAGTGGCCGCCACCACCGCGAACGGCGCCCACCGACGACGCGGCGTGACCGGGGTCAGTGCCAGGCGAAGAACAGACAGCGTCCATCCGGCCAGCAGCACCCCGCCGACCACCAGCAGCAGCGTGGTGAGGACGACGGCCACGCCTCCGCCCAGGCCGCCGCCCGGCTGGTCCCATCTGACGCTCGCGTGGAACAGCGACAGATGCTCGCCGAGCACGAATCCGGCAGCGAGCACCGCCGGGCACAGCAGCCAGGTCCACCGGAGCCGCCGCGCCGGATCGCCGGCAGCGGCGTGCCACAGCGTGACCGCGAGCAGCCCGCTGAGGACCAGCGCGGTCACCAGACCGGCCAGGCCCCGGCTGAAGGCGGCGGTCGTCACGAACAGGAAGTCGAACACGAAGCCGAGATCGGTGGCGAGCATGCCCGCGGCGATTCCGGCCCCGGCCAGTACCCACAGGCTGGGGCGTGCCAGGACGGCCGGGTCGTCGATGGCGGCCAGCCGCTGCCGGGCGTCGGGATGCGTGCTCAGCAACGCCCGCCACCACGGGCCGGCCGGTGCCCGGAGCCGGCCGACGAGGCCACGGAGTGCCCCATCTGGTCCATCGTGGACGGCAGCGATCGCGTCGGCGTGCGTCTCACGGACGTGCAAGATCGCGTTGCGGGTCAGGTACACCAGTGCGGTGAGCGCCAGCAGTGAGCCGAGAACGGCCAGCGTCCCCGTCCATCGGCCGGTCAGCGCCGTCACGGACCAGCCGAGCGGGATGGCTATCAGCAGGCCGCCCACGAAGGGGATCAGGGCGACGACCACGTACGCCCGCCAGATCGCCATGGTCAGGTAGGTCTTGTCCACGTCCCGGTTCCACAGGTGCGCCAGCTCGTGCAGCACCACCGCGCGAAACGCCGCCCGATCGGTGCTGTACAAGATCACCAGACCCGCGTCGAGCTGCACCCGGCGGCGGCGGACGTGACCGAACGACCGCCCGCCGGCCGTGGCGTTGTACGGCGCGAGCAGCCATGCCGGAGGCCGAGCCAGTCCGACCTTCTGGCTCAACTCACCGAGATACGCCAGCAACTCCGGGCAGTTCTCGGCGGAGATCGGCACCAACCGACGCCGGCGAATGATCCACCACGGCTGCAGCCAGTACAGGACCACCGCCAAACCGAACAGAAGCACCAGCCCGTACCCCGCCCAGGACACCTCATCGAGGTACACAGGCGCGAGACACCGCATCGCGCGCGCGGCAGCCTCCGCGCGCAACGGCACTTCATCCGGGCCGGCCAGAGGCGGCAGACCGGACACCTCGGCGAAGCAGCTCTTCTGGGCATCCACCTGACGGGCCGAGTTCGCGGGCACCAGCAGGTGCAGGAGCATGAACATGGTCGAACTCGTGGCCGCGACCACTGCGATCAACAGCGCGAACCGCGTCGTTGTCCCCGCGGGCACATCGTGCGGATGGGGCACCGGTCTGTGCGCGGTGTCGTCCTGGCTTCCGCTCTCGACTTCCGCGCCGGTCATCGCCGACCTCCCCGAAGCGACCAGGACAGCACCTCGATCCCTCCTCGCCCAGACGAAGATCGGCCCCGGCCGAGGGTTCTCCTCGTCGTTCGGACGCGCGAGTGTTTGTGCACTTCTCACTCGATTGTCGTAGCGAACAGACCCGCACCGGCCACGTCGCGCAAAAGTCCTAATTAGACGGTGGCGGTGGCGAGGAGGAGGACGTCCGCGTCCACGCCGGGGGCTATGGCGTCCATCCGGTCGACACGCCCGAGACAGGCGGCCAGTTCGCGGAACTCGGTGTGCAGGTCCGCGGGATTCGTTCCGGGTCCGTCCGTCCCGGTCATGATCGGCACGCCGGCCTGCAGCACTGGGCAGATCTTCCACTCGGCGTCTGCACGAGAGCCTCAAACTACCTTTTCGATAGCGCCATAGATTCCGCAGCGCTGTGATCTAGCCGGCATCGACCTCGATCGACTCGATGGCGGCGGCCGCGAGCGGGGTCGCCGTCTCGACGTAGCGGGTGGCCAGGGACTGGAACAGTTGCTCGGCCTCGATCGCCGGCCAGTCCCCCGCGAGCAGTTCGGCCGGCAGGTGGGGGTCCTGGCGCACGAGGTCGAGCCAGTCGGCGTGCAGCAGCAACTGGCGGGCCAGGTCGTCGGGCAACGAGCCGTCCGGCACCCGCCACTTCGTCAGGAAGTCCTGGTAGCGGGCGGCGATGGCGGCCGTGTCGAACGCGCGGCGGGCCAGGTCCACCGCCTCGGTCGGTTTGGCGTGCTGGGCGGTGAAGACCGTGACGTTCTCCGCGAGCCCCTCGACCAGCGCGGTCACGTCGCGTGCGCCCGGCGCGATCCACAGGCCGTTCTGCACCGGCCCGAAGCCGGCCCACTGCAGCTGCGAACGCAGGTCGTGCCGTTCGCCGCGGCGGCCTTCCGGCAGCGAGAAGCCGACCAGGGTCCAGGTGCCGTCCCAGTCCCGGTTCACCGCGCCGCGCTGCCAGATCCGGCGCTCACCGTCCCTCAGGACGTCCGTCGCGCGCGGTGTGAGTCCGAAGTAGACCTTGCGGCCGTTGCGGTGCTTGGTGAGCAGGCCCCGCGAGGTCATGCGCGTCAGCGTCGAGCGCACCGCCTCCTCCGAGACGTCCACGCGCCCGAACACGTCGATCACGCTGCCCGAGTAGACCGCGATGCCGCGGTCGAACACGTACAGACCGAGGAAGTTGAGCATCAAGGACTGGGGAGTCACACAGCTCACGATACATGTTGGGCAGCATCTAGACGAGCGTCATGAATATGCCCTACTTTGGATCGCGACCCCAACGGAGAGGACTCGCCTGATGGAGCTGTCGGGAAAGGTCGCGATCGTCACCGGCGCCGGTCGCGGGCTGGGCCGGGCCTACGCGGAAGCGTTGGCGCGCAACGGGGCCAAGGTCGTGGTCAACGACGTGGACGAGTCCGCGGAGGAGGTCGCCGCGAGCATCGGGGGCCGCGCGGTGATCGCGCCGGTCGGGTCCGCCGAGACCGCCGACCTGCTCGTCGCAGCCGCCGTGGAGGAGTTCGGACGGCTCGACGTGCTGGTCACCAACGCCGGCATCCTGCGCGATCGTGTGCTGTGGAAGATGACCGACGACGACTTCGACGCGGTCATCAACGTGCACCTGCGCGGCACCTTCACGTGCGCCCGCGCGGCGGCGGTGCGGATGCGCGAGCAGGGCACCGGCGGCAGCCTCGTGCTGATCTCGTCGCCCGCCGGCCAGCGCGGCAACTTCGGGCAGACCAACTACTCCGCCGCCAAGGCCGGGATCGCCGCCATGGCACGGACCTGGGCGTTGGAACTCGCCCGCTCGGACATCGCCGTCAACGCGGTCGTCCCGGTCGCGGCCACCGAGATGACCCGCACGATTCCGGCGTTCGCGCCGTTGATCGAGGAGTCCGAACGGACCGGCGCGCCACTGCCGGAGTGGGTGCGGCGCGACGAGGGCCTGGGCACCGTCGAGGACGTCGCGGACCTGATCGTCTACCTCGCCTCGGACGCGGCGAAAGGCGTGACGGGACAGGCGATCGGCATCGGCGGGGACCGGCTCGCGCTCTGGTCGCACCCTGCCGAGAAGCAGGTCCTGTTCGCGGACGGAGGCTGGAACGCGGCCGCGATCGCCGAGCGGTTCAGCGAGTTCGAGGCCGAGACCTACGGAGTCCCGATGCCGGTGGCGCCGTGAACATTCCCAAAATGAACGTGGACGATCTGGTCGCCATCGACGTCCACACGCACGCCGAGATCTCCGGCGACGGCCACAGTTCGCTGAGCCCGACGCTGATCGAGGCGTCCGCCAAGTACTTCAAGGCCGCCCACCGGCAGCCGACGATCGCCGAGACCGCCCAGATCTACCGCGAGCGGAAGATGGCCGCGGTGATCTTCACGGTCGACGCGGAGCACGCCACCGGCCACCCGCGCATCTCCAACGAGGAGATCGCCGCGTCCTGCGCCGAACACGCGGACGTGCTGATCCCGTTCGCGAGCGTCGACCCGTGGAAGGGCCGCACCGCCGTCCGGGAGGCGCGGAGGCTGGTCGAGGAGCACGGTGTGCGGGGCTTCAAGTTCCACCCCAGCCTCCAGGACTTCTCCCCCGACGACCGGATGGCGTACCCGCTGTACGAGGTCATCGAGGAGCTGGGCGTGCCCGCCCTGTTCCACAGTGGACAGACCGGGATCGGCGCCGGCGTGCCCGGTGGCGGCGGCATCAGGCTCAAGCACTCCAACCCGATGCTCGTGGACGACGTCGCCGTGGACTTCCCGCACCTGCGGATCGTGCTCGCGCACCCGTCGTTCCCCTGGCAGGACGAGGCGCTCGCGGTGGCGACGCACAAGCCGTTCGTGTACATCGACCTGTCCGGCTGGTCGCCGAAGTACTTCCCGCCGCAGCTCGTCCGCTACGCCAACACCCTGCTGCAGGACAAGGTCCTGTTCGGATCGGACCACCCCGTCATCACCCCGGACCGCTGGCTCGCCGACTTCGCCAAGCTCGACATCTCCGACGAGGTCCGGCCCAAGATCCTCAAGCACAACGCAGCCCGCCTGCTCGGACTCGTCAAGGAGGACGCGTGACCATCTCCGTCCAAGGAATCGCCGAACTCAAGGCCCTGGCGGGAACGAGCCTCGGCCACACCGACTGGCTGCAGATCGACCAGGGGCGCGTCGACACGTTCGCCGCCGCCACCGACGACCACCAGTGGATCCACGTCGACCCGGAACGCGCCGCATCCGGACCGTTCGGCGGCACGATCGCGCACGGCTACCTGACGCTGGCGCTGCTCATCCCGTTGATGACCGAACTGCTCGACGTCTCGGGCGTGCGGATGAGCCTGAACTACGGGCTGGAGAAGGTGCGGTTCCCCGCGCCGGTGCCGGTCGGGGCCAAGATCCGGCTGCTGGGCCGGGTCGAGTCGGTCGAGGACGTGCCGGGCGACGGCGTGCAGCTCACCGTCGACTTCACCGTCGAGATCGAGGGCTCCGCGAAGCCCGCTTGTGTCGCACGTGCCGTCTACCGCCACTACGCATGAGGTGAAGTCATGGCGACAACAACGCAGTTACGCCGTGCAGTAGCGTCGAGCTTCCTCGGCAGCGTGATCGAGTACTACGACTTCCTGCTCTACGCCACGGCCTCCGCGGTCGTGTTCAACAAGGTCTTCTTCTCCTCGCTGGACCCGCTGGTCGGCACGATCGCGAGCTTCGGCACGTTCGCCACCGGCTACCTCGCCCGCCCGCTCGGCGGAGTCCTCTTCGGACACTACGGGGACCTGCTGGGGCGCAAGAAGATGCTCGTGCTCACCATGAGCCTGATGGGTGTGGCGAGCTTCCTGATCGGTCTGCTGCCCACCTACGCCCAGGTCGGCTGGCTCGCTCCGGCCGGACTGATCCTGCTGCGGGTCGTGCAGGGCATCTCCGTCGGCGGCGAGTGGGGCGGCGCCGTGCTGATGTCGGCCGAGCACGCCACCTCCCGGCGTGGGCTGTGGGCGAGTTTCACCAACGCGGGTGCGCCGTGCGGCATGGTGCTGTCGACCCTCGCGTTGTCCGGCACCGCCGCACTGGTCGGCGAGAAGGCCTTCCTCGAGTGGGGCTGGCGGGTGCCGTTCCTGCTGAGCCTGGTGCTGCTCGGCATCGGCCTGTTCGTGCGGATGAAGGTCGAGGAGACGCCGGTCTTCGAGGCGGAGCGCAAGCCCGGCTCGATGCCGTTGCTCGACGTGCTGCGCAACCACCCGCGCACGTTGTTGCTCGGCATCGGTGTCGGCCTCTCCGCGTTCGTCGCGCAGTCGACCCTGACGACCTTCATCCTCGCCTACGGCGTTCAGGCGGGTAACAGCCGGCAGACGATCCTCAACGCGCTGACGTTGTCCTCGGCGCTCGCGGTGATCGGCATCCTCGGCTGGTCGGCGGCGTCGGACCGGTTCGGGCGCAGGCCCGTCGTGCTCGCCGGCGCCGTGCTCATGGCGGCGTTCGGGTTCGTGCTGTTCCCGTTGGTGGACAACGGGTTCGTGGTCCTCGCCCTCGTGCTCGGCCAGGCAGTGATCCACCCGATGATGTACGGGCCGCTCGCCGCCCTGTACAGCGAGCTGTTCAACACCGGCAGCCGCTACACCGGCGCCTCGCTCGGCTACCAGCTCGCGGGTCTGGGCGCGGGGCTCGCGCCGTTGCTCTTCGCGCAGGTGCAGAGGTCCTCCGGCACGGGGGCGATCCCGTTCATCCTCGCGGCGTTCTGCCTGCTCACGGTCGTGTGCACGGTGATCCTGCGGGAGACCAGCCGAACCAGCCTGACAGGAGACAGGAATGCGGAACTCGGGGCTGGGCAGCTGGCCACACCGCCGCGCGCGCATGGCGCCGAAGCGTGAAGCGCTGACCTACGACGGCGTCTCGACCACGTACGGCGAGCTGGCCGTTCGCACGACCCGGCTGGCGTGGCGGTTGCGGGAGCTCGGAGTCCGGCACGGTGATCGGGTCGCGTACCTCGGCCCGAACCACCCGTCGTTCGCCGAGACCCTGTTCGCCACGCACCAGCTGGGCGCGATCTTCGTGCCGTTGAACTTCCGCCTCTCCCCGGCGGAGATCAACTACCAGCTCGGCGACTCCGGCGCACACGTGCTGGTGCACGCGCCGTCCCATCAAGTGGAGCATCCGCGGGCGGTATCGCTTGCCACGTACGAGGACTGGCTTCTCGGCGGTTCCGACGAACCGCTGGACGAGCCGGTCGGCATCGACGACGCCGCTCTGATCCTCTACACCTCCGGCACCACGGGCAGGCCCAAAGGCGCGATTCTGAGCCACGCCAACCTGTTGTGGAACACCTTCAACCTGATGATCGGCGTCGACATCGCGTCGAACGACGTCACCCTCGTCACAGCGCCGCTGTTCCACGTCGCCGCACTCACCCAGACGTTGCTGCCCACCTTCATCAAGGGTGGGCACAGCGTGATCACGTCGGGCTGGGACGTCACCCGGTGCGTCTCGTTGATCGAGACGCACGGCGTGACGTGGATGTTCGGTGTGTCCACGATGTACGCGGACCTGGCGTCCTCGTCGCTGTGGCAGACGGCGGACCTGTCGTCGTTGCGGGTGCTGCTGTGCGGCGGGGCGGCGGTGCCGGACGCGGTGATCCACGCCTATCAGGACCGGGGCCTGGTGTTCTGCCAGGGTTACGGCCTCACCGAGACCGCTCCGGGCGCCACCTTCCTGGAGGCTTCCGACAGCGTGCGGCGGGCCGGTTCGGCCGGACCGTGCGTCTTCTTCGGGGACCTGCGGCTGGCCGACACCGGCGAGATCGAGGTGCAGGGCCCCAACGTCACCCCGGGCTACTGGAACGACCCGGTCGCCACCGCGGCCGCGTTCACCGAGGACGGGTGGTTCCGCACCGGAGATCTCGGGCGGCTCGACGACGGCCACCTGTACGTCCTGGACCGGCTCAAGGACATGTACATCTCCGGCGGCGAGAACGTCTATCCGGCCGAGGTGGAGAACGCGATCACCTCGCACCCGGACGTGGCGGAGGTCGCCGTCGTCGGGGTGCCGGACCAGCGGTGGGGCGAGGTCGGACGCGCGTTCGTGCGGCCTCGCGACGGCGCTGTGGTCGACGCGGCCGGGCTGCGGGAGTTCCTGCTGCCGCGCCTGGCGAAGTACAAGATCCCGGTGCACGTCGAGGTGGTGTCGGAACTGCCGCGAACGGGCTCCGGGAAGGTCCTCAAGCCCGCGCTGCGCCGGTTGCCGCTGTGACCTCGTGCCGGGCCAGGATCGTCTGGACCGCCTCGTCCACCGAGTGGGCCATGGCCTTCTCGGTGGGCGCCCAGTTCATCAGCAACATCCGGGGCCAGAACGCGAAGTTCGAGATCATGCCGAGGAACTGGGTGGCGGCCAGGATCGGATCCCCGACGTCCAGGGTGCCGGCCTCGTTCTCGGCGGCGAGGTAGTCGCGGACCGCGTCGAAGAACGGCTGTTTGCCCAGCTTGAACTGGGTCTGGCCGAGTTCGGGGAAGCGCGGCGCCTCGGCGATGACGATGCGGAACAGCGCGACCATGCCCGGCCGCGTCAGCAGCGCCACGTACCGGTCACCGAGCGCTTTGAGCCCCTTCGCCGGATCACCGGGCTGCGGCGTGAGCGCGCCCTCTTCCGTGCGCCAGTAGTCCGTGACGATCGCGTCGAACAGCTCGGCCTTCGTCGGGAACTGCTTGAACAGCGTCGCCTTCGACACCCCGGCCGCGTCGGCGATGCGCGCAAGCGAGGTCTTGTCGTAGCCGGATTCCAGGAACAGCCCCGTCGCCGCGTCGACGATCGCCGTCCGCTTCTGCTCCGCCATGCGTTCGTGGTAGGTCGGCACGACGTCCAGTATGCCATGAGGTGAGTCACTTGACTCACCATGCTGATCGCGCCTACCGTCCCGAGGTGAGTCACTCAACTCACCACTGGAGGACATGATGGGACGCTTCGACGGCAGGACGGTGTTCGTCACCGGCGCGACGAGCGGGATGGGCGCGAGCCACGTGCGGGGCTTCCACGCCGAAGGCGCGCAGGTCGTCATCGCCGCACGGGGCCTGGACGCGGGCTCGAAGGTCGCCGAGGAACTGGGTGAGCGGGCGTTCGCCGTGCGGCTCGACGTGACGGACGAGGACGCGTGGATCTCAGCGGTCCAGGCCGCGGAGAAGCGATTCGGGCCGGTGTCGGTGCTGGTGAACAACGCGGGCGCGCAGCACGCGGCCGCACTGATCGAGGACACGTCACGCGAGGTGTGGGACCGGACCATGGCGGTGAACCTGACCGGGCAGTTCCTCGGCATCAAGCACGTCGCGCCGTCGTTGCGCAGGGCGGGCGGCGGGTCGATCGTGAACATCGCCTCGACCATGGGCAACGTGGGTTCGCCGTACTACGCGCCGTACGTCGCGAGCAAGTGGGCGCTGCGCGGACTGACCAGGACCGCCGCGCTGGAACTCGGCAGGGACGGGATCAGGGTGAACTCGATCCATCCCGGTGTGGTGTCGACGCCGCTGATCAACGAACCGGTCGCGGCCGGTCAGCCCGCGATCGGCGACCTCTACTCCCCCGCGCCGTTCGCCGTGCCGCGGCTGGGCGAGCCCGGCGAGTTCACCGCGCTGGTGCTCTACCTGGCGTCGGCGGAGGCGGCGTTCGCGACCGGGTCGGAGTTCGTGCTGGACGGCGGCCTGCTGCTCGGCCCCGCGCTAGCCGCGTAGGTAGTCCGTCACCGGGCCGAACGTGAACAGCCCGGTACCCGCCACGAGCTCGTTCTCGGCGGGCAGGAGCAACGCGTGTGCGCGCTCCGCGAGTTCGTCGTCCCCCAGTCGGGTGGCCGCCATCGCCAGCAGGCAGGCACGGACCTCCGTGAGCAGGTCCGCCGGTCCATCGGGAAGAGCACGCGCGGCCTTCAAAGCCTCGTCGTGCGGCAACGCCAGCGGGCGCACCCAGTCCCGATGCGGTCCCCAGTCGTCGTCGAGGTCCACTGTGGACGGCCCGTGCAGGCTCAGCAGGGCCAGCGGCAGGAGTCCGCGTTCCATGCCCCACATGCCGGTGCCCCTGACGCGACCGGCCGCGACCCGATACGCGCTGTCGGCTTCGGCCTTCCGGCCTGAGGCCGCGAGTTTCAGCGCCGCGTACCAGTCGGTGAAGAGGCCGACCAACGGCAGGTCGTGGCGCTGGGCCAGTTCGTCGGCCGCGGCCGCGTGCTGGTCGGCGGTGCCGAAATCGGCCAGCGCGGAGCAGGCCTGGACGAGGATCAGGTGGCCCAGCACCTCGTGGGTCACCAGGCGGCCGGACGCGACCTCGAGGAGTTCCCGGCCGATCGCGGCACGTTCCGGAGCCAGGCCGGTGCGGTGGAAGGTGTGCATGAAGCGGGCGTTCAGCGCGAACGCCAGCAGTTCGGGGTCGCCGAGGGCATGAGCCGTGGCCTCGGCCTCCCGTGCTTCACCGAGGCGGGCACCGGTGCCTCGGTCCTCCATGGCGATGGTGGCGAGCAGGCGGGCACGGGTGGCGGTGGGGCCGGGGAACGCGGGCAGGACGCGTTCGGCGGCGGCGACGAGTTCGGCGGAGTGGGCCGGGTCGTCGTTGGTGGTCCAGATACCGGGGACGTCGAACGATCCGATCACCTCGGCCACCGCGTCCGGGTCCACGACGGCGGGAGACGCGACGGTGTCCCGGCTTCCGGGCTCCCCGGCTCCGGGCCCCCGTCCTTCGGCCAGCCGCAACGCGGCCGACCTCTGCTCCCGCGCCCCCTCCAGGTCTCCGCTCACCGCCAACGCCCTGCCCAGTCCGGTCAGCAGGTCGAGCCGCTCCGAACCGGCCGCCACGAGCGCCGCCCGCCACAGCCGCACCGCCTCGCGAGGTGATCGATTCTCCTCCGCTGCCTCCGCCAGCGCCGTCACCGCCGCGGCACCTCGCGCACCCGCGAGGGCGTAGTGGTGAGCGAGCGTCTGGACGTCGCCGGGTGGCAGCACCTCCGCCACAGCGGCGTGCCACCGTGCGCGCCTGGTCAGCGACACGTCTTCGTACAGGGTGTCGCGCACCAACGCGTGCGTGAACCGGACGTGGCCGGGTGCGACCTCGACGACGAAACCGGCCTCGATCGCCAGGTCCAGCGCGTCGAGCACGTCGTGGCCCGCCAGCTCAGCCAGCAGGTCCACCTCGACGTCCCTGCCCAGCACGGAGGCCTGGTGCAGCACGGTCCGAACCTCGGCGGGCAGCCCGGCGAGGCGGTGCCGGAGCACGTCCCGCACACCGGCGGGCACCGAGCCGAGGTCGCCACCCGACGCGACCAGCCGGCCGAGCTCCTTGACGTAGAAGGGGTTGCCACCGGTGCGCTGGTGGATCACGCGCGCGTCCCGTGGTCCCACCAGCGCGGCGACGGCCTCTTCGTCCAGGCCGCCGAGCTCCGCACGGACCGGTTCGGCGCGCGCCAGTGCCTCCGAAGGCACCGCCGAACGCGAGGTCGCGACGATCAGCACCCGGCCGGAGAGCACGCGACCGGTGAACGCGGTCAGCACCGCGAGGGTCTCCTCGTCGGCCCGGTGGAGATCGTCCAGCACCACCAGCACCGGCGCCGCCGATTCCACAGTGGACACGATTGCCAGGCGGAGCCGGAATCGTTCGGCGGCAACGAGTTCCTCCCCCAGCGCTTCGACCACCTGCTGCCACGGCCACGCCACGGGCGCGTCCTCCTGGCAGCGCGCCCAGACCGTCCTCCAGCCCCGGCCGGCCAGCAGCTCGGCGAACGCCGTGGCGAGGGCGGTCTTGCCCACGCCGGCCTCGCCCGTCACCAGCGCGATCCCCAGACCGGCCGCCGGGACGGCGGTCTCCAGCAACGCCAGCTCGGCGGCGCGTCCCACCAGTGACGACACGGGTGGGGGCCGCAGGCGCGGGGACTGGGTCAGGATGTCCGACTCGAGCGCGCGGAGTTCCTCGCCGGGATCGACGCCGAGGTTCTCGACGAGCGCGTGCCGGGCCTCGCGGACCGCCTCCAGCGCGTCTCCCTGACGCCCTTCCCGGTACAGGGCCAGCGCGAGCAGGCTCCAGGCCTTCTCCCGCCACGGGTGGTCGGCCAGGTGAGCACGCAGGTCCGCGACGACACCGGCGGAACGGCCGAGGGCGAGTGCTGCTTCACAGCGTCGTTCGATCGCGACCAGCCGCAGTTCCTCCAGCCGGTCGATCTCGGCCCGTACCCAGTGCTCGTCGGCGAACTCGGAGTAAGCGGGCCCGCGCCACAGCGCCAGCGCACCGTCCAGCACGGACAGGTCGCCGCCGAGCATCTCCTCGAACCGCCAGGCGTCGACGTCGTCGGCGAGCAACGCGTAGCCCGCGCCCTCGGTGACGAGCAGCGACGACGGAGTCCGGGGTGGACGGTCCGGTTCGAGGGCTTTGCGCAGCGCCCCGACGAACGTCTGGACCGTGCCGAGGGCGCCGTCCGGCGGGTCCTCCCACAGGTCGGCGACGAGCGTGCGCACCGGCACGACCCGGCGCCGGGCGACCAGCAGACGGGCCAGCACGGCGCGTTGTTTCGGGCCGCCGAGGCGGGCGGATCCCGCGGTCAGCGGGCCGAGCACCCCGAACGTCACCACGCGCTGACCCTAACGCTGATTCGTTGCTGATCGGCCACCAGCACAGTGGGTGCGTGAACCACACCGCATTCGACCACCAGCGCGTTCAGGTCTCCGACGGCGTCGAGCTCAACGTCGCCACCACCGGCCAGGGCAGCCCGGTCGTGCTGCTGCACGGCTTCCCGCAGACCCACCTCATGTGGCGGCACGTCGCCGCCGACCTGGCCGCCGACCACACCGTGATCATGCCCGACCTACGCGGGTACGGCGACAGCGACAAGCCCGCCGACACCGGCCTCACCTACGCCAAGCGCACCATGGCCGCCGACGTCGTGGAGGTGGCCCGCGCGCTCGGGCACGACACGTTCGCCCTGGTAGGGCACGACCGCGGCGCACTGGTGGCGTTCCGCACCGGGCTCGACCACCCGCAGCACGTCACGCACCTCGCGTCACTCGACGTGCTGCCGACGCTGGACATGTGGGACGTCATGCACGGCACGTCCGCCGCCGTCGGGTTCCACCTGTTCCTGATGGCCCAGCCTCCCGGTCTCGCCGAAGAGATGATCAGCGCGACCCCGGACGCGTTCTTCGGCCACTTCCTCGACATCTGGAGCCAGACGCCGTTCCCCGAGGACGTCCGCGCCGAGTACCTGCGGGCGAGCCGCGAGGCCGTCACGTCGATCGTCGCGGACTACCGGGCGTCGGCGACGATCGACGTCGAGCACGACACCGCCGACAAGGCTGCGGGAGCCCAGCTGAAGATGCCGGTCACCGTGCTGCAGCAGGACTGGGGCGCCGCGCTCGGGTTCGACGCCAGGGCGTTGTGGCAGGCCTGGGCGCCCGACCTCGACCACCGCACCGTCTCCTGTGGACACTTCATGGCCGAGGAGGCGCCGGACGTGGTCGTCGCGGCCATCCGCGACCTGCTGAAGCGCTGAAGCACGACGGGCCGGGGCGGACAGCCCCGGCCCGTCGCACCGCTCATCCGACCGTGAACGTCACCTTCAGCAGATCGCCGTGCCGGGTGACCGAGCTGACGGGCTGGTTGTTCAGCTCGACGGTGCGGACACCGGGGGCGTGCACGGTGATCGTCACCTGACCCCGGTCCGCCGGGCGCCCGACCGCGAGCCGCAGCGTGCGCCCGTCGACCTCGACCGACTGGCGGCTCAGCAGATCGACGCTCAACGGCCTCTCGCCCGCCCTGCGCACCAACGCGTCCCCGCCGTCGTACAGCACGTCGTCACGCCGATCGCCGGCCAGCTGGACACGAACATGCCCGTCCCGCACCTGTTGCGCCGGCACGATCGCACTCGGCGCGGCCGCCGACCTGGTCTCCAGCGACGCGCCGATGCTCGCCGAGGTCGCGCCGCACCACCGGCCGCTGGACTGAACCTCACGCCTTGACGCGGGCCTTGGTGGTCCACATCCGGTAGCCCGCCGACAGGGCCTCGGCCTCGGAGACGAACGTCATGTCGCCCTTGGTCCGCCGGTAGTACGGCGAGTCGGGCGTGTGGTAGACCATCGTCTTCGAGTTGCCCTTGACCGGCAACGACTCCTGCTTCGCCGGCTTCGGCGCCACCGGCTGTTCGGCGATCACCACCTGCTCCGCCGCCGGCCGGGGCGCGGGCAGGGCGAGGCGGGTCTTCGGGCGTTCGGGCTGCAGGCGGCCGCGCACGGACAGCCACGTCACCAGCGAGCCGACCGCGAACGACACCAGGCACAGCAGGAACATCTGCGAGAACAACCAGAGCACAACGAACTCCTAACGGACTACGACGTCGACCTGGCGTGTGGCCGGGTCGTACTCGCCGCCGGGGGCGGGACGGGTCTCGATGGCGATCAGCGCGGCCGACACTCCCTGGCCCACGAGGACGTCGCGCACCATCTGGCCGCGCGTCGTGGCCACCGCCTGGTCGGTGCCGTGTGCCACCAGCGTGATCGAGGCACGCGGCGCGACCAGAAGCATGCGGCCGACTCGTTGGATGAGCACCGTGCCGTGGCCTTCGTAGGCGGTGGTGCCCTGCACGAACCGGATCGCGCCGTTGCCGTTGACCAGGCGGGAGATCGAGTCGTGCAGCGCCTCGACGTTCAGGTCGCCGACCACCGCGGACGGGCCGACCTCGATGCGGTCGGTGACCTGCAGGCCGTTCGCCGCCTGGGTGATCGCCTCGCGGACCGCGGTCGCGCGGGCCTCGTCGGGGACGCGGGCGGCGATCGCGATCTGACCGTTGTGGACGGTCGCGGTCACGTCGGAGACCTTGGCGGACAACGCGGCGGAGACCACCCGCCCGACGACGGCCGGGGGAATCGGCAGAAGGCCGCCGAGCCGGAGCGCGGCCGTGACGCGGTGGTCAGCGACCTGCACGGCCCCGATGAGCGCACCGCGTTCCTCGTCGTCGGCGACCGCGCCGGAGACCAGGATCTCGGCGCCGCGCACCGCGACGAACAGCTGCGCCGGTTCGGCCTGCCGCACGTCGGCCGTGCCGACACCCGAGACGTCGGAGACCACGGCGCGCACCGCGTCGACCGAGCGCGGCGCGACCTCGCTGACCACGACGGTCCGGCCCTCCACGGCGACAACGCCGTGGTAGCCGGCTTTTCCGAGCGCCGAACGCACATCGGCGTCCAGCGACCGCTCGATACCACCGCCGTAGACGACCACGCCGGTGGCGGCGAGCAACGCGGGCAGCAACAGCCCGCCAATCCAAACCGCGTGAGGCAAACGCACGGCGCAGGGGTACCGGACCTCGCGACCGAAAAGCCAGCCGCCCAAGCCTTTCGAACCGAACTTCACCCGGTCAGGTGGCAGGAACCGGGCCCGCCACCTGACGCAGCGGCCCTACTCGACAGCGGTCTTCGTCCTCCGCCACGCGATCACGATCAACGCGATCAGGCCGAACAACGGGATGGTGCTGACGGCCCAGGACAGGCCCATCGGCGGACCAGGCTGCTCCATCACCTGGAGGTTCTTCAGCTCACCGGTCCCCGCACCGGCCGGTCCGTCGACGTCGAACCGCAGCGTCCACGTCCCGGGCTCGGGCAGGGAGTAGATGTCCAGGCCCCACACCTCGCGCTTGCGGGGATGGCGGGCAAGCGGGTCGTCGTCGCCCACCACGCCCTCGTGGAGCACGGTCAGCGTGCCCTTCTTGCCCTCGATCCCGTCCTCGGGGGCGAACGTGAAGTCCAGCGACTGCATGGCCTTCACCGGCCACGTGCTGAAGCCGATGGTCAGGTCGTACGGTCCTGCCTGCACCTTCTCGGTGTGCACGACGTTCACCGGCTCGAACGCCAGCGCCGGGCCGGCCAGTCCGAACAGCAGGGCTACCGTGCCCGCGAGGCCCAGCAACGTCTTACGCATGGCGCTCTTCCTTTGCTGGTGCGAGGTGACGGAGCATGTGACCGAACCGCCGGCCGAGCATCCCGGCGAGGGCACCGAGCAGCACGCCCGCCACGACGGTGGCCACGTAGCGTTCGATCGCGGGGAAGTTGCTGCCGTACACCAAAATGCGCTGCACGGGCGCGAGACCCGTGATGATCAGGCCACCGACCGCGCCGGGAACCCAGGCCGGCAGGCCGCGCAGCAGTTCCACGGCGACCGCGACGAGGATCAGGCTCATCGGGATCATGTTGGGCAGGGCGGGGATGCCGTCGACGTAGTCGCGCAACGGCAGGCCGGTGGCGTCCGCGTAGACCTCGGTGGCCCACGGCGAGAACCACCAGAACACGGCCTGAAGTGCGGCGACGACCACTCCGACGGCGAGCGCGCCGCCGCGCTGCTTCAGGACGTACGCGCCCATGAACAGGATCATCACCGAGAAGAACGCACTGCCCGCGTTGACCGTGTTGACGGGTCCGCCGGGCAACGCGCGCAGGCCGAGCACGGTCACCATGCTGAACGCGAGCAACGTGGCCGCGGCACCGGCGACGCCGTAGGTGCCCCAGCGCTCGTCCCTGGCGACCGCGAAGATCATGACCGCGCCGACCATCGTGATCGAGATCGACAGCAGCAGCCCGATGTGCGGCGGTGAGTCGATGACGGCGTCGAAGCCGTACAGGCCGTGCCACCACTGGTCCCACAGTCCGTAGACCAGGAACAGCGCCGCGCCGATGCCGGAGACCAGGTAACCGACGGGGGCCTCGAACGTGCGGCCGAAGACACCGACCGCGCGGCCGCCGACCATCGGGTCGACCGTCTTGTCGCGCTTGGCGTTCGCGGTCGTCAGCAGCACCACGGCGAGGCTCGCCAGGCCCGAGATCGCACTGCCCGCGTACAGGAACAGGTGCGGCATGGTGAAGAACGTGTCCGGCCCGACGTCGGAGTGCCACTGGATGTCCCAGGTCAGTCCGATCAGCGAGAGCAGGGTGCCGCCGAGCACGACGCTCGCCGGGACCAGCCCCCTCGGGACCGTCCTCGCCGGCGACGCTGTCGTCGCCGCGATGTTCGCGGTCATTTCTCCCCCTTCTAGGTGAGCAGCAGCGGGATCACGACCCGCTCGCTGCGCAGTGACACGGTGATCTCCCATTGGCCGGCCATGAGCAGGTCGACGCCCGCGACCCGGTACTGGCCGGGAGCCTGCGGCGCCGCGGTGATCGGGGCGAGCGCGTGGCCCATCTGCGGCATGGCCGGTTCGACCGTCACATCACCGTCGGCTGCGTTGCCGGAACGGTCGGTGATCCGCAGGTCGAACGCGTTGCTGCCGGTTCTGGTGCTGGTGGGCGTGAGCTCGAACCGGAGCCCGCCGCTTTCGGCGAGGTGCGGCTGGGCCTCGACACCGCGTGGCCACAGCACGACCAGCGCGGCCACGATCGCGATCACCCCGGCCAGGACGGCTACCGCTGAACGCCTCACTTCGAAACCACCTTCCCGGCGGGAACGTCGACGATCTCGGGCACGGTGACGACCGAGTAGTCCCGTTCGACCTGGATCCACACGAGGTACCTGCCCGGCAGCGGGAACGAGTAGGTGAACGGCACGTCCGGCCCGTAGGCGGCGACGCTCTCGTCGGGCTTGTCCGGCATGCCCGGCGCCGGCGGGATCATCGAGTGCACGTGCGCCCAGATCGGCGCGTCGACGGCGGTGTCGGTGACCGGGCCGACGACGATCATGTGGCCGAGCATGCCCAGCCACGGCTGCAGGTCGCGCTCGCCGAACTTCGCGGTGATCGTGCTCGGCCTGCCCGCCTCCCGGATCTCCATCGCCGTCTCGGTCGTCCCGTCGTTCGCCTGGGCGGCGGCGGATCCGGCGACGTCCACACTGGACCGCAGCAGCTGCACTCCCCCGCCCCGCCGCGCGATCTCGGCGGCGATGGCGTGCGTGCCCTGTTCGGGACCGCGCAGCCGGGCGCGGTACTCGCCGGGCGCCGTGCGGACCGGGTGCAGGTGACGGAGGTGACCGGACGGCGAGACCACGACGAGGTGGACGAACGCGCTGTCGTGCACCAGCAGGTCGTCCACGGGCCGTCCGGACGAGCCGTCCGTCAGGCTGAGCACGAGGTCGTTGCCGTTCATGCTCGGGACGAGGTTCACCGGCGGCCGCGAGAAGTCCACTGTGGACGTTCGCTCGTAGGGGTTCGTCACGTTGTCATAGGTCGGATCCAACTGCGTGCCGGGCGCCGCGACCGGCGGGATGCTCGGTGCCAGCAACGCCGCCGTCACGCCGACCGCCACCGCCGCGACCACGCCCGCTGTGGGCACGAGCGCGAGCCCGGGCCTGCCGGACACGGCGAACAGCAGCGCCGCCAGCAACAGCAGTCCGGCCGCGATGAACCCGCCGTAGGTCGCGTTCTCCCACGGCGACGGCACGAGCGCGGGCACGACGAACGGAATGGTCGCCTCGTCGACCGCCAGCTCCCACGGTCCGGGCCGGTCCACGCGCAGGACACCGGAGTAGAACCCCGGTGTGGCACCGAGTTCCACCTTGGCAGTGCTGCTCGGTGCGCCCGCCGCGCGCAAGGTCAGTGCGACGTCACCGGCCGGTGTGCCCGCGTGCGTCACGACGTCGACGTGCACCGGTCCCGGCACCTCCGCGACCCGCCGGATGATCACCGTCAGGTCGCGGTCGCCCAGGCTCTGCGCGACGTGGACGTCCGCGCCGGACTGGACGCCGTCGGCCAGTGCGGGGGCCGCGATCCCCAGGATCGCCCCCAGCACGAGCAGCAAGGTCACACCACGTCGTTTCATCGCGACCGAACGTATCGATCATGCCCACCTCACCGCGTCACTGCCGAGACGGAAACCGGGTCCCCCGCGCGGGGGATCTCCGACCCCTGCGAAGCGGGAGGTTCTCAGGGACGTCATCGGGCAGGATTGCGCTCGATGGATCTGATCAAGCTGCCCCTCAAGCACCAGTCGTGGCTGGTCGCGGCCGTCTGCATGGTCGTGGACGGCGGGTTCGTGTTGCTCGACGGCGAACCGTTGCACCAGACCGTGATCGTGCTGGTCCTGACGCTGGCCGTGGACGCCATGCTCGCCGGTCCCGCCCGGCTGTCGCTGTGGGTGGCGGCGGCGCAGGCGGCCGTCCCGGTGATCGTCCTCGTCTCGATGCGCAACGGGATCGACGCCAACGACGCCGGCCTGCTGATCGCCGGGTACCGGGCAGGGGCGTGGCTGCGCGGCACACCGGCCTACACCTCGCTCGGGCTGCTCTCGGCCAGCCTGATGACCTGCATGATCATCAACGGCTACGGCCCGTTGCAGGCGGTGCTCGTGGCGTGCAAGGGCGCGTTGCTGCCGTGGCTCGTCGGCCGCTACACGACGGCCCGCCGCGCCTACCTCGCCGAGTTGGAGAAGCGGTCGGCGATGGCGGAGAAGGACGCGAAAGCCGCTGTCACCAAGGCGATCACCGAGGAACGCGGTGCGATAGCCCGCGACCTGCACGACGTGATCATCCACCACGTGAGCGCGATCGGACTGCACGCCGGCGCCGCCCGGCTCGGCCTGCCTGACGGCAATCCCAAGCTCACGAACTCGCTGCGCGCGGTCGAGACGTCCAGTCGCGCGGCCATGGTCGACCTGCGGCACCTGCTCGACCTGCTGCACGGCGACAAGTCCGAGGGCGCGCGGCAACCGGGCCTCGACAACCTCGACGAACTCCTCGACGGCGTGCGCGCGGCGGGCAGACCGGCTCGGCTGGAGGTGCGCGGGCAGCGGCGGGACGTGCCGGAGTCGTTGGACATCACGGTCTACCGGATCATCCAGGAGATGCTGACCAACGCCCTGCGGCACGGTGACGCGTCCGGCGTGACGGTGACCCTGGAGTACGCGCCGGACTCGCTGACCGTCGCCGCGTGCAACGTCGCGGGTCCCGGCGACGACTCGGGATCGGTGCGCAGGGGCCTGGTCGGCATCCGCAACCGCGCGGGCATGTTCGCCGGCACCACCCGGTCCGGGTTCGAACCGGACGGCCGCACCTGGCGCACCGTCGTCACGTTCCCCCTGGAGGCGTCATGACCCTGTCGGTGCTGCTCGCCGACGATCACGCGATGCTGCGCTCCGGCATGCGCGCGATCTTCGACACGCAGGACGACCTCCGGTGCGTGGCGGAGGTCGCGGACGGGCGGGCGGCGGTCGCCGAGGTCGCGCGGCTGCGGCCGGACGTGGCGGTGCTCGACATCCGCATGCCCAAGCTGGACGGCCTCGGCGCGACGGAGATGATCCTCGCCGACCCCGCGAACCGCACGAAGGTCCTGCTGCTCACGACCTACGACACCGACGAGTACGTCTATCGCGCCCTGAAGGCAGGGGCCAGCGGGTTCCTGCTGAAGTCGCTGCCGCCGGAGGAGCTGATCTCGGCGGTCAGGGTGGCGGCACGCGGTGATGCGTTGATCGACCCGTCCGTGACGCAACGGCTGATCGCGCGGTTCGCCGTCAGCCTCGCGCCTCCCCCGACGCCGCCGGAGCTCGCACTGCTCACCGCACGCGAACGCGAGGTGCTGCTCCTGGTCGCGGCGGCCTGCAGCAACGCCGAGATCGCCGCGCGGCTGCACGTCGGGGACGAGACGGTGAAGACGCACGTCTCGCGGGTGCTGTCGAAGCTGGGGCTGCGGGATCGGGTGCACGCCGTGGCGTACGCGCACATCAACGGGCTGGTGCAGAACCGCCGCTGAGCCGCGGGGACCCCTCGTCCACCCCGCGGCCCAGCCGGTCAGCTCTGCCAGACGATCGGCGACTTGACGTAGTCGTCGCCGCGGTTGTACTCGGCCCCCGCGACCTTCAAGCCGTCCTGAGCCGCGCTCAGCACGCACGTCTCGTACGTCTCGCCGGCCGCCTTGAACGTCTTCGGCGCGCTGGTGGAGTCGCACTTCGGGGTGTCGCCGCTGATGATCACGCCGGTGCCCTTGCCGTCCTCACCGAGGCCGCGCAGGCCGATCGAGGTGAAGCTCAGGTCGGTACCGCTGAGGTTCTCGACCTTGGCCCGCAGGTAGAACGGCGTGATGTTCTTGGCCTTGTCACCGAACTTCGCCAGGTCCTCCTTCGCGCCCGCCTCGATGGCCGTGACGGTGACCGCGATGGTGCCGGTCTTGTCGCCGGTGACGAAGGGGATGACCGCGCGGGTGCCGACCTTGAGCTTCGAGCCGGGAGCGGTGACGTCGCCACCGGCGGGGACGGCGGGCACCTCCTTCGAGGCGCTGGTCTCCTTGGTGCTCGTGGCGGTGCTCGTGGTCGTGTCGGTGGCGGGCGTCGCCGAACCGGTGGTCTCGGAACCGCAGGCCGACAGGAGCAGGCCCGCCGTCGCGGCGGCGGCGATGAACAGGGGGCCACGGGCGTGCGTCACTGCGGGACTCCTCGGACTGCGGAACCTGGGTGCCCAGGACGTTAGGCCGGATGCCGGAGTGGCGGTATCGGTCGTTCACACCACACGGCTGCTCAGAGGTCGTCGAGGCCGATCAGTCCGTCCTGGATCGCCCTGGCCACCAGCGCCGCCTTAGTGGGGGCCTGCCTGCCGATGGCGGCGTACTTGACCCTGATCCGCTCCAGGTGGGAGTTCACCGTGCTGAGCGTGATGTTCAGGCGTTGCGCCACGAACTCCTTCGACTCGGACTGGAACCACTCGACCAGGACCTCGGTCTCGCGTGGCGAGAGGGCCGGCCTGGTGTCCGACCTGTCGCCCGCCAGCGCGCCCGCGAGTGCCGGTGGCGTGTACGACTGGCCGACGGCTGCCGCCTTCACCGCCTGCACGAGGTGGTCGGCGCCTTCGGCCTTGGTCAGGTAGCTGAGCGCGCCGATCTCCAGGCACTGCAGGGCGATCTCGTCGTCGTCGCGCATCGAGTAGACGATCACCTTGCGGCCGTCCTCGACGAGCTTGCGCAGTTCGGACGTGGCGGGCGCTCCTCCGGTGAGGTGCAGGTCGAGCACGACGACGTCCGCCGCGGCACCGGGTCCGGTCCAGGCCACCCCCGGGTCCTCGCCGCTCGCGACGAGCTCGACGTCCGCCGTGGACAGCCAGTGCGCGACTCCCGCGCGCACCACGGGATGGTCGTCGACCACGACCGCCGTCACGCCGTCCGCCATCTCGCCTCGCTCCTCACCAGTCCGCTGTGGACACTCGTCTCGACGGTGACCGCGGCTGCCGTGCCCGCCTCCGGCAGGGTCTCCGGCGCGTCCGCCACGACGGCCACGCGCACCTCGGTGGCGGTGCGCAGCAGACTCACCTTCGCACGTCCGTTCGCGACGGCGAGTGCCTGGGCCATCGGGGCGACCAGTTCACGACGAACCTCCGTCGGGACCGGCGTGGCCGTGCCGCTCACAGCGAGCGAGACGACGACACCGCGCCGTTCGGCGACGTCCACACACGCAGTCAGTTCGTGCAGCAACGGGTCGGGCACGTCGTCGTTCTCCGCGAACAGCCTTCGCAACTGCACGGCTGCCACCGAGCACCGCAGCCTGGTCGTCTGGTCGGCCACGCTCACCTGCTCGTCGGCCAGGTCGGCGAGCAGCGGCAGCACCGCGCCGAGCTGGCCCTCGAACCCGGCCTTCAGGTCCTGTTCCCGTTGGCGGGCCAGCTCTTCGCGGGTGCGGGCCGCGTCGTGCTCGGCGGCGGCCTCGGCGGCGAGGCGGGCGTCCCGGTGCAGCACGCGCGTGATCACCAGGACGCCGAGCTGGAAACTCGTGCCGCTCAGGATCACGACTCCGGCGGTGCCGACGTCGCCGGTTCCCGCGTGCGCGAACCACGCGATGCTGAAGCAGATGTGCGCGCTCAGTGCCGCCAGCAGCACCACCGGCCGTTCGACCAGCACCAGCAGCAGGTACCAGCCGACGAGCCCGAACGCCCAGTCGGCCGGGCTGAACGACGCTCCGGCGGGCAGGGCGGTCGTCGCCAGCACGGACGCGGCGAGAGGCGCGACGGCCAGCCACGCGGGAAGCCTCGGGCGGGCCGCCGCGACGTTCCCGGCGACGATCCCCAGTGCCGAGGTCAGCAGGACGTACGCGACCCACGCCGTCAGGCCGTGCGGGAACCCGACGAGCTGGGGCAGCGTGAGGACGAGCTGAATGGCCAGGACCACGACGAGCAACACTCGCCGCGTGATGATGAGAACCGCGTGGTCAGGCATCGGGCCACCTCAGCCGTGCGGTGGTGCCACGCCCCTCGGCCGACTCGATCACCGCGGACCCGCCCACCGCTTCGAGCCGATCGACCACCGATCCGCGCAGGCCACGCCGGTGTCCGGGCACGTCCGCGGGCACGAACCCCCTGCCGTCGTCCCTGATGACGACGACCGCGCCTCGCTCCACTGTCAGATCAGCGCTGGTGGTACCCGCGTGACGTTCGACGTTGGTCAGCAGCTCGCGCGCGGCCCGCACGAACGCCAGCGCGACCCCGGCCGGCACCGGCACGACCTCGGCCTCCACCCGCACGTGCACGGAACTGTCCCGCGCCACCGCCGCCAGCGCGGCCCCGAGGTCCACCGTCCCCTGCCCGTGCCCCCGTTCGGCCAGCACCACCAGATCCCGGCGCGCCTGAGCGGCCACCGCCACCGGATCACCTCCGTGCGCGGCCATCAGGAACGTCGCGGCAGCCGTGTCGTGCAACAGCGCCAGGTACTCCCGCTCCCGCCGCCCCTGGTCGAGGGCGACCGCCGCCGCCCGTCGCTGCTCAGCGGCCCGCTCCCGCAGCAGATCCACTCTCCGGCTCGACCGGCGCAACAACTCGTACGCCAGCCGCGCGAGCACCGACTCCAGCACCGCCCGCACCAGCACGCCGGGCCCGGTCGTCACCACCTGCACCGCGAGCAACGCCGCCGTCGCCGGCACCGTGATCTTGAGCGGCCACTGCCACTGCCACGTGATCAACGTCGTCGTCAGCACCGTCAGCACCCACTGATCGGCATCAGTCCCCAGCAACACCGACAGCACCACGACGCGGAGGAACGCCACCGGCAACGCCACGCGCGGCAAGCGGAAGTCGGCCACCGTGCTCGCCGCCACCAGCGCGCAGAGGGCCCAGCCCAGCGGGGAGTTCAGCGAGATCGCGCCGAACAGGCTGATCAGGACGACGCCGGCGCCGCGGACGGGACCCGCGAGACGGGACACCGTCGCAAGCAGCCTGGCTTCGAGCACGTCAGGCATTCTGCGTGAGGCGTTCCCAGACCGCCCGGCCGGGCCCAGCGCTGAGCCCCGCTGCCCAAGTGGTCCACATATCGTCCGCATATCGAAAAACGCGTACGCCCTCGCAACGCCCGGTCGGCTTGAGTTGAGGCGTGCTCAACACCTGGCAGGAGTGGGTCGGTACGGAGACCGGGGTCGTGCTCGGCTCGGTGCTGGGGTTACCGGTGGCCGTGCTCGTGATGCTGTTCCTGGCGCTGTACCGGCGGTTCAAGGGCACCGCGCGGCCGTGGCGGAACTCGTTCGCCGAGGTCGGCCTCGTCTACGGGACGCTGCCGTGGGTCTGGATCATCATGCTGCCGGGCGAGGAGCCGGGCGTCGAGGGCAAGCTGAGCCTGGTGCCGTTCGCGGACATCCTCGATCTCCTCTCCCACCGCGACATGGGTCAGATCGTCGGCAACATGCTGGTGTTCGCGGCGCTCGGGTTCTTCGCGCCGCTGAGGTTCGCGGGTCTGCGGTCGGTGTGGCGGGTGCTGGCGTTGGCGGCGGCGTGTTCCGCGTTCCTGGAGATCCTGCAGTTCGTGCTGCGGCTGGACCGGGTGTCCTCTGTGGACGACGTGCTGCTCAACGCCGTCGGCGCGGCGCTGGCGTCGCTGCTGTCCTGGCGGTGGTGGCGTCCCAAGCGGGCTTCAACGCCGGAACGGCAGCTGGTCGCGATTTGAATATGCGCGCGATATGTCGCGCTGCCTAGGCTGACGGCATGCGCGTGCTGATCGTGGAGGACGAGCCCTACCTGGCCGAAGCCGTCCGGGACGGGCTGCGGCTGGAGGCGATCGCCGCGGACATCGCCGTGGACGGCGACACGGCTCTGGAACTGCTGAGCGTCAACTCCTACGACCTCGCGGTGCTCGACCGCGACATCCCCGGTCCGTCCGGGGACGAGGTCGCGCGGCGGATCGTCGCGTCCGGCAGCGGCATGCCGATCCTCATGCTCACCGCGGCCGACCGGATCGACGACAAGGCCTCCGGGTTCGGGCTCGGCGCCGATGACTACCTCACCAAGCCGTTCGAGCTGCGGGAACTGGTGTTGCGGCTGCGGGCGCTCGCTCGCCGGCGCGCGTACGCACGGCCGCCGGTCAGCGAGATCGGTGGCCTGCGGCTCGACCCGTTCCGGCGCGAGGTGTTCCGCGACGGGCAGTACGTCGCGCTGACCCGCAAGCAGTTCGCGGTGCTCGAGGTGCTGGTCGGCGCGCAGGGCGGGGTCGTCAGCGCCGAGGAGCTGCTGGAGCGGGCCTGGGACGAGAACGCCGACCCGTTCACCAACGCCGTCCGCATCACGGTCTCGGCACTGCGCAAGCGGCTCGGTGAACCGTGGCTGATCGCGACCGTGCCGGGCGTCGGCTACCGCATCGACGCGGATGGCTAGGCCTCCCGGTCTCAGCGCCCGCCTGAAGTTCACGCTCAGCTACGCGGGCATCGTCGTCGTGGCCGGTGCCGTCCTGATCGCGGTGGCCTGGTGGTACCTGCTGCGCTTCGTCCCGGACAAGGACCAGGGCTTGCTCTTCACCAGCCCCAACCGCTACCTGCTCTCCCGCATCTTCGGCCGTGCCGCCGCCGTCGCCATGCTGTTCCTGGTGGCGTTCGGCCTGCTCGGCGGATGGCTCCTGGCCGGTCGCATGCTCTCGCCGCTCGACAAGATCGCGGACGCCGCCCGGCTGGCCGCGAAGGGGTCGCTGTCGCACCGGATCCGGCTTCCCGGCAAGACGGACGAGTTCCGCGAACTCTCCGACGTCTTCGACGACATGCTCGGCAAACTCGAATCGCACGTCGCCGAGCAGCGCAGGTTCGCCGCCAACGCCTCGCACGAACTGCGCACCCCGCTGGCGATCTCGCAGTCGCTGCTCGACCTCGCCCGCCAGGACCCGGCGCTGGTCGACGGCGAGTTCCTCGACCGCCTGCACACCTCGAGCCGCCGCGCGATCGACCTCACCGAGGCCCTGCTGCTGCTCAGCCGCGGCGACCGGGGCGTGTTCAGCCGGGAGCCCGTCGATCTCTCCCTGATCGCCGAGGAAGCCGCCGAAACCCTTCTCCCCCTGGCGGAACGGCGCGGGATCACGCTCGACGTCACCGGCGGCAAGGCGACCACGACCGGTTCCGCGGAACTGCTCCTGCGAGTGATCACGAACTTGGTCCAGAACGCGATCGTCCACAACCTCCCGTCCGGCGGCTCGATCACCGTCCACACCGAACCGCAGCACCAGGCGTGCGTCGTGCGGGTCGAGAACACGGGCCCCGTGCTCGCGGCCGACGTGGTGCCGACGCTCACCGAACCGTTCCAGCGCGGTGGCAAGCGCGTCCGCGACGACGATCACGCGGGCGTCGGCCTGGGACTCGCCATCGTGCACAGCATCGTCCGCGCGCACGAAGGCGCACTCGACATCGCGCCGCGGCCGGAAGGCGGCCTGCGCGTCACGATCCGGCTGCCCAGTCACGCAGTCGCGGCCCGATCTCGGTGAAGAACGCCGTCTTGGCGCGCGTGTAGTCGTCGTAGTCCGGCCCGCCCGCGTGCTGGTCGGCGAGCCTGCGCTTGATCTGCTCGTAGCGCCGGGCCTGCTCGGGGTGGCAGCGCAGCCAGTCGCGGAAGTCCACGACGAACCGCGCGAACGGCGAGTCGGCGCGGCGGACGTGCAGGATTGCGCTCTCCGCCGGCGAGTGGAAGAGGCGCTTCTCGTAGGCGGCGTCGTCCGCCTGATCGCCGGGCCTCCTGCCGTCCCGGTGCACGCCGGGCGAGTTCGGCCGCGCGCCGTGGGCCGGAACGAACGGCGTGGGCACGAGCAGCTCGGCCAGTTCTGCGAGTGGTGGCAGATCGGGCATGCGCACCTGCAGGTCGACGATCGGCTTCGCGCCGAGGCCCGGCACGGCGGTCGAGCCGATGTGCTCGTAGACGAAGCCGTCCGCTCCGGGCAGCGACGCCAACGCCGAACGCACCTCGGTGAGGAGCTCTCGTGCACGAACGGGCCAGGCGGCGTCGTATTCGACGATGACAGCGGAAGGCATGTCGCCACCTTAGGCCCGACGTGGTGGTCGCCCTTCACCGCTTTGCCGTTACACCGCCACTTTGCGCTCTCATCAATTCCGCGAATGCCGCGGAGACTTTCGGCCCTGGGGGATCCGGCCATTCGGGGTCAGGCTTGTTGGTCTTCTGCGTGGACGGGAGTGAACACGATGACCGAATCGAGTGGCAGCGGCCAGTTCCGCGTCGGCCCCGAACTCAGAACCGGCATGATCCAGACGCAGAACCAGGGTGCGAAAGCCGTTCTGTACACCGAGGTCGACGGCGAGCCGATGGTCGAGGGCGACATCGTGCTCACCCTCGTGCAGGAAGGCGAGCTGCACCCGGAGGGCGTGGTCATCCCAGGTCAGCAGTTCCGCTGGCCGGGTGGGCGGGTCCCGTTCGAGATCGACCCGACGCTGCCGGACCAGGCCCGCGTGCACAACGCCATCGCGCACTGGGAACGCAACACGCGCATTCGTCTGGTCCCAAGGAACGCGACAGACACGAATTTCATTCGTTTCCAGCCTGGCGACGGATGCAGTTCTCCCGTGGGCATGCGCGGAAACCGCCAGAACATCACCTTGGCGCCGACATGCCCGACCGGCGCGACCATTCACGAAATCGGGCACGGCGTCGGTCTGTGGCACGAGCAGAGCCGCGAGGACCGCAACAACTTCGTGACGATCGACTTCACGAACGTCCAGCAGCAGAACGCCCACAACTTCAACCAGCACATCACCGACGGGGACGACGTCGGGCCGTACGACTACCACTCGATCATGCATTATCCGCCGCGGGCGTTCGCGATCGACACGAGCCGCAACACGATCACGCCGACCCAGAACGTCACGATCGGCCAGCGCGAGGGGCTCAGTCCCGGCGACTGCGCGGCGGTGCGCGCGATGTACAGCGGCCTCGAACCGGCCGCGGTGTTCCGGGGCGTGCAGTTCACCGGCTCCGTCGCGGCGGGCTCGACGCGGACCTGGTTCACGCACAGCTGGCCCGCCCACTGGTACGTGCTGTGGACGGTCGTGCCGACCGCGCCCGCCGTCGACGGCCCGGCGCAGATCGAGTGGACGACCCAGGTCACCCGGCAGTCCGGTGGGCTGCTCAAGTACTTCCTCGCCATCAGGAACCTGACCGCCGGCCAGGTCGAGATCGAGGCCCGCTACGACGTGCTCGGCTGGTCGCCGGACGCACTGTGAGAGGAGCTGCCATGAGCGCCGACCTCGACGGCGGGGCCGCCCCCGCGTCGCTCGACGACCTGATCGTGGCCGAGCCCGCCGAAGCCGCGGGCAACGGTGGTGCGGCACCGGATGCCTTGCAAGACAACGAAAACGCCGCCGACGTCGAGACCCTGCCTGAGGCCGAGGACGCCGGTCCCGCGCCGGAACAAGAGTGAAGGGGGAACCCCGATGCGACTAGGTGTGCAGTTCCGAGGACAGGTGCCCGGCGGGTCGTCGCGGCGCTGGTTCACCCACAGCTGGCCGGAGGCCTGGCGGGTGGTGTGGATGGTGGTGCCGACGTGGCCGATGGTCGACGGCGCCCAGCAGATCGAGTGGAAGGTCCAGGTCGACCGGCAGGCCGCCGGGCTGATCAAGTACTTCATCGAGATCCGCAACCTCACCGGCGGTCCCGTCGACGTCGAGGCCCGCTTCGCCGTGCTGAACTGACCAGGTGCACGGCATCGTCGTGATCCCGGCAGGCACGCCCGCGTTCGGCCGGGCGGTGCTGCGGGTGCGGCTGCTCGACGTCTCCCTCGCCGACGCGCCGGCCGTCACGAAAGCCGAGCACGTCAGCGAGTTCCGCCGCGACGACACCGCCGAGCAGCGCCTGCCGTTCGACTTCGGCCTGGCTGATGGGCCGATGCTGAACGTCGCCGCTCACATCGACGTGAGCGGCGACGGGCGGGTTCGTCACGGCGATCTGCTCAGCACCAGCGCCGTCGAGCCGTCGGACGGCGTGGTCGTGTGCGTGGAGCAGGTGTGAATCAGCGCCGGTAGATCCCGAACTCGTACAGCGAATAGCCCCAGCCGGTTCCACGTTGCGTGGCGTGCAGCCGGACGTAGCGGCCGGTCGCCGTCACGTCGATCGAGTCCACTCCACCGTTGCCGGTGGTCGTGCCGTGGACGGAACGGAAGTCGTTGCCGTCGTCGGACACCTGGATCTCGTACGCACGCCCGAAAGCGCCCTCCCACACCAGCTGCACGTGCTGGAACGTGGTCACCGCGCCGAGATCGACCCTGATCCACTGCGGATCGGCCCAGTCGGTGGCCCAGCGCGAGGTTCCGCTGCCGTCCACCGCGTTCGACGGCGGGAACGGCGCGCCGTCGCCGACCTGCTGGTACGAGGACGCGGTCACCGGCTTGCCCTGGGCCACGTTCACGCCGGACGGTTGCGGCGCCACGACCCGTACCGACCGGGTCTCGATGCCGATGTTGCCGCGCCCGTCCTCCGCCATCACGTAGACCTTCCAGACGCCCAGGCGGTCCGGGGCGGTGGCGGTGAGCCGGTTTCCGTTCACCTGGACGGGAGCGCCCGCCAGTCCGCCGCTGTTGTCGACGTACTTGCTGTTGAACGCGGCCGACCACTGGATCGCGTCGCCGTCCGGATCGGACGCGGCCACGTCGATCGTCAGCGGCGCGCCCGCCGCGACGGTCTGCGGCACGGTCATCGACGAGATCACCGGCGGGGTGTTGGCGGGAGTGGCGCCACCGAACGCCCTTTGGACCGAGTAGAACGAGAGCCGTTTCTTGCCCGCGGGCGTGAGGTTGAACCAGACAGCGCCGAAGTCGTACTCCGTGCCGTAGTGGAAGAGCGTGCCGCCGAAGGCCACGCCGGTGTGGCCGACGATGCAGTTCCAGGCCTGGGTGTAGCCGTCGCGCTTCTGCACGTCGGTCGGTTCCGCGGGCACGCCGTTGGCGTCGTTCGGCACCTCCCACTCACCGGCCGGGCCGGCCTCGGTCAGGATGTAGGGCAAGGTGTAGCCGCCCGAGATCCAGTCCTGGCGCACCTTGCAGACGTTGCCGTAGGAGTTGACGGCGTAGAGGTCGAGGTCGGGTGCGTGTGCCTTGAGGTACACCCACGCACCGGTCCACGCGTCCGTGTTCGTCACCGGGTGGTTCGTGTCGATGGCGTGGATCGCCCGCGCCGCCTCGTTGACGTACTTCGCGTACTCGACGCGCTGGGTCTCCAGCTCCGCGCCGGAATAGCAGTTCTGCAGGCCGAGGATGGACTCGTTGCCGACGTTCCACATCAGGACGCCGGGGTGGTCCTTGTACGTGGTGACCCATTGGCGGATCTGCCCGAGCATGTCCGCCTTGTACTGGGCGTCGGTCACGTAGTTCACGCAGCCGCCGGAACCGGGACCGCCGCCCGGCTGCAACCAGAAGCCGTTGATCACGCGGAGACCGTTCGAGGCAGCGGCGTCGAGCAGCGGACGGGTCGAGGCGTCCGTGCCCCAGGTGCGCAAGGTGTTGACGCCCATGGACTTCAGCTCCGGCATGTACCGCGCGGCGTCCGCTGCCGGCGGACCCCAGGTCAGGCCCTTCACGACCCACGGCCGGCCGTCGACCGTGAGCTGCCAGTCGCCCTGCGACCCGGTCACGTGCACCCCGGTTCCCGGTACGACACCGCCTTGCGTGCCGTAGACCCGGAACTCCCACAGCGAGACGCCGTAACCGTTGGCGCGCTGGGTGGCGTTCACCCGGACGTAGCGACCGGTGCCGGTCACGTCGTAGCCCTGCCGGCCGCCGGTCGCGCCGGTCACCGAACGGATCGGCTGCCACGAGTCACCGTCGGCGGAGACCTGGATCTCGAACGCCGTCGCGTACGCGGACTCCCAGTCGAGCTCGACCCGGCTCACCGCCGACGAGGCGCCCAGGTCGACGCGCAGCCACTGCGGGGCGCTCCACTCACTGGACCAGCGGGTGTCGCCGTTGCCGTCGACGGCCGCCGACGCGGGTGTGCCGCCGTTCTCGGCCGACGACGCGAGGGCGGGTCTGCCCTGGGAGAGCAGGGTGGGAGCGGCGTGAGCCGGTAGGACTGCCAGGCCGAGGAGCACGGCGATCACCGTGCAAATGGAGCGGACGCGGACCATCGCGCCTCCTGCCACAGGTAGGGATGTAGGAGGAGAGCGCTCTCACAACCCTGCCGCCGAACGTTACGACCAGACGTCGGCAGTGTCAAAAGAACCGGTCTTGACACCTCACGAGGGCTAGCGGGACGCTGTTTGGGAGAGCGCTCTCCAAGCCGGTTCCCCACGTCGGCAGGAGGACATTGGTGTCCAGAAAACTCAGCGCGTTGACGATGACGGCTGCCCTGGTGGCAGCCGTGGTCGTGGCCGGCTCGGCTCAGGCCGACGACCTGGTCACGCACCACGAGTTCCAGGCGAACTGCTCGGTCACGACCCATCTCCCGGACGACCCGATCGTCTTCCCGGGACTGCCGGGCGCGTCGCACATGCACACGTTCCTCGGCAACCAGTCCACGAAGGCGAGCAGCACCAACGACTCGCTCAAGGCAGGTCAGACCAACTGCAGGACCCCCGACGACAAGTCCGCGTACTGGTTCCCGTCGGTCATCAACGGCGACCAGATCGTCCCGCCGGACTTCCCCCAGGTGATCTACTACAAGTCCGGCATCCTCAGGTACCAGGACGTCGTGCCGTTCCCGCCGGGCATGCGGTTCGTGGTCGGCAGCCCCACGGCGACGCAGGAGCAGTTCCGCACCGCGCCGGGCGCGGTCGAGGGCTGGGAGTGCGGCGACAGCTTCCACAACTGGGACATCCCGGCCTACTGCACGCCCGGCACGCAGCTCAACGTCCGTTACCAGGCGCCGAGTTGCTGGAACGGCCGTGACCTCGACTCGGCGGACCACAAGTCGCACATGACCTATCCGGACCGAGCGACGCTGGTCTGCCCGCCGAGTCACCGGTCGCGGGTACAGCTGGCACTACGACTTCTTGACCTCTCTCCCAGCTGAAGCAGGGAGATTCTTCCCTCGCGGGTCGAGTTTTCTGCTTCGCAGCCCGTTGCCGCCTGGGGTTACCAGCACAGGGACGGTGTACCGCCCACGGTCTTACACGAGCTCCACAGACCTGACATCCCACCAGCCCGGCGGTAGACCCGGCCGACTTGGCTATCGCCGACCGGGCACGACAAGTCTACAAGCCGCTCCACCAACCGCCCAACCTGGGCGTCAGAGCACGGTCTTTCGCCCTGCAGCCGAAACCCCCGTCCTTGTCCTGCCCCGCAGGGGTCCGTTTCCTCCCTGCCTGAAGGTCGGGTATCCACGGAGGAATCCCGATGATCCCCATGAACGAACAGCTCCTGCCTGCACTCGACGTCGCCCCGCTCGCGCGGTTCGCCGCGGAACTCAGGGCATCGCAGGCGGACGAGCTCGTCCGCCTGCGGGACCGGGCAGGGTTGCCGGACACCAACCCGCACGCGGGCCACCAGATGCCGGGTCTCGTCTCCGAGGCCGACCTGCTGGCCATCAGAACAGATCCTTCGGCGCTCGCCAAGAAGCTGCACGAGCACCTGGACCAGACGGCGAAACTCGCTCGCAGTGAACAAGAAAACGGAACGGACGCCGCGACCAAGGAGTTCGCGGCGTCCGTCGAGTCATCCCGCAGGGATCAGCTCACCAGGCTCGGTCAGGGGTAGTTCACGACGTACCGGACCTGGTTCGCCAGGTCCGCCTGACCGCCGGTGCCGTTGATGACGTTGGCGATCGTGCCCACGCCGCCCAGCGACACCGCCACGAGGTGCGTGAACCGGACTCCCGACCGGTTCGGCGCCTCGAAACCGTTGTCGGTGACGATGCTCGGATCGGCCTGGTTGAAGGCGTACACGCCGACTCCGAACGCGTCGTGCGTGGTCACCGAGTCGGCGACCTTGTAACCGGCCCAGCCCCGCTTGGACCCGTTCATCCACGCGGCCTGGTTCGGCGGGTCGTACGGCAGCTCGTTCTGGTAGAGGTAGACGCGGCCGCCGTTGCCGTTCCACACCAGGTTGTGCTGCTGGTAGTGCTCGACGAACAACCCGTACGCGATCACGTTGTCGCCGTTGACGACCACGCCGTTCTGGCCGGGGTTGGCGGTCCAGCCGACGCCGGCGCCGTGGTCGGCCCGCCACACCCAGGTGTGGTCGATGATCGTGTTGCGGCTGTTGACGCGCATGCTGACCGTCGCCTTGCCCGCCTGCGACCCGCCGACGCGCAGGTACACGTCGTGCAGCGAGGTCGGGTTGGCGGCGTGCGAGGTAGTGGTGGAGTCGCCGATCTCCAGCAGCACCGGGGAGTTCTGCACGCCTGCGTCGACCAGGAACCCGGCCAGCCTCACACCGTCCACATCGGACGTGGTCAGCGCGGCCTTGCCGGTGGTCGGCGTCAGGGTCGCGAGGCCGAGGCCCAGCACGACGGTGTTCGGGCGGGTCACCCGGATCGTGTCGTCGAGCTGGTGGATGCCCGGCGTGAGCAGCAGGTGCTTGCCCTGCTGCAACGCCGCGTTGATCGTGGCGGCCGAGGTGCCGGGCTTGACGATGAAGAAGTCCGCGAGCGACACCGACGTGCCGGGGTTGCCGTTCTCCCAGCTCGTGCCGCGGGAGTTCTGGCGCAGCGCGGGCAGGAAGACGCGGTACTCACCGGAGTTGTCGAAGTACAGGTACGGCTTCTCGCGCGTCACCGGCGAGCTGTCCACGGTCGTGTGCGACGGGTTCGGGAAGTTGTTGGGCGGTGCGCCCTGAGTGCCCGCGAACACCATGTTCCACACCGAGCCCGACCAGCCGCCGGCGAGGTTGCTGTTGCGGGTCAGGAACTGCTGCTGCGAACCGGAGACGGTGACACCGTCGATCTTGCTGTCCACGATCAGGCCGCCGCTGGCCCAGCCGTCGTAGCCGTTCCACAGGTGCGCCTGGCCGCGCAGGTGCATCCGCCGGTACGCGGTGGCCTGCGAGACGGCCCAGCGCTCGATCTGGTTGGGAGGCAACGTGACCGAGAGGTTCTCGGTACCGCGCCAGAAGTTCTGCGTGGCGTTGCCGAGGTTGTTCGGGTCGTCGCCCTGCTGCAGCCAGTCGGCCTCGACGCGGATGTGGCCGTTGATGTTCACGTCGTTCGGCATCAGCCCGAGACCGGCGATCTGCGTGTAGAAGCGCAGGTTCACGTCGGCGTTGTAGCTGCCGGGCTTGAACAGCACGGCGTAGCGCTGCGGGCCGAACTGGTTGGTCTTCATCTGCGTGGCGATGGAGTCGAGCCGCGACTGCATCTCCGACTGCGACGAGCCCGGTCCGTAGACGAACACGTTCGGGCCGAAGTCGGGATTGCGCGGGTCCGTCGGCGTGACGCCGGGGGTGTCGGGTGTGGTGGTGAAGACTCCGAGCTCCCACAACGAGTAGCCGTAGCCGGTGCCGCGTTGCGTGCCGAGGACGCGCAGGTAGCGCCCGGTCCCGGTGACGTCGACCGACTGCGTGCCACCGGTGCCGGTCGTCGTCGAGTAGACGTCGCGCCACGAGCCGGAGTCGGCGGCGTTGTCGGTCACCTGGACCTGGAACGCCTTGCCGTACGCGCCTTCCCAGCTCAGGGAGACGCGGCAGACCTGCTGGCTGGAGCCCAGATCGACCTGGATCCACTGCGGGTCGGAGAACTGCGAGGACCACCGCGTGCCCGCGTTGCCGTCGACGGCGGCGGAGGCGGGGGTGCCGCCGTTCTCCGTGGAGGACGCGGTGGCGGTGCGGTTGAGAGCGACGTTGGAGGTGCCGCACGCGGCGGCACCCGCTTGGGAGGTAACGCTGATCGTTGTCACGAGACACAGAGCGGCAGCGGCGAACGCGGCGGCCCTGGACAGGGTTGAGCCCATGATCCTGCCTGACGGGGGAAGGGCTGAAAGCCTTGGACAGGGGCGTGAGAGCGCTCTCCCAAGGGACGTTAACGCCGGGTGTCGAACAGGTCAATCAGGCAGAGGCCCGTACGACGAGTTCCGGTTCGAAGATGACGGATTTCGGCCGTTGTCCCGGTTTTTCGAGGTCCGCGAGCAGCAGGTCGGCCATCTGCGCGGCGATCCGCTCCACCGGCTGACGGATCGTGGTGAGCTGCGGGCGACAGGCCAGGGCCGGCGCGCTGTCGTCGAACCCGACCACGGCGACGTCATCGGGAACGCGCAGGCCGTGCTCGTGCAACACGTCCACGGCCGCCTGCGCCATCAGGTCGTTCGCGGCGAACACCGCGTCGAGGTCCGGACACTCGACGAGGAGCCGGTGCATCGCGGCCGCGCCGCTCTCGGCGGTGAAGCCGCCCTCGACGGTCGGGACGTACGGGAAACCGTGGCGGGCCATGGCGTCGCGGAAGCCGGCGTGCCTGTCCTGGCTCGCGAGCACGTCCATCGGACCCGAGATCGCGGTGATGTTGTACCGTCCCGCCGCCACCAGGTGGTCCGCGGCGAGCCTGCCGCCCGCGCGGTGGTCCATGTCGACGTAGCTGACCGGCATCGGCCTGCCGGGCCGCGCGTAGAGGACCGAGGGGACACCGGCCTCCAGCAGCCGGGCGGGCAACGGGTCGGCGGGATGCGTGGACACCAGCAGCGCGCCATCGGCGCTGCCCTGTCTGAGGAACTCGACGACCTCGGTCCGCGCGTGGTCCGAGTCGGCGAGCATCAGCACCGGGTGCACGCTGTGTCCGCGCAGGAAGTCCACCACACCCGCCGTCACGCGGCCGAAGAACGGGTCGGTGAACACGTCCGATCCCCCGCCGGCGCCGGAGATCACCAGCGCGACCGTGCCGGTGCGCCGGGTGACGAGAGACCGGGCCACGCGGTTGGGCGTGTACCCGGTCTGCTCGATCGCGTTGCGCACCGTCTCCTGGAGCTCAGGATCGACGTTGCGCGTGCCGTTGACGACCCGTGACACCGTCGCGCGGGACACGCCCGCGATTCTGGCAACGTCCTCCAACGTGGGTGCGACCTTGCTCATGCACCGGTTGTACCACGAGCGGAGAGCGTTCTCCCAACATCAAGAGGTGACGACCACGTCCTTGATCGCACCAGGCCAGTGATCGACGTTCTGGCCGTTGTACTTGGCACGTCCCACCGCGAGCGCACCGGTGCTCACGATCGCCGGTCCCGCCGGGGCCGTGGCCACCAGCGCGCCGTCGACGTAGAGCCGGATCTCGCCGCCCTTCCTCTCTCCCTTGAGCTCGTACCAGCGGCCGATCTCCGGCGTGGTCTCGAACCGGGCGCGGTTGCCTCCCGGAGTGCTGAACGCGAACGCGCCCTGGCCGTACTGCAGGTAGAAGGGGTTCTCCCGCTCCCGGCCGTCCTGGCTCACCGCGGTGACGTAGCCGCCCGGCACCTCGTTCAGCCGCACCTTCGCCGACACCGTGTAGTCCTTGGTCGTGTCGACGACGGGTCCGTAGGTCTCCGCCGAACCGTTGCGGAACTCCAGCGCCCCGTCCTTCCAGGTGGCGCCGCTCGGGCTGAGCGTGAGCGGGTTCTTGCCGGTCGAGTCCTTGGCCGTGGTTCCCTTGGTCTCGTTCAGCTTCCACTCGCCGCTGCCCGCGTACGGGTACGGCTTGCCCGCGTTCGCCCCGGCCTCGATGACCCGCCGGTTGATCTCGCGGACCGGACCCGGATCGACCTTGATGCGCTTGCGGTCGTAGGTCCAGAGCCCGTTGAGCTCGCCTTCGAGGTCGGTGACCTGCGTGTAGACCGACGCGGACATCTCCTGGCGTGCCTGGCCGAGGTAGAACGTGCGGGTGTTGTCGACGTACTTCGCCGTCAGCGCCGCCTTGTCCGCCACACCGCTGTAGATCGCGATCGGCGCGCCGGGCCACTGGTGTCCCGGCGTGCGCAGCGTGAAGCCGCCGTGCTCGCCGTCCATCACGACGCGCTTGCCGTCCGGACGGGCCGGGTCGGTGTTGTTGTAGTCGTGGTGGTCGATGACGTCGCCCTTGCCGCTGTCGCCCTTGGAGGCGCAGCAGTTCACGCCGCTGTGCGCGTTGACGATCCGGCTCGGGTCCGCGGCCTTGACCTCGTCGGTGATCTGGCCGGTCACCGTGCGGTCCCACTCGCCCCAGCCCTCGTTGAACACGATCCAGGCGTAGATCGACGGGTAGTTGTGCAGTTGCTCCATCAGCTCGCGGCCCTGGCTGAGCCACGCCTGCTGTGCCTGCGGGTCGTTGCCGTCCTCGACGGACACGAAGTCCTGCCACACCAGCAGTCCGAGCCGGTCCGCGTGGTAGTACCAGCGGGCGGGTTCGGCCTTGATGTGCTTGCGGACCGCGTTGAAGCCGAGGTCCTTCTGCGCCTTCAGGTCGAAGATCAGCGCCTCGTCGCTCGGCGCGGTGTTCAGGCCGTCCGGGTAGAAGCCCTGGTCCAGCTGCATCAGGTTGAAGATCGGCTGGCCGTTGAGGGTCAGCTTCGGCGTGCCGCCGACGTTCGCGATCCCGGTGGACCGCATGCCGAAGTAGCTCTTGACCTTGTCCTTGCCGAGCGTGATGTCGAGCTTGTAGAGGTACGGGTCGTCCGGCGTCCACAGGTGCGGGTTCGGCACCTGCAGCTTGAGGGTGGAGTTCGCCGGTCCGGTGACCGTGCCGACCTGCTTGCCCTTGGCGTCCCTGGCCACGGCCGTGACGGTGGCGTTGCCGGCGGACTTGACGTTGATCGCGAGCGAACTGGTGGTGAGGTCCGGGGTCGTCTTGATCTCGTCGATCCCCTTGTCGGCCACCGGTTCCAGCCACACGGTCTGCCAGATGCCCGACGACGGCGTGTAGAAGATGCCGCTGGGGTTGGGCGACTGCTTGCCCTTGGGCTGGTGCGGGCCGGTGGTGTCGGTGACCGCGACGACGATCTCCTGCTCACCGCGCTTGAGGGCGTCGGTGATGTCCGCGCTGAACGCCGTGTAGCCGCCGGTGTGCTCGGCGACCAGCTTGCCGTTCACCCAGACCTTGGCCTCGTAGTCGACCGCGCCGAAGTTGAGCTTCAGCCGTTGCCCGGAACCGATCTTCCAGTCGTGCGGGACGGACACCGTGCGGCGGTAGAACATGTGGTCCTCGTGCCGTTCGAGTCCGGAGAGCTGCGACTCGATCGGGTAAGGCACGACGACCTTCTCGCGCAGCTTCTTGCCGAACACCGGCTGCTCGCCGGCCTTGGCGCCCGCGAACTCCCACGGTCCGTTGAGGTTGAGCCACTTGTCGCGTTCCAGCTGCGGCCTCGGGTACTCCGGCAACGGGTTGCGCGTGTCGACCTTCTCGCCCCACGGCGTCCTGAGCCGTTCCGTTGAGACGTTGCCGGTCGAGCGGGCGGTCTTCTCGACCTTCTTGCCGTCCACCGCGAGCGCGCCGGCGCCGTCGTAGTAGACGCGGACCCGCTGGCCCTTCAGCACCCGCTCGGCCAACCGGATCGTGACGCGGTCGCGGCTGGTGGTGATCACCGAGATCGGCATCGGGGTGGCGTCGACGTCGATGCGCAGATGGTCCTTCAGGTCGTTCACGCCCGTGACGCGGCCACCGAAGTCCGCGGTGAGGGTGCGACCGTCCTTGGAGACCTCGGCCGTGCGCGGCACGACCTGGAAGTCGGCGGGCGGAGTGAACGCGGACTCCGGCACGAGCTGCTTGGCGATGGCCGGGCTCGACCAGCGCAGGAACATGTTGGCGCCGCCGACGTCCTGGAACATCTCCAGCTTGAACGCGTACTGGCGCCCGGCGGTGAGCGTCACCGGCGCGCTGGTCTGTTCGCGGTCCCAGTCGGGCACCCAGTGGTCGATCACCGGTTTGTCGTCGATCAGCAGCCGGAAACCGTTGTCGCCGATGGCGTGGAACGTGTAGTCGCCGGACTGCGGCACCGCGATCTGCCCGGTCCAGCGGGCCGTCGTGTGCTCGGTGCGGCCGTTGAGGAACCCGAAGACGCCGGTCAGGTCGCCCTGGTTGATGTCGGCGTCCAGCACGGTGCCACCCAGGGTCGCGAAGTCCCGCGCGCCCGGTGCCGACATGCTGAAGTACTCGCCCTTGAGGCCGTGCACGGGCTCGGCGGCACTCGCGGACGGCAGTCCGGGCGCTATGCCCAACGCCAGCAGCAGAGCGACGAGTACGGGGGCGGCTTTCTTCATCAGCGAAGATCCCCTTCGATTTTACAACGTTGTAAGAGCGCTCCCATACATCCACGCACACGGTTCTGACGCCGTGCTACGGCCGAATGGAGGTATCCGGCATGTCAAACCGGACAAGTTTCCGGGAAGTTACGGAAGGCGACTGGATCGTTCGGCCCTGCCGCCGGAGCTCCCGGACACCTCGGGTCCGCGACCGGACCACCGGACGGACCGCAGGTCAGGCACGACGATGGGGGTGGCAGTGCGGCCATCCCGACGCCGACGACCGCAGCGGGCTCGGCCGCTAGGCCGTTGACGCTGTCCTCGAAGACCGCACGCTCCCCGATCGGCACGCCGAGCCGGGCCGCCGCGCGGAGACAACCTCGGGGCTGGCTTGCCCCCGCGGCACTTCGTCGCTGCTGATGATCACTGGCTTCGGCATCCGAGCCGCTCCGAGGCGGGCCGTGAGGCGGAGGTGACCACGGCCCACGTGCCCGGCAGCCCGCGGGCTCCGGGAACCGGTTCGGTCGAGCCGGCGTCGGCGATCTCGATGGCGTCGATGCGCCGCACCGCGTGGGCGTGCACGACGGCGGGCAAGTGCAGCCGGACGGTGTCCGCCGAACGCCGGCCCTGCATGCCGCGCAGGACCTGGCCGGGGTCGACGCCGAACTCATGCGCCCACCGCGTCCACGCGCGCTCGGCGGCCACGTCGAACAGCACACCCCGGCAGGCAAGGTGCATCGTTCTCCTCACCACGCCGGCAACGTCGCCCTGATCGAGTCACGGCCGTCGCGCAGCCGCCGCCCGGACCGCGCGTTGCCCACCGCCACCACCTCCGCGAGGATCGACAGCGCGGTCTCGGCGAGCGACGCGCCACCGAGGTCGAGACCGGCAGGACCGCACACCCGTTCCAGGCCGGGCACTCCCTCCAGCCGCCGCAACCGCTGGGCGTGCGTGGCTCTGCTGCCCAGGGCGGCGACGTGCCCGGCCCCGCTGCCCAGCGCGGCACGGATCGCCAGGTCGTCGATGCGCGGGTCGTGCGTGAGCGCGACCACGGCGTCTCCCGGTCCGAGCGAGGTGATCCACTCGTCCGGCCAGGCGCGGATCACCTCGCAGGACACCGGAAACGCCCCCGAGGCGACGTGGCCGGGCCGGGGATCGAGGACGACCACCCTGCGGTGCAACGACTCCGCCAGCTCGGCCACGCCCGCGGCGAGGTCGGTGGCGCCGACCAGGACGAGCGTGTTCCGGCCCGGCAACTCCTCGACGAACGCCGGGCCGTCTCCGGGAGCGGTGCCCACTGACCACGCGTACGGCGGGGTCAGGTCGATCCGCACCGACAGCGGCCGGTCGTTCGTGATCGCCGAGGTGATCGCCGCACGCACCGGATCGTCCGGCACGTGCGTGAGCAGCACTCGCAGTTCCCCGGCGCAGGCAGGGGTTTCCTCCCACGGCATGAGGTGCGCGCCCGGCGCGACGACGGCAACCCCGGGTGCCTCGCCGTCGAGCACGGCACGGGCCGCGTCGAGCACCATCCCCTCGACGCAGCCACCGGACACCGACCCGCGCCACGTTCCGTCCGCCGCGACCGCCATGGTGGCGCCGAGCGGGCGCGCACCCGGTCCGTCGCGATCGACGAGCCGGGCGAGCACCATCGGCGAGTCCCGTTTCTCCAGCACGAACGGCCACACCTCGCGCAGCACGGTCAGTCCTCGATCACGCGGTCGAGCGTGATCGGCAACCGGCGCTGCCGCTTGCCCGTCGCGTGCCACACGGCGTTCGCGACGGCCGCGGCGACCGCCACCGTGCCGATCTCGCCGGGTCCCTTGAGCCCCAGCGGGTTGTCCGGCTCGTGGTCGTCCACGACGTCGGCGTCGATGAACGGCACGTCCGCGTTCGCGGCGAAGTGGTAGCCGGCGAAGTCCGCGTTCACCTGCCTGCCCGTCACCTCGTCCCGCACCACCTGCTCGTGCAACGCCATGGACAGCCCCATGATCATGCCGCCGACCAGCTGGCTGCGCACCATCAGCGGGTTCACCACCCGGCCGACCGCGAACCGCCCGACCAGCCTGCGCACCCGCACCTCCCCGGTCGCGGGATCGACCGCGACCTCGGCGAAGATCGCGCTGTAGGCGTGCCGTTCGCGCGGCGGCAGGCTGAAGATCTCGTTGGTCGTGTCCGAGGTGACCGACACCGGCAGCGGCGGCTTCGACTCCAACCGGCCCAGCAACTCCTTGGCCGCCGAGGAGATCGCCCAGGACCACGACGTGGTGCCGAGCGAACCGCCCGCGCCCCAGGCCGGTCCCAGGGCGCTGTCGCCGATCCTGAGCCGGATCTTCGCGCGGTCGACGTGCAGCACGTCGGCGGAGATCGCGGTCAACGCCGTGCGCGCGCCGGTGCCGATGTCCATCGCCGCGATCGCGACGGTGAACGTGCCGTCCGGCTCCGCGGTGATCGTCGCCGACGACGGGAAGGCGGTGGTGAGGAACGAGGTTCCGGCCATCCCGGTGCCGATCAGCAGGTGGCCTTCGCGCCGCCGGCGAGGCCGGTGGTCGCGACCGGCCCAGCCGAACGTCCGCGCGCCCTCCTCCACGCAGCGCAGGAAGTTGCGGCTGGTGAACGGATGCCCGCTCACCGGGCCGGCCTCGGGTTCGTTGCGGCGGCGCAGGTCGAGCGGGTCGATCCGCAGGCGTTCGGCCAGTTCGTCCATCGCGGACTCCAGGGCGAACGAGCCGGGCGCGGTACCGGGCGCGCGCAGCGAGTTCGGCGGCAGGATGTGCAGCGGCACCACGTTGATCCGGGTGCGGATCGCGTCGGCGGCGTAGAGGACCTTGGCGATCTCCACGCAGTTCTCGATGTACTCGGCCTTCACCGACAGCTCGAACGCCGCCTCGTGCCCGATCGCGCGCAACCGGCCGTCCGGGTCGGCGCCGAGCCGCACGTGCTGCTCGGTCGCGGCCCGCGCGGACGTCGTCAGGAACACCTCTTCCCTGGTCAGAGCGACCCGGACCGGCCGGTGAAAGACCAGCGCGGCCATCGTCGCCAGGATCAGCTGCGGTCCCACGCCCGTCTTGCCGCCGAATCCGCCGCCGAGCTGCTCGGCCTCGACGCGCACGTCCGTCAACGGCCTGTCGAACAGCACCGACAACATCTGCGCCGTCCCGAACGGAGCCTGGTTCGTGTCGAACGCGCGGATCTTGCCGTCCTCCAGCCAGACCGTCGCCGCGTGCGGTTCCATCGCGCAGGCGGACTCCGGCGGCGTGAAGTACCGCTCGTCCACCGTGACGGCGGACCGGGCCAGCTCGGCGTCGAGGTCACCCTTGTTCGCGTCCGGGCCGAACGAGGTCAGCGCGGGACGCAGCGACGGATGGCCGGCCGAGAAGGCGATGTCGTGCGATTGCTCCACATAGGACACCCGCAGCCGCTCGGCTCCCGCCCGCGCCTGCTCCGGCGTTTCCGCCACGACGAGCGCGACCGGCCAGCCGCCGTGCTCGATCTCGTCGTTCTGCAGCAGGAGGAACTGTCCGTCCGGACCGAAGAACGGCGAGCCCGCCTCTGGGTTGAGGCGTGGTGCGTTGCGGTGGTCGACGACACCGATCACGCCGGGCGACGCCAGAGTGTCCGCGGTGTCGATGCCGGTGATCCGGCCGCGGGTGATCGTGGACGTCACCAGGGCGCCGTGTGCCATGCCCTCGACCGGGATGTCGGCGGTGTAGCGGGCACGACCGCGCAGCTTGTCCTCGCCCTCGACCCTGGTCCACGACGAGCCGATCGCCTCGGGGGTTGTCGTCATCGTGTCACTCCGCTCGGGTCAGGTCGGTCAGCACGGCCTGGACGAGGTTGCGCGCGAGCGACACCTTGTAGCCGTTGTGCGGCAACGGGGTCGCGGCGGCCAGCTCGGCTTCGGCTGCGGCGCGGAACATCTCGGGCGTGGCCGGGCCGCCGAGCAGCCGTTCCTCGGCGATCTTCGCCCGCCACGGGTGCGAGGCGACGCCGCCGAGCGCGATGCGGACCTCGCGCACCCGGCCGAGTTCCACGGTCAGATCGGCCGCCACGGACACGGTCGCGAAGGCGTAGGACGCGCGCTCACGGACCTTGCGGTAGCGCGACCTGCTGTTTTCCCTGTGCGGCAACGTGACCGAGGTGATCAACGCACCGGCCGGCAGCGCGGTCTCGACGTGCGGGGTGTCGCCGACCGGCTGGAAGAACCGCGCGATCGGGATCTCGCCCTGGCCGGTCAGCGTCTCGTACCGCACGACCGCGTCGAACAGCATGAGCGCCACGGCCATGTCCGACGGGTTCGTCGCGACGCAGCTCGGCGACGTGCCGAGAACGGCGTGGTTGTGGTGCTCACCCTCCAGAGCCGCGCAACCACTGCCTGGCACGCGCTTGTTGCACGCCGAGGCGAGGTCGGCGAAGTAGGCACATCTGTTGCGCTGCAACAGATTTCCGGCGACGGTCGCCATGTTGCGCAGCTGCCCGGACGCACCGGCCAGCACCGCCTGCGACAGCGCCGGACAACGGCGGCGGATCTCCGGATGCGCGGCCACCTCGCTGTTGGTCGTCGTCGCACCGATGACCAGGTCACCGTTCGAGGCCTCGCTGATTCCGGCCAACGGCAACGCCCGCACGTCGACCAGCCGGGCAGGTGTCTCGACGCCGCGCTTCATCAGGTCGACGAGATTCGTGCCGCCGGCCAGGAACTTCGTGCCGGCCTCGGCGACCGACGTCAACGCGTCGTGGACGGTCGTCGCACGACGGTAGGTGAACTCCTTCACCGCTTCACCTCCTCGCGTTCGGCGGCGTCGAGCACGGCCCGCACGATCGACGGGTAGGCCCCGCATCGGCAGAGGTTCCCGCTCATCCGCTCGCGCACCTCGTCGGCGTCGAGCTCGCACACGTGATCAGGCGACACGTCGGCCGTGACCGCGCTCGGCCAGCCCGCGCGGTGTTCGGCGAGCACGCCGACCGCCGAGCAGAGCTGTCCCGGTGTGCAGAACCCGCACTGGAACCCGTCGAGCCGCAGGAACGCCTCCTGCACCGGCCGCAGCGCGTCGTCCGCCGCGAGCCCTTCGACCGTGGTGACCTCGGCGCCGTCGGCGGCGACCGCGAGTGTCAGGCACGACACCACGCGCCTGCCGTCCAACAGCACCGTGCACGCGCCGCACTGGCCGAGGTCACAGCCCTTCTTCGGGCCGGTGTTCTTCGTGTCCTCGCGCAACGCGTCGAGCAACGACCTGCGGTGATCGACCGTCAGGCGGTGGGTCTTTCCGTTGACCTTCAACGAGATCTCGCTGCGAGTGGCGTCAGTCATCGCCCTCCCCTTCGACTGATCCGATCGAATCAGCGAACGGGGGCCGGGAGGTGAACGATGCTCTCGCGCTCTTGCCTGATCGTCCCGCGCCTCAGCGGGCCGGGCCGGTCGACCCCCTCTCCACGAGGTGGACGTCCAGCGTGGCGGGCCCCGGCGGTTCCTCGTCGCGCTCGATCTCGCCGATCAGCATCGCCACGGCCGTCGCGGCCTTCGCCGGGAGGTCCTGCGCGATCGTGGTCAGCGTCGGCCGGACGTACCGGCACAGGTCCAAGTCGTCGAAGCCCATCACCGACACGTCGTCCGGCACGCGCGCCCCGGTCTCCTGCAACCCGGCGACGACGCCGATGGCGAGGATGTCGGCGGTGGCGAACACGGCCGTGGCCGACGGGTGGTCGGTGCGCAGGCGACGGCCCAGCGCGACGCCGTCGTCGTAGGTGGTGTTGGCCGCCTCCACCGCGCAGTCGCCGCCGAGGGCCTCCTGGAAGCCCTGGAAGCGTTGCCACACCACGCCTTGACCGGCGAACCGCGGACCGGCGAAGACGACGTCGACGTGGCCGAGGGCCCGCAGGTGCTCGGCGGCCAGCCGGCCACCAGTGGCGTCGTCGGTGCGCACTCCCCTGGTCACCGGGTTGTCCGCGTAGCTGTCCACCGCGACGATCCTGGTGCGGCCCGCCGAGCTCGCGGTGAACGTGGCGATCTCCTCGTCGAGGAAGCCCAGCAGCAGCGCACCGTCGAGGTTCCACGCCCGCAACGCCTCCGCGACCTCACCGGGGCGGGCGATGCCGCGCAGCAGCACGTCGTAGGCGCGCTTGCGCAGCTCTCGTTCCAGCTGACCGATGATCGCGACGTTGTGCGGACTGATCGTCAGGCTCTCCTCGTCGGCCGCCGGCACCAGCACGCCGACCATCCGCGACGACTTCGCGGCGAGGCTGCGCGCGGAGTGGCTCGGCACGTACCCCAGCTCCACGACGATCCGCTGGATCCGGTCGATCGTCGCGGGAGAGACCCTCGCACTGTTGCCGTTGATGACGTTCGACACCGTCATCATGCTGACGCCCGCCCTCTGGGCGATGTCCTTCAACGTGACCCGCACGCTCGCGTTCCCGCCTTCCCCGTCCGGTTGCCGCTCGGTTGACAGCATGGCACGGGTCACATTACCGTCATTTCAGGTTGAGCGCTAAACCTGCTTTCAACCTTCCCAGCGAGAACGGGGTCGACGTGAGCAGTGGCATTTCCGTCGCACCATCCGTGACCAGGCCCGTGAACAGCGCGGACTGGTGGCGGGACGCGGTGATCTACCAGATTTACCCGCGCAGTTTCGCGGACGGCGACGGCGATGGCGTGGGTGATCTCGCGGGCGTGCGATCGCGGTTGCCGTATCTCGCCTCGCTCGGGGTGGACGCGCTCTGGTTCACGCCCTGGTACGCCTCCCCGCTCGCGGACGGCGGCTACGACGTCGCGGACTACCGGGCGATCGACCCGGCGTTCGGCGATCTCGCCGAGGCGGAGCGGCTCATCGCCGAGGCGGCCGGACTCGGCATCCGCACGATCGTCGACGTGGTGCCCAACCACGTGTCCGACCAGCACGCGTGGTTCCAGGCGGCGCTGGCGGCGTTGCCGGGTTCCCCCGAGCGGGAGCGCTTCTGGTTCCGGCCGGGCCGCGGCGAGCACGGCGAACTCCCGCCCACCGACTGGGTGTCGAGCTTCTCCGGCGGCACGTGGACCCGCACGGTGAACCCGGACGGCACGCCCGGCGAGTGGTACCTGCACCTGTTCGCGCCGCAGCAGCCCGACCTCAACTGGACCCACCCGGACGTGTGGCGTGAGCACGAGGCCGTGCTGCGCTTCTGGTTCGACCGCGGGGTGGCGGGCATCCGGATCGACTCGGCGACCATGCCGGTCAAGGATCCCGGGTTCCCCGAGGTCGCCGAGGCGACCGGTCATCCGTTCGTCGACCGCGACGAGGTGCACGAGATCTACCGCCGGTGGCGCGCGGTCGCCGACTCCTACGCGGAGCCGAGGGTGCTGATCGGCGAGGTCTGGCTCGCGGACCAGCAGCGGTTCGCCCGCTACCTGCGCCCGGACGAGATGCACACGGCGTTCAACTTCGACTTCATGACGCGCCCGTGGGACGCAGCCGAGCTGCGCGCCTCGATCGAGTCCACACTGGACGCTCATCGGCCGGTCGGCGCGCCCGCCACGTGGGTGCTGGCGAACCACGACGTCACCAGGCCCGCCACCCGCTACGGCCGCCAGGACAGCTCGTTCGGGTTCGAGACGCGGAGGTTCGGCATCGCGACGGATCTCTCCCAGGGCACGCGCAGAGCACGTGCGGCGGCGTTGCTGACGGGTGCGTTGCCCGGCTCTCTGTACGTCTACCAGGGCGACGAGCTCGGTCTGCCCGAGGTGGAGGACCTGCCGCTGGACGTGCTGCAGGATCCGATGTTCTTCCGCTCCGACGGGGTCGACCCCGGCAGGGACGGGTGCCGCGTCCCGCTGCCGTGGACCGCGGACGGCAGCGCGTTCGGGTTCAGTCCACAGGGGACTGTCCCGCCGCCGTGGCTCCCCCAGCCCACCGGCTGGGGTGCGTACTCGGTCGAACGGCAGGAGACCGACCCCGGCTCGATGCTGAGCCTCTACCGCGCCCTGCTGTCGCTGCGGCCGCGCGACCCGGAGTTCTCCTGGCTGGACGCGGGCCAGGACGTGCTCGCGTTCCGCCGTGGCGCGGACTTCGTCTGCGTCGTGAATCTCGGCTCCACCCCTGTTCCCCTTCCGCCGCACACCGACGTGCTGCTCGCCAGCTCCGAAGTGCGCGACGGCCGCCTCTCCCCCGACGCCGCCGCCTGGCTGCGCGGGTAAGCCGCCCGCAAGGAGTGACGATGAAGTCCTCGAGAATCAGCGCCGCCGTACTGGCCACGGCGCTCGCCGTCACCGGGTGCGCCGGTGGCGAGCAGGAGGGGTCGGGCGGCCGCCTCGCCCTGACCGTGGCGATCGACCCCGGTCTGGAGAAGGGCGCGGTCGACGCGTTCAACGCCCGCGTCGCCGAGTTCGAGAAGGCGCACCCGGACGTGGACGTGCAGCCCCAGGAGTACAAGTGGGACGCGACGACGTTCACCGCCCAGCTCGCGGGCGGCACGCTGCCCGCCGTGTTCACCGCGCCGTTCACCGACGGCCGCGGGCTCATCGAACGCAGGCAGATCGCGGACATCAGCGACGAGGTCGCGACACTGCCGTACGCCAAGGGGTTCAACGCGTCGGTGGCGAAGGCCGGTCAGGCCGCGGACGGCGGCATGCAGGCCGTGCCGATCGCCGCCTACGGCCAGGCCCTGCACTACAACCGCACGCTGTTCACGCAGGCGGGCCTCGACCCGGACAAGCCGCCCGCCACGTGGGCCGAGGTGCGTTCGGCCGCGAAGCAGATCGCCGAGCGCACCGGCCAGGCCGGCTACGCCCAGATGACGGCGGGCAACACCGGCGGCTGGATCCTCGCCACGCTCGACTACGCGTTCGGCGGCCGGGTCGAGCAGCTCTCCGGTGACAGCGCGAAGTCCACGCTGAACACGGACGAGATGCGGGCCGTGCTGAAGCAGCTGCAGGACATGCGGTGGACGGACGACAGCATGGGCGCGAACTTCCTGTACGACTGGGCCACGATCAACCAGGACTTCGCCGCCGGCCGCATCGGCATGTACGTCTCGGGCGGCGGCAACTACGGCTCGCTCAAGGCGCAGAACGCGTTGAAGGCCGAGGACTACGGCATCACCACGGTCCCGTTGGCGGACAAGGGCACCGCCGGCGTGCTCGGCGGCGGCTCGCTCGCCGTGGTGCGCGCGAAGTCGTCCGCCGCGGTGGTGTCCGCGGGCGTGAAGTGGATCGACTTCTACTACCTGTCGAAGCTCACCGCGCAGGAGCAGGCCGTGGCCGACGCGAAGACCACGGCCGAGACGGCACAGGCAGTCGGCTCGCCCGAACTGCCGGTGTTCGACCGCTCCCTGCACGATCAGCGCCAGCAGTGGATCGCGCAGTACGTCAACGTGCCGGTGCAGCAGATGAAGCCGTACACCGACAAGATGTTCGCGCAGCCTCTCGTGCCCGAGCCCACGAGGTCGACCCAGCAGGTGTACGCGCTGCTCGACCCGGTGGTGCAGGCCGTGCTGACCGACCGGAACGCCGACGTGACCGCGTTGCTCGCTCAGGCCGAGTCCCAGGCGCAAGCGCTGCTGGACCGCAAGTGACCACCACCACCGCCCCGCCCCGGCAGGCCGCGCCACCCCGCCCGGCACGGCCTGCCGCGCACCCCCGTCGTCGACGGCGCCGCGGCGGCCTCGCGGCCCTGCTGTTCCTGCTGCCGATGTTCTTGGTGTTCGGCGTGTTCTCCTGGATTCCGATCCTGCAGACCGCCGTGATGTCGGTACAGCAGACGAACCTGGTCGATGCCCCGGAGTTCGTCGGCCTGGACAACTTCGTGACGGTCCTGAACGACCCGCTGCTGTGGACGGCGGCGCGCAACACCCTGTGGTTCGCGTTCCTCGCGCTGCTCATCGGCTACCCCGCGCCGTTGGTGCTGGCGGTGCTGATGAACGAGGTGCGCCGGCTGCGCGGCCTCTACAGCGCGCTCGCCTACCTGCCCGTGGTGGTCCCACCGGTGGTGGCGGTGCTGCTGTGGAAGTTCTTCTACGACGCGGGCCCGCACGGCCTGTTCAACACGGTGCTCGGCTGGCTCGGCATCGCGCCGGTCGCGTGGCTGCAGGACGGCGGCACCGCGATGGTGTCGCTCGTCGTGGAGTCCACCTGGGCGGCGATGGGCGGCACGGTCATCATCTACCTGGCCGCACTGACCCGCGTACCGCCGGAGCTCTACGAGGCCGCCGAGATCGACGGCGCCTCGGTGTGGCACAAGGTCTGGCACGTGACGCTGCCGCAACTGCGGGGAGTCCTGCTGATCACGTTCATCCTGCAGATCGTCGGCACGGCCCAGGTGTTCCTGGAACCGTTCCTGTTCACCGGCGGCGGCCCGGCGAACAAGACCACCACGATCCTCCTGCTGATCTACAACTACGCCTTCGCCTCCAGCCTCGGCGGCGACTACGGCGCCGCCACCGCCCTCAGCCTGATGCTCGCCGTCGTGCTGGCCCTGCTGTCCGCCCTGTACTTCCGCCTCACGCGCTCGTGGAGCACGTCATGACCGACCGCAGCCATGAGAACACGGCCACGCGGCGGCCACTTCAGGCAGAGCGGGAACCGCTACCGGCTCGGGTGACCGCGCCAAGCCTGAAGCTCGCCGGCGCGGACCACCTCACCACCGACCGCCACGGCCTTCCACTCCACCACTCCCACGCCGGCCCACCTCCCGGCCACCACACCATCGGCCGCCGCGACCCGGTGGCCGCTACCAACCACACGCTCGCCACGCCGATCACCCCGCCTTCCGGCCTTCACCCCGGCCCCACCCACCGGCGGAGCACACCATGAGCGACCGCGGAGTCCTCTCCACCCACGACCGCAAGGTCCCGGCCGTCCGCCGGACCATCCGGACCGCGCAGACCCTCCTGCTGGGCGGCCTGCTGCTGATCGGCCTGGGCCCGGTGCTGTGGCTCGCGAAGGCGGCGATCACCCCGACCCAGGACACCCTGCGCGCACCACTCGCGTTGTGGCCCAACGGGTTCGACTTCGCGAACCTCGCCACGGCGTGGACGCGGGTGGAGATCGACAAGTACTTCCTGAACACGGTGCTGCTCGCGTTCGGCGCGTGGGCGGTGCAGTTGCTGGTCGCGATGACGGCCGGGTTCGCCCTGTCCGTGTTGCGGCCGCGCTGTCGCAAGGTCGTCACGGGGGTGGTGCTCGCGACGTTGTTCGTGCCGTCGGTGGTGCTGCTCGTACCGCTCTACCTCACGATCACCGACCTGTCGCTGATCAACAGCTTCTGGGCGGTGTGGCTGCCGGCGGGCGCGAACGCGTTCAACGTCCTGCTGGTGCAACGGTTCCTCGACGGTCTGCCCCGCGAGGTGTTCGAGGCCGCGACCGTGGACGGGGCCGGTCCGTTGCGGCTGTTCGTCTCGATCGTGTTGCCGATGTCCCGTCCGATCCTCGGAGTGGTGTCGGTGTTCGCCGTCATCGCGTCGTGGAAGGACTTCCTCTGGCCGATGCTGGTGCTGCCCGATCCGGCAGTGCAGCCGTTGTCCGTGCGTCTGCCCGCACTGCAGCGGTTCGTCGAGCTCGACGTGTTCCTCGCCGCGCTCGCCATCTCGACCCTCATCCCTGTCGCGCTCTTCCTCGTCTTCCAGCGCCTGTTCCTCAACGGCAGCGCGCTCAGCGGAGCGGTGAAGGGCTGAACGAACGGAACCCCCACATGGCAACGTCGCCATGGTTGCGCGCGCTCGCAACCGCCCTGATCACCCTGTCGGCAACAGTTCTTCCCACCACGGCCACCGCGGCCACCACCCGGCTCGAGGCCGAGAACGCCGCGCTGAGCGGTGGTGCGGTCGTCCAGACCGATCACACCGGATTCAGCGGCAGCGGATTCGCCGGTGGCTTCACCGACGCGAACCGCGGCACCGCCACCACGACGTTCGCGTGGTCCGCACCGGCCGCCGGCACCTACTCGCTCGCGGTGAAGTACGCCAACGGCACCGGCTCGCCGCGCACCCTGACGCTGCGGGTCGACGGCGCCGGTCCCCGCCAGATCACCCTGCCCGCCACGGCGAACTGGGACACGTGGGGTTCGGCGCCGATCGCGGTACAACTGCCGGCAGGCGCGCACACCTTCGCCTACAGCTTCGGCTCGGCCGACAACGGCAACGTGAACCTCGACCACCTCGAAGTCACGAACACCGTGACCGAGTCCGGTCCCGCGTACGAGGCGGAGAACGCGACGCTCAGCGGCGGCGCGGTCGTCCAGTCCGACCACCCCGGCTACACCGGCGGCGGATTCGTCGGCGGGTACACCGACGCGAACCGCGGCACCGCGCGCACCACCTTCCGGGTCAGCGCCGCGACCGCGGGCCAGCACGACCTCGCGATCCGGCTGGCGAACGGCACCGGCTCCGCCCGCACCCTGTCGTTGTACGTCGACGGCGCGAAACAACGGCAGATCACCCTGCCTGCGACGGCGAACTGGGACACCTGGGCGACCACGACCGAACAGGTCACGCTGACGGCAGGGCAGCACGACGTCGCGCTGGCGTTCGACTCGGGCGACTCCGGCAACATGAACCTCGACAGCCTCACCGTCAGCACCGCGGTCCAGGCCGGTCCCGGCGAGGCCGAGTCGGCCTTCCGCTCCGGCGGTGCATCCGTCCACACAGGACTCGCGGGCTACGCGGGTTCCGGTTACGTCGCCGGGTTCGGCACGGTCGGCGCACGCGTGGTCCGAACCGTGAAGGCCGACACCGCCGGGAACGCGACCATCACCGTGCGGTTCCAGAGCACCTCGAACGCCACGCTGGCGTTGACGGTCAACGGCCGGGACGCGGGCACCCTCTCGTTCGCCGCAGGCAGCGGGTGGCGCACCACGACGGCAGTGGTGCCGTTGCGCGCGGGGGTCAACACCGTCGGCCTGTCCAGCACGACCGCCGCAGACGTCGCGATCGACAGCATCTCCGTCGCCGGCGAAGGCGTTCTTGCCCAACGCGGCGCGACGGTGCCGTACACGACCTACGAGGCCGAAGCAGCCACCACGAACGGCACGGTGCTCGCGGCGAGCCGCACGTACCGGCAGATCCAGTCCGAGGCCAGCGGCCGCAGGGCGGTGGTTCTCGACGCCGTGGGCGAGCACGTCACGGTCAAGCTCACCGCACCGGCGAACGGCCTGGTGCTGCGGTACTCGATCCCGGACAACGCGGCCGGCACCGGTCAGCGCGCACCGATCTCGTTGTACGCCAACGGAACCAAGCAGCGCGACATCACGCTGACGTCCGAGTACAGCTGGGTGTACGGCGACTACCCGTACTTCAACAACCCGGCTCTGGGCGGCGGGCACCGGTTCTTCGACGAGACCAGGGTCCTGGGTGACTGGGCGGCCGGCACCGAGCTGAAGTTCCAGGTGGACACCGCCAACGGCCTGGCCTACGTGCTCGACTTCGTGGAGGCCGAGGCGGTGCCCGCGGCGGCGGCCGCACCGGCGAACGCCGTGTCGATCACCTCGCACGGCGCCGTGCCCGACAACGGCTCGGACGCCACCGCCGCCGTCACCGCGGCGATCGCGGAGGGCGCCGCCCAGAACCGGCCGGTGTGGGTACCGGCGGGCACGTTCCGCATCTCCTCGCGCATCACCGTGGGCAACGTGCGGATCATCGGCGCCGGGCCGTGGCACTCGGTCGTCCAGGGCACCGGCGCCCAGGGCGGTTTCCTCGCCACCGGCAAGGTGACGATCGCGGACCTGGCGATCTTCGGCGACGTCCGGGTCCGCGAGGACAACGGCTCCGATCCCGCGCTGGAAGGCGACTTCGGCTCAGGCTCGCTGCTGCAGAACGTGTGGATCGAGCACACCAAGGTCGGTCTCTGGGCGGACAACGGCACCAACGGCCTGTACGCGGTCGGCCTGCGCGTGCGCAACACGTTCGCGGACGGCGTGAACCTGAACGGCGACGTCGTCGACACCAGGATCGACCAGTCCACGACGCGCAACAACGGTGATGACGGCCTCGCGATGTGGTCCGAGGGCGCACCGGTGACCAGGACCGCGTTCACCAGCAACACGGTGCAGTTACCGGCGGGCGCGAACGGCATCGCGGTCTACGGCGGCGCGGACAACCGCATCGAGGACAACCACGTCTCGGACATCGTCACCTCGGGCTCGGGCATCGCGGTGAGCACCTGGCACCAGCCGGTTCCGTTCAGCGGCACGACGACGGTGCGCCGCAACACCCTGCTGCGCGCGGGCAGCTTCGAGCCGAACTGGAACTCGGCGATCGGCGCGCTGTGGATCTACACGGCCGACCACGAGATCCGCACGCCGGTGGTGATCAGCGACCTGACCATCACCGACAGCAGCTACCAGGGCGTGCTGATGAGCTGGCAGAAGACGATGACCCCGATCACCTTCGACAGGCTCACCATCGACGGCGCCACGTGGGGCTTCGAGATCCAGGCCGCCGGCAGCGGCACGATCTCCGGCACCAAGGTCACCCGCGCGTCCTCCGGCGGGCTGCTCAACGCCCAGGGCTTCGCGCTGACGCTGGGAGGGGGCAACTCCGGTATCTGACGAGACACCCCGCTGCCGTCCTCACGGGGACGGCAGCGGGATCTCCAGGCTCACCGTGCCGCGCAGATCGAGCCACGCGCGGTCGCGTCCGCGGACCAGCCTCAGCACGACCTCCTCGCAGTGCGGGCAGCGCGCGACGATGCCCGGCGCGTTCTGGTAGACGCGCAGGGTCGCCACCGAGCCGCGGTAGCCGCAGCCGGAGCACTGCCCGGTCGCCACCGTCAGGTCCACCGCGAAGATCTCCCGCAGGTCGCCCGCCAGCGCGTTGCCGTCGACGTGGTCGTCGCTCATCGGTGCTCTCCTGTCAGCCGAAGCGTTCGGTGCGGACGCGGCGGGGGTCGTGGCCGAGCGCCACGAAGATGTCGGACACCGTCTCGACGAACCCGGTCGGCCCGCACACGAAGACGTTCGGGGTGAAGTCGGCCGGCCAGGCGTGGGTGTTCAGGGTGGCCAGGCCGAGGCGTTTCGGTGGCTCGGGCGAGCCTTCCGGGGCTTGCCGGGTGTACACGAGGTGGACGTCGAGGCCGGCGTCCTCACGGGCACGGCGGCGCAGTTCGTCGGCGTAGTAGACGTCCTCGGGCGTGCGCACCGAGTAGATCAGCCGGAACGGCACCCGGCTGCCCTCCGCGGCCCGCGTGCGGATCATCGCCATCAACGGCGCGATGCCCGATCCGCCCGCCACGAGCGTCACCGGCGCCTGATCGGCCGCACGCCACACGAACCAGCCGCCGACCGGGCCGCGCAGCTCGATCTGGTCACCGGGCGAGAGCACGTCGCACAGGTACGGCGACACCTCGCCGTCGGCGACCCGCTGGACGCTCAACTCGACCCGCTCCCCGTCCGGCGCGGAGGAGATCGAGTAGCTGCGCTGCACCGAGTAGCCGTCCTCGGCGGTCAGCCGGACGTCGACGTGCTGCCCCGGCAGATGACCGGGCCAGCCGGGCACGTCGAACACGAGGCCGCGCGCGCTCTTGGTGATGTCGGTGGACTCGGCCACCGAGGCCACCCGCCAGGTCAGTCGCCCTGATACCGCTGCTCGCGCCATGGGTCTCCGTAGTCGTGGTAGCCCGCGCTTTCCCAGAAGCCGGGTTCGTCCTCGAGCAGCAACTGGATCCCGCGGACCCACTTCGCCGACTTCCAGAAGTACAGGTGCGGCACCAGCAGCCGCGCCGGGCCACCGTGCTCGGGCGTGAGCTCGTCGCCGTCGTAGCGGTACGCGATCCACGCCTGGCCGTCGATCAGGTCTTCCAGCGGCAGGTTCGTGGTGTAGCCGCCGTAGGACTGGACGAGCGCGAAGTCCGCCGCCGTCTCGACGTCCTCCAGCAGGACGTCCAGCGAGACGCCCTTCCAGCGGGTGCCGAGCTTCGACCACTTGGTGACGCAGTGGATGTCCTTGGTGATCTTCTCCGCGGGCAGGTCCATCAGCTGCTGCCACGACCAGTCGTAACGCTGACCGGCCTCGGTGTTGATCGTGAACTGCCAGCGGTCGGTGGTCACTCGCGGCGTCGGGCCCGCCGTGAGGACCGGGAAGTCCTCTGCCAGGTACTGACCGGGCGGCAGCTGCACGTCCGGTGACTGGCGTCGCCCGGCGAAACCGGGAGAGACGATTGGCATCGTGTCAGTAGACGCCAGCGGCGCGCCGAACGCCACTGCTGATCACGGAGGTCACATGGACATCCACGTGGAGATCACCGGCACCACGACGCTGATCCGGATGAATCGCCCGGACCGGCGCAACGCGGTCGACGGCCCGATGGCCGCTGAGCTGCGGGACGCGTTCCTCGCGTTCGAGGCAGACCCTTCGCAACGGGTCGCGGTGCTCGCGGGCGAGGGCGGGACGTTCTGCGCGGGCGCCGACCTGAGCGTTGTCGGGGATCCCGCCCGGCGCAACGAGCTCGATCCCTCCGGTGGCGGCGCCGGCCCGATGGGGCCGACCCGGCTCGAGCTGAGCAAGCCGGTGATCGCGGCGGTCAGCGGCTACGCGGTGGCGGGCGGTCTGGAGCTCGCGCTGCTGGCCGACCTGCGGGTGGTCGAGAGCGACGCGGTGTTCGGGGTGTTCTGCCGGCGGTGGGGTGTGCCGTTGATCGACGGTGGCACCGTGCGGCTGCCACGGATCGTGGGGCTGGGGCGGGCGTTGGACCTGATCCTCACCGGACGTCCGGTGCACGCCGAGGAGGCGTTGGCGATCGGGCTGGCCAACCGGGTGGTCGAGCCCGGTGAGGCGGTGGCGGCCGCGCTGGAGCTGGCCGAGCAGATCGCCGGGTTCCCGTTTGACTGCGTGCTGGCCGATAGGGCCTCGACCTACGGCGGGCTCGATCTGCCGCTGGCCGAGGCGTTGCGGGCGGAAGGGGCGGCCGGGGTGCCGATCGTGGCTCGGGAAGGAGTGGCCGGCGCCGCCCGGTTCGCGGGCGGCGCCGGACGGCACGGGAAGTTCGCTGACGAAGGCGGCGAACGGTGAGGTCCGGCACCTCCGGTCCGGCGCCGGACCGGAGGTGCGGGCGATCAGCGGAGGTGACGGATCGTCAGGTCGGCGTTGCGGGCGATCTCCCGTTCGGTGAACTCGCCCTTCACCCACTGCTTCTTCGCGTAGAGCCGTGCCTGGTCGGTGTGGTGCGGGGAGGCCGGGTCAGCGGACTGGCCGTAGATCAGCATCGAGCTCATCCGCGGGCCGTTCCTCGTCAGCTCGACCGCCATGACGAAGCTGGAGCCGTGCGAGATCTCCGGAGCGAGTCCCGGACGGGGCGGGCCGGGCACCGAGATGACGTTGAAACAGCCTTCCGGGCCGCGGCAGCCGTGGATCGGGACGCCCTCGTACTGCTGGACGGCGTCGAGCGGCACGTCCACCGCGACACCGGCGTCTCCGAACAGCCGGACCGCGTCCGCGAAGGCCCGTTGGACGCCGGGGTCGCTCGCGTTGATGCCGCGCGGGGTGTGGACGGGGTCGGCCGGGTCGAACGGCACCTGCCACAGGTTCGTCCCCGGCCTGCCGGTCAGCGCGACGAACGAACGCCAGAAGTAGGCGCCCCGGCTTGCTGAGCCGGTGTCTCCGGTGCCGGGCCAGGCCGCCAGGGCCGAGCAGGCCGCGCGGACGTCGACGGGCCGGCCGTCGTTCGCGGGCAGGGTCGGGTTGGCCTGGCACATCGCGACGACCGCGGCTCGGCCCTGCTCGGCGGTGAGGTTGCGGTTGCCGAACATCGCCTGTTCCAGAGTGGACAGTGTGAAGGTGTTGGTGCCGATCATGTCCAGGCCCAGGCGGGTGCGCGCGGACCGTTCGGTGCCGACGTCGCCGACGATGGACGGGTAACCGGTCAGCGGTGCGGCGGGGTTCGCCAGCCACGCGCTGTCGTTCATGTTGCTGACGTGGTCGCGCCGGATCAGCGTGGGCAACCGACGAGGGCCGAACCTGCCCGGCGTCACGGCGTCGGGGTCGGTGCCCCAGCCGCAGTCCGACCGGCTGCCGTCGAGGACCACCAGGCCGATGGGCACGTCGGCGCGGCACCGGGCGCGCTGCTCGTCGGTGACGTGCGGGACGACCTGGACGTCACCGAAGTAGGCGGTGCCGGTGGCGTCCGAGGCGAGGGTGTTGACCCACGGCAGTGCCTGGTGGCGGACGAGTGCCTGGTGCAGGTCGGGCACGCTGCGGGCGCGGGCGATGGCGAGCCACTGGTCGATGATCTGCAGGTTGCCCAGGTTCGCGTCGCGCAGCACGAACGCGGTGGTGTCCGTCCACTGCAGCGTACGGTCGTCCTCGACCACCGGGCCGTCCGGGGTGCGGTAGAGGGTTCTCGTGGTGCCGCCGGCGGTGACCTGTTCGGCGATCATGCGGTGTGCCTGGCCGTCGACGAGGTAGCTGGTCGGGTCGCCGGGGACGAGGGTCAGCTTCGAGAGCGTGATCGTCTGCGCTTCGGACGCCGTGTGGGTCCAGCCGAGCCGGTCGTTGTGGCCGATGTTGACCACCGGCACGCCGAACAGTCCCGCGCCGCTGACGTTCAGCTCGCCGGGGATCGTGAGGTGGTGCTGGTAGAAGCGCCAGGTGTCGGCCCAGTCGAAGTGCGGGTTGCCCAGCACCATGCCGGAACCGGTCGCGGTGGCCTGCCCGCCGAGCGCGATGCCGTTGCTGGCAGGGCCTTCCTTCTCGACGCGCGCGGGTGCCGCGAGTGCGATTCCTGGTGGCTGGGCCGACACGAGCTGCTCCTGGAAGCTTTCGCCGCCGGTCAGCCCGGCGACCTGGTGGACGCGCCGCCACACGTCGATCTCGGTGATCGGCCGCGCCCAGTTCCGGCACGCTTCGGGCGTGCCGTTCTGGGCGAGGTAGCGGTTGAAGCCGGCGACGTAGCCGCGCACGAGGTCGCGCGCCTGCTTCGACTGTCCGCCGAGCTGCCGTTCGACCACCGCGGACTGGTTGAGGCGCTGGTAGTAGAGGTCGCTGGCCAGGTTGTCCTGCCCGAACCAGCGCGACCGTTCGGCGGACAGCGTCACGACGATCTCCGCCATGACGCAGGCGTTGTCCTCGGCGAACGCGTAGCCGAGTCCCTGACCGACGCCGCGGTAGTCGTGCGCGAGCACGTGCGGGATGCCGTAGGACGTTCGTCTGATCACCGTGCCGCTGTCGGCGACGGCGGGCAGGCTCGTGGCCAGAACCCCTGCCGCCACAAGCGACAACGCGATTAACCTGCGCATTCGTGACCCCCCTATTCGTTGTGCAGGACGGTGGCGATCGAGAGACGCGCCGCTCCCCTGGCCGGCACGACCGCGCCCAGCACGGCGATGACGACGCCGGTGAGGGCCAGCAGTGCGAGCAACGGCGCGTGGTAGACGTTCATGAGGATGTCGACGGCGTCGGCCTGGCCGGCGTGGGCCATGGCGGGCACGACCAGCTGGTGCACGCCGATGCCGACGGGCACGCCGATCAGTCCGCCGAGCACGCCCAACGTGCCCATGGACGTCACGAGCAGCACGGTGACCTGACGCGGGGTCATGCCGATCGACTTGAGCATGCCGAGGTCACGGCGCCGTTCACGGGCGTTGAGGACCACGGTGTTGAACACCCCGAGTGCGGCGACGGCGCCCAGTACCAGCGTCAGCACGACGGCGGCGCTGATGATGATCACCGCGGTCGACGACGTGCCGTCGCGGGGCGGCAGGACGCGCAGTCCGGGATCCGCGGCCTTCACCGCGGTGGTGTAGGTGCCGCGGTCGGTACCGGCGGCCATCTGCACCAGGTAGGTGTCAGCACGGGCACCGGGTTCGAGCAGGTCCACAGTGGACCAGTCGGCGAAGATCTCGTCGGCGTTGTTCGTCAGCACGACACCGACGATCTTCATCTGCGTCCGGTTTCCCCTCGCCTGCACGGTGATCGTGTCACCGACGGCGAGCCCGCGCTGGTTGAGGAACCTCGACGGCACCACGACCTGCCCCGGCCCGTCCGGCCAGTGCCCGGTGAGCACGCGCGGGCCGACCGCGGCGGTGTCCCCGCGGTAGAACAGGATCGTGGCCTTCTGGGTGCCGCCCGCGACCTCGGCGTCGAGCTGGGTGGAGGCGAGAACCGCTGTCGTGCCGGGCAGGGAGCGCAGCATCGACTCGTCCTCGGCGTCACCCAGTGTCGCGGCGGGCACCTCCACACCTTCCGGACGAACGCCGGGCATGCCCGGCGGTGATCCGGCCATCAGCTCGACGCGGTCGGTGAAGTGGGGCCGGACGGCGTCGTTGTAGGCCGTCATCGACAGGGTCACGCCGACCGCGAGGGTCACGGTCATGACGCCGAGCACGACCGAGGCCAGCGTCAACGCGCTGCGGCCGGTGCGGGCGAACGGCATCCCGAGGCCGAGACTGATCGACCGCGGCAGCCGCGTGCCTCCCAACCAGCGCTGAACGCGCAACGCCCTTCCGGTGTGCGCGGTGATGCCCGCGCTGATCGCCCGTGCCGCCGGAAGCCTTCGCGCTCGAAGTGCCGGAACGAGGGCGGCCGACGCCACCAGCAACGGCATGCCGAGCGCCGCGATGATGTTCACCCACGGCGCGAAGCTCAGCTCGTCGACGCCGAAGCCCTCGACCGCGTCCTGCACGATCGGTTTGGCGACGAGGTTGCCCGCGACCGTGCCGAGCGCGCAGCCCGCGAACGCCGGGATCGAGACCATCACCAGGTAGACGGCCATGACCTGGTTCGGGGTGAAGCCGATCGCCTTGAGCATCCCGATGTGCCGCAGGCCCGCGACGACGGCGCCGCTCACGACGTTGGCGACGATCAGCACCGCCACGGCGAGCCCGAGGATCCCGAAGATCAGCAGGAACGGGATGAACACGCCGAGCTCGGACGTCGCCTTGTCCTTGACGGTGAGGTGCGACAGCGTACCGAGCAGCCCGTCCTGTGGCAACCGCGCGGTGAACGCCGCCACGCCGGCCGCGGTGTCGGCCTGCGTGAACCGGTAGAGCATCTGCAGCGCGTTCGGTCGCAGCGCTCCGATCTGCCCGGGAATCACCCACGCGTCGGCGGATCCCGTCACCGAGTGGGCGAATCCGACGACCTTCAGCACCGGAAGTCCTGGCAGCCGCAGTTCGAAGCCGACGTCCATCCGGCCGACGGATCCCGGCGTGCGGTTCAGGACGATCTCGCCGGACCCGGTGGCCCATCTGCCCTTCCACACCGAGACGCGGTCGACCTGGCCACCGGGGTCCGCCCGTCCCACCACGGTGAGCGCGCCGAGGAAGACCTCCCCGGTCGAAGTGTCCACAGTGGCCTGTGGGAACGGCCCTGCCGACGCGGTGCTTCCGGTTGCCTGCTTCAGCTGGGCCTCGGTCACCTTCGCCGGGTCGAAGGCCGCGGCCACGTGCGCGCCCTGCTGGGTGGCGAAGGCCCGGTCGAACGGCGCGGCGGACGCGTCCAGCAGGCCGAGCGCCATCACGAGCGTCGCACTCGCCGCGCACACCACGACACCGATCACGATCGTCTGCAGCTTGCGTCGCCGGACCGCCGCCCAGGACGCCGACCACACCGCGCTCATGCCCGCTCCATGCTGTGCTCGCGGGCGATCCGGCCGTCGACGACCTCGATCACCCTGGTGGCGCACCGGGTGGCGAGGCGTTCGTCGTGGGTGACGAGCAGCAGGGTCTGGCCGATCTGGTTGAGGTCGAGCAGCAGGTCCATGACCTGCTCGCCGGACCTGCTGTCGAGGGCGCCGGTCGGTTCGTCGGCGAGCAGCAGCGCGGGGCGGTTCATCAACGCCCGCGCCACCGCGACGCGCTGCCGTTCGCCGCCGCTGAGCTGCGCCGGGTAGATGTTCCTGCGGCTGGAGATGCCGAGCTCGCCGAACAACTCCAGGGCGCGTGCGCGGGCCTGACTCGCTTTCATGCCGGTCAGCTGGGCGGCGAGGGCGACGTTGTCGAGCGCCGACAGGTCGTCCAGCAGGTTGAAGAACTGGAATTCCAACACTCAAACCCGGGACAGATCCCGTATTCATCTGAATACGGGAAGTCATGTTCGGGAGGCTAGCAGTAACAGCGAGCGATCACCTAACACGGGATACGTCACGCGGGACCCACCACGAAAACCTGCCGCTGCGGCGGCGGTGGCCTCATTACAACCGACCCCGAGCGCGCCGTGACCATGCTCAAGATCGTGCTCACCGCGGTCCTCGGCGGCAGCGGTGTCATCGCCGCCGCGATCCGCCCGCATCAAGCTGGATTGCTGTAGCGAGTACCTGCGCCCGCGCCCGGAGACGCATCTATCCGCTTAGGACCCGGGTCGTGGCTAACGCTGGCCACGACCGAGGGCCCCATTCGTTGGTTACGGAGTTGACGCGGGCAGAGCCGGTGTTTGTCCGCGCGACGGGGGTGGGCGGTTCGGCACAGCCCGGCAGTGGGGCGGTCTACCTGTCAAGGTCGCCACCCGGCCCTCCGCCAGCCGTACCTGTTCCTGGGAACCCTCCAGGTGGATCGGGAGCGTCCACACGCTGTCCCAGGAGGCGGCCTTGTGTCCCTCCGCCAGGTGCTCGCGGAGCCGGGTGGCGACCGCGCCGGGTGCCGCTCGGCACACGCTGCCTACGTAGAGCACGTCGCCAGAGCCGCCGATCACCACGTAGACCGCCGAGCGCTCGTCGCCGGGTGCGGTCAGCACGTCGACGATCAGTCGGCGGGTCGGCCAGCGCTGTGACAGCAGGGTGTCACCGACGCAGTCGGCGAGCCGGTGGTACAGCTCGATTTCCGTGCCGGGCGTGAGCTTCACGCCGTGCCCTCGTCGTTCTGGTCGGCCAAGGCGCGCTCGATGCCCTGCGTTTCCAGGTACCTGTCGCGCTGAAAGTCGAGTCCGTGCAGCAACTTCTGCGTGTTGGCCAGGTGGTCGTTGATGTCCTGGTCGCGGAAGCCGACGGTGGTCGCGAAGTTCTGCCCGCTGGAGGTCTTGACTTCGCACAGCGCGCGTACCGCACGGTGGAATTCGGCGGCGGCTTCCTGGACGACCGTCTGCGCGTCGGTCCAGTCGTCCTCGGCCGTGCGGTGCTGCGCGCCGTCGGTGCCACCGCTCGACCGGGCGGCGGGTGAGACGGAGTGGCGCAGCGCCCCTTCGTCGAGATTCGGAGCCTCGGCTCGGTGGATGTCGAGCGGGCGCCCGCCGCGCGGCAGCACCTTGAGCACGCGTCCCGCCCGCCCGTCGTAGACGACCTGGGCGAGCTGTTTGATGCCGTCCGTGTCCTGCATCATCGCCCGCAGCAGCGTGTTCGGCTCCCGGTTGTCCTTCTCGCCGCGGGCCGCGGTCCGCTTAGTGCCGAAGCCCGAGCGGGCGAGCGGATGTGGGTCCGCGGTCACGAGGTACCACGACGCGAGCGCGGCCAACTCAGTGATGGCGGGGCCGACCTTCATGGTCCCGCGGCGCACCTTCGTGTGCTCCTCCAGTGCCTCCTCGAGGAGCTCGGTGACCGGGCGGCGCGTGACGGCCCAGGACGGGCCGCTGAACGCGCCGACCTCCCACGCGCGTGCCAGGGCCGCCCGCTGGGCGACGGTCGCGGTGATGCCAGGAGCGGCGCGCAGGCCGATCTCTGCGGCGACCTGCAACCGCTCGGGTGCCGTGGGCAGTTGCCCGGTCAGGTCTCGAAGGGCGTACCGCACGTCGTTGTTAGCGGCCTCCGCACGCGGCCTCATCGTCCGCAGCGCGAGCGCGGCGAGTTCGTCCGTATGCAGTCGTGGCGCACCGTCGGCAGGCACCGGCGTGGTGGCGTCGCCCAGCAGGGCGTACTCGACCTGGTTGATGCTCAGGCCGTTTACCTGAGGCAGCCGGCCGCGCGCGGCGAGCGCGTCCACGGCCGCGCGGGCCTTCGCGCTGTACACGGCCTCAGGTGTGAAGCCTAGGGGCGGCGACAGGTGCAACCGGCCGACGAGCCGCCGGCGAGCCTGGTCGAACGGTACGTGGTCGGGCCCTTCGAACCCGATGATCACGACCGCCTGCTGCAGTACCAGGCTGCGCAACCGCGCCCTGGCCACGGCCTTCTTCTTCGCGGCGGCCTCGTCGTCGTCCGGATCGGCGACGGCGTCGCGGCCCTTGCCCAGGACCGTCTTGATCAGGGTCGCCCGCTCGGCGGGCCTGACGTTAAAGGTGACCAGGGCGTCGCGCAGCCGGACGCCAAGGGTGTCGTGTGTCTGTGCGACGCGGCAGAAACCGTCGACCGGCTCCAGCACGGTGACCGGATCCTGGTCACGGAAGGCCACCCTGGCGAACGCGAGCATGACCGGTTCCTCGACCCCGCGCAGCGGAATCGTCTTGACCTTCTCGTTGGACGCGAGCGCCTTCACGACGAGCGGGGACACCACATCAACGACGTGCTCCGGGCTGTCCGCGGCCAGGGTCAGCACGGCGGCGTCCTCCGCCGAGCCGAAGCGCGGCAACAGCTTCGTGTCCGGGGCCGACAGCCAGTGACCGCGGGTGTCCTCGAAACGCACGTTCTCCAGGCTTGGCACGACACTAGGCGACCACAGGTCGGTCGTGATGTAGGTGATCGTGCAGCCGTCGAAGTGCCGCTGCTTGGGATTACCGAGGTCGGCCCGCAGCCGTGCGGGGTCCATTGCCGCCTCGGCGAGCACCAACGCCATGTCGTCCGCGAGCCCGGCTTTGCGGGCCGACTCGTAGGCCTTCGTGACCGCGCTGTGCGCGGCGGGAGTCGGGATCCAGTCGAATGCGGAGATCGGCAGACCGACTGCGGGTTCGGTGCGTTCAAGGTCGGTGATTTCCACCAACGTGTTCCCTTCGGTGCAGGCCCGGACAGGCGTCCGGTCGACACCACCGCACTGGCGGTGCCGTGTCACGGTGGTCCCGTGACACCTGGGTTCGGGAACGAACCCGCGGGCTGCGGCGACCTCCGTTGCCCGTACGGCCCCCGATGGACCTTGTGAGGCGTGGAGCGATGCCTGCACATGGCCGACCCGAGGGGATCCAGAGGGTGCTCCGGCAGAGGTACGTCGTCGGAAGCGGTCCCACCTGGTGTGCCCGCCCGCCTCCTCCTATGAGGACACGGTGGTGCTGCCCGACAAGGCGATCGTCGGAAGGAAACGTAGGCCACGTCGGGCACAGGCGTCTAGTCGCGGCCGTGAACGGGCTGGTTCACGGCCGCGAACGACCCGCGCACGGCGTGGGCTCTGCGTCCTGCCGGACCGTGGTGTGGCGCGCCATGATCACCAGCAGAAGTCTGGATCTAACGCACCGGGCCCGTCTGCGAGCATCGCAGACGCCACCCTGACGTCGGCCGCCGGGCGAGAGCGGACAGGACGAGCCTGTTCGCTGGGGTCGTCAGCGGTGATCGTCCAAGCGCACAGCGTCGCCACGGTGTGCGGAAGGGCCAGTGGTCCGGCCGACGAGAGTGGCGACAGGGACGGTGCTCGAACCCGTGAATTCCGGGCCCGCGCGGCCGTCATGTTGATCAGTTGGGCACACTTTCCCGGCCGTGCCGCCATGGACCCGGTCGCCTCACAGGAAGGTTTACGCTGTTATGTCCGTCTCCAAAGATCTGCGGTATCTGGCGTTCTCGGACGCACGCACCCTTCTGGGAAGGGAGACCCCCGTCGACCACATCCTGAGGCTTGCCGAGTGGCTGCTTCACGGGACCCACCCGGACGTGGTCACACAGGAAGAGGACGGCGCGCAGCAGGCCGCCCACTGGGCTCGGCGGCTGGAGAAGGCAACAGTATCCGTGGCCCATTCTCGCGGGTTCTCGTGGGACGAGCTGAAGACAGATCAGCAGAACCAGATCCGCTCGGAAACCCTGGCCGCCCTTGTCGCGTTCTCGACCTGACAACGCGCGGAGGGTCTCGCTTCATGGCGTGCCGGCCGGTCGTGGCGCGCGGCGCGCGTCCGGGGCATGCATGCATACAGGGCATGCGCGACCGGTGAACAGCGCACGGCCGTGGCGCGCCACCTCGTGCGGGCGGCGACTCGCGAACGATCTCGCCGTTCCGCACCGCGCCACCGAGGTGGGTGTCGGACGCGGGACGGGCAATGCCCTGCAGAACTGCGTCGCCCCGCTGTCGCTCTTCCGCTTTCGCGTGGATTGGGCCGAGGTCGACGCCTTCCCTATCGTCTTTCTGCCTCTCGCTACGATCGGCCGCTCTGAACATGCGGAAGGGCGGCAGGTGAGTTCTCGACGCGCGCTCTGGTGGCCGTGGGTGTTGTTCTTCGCGTTGACGGCAGTCGTACTCGGGATTGGTCTCGCTCTCGACGCGCTGGATGTCGGGGACAAGGTTGCCAGCATCGTCAGCTGCCTGGTCGGTGCCATCACGCTGGCGCTGACATGGGCCACGTCAAGACCACAGGGCCATGTCGACGACGAGATAGCAGTCTCCGCCGTGGGGACTCTTGCGGAGCGTGTGTTTGCGCATGTTCGACAGGAGGCGACAGTCCGCGGGTTGGTGTTTCCCGAACCTCTGCGGGTGCCGTGGTCGTCGGTGGACGGGCCGACTGCCGCCGCTCCGGACGTGGTTCTGGGCCGGCTGCCAGGCGCTAGGCGCACCGCACTGCGGCTGCGCGGAGACGTGACCACCCTTGCCGGGGTCGTCGATGCCCTGCCATCTCGGCAAGTGGTAGTCCTAGGCGAAGAAGGGTCCGGCAAAACGTCCACAGTGCTGCTGCTTTCCCTGCACATGCTCAAGGCGGGCCGAGTTCCGCTCATCGTCGATCTGGCCGAGTGGGATCCCGATGTCCGCAGCCTGGACGATCACATGATCAACAGACTGAGGGCAGTCCTGCCTGCAGAACTGTCGGTGGCAGCCGCCAGCGTCGTCACCTCCCGGCTCGTCGAACACGGCAAACTCGTGCCGGTGCTCGACGGTCTCGACGAGATGCCCGCGCCCCTGCGGGAGGCTGTGATCAACGAGGTGCGGACCTGGAGCCGCCCGTTCGTGCTGACGAGTTCGCCGGAGGCGTACGAGAAGGCGATCCGCGCCACCGGCGTGACGGTTGCTCGAGCACTCGTGGTGCGTTTGGCTCCCTTGCCTCTCACAGAAATCGTCACACACCTGACAGCGGGCATCGCCGACGTCGACGGCCGGTGGGCTCGTGTGACGACGCGGCTGAGCGAGCAGGGGCCGCTGCGCGAGGCGCTGGCGTCGCCCCTGGTGAGCGGCTTGGCACGTACTGCCTACGCCCGCATTGATTCCGACCCCGACGAGCTGCTGGCCCTGAGTACAGCGGACGCTGTGCAACGTCACCTGATCGATGCCGCGTACAGGCGGGACGACAGCCTCGCCTGGCTCGTCGGCCTCGCCCGCTATCTTGCTCGGCGCGGATCGCGGCATCTGGATGTGAGCGGACCGCTGATACCTGCGGCTTGGGGTCGCTTGCGCGGATTCGCGGTGGCCTTCGTGGTTGGCGGAGGTGCTGCGGTGCTCGCGGCCGGTTTCGGTCAGCTGGTCGACTGGAGCGGTTCACGTGCGGACGTGCTGGCTGGTTGCTTGGTGTGGACGGCCGTTCTGGTCGGCTACGTGATCCTGGGACTCGCCTACCGCCAGGTCGACGAAGCCACGCCGTTCCGTTTGAGGATTAAGCTGCGACGGGTCCTCGGTGGCGCCGGGAGCGCAGTCAGCATGGGGTTGATCATGAGCTTTTTTTTTGTGTTCTCACCCCAGAACACCGCGCAACTCAGGCTAGAAACTGTGGTGGGTCTAGTGGTCCTCATCCTTCTCTTCGCTGCCCTGAGCGTGTTCGGCCGGCACAGCCTTACCGAACCCTTGGACGACGGCCAAGTTGTTGAACCTCTCGACGCGCTGGGCGCGGACGGCCTGGCGCTGCTCGCTCACTTCCCTCTCCCCCTCGCCTACACCGCCTTGTACTGCGCGACGCTGGGACAGTGGTCTGAGTTCTCGTGGATGCTGGTACTGACCCTCCTTCTCTCCATAAGAGTGCAACGACGGATACCCGGCATGGCCTGGAGCCGGTGGTGCCTATGGAGCCTGGTGCTGGCACGCCGGATACCGACCCCTGATCGCAGCTTGAGTGAGGCGCTGGAGAACGCCCGCGAACGCGGAATCCTTCGCGCATCAGGAACCCGCTACCGCTTTCAGCACGCCATGATCCACGACCAGCTCGCTGAGCAGCGATGATCTTGCGCCGCAGCCCCGGCGTCTCACAGACAGCTCGACAAGGCCTCGGTATCCGCAATCGACGGAATCGGTCCTGTTGGTTTCGCGTATAACTCGGTTTGAGCGCCCGCTGCCAACTGGTTGACTGATCGGTCTTGCCACTGTGATGGAGACCGAACGTGACCGAGCCCGATCCCGAGCCGTCAGCAGCCGTTCCGCCGATCGATGCGAGCAGGCCGGCGCAGCCGTATCAGCACGATCCTGCTCTCGTGCCGGTGATGGCGAAGCTGGCCGACGCCGCTGCCCGAGACGTCGGCGATCCGCACGACGCGGGCTGGCGTGTGCAGCTGCTGGCCGAGCGCAACGACCCTCCATTGGATCGGTCTGTGGTCAACGTGCTGGTGAATGCGTTCCTCTACACGCTGCACGGCGAAGAGATCCCGCAGGCCGGGGCGGCCTTGGCGCCGATGGACGGTCCGGCGTTGCTTCCGATCGCGATGCGCGACGCCTCCAGCGACGTGCGGGAGGCATGGCTGGCGCTCGCCGGCGAGGTCACCCATCCCGTAGCGCGGGCCCGGTTCTACGACATCGTGTTCACGCTGCGCCTGATGCCCAACAGCCGCCAGGCCGCCGAGCTGGCGGCACGCGCCTACCTCGACGGCGTCGGAGGCAGCCAGAACGCTCAAGCCCAGGCCTACGGCCTGGTCCGTGCCTGGACGCTGGCCCGTTCAGTGGGAGCCACGGCGCTGGAGCAGGAGATCACCGAAGTCATGCTCTGCGTGGCTGGCGACCTGGTCGACCGCGACGAGTACCCCTACGCGGTCATTCCGATGCTGTGCGCGCTGGTCACGCCGCCCCGAGGCCGCAAGCCAGACGCGATCGATCCCGCGGTCGACGCCGTGCTCAACCGCGCCTTGGAGACCTACCCGCAGACGCATGTCCTCAGAGACCTTGCCGCCATCGTGCGGAAGCGGGCCCCTGGAGACAGCACTCGGATCGACACCGTCAACCGGCGGCTCATCGAGACGATGCTGAACGAGGCACGCGCCGCCACCGAACCGATGGTCATCCGTGCGCGGTTCAACGAGGCCGCCTCGGTGGCGCGGCAGCTCGGCGTCATGGACCTGGAACGCATCGCGATTGCCGAGCTACAGGCGGCACCCTCGCTGACCTGGGAATCGACTCGGTACTCGATCACCGCGCCCGCGTCGTTCTTCGACATGTACCTGCCCGGCTTTCACAAGGCGCCGACCTGGAAGGAGGCGCTGGGCATCTGGCTACACACCACCGCGCCGACCGGTCGTCACGAGACCAACCTGGAGACCACCCGGCTGACGCAGCAGGCTTCGGTGATCCGCTACCTCGCCACCACGGTGGTCTTCCGCGACAACGACATGCCGGCGCGCACCCTCACCGGCGACGACGAGATCTTCGCGCGCGACCTCGCCCACACCGAGCTGCACTACCTCGGCATCAACGGCATCTACCTGGCCAACGCCCTGTACATGATCGCCGACCGCTTCGGGATCCCGTCGCGCGCCGACATCAAGGACTTTCTGCTTGGCTCCGGCGGCGACCCCGCGCTGATGAACGTGCTCGCCACCGCGATGCAGCACTTCTGGCTCGCCGAGTACGACTCGGCCGTGCACCTGGCCGTGCCCAAGGTCGAAGCCGCCGCGCGGGCGCTGCTGCTCGAGCTCAACGAGCCGGTCTACCGGGCGGCGGTCGGTGACGCTACCGGTACATTTCCCGGTCTGGGCGTCCTGCTGTCCTATCTCGCGGACAACGGCTTCGACCCCGACTGGGAACGCTTCCTACGCACCTTCCTGCTCGGTGACGGCTCCAACGTGCGCAACCTAACCGCGCACGGGTTCACCCACGACATCGACGCTCTCAACGCCGCGGCCGCGATCCGCGCACTGGCGGTCCTCGCTCTGATCGCGCCCGAACCTGCCGCCCGCCGCGACGCGGCGACCGTCAAAGCCGCCCTGGCGAACCCGGTCGGTGCACGGCCGGCCCGCAATTGTTGGCAGCGCATCGCTGCCGCAGCTGCCGCAGCGTGGTTTGAGCTCCGGCGCGGGTGAGGCACGCCTGGCTGCAGGCCATCCTTGGTGACACTGATACGTCAGAACCTTGCTGGCGAGCCTGGCTTGCACCAACCGTGCGGCTGCACAAGAAGGTCGATCCGCGAACGGGTGCGAGTCGCCTCGTCGGCATTCGTTTACCAGGCCCTCTGACTCGATTGTGGAGAGCGGCACTGCCACGCCGCCGGTAAACAGCCGCCTCCACCAGCCCGGCTTCGGCGGCTCGCTTGTGAGGGCGCAACATAGGCAGGGCACGAGGCCGAGCGTCGCGGCAGCACATGGTGCATGCCCGTGGCGGCCAGCGGAACGAGCGCGGCGGCTTTGGCCTCCACGATCGCTAACCCGACTCTGTCGAGTTCGGGGCGCCCGCGCCGGTCCGGCCTGTTGACCTGCGGCGCGGCTCGCTGAGTGGGCGGCGGGTCAAGAGCCCGCCGCCCGCTGCTGCCTGCGCTGTTACAACTGGCCGATCTCGATCGGGCCGAGCGTGAGATTGAGCGGCACCAGCCACAACGCGCCGAACACCAGCACGACGACCAGCGCGATGAGTGCGGCCAGTCGCAGGGTGGCGGGCCAGTTGGCGATGGCTTGGCCCATCAGCCCCGCCCAATTTTGTGGACTGGATTCATGCCGTTCACCGACCGGAGCGGGGGCCTCACCCGCTTGGGGTGGCGGGTCGCTTGGTCTGCGTCCTACGGTCAAGGCGGTAGATCTCCTTCGTCGGATGGGCGGTGCAGCGTGGCCGGGTCTCAAATCGGGTCCACGCCGCACCTGTAGGAACAACCCCGGCGAAGGTCGCGAACGGCCTCCTTTGTCAGAAGGGGGCCGTTTGCGCTGTTCAAGCCATTGAACGCGCCGAACTGCCGGGGCTCGATCCCTACCTAATCGCAGTCCAAAGCGGAACGAGACGTCACAGCGCCCACCGGTGGAAGTCTTACGGCGAGCCGCCGCGCGGATATCGGTCCCCCCGATCAGCTCCACCGAAGCAAAAACGGGCGTTTTCGCAGGTCAGACACCCCCTCCGCATGGGGGGTGTTTCTGGGGCAGCAAGGCCGCCGAACGACTCGCACCACCTGTTCAAGCCCGGTTTCCAGACGGCGTTTTTTGTGGGTCAAACCCCCTTCTGCCACCGGCTATTGCCGAAATTCCCGCCTACCGTTCGCCGTCCGGATTCGACCGCCCGCCGCGCGCGGTGATCGACAGCACTACGGATGGTGGCACGGGGCTTCCCCGCGCCGCGCGACTGTTCGCCGGCCTGTTGATCCGCCGCGCGCTCAGCCCTGCGGCGTCCCTTCGCACGCCACAGATTCCCTATGGCGTTCCCCCTGCCACTCCGTGACCCGAGGAGGTCTCTTGCGTGACCGCACCCGACACCGGCCGAGCTGATCCGCTGCTGGTAGTCGTCACATCAGGCCCGCCTGATGCAGGGCCATCGCCGCGGCGAAAAGGCCACTCGTGCCAGTGACGGCCACCAGCACCAGCTTGAGGACCTTGAACGCATCCGCGCGCTTCTTCTCATCGTCCACCCAGGACGCCACAAACCCGGCGAAGCCGATGAGCAACGCCAGCACAACGGCATAGCCGCCGACCAACCAGGCCCACATGGGCACGATCCCTTCAACCCAACGCAACAGAAGTTGAAGGGGATGGAGCTGCGGCAATCACCCTACGCGTTCGCATCGTAACGATGCGTCTACGCATAAGAAGGCGACCTCGAAGCTCCCCACGCCCAATCCTGCCAGACGAAAAGCGGACGCCTGCGCATGCCCTTCAACGCTTCGCAGTGTTGAGGCAGACCGCACACGGCGGCGGACTCGATCACTGATCTGTGGATAACTCGCCACCTGTGGACAACTACGGCTGAAACCAGCCCTTGAGTTTGCGCGGTGGTGCCATGTCTGCCCCTGCCCCGCTGGCCACAGCCGACGACGTCCAAGCCCGCACCGAGCACGAGTTCACGCCGACCGAGCGCGCCCGCGTCACAATCCTGTACGCGGACGCCTCGGCGATGGCGTACACGCTCGTCCCGTCGATGCCCGACCCGCCGCCCGCCACGGCGGTGGGCGTGGTCAGCGCCGTCGTCCTGCGGGCGTTCGCCGCTCCGCCCGAGGGGTTGGAGGAAGAGGCGATCGGCGGGCACACGCGCACCCTCGCGCACGACGGTGGCGGCCTGTACTTCACCGCCGATGAGCTGAAGCTCTGGCGTCCGCCCGTTCCGGTGCCGCGCGGAGCGTTCTCGATCTGGACCTAGCCGCCGCTGTTGCCCAGGCCGTCACGCCGGCGGCGGCACCCCGCATGACCACGCCGATGATCAGCGGCCACCACACCGACTCGGTGACCGCTCAGCCCGGATCATGATCGTCCCAACCCCTGAAAGGCTGCGAATCCGCGCGTCGCGGACGCCGACCAGTCCGCCGAGTTCGGGCGAAGTCCATCCCCGAGCCACGTCGACTAGAGCCCGCGACCCCGTCGATCTCCTCGCCGCGTCGTCCGGCCGGGTAGCTCGGCGGCCAGATGCTCCCGTCGCCCGCCGTGCAGTTCATCGAACCGGTACCAGCTCGGTAGCCGCCGACCGCGCCACGCGGATGACATTCTGCGCGCGGTCTTCAAGCTTCGCCGCGACCTGCTGTCCCTCCCATGCGAGCACGTCGAACATGCCGAGGTCCGCCAGCGCGGTGAACGCACGGTCCGCTGAGGCGACCGTGAACGTGCGGCAACCCTGCTGGTAGGCGTAGCGGGCGTGGCTGATTAGCGCGTGCTCGGCGGCGTTGTCGTGCTGTGCCACCCGCCAGGCCGCAACGCCGAGCACGCTCACCACCGTGTCCCCTGCCGGATCGGCTTGGGCGTAGCTGGCCAGAGCGTGATGCACCGACCCGGCAGCCTGCAACAGCGCGTGAACCTTCGCCCGCAGGATGCGCGGGCGCACGTGGATCGTGCCCACGGCGTTCTCCAGGTCGATCAGCAACACGCGGTCGTCAGCCTTCACCCGCTGATTCTGCGACCTCGGAGCCGGTCCGGCACGGCATGGCCTCGACCGGGTGACCTGGTGGTGATATCCGTGACCGCACCCACGACGGCCGTAGACGCCGAGTTCTCCACCGCACAGCAGCGCAGCGTCCGCACCGTCGCGAACCAGGTGCAGAGCGCGTCGCGTGAGCTCGAAGGGGCGGCCGACGACTTGGTCTCCGCCGCTTCTCTCCGCCCGCAGGTCGTCGCGACCGTCGAGCAAGCCCAGGGCGGGTGCGAGTCCGAGGCGCCGAGGACTGCTCTAGGCACTCCGCGTCGTCAGCCCGATCGTCGGGAACGTCGTCGGCATCGGGCTCGACCTCGTCGGCCTGGGCAAGCCGGGCTGTGATCTGCCAACCCACCCCGAACTCGTCGCGGTCGAGCACTCCGCCGATCGGGTGATCGGCGAGCGGAGCGAGAAGACGAATCTTCACCTGTACGGGGTGCACCTTAATCGTCGGCCAACGTGCTTTACCGCAGGCCTGGATGTGGTTCGTCTGGCGGTGGGCAGAACTTCGTCGCGCCGCTGACGCTCTTCCGCCTTCGCGTGCGCTCTGGATTGCGTGGCACTCGGCGCAAATGCCCTTCAGGTTCGACTCGTCGTGGTTGTCACCGGGCTGAATGTGGTCGACCCCAACCGCGCGGCGGTGCTCGCAGACACGGCAGGCAGGATCTCGGCGGAGCAGGTTGGACCCGGATGCGACGCGCTATCCAGGAGGTAGCCGCCCTGCTCGTGAGCTGCCGTTCCAGGGAGCGATGGCGCCCTCTCGGCCCGCTGACCTGCCGCGCCGCAAGACGTTGGCGGTTGCTGAGATGAATCACATCATCGCATTAACACACCTATTCACAGGGTTGTTCCGCCCTTCAGTGCGAAGCCAAGTCCTTCAGTGCGAAGCCGGGTCCTTCAGTAACGATTACGTCGTAACGTTACTGAGTCAGCAACAGCTGACGCGCCAACGGCTAACATGCGCCATTCCCCGAAGGGATTCACATTCATCCATTCGGGGGGTGCAATTACATCACACCCTGCCTGACGAATATTCCCAGGTCAGCGGGCATGACCGCGCTTCTGACCTAAGAGGCGGTGAGTGTGGACGCCTCACCGAGGCAGGCCGTCCATGGTGCGACCGGCTTGGTCTCGCAGGCCGTTTTGTCGCCAAAACTGACGTCACTTTGCCGCAGCGGCAGGGGCGCTCGATGGGGCGCAGCGTCTCGGATTTCCGACACGCCCCGGCGAAACCCAACCCCCCGAGTGGCGACAGAAACTCGTCCGGTAAATTTTTGCTCGCGAGACCAGCAGCACCTTCCGAAGCCTTGGCCGCTTGGCCTGTTCTGGCGGGGAAGCCGGCGCAGACGCGGCGGCGGATGGGAGATGCAGATGGGTTTGCGAGGTAGAAAACCGGCCTGGCTGGTGCTGCTGCTGAGGTCGGCAGAGGCGGCAGTTATGTGCTTGCCCAAAGATGGCACCAGCCCGGTGCCGACGTGGGCAACCGAGCTGGTGCTGAAGGTCATTCGCGTTGTGCTTGGACGCTAGCGCGAACTGACCGCCCTGGCGGGTGTCGCACTGCGGCACCCGCCTTTCTCTTTGCCCTATTCCCCGTTTAAACGGGGACGTTGGACGTCGGTGAGGGTAGCAGCGCCTCCTAAGTCAACCTTTGCCGGTAGACCGCAGTTGTGTGCCCTCCTCCGAGGGCGGCACATGGTCTGCGGCAGGAGCCGCCCCAGGTTCTCTGGATACCTGCTCCCCGTCCCGACAAACGGCCGGCACGCTGAGACCGCACCGCGATCCCGTGCCGATCTCCGCTCGGCTCCTGCAGCGGGTGCACGCCTCGACCGTCCGCGACCCAGGCAACGCCAGCGGGTGCGGCTCACCAGTCAAAGCCTGCAGCGCGGTGGCAACCTCCTCAAGACCCGCCTTGCGGTGTCGTGCAACTGATGCGACGGCGATGGCCCACGAGCTCGTCCCCTCGTTGCCGGAGGGGCTCAACGACGAGGCGATCGTCGGCCACGCGGGCCTCTCTCGTTGTCGCGTCGCGCTGGAAGCCCTGCCTGCGAGATGGTGTCGGCAGGCGAGCGCGGCCCGGCAGCCAAGCCGACGAAGCTCCGCGTCCTGCACGGTGATCGCGCCGACCGGATGAACGCCAACGAACCCGAGCCGCTCGAGGACGAAATCGCTTGCTGACTGAATATCCAACGATGCACGCGCGATCTGACAGCGCCACGCGCCCGGCCTGAAGAGCGCGGGGTGCTGACGGCGTGGGATGTGGACGCGTTCCTCTGCACCGTCTGCGCGCTGATCAGCGCGCTTTTTGAGGCCCAGTCAGTACGTGTCGAACGGTTGCCACTGAACGGATTCCGACCGCACGCCGGTCTCAGCGAACTCGATCAACGCCGTGGCCGCAAGGTCTTTCGGGATGATTGCGTTGCGCGGGAACTCAGTCTCGTTCGCCGAATCGACGTAGTGGGTCGGCACGTCGTCTGGGACGACCTCCTGCGACGACGTCACCCAGGAGCGCCGCTCGAGGGTGAGGTCCGGTCGCCGCGGCCGCGTTCCCGCTGCGGGTGCTCGACGCCACTCTTCGATCAAGCTTCTATACTGTGGGGACATGCCGTCAGGACCGGTTTCGGTGTGGGTGCCAATCGACCCGATCGTCATCGTGGCGGAATCCACATCACTCTCGAGAAAGCTGACGTACGACTGCGCGACCGCGTTCTGCAGGGAGGGAGCGCTCTGGAGGACCTGACCTAGCTCGAACGCCCTGTCACACCATCACTCGGCGACGACCGCGTAGGGCTCCGGCTCGGCGGCGATGGCGCAGGTCACGTAATGCACGGCTGCCGCGAAGTCCGCTCCGCAGTGAGCCATCACCTGCGCGTGAGCCATCCCACCCGCTGCCGCTCGATCCACCGCCCGATCGTACTCACGACCGTGACCTCACGGCCTGTCCAGCTCGTCGGCGGTCTCCTCCAGAACCGCGATGATCTCGTCGATGCTCAACTGCACCGCTCCTTCGCGGTCGCCGACGCCGTCGATCTGCGAGCGCAGCCGGTACGCGAGCGTGCCGTCCGGGTGCAGCTCAGCGGACAGATCGTCGGTCGTGGGACCCCAGCACGCGAAGTCCGGTGATCGTCCCGCCCAGTAGTGGCCGACGTCCGTCCGCAGCGAGTGCGCGAACTGTGGCACGTACACCGTGTTGTCGTATGGAGTCGCGATGGCGCCGTCCAGCCACAGCGTGCACGTGCGCAGTTGCGGTGCACGCGGATCTGCCGGCCCGATCTCCATCGCGATGCGCGCCCGGTCGCCGATCACCAGGTCCGTTGAGAGCCAACGCGCAACGTCGAAGTCGAAGTCGAAGTCGAAGCATGTGGTCACGGCGTCCACTGTGGACGTGGTTGCGTCTTCGTCGAGCACGACCGACTCGGGCAGGTCCACGAAACCCAGGTGCTCCAACACACCGCGCAGGTGGTCGGGAGAAGTGGTGTCCACGCCGATGTTGCGCAGCGCCGGCACGTGCAGCTGGTCCGGTCCGGACAGCCGCACACCGTTCAGGTGCACCTGCGCGGCCCGGAGGTGCGGCGCGGAGTAGTCGGCCGGGATACTGGTCGCCGTCTCGGGCGCGCGGGAGCCGGTGAGCAAGATGGCTTGCCAGTAGACGACGACCGCGCCGGCGGGTCCAACACCCCACAGCCCCACTCCGGCGAGCGCGACGATGAGGTTGCTGCCGCCGAGGAACAGCACGACGAAGCGGCATGCGGTGGTGCTCAGGCGTCGTGGGCCAGCGACGAGGACAGCTCCCGGTGGGCACCGGCCTGCTCCAGCAGGGTCTTCGCCTTCTGCTCCAGGGCACCGACCGCATCGGCGCCGGCAACCCAACGCACCGGCGGCTCGACGGAACCGATGAGCTGCACCAGGGCGGCGGCGAGCTTCGCCGGGTCGCCGCCCTGCAGTCCGTTCATACCCCTCCACGTGGCCACGGTCTGCTTCGTGCGCTCGGCGTAGTCGTCGACGCTCGACTCGGCGTAGCTGGTCGACTCCGGCGTGAGCAGGTCGGTGCGGAAGAAACCGGGCTCGACGATCATGGTGCGGATCCCGAACGGCGCGACCTCCGGTGCAAGGGACTCCATCCACCCTTCGAGGCCGAACTTCGCCGCCGCATACGCCGAAGTGAACTCCGCGCCGAGGAACCCCGCCCAGCAGGCTCTCCCGGCGACGACGCACTGCGCCTCTTGGCAAGCTGGGCGGTCTCACGCCATACCGACACCCCGGTGACGCCTTCATAACCGAAGTAGTCCGCCACACGTCGCGCACCCGACATGCCTTCGCTCGGCGCGAATCTGTTGTGCCCGATGCTGGTGATACGTGCACTGCGCTCCAGACACCGCAGCCGCAACCCCAGTGTGGGCGGACCGCTCGATCCGCCCACACGAAGCAACGCATCGACTAGAACAGCTCGAACTGGCACTCGATCATCAGAGTTCCGACCGAAAATTGCTGGTCAACCCCGTTCCCATCCTTTGGTACTCCCGCCCGAGGTTCGGCCCTCCGCACAACGATCTTGCGCAGGATGGTGCCCTCCCCGAGGTTCGGCCCTCCGCACAACGATCTTGCGCAGGATGGTGCCCTCCCCGAGGTTCGGCCCTCCGCACAACGATCTTGCGCAGGATGGTGCCCT
>NZ_JBIWKS010000017.1:0-37884 GCF_044765805.1 Lentzea sp. NPDC102401 | reverse complement strand
CCTCCCCGAGGTTCGGCCAGGGCGGCGGCACGTACCGAGATCACCGACCGACAGGAGGCAATGCCGCCGCCACTGGCCTCCGAAGAAGGCCTCGACCTCCGTTGGACAGCGCGGCAACTGCATCTCACGAGCTGTGCTCTTCGCCCGGTCGGGGCGAGGCACCAACCTGCTGTTCGGTGCCGAAGGTCGTAGCGCAGGGCCTTCAACTACCCTGGCCCGTGGATGATCAGCATCGGTCACTCCGCAGTTCTCGTCGAAGGAACTTCACTTGGCGTCAGACCTGGAGCAACTGGGCCCGACCGGGTTTCAGGACCTGGCCGGCGCGCTTGCCGTGGCCACGTTCGGGCCCAGTGTCCAGGCGATGGGGACTGGGCGGGACGGTGGACGGGACCTGTACCACCTAGGCCCGCTGCACTGGGCTCCCAACGAGAACCAACCCGGCGAGGTGTGGGATGGGTACTCGGTTTTCCAGGTCAAGCACAAAGAGCGACTTGATGCACTTCCCGGAGACAACGCTCGATGGTTGCAAGGCCAGATCCGTGCCGAACTCGAAAAGTGGGCGGATCCTCAGGGCGGACGCCACCCGATACCCGTGGGTCTTGTCTTCATCACCAACGTGCCGCTCTCGCCGGTGCCCGTCTCAGGTGGCCATGATCAGACGCTCAAAGCGATCAGGGACTACATCGCCAGCCTGAACGACGCCAGCCACGACGTCGGTGACGGCTCCGAACGCAAGGCCAAGTACGCGCGGTTGTCCCGCATCCGCCACTGGCGCATCTGGGACGCCAACCAGATTCAACCCATGCTCGCTGCGAACCGCGATGTGCGACTCGCGTTTCCAGGTTTCTTCACGGCCGCGGACGTGTTCACCCACATGTCCGAGCTCACGGGCTACATGGCGAAGGACGACCTGGAAGCCGGGCTCAGGGCTCATGCCAGGACCACGCTCATCGGCGACGGCATGATCTACTTCGACGAGGCTGGAAGCGGTGATGGCACCGGCTTTCCCCTGCACGACGTCGTGATCGATCTGCCGATGACGGCGACGGACGGACCGGAGTCTGGGAGTGTTCTCCGCCATGTCCTCGACAACGGCGAGCGGCTGCTGAAACCGAGCCTCACCACCCGGCGCGGGCCTCGGCACGTCGTCGTCGCGGGCGCTCCCGGCAACGGCAAGACCACCATCTCCAAGTTCCTGGTCCAGGTCTATCGGGCCGCCACGCTGGCCGGCGGGACGGACCTGAGTTCCGACCACCGCAACGTGATCAGCGGCACGCAAGCCGCGCTGGGTCGCATTCAGCGCACTCTGCCGGTTCATCGGCGCTGGGCGATGAGGATCGATCTGGCCGAGTATGCGGAGAAGTACGGGCTCGTCGAGGACGCGACCCTGATCAACTACATCGCAGAGAAGGTCTCGAAGCGTTCCGACCTGGGCAAGATCAGTGCTCAGGCGCTGATGTGGTGGCTTAAACGCTGGCCCTGGTTCCTGGTCCTCGACGGGCTCGACGAGGTCACTGAACCTACTGTGCGCAAGCGGCTCATCCAGCGGGTCACCGAGTTCGTGACCACGGCCGAGGCCGAGGATTCCGATCTGTTCGTGGTCCTCACCACCCGCCCGATCGGCTACGTCGAGAACATCGCCCCGACGCAGTTCGAACGCGTCGACCTGGACTATCTCCACCCTGACGAAGCTGTCCGCTACGGCGAGCGGGCCACTCGAGTCCACGTGCGCAACGATGTCGAGCGGATCGACAAGGTCGTCCGGCAGCTGGCCGTCGCGGCACAGGACGAGAATCTGAAGTTGCTGCTCCGCACGCCTCTTCAGATTCTCATCATGACGATCATCCTGGGCGCGGCCGGCCGCCTTGCCCCAGATCGCTTCAACCTGTTCTGGGACTACTACAACACCGTCTTCAAGCGGGAACGCGACAAGCCTTCCAGCCTCCGGCCGATCCTGCAGGAGCACGGACAGCAGATCCAGCGACTCCACGAGCGCGTCGGGTTCGAGCTGCAGGCGCGCAGTGAGGCCGGCGAGCGTTCCTTCGCCACGCTGACATACGACGAGCTGCGCGACACTACATGGCAGGTGCTGCACGACGCCGGTTTCAAACCGTCTGGCACCGACGCGGACCTGTTGAATCGCATACTCACGGCCGCGACTCAGCGTCTGGTGCTGATCGCACCGCGCGGCGACGCCGGCTATGGCTTCGACGTCCGGTCGCTGCAGGAGCTCATGGCCTCGATGTACCTCTCGACCGGCCCTTTGGACTCCGTGGCGCAGCGACTGCGCATCGCGGCTCCCAGCCCGCACTGGCGCAACACCATCATCTTCGCTGCGGGGCATCTCTTCTCAACGCCGCAGGACCACCAGCACCAAGCGGTAGTCGAACTCGTCGAATCCGTTGACGCACAGGCGGACGCGCGCCTGGGCACCGTGGTGCCCGTTGGTCCCCGCCTGGCGCTGGACCTCATCGAGGACGGCATGGCACGGTCGCTTCCGCTCTGGCGCGACAGGCTCATCCGGCACGGTCTGCGCGTCCTGTCCGAACCGGAACCGCAGGATCTGCTCGGCGTCACCCGAACCCTGGTCCGCTTCGCCGACAGCGGTGATAGTCAGCGAAACATCATCGCCAACGGCTTGCGCGACGCGCTCTCGGGCACCGCGAACGAGCGTGCTGCCGCGGAGGCCGTACGGGATCTGGTCCTGGCAGTCGCCGACGAGATCGGTACCCGCGGACAGACACGGGGATTGTCGAAGGTGCGGCCGCACCCCGGCGTGCTGGTGAAGCCTGCCCCGCCCGACGGCTGGGAAGACTTCGAGGCCGAGATCGAGACCGCACCCTCGTCCGAAGAGACGCTTGCCGCGACACGTCGTGCGGCCGTGGCGCTCACCAGGATCCGCCACGAGATCCTCATCGACCACGAAGACTGGCTCGCGGTCGAAGCAGCGCTGGCCGACCACGCCAGCGCCGCCATCATCAACGGGGCTCTGCAGCACGTCGTCGCACATGAACCGGCTCTAGTCGCCTCACTGCGGGAGAACGTGCTCGCCTTCATTCACCGCGCCCCGATCGGGCAACAACTTCGCCATCACTCGAGTTAGCCTTTCGCGCGCAAAAGTCCGTCACGCGCACGTGCTCAACGCTTCCACCGAGATGGCCCTACGGCGGGAACCTTCGACCTCGTCCAGTCCGGTCCTCATTTCCGGTCACTGCGCCACGAGTCTCGTCGCTGGCTTGCCTTCGGTGTCGTGTGACGCGCGGGGGGCCTACGTCGCGCAGAGCCGGTCCCAGTACGTGTCAACGGCCGACGTGGGCGATCCGGGAACTCGTCGCCGTGTTCACGAGGACCGCTGTGGTTGCTCACCGCCATCCCGCGTTGATCAGATTGGAAAGGATGAGACGGCAGGTCGAGCTGATCGGCGCCAGAGTCTCAGCCATCCACTTCGTCAACGCGCGGGTCTGATGCTCGTCCATCCTCAGCACTCTGGAAAGCACGATGAGCCTGTCCTGCTGCTCCTCGGTGAACGGCGTGGTGCTGAGCAACCCCAGCACCACCGCTCCCCGATCCTCACCTGGCGCGCCCACCAACCATTGCCGAAAAGCCCCCATTCCAGCAGGGGTGAGCACGTAGCGCTTTTCCGCACGGCTCCTGTTGACCAGGTGAACCAGACCACGTTCGCGCAACGTTCGCACGGCGTCGCAAACGTCCGCATAGGTGACGTCCGCAAGCCCGAAGCGCCGATCTACTTCCGAGGCCAGCACACTGCTGCTTTGCGCCCCCTCGTGCATCAGCCCCAGCAAGGTGCCAGCGAGCGGCGTGAAGTCCGCGACATCCGCGCCGGGCAGCCCCGCAGTCGACTGCGTCCAGGTATCACTGTTCACTCCGTGCCAGCACAGGGCGAAGTGCCCAATGGAGACCACGAGCTCATCGAGCCAGTGATTCATCCTCACCGGACGTGGGTCGAGACGCCCCGTTCTGATCAGCGTCCGGTTGACGGACCACAGTTCTAGCGGAGATTTGAGCTCCGTCCAGTTTTGCTCTTCGTTCTCGTCGTCCGCCACTTTCGCAACACTGGGGCATTCCTTGACCTCCGCGGCGGAGGTCGTCGACAGTTCGAGGCTCTTGCAGCGAATCGCCCAACGCGCAAGCACCGGTACCGGAACGTCGCCGCGAGGAAAAGTGTTGTGCACCAGGTGAGTCAGCACCGCGTCGGGGGCGAAGTGACTGTGCGACGCCATCTCGAACATAGACAGGGCGACGTCACGCCGGACGTGCTCGAAGACCTTCGCCTCCGCGAGCCAGACGACCATGCGGACGAGGGTGCCCCTGCTCTCACACCCCTGTGCCAGGAAGGAGGCTTTGAGCGGGACCGACCGCCTGCACACGGCCTCGGCCGGTTCCTCGCTCCCGTCCGCGACGGTCGCGCATCGCACCAGGTCGAGGAGCACGTCGTCAACGTCGCCATCCGCCGGCGCCGTGTCCTCCCCACCGGACTCCTGTTCGATGCGGTCCTGCACTCGCTCGACGACGTCCGGCCTGCTCAGGGCCTGGATCGCGCGCGCGTTGGCGGTGCCCAGGCTGGACTTTTCGAGCAACTGGGCGAACGCGTCCTCGAACGTGGTGTCGGCGTCACCGGAAGCGGGTGGGAAGCGGTGGCGGATCTCGTTGCTCTTGATGGTCATGAGGCACTCCCCTCGTCTTCGGTACCGCTGGAAGGGTTCGGCGGCCGGAGTTTTCGGCGTTGGGTGTGAAGCCTGCGTTCGACGGCCTTGGCGGTCATCCCGACCTCGGCGGCAGCGGCGACCTGTGTCATCCCCGTGGCGCGCAGCGCGAGCACGCGGCGGACCTTCGGGTCGGAGATCTTCTCCAGAGCGCTGACCGCCTCGACACGCAGCACCGCCATGTCGGCGGGATCCATCCCCGGGTCCTTGATGGTGCTGACGAGGTCGGCGTCCTCGACGTTCTCGCCGTCCTGCGCGTCACGAGGACCGGAGTGGATGAACGCCTCCTGCAACTGCTGCTGCTTCCAACGGTCGTTGCACACTTTGATGAAGTTGCACACGCAGGCGCCGACGAAGTAGGTGGCGAGGGTTGCACCACGCCGGTGGTCCCACTTGCCCTTGCGAAGCCCGTAGTCGAGGAAGAAGGTGACGGCAAGCAGCAGCGTGTCCATCACGGCTTCCTGACGTTCCTCGTCAGTCCAGGCCAAGGCCGCCGCGGTCGCGCCCGGACCGATCCGCCCGCGGTACCTCAGGCACTCACCGAAGATCGACCCGTCACGGACCCACAACCTGATGATCGGGTAGGCGTAGGCGATCAACCTGCCGCTCAGCGCAGGAAACACGCGCTCGAACTTCTCGCCGCTGAAGCCGGTCGACGCCAGCAGGTCGACCATCCGCCGATCGACCTCGATCTGCGCGATCCGGTCCTTGTCGGACCCAGCCTCCGCGTCCGGACCGAGCAGCGCGGCCACCGCACGGGAGACGTCCTCGCTCGTCACCGCCTCGGCCACGACCTCGGCGAGCTCCTCGTCGGACAACATCGACCAGGCCGGGGCCTGGTGATCCTCCGCGGGATCTCCCGGTTGTCGTGCTTCCGTCATGCCCTCTCCCCGTGGCAAGTGACGGCGGAAGTGTCCGCCCGTCTAACCCTGTTCTAGGTGCCGCAGTCGCGTTTCCCCCCACGCGATCCGAAAGATTCTTCTCCGGCCTTCGAAGCTGCGGCGTTCGGGGCCAGAGCTGCTCGCGAGAAGGGTCCGAGGCAGCTCGAACCTCCTCGATCTCATGGCGCCGCGGATGGAGGACCACACACGAAAGGGGGTCCGCGCTCTGCGCACCGGTGACTGAGCAAGCTTCGCGACGTCGATGCCCGGCGTCGCCACTCGTCAGCAAGGCGATCATGGAGACCGCCTCGGAGTCACTAATGCTCACCACGAAGACCCGCACGGTTCTGGCGTTCCTCTGCTTCGCGCATGCGCTTCTGCTGTTAAGCAATGCCGACGGCGGACACATCGGCCAACTCGGGAGCACGTTGCGCCAGGCACCGGCAGCAGTCCGGGTTGCTGCTGGCCCCTTGAACTTCGTCCCAGATGTCCTCGTGACTTGGACCGGCGGCTTCGGCGATCAGAGCGGGCGCAACGCCACGTGCAGCGCGAGTGGGCCGAGACGATCAACGACGCCCTCTACACCGGTGATCGCTTCGAGGACCTGACACGGATCGGGTCTGCTGCACAAGTAGGTGACAGTGGTGACCTGCCCCACCAGAAGGGTTCCAGTCGTGGTGGCTAACCGGCGGCGGTGATGGTGGTGTGGTCAGAGTGACCTGCCCCACCGGAAGGGTTCCAGTATTGGTGGCTAAGTGGCGGCTTGTTCGAGAGGCTGTGCACTGTTCCCCGCATCTTCCGAGCGCTACTCACCGCGCCACCCGCCAGTTCTCATAGTCTTCGACGACCTGCTCCAGCCGCCGCACCGCCTGGGTCGCATAGAAGTCGAGCCCGTCGAGGTTGAGGCGGGCCTCCTCGACCACCGCCAGGACGGCCTCGATGAACTCGGCGGCGCTGATCCGATCATCGTCGGCGGCCGACACGCTCCGGGCCTGCGCGGTCGCGGCACGGTGGACGGTCTGCGCGAATTCGGCCGCGACTGCGGGGTTGCCCAAGGTCGCATGAACCACTTGGGTCAACGCCCGGCGCAGTGGGGTCTCTCCATCCTCGAACAAAAGGTTCATGACCTCGTGGGTCACCCGCACCCGACGCTCGCTCCCATCAGCCAGCCGGACTTGGACCGAGCTGAACGAGACGTCCTGATCGCAGCGCCCGACGCGCACCCGCAACACCTGGCCGGCGAACCGGTTGGCCTGCGGGTTGGCAGGGTTGAAAGGCAGCATCGCGGTGACGAACTCACCAGAGGGGGCATCGTCGCGTGACCCCCACCACCGGTCATCCTCATCTTGGAACGAGTAGACGGCGTCCACCGCCGACGGCCGCTCTTTGGCAGGCGCGACGGTGTTCTTCGCCTGCGTCGCGCGGACAGTGACGATGGGGCCGCCGGACGACCACTGGCGGAAGACCGTCTCGCGGGGCAGGCCGATGCGGTCACCGATCTGGGTCCACGGCATGTTGGCCTCCTCGCACTCCTCGACGGCGGACCGAAGCGCCCAGGCGAGCTGAGGTTGCGCTTCAGCAAGGAGCTGTGCCCGCTTGATCGGATCCGTTGAGGCGCAAGCCATCTGGATCATCTCGCTGGCGGTCATCGCGCGGGAGTTCGTCGTCAGAGACCGAGAAGAAGGGGACATCAGCTCACCAAACGTACTCGAAGGATCACGCTCTTACTTTGAGTGACACTACACCCACACCACCAGCTTGCGCACAGCTTAAGCGTGACGAGTCGTCACGCTGACGGCACGGCGATCGCCGTCCTTCCCGCCACCTGCAAAGGCGGACGACACGTCGTCGTCCCAGGAGTGAGCAGAGCGATCTTTGCCGGGGGCGAGGTCCGCGTGGACCGCTCCGCCTGCGCAGCGACACCCGGAGTCGACGTGAGATGGCGGTTGACCAGCAGCTATGCCAGCCCGACCGCGCCGAACGCCAGCTGGCGTAACTGCACGCCGACGGGCAGTTGCCCGATCCGCGAGCGGTGTAGATCGTCCGGCTCAAGGACGACATCGCCCGGCTTCGCGCACGACTCCGCGACCGCGAGCAGCAAGTCGCCGAGCTCAGCCAGTTCAAGGTCCTCGCGGTTGCACGCCCAGCACGCCCAGCACGCCGAGATCATGCATCTCCGCGCCGCAATGGCACAGCACAACGTTCGTCCGCTCCGCACCTCACCCGAAAGGCTATGAGCGCAACATATCCAGCATCGTCGCCACGCGACAACGGGCGAGAATGCCGGCACAGGCGGATCCCATAAGAGGCGGTTCCCGAGGGTCGTGGCGGCACTCACCCTTCCCTGCCCGCAGTTGGAACCGGTGGTGCGCTGATGCCGCGTGAGGTGCGATCAAGCTCGTGGTCACGCATGACCCGGACACCGAGCTTCAGGACCTGTGCAACACCGCTGCCCCCAGCCGGTCATCGAACAGGCCAAGGCATGAATATGCTGCTACGGCGGCGACCCTACGACGCTGACCAGGCCTTCACCGTGCTGCAGGAGATCTCCCAGCACACCAACGTCCAACTGCGCGATGTCGCCGCGATCGTCGTCGCCACCGGCAGCGACACCGCCGTGCGGCTGGAGGACGAGGCCGTGCAGGCCTTTCCGGCTGAAGTCCGTCGCACTGGATTCGGCGGACCGTTCGCAGGCAACACGGCCGACTTCAGCTGAAAGCTGATCAAATACGAAGGCGGTCCGGCGCGCCTGGGGGTGCGGGCCGGACCTGTTCCGAGCATCGCACAGTCTGGGCCTCCGCGTTACACGGGCCCAGAGAGCACCCGCTGGCGTCGCGCGGATCTCGTTCACCGCTGAGACACTGCCCCAGCAGGAAAGGCGCAGTAGGAGTGGAGCGGGTGACGGTGTTATCGAGCGGACGTTGCTGGATGTGCGGTATGTCCGCATTTTCCGGGGAGAAACTCCCCGGCCGCCGCCATAAGGTTCGGCTCCTGTGCCGACGGCACGACGAACTCGTCTTCGGACACACCACCGAACCTCCCGCCACCTCATCCTGAGCTAGCTGGAAGATCCACCTCCGGGTACGGGGGCACTAACCACGGGCGGCCAAGGCGGTTCCGGCGGCATTCCCGGCAACTCCGAGGGCCAGCCATAGCGGTTGAACCGATCCTGCGACTCGTGCCAGGCGAAGGTGTAGCCGACCTCAGTGAGAGCCAGGCACGCCTTGTAGGCGATCACGCGATGTCGACGTGCGTCACGAGCGGAAGCTCTTGGCCAGCGCGACAGCCACGGCGGCCCGCCAACGAGCTTCCGAACGCGCTCCTCGGTCGCTTCGTCTGGCGCCCATAGCCATGCCGCCTGCGGACTGCTGGAGAACTGCAACTCGGTCACATCGGCTACAAGGTTCGCGAAACGAGCCGCCTACCACCAGTTTCCCCAGCGGCCACGCCCAATCCGCCGTCGTGTCCTACTCGTTGCTGCTCCTTCTGTTCTGGAACGGCCTCAACCGTGCATGGCGCCGGGCCGTCACATGCGGCGCGGTCCTCGTGGTGCTGGGCATCGGGCTGTCCCGAGTGGCGCTGTCCGTCCACTACGTCTCCGACGTCCTGGCGGGCTACGCCCTCGGCGCCGCCTGGGTCGTCGCGATGACCGCGGCGTTCGACGCCTGGCGCCACAAGCGTCCATCAACCACCCCATCGACGTGAAATGTGACCACGACCGCGCCCACTGACGAGGCCACGAGCGGGCCCAAGCCATCGCACCCATTGGGCTTCCTGTCCGAATTGGACGGTCGCTGCCGGGAACAGCCGAGTAGTCCCGATTCGCCGGATTTCCGAGTGTTACCAACCGTTCTCGGGACTTCGGCTGTTCACAGCCCTCCTACCTGTCGTGAGCAATCATGGGTGGAAGGCACCGTCCGCAGGCGTCGTCGGCAGGCAGGATCCAGACAGATCCGGCAAACGGAGGAGAAGTCACGTGGGTAACCTCGGAGCCACCGAACTGCTCATCATCGCGGTGGTGATCATCCTCCTGTTCGGCAGCAAGAAGCTGCCCGAGATGGCCCGTTCACTGGGCAGGTCGGCGAAGATCCTCAAGGCCGAGACCTCGGGGACGCAATCAGATGACGACGGGCACGTGTCACAGCCCGCTCAGTTCACGAGATCCGCGACTCAGGCACTGGTGACCCCGCCCGGTTCACCGGCCACAGCCGAGCACCAGCACGAGGCGCGTCGGATCCAGCAACAGATCGACGACCTCCAGCGGCAACTGGCCATCGCCCAGCAGACCCAACCGCAGAAGAACGAGGGCTGAAGCCGAGCCGGACTCGCCGGACACCGGGACGGCCGACGCCAGCCGCGCGCTCGGCGAACCCGGCCGGAACATGTCCGTTGTCTCGTCCAGCAGACGGACCCGGTTGGCGTTCATGCCAGCGTTCGACTGCGTACCCGCAGGACACACAGCATGGCTGAGCGCTGACGAACTTCTCTTCACCACCCGATCAACAGCTGGTCACCCACCAGCCGATCCGCATCAGGGCCGCCGTGAAATCCTTTCCGACTGGGGTTCCCTAGGCTCACCCGCCATCACGCTCGTGTCGCGACTGTGCACAGGCGACGAAAGTCCGAAGCTCTGCCTCTAGCAACGCAATCCCGCGCATCAGCCGCTCTCGGCGGGCGAGGCGGTGGCGCCTCGCCCGCCTGCATCTCAGTTCGGGACGCCTCCGCGATCAGTCGCGAACCGACGCACAGGTCTCGGTCGATCTCGACCAACCGCCGCTGCGGGGGCGACGCAACTTGTCACCTCATGGATGCGATAGCAGATGCGGATGTTCGCTTTATGGCGAACTGACGCCGTCCTGGTTACCGATTGTTACGTAACTATCGGCGATTCCGTCCGCGACTACCGGAAGGCCTCAACAGCGACACCGGCGAGGCTGGTGATCCCTACCGTGAACAGGGCGTTCGCGGCGGCCGCCGCGAGTGGCACCCAGAACGTCGGGCCGGTCATGGCGTGCGCGAGGAACATAGCGCCGATGTTGATGGCGAGCGTGCCTAACGTGGGCCCGAACATGGCCGTGTAGATCGCGGCGAAGGAGACCTTCGACTTCGGGTAGCCGTCGCTCAGCATCGCCATGTTCAGCCCGAGATACCCCGTGACGAGCAGGGTCAGCGGAGTCAGCACGACGAACAGCGCGAGCGTCGTGAACGCATCGGCGACCAGCGCACCAACGGCCGCCACGCACAGCACGCCGAGAAGCGACAAGAAATTGCTTTTCACACGGTCCGCTTTCGTCCGATCGGGCAGACGCTACTGCACCCGCGGAGCCTGCGAGAACACTCGGCTCACGCGCTACGGCGTCTGAGTGCCCTCCACGCCGCGGAGCAACTCATCGACGTCGGGGATGCGGAAGGTCGGCAACTTCTTCACCAACCACTCCTGCTCGAACACGATGCCGCTTTGGCGCTCCACCAACGCGAGGCACGCCGTACGGTGGTGCCCTGGCTGGAAGCTCACGTCATCGAGCCAGGCCGGCTGCACTTCGCCCGGATCGTTCTCCCCGACGCGCATCGGGTCGAAGAACGCCATGATCTTGCCGTCGATAGCCTCCACCACCTGGAAGGCACCGTTCACGTTCCAATGCACCGCGATGTAGTGGGCCTCGTTCGCTGATGCTCGGCGCGCGATCTCCGGCACAGTGCCCGTCCAGCTGTTGTTCTCCAACAGGATGGCAGTGCTCTTGTGCTCGAACGCCTGTACGTAGGCGTGGTCGTCATCGAGCTGAGCGTCTTCGGCCTCGATGGTGGTCATGAGCTGCGGCTCGGCTGTGTTGCCGCCGAAGATGCCAACAACTTCCTCCACGGTGCGGCCGGACACCACGGAGAGGGTGAGCACCACATCAAGGTTGGTGATCCAGTCGTACTTCCCGCTCAGCTCTGGCATGACTGATCCTTCGCGATGTCCACTCCGGCGTAGGGCGTGGTAGCGACCATAGCGGGGTTGGTAATCACCACGATGAAGGCGCAGCCTTCCACGATGCCTGCGCGCCGATACTCCTGGCGGAGCGTGCCGCCCTGGCACTTCTGCTCTCGCAGCGGCACCTCTTGGACGCGAACGTTTGCCCACCGGCCACCCTCCACTGTGGACGCGAAGACATACTCATCGCAACTGCCTTCAGCGAACTGCTTCTTGAAGGATGAACCGCAGACGACGCTGCGCTTGGCGTCATCGGTGCCGGGGGCGTCCTTGTGCATCAGAAACGGCTTGCCCTCGCTCCAGGCCGCGATGATGTTGCTGGCGATGAACGGCATCTTGGCGGCGTCGATGAGGACGACCTTCACGTCGTCACACTGGCGCTGCTTCAGGAGCTGATCCGCGGTGCACTTGTCGGTCCTCGGCTTCGTGCCCGGAGCCGCCTGGTACTCCGTGGCGGTTTGCCCGCCGAGATCGCCGAGGAGATCCGGGAAGCCCGGCACCAACTGCGGGCCGAGGAGAACAACCGCACCACCAACAACCAAGATCGGCAACACGCCGATGCCCGTCTTGCTACCCACGCTGTGCATCCCCCTGAGGTGAAGAAGTTCAACACCTCAAGGTGGCAGGGAGCGGAATTTATCGGGAGCCTTTGATCAGCGGGTTCACCCATCTGCCACAGGACGCGCTACCAGCAGCACTCCCCTCAAGCTTCAGCTCATTAGCCGTGAATACGTCGCCCACTGGCACCGTTGACTACGTAACCCTTCACCTGCTTTAGCAGCTTTTCGCAGACGCTGTTCGCCTTTTCGGCATCCTGAGCAGTGACTGGCGCGAGACTATGCATCCAGTTATTCCGCACTTTTCGAACTGCGGCCAGGTCGTTGTATACATCAAGTGGGAGGTAGCTCATGAGCGAAAGTATCTCAGTCATCACGGAGGCAGAGAAGGTTCGCCCATCTTCGAGGCGCTTCTTGCGAGCTCCCTCAATGAACGCCTGTCCGTCGCGTGTCTTATTGTCGGCCTGCATCTGCTGCCATAACACATTCACCAGCCGCTCGATGACAGCCCAGTAGGTAATTACACTGAGGCTGTGGTTGTGATCCTGATACGCCTTGGAGGCACGAAGAAAGAGGTCCAGCAGGTAGATGTCCTCCTTCTCGCCACGCCCCATCAGGTCTGACAGATCATCGATCGCACTCTCGACAACCGCTTTCGGAACGACCGGAAAGCGATGATGAATACGGTCATCGAAGCCGTATGGGCGAACTGGATTGTAAGTCGACACATACCTGGACATTGCCAGGTGACTGACACGCGTATTTCCGAAGCTTTGCCCGTCTTCGGTATCGAGAGACTCACTCGATATCAGCAGCTCAGGAGTGACGACCATTCTGTCCGTCGTTGCATGCGCAGCTTCAATGAGACGCGAGTAAAAGAAGACATTAAAGGCGTTCATCACATACGTTCGATTTACTGCCGCATCGGCCATGGCCTCGAAACTCGGTGGACGCGTACCATCAACCCATTCGAGGCGGTGTCCAGGCGGCCAAGCTTGGAAGTCAAAAACGAAGAATCCTTCGACAGAGACGCGAACCTGGACACCGCCCGCGATAGTACGGCGCGCCACCTCGGTGTTGAACGCATCAAAGTTTACCGTAGGCGGATTCTGCTCCAGGCTAACGGGGCTCGTCTCTATCCAGATCGGTGGATCGTGATAGAAAGCGAAGATTGAACGACGAGGTTCTCCTGAAGTAGGTTCGTTAGAAGTTTCTTGACCGTCAGCAGACACCGGCACTCCTCGCCAAAACAAGAACAGTATCAAGGCAGCGGTCCTTGTCGTGGAACAACACACCGATAGGCCGTCATCACTGCAAGGCCGTGAGCCACAGCATGACGCTGGCGGCTTCCTTAGGCGTCTGCCTGGCATTGCCTTAGCTCACCTGGGTCTTCGCGCCGTGCGCTGACGACCGCACCACCCGATGCCTTGACGCCAACGCGGCGCGCAGCCACGCTGTTCGAGCAACAGCCCGCAAGTTGCTCGAACAGGAGCCCAGATGCGTGCCCACTTCCTCGGGAAAGACCCCGAGTCGCAGATCGACAACTCCCCGACGCTCTTCGCCACCGACCGGGAGGACCGCGTCACCTACATCGCCCAGGGTTGGAAGGTGACTGACCCCCAGGTGCTGGCCGACGTCGGCCCCGTACCCGACCACGAGACCCTGATCGAGATTCCCGAGGATGTCCTCAAGATGTACGCCCTCCGCTACGCGCAGGAAAAGGGGCTGTCCTGACCGAGCTCATCAAGCCAGGCCCGGAGTTTCGGAAGCTCTTCCACACCTTCGAGCACACGGCCTTCCGCCTGGAAGTGTTCGACCAGTACGACGCCTCCTACGAGAACGAGTCGCTGCGCAAGTTCCTGGCGGGTGAACCGGACGAGCTGCCGTGGATGCAGAGCTGGCTCACCATGCTCGGCGAGGCCACAGCGGAAGGCCGACGTTTTAGCCGGGTACGCGTCGTCACGACGCCGCTCACGGACTACAGCCGCTTCGGGGTGTGGTGCTCGCAGTTCACCGGCGGGGCCGGAGAGGATATTCGCTACCTTCCAAGAGGCCTGGCCGGCGGCCTGCCGAGGTACGACTACTGGCTGTTCGACTCGCGCAAGCTGGTTCGGATGCACTTCGATGACCAGATGGGCTTCCTTGGTGGCGAGCTCATCGAGGACCCAGCCGAGATCGTTCAACACAACTACTGGCGTGACGCTGCCTGGCACCACGCGATACGGCGGGATGACTTTGCCACGGAACAAAGCCACTAACGTCTCAAACGTTCATGAGGCGCAGGTGGCGCTTGGTAAACGGCTCCGTGAGCTGCGCGAACAAGCCGGACTGACCGGCAAGCAGCTGGCGGAGCCGCTGTCATGGCAAACTTCAAAAGTCTCCAAGATCGAAAACGGCCACCAGAAGCCTTCCGTCGCCGACATCGAGGCGTGGACGAAGGCGACTGGCAGCGAGGATCAGAAGCCCGCGCTGCTGGCATCTCTCCAGACGCTTGAGATCCAGCAGGCCGAGTGGCAACGCATCCTCCGGGGTGGCGTCCGGCCACGGCAGAACGCTCTCGCCGAACTCGACCAGAAGACGCGGCTCTTCCGCGTCTTCGAGTCCACCGTTATTCCCGGGTTCCTCCAGACCTCCGAGTACGCCCGTGCCCGCTTCGCCGAGGCCATCCGCGTCCTCAAGTTGCCCAACGACATCAACGATGCCGTTGAAGGCCGCATGAAGCGTCAGGACATCTTCTACCGGCCGGACAAGCGCTTCCACTTCGTTCTCACTGAGGCGGCGCTTCGTTTCCGCCTGTGCTCGATACCCGTCATGCTCGGCCAACTCGACCGGCTGGTCTCGCTGTCGTCGCTGCCCAACGTGAAGCTCGGGATCATCGGCTTCGAGACGCAGTACACCGCTTCCCCTTGGCATGGATTCTGGCTGTATGACGAAGACAAGGTGCTGGTTGAGACGTACTCGGCAGCCTTCAACCTTGCCCAGCCTCAAGAGCTGGAGCTCTACAGCAGCATCTTCAACGAGTTGGCGGCCGTCGCCAGTTACGGGCGGTCTGCCACCGCGATCATCACTCGCGTGATCAACGATCTGGCGCAGCAGCTCCCCGAGGAGGAGTAGCGCCAAGTTGCTTCCGCGCCGCATCAATTTCAAGGTTGCGAGCAACTACGAGCAACTTGCTTCTCCGTGCTGTAGTCGCCTGCCTACTCTCCATGAGCCCTCACCCGGCTGACCTTGGAGAAGAGCAACGTGATCATGCCTGTTCCCTTGCTCGGCAAGGAACGGATCTCCCGCCTTCCAAAGCGTGCACAGGAGGTTGTGGAGTACCGCAAGAGCGGCCTGAGCCTGAACCACATCCAAGGCTGTTCGCTCGGGTGCGGGTACTGCATCCGGCACACATACGGCCTGTGGGACGAGAATCAGCCTGTGGCGCTCATGACCGATGCCCAGGCAGTCCAGGAGCTGGTGGGGCACCGCTACTTCCAGCCGCACGTCACCCCGATCCAGGTGTTCAACCGCGCTACCGAGCCCTTCTTGCCCAAGGTGCGCCCACACACCTTCGCGGTGCTCGAAGACCTCGATGAGCGCGAGCTGACGAACCACGTGCTGGTGATCACCAGGCACCAGCTGAACGAGCACGACATCGACCGACTCAACCAGCTTCGCCATCTCAAAGTGACGCTGCTCTTCACCTACTCCGGCATCGACAACAAGGCCATCGAGCCCTACCCGTCGCACGTTGCCGCCGACTCGTTGAAGCTCATGAGTTCTCCGGGCATCCGCAGGTACCGCACGGTGCTCTACTGGCGTCCGCTCGTTCCTGGGCTCAACGACACCGATGAACACCTGGCCACCGCGCATGAGCTGAGCAAGCACGCCGACGCCACGGTCTTCACCGGTCTCTTCTACCGCGACGAGATCGCCGCGTACTACAAGGCCAACAAGCTCCCTGAGCCCTACCAGGGCACTGCACGGCGGAAGATCGTGCCCGAGGAGCTTGAAGCGCGCGTTCTTGAGGCCTTCTCCAACTCGTCGGCCTTGTTCCGCAAGACCTCGTGCGCCGTCTCCTACGCACATGGTCTCCCCGACTACAACGGCCACTACGGCATTCGGGAACTCTGCGACATCTGCCCGCTCTCGCAGCTGGAGCTGTGCGCCAACGCCCACCGAACGCCCACCGTTGAAGGAATGCACCAAATCGCCAGCGTGTTGCCGGACACCCGCACGCTCAAGGTCATAGACATCACCGACCGGGCAGCTCTCGTCAGTGGCCTGGAGTCCGAGCAGCCCCGCTACTTCCTTCAGCACACGCTCGGCTTCCAGATCCACGACGAGCATCACCCGCACCGCGAGAATCGGCATGGCCGCGCCGAGATCGGATGGACGGAGAACCACGCATGACGCACTGGACTTCTTTGAACTACGTCGTTGTCGATGTGGAGGGCAACGGCCACCAGCCGCCCGACCTCGTGGAGCTGGCCGCCGTGCCGATCGTTGACGGCATCATCGGGGAGCCGAAGACGTGGCTGGTGAAGCCCGATCAGCCCATCACCGGCTTCGCGAAGAGGATCCACGGCATCAGCAACGATGACGTACTTGCTGCTCCGCTGTTCGCCTATGTGGAAGCCGACGTGCTGAAGGCGTTGGATGCTTCAGCTCTTATCGGCCACAACGCTCACGTGGATGTTGGGGTCATCCAGCGCAAGCTCGGCGACTGGGAATGCCCGGAAGTGTTCGACACGCTCAAGCTCGCCAGGCGCCTGCTGCCTGGCCTCCCGTCTTACAAGCTCAGCGCGCTCGTCGAGAAGTACGAGCTTGCCAGCGGCCTCGACGGCGAGGAGAAGCCGCACCGAGCCAAGTATGACGCGATCGTGACGGCAAGGCTCTTCGTTCTCCTGGCAGGCCGGCGAAGCCTCGAAGAGCTACGGGATCTACCGGCAGGGGGTGGTTCCGATGAAGAGCCAGCTCTCTTCTGACCGCGGGCGCGGCCTGTTCATCACCGTCGATGGCCCAAGCGGCGCAGGGAAGACCACGATCGTTCGCCACCTCGCTCAGATGCTGCTAGCCGAGGGCGAACACGTCCACCTGACCGCCGAGCCGTCTGGCGGCCCTATCGGCAAGCTCGCCGTAGAGCTGACCGAGACGGTCACAGGCCCCGCGCTCGCCTGCTTGTACGCGGCCGACAGGTACCACCACGTTGAACACGAAATCCTGCCGCTCCTACAGAACGGCCACACAGTCATCTCCGATCGCTACATCGCATCGGGCCTGGTGATCCAGCGCTTCGACGGCGTGGCCCTGGAGTTTCTGTGGCACCTCAACGCCGAAGCCACACGGCCCGACCTCGCGGTCATCCTTGAAGCCGACCCTGAAGTGATCACGAACCGTCTCGCTGAACGCGGTCCGCATAACCGCTTCCAGCACGCGCCGGGCAGCAGCTACACCGAAGTGGAGTTCTACCAGCAGGCCGCAGAGACTCTGCATGGCGCGGGTTTCGAGTTGTTCAAGGTGGACTGCTCAAACCGTCCACCCGAGCAGTCCGCAGCGATGATCCGCCACCAGCTCACGCAGCTCCCCGCGTACAGCGAGGTGCTGAGCTGATGAACGCCCCCGTCACCGAAGAAGACGCTCTGTTGCGATACCCGGAACTACAACAGCTGGTGGATGTCAGGCGTGCCGGGTGGAACTTCCGAGTCATCGAGGACGACGCACACCGGATGATCGGCCTGGCGGCAAGCATGAGCCGGAAGCAGTACACGGATGCGCTCTTCATCTTCGACAGCACCAACGTGAGCGCTGTGCGGCTGCTGGCCGACGACTACGGCGGCGGGTGTGTGTGGAAAAAGTCCGGCGCTGACCTCCAAGAGGTTGTAACCGATCTTCTTGGCCTCCCTGAACCGGGCGAATCAGGTGCACCCACCTTGGTCACGAAGTCGAGCTTGCTGTGGACGCGGTGATGGCCGTTCACGTGGAGCAGGTTGTTCAAGCCGAGGTGCCCCGGATGCGCGAGAAGCCTCGGTTCGTCGACACCCTTGAGCTGGTAGCACTCCCCACAGCTGTGCCGGTTGCGCGCATGTTCATCTTCGACACGCTGAAACGCTGGCGCGCGTTGTTCATCGAGGACTACGTGGCGTCCGTCGCCGTCGAGCTGATGAGGCTCTCCGTAGAGCAGACAGGCGAGGCCACGGTGCCGAACCCAATCATCCTGCGGATGCTCGGCTACAAGCGGCACATCGTCTTCGAGGTGACTGACGTACATGGCGAGCCGCTCGCGCTTGAGCTCGAACCTGACGTGCCGGAAGACAGCGGCCTCTGCTTGGTCAACACGCTCGCAAACCGCTGGGGTTCAGCAGTCGGTCCACGAGGGCGCGTGAACTGGGCTGAGCTTGAGGTGTACGGGCGAACAGAGGCGGGCCTACCTCTCCGTGACCCGAAGCCGCCCGCTTGGCCACGAGGTTCTACAGAGCCGCCGGCGGCGACCGTAGATCCCGCACTTCTCCGGCGAGTTCGACACAGGTTGCGGCACCTGTAACTCCTCGCCGGTTCATGAGCACCCCCTCGCACCCTCCTCACCACCGCGGCAAGAGGGTGCTTTGCCAGAAACACCTACGGGTCTGCTGCACGAGTAGGTCAAGATGCCACCTATCGGTGCAGCAGACCCGGTCGGAGAACCATCAGGCACTCCGACCCGTGCCGGCCGCTCGCCACCACCGTCCCGCACGCCTAACGCTCTCGGTGATCGCTGTCCGCGGCGAACGTCTGTATCGTGCTCCTTTCCCACTTGCTACAGGTGCTGGTGCATGACTGAGCCTGATCCTGATGATGGAGCTGCGACCGACACCACGGTCGCGGGTGTCGCTCAGCGTCTCTGGGGCGTCAGGCCTTCGCCTGCGATCCCGCGCTATGCGGAGCCTGGCTGGCAGCTTTCGCCGCACACGATCGATCGTCGCTGTCCGGTGTGTGCCGGCCAGTTGCACGGTCTCTACCGGGTCGCCGGGAACGTGGGCAAGGCTCGGCTTCAGGCAGCTGTGGTGTGCCCGGGGTGTCCGGCTTCGTTCAAGCTCAGTGACCTCCAACTCGCACAACGCGCTGTTCTCGGCGAGCTGAAGCCGGACGCGGTGGCCCGGCGACTGCAGGACGACCAACGTCTGAATCGACTGGTAGTCGAGCAACGGGCACGACCGGAAGTCGTCCCGCACGATCGCCCAGCCCCGACCGCTCCCCGCGCCCCGCGCGCGGCCCAGCCCGTGGCTCCGCGCATCACGGCCGAAGAGCCGGAAGAGCCGCAACGCCCGGATATCGACGAACGTGAGCCCGGCACCGCAGTCCCGCCGGCCCTGCCACCGGCACGGCGGACGTCGACCACGGTCACCGCGGCCAAGATCCGCCGAATCCTCGCCGACACCGGCGCCACCGGAGAGCGTGGCAACGCCCAGGCCCCGGCGCCGCCTTCCGCGGGCGAGACCATCGCTGAGTACCGGTTGCTCTGGTGGTGCAAGACGGTTGATCCGCAGTTCGTGGTGCCGCCGTTGCCCGAGAGCACCGACATTCGCGTCGTCTTTCCGGACAGTCCTGATTTCGATGGCTTGCGAGGCCGGTTGAGCGAGGCGGGTATTGCCTTCCGCGCGGTCGCGCACTGGATCGAAGAGGAGTGGATCACCTCGGTCGATCCAGCCGACGGTGCCCTGAGCGGGCTGCGCGTCACGCCGTCGTTGTCCGCGGTCGCGGGTCTCGTCGCGGAGCCGGTCACGCCGCTGGGCGGCGAGTACGCGCGGGCGGCGCTGGCCGCGTTCGCGCTGCTGTGGGATCTCCACGCGCCGATCGACCCGGCCGCGGCACGCCAGCCGGTTCCAGCGGAGGATCTCGTGCCGCGCGACTGGTTGCGCTTCTTGCCCTACCCCACGCTCAACCCCGGCCAAGCGGAAGCCTGTCCCTCCATTGTGGACGGCGATGAGCACGTGGTCGTCACCGCGCCGACAGGTGCTGGCAAGACCGTGATCGGCATGCTCGCGGCGCTCAAGAGCATCCTCGAAGAGGGTCGCAAGGCCGCCTGGCTGGTCCCGCAGCGCTCGCTGACCGACGAACTCGATCGCGAGATGGAGACCTGGCGTGCCCAGGGACTAAGGGTCGAGCGGCTGTCTGGCGAGTACACAGTGGACGTCGAGAGAGTCCGCGAGGCCGATCTGTGGGTCGCGACCACGGAGAAGTTCGAGTCGATCTGCCGGGCGTCATCCCTGCAGACAGCCTTGGCCGAGGTCGGCTGCATGGTCGTCGACGAGATCCACCTGCTCGGCAGCCCCGGTCGAGGGGCGCTGCTGGAGGCATTGCTCGCGCGGGTGCGCGGGACCGACTCCCCGGTGCGGATCGTCGGGTTGTCCGCCACCGTGTCCAACGCGCCGGAGGTCGCGCACTGGCTGCAAGGCGAGCTGGTGGCCACCACCTGGCGGCCCTCACGCCTGACCTGGCAGCTGCCCATGCTGCCCGCGGCCTCCCGTCACGCCGAGGCGTCCCGCATGCGCGAGCAGGTCGTCGCCGACCTCGTCGGCCGGCACACCGCCCAGAACGGCAGCGTGCTGGTGTTCTGCGGTTCCAAGCCGAAGGTGCGGTCGACGGCGCTGGCGATCGCCGCGGATCGTGGCGCGCCCGTACACCTCGTCGGGCCGACCGACTTCGACAAGCTGGAGACCGTCTGCGCGGAAGTCGGGGTACGGCTGCACTACGCGGACTGGGAGGGCAAACGGGCCGCGGAGCACGCGTTCCGCACCAGGGCAGCCGACGTGCTGGTCGCGACGACCACCGTGGCCGCGGGCGTCAACCTGCCCGCCCGTGCCGTCGTCGTGCGCGACACGAAGATCGGCACCGAGCCGATGGACACCGCGACGGTCATGCAGATGTTCGGCCGCGCCGGACGGGTGGGCGCGGGAGAGACCGAGGGCTGGGCCTACCTGATCACCGACGAGACCGACCGCGCGAGCTGGCAGCAACGGCTGATCGCGGGCTACTCCGTGTACTCGCAGATCTACGACAGCCTCGCCGACCACGTCCTGGCCGAGGTGCTGCAGGGCCGCATCACGACGGTGCCCGAGGCAGAGGCGTGGTGGCGTCAGACGCTCGCGTTCGCCCAGGGCGACGATGACGTGGAACCGGTGCGCGACGCGCTGGACTTTCTGGTGGAGAAGGACTATCTCACCCGGCACGACCGCGACGGCGACACAGTCCTGGTGGCCACCGAACTCGGCAGGCTCACCGCCCAGCTCATGGTGTCGACCTACGTCGGTGCGCGCCTGCGGCAGGTGTTCGGCATGCTCCCGCTCCCGGACGACGCCGACATGGCCGAAGAAGCGCTGACGTGCGTTCTCAGCGTCACCGTGCCCGAACTGCTCGACGCCCCGGTAGCCGAGGCCAACCGGCCGGCCGTGGCGACCGCGATCCGGGCACGCGGCCACAGCTCCCAGCTCACCGACACCACAGCCGTCCAGGGGCTCGGCGCTTCGGGGACCGTCCAGCGCGGCGACCTCGCGTGGGCGACGCTGCTGCTGGTCGCACGTTCTCCGCAACTGTTCGCCGGAAGGCACGACCGCCGTGCGGTTGCGGGCATTCCGATGGGCACGTTGTACCCCGTGCTGGAGCAGTCTCCGCGCTACCTCGCCTGGCTCGCCGCACAGGGATATCTCGGCACCGTGCACCCGTGGGTCGCGATCGTCTCCGCAGACTTGGACCGCCGGGTGCGCTGGCGCACCTGCTCCCCCGGCCGCGGCTCCGGCAGGCTGCTCTGGATGTGCGAGCAGATGGCGACACGGGCACGCGCGAAGGAACTGGTGCCAGGCATGTGGAATTCGGCCATCAGCCGCGGCGTACGGGCCCCGGACTGGGCAGCGGGCCGCCCACCGGCCAACTGCGAACTCGACCAGACCGCCTACACCGCGCTGCTACGAGAACGGACAACCGCGGCTGTGCTGACGGCGAGAAGCCACGACGCCGCGATCACCGGCATCGCGGGCGCCGCCGCGGTGGCGTGGACGGGCCGCACGCACACTCCAGTCATGATCACGAGGGCCAGCACGGAGATCGACTATCCGATCATCGGCGACAACGACCCCGACGCGGGCGCTGCTTCTGGCGCTGCGGTGTTCACTCGTCGCGGAGACCATCGCGCCACCGGCTGGCTCGCCGACTACCGGCAGATCAGTGAGCCGGGCAAGGAAGGCGATATGACCGCGAAACCGGCGCGACGTGGCCTGGGCAGAGTGACGCGGTAGCAGCCCAGCCGAGGCCCTGGAGGTCGCGTTCGGGTGTGAGCGCGTCGTGAACTCAGCGGGTTTCCGACCTAGAGAAACCGTTCCCGACTGCTGGTGTTTGTTGGTAAGATCATCGGGTTCGTCGCTTGAGGCGAGGGTTTCCTCGGGCTGGGTTCTATCCATGCGTACCTGATCGCGATAGCGATCATCCTGCTTTTCACTCACGTCGCCTCCTACATCAGTCTCAAATGGGCAGACAGTGAGCGTCGAGGAGGTGGTCACATGACGCTTTTTATGAGCGTTGCACTCCTGACTACGTCAGGAGTCGGATCGAACTGGGTGGCGTCCGCGCTGCCATCCTGGCCTGAAGCGACGAACACCGGTGCACCGGATTGCGCTGGTCTCAGCGGCCGGTTCGGCGTCTGGACGCGCAGCCGGGGCATGAGCCTGATCGTCCGGTGTTCGCCGCGCCCAGCGGTGTTCTCCGCATGCGACCCGGTAGTGGGCACGCCAAGTCCGGGTGCTTCGTCGCGCCCGAGATCTCCGTGCTGCCGCGCGACAGGGTTGTGCTGGTGGCCGACATCACCCCCTGAACAAGTTCGAGCTGGGCTTCCTCACCGACATCGAGCCGACGAACGTCGAGGAGACGCCGGCCTCGCCTGCGGATGAACAGGTCGTGCGCACAGCCCGTCCCGTGACCGTTCCGGAGTTCGTAGCCCATCAGAGTTGACCTCGCCCGGTTTCGGGCCTGCAAAACGTACTGCAAAGACCTCTATCAGCGGGGCATCACTCGTCCGGATTACTCCCCCCGGTACACACCTACTCAAAGTATGAGGCAAACTGGCCAGGCCAGCGGTTAGCGTGCACACGCCGACTTCAGTTGGTTCAGACCAAGGAACGCTGGCACGGAGACGGAAACGGGCGGTAGTCATCACGACCACCGCCCGCGTCCGCCTACCTAACTGATCAGGCCGAGCCTCGTCAAAAGCTCACCGGCCGCGATCAGGATTGCGAGGATGCGGAGGGCCTGACTGACGCACCAACGCCAGTTAGGCCCTCCCCTGCCATCCCCGGCAGGAAGATCGACCGCTCCAGGACGAATAGGCTTAAGACGGTTGACCCGTTGCCCTCTCCCCCGTCGCGGTCGAACAGGCGTGAGACGGCCGTCTCGTCGCCCTCCGTCCTTCTTGGACGGTTCTCCCTGCGAGTGCTTGCCGACGTCCAACACATCTCCGTTCAGCGTCGTGGTAACTACCTTCGCCCCATCGAAGGCAGGGCTCGACCGACGAGAACGGTCCGACGGGAACAGACATGCGGGCGGACCTGCGGCACTGCACGCTCAAGTTGTACTTGGTGTGCCCGACAGTTTTGAGGCCACCCCCTGATTAAAACGCACCACGAGCTGCCGTGAACCCGGCGCTAGCACGCTTAAGGGTTGCCCACAACCATTGCCCGCACCCGATCGAGTGGTTTTTCCTGTCGAATGCGTCGGCCCCCACCCGATCGAGTGACAACCCTGAAGACCGCAGTTCGCTTCGACGCGGGTGGGCGGCCATGCCGTGAATCCATGCGCGGACGTTATCCACACGATCATGGGCGAACTACCGACTTACGTATGTTCCCTACCTGATGAAAATGTTTGACACAGTCGACTCGAGCCGTTGACGCAACGCGAGCAGCGCATCGCGTCCGTCTTGCATTTCCGCTGGTGGAACGACTTCATCTGGCGAGCTCGAGTTCGAGGATCGCCATCGAGTGGCGGGCGAGGCGGTCGGCATCGGCCGTCTCCGTGGCGACGTAGGTCAGCAGCTCGACCAAGCCGAGCGCGGGCCTCCGAGGGCGGCACGCCAGCGAGCAGAGCCGGCCGGTAGCGGCGCAACGCGAAGTCCACCACGGAAGCCAGGGGCAGGCCGTTGGCGGCCACGCCTGCGAACATCGCGGCCACGCGTGCCCCGACCGACCGCCGCGCAGCTGGTCAACACCGCCCGCAACCGTGACGAGCTGATCAACCAGCTCCGTCGTTTCGGCAACATCGCCGCATGATCGGCCCACGAAGTCCCTACTCAGGGCAGCGGGAGACGGATCTAACCATAGATAAGCTCGGACTGTTTTGGGAGGCGATTCTATTACCGGTGATAGAATCGCTATTTTTTCGAACGACAGTCGGGCCACTCAGAACACTGGCGGCTGCTGCCGCACCCATCGTGACCAGCAACCAAGCACTCACCCACGGTGAAACGCCAGCACTCGCGCCAGCAACGACCTGCGCCCCTCCCGAACACGCCAACAACGCAGCAATAACGAGCGTGCGCGGCGCAGGCTTTCCCATCCGGCAATGCTCCCACGCATTTACCTTGACCACAAAGGGGGTTCCTGTCCGTGTCCCAGCCCGCCACCACACCGCCCGCTGGCCCCGTCGACGCACCACCCGCCCGTGACCGAGCCGGCCGCGACCGACGCACCGGACTATCGGGCGCTCTGCGAGCAGGCACAGACCAAGCTGTCTTAGGCCGAGACCACGGCGCGGGAGAACCGCGACGAGGCCAAGCGCCCGGACGAGACCGAGGCCGCGCAGTAGACCGCCCGCACCTCGTCCGCGTCGACGGCCCCCGCCGCCCCACGCCCGCCCCTCGCAGGGCCAGCGCAACGGGCCGTCCGGCACCGCGGCGCAAATCCGCGACGCCGAGGCCCGAGGCGACCGGGCAACGGCCATAAGTCTGAAGGACCAGCAGCTCGCAGCGATGGCACGCGGGCAGCGCTGAGCTGGCGTAACGTCCCCTATTCACCGCGCGATCTGGCCTGGAAGGCGGCGGCTCGACGCGAGGGGAATGGGGAACGCGTCCACGGGAACAGACAGGCGGACGTTCATGATGCCGGCGACGGCGATGCGTGGCATGGCATCACCTCCTGGTGTGGTGTCGGTGATGTGCGTCATGTCGGGCAAGCGACAGCGCACCCGCGGTGAGGCCGCGGGTGCGACAAGCAGTTGTGGGCGCGCGGAGCAGCACGGCGCCGGCCATGACAGAGCCAGCGGCGAGGGATCGAGGTGGGGCGAGCGGACGTCCTCAGTCCAGCCGCGTCGGCACGGCGACCGGTTCGAGCTGTCGATGCCGGCCAGGCTCGGGAAGGCCGAGCTGGTGGTAGATCGCGTTGCGGAGCAGGGGCACCGCCTGATCCGGTTTCGAGGTCACCGCCGCTGTGATGGCGGTGTAGTCGTCCTCGCAGAAGTGCTCGGCGGCCGCGAGCAGTTGCGGTTCGATGGGGGCAGCCCAGGTCAGGCGTGGCGCGTGGTGGGCGAGCAGCGCGTTGGCCGACCACGGCGCGACCTCCGTATCCGCCCCGTCGACGGTCAGAACAGGCACGCGGGCGCACGCCGCGTAGACCGGGATCGAGCCGTGGTCGCCGATCACGACGTCGGCGCCGATCACCGCGGCACGCCAATCGACCTCGGGCGTCAGCACCGTCAGTCCGGCCCGCCGGTACTCCGACAACCACGCCAGCACCTGACGTCTGCCGTGCCCGAACCACACGCCGGGATGCAGCAGAGCGGCGATGCGGAATTTGCGATTGTCCAGTTGCTGCAACAGCCGCGGCATGAGCTCCGCGCTGCGCGCGAACAACGACTGCGCTCCCCATGTCGAAGCGATGAGCACGAGTTGCTGATCTTCCTGCACGCACAGGGCTTCGCGGTACAGCTTGCGCAGATGAGTGCTGGCACGAAGCTTGTCGTAACACGGATCCCCGGCGACGAGTACCGAACTCAACGCCTCCGGGCACTGGGCACGCAACACCGACCTCTGCCCATTAGTAGACAGAACAAGGACATCAGCGAGCACACGGCCATCTCGTGTGAGGCGTTGAGCGTCCAATCCGTACACCTGGCGCCGCGTACGCGGGCCCTTGCCGGTCGCCTGCGGGGCGAGTTTGCCGTAGCCGGCGCCGTGCGGCAGCACGATCCGCGGCGCGTGGATCTCGCCGAGCCCGCCGTAGGAGGCGGTGAGGGCGAGGTCGAAACGCTGCTGGATCGCCTGCTGCCAGGGAACAACAAGGGCTCCCAGTGACCTCAGCCAGTCGATGACGCCGGAGTCGAACACGTCCGGCGCCGGCGTGAAGACCACCTGAATGCGTTGGTCTGTCTCGATGTGCTCGACCACGTCGAGCAGCCGCTGACCGCTCGGCAACGTGTGCACCACGACGAGCACGGTGCGCAACCCGGCCAGCGTGACCCAGCGTTCCGCACCGACACCTATGGGTACCTTGACCCAGCCCGCTTCTCCCATTGCGCCCCCGCTCCCCTGGTGTGTCCCTTCTGGATCGAAGATTCCCGGCCTGATTGGACTGAGTGGTTGCAGCGCGCTGGACGGCTCGTTGGACACCGTCCAAACCGCCCACTAGGAGTAATTTCGACATTTCCAAGCGTGATCACCGCTGGTTGCGGCTACGGTGGATCGAGCGTTCATGCGGTGAGCACGGTCGGCGGCCAGACATCTGTGAGGGGGTCTCGCGTGCGGATCACACTGCTGGGTGAGGTCGGCCTCGTGCTCGACGGTGAGCCCGTGGTGTTCACCTCCGGCAAGGAGCGCTACGTGCTCGGGGTGCTCGCATTCATGGCGAACAAGCCCGTCAGCGTGTCGACGCTGATCGACGCCGTGTGGGACGAGCCGGCCGCACCGGACAAGGCCCACAAGAGTCTGCAGAGCTACATCAGCAGGATCCGCACGAAGTTCAGAAACGACGACGTGCCCGCCAAGATCGCTTTCCGGACCGAGTCGTACGTGCTGGACATCGACCCGGTCCTGGTGGACTACCACCGCTTCCTGGACCTGCACTCACAAGCACGCACGGAAGCCGACCGCGAACGGTTCGAGATGGCCGCCGAACTGTTCGACGACGCATTGCGTCAGTGGCAGCACACGCCGTTCACAGGCCTGAGCACGTTGTGGGCAGATCGGCGCCGCCAGGCCATGAACGCCGACCACCTCACCGTGCGCTGCGACCGCATCGCCAACGAGTTGCGCCTGCACCGCTACGAACTCGCCCTCAAACACACAGAGGAACTCCTGGAGGAGAACGAGCTCAACGAACGGCTCGTACGCCTCAAGCTCGACGTCCTCTCCGCCTTCGGCACCTACCGCGACATCACCGACTACTACCGCACCGTGTACCGGCGCACAATCGAGGAGTTCGGCGTTCCACCCGGTACCGGTCTCGCCGAACACTACGAGCACATCATCAATCTCACGAAAACACCGAAACCCCGCCCCGCCGAGCCCATGCACGCGCGCGGCACCGTCAGCACCCCCGTCGCTGCGGGACAGCCGACGTGCACGCGGCCGCCACGTCAACTTCCGCCCGATCTGCGTGACTTCGTCGGACGCGTGGAGCAGATGTGCGCACTCGACGCACTCGCTCCCGCCGACACAAGCCTCGACGACTGCATAGCGATCGCGGTGCTGCACGGACCGCCCGGGGTCGGGAAGACCGCGCTCGCCACCCACTGGGCACACCGCGCAGCCAGCCGGTTCCCCGACGGCCAGATCTTCCTCGACCTGCACGGCCACGGACCCACCCGCCCCGCGGACCCAGCCGAAACACTGGGCACCCTGCTCATCGCATTAGGCTGCCCCGCCACGCATATCCCGGGCAGCGCAACGGAACGCACCGCACAACTGCGCACCATGACCGCCGACAGGCGTCTGCTCATCGTGCTCGACAACGCCGCCAGCTCAGAGCAAGTCCTCCCGCTGCTTCCGTCCAGCCCCACCTGCATGGTGATCATCACCTGCCGCAGCCGGCTGAACCGACTCGTCCAGCACACCGGCGCCCGCGACATCGACGTGCAGCCCCTGTCACCCGACGACGCGCACTCCCTGCTGGCCCGGCTGACACCCCAACGCAGCTACAGCACCGACCAACTCGGCGACGCGCTCACCCTGCTCGGCGGCTTCCCGCTCGCCGTACGCATCGCAGCCAGCAGACTCAACGCATACCACTCGACACCGCTACACGAACTCGTCGCATCGCTGCGTGACCGGTTGGCCGACTGGAGCGGCGGAGACGGCGACTCCCCCAGCCTCAACGCCTTGTTCTCCTGGTCCTACACGCAGCTTCCCGCCGACGCGCAGCTCGCCTTCCGGCACATCGCAGTCCACAGTGGACAGGACTTCGACACCGCCGCCGCCGCGGCCGCCTCGGCGTTCGACTACCAGGACGCTCACAGAACACTGGAACACCTCGCGGCGATCCACCTCGTCGAGCCCACCGAACTACACCGCTACCGCACGCACGACTTGCTCCGCGCGTACGCCACCGTTCTGCTTCGCCAGCACAACGAGTACGACGACGCGCTCACCCGGCTCCTGGACTGGTACCTGCATACCGCCAACAACGCCGACATGACGCTCGCACCGCACAAAGATCCACTACCCCTCTCCCCTCCCGCCACGGCCGTGCAACCGCTCAACTTCAGCTCCACCAGCGCCGCGGTCGCGTGGTTCGCCTCCGAGAGCCCCAATCTCGTCGAAGCGGTCCACCACGCACACAGCGCCGGTCGCCACGAGCACACCTGGCGACTGGCCGCCGCGATCCGTGACCAACTCGGCCGCCACGCCCTCTACAGCGACAGCAAGGCCATCGCCACGCTCGCACTCACCTCAGCCCGTACCGCCCAAGAACACCGCGGGGAGGCGGCGAGCCTCAACGACCTCGCCCTCGTGCACCTGCACACAGGTGACATGGCACAGGCAGGCGCGTTGTTCGCCGACGCCCTCGCAGTCGCGCGAACCATCGCCGACCTTCACACCGAAGCCACCTGCCTGCACAACCTCGCCGTCTATCACCGCAACGTCGGCGAACATGATCAAGCCCTGGCTCTCTTCGGCCAAGCGATCGAGGTCCAGCAGCGGACACACAACGCCTACGGCCTCGGATTCACCCACCACTCGATGGCACTGACCTACAGCGCCCTGCGGCAATACGACCAGGCCGAACACCATCACCACCTCGCGCTGGCGACGTGGAAACCCATCGACTGCGAGGACGGCAAGGCAGTCACCCTCACAGCATTGGCAAGCCTGCGCTGCGCCACCGGCCGGCCTCGCCACGCCATCGACGCAGCCAACGCTGCCCTGATGATCCACCAACCATCCAACAACGTTCCCTACATCATCAAAACCCAGCTCACCCTCGCGCAGGCGTACACCGACATCACCCGCTTCACCGAAGCGAGCCACTACGCCAACGATGCTCTCGAACTCGCCCGCACGACACACGACACCGCACTGATAGCCGACGCACTACACCGGCTAGGCCACGTCCTTCACGCATCCGGAGACCACGACCTCGCCAGGCAGGCATGGACCGAGGCCCTCCAGCACTACCGCAACATCAGCTCGCCACACGAGTCAGCCGTAGCGCTACTACTGAAGACAAGGGCGTAGCCAGCACCGGATAGCCAGGCTCTCCGGCCCAGCGAACGGTCCTGAACACAGGCCGACCTCGACAGTCGAGTTTCCGAGGCTGTTGAGGTCGGCCTTCCGCAATTGGGTCTGCTGCACCGATAGGTGACATGCTGACCTGCCCCACCGGAAGGGTTCCAGTCGTTGTGGCTAACTGGCAGCGGTGGTGTTGTGGTCAGAGCGTAGTTCGTACTCGATTGGGGTGAGGTAGCCGAGTGCGGAGTGTCGGCGGCGGCGGTTGTGGAAGATTTCGATGTAGTCGAAGATCGCGTTGGCCAGCTCCACGCGGGTCTTCCATCGTTGACGGTTCAGTAGCTCGATCTGCATCGATGACCAGAAGGATTCCATCATCGCGTTGTCGAGGCCGTCGCCGACGGTTCCGAAGGATGGCAGCAGACCGGCTGAGCGGATCTTCTCGCCGAAGACCCAGGAGGTGAACTGGGTTCCGTGGTCGGCGTGGACGATGCCGCCGGGCTCGGGGCGCCGGTTGCGGATGGCCATGTCGAGTGCGTTGACGACCAGGGTTGAGTCCTGTGTGGAGTCGATCGACCAGCCCACGATTCGACGGCTGAACGCATCGAGGACCGCGGCGCAGTAGAGCCATCCTTCCCTTGTCCTGTGCTGGGTGATGTCGGTGACCCACAGTTCGTTCGGTTTCAGTCGATGGAACTTGCGGTTCACCAGGTCGCCAGCGGTGGCGACCCCGCGGAGCTGTTTGACCCGTGCTGGACCGGGAAGTCCGTGGATGCCGGCCTGGCTCATCAGCTGCCAGACAGTGCGTTCGCAGACGGTGATGCCCATGCCCAGAGTGAGTTCGGCGTGCACCCGTCGATGGCCGTAGGTACCACGAGAGGCAACGTGCACCTCCCGGATTACGCCGGTCAGCCAGCGGCGTCGCAGCTCCGTTGGCGTGGTCGGTGTTCGTTTGGCCTTGTAGTAGTTCTGGCGCGCGACCCCGAGGACGCGACAGGAACGGTCGACCGGAATCCCGGCGTCGGTGAGCCTGTCGATCACCGGGTAGAACCTTTTGGGCGGGGACGCTCCGTCCCCAGGAACGTCGCTGCCTGACGCACGATCAACAACTCGGTCTCGAGCTCCCGAATCCGTTGTCGAGCGGCACGCAGCTCGGCGGACTCGCTGCTCGGGATGCCGGGAATCTCGCCCCGATCGATCCGGTCCTGCTTGACCCACTTCGACAACGTCACCGGATGGACACCGAGGTCCACCGCGGTCTGCTTCTGCTCTTTGCCAGCCCGGACCAGCGCGACGGCACGCGCCCGAAACTCGGCGGGGTACGGACGGGGCACAGTGCACAGCCTCTCGAAGAAGCCGCCAATTAGCCACCAACTCTGGAACCCATCCAGTAGGGCAGGTCATGCTGTCACCTATCGGTGCAGCAGACCCTGCCGCCCGCACCATGGCCTAGCGGCTTCACCGACAAGAAGTCGCCACGGACGATGGCCTTCAGGTCCTGTAGGACCATGCTGGAAAGTCTCCGAGCTACCCCGGGGAACCTCATTGACTGATCAGCCGAGGAGGCTGGCGTGGTCAGCGGAGGCTGCGTGTCGTGGCGATGGCGAAGCGGAACTCGATATCGGTGGGAACGGTGTCCAGTTCGAGTGCCTGACGTAGTCGGGGCAAGCCCTCGTCCTGCAACTGGTGGCGGACGTCGGCGGGATCTGCGTCCTGCTCGATCACGATGATCAGTGCGAGTTCCGGGGCGTTGCGCGGTCCGGTGAGCGTGGCGCGGGCGTCGTGTACTCCGGGATAGCCGCGCAGCTCTTCGGCAAGCGGCGCGACGGCCGTGCTTGCGGAGAGTTCTGTGTGGCCGAGGTCGGTGTCTTCACGCCAGGTCGGTGCGCGAGGGCCGCGAACGACTTGTGCGAGCAGCCAGCGCAGCGCCAGCAGGCCGACCAGGACTGCCGTGCCGGCAGTGGCGTACAGCGCCCAGGTCGGCGGCGGATCGATGCCGGGTACGACGGGTGCGCCGGGGTCGACGAGGTGCAGAACGCGGAAGTGGGTGGCGAGCGCGAACACGCCTGCCGCGAGCAGCACGACACCAATAGCGGCCAGCATCGTGCGGTTGAGGCACGCTGGGCGGCGGGAGTTGGTCATGACGCGCTCCTCGGTGAGTGAACGCGCACCGATACGGCCGGCTGGGCGGAGGGGGCGATCTGGTCGAGGCGGCCTGTGACCACGGCGCGGACCGCGTCGACCAGTCCCTCGGGGCGCGTACGGCGGGTGTTCACGCGGACCTTCACCCGTCGTCCTTTCAGGGCGACGGTTGCGCCGCTGACACCGTCCACAGTGGAGGCTGCGGCGCGGAGCGTGGAGCGCAGGCCGCGGCTGGACGCACCGGAGTTCGGCGTGCCCTGCATCGGCAGCACCGTCGGCGCGCCCGGCACCACGGCCGCGGACACCAGCAGCAGGCCCAGCACGGCGACGACGCCACCAGCGGCGGCCACAGCGGTGTCGGTCCATCGAAGTCCGTGGACGTAACCGGCAAGAGTGCTGTAGTTCACCCACGCCGGTTCCTGAAGGAGCATCTGGATCGCCACGACCGCGACGACCAGCGCTGTCGCGAGCAGGATGAGCGCGGTGACCGTGGCCGGGACGGCTCGGCTGGGACGTCGTTTCACTCGACCCTCCTGTGTCGGGTGCCGGTGTCGTTGTGCAGTGCGGTCACGGTGATGTCGACGCGGGTCACCGACAGCCCAGTCAGCGCACCCACCCGGCGAACCAGGTGCTCACGCGCACGTTGCGCGGTACGGGTAACCGAGGCGGGATAGGTCACCGACAGCCGCAGGGTCAACGTGACGGTGTCACCCGCAACGTGCGCGGAGACCTTCGCGTCCTGGGCGGGAGTCTTCCCGCCCAGGCTGACTCCCAGCACCTGGTCGGCGGCACCACCAACACCGCCGACCTCACGGACGGCGTGGCCGGCGATACGCGCCACGACCTCCTCCGAGATCTGCAGCGCACCGCGCTCGGCGGCATCGGCGGCTACTCGGGGCCTACTGTTGCGCTGCGGCATCGCCGTGAGCGGAGCGGGGAGCGTCGCGGTCACGAGCGTCAGCCCCGATCACGGCCGACGAGCTGGGACAGATCGAGCTTGCCGTCCAGGTAACGACCCACCAGCAGACCTATCGCTCCGAAGACGACGGTCGCGGCGAACGCCCCGAACCCGCCCACTGCGGCCGCCAGCCCCAGCAACACACCTATCAGCAAGCCCATCTGCGTCCTGCTCATGACGTCACCTCCGCGAAAGCACCTGGCACGGGCGGCTCCCGCACCACACCACCCGTGTGCTCGTCCTGCTGCGGCTCCGGTTCGACCAGGTCGCCGATCACCACGTGCACCGGCACACCCACCGCGCCGACAGCGCCGCGGACCGCTTCCGCGACCTCGCCGGCGGCGAACGGGTAGCCGACCACCACCCGGACAGTCACCTCGTCCTCCTGTACCCGGACCCCGATGGTCCGGTGCGGCGGCGTGAACGTCGCCACCTCACCGAACCTCCCGCCGTGCAGGCCCACCACTTCGGGCAGGGCCCGCACGGCGGCGGCGATCCGTGCGGCGTCGGGATCCGGGCTCACTTGACCCGGCCGTTGTCGGTGGGCTCGTCCTCGTCGTCGGACGGGATGTACAGGTCGTGCACGTCGATGTTGACCTCCACGACCTCCAGGCCGGTCATCCGTTCCACCGCGCCGATGACGTTGCGTCGGATGGCCTGCGCTACGTCGGTGATCGCCACCCCGTACTCGACGACGATCTGCAGATCCACCGCCGCCTGCTTCTCGCCGACCTCGACCGAGACGCCCTGGCCGGCCGACGCGGTCGCACCGGGGATCCGCTCCCGGATCGCCGAGAACGCCCGCGCTGCCCCGCCGCCGAGCCCGTGCACACCTGGCACCTCCCGCGCCGAGAGACCGGCGATCTTCTGCACCACCCCGTCGGCGATCGATGTCGTGCCGTGGCTGCTGACCAGATCCGCCTTGCCGCTTCCCGACCGCTGGGCCGGTGCGCTGTACCCGCTGGACTTCGAGGCGGTCACAGTTGACTCGGACATTGCCGTCCCTCCAAGAAACGATTCGGGCAATCTCGATGCGCGACGCGCACCTCTTATTCAGGCCACCACTAGAATCACGATCCCGCTCGACTCCGACGCCCACCCCAGCCGATCGAGTGAACCCGACGAAACGGCGCGGCGTCTCCAAAGAGAATTCACGTATTGCATGCGAAGTCACGAGTATGGGACTCCCGTGCGGGTTGAGGACTACGCGATTATCATCGCGAGGAGCCGCCGCAGTAACCACGCGGCGAGCGATCGCCACCCGAACTCGCCTCAACCGTGGTAGTCAGACCTGCCTGACGATTGCCCTGCGTCACCTCACCGGGGCCGGCAGGAACTCTGGCCACGAACCAGAGTGAACCTGCGGTGAAGCCCGTGCCCACGACCCGAATCCGATGTTCCATGGAATCAGCAGCCCATCGGACGATCAGATACGGGAGAACCACGATGTCGCTCAGCGACAAGATCAGCAACAAGGCCGAGGACCTCGGCGGCAAGGCAAAGGAAACCGCAGGGAAAGTGACCGGCGACGACGAACTGCGCGGGGAAGGCATCGCCGACCAGGCCAAGGCCGCGGTCAAGGACGTCGTCGAGGACGTCAAGGACGCACTGGGCACCGCCACCGACAAGGTCAAAGCAGCCCTCCACAAGGACTGATGCGATGGGCGGGTGGGCCGATGACGGGGTGCGCCACGAGGCGTTGTTTGACCGAGTGGAGGTGGAAGGACTCCACCCGCTGCCTGTCGTAGCAGGCGGCGTGAAGCTGAGGGCAGTCTGAGCCTGGAGATGCGGGCGAGGGCGGCAAACAGCCCTGACAAAGCCGGGACGGGTCGGCACTGCCAGACGGCCTGGGTTCGGCAAGCGAGGCGGAAAGGTATACGTGCAGGAACCAGCGATTAACGCCCCTCAAGCGGCCCACCAGCTCCAACCTGGCGGATATGGGCTGGGCAGCGGCGCGTGCTCCGGCAGTTGTTCGGGGCAACTCCCGATCCGGTTCACCAATGACCGGAGGGAGGCCGCGGGGAAGGTCTACGGCGTACCCGCGGCGATGCCGCAGGGGCAGGAGCTGGGTGCCTACTCCGTCGATCGGTCAAGCAGTGAACGTGGGAACCATCGCGTGTCTTTCCCGGAACCGGTCACCCAGGCCGGAAGAAGGATAAGTGCATCGTCCACTGAGGACACGTGGTGGGGCGGAGGCCCCGTAGTAGTCCGAGGGCGGGGTGCGACACGAGGTCGCACGAGTTGAGTGAACTCATTTGGGAGGTTCGGCTGCTGTCGAAGATGTAGTTCCAGATCGGTGTTCGTTGATCTGTCTCCGCCCTGACGTGCGTCGCTGGTAACGGTGGGGTGCGAAGCTCAGGTGATCAGGCCCAAGGGCTCCTGTTCCATCCGGGAGTTACAGGTCACGGGGAAGGCCGGATGGGTGAACGTGAGTGAACCCCTGATGATGCCTCGTCATCGGAAGCCCCGCCGATGGGAAGTTGCAGCGGGGTCAAGGACTGGTCGCTGGAAAGCGGCAGGCGCTGACCGGAAGACTCGAAGCCGGTCGGGAGAACACCGTCGTCCTCGGGGTATAGGGGGCACCCAGCCCCGGCCGGATCTCACTCGTGTGGAACGTGACAATCCCGTTGGGGTCCGGAATACGGCGACGTTTCCGGCAAGCTGACCGTGAGGAAGGCCCGATCCTCCAGCGGGCGCAGGATGGCCCAAGAAGCCAATGCCGGTGGCCGAAAGGCAACAGGAAACCTAGGTGGCACAACCAGTTTCTCCGCTGGTCGCTTCGGATAACTGGCCGGATACCGGGCTGATGCCCGGCCCCGAAAGGGTGCTGACGTGGGCCAGGTGAGCCCGTGAAGAAGCGATGAGGATAACGCTGGAACCGATGGACAAGTTGGATACCGCCACGGCGGTGAACGGACCAGAGGACAGAACCCTTGGCTGGCAAGCGATTGATTGGCGTGCCATCGAGGATGACGTACGGCGGTTGAGGCAGAGGATCTTCACGGCGTCGCAGGCAGGGGACCTCAAGCGGGTCCGCAACTTACAGAAGCTGATGCTCCGATCTCGTGCGAACACGCTGCTGAGCGTTCGCCGGGTGACGGAGATCAACGCTGGTCGCAAGACCCCTGGGGTGGACGGAAGGACAGCGCTGCTGCCGCAGTCCAAGGCCGAGTTGGCCCACTGGGCGCAGTATCGCTCGTCTTCCTGGAAACCTCGGCCGGTCAAGCGAGTGCTGATCCCGAAGGCCAACGGAAAGCAGCGCCCCTTGGGCATCCCGGTAATCGCTGACCGGGTCCTTCAAGCGCGGGTGGTCAACGCGCTGGAACCCGAGTGGGAAGCGCGGTTCGAGCCGAAGTCCTACGGCTTCCGGCCCGGCCGCGGGTGTCAGGACGCGATCTCGGCCATCTACCTCACGCTCAAGGGTCGCAACCCGCAGCGGATATGGGTGCTCGACGCGGATCTGACAGCGGCGTTCGACCGCATCGACCACAACCACCTTCTCGCTCAGCTTGGCTCGTTCCCCGCAAGGGGGCTGGTCGAGCAGTGGCTGAAGGCGGGAGTGGTCGAGCGTGGCCGGATGACTCCGACCGAGGAGGGAACTCCTCAAGGTGGAGTCGTCAGTCCCTTGTTGCTCAACGTTGCCTTGCATGGATTGGAACAGGCCGCCGGTGTCCGCTACCGCAAGCTCGGCACGCGTGCCGCCGAGTCGGTGGAGGGCTGCCCGGCGGTGATCAGGTATGCCGACGACCTGGTCGCGTTGTGTCATTCACGCGACGAGGCCGAACAGGTCAAGGCACGGCTTGCCGATTGGCTGGCCCCGAGAGGTCTGGCGTTCAACGAGGACAAGACACGCATCATGCACGTTGAGCGGGATGGCTTCGACTTCTTGGGGTTCAACGTCCGCCGTTATGACGGCAAGCTGCTGATCAAGCCGAGCACGGCGGCCTTGAGACGGATCCGGGAACGGCTCCGCACTGAGATGAAAGCCTTGCGTGGGGCCAATGTCAGTTCGGTGCTGCGCGCGCTCGATCCGATCGTGCGCGGCTGGACGGCCTACTACCGGACGGTGGTGTCCAGCGCGGCGTTCACGGCGCTGGACGACTACATGTGGAAGCTCAGCTACAAGTGGGCCAAGCACGGCCACCAGAACAAGCCGAAGCACTGGATCGTCAACCGGTACTTCGGCCAGTTCAACAAGTCCAGACAGGACAGATGGGTTCTCGGTGACCGTGACACCAACGCCCACCTACGCAAGTTCGCCTGGACAAAGATCGTCCGACACCAGATGGTCCCCGGCACGTCGTCGCCAGACGATCCGAGCCTGGCTGACTACTGGGCTGAGCGACGACGCAAGGGAGCACCGCCGCCGATCGACACATTCGGTCTGCGGCTGCTGAAACTGCAAGACGGGCGCTGCCCGCTTTGCAGTGAACTCCTCTTGCACGCAGACCACCAGCCGCAGAGCCCGCACGAGTGGGAACAGTGGATGGTCGTCATCCGCAAGGCGATGACGAGACATCACGTCAGCGTCGACAGCGGACTCGGCACGTCGAACACGGTCGTCCGTCTCGTGCACACCTCCTGCAAACGCCGGCACATGACCGGCGACTCGGAAGGTCAAGCACTTCTGCCTGCCTGCACGCCATCAGGGCTTGCTTGAGCCGTGTGCCGCGACGAGTGGCACGCACGGTTCTGAGGGGGCCGGGGCGCAGCAATGCGCTCCGGCTACCCGACAAAGCCGTCCACATGGCGAAGGGGGCCAGCAAGCCAGCAGTGCGGATGCTGGAATGCCAGGAGGTCGTTGGTGAACACCGACGCGCTGGAGGCCGCGTTGTTCAACGCGGAACGCCGGGTACTGGAGATCCAGGCCAAGCTGCACCGTTGGGCGGTTGATGATCCTCATCGCCAGTTCGGCGATCTGTACAATCTCGTTGCCGATCCTGCGTTCCTTCTGGTGGCGTGGAGTCGGGTGCGGAGCAACACGGG
>NZ_JBIWKS010000016.1:0-211123 GCF_044765805.1 Lentzea sp. NPDC102401 | reverse complement strand
CAAAGGAACTACCTCGACGAGGAGGTAATTCATATATTACTGGCTGTGTTTCGGCACGCTGTTGAGTTCTCAAAGAACACGCGCACACCGCAGCTCATCTCCGAGGAGAGTCACTTCCGGGGCTGTGTCAGGCTTAGAAGTCTTTCGCCGCACTCCGTTCCGGCTGTGTTTTCCGGCCCGTTCCGTGCTGGCATGGAGAAATTTACACGGGCACCCCAGGAGATCCAAATCGGGGGTCACTAACGGCGTAACCGCAGGTCAGACACTACGCGGACGGCCCAAACCCGCCAAGATCGACGCACAGTGTGACCGGGGCCACGCCGACAATCTTGTATCCGGCGTCAGCGAGGTGCGGCCGGCAGGTGCACGGAGACCGACAGACCACCGGTCGGCACGGCCACTGCCTGCGCAAACCCGCCATGAGCGGCCACCGCGGCACGCACGATCGAGAGCCCGAGACCCGTGCCGGACTGGCTGGTCCGGTCCTTGCCCCCGCGGCGGAACGGCTCGAACAGCTCCTCCACCCGGTCCGGCGGGATCAGCTGACCGGACGACGACACCCGCAGCACCGACCACTGCGGTCCCGTCTCCACCACCGTCTCGATCCATCCGCCGACGTGGTTGTGCCGGATGGCGTTCTCCAGCAGGTTGCCGGCGATGCGCTCCAACAGCGCGGGATCCCCGACCGCGAGCGCCGGCACACACCGGAACACCGCGCGCAGGTTCCGTGCCTCGGCCTCGGCCCGTGTCGCCTTCCACGCGGACTCGACCACCGCGGACAGATCCACTGGTTCACGAACCGCGAGCCCGATGCCGTCCGTGCGCGCGAGCAGCAGCAGCGCCGACACCAACTGTTCGGCGCGCTCCCCCGCCGCACGCACGACACCGGCCATGCGTCGCAGCTCTTCGACGTCGGCGTCTGGATCGGACAGAGTCACGTCCAGTTCGGTGCGCACCACTGAGAGAGGAGTGCGCAGTTCGTGCGATGCGTTCGCCACGAACCGGCGCTGCGAGTCGAAGGCAGCTTCCAGCCGGTCGAGCATCGAGTCGAACGTGTCCGCGAGCTCCGCGACCTCGTCACGCGGACCCTCCAGCCGCAATCGCGACCCCAGTGACTCCGCCGACAACCGGCGGGCGGCACCCGTCACGTCGTGCAGTGGCTGCAGGACACGGCCGGTGAACGTCCACGCCAGGACAGCAGCAGCTACGACCATGCACGCGAACGCGATCAGTCCGGCGCGCAGCAGGTCCTGACGCGCGGTGGCCGTCAACGCGTCGGTCAGCACCTTCACGGTGACGGTGACGCCGTCGACCGTGACCTGGGTGTCGGAGGGGAACGACGGCGACGAGTCGAAGACCCGTCCGACCAGCGTCCAGCCGAGGAAGAGCAGGACAGCACTCACCACGGCGACGAGCGCGGTGGTGAGCAGCGTGATCCGGAGACGCAGTCCTGGCCCGCGTCGGCGCACAGGTCAGTCCTCTGCAGAGCCGTTCGAGGCACTGGGGACCCGATAGCCCGAGCCCACGACGGTGTCGATGATGCCCGGCTCGCCCAGCTTCTTGCGCAACGTCATCACGGTGACGCGCACGGTCGTGGTGAACGGATCGGCGTTCTCGTCCCACACGCGCTCAAGCAGCTCTTCGCTGCTGACGACCGATCCCTTGGCCGCGAGCAGCACCTCGAGGACGCCGAACTCCTTACGGGTCAGCTCGATCGGCTGCCCGCCGCGCGACACGGTGCGCCGCGCCGGGTCCAGTTCGACGTCCTGAGCGGCGAGCACGGGCGGCGTCGCCGGGGTCGCGCGCCGGGCCAGCGCCCGCACGCGCGCGACCAGTTCGGGGAACGCGAACGGCTTCGCGAGGTAGTCGTCCGCGCCCAGCGACAGGCCGGACACGCGATCTTCGATGGACCCGCTCGCCGTCAGCATCATGACCCTGGTGAGCGCGCCGGAGCTGAGGATCTCCTTGCACAGCTCGTCGCCGGACATCCCAGGGAGGTCGCGGTCGAGCACGACCACGTCGTACCGCGTGACGGTCGACTTCTCGTGCCCGCTCTCGCCGTCGTAGGCGACGTCCACGGCCATGCCTTCGCGCCTCAGGCCGCGAGCGATCGCGTCGGCCAGAGGCGCCTCGTCCTCGACTACCAGAATCCGCACGCCTCAAAGGTGCCACATTCACCTGAGAAGGCGCTTAACGACACCTTCACTTCCTGCGTGCAGGCCGATCGACCACGACCGTCGAGGCGGTCTGCAGTGCGCGGATCTCCAGCAACGCCGGGTGCTCCTCCGCCAGCCGGGCCGCGTTCAGCAACGACCGCAGCGCCGCCGTCTCCCCACGCGCCCGCTCCAGAGCCGCACGTCCCTCGGACGCCGCCACCAGCTCGGCCAGCGCCGCACGCCGCAGCTCACCGGGCATGACGACATCGCGAACGGCCAGGTCGGACACGGTGACGCCGAGTTCGGCGGCCCTCGCGGCCACGGCGACAAGCACCTCGGCGGCGATGGCGTCGCGCTCAGCGTCAACCGCCGAGTGCACGCGCGTCAGCACCGCACCGCGCAACGCCAGCTGCACGGCCGTGTAGAGCTCGGCCTCAGGCCCGGCGGACGCCACCACGAACGTCGTCGCCGAGGACACGGCCCACCGCACGACAACGGTCACGCGCACAAGCACGCCGTCAGACGTGGGTACGTCCTGTGCGGCAGGAGTCATCGTGCGCGGACGAACGTCGACACGGTGCAGCACCACGTGTCGCGGGAACTTGTGCTGGCCGGGCTCCACCTCACCCACCAGAACACCGCGATCGAACCGAACACCCCGCTCCCACGGGTACAACGTGTGCTTCATCGTCTCCACCTCGTCCGGACAGACCACGACCCCGGCCGGCGGAGCGGCGAACGGGAGTCCACAAGGGACTCGCAAAGTTCGTCGCCCCCGTGTGCGGCCGGGGTCGTGGCGCTCAGGAGTTGAACCCGGTGCCTCTCAGCGCCAGCGCCGCCCCGACAGCGGAACCCGGCGAGGAAGTCCTGCCGGGCCGCGGAAGGCGGCGCGAGGTGGAGATTAGCCGAACTACTTCTCCGCGGGCGCGTCCATTTCCACGGGCAGGCACTCCAGGCGAGCGGCCCACTCCGTCACGCGCCGTGCGACGTCCTGCGCGGTGATGCCGCACAACGCCAGCACTTCGCCACGGTCACCGTGGTCGTGGAAGCGCTGCGGCAGAGCGATGTCGCGCAACGGTACGTCGACGTCGGCATCGCGCAGCGCGGCCGCGAGAGAGGAGCCGAAGCCACCGTGGCGGCCACCGTCCTCGACCGTCACCACGAGCTTGTGCGACGCGGCCATCTCCACGAGGTCCACCGACATCGGGTAGATCCACCGCGGGTCGACGACCGTCACGCCGATGCCCTGGTCCTCCAGCCGTTGCGCGGCCTCGAGACCAAGCCCGCCCAACGCGCCGACCGTCACCAGCAGCACGTCGTTGCCCGAGCGCCGAAGCACGTCCACGGAACCCACGCGCTCCAACGCGGGCAGGTCCGGGCCGACCGAGGCCTTCGGGTAGCGGATCACCGACGGCGCGTCCGAGATCGCCACGGCCTCGCGCAGCTCCTCGACCAGCGTGCCGGCGTCACGCGGCGCCGCCACGTGGACGCCGGGGATGACGCCGAGGATCGACATGTCCCACATGCCGTGGTGCGACGCGCCGTCCGGACCGGTGACGCCGGCCCGGTCCAGCACGACCGTGACGCCCTGCTTGTGCAGCGCGACGTCCATCAGCAACTGGTCGAACGCGCGGTTGAGGAATGTCGCGTAGACGGCCACGACCGGGTGCAGACCGCCGATCGCCAGACCGGCTGCGGACGTCAGCGCGTGCTGCTCGGCGATGCCGACGTCGAAGAAGCGCTCCGGGTACGCCTTGGCGAACGGGTCGAGTCCGGTGGGCCCCTGCATCGCGGCGGTGATCGCCACGATGTCGGAACGCTCGCGGCCGACCTGCACCAGCGCGTCGGAGAACACGTGCGTCCAGGTCCGGCTGGACGGTTTGACGTCCTCGCCGGTGATCGGGTCGATGACGCCGGTGGCGTGCATCTGGTCGGCCTCGTGGTTCTCGGCCGGCGCGAACCCCATGCCCTTGCGGGTGACCGCGTGCACGATCACCGGGCCGCCGAACGACTTGGCGCGCTGCAGTGCTGCTTCCAGCGTCGCCATGTCGTGGCCGTCGACCGGGCCGATGTACTTGAGGCCGAGGTCCTCGAACATCGCCTGCGGCGCCAGCGCGTCCTTGATGCCGCGCTTGGCGGCGTGCAGCGCGGCGTAGAGGGGCTTGCCGAAGAACGGCGTCTGCTGCAGCGCGCTCTTGCCCTTCTCCAGCACGCGCTCGTAGCCGGGACGCAGCCGCAGCGACGACAGGTGGTCCGCGAGACCACCGATCGTCGGTGAGTACGAGCGGCCGTTGTCGTTGACCACGATCACGACGGGACGGGTCTTGTCCGCCGCGATGTTGTTCAACGCCTCCCAGCACATGCCGCCGGTCAGCGCGCCGTCACCGACGACGGCGACCACGTGGCCGTGGGCGCCGTTGATCTGCTTCGCCTTCGCCAGGCCGTCCGCGTAGGACAGCGCCGTGGAGGCGTGCGAGCTCTCCTGCACGTCGTGCTCGGACTCCGACCGCGACGGATAGCCCGACATGCCGCCCATCTTGCGCAGCCGGTCGAAGCCGTCGCGGCGGCCCGTGACGATCTTGTGCACGTACGACTGGTGACCGGTGTCGAACACGATCGGGTCCTGCGGCGAGTCGAAGACCCGGTGCAGTGCCACGGTCAGCTCGACGACACCCAGGTTGGGGCCCAGGTGCCCGCCCGTCTTGGACACCTTGTCGACCAGGAAACGCCGGATCTCCTCACACAGGCGCGACAGCTGCGCCTCGTCCATCCGTTTCAGATCAGCTGGTCCGTGCACGGACTCCAGCAGGGTCACCACGCCCACCTCACTCCTGAAGACTTCGGCTCAGTCTACGGAGACGCGACTGAGACGCTGCCTCAGCTCGTCTCAGGCACGAGCAGGGCGATGCACTCCATGTGATGGGTCATGGGGAACGCGTCGAACGCCCGCAGCTGCGCGAGCCGGTACCCCTGAACTGTGAATTCGGCCAGGTCGCGGGCCAGCGCGGCGGGGTCGCAGGCGACGTAGACGACCCGTTCGGGACGGCGTCGTGCGACTTCAGCCACAACGACCTTGCCCGCCCCCTTGCGAGGGGGGTCGAGGACCACGACGTGGGGGTTCTCGACGGGCAGTTTGCGGGTCACGGCGAGCTCCACCTTGTCCGCCACCCACTCCACCTGTGACATGCGGCGGAGGTTGCGCCGGCCGTCCTCCACGGCACCGGGGAAGGACTCCACGACCAGCACGGATCCGCTTTCGCCGACCTGCCGTCCCAGCACGGACGCGAAGAGGCCCGCGCCACCGTAGAGGTCCCACGCGCGTTGCCCCGGCTCGGCCGCGGCCCACTCCCCCACGACGGACGCGAACGTGTCCGCGGCGGCCGGGTGGACCTGCCAGAAACCATCGGCCGAAACTCGCCACTTTCGTTGGGCGGCGGTCTCGACGGCCGTACCGGTTCCGGCGCGTCGCGTGGTGTGTCGGCCACGCACCTCACCCACATGACGGTTGCCGTCACCGTCCTGGACGATCGTGAGCTCCTGCGCCCGCCACTTTCGGTCGGTCACCGACTCGACCATGCCCGGCCGGGAGATCACACAGTGGTCGATCGGGATCACATCGTGGGAACGCAGACCGCGGAAGCCCGGCTTTCCGTCACGGCCGACGGCCATCCGGATCCGGGTCCGCCACTCCAGCGGGCCGCCCGGCAGCGCCTCCACGACCACGTCGCGTTCGATCTTGGCGAGCCTCGCCAGCTGCTCGCGGACGACCTCGGCCTTCAGCTCCCGTTGCGCGTCCCACGAGACGTGCTGGAAGTCGCAGCCACCGCACATCCCCGGCCCGCTGAACGGGCACGGCGCCTCGACGCGGTCCGGTGACGGCTCCAGGATCTCCACGGCGTCGGCACGGCAGAACGAGCCGCCGTTGTCCTCGTACACCGACACCACGACGCGTTCGCCGGGCAGCGCGTGACGCACGAACAGAACGCGCCCCTCGTGCCGTGCGACGAAATGCCCGCCGTGGGCGACAGGTCCTACTTCTACTTCGAACTTGCGTCCGGTCCAGTCTTCCTTGGTGGTGCTCATCGGTCGTCAAGTCCCCTTCGGACAGCGCCGGGCGCGATGACGTCCTTGTCCTTGACCTTCACCGAGGATTCGAGCTGCCACGGGACACTGGTCACCATCACACCCGGCTGGAAAAGCAGCCTTCCCTTGAGCCGCAACGCGCTCTGGTTGTGCAGCAGCTGCTCCCACCAGTGGCCGACCACGTACTCGGGAATGAACACGGTAACAACGTCGCGCGGGTTGTCCGTCTTGACGCGCTTGACGTAGTCGAGAATGGGCTTGGTGATCTCCCGATAGGGAGACTCGATCACCTTCAGCGGGATCTTGAAGTTCTCCTTCTCCCACTCCGCGACGAGCCGGCGCGTGTCGTCGTCGTCGACGTTGACCGTGACGGCCTCCAGCACGTCGGGACGCACGGCCTTGGCGTAGGACAACGCCCGCAGCGTCGGCATGTGCAGTTTGGACACCAGCACCATCGCGTGGTTGCGCGCGGGCATGGTGCGCACGCGCTCCTGCTTGCGCAGTTCCTCGGCGACGGTGTCGTAGTGCTTGCGGATCGCCGTCATCAACGCGTAGATGGCGGCCATCGCGGCGATGGCGATCCAGGCGCCCTTGGTGAACTTGGTGATCAGCACGATGACCAGCACGGTCGCGGTCATGACGAGACCGAACGTGTTGATCGCCTGCGACCGCCGCATCCGCCGGCGTGCCTGCTCGTCGGTCTCGGTCTCGAGCAGCCGGTGCCAGTGCTTGATCATGCCGAGCTGGCTCAGCGTGAACGACACGAACACGCCGACGATGTAGAGCTGGATCAGCCGGGTCACCTCGGCGTCGAACGCGATCACCAGCACGACCGCGAACCCGGCCAGGAACACGATGCCGTTGGAGAACGCCAGCCGGTCGCCGCGGGTGTGCAGCTGCCGCGGCAGGTAGCGGTCCTGGGCGAGGATCGAGCCGAGCACCGGGAAGCCGTTGAACGCGGTGTTCGCCGCGAGCACGAGAATCAGCGCGGTCACCGCGGTGACGAAGTAGAAGCCGGGCGGGAAGTTGTCGAACACCGCGCCCGCGATCTGGGCCAGCATCGTCTTCTGCTCGTAGTCCGCAGGGGCGTTCGTGATCTGCTGTTTGGGGAACTCGGCCATCCGCACGTCGGTCAGCTGGGCGAGCACGATCAGGCCCATCAGCATGGTCACCGAGATACCGCCCATCAGCAGCAGCGTCGTCGCGGCGTTGCGGGACTTGGGCTTGCGGAACGCGGGCACGCCGTTGCTGATCGCCTCGACGCCGGTGAGCGCGGCACAGCCGGACGAGAACGCCCGCATGACCAGGAACGCGAAGGCGAGGCCCATGAGGTGGTCCTGCTCGGCGTGGATCTCCAGGCCGGAGCTCTCCGCCCGCATGTCGTCGCCCATCACGAAGCCGCGGATGAGGCCGTAGCCGATCAGGCCCATGATGCCGATCATGAACGCGTAGGTGGGGATGGCGAACGCGGTGCCGGACTCACGGATACCGCGCAGGTTGATCGCCGTGAGAACGACGATCGCGGCGACCGCGAACTCCGCCTTGTGCGTCGCCACGAACGGGATGGCCGAACCGATGTTCGCCGCCGCCGCCGAGATCGACACCGCGACCGTGAGGATGTAGTCGACGAGCAGGGCGCTCGCCACCGTGAGTCCTGCTCTGCGTCCCAGGTTGACCGTCGCGACCTCGTAGTCACCGCCGCCGGACGGATAGGCGTGCACGTTCTGCCGATAGCTCGCGACGACCGTGAGCATGACCAGGACGACCGCGACACCCACCCACGGTGCCAGTGCGTAGGCGCTCAGGCCCGCCACCGACAGCATCAGGAAGATCTCCTCCGGCGCGTACGCGACCGACGACATGGCGTCGGAGGCGAACACGGGCAGGGCGATGCGTTTGGGCAGGAGGGTGTGCGCGAGGCGATCACTGCGGAACGGCCGTCCGACGAGGAGGCGTTTGGCAGCGGTGGCGAGCTTGGACACCGGCAGAGCGTAAGGGGTCCGCTCACCGGGACGGGCTAATGCTCGGTAGGTTCTGCGGAGAGTTCGCCTGAGGAGGCATGTCGTGCACGTGGTGATCATGGGGTGTGGCCGGGTGGGGGCGTCCCTGGCCAGGGCTCTGGAGCGACTCGAACACCAGGTCGCCGTGATCGACAAGGACCCGCAGTCGTTCCGCAGGCTGGGCAGCGACTTCCACGGGCAGCAGGTCGTCGGCAACGGTTTCGACCGCAATGTCCTGATCGAGGCGGGTGTCGAGCGCGCGGGCGCGTTCGCGGCGGTCTCCAGCGGTGACAACTCGAACATCATCTCGGCGCGGGTCGCGCGCGAGACGTTCGGAGTCGAGCACGTCGTCGCGCGCATCTACGACCACAAGCGCGCCGCGGTGTACGAGCGGCTGGGAATCCCGACCGTGGCGACGGTGCCGTGGTCGACCGACCGGTTCCTGCGGATGTTGCTGCCAGAAGGCGCGGCGACGGCGTGGCGCGACCCGTCCGGGACCGTGGCGGTGCTGCCGATCGAGGTCGACGAGGCGTGGGTCGGGCAGCCGGTGCGCGAGCTCGAAGAGGCGATCGGCGCGCGCGTGGCGTTCGTGATGCGCTTCGGCACGGGCGTGCTGCCCGACGGCAAGACCGTCGTGCAGGCCGACGACACCATCTACGTGGCGGCGCTGTCCGGCACGATCACCGACGTCGCGGCGGCGGCGCTGCAGGCACCGGAGGAGAGCTGATGCGGATCGCTATCGCTGGTGCGGGAGCGGTGGGGCGGTCCATCGCGCAGGAGCTCGTCTCGGACGGGCACCAGGTCATGCTCATCGAGCGGGACCGCAAGCACTTCGACCCGAACTCGGTCGAGCAGGCCGAGTGGGTGCAGGCCGACGCGTGTGAGTTGTCCTCTTTGGAGGACGCGGGCATGCACCTGTGCGACGTGGTGATCGCCGCGACCGGTGACGACAAGGTCAACCTCGTGGTGTCGCTTCTGGCCAAGACGGAGTTCGCGGTCCGTCGCGTCATCGCGCGTGTGAACGACCCGACGAACGAATGGCTCTTCACCGAGTCGTGGGGTGTCGACGTCGCCGTGTCGACGCCACGGCTGTTGGCCGCCATGGTCGAGGAGTCCGTGACGATCGGTGACGTCGTACGGCTGATGACGTTGCGTCAGGGCCAGGCGAACCTCGTGGAGATCACGCTCGACGAGTCGACGCCGTTCGCCGGCCGTGCGGTCTCGGAGCTGGAGCTGCCCCGTGACGCCGCTCTGGTGACGATCCTGCGTGGCGGGCGGGTCATCGTGCCGCAGCCGGACGACACGCTCGAAGGCGGCGATGAGCTGTTGTTCGTCACCACCGCCGCCGTCGAGCAGGACATCAAGACCGCGCTGGGGTACTAGGCCCACCAGTACTGGTTGCCGCCTCCGTGGCAGTCCCACAGCTGCACGGAGGCGCCGTTCCACCAGTTCGAGCCCGCGATCTCGACGCACCGGTTGCCGGACTGCCACGACCGGATCCGGCCGACCTCCGCGGTCGTCGAGGCGGGGCGGTAGAACAGCTGGAAGGCGTTGTTGCTCGCCTGGCAGTCGTACATCTGCAGGTGGGCGCCGTTGTCGAGGTTGCCCCATGCGGCGGTGAGGCATCTGCCGCCGTCGGCGTTGCGCAGTCTCAGCCCGTCCCAGTACCAGCGCTGGGTGAGGGCGTTCTGGCAGTCGACCATGATGACGCCGGCACCGTTCTGCCCGGTCGCCGCCGTCATGCACCGGCCGTTGAACTTCGACTGGACGTAGATGGTGTTCTGCGCCTGCGCCACGGAGGACGTCACGAGGACGCCACCGGCGACGAGGGTCAGTGCTGCCAGGATCGCGGCCTTGCGTTGGAGAAGGTTCATGGACTTTCGACGTCTGCCGCTCACCGCCTGATACAGGGCATGCTCGTCCGGTCCGGTATCTGCGCATCGGAAGCGAGCACTTACCACCTGTGAGCGATCAGCTGCCCCTGGTCGGGCGCGAGAGAGAGCTTCGGACCGCGTTGCGGGCGTTGGCCGTGGACGGCGCGGTGCTGCTGTCCGGTCCTCCGGGCGTGGGCAAGACACGTCTGGCCGCCGAGGCGCTCGCCGCCGTGCCCCACCCGGTGGTGCGTTGTTACGCCACGGTCGCCACGTCCCGGATTCCGCTCGGCGCGATCGCGTCGCTCGTGCCCATCGACCTGCCTGTCTCGCGGGGGTCGATCCTGCCGTCGTCGTCCGTGCGCGCGGCCGCAGAACATCTCTCTCGTGGCGGGCGGCGGGTGTTGTCGGTCGATGACGCGCATCTCCTCGACGAAGCGTCGTTGTTGGTGTTGCAGCATCTTGTGCGTCACCGGCTGACGCGGGTCATCTGCACCGCACGGTCCGGTTGGGGCATGGAGGGGTTGACCGTCGTCGGGGTCGACGCGCTGGACCAGGAACGCGCGGGCGCGTTGCTGGCGACGGCTCTCGGCGGACCTGCCGACGCCTCGACGCGGAACCTGGTGTGGGTGAACAGCCAGGGAAATCCGTTGTACCTCAAAGAACTCGTCGCCGCGGGACGGCACTCCGGCGCGCTGACGGAGACCGTGCGCGGGTGGCACTGGAGCGGGCCGCTGGAGCTGTCCGGGCGGCTCGCCGAGCTCGTCGACCTGACGCTGGGGCGGCTCGCGGAACCGCAGCGGCGGGCGTTGGAGCTGCTCGCGTACGGCGAACCGCTCGAATCCAGGTTGTTGCCCGTTCCGCAGGACCTCGTGGACATGGGGTTCGTGCGCGTCGGTGATGACGGACGTGCGCGCGTCGCGCATCCGCTCTACAGCGCGCGCCTACGAGCGACGTGCCCGACTCTGCGGGCGCGAGCGCATCGCCGCGCACTGGCCGACCGGCTCGAATCGGAAGGCGCGGACCGGCCTGATGACGCGGTGCGCGTCGCGACGTGGCGGCTCGACAGCGGGACGGCCGAGTCGCCGGACGTGCTGGCCCGGGCCGCCGAGCACGCACTGTCCGCTCAGGACTGGGAGCTCGCGGAACGGCTCTCGCGCGCCGCCATGGCCCGTGGGGCGACATTACGCGTGGGGCTCGTGCTGGGTCTTGTGCTGATGTACCAACGTCAGTGCGCACAGGCCGAGGAGGTGCTCGCCGAGACCATGGCAGCGGGCGGCGACGTGCTGACGGTGATCCAGGTCGGCTGTACGCGCGCGTACAACCTGTTCTTCGGCCTCGGTGACGAGGACGCCGCCGTGGCCGTGCTGGATCTCGTCACCGCACGGGAGCTGCCGGCCGAGTCGGAGCATGCGGTGCTGTTCTTCGCACTGACGTTCGCGCTGGAGGCAGCGCCGTTGGGAATCGCACGGCTCGGTGGAGAGCTGCTGATCGCCGAGGGCGGTTGGGCGGCGACGGCGGGACGGCAGGTGCTGGCGTTCGCAGACCAGTTCGCGGGCCGCTACACCGAGGCCATCGCACGGGTCGAGGACAACCATGAGGCCGTGCTGGCGACAGCGGGGCGGTTCCCGTCGTTGATGAGCGCGGCGAACGGTGTGCGCAACGAGAGCACTCTGCGGTGCGGTGATCTCGTGGGGGCGGAGAGGCAGGGCGCGCAGACGCTGGCCGAGGTGATCGAGGAGGACCGCTGGCCGGTCACGCAGGTGCCGCCGCGGGTGTTGCTGAGTCAGAGCGCCCGGTTGCGGGGAAGGGCCGCGTCGGCGGTGCGGATCACCGCCGAGGGCGTTCCGGACCCGGCCGCGCTGCCGATGATGTGGGACGTGCTGCTGCTGGCCGAGTTCGCGGCCGGTGCGGCGTTGCAGGGGCAGTCGGATCGCGCCTTCCGCGCGTTGGCTCGCGCAGAAGCCGGGTTGCGTCCCGCGTGGCGTATCACGCAGTTCGCCGTGGGGACCGCACGGTCATGGGTGCTCGCGAGCGCCGGGCGCGTCAACGAAGCGATGCAGACCGCGTTGGACAACGCGGCCTTGGCTCGGGCGCACGGCGCGTATTCCGAGGAGATCGGGTCGCTGCACGACGCCGCACGGTTCGGCGCGGACACCTCGCCTCGTCTGCTGGAGCTCGCGAAGTCGCGCAAAGATCCGCTCACGACCGCGTACGCCTCGCACGCCCAGGCGCGCGCGTTGCGTGACCCGGCGGGGCTGGAGGAGGTGGCGGCGGCGTTCACGGCGTGCGGTGCCGCGTTGTACGCGGCCGAGGCGCTCGCAGAGGCCAGCAGGCTCTCGCGGTTGCACGACCGGCCTCGTGACGCGGACCGGCTGGAGCGGCAGGCTGCGGCGCTCGCGGAGTCGTTCGACGGCGCGACCACGCCCGGTCTGGTGGTGACGAGCACGCTCGCCGCGTTGACGCCACGCCAGTTGGAAATCGCGCGGCTGGCTGTGGCCGGGCTGACGAACGTGGAGATCGCCGAACGGCTGGCGATCGCCAAACGCACCGTGGACAACCATCTGCACACGACGTACGCGGCGGTGGGCGTGACGGGACGGGGTGGCTTGCGCGCGTTGTTCGGCCAAGGCGCGTAAATCGATGTGCGCGGTGAGCCGGACCTTCGGCACACTGCGAGTTGTGTGGCCGTTCGTGGGCAGAGTACGGGAGCTCGAGGACGTGATGTCCACGCTCACCGCAGCCGACGAGAAGGGTGCCGCACTCGTCGGTCCCGCCGGTGTGGGCAAGACCCGGCTCACGGACGAGGTCGTGGCACGGCTGGAGCGCACCGGTCTGACCGTGCGGCGCTGTTACGCGACGGTGGCGACGTCGACGATCCCGTTCGGGGCGATGGCCGCGATGCTGCCCGCCGACATGCGCACGGCGAACCCGCTCGGTCGCGCCGTGGAGCATCTTCTGGATTCGCCGCGGCCGTTGACGATCGTGGTGGACGACGCGCATCTGCTCGATGACGCCTCCGTCGCGTTGCTGCACCACGTGATCCGGCACGGACACGCGCGGGTGCTGGTGACTTCGCGGCCCGGTGAGCGCACGGAGCTGTGGCAGGAGGGATTGCTGCGACGCTACCCGCTGGGCGACCTGTCACGGGCCGAGTCCGATCTGCTGCTCGAACGCGCGCTGGACGGACCGATCGACACCCCGTCGGCGTCGCTGCTGTGGTCGGGCAGCGCGGGAAACCCCTTGTACCTCAGGGAACTCGTCGTGTCGGGCCGCGCGATGGGAGCGTTGCGCGCGGAGGACGGCATCTGGTCGTGGCACGGCGCGATCGAGCTCGGCGGACGGCTCGCGGAACTCGTGCGGTCCAACCTAGGCCGGCTGGAACCGCCGCACCGGCACGCGCTTGAACTGCTCGCCTATTCCGAGCCGGTGGAACTGGACCTGCTGGCGTCACTGGTGCGGGAAGAGACGCTCGACGACCTGGAGACGCGCGGGTTGATCCGTGTCGTGCCGTCGGGGCGCCGCGTGGTCGTGCGGCTCGGGCACCCGTTGTACGGCAGCCTGCTTCGCACGACGTGCCCGACGTTGCGCGCGCAGTCACACCAACGCGCATTGGCCACCGCACTGGAAGCAACGGGCGCACGCCGCCGTGAAGACCTGATGCGCATCGCCACCTGGCGACTGGACGGCGGCTCGCTCATCTCGGTGAACCTGCTCGCCGCGGCCGCCGAACAGGCCTGGGCCGCACAGGACGTGGCGCTCGCCGAACGCCTGTGCCGCGGCGCCGTCGATGCGGGCGGGCTGAACCGCGTCGGGCACGTGTTCGGCCAGGTCCTGATGCACGGCCGCGCACCCGACCAGGCCGAGGTGACGCTGGCGGACGTGATGGCGGGCCCGCTGTCGGCGGAGGACCTGAGCCGCCTCGGCGCCACCCGGTCGATGAACCTCCACTTCGGCCTCGGCGACGCGGACGCCGCCGCCGCGGTGCTCGACCGCGTCGACGTGCCCGGCCTCCCCGCCGACCTGCGCGACTGGCTTCAGGTCGTCCGGGTGATCGAGGCCGCGCAACACGGCCACGTGGCGACAGTGCTGGAGAGCACCTATCAGCCCGTGGCCCCGCATCTGACCGTCCACTTGCGACGCACCAGAGCGCTGTGCCTCCTGCACGCGGGCCGCTATCGCGAGGTTTCGGAGGAGATCGCCGCCTACGAGGCGTTGGAGGACTTGTCCGAGCCCGACGATGGCGCTCTGCGCATGCGTTGCTTCGCGCTGGCGTTCGCCGGCAACCTCGCCGAGGCGGAAGCCCTCGCGCTGACGATGCACAACCGAACGTTCGACGAGTTGGCCTTCACCGGCGCGACGTCGCTCTACGGCGTGCTGTCGTTCTGCGCGCGCATGCGAGGCCACGGCTCCCAAGCGCTGCGTCTGGCCCGCGAAGGCAGCCCGAAATCCCGCTCGCGTCCGTTGATCTTCGACGCCATCGCACTGGCGAACCTGGCCGGCTCTGCGGCGATCTGCGGCGACGCCGCCCTGGCCCAGGAAGCCCTGGCCCGCGCCGAGAAGGCCCGCCGCCCGGCGTGGCGCCTGACCGGAACCACGGTCTCGGTGACCCGTTCCCAGGTGCTCGCCGGCACCGGCGATCTCCGCGCCGCCGCAGACGCCGCGATGGCCGCCGCCGACGAATGCGCCGAACTGGGAGCGCGCGGAAACGAAGCGATGGCCCTGCACAACGCCGCCCGTCTCGGCGTGGACACGTCCCTGCGCCTCACGACCCTCACGGCCACGATGAACGACCCGATGACAGCGGCCTACGTGGCACACGCGACCGCCCTCGCGCACGCCGCACCGACCGCGCTGGAGGCCACGGCAACGGACTTCCAGCGCTTGGGCGCCACCCTCTACGCCGCCGAGGCCCTCGCCGCCGCCACCCGCCTGCACCGAGCCCAGGGCAACGCCCGCGCCGCCTCCCAGGCCTCCGCCCGCCAGGCCCTGCTGATGCGCGACTTCGACGGCGTCCGCACCCCGGCCCTGCGCGCCGACGACCTCACCCACCTGACCCGGCGCCAGGCCGAGGTCGCCCGCCTCGCCACGTCCGGGCTCACCAACCAGCAGATCGCCGAACAACTCCACACGTCCAAGCGCACCGTCGACAACCACCTGCACGCGATCTACGGGGTTCTCGGCGTGACGGGGCGCGACGAACTGCGAACCGTGCTCGGCCCGTCCTGACCCGTCGCCGACATCCGATATATCGCGCTCTCAGCCCTGGCCTCACGCGCCTACATGCCCTTTCGGGCACCTTTGCAATGAGTCTTTTGCGGACGTCCGCAAACGTTTTTTGCATCCGGGCGGGCGGCGGCGTGAGCAAGGACGGGCGAAGACGAGCAGGCGCCCCGAGCCGATATATCGGATATCAGCGTCTGACGGTCACGCCTGGGCACACGTGGTCGAGACTCCGGCGACGCTCCCTGACGGCGATCAGCCGGGCGACCTCATCGCCACCGAGCGGCCCCTTCATCGACATGCGCACAACCGAACGCGGCCGCCCCCCCCAAATTGGGAGGCGCCGGCCGCGTCAGAAGTGGAGCGGGGTCAGTCTCTGGACTTGTCGCGGGACTCGGCGTCGACGACGCGCTTGAGCTCGTCCATGTCCGGGGTGAGCAGGTCGTCGGCCGTGCGTGCCAGCACGTCCTCGGCCTCGGCCTCCGCCTTGACCTTGGCCTCGGCCTCCTCGGCTGCCTTGAGGCGCTTGTCGGCGCGGCGAACCGCCCAGACCGTGGCGAGCAGGGCGATGGCCATCAGCGGGTAGCCCATGCCGAGGCGGGCGACGGCGAGCCAGCCGACCTGGTCCTCGTCGTAGAGCCAGCGCTGGACCACGAAGCGGGCGAAGAAGACCAGGGCCCACACGAAGGTCGCGATGTCGTAGTCGCGGACCGAGGCCTTGTCGTCGCGCCAGGAGCGGTCTCTGCCGTTGAGGAACGTCCAGATCACGCCGGCGAGCGGCCGGCGCACGATGATCGACAGCAGGAACGCGCTGCCGTACACGACGCTCTGCCAGATGCCGAAGAGGAAGAACCCCTTGGCCTCGCCCGTCTTGTAGGCGATGAACGCCGCGACGCCCACGCCGAAGACGGCGGAGATCGCGGGCTGGATGGTGCCCTTGCGCACGGCCAGGATCACGCCGATGACGACGGCGGCGGCGAGCGAGCCGATGATCGCGGCCATCAGGTTCTTGGTCGCGAAGTTGATGATCACGAAGACCAGGACGGGCAGCGACGAGTAGAGCATTCCGCTCACGCCGCCCATCTGTTCTAGGACGGTGGGCGGCTTTTCTTCGGTCTCAGCTGAGGTCATGAAGCGTTCTGCAACTCGTAATAGGGGTTGTAGAGCACCTTGCGCCCGTCGCGCACGGCGATGCGGCCCCGGGCCTTGATCGTCCGACCAGGCTCGATTCCCGCGATGCGACGGCGGCCGAGCCAGACGAGCGTGACGCCCTCGGTGCCGTCGTAGAGCTCGGCTTCCAGGGTGGCGGCCGCGTCCCGCGGGCAGAGCTCCACGCTGCGGAGCCTTCCGAGGACGGTGACCTCCTCACCGGACTTGCAGTCGCAGGCCTTCACCGCGCCGACGGCCTCCGCTTTTCGCGAGAGGTCGTCCGCGTCGAGCTCGGTGACGTCGCTGGTCAAGCGACGCACCAAGCGGCGCCAATAGCCGCTCATCCCCGACTCCTGCATTGCTCTGGTGGCCCCGTGGTGTGGGCCGTCTGACAGTGAGGGTACGCACGGGCGACGACAATCCCGGGTGTGCCTGCCGAGACCGTCCTCCTGCTGCCCGGAACCGCCTCCGACGAGGTGTTTGTCCGATCCGTGTTCACCGAGCCGTTGTCGCAGGTCGGTGCCGTTCTTGACGCACCACGCGTTCGCACACTCGGTGAACGGTTGACGGCCCTCGAAAATGCCCCGGCAAGCCACCCGATCGTGGTGGGTGGCGTCTCACTCGGCGCGCACGTCGCCGCGCGGTGGGCCGTGGCCAACCCGGACCGGTGCGCGGGGCTGATCCTGGCGCTGCCGGCGTGGTCCGGGGCCCCGGACGAGGCACCGGCGGCGCTCGCGGCCAAAGCCAGCGCGGAGATCGTCCGAACGCAGGGGCTCACGACGGCGCTCGCCGGCACGACCGGCTGGCTGCACGACGAGCTGAACCGGGCCTGGCGCGGCTACGGCGAGCAGCTCGTGCCGCACCTCGAAGAGGCCGCCGAGTCACTCGCGCCGACGCTGGACGAGCTGAGGTCGCTGGACGTGCCGACGGGAATCGTCGGGTGCACCGATGATCCGGTGCACCCGATCGCGGTCGCGCGGGCTTGGGCGGAAGCCATCCCACGCGCCGTGCTCGTCACAACGACGCTGAACGCCTACCCGCACGCACTGGGGCGTGCGGTGCAGGCGTGGCAGCGGGCTCGCTAGCCCTCTTGCTGCTGGATGTGCCGGGCGATCGCCTCGGGCAGCTCGACCGGCAGCGGCGTGCGGGGCGGCATCGGCTGCTCGCCGCGCACGACCACGGTGCCCCGCAGCATCTCGCGCAGCGCCTGCGCGTTCTGCTCGAAGTGCTCCTCGGGACCGGCCGCGACGCCGCGCAGCATCCACCGCGGGCCGTCGACGCCGACGAAGAGGATCTGCACGCCCTGGTTGCGCGCGGTGATCTCCTCGCCCCACTCGCCGTTCTCCCGGTTGATGCGGGCGCCGTCCTCCTTGAGGCCGTCGATCAGCTCGGCGCCGACCTCGCGCCAGAGACCGCCCGACTTCGGCGCGGCGAACGCGCTGACCGTCAGCTGGCCGACGGACGTGAGGACGTGCACGGCGCGCACGGAACCGTTCTGCTGGTCCATCTCGACCTGCAGCTGGGCCTCGTCGGGCATCGGCAGCTGCACCGAACCCAGGTCGAGCCGCTCGACGTCGTCCTGGGGCGCGACCGTCGAGTCCCACGGGCCTTCGACGTCGTCGAAGACCTCGTCGTGCTCGGGACCGGTGTCGACCGCCCCCGAGGAGTGACGACCGCGCTTGCGGCGCCTTCCGAACATGCCCCTACCCCTCCGCCTTCATCCGGGCGAGCACCACGTGCCCGCCGGTCGAGCCATAGCCTCCCGCACCGCGTTCCGTTTCCGGCAACTCGGTGACCTCGCGGAACACCGCGTGCTCGACGCGTTGCACGACGAGCTGGGCGATCCGGTCGCCACGCGACAGCGCGATCGGCTCACGAAGATCATGGTTCACGAGGCAAACGCGGATCTCACCGCGGTAGCCGGAGTCGATCGTGCCGGGCGTGTTGACCACGCTGAGGCCGACCCGCGCGGCCAGTCCGGACCGCGGGTGCACGAACCCGGCGAACCCGTCGGGCAGCGCGATCGCGACACCGGTTCCGACCACGGCACGCTCACCTGGTGGAATGACCACGTCCGACGTGGTGACCAGATCAGCGCCCGCGTCGCCATGACGGGCGTAGGCGGGCACGGGAACCCCCGGATCGAGCCGGGTCAGCAACACCTCGACGCTGGACACGGCGGCCGAGATTACCCTGACGACGTGAGTGAGACTGCCGTGACCGCCACTACGACCTTCCGCGAACGCCTGTACGTGACGTGGTGGATCTGGCCGCTGCCGCTGCTCGCGGCCGCGTTGCTGGCCGCCGAGGTGCACATGGGCTTTCCCGGCGTCCGTTCCTGGCTGCCGTACGTGATCCTGGTGCCGCTGACGATCGTGCTGATCGTGCGGATGGGATCGACGAAGGTGGAGGTCGCGGACGGCGAACTGCGCGCCGGTGACGCGCACATCCCGCTGGAGCTGCTCGGCGAGGTCGAGATCATCGCCGCCGAGGACCGCCGCAGGGTCATGGGCCGCGAGCTCGACCCGGCGGCGTTCGTCGTGCACCGGGGCTGGGTCAAGCCTCTCGTGCGGGTGCGCGTGACCGACCCCGAGGACCCGACGCCCTACTGGGTGATCAGCACACGTCATCCGAACGAGCTCGCCGCCGCGATCAAGTCCTGAAAGAACACAACTGGGCGCCACCCGTGAGGGTGAGCGCCCAGTTCTTTCTTCGGCGGACTGAACTCAGGCGCAGTCCCGGCAGATGTACGTGCCGCCGTTGTCCTCGGCGAGCCTGCTGCGGTGGTGCACCAGGAAGCACTTCGAGCACGTGAACTCGTCGGCCTGCTTGGGCAGGACCTTGAACGTGAGCTCCTCACCGGACAGGTCGGCGCCCGGAAGCTCGAAGTTCTCCGCGCTCGCGTCCTCGTCGACGTCGACGACGCCGGACTGCGTCTCGTTCCGCCGGGCTTTCAACTCCTCGAGGGAGTCCTCAGCGAGTTCGTCCGCCTCGCTGCGACGCGGCGCGTCGTAGTCGGTCGCCATCTTCTTCACCCCTGCGGTCTACGGAGACTGTTCGTGTCGCTGGTTAACGCTCCAGCGACCTCTTTTGTGCCCCACGTCAAGGTGACGTAGGTCTCGCACACCCGGCGGGCAAGCCAACCCCCTTGACGTGACCGTCGGCTTGATCGAAATGTGTGCGGAGCGCGCAGAGGGTAGCTCATTGCCCAGGTGGCTCGTCATCGGGTTACCCCTTACCGACCGGACGGGTGACACAACCTTTCTACGCTGGACCGATACCCTGTGCGGGAGCACGTGTGCTCGGGCGTGCAACCTGGCGCCGGACCGGTACCGTCCTGACTGTGAGCAATCAGGCCGGTGCGTTCGGTCACGCACGTCAGGGCGCGCAACAGCCGGGCAGGGCCTAGGCTGATCTCAGGGGACGGATCACGGGGAGGACTCGAACGTGGGATCCGCATCGGGAAGCTTGACGCCTTACAAGAGGCGTCGGCCCGTGCCCGCGCTCGTCCTGTTCGCGGTGCTGTTGGTCAGTTCCGTGTTCGTGTGGGTGAAGGTGCTCGGCAACGCGAGCGACGTGGACGCTGCCATCAAGTGCAACGTGCCCGGCAACGTCGCGGCGACGACCTCGGCGGTCGCGGGGGCCGATCCGGTCGGCGCCACGCCGACGGCACCGCCGCCCGCGCTCGGCACCGTCCTGGAGCACGACGCGCTCGACCGCACGAACCCGGTGCCGGTCGGCGAGGTCAACTTCAAGGTCGTCAACGCCTCGACGCAGCGCAACCACGCCAAGGCCGTCGCGACGATGTTCACCGAGCTCGGCCTGAAGCAGGCGGCCGACCCCGGCAACGACCTGGTCTACCCGGCGGGCGACATGAACTGCCGCGGCCAGATCCGCTTCGGCGCGCCCGGTGCGTCGGCCGCGAGGACGCTGTCGCTGCTGGAGCCGTGCCTGGAACTGGTGCGCGACGACCGCCAGGACGCGACCCTCGACATCGCGATCGGCAAGAAGTTCGACGAGGTCAAGCCGAACAGCGACGCCCGCAAGGTGCTCGACCAGCTCAAGGAGTGGGCCGAGCAGCAGCCGGAGCAGCAGGGCGGTCAGGTGGCCGCGGCCGCACCGCCCACGCTCAGCGCGGACAGCCTGGCCGGCGCGCGCGACGTCACCTGCTCCTGATCTTCGAACACCTCGAACACCGCCTCTTCATGCAATGAACGTTTGCGGGCGTCCGCAAACGTTCATTGCACAACCAATATATTAGCGTCCTGAACTGGGGTTTCAGACCTCGCCGAAGCCGGACTCGGCGAGCGCGCCGTACAGGGCGTCGGCGATGCCGGGCGTGGCGGCGAACGTCGCGTCCTCCCCCAGTTCGGGAGAGGAACCCGGCAGCCGCACGACCGCGCCGGCCTCCGCGGCGATCAGCGCGCCGGCTGCCCAGTCCCACCGGCCGAGACCGTGCTCCGTGTAGGCGTCGAGCCTTCCGGCGGCCACCGAGCAGAGGTCCAGCGACGCCGCGCCGGCCCGGCGCAGGTCACGCACCCGAGTCGACATCCGCGCCCACGCGTCGGCCTGCCGCTGACGCCGTTCGGGCCGGTAGGCGAATCCGTACCCCAGCAACGACAGGGACAGGTCCGTCGTCGCGGAGACGCGCAACGGCGCACCGTCCAAGAAGGAGCCGTAGCCGCGTGCGGCGGTCCACACGCGGCCGGTCGCCGGTTCCACCACGGCGCCCGCGACGGACTCGCCGTCGAGCTGCGCTGCGATCGACACCGAGTACCAGGGGATTCCGTAGAGGTAGTTGACGGTGCCGTCGATGGGGTCGACCACCCAGGTCAGGCCCTCGACGGCAGCACCGTCTCCAGGGCCGCCCTCCTCCTCACCGAGCACCGGCTCACCGGGGCGCAACTCGGAAAGACGCGTCCGGACGAGTTGTTCTGAGGCGCGGTCCGCGGCGGTCACCACGTCCGTCGATGTGCTCTTGGTGTCGAACGAGACGACGGCGGAAGCACGCATGCGCTGAACAAGAGCGCCCGCTTCCCGTCCGATGGCCGTCGCGATGTCGACGAGTGGCCGGGGATCGAACACGACCGGTTCCCTCCTGCGTCACTAGCACGGGACTATCGGAGACCGTCAGGCTAATGTCTGCGCACCACAGGTACTGAATCGAAGCAAGCAGGATCGAGTAGGAAGGACCACGGGGATGGGCATCACCCGCGGGTTCGGTGTGGACATCGGCGGCTCGGGCGTCAAGGGCGGCCTGGTCGACCTCGAAGCAGGAGCACTGGACGGCGAACGCTTGCGGATCCCCACGCCCCAGCCTTCGACACCGGAGGCGGTGGCGGAGGTCGTCGCGGAGATCGTCGAGAAGTTCCAGTGGGACGGCCCGGTCGGCGTCACGCTGCCGTGCGTGGTCAAGCACGGTGTCGCCCTCAGCGCCGCGAACGTGGACAAGGGCTGGATCAACTGCGACGCCCAGCAGCTCTTCGCCGAGCGCCTCAAGCGCAGGCCCGAGGACATCGTCGTGATGAACGACGCGGACGCGGCCGGCATCGCGGAGATGTCGTTCGGCGCGGGTGTCGGCAAGAACGGGACCGTGGTGCTGCTGACGTTCGGCACGGGCATCGGCAGTGCGGTGTTCCTCGACGGCAAGCTCGTCCCGAACACCGAGTTCGGCCACCTCCAGGTCGACGGGCACGACGCGGAATCGCGCGCGGCCGCCTCCGTGAAGGAGGACAAGGGCCTGTCCTGGGAGGAGTGGACGCCCAGGGTGACCCGGTACATCAACGTGCTCGAGGACCTGATCTGGCCGGACCTCGTCATCGCGGGCGGTGGAGTGAGCAAGAAGGCGCACAAGTGGTTGCCGTTGCTCGAGGTCCGCACCGAGGTCGTCGCGGCAGCGCTCAAGAACGACGCGGGCATCGTCGGTGCCGCGTGGGCCGCCGCGCACGGCGTCAGGCCTTGACAAGCGTTCGACACCGAAACGTGTCCGACTCGATCTAGCTGCGAGAACGCAGGTGAGAGCGCCTCGAAGCACCTCGGGGCGCAACACCGAGTCACGGACGTCGTTACAATGGAACGCACACCCGCCAAGCAAGATCGGCGGGGAGATCCCCCGAACTCTGGCGACCGAGGTTTCGCGCCCTCTGGTTTGCCTTGAACGACCGTCGCGAAAGGGCGTACGTGGCAGCCGCAGAATCCGCAACCCGACGCTCCAGCTCCGCCGCGAGCGCCGCCAGGACCACCAAGGCGACCGCGGCCGGCGAGGCCGAGGAGAAGCCGAAGCGCAAGACGACCGCTGCGGCAGCGAAGAAGCCCGCAGCCGCCGCCAAGGCCCCGCGCAAGACGGCCGGCAAGGCCGATCCTGCCGCGAAGGGCACCGCCAAGAGCGGCGACGAGCCTGACGACATCGAAGGCGCTCCCGGCGCCGAGGACCTGGTCGAGGACGTCGAGATCGTCGACGAGCCCGTCGTGGACGAGCCCGAGGAGGCGGAGGACACCGCCGACAGCAAGACGGGCGACTTCGTCTGGGACGAGGAGGAGTCCGAGGCCCTGCGCCAGGCGCGCAAGGACGCGGAGCTCACCGCCTCGGCCGACTCGGTCCGCGCCTACCTCAAGCAGATCGGCAAGGTCGCCCTCCTCAACGCAGAGGAGGAGGTCGAGCTCGCCAAGCGCATCGAGGCGGGTCTCTACGCCGCCGAGCGCGTGCGCCGTTCCGAGGAGGACGCGGAGAAGCTCACCCCGCAGCTGCGCCGCGACCTGCGCTGGATCGTCCGTGACGGCGAGCGCGCCAAGAACCACCTGCTCGAGGCGAACCTCCGTCTCGTCGTGTCGCTGGCCAAGCGCTACACCGGCCGTGGCATGGCGTTCCTGGACCTGATCCAGGAGGGCAACCTGGGTCTGATCCGCGCCGTCGAGAAGTTCGACTACACCAAGGGCTACAAGTTCTCCACGTACGCCACCTGGTGGATCCGGCAGGCGATCACCCGCGCGATGGCCGACCAGGCCCGCACCATCCGCATCCCGGTGCACATGGTCGAGGTCATCAACAAGCTCGGTCGCATCCAGCGCGAACTGCTCCAGGACCTGGGCCGCGAGCCCACCCCGGAGGAGCTCGCCAAGGAAATGGACATCACGCCCGAGAAGGTGCTGGAGATCCAGCAGTACGCGCGTGAGCCCATCTCGCTGGACCAGACGATCGGCGACGAGGGCGACAGCCAGCTCGGCGACTTCATCGAGGACTCCGAGGCCGTCGTCGCTGTCGACGCCGTCTCGTTCACGCTGCTGCAGGACCAGCTCCAGTCCGTGCTCGCGACGCTGTCCGAGCGCGAGGCGGGCGTCGTCCGGCTGCGCTTCGGCCTCACCGACGGCCAGCCGCGCACGCTGGACGAGATCGGTCAGGTCTACGGCGTCACGCGTGAGCGCATCCGCCAGATCGAGTCCAAGACGATGTCGAAGCTGCGTCACCCGTCGCGTTCGCAGGTTCTGCGCGACTACCTCGACTAGGTCTTACCCAGTCATACGCACACAGCCCCGCACCGGTTCGGTGCGGGGCTGTTGTGTTTTGCCGCGGCATGATTCTCGGCCGGCTGCCGATGGACGAACAGGTCGACGCGCTGCGCACCACCCTCGCGCGCAACGAGGTCCTCGTGGAGGTGCTGCGGAACTGGATCTTCCTGGGTAGTACCTGCCTAGGCGTCCGCCTCGAATCCAACGGCAAGTGGCGTGTCTACGCGCCGCACGGTCTCGCTGACGTGTTCAACCTCGTCGTCCGCCCCAACCCCGGTGCTCGCGTGGCCTGAGCAGGCGGAATCGAACGCATCCGAAAGATGAGTACCCCTGTACTCATGTGCCGCCTATGCGTCCGCGACACCATCAAGTGTGCGGCTGTGCCGGAGGGGTGCACAGGGACAGTTCCGGACAACGGAACGAGGGGGCGGGAGAACATGGGCAGGTCGGTGCTCGAAGGGGCTTTCTCACTGCTGGACAAGCTGATGGACGACGGTGAGCTGGGGCTCACGCAGCTCGCTGAGCGCTGCGACATGCCGAAGACGACGGTGCACCGCCTGCTGGAGCAGATGGAGGCCCTCGGCGCGGTGGAGTACGCACGGGGCCGCTACCGCATCGGCGCGCAGATGTTCCGGTTCGGGCAGGCCTGGGAACCTGCGCCGGGCATTCTGCTGGTGGCTCGGCAGCCGTTGCGGGCGTTGTCCGCGACGATCAGGACGTCGACGATCCTCGCGGTGCCTCGGCGGGACCGGGTGCTGGTAGCGGCGGCGAGCATCGTGCGGGCCGAGGACGTGGCCCGGCTGCGGCCTGGGGCGATGGTGCCGGCGGGCATGGAGTTCGTCAGCGCTCCGGTGCGCACGCCGTCCAGCAGCGTCATCGGCACGGTGTGCGCGGTGCTCGACAACGGACGCAGCGCCACGGCTCTGAGGGAGGCCGTGGGGCACGCCGCACGAGCGATCAGCGCCGCCCTCGCGAGCTGATCGAACGGGCCTGAGCAAGCGCTCGATCAGGATTTTGATCACGGTTCCGCGTCCGAATCGTGGGACGTTCGTGACCTGTTCGCGGAGGGCGGACAAGGGCAACCGATATCACACTCCCGGCCGCACGCAACCGACCGGATGGCCCGAACATGCTGCTCCACCAGCGGGTTTCTGGTTGCTCAGCGTGCGTGTCAAGACGGTGAACCGGTGGCAAACGCAGGTGTAGTCCTGCTGCAGGCGGGTAAATCCGATAGTGACGCGAGTCGCCACGTACACGGGAACACTGACTATCGCCGAAACGTCTGTCAGAGTGGAGCCAGCGAGCACCGCGCACCTGCCAGGGGCGCTGTGGTCGCAGCTTGGTAAGAGGGCACCGGAACACCTCAGTTCCGTTGCCGGGACGGAGGGAGATTCATCATGACTGCAGCACTCACCCGCCCCGAGTTGACCGCTGCCGACCGCTGCGACCGCTGCGGGGCTGCTGCCCAGGTTCGCGCTTTGCTCCCGTCCGGGGGCGAGCTGCTGTTCTGCGGGCACCACGCCCGGGCGCACAGTGAGAAATTGCGCGAACTCGCTGCTGAAATTCAGCAGGGCTGACTTCCACCCCACCTAGCCGCTCGGGGCGGAGATCCTCCAGGGATCTCCGCCCCCTTCGCTTTTCCAGGGTTTTACAGGGCGTCCAGGACGGGTTCGAAGGCCAGTTCGGCCGCTCCGACGAGCTTCGCGTCGCGACCCAGCGGCGAGATCACGACCTGGGTTCCGCCCACCGCGCGGGAGACGAGGCTGCGCACCTGCACGGCCGCGCTCACCGAGTCCACCACCGATGCCGGCAGCGCCGTGTACAGGTCGCCGAGCACGACGAGCTCAGGGCCGAGGACGTTGACGATGTTCGCGAGCCCCAGTGCGAGCCAGCCGGCGAACTCGTCGAGCACCGACGGGTCGTCCAGCGCCCGCAGTGCCGCGACGACGGCGCCGCGTGGTGCGTCGTCGGGAAGGCCCAGGGCCCGGCACAACGCCGGTTCGCCCACCTCGGTCTCCCAGCATCCGTCGCAGCCGCAGTAGCACCGCAGGCCGCGCGGGTTGACGACCATGTGCCCGAGTTCGCCGACGTAGCCGCCGGAGCCGCGCAACGGCTGCCCGGACAGGATCACTCCCCCGCCGACGCCGACGTCCGCGGAGATGTAGACCATGTCCGCGGACTCCCGCGCCGCCCCGCGCACGTGTTCCGCGAGTGCGCCGAGTTCCGCGTCGTTGCCGACCTGGACCGGCAGCTTCAGCACCGCCTCCAGGCGTTTGCCGAGCGCGACACCGGTCCAGTGCAGGTTGGGTGCCTCGTGCACGTGCCCGTCGGCGCGTCGCACGACACCGGGCACCGAGACGCCCACCCCGACCGCGGTGGCGTCGAGGTCGTCGGCCATGAGGCGCGCCGACTCGACGATGTGCGTGATCACCTCTCCCGGATCACGCGTCCGGTACAGGTTCCAGCTGTCCCGCCCGAGGATCTCCCCGCCGAGACCGACGAACCCCATCGCCACGTGCTCGACGCGCACGTCGATCGCGATGACGACAGCGGCGCTCGGCTGGGGCAGTACGAGCAGGGACGGGCGGCCCGCTCCGCTGCGCAGAGCGGGCACGCGTTCGGCGACGACACCGGCTTCGGCGAGGCCGTCCACCAGGGCCTTGATCGTGCTGCGGTTGAGACCGAGCTCAGCCGCGAGCGACGCCCTGGTGGACGGTCCGTCGACGTGCAGGCGGCGCAGCAGCGCCGTCCTGTTGTGCCTGCGGATCTCGTCGGGACGAGTGCCGGACGTAGGTCCTGTCACCTCGTCAGCGAGCCGACGTGGCCGCCCGGCGGCGGGACAACGCGTCGACGCTCGCGGCGAGCAGCAGGACCAGGCCGGTCACCATGAACACGACGGCGGAGGGCTGCTTGAGCAGGCCCATGCCGTTCGCGATGACCGCCAGTACCGCACCACCGATGACGGCGTCACGCAGCCGGCCCTTGCCGCCGAACAGCGACGTACCACCGATGACGGCCGCACCGACCGACATGAGCAGGGTGTTGCCGCCACCGGCGTTCGGGTCGACGGAGCCGACCTTGGAGGAGTAGACGATGGCGCCGATCGCCGCCGCCGAGGAGGCGATCACGAAGACGCTCATCCGGATCTTCTCCACGTTGATGCCAGCGCGGCGCGCTGCCTCCTTGTTGCCGCCGACCGCGTAGAGGTGACGGCCGTAGCTGGTGCGGTCGAGCACGAACGTGCCGATCACCAGCAGGACGAGCACCAGCGGCACGACGTACGGCACGCCCGCGATCACCACGAGGGTGCTGGGCGACCGGTTCTGCGTCAGCGCGAAGGTGGCGACCGCTGCGAGCAGCGCCAGGCCACCGATCTTGGTCAGCACCAGCGCGGTCGGCTGGGCGACGAGTCCCTTGCGCAGCCGGGTGAAGTGCCGGTTGAGCACGAGGGCCGCATAGCCGCCGACCGCGACCACGCACAGGATCCACGACCCGGCGGTGCCGATGTTGCCGTTGGCGACCTGGAAGATCGTGTCGTCACGCAGGCCGAGCGTGCCGCCCTGGCCGATGAACTGCAGCACCACACCGCTCCACACGAGGAACAGCGCCAGGGTCACGACGAACGACGGGATGCCGATCTTCGCGACCAGGTAGCCGGTGATGCAGCCGATCGACGCGCCGACGCAGATCGCCAGCAGCATGCCGATCCACGCGTTCGCGGGCACGCCGAGCAGAGCGATGAGCAGCGCGATGCCGGACAGCACGGCGCCGGTCCACAGGCGCATCAGGAGCGAGAGACCGACCGCGAGGACCAGCCAGCCGCAGAAGACGTAGAAGACCCCGTCGCCCATGCCACCGAGCAGGTTGCCGCCGTGGATCAGGTCCAGCGCCATCACCGAGGCCGTCACGCCGGACGCGGTGCCGGCGGACAGGTCGATCTCGCCGAGCAGCAGCACGAACACCAGGCCCATCGCGATGATGGTGATGCTGGCGCCCTGCTGGAGCAGGTTGGCGAGGTTGCCGAGGGTGAAGAACGAGTCGGACAGCGAACTGAACACGATGAGCAGCACGATCAGTCCGAGCAGAGCGGGCAGTGAGCCGAGCTCGCCGCCGCGGACGCTGGCCCAGTAGTCCCTGACGGCTTCGCTGGTGGAGCGGGAAGTCGTGTCGATGCCGAAGTCGGAGATGGCGCCCTGCTGGGCAGCCTCCGACTCGTGAGTTTCGGTGGTGTCGGTCATGCTGCTCGCCTCTTCGGTACTCATCAGATCGTCGCCGCCTCGGGGCGGGCGATGCCCAGGTCGCCGGAACGACCGGCGGTGATCAGCTCGACGATCTGGCCGTGGGTGACGTCCTTGGACGACACGACGGCGGCCATGCGGCCGAGGTAGAGGCACGCGATCTTGTCGGCGACCTCGAAGACGTCGTTCATGTTGTGGCTGATCAGCACGACCCCCAGGCCCTGCTCCGCGAGCCTGCGGACCAGGTCGAGCACCTGCCGCGTCTGGGCGACGCCGAGTGCGGCGGTGGGCTCGTCGAGCAGCACGACCTTGCTGTTCCACAGCACGGCCTTGGCGATCGCCACGGTCTGGCGCTGACCGCCGGACAGCGACGACACCTGCGTGCGAACCGACTTGACCGTGCGCACGGACAGCGACGCCAGCGTCTTGCGCGCCGCCTGCTCCATGTCGGTCTCGTCGAGCAGGCCACCCTTGGTGCGTTCGCGGCCGAGGAACATGTTCTGGACGATGTCGAGGTTGTCCGCCAGGGCCAGGTCCTGGTAGACGACCTCGATCCCGAGGTCCGCGGCGTCGCGCGGGCCCTTGATGTGCACCGGCTCGCCGGCGAACAGGACCTCGCCCGAATCAGTCGGGTGGATGCCCGCGATGCACTTGACCAGCGTCGACTTGCCCGCGCCGTTGTCGCCGACGAGGGCGGTGACCTCGCCGGGTTGGACGACGAGGTCGATGTCGTGCAGGACGTGCACGGGACCGAAGCTCTTGTTGATGCCGCGCAGCTCGAGAATCGGCTCGCTCACTGGGTTTCCTCCGTGGTTACCACGCGGCGAGAGGCGGGGTGCGTCAGACGCGCACCCCGCCTTCACCGCGAGCGGTCTTACTTGATGCCGAGCTCGGTGCAGGCAGCCTGGGTGTCGGCCACGCAGATCTCAGCGGCCTTGACGAAGGCGGCGTCGACGACGGACTTGACCTTGTCCTTGGTGATCAGCTGGGACGTGAGCAGCACGGACTTGACGTCGCGGCTGCCCTTGGTGTCCTTGGTGACGCCCGAGGCCAGCTTGTCGGCGCCGGCGGTGTCGCCCTTGGCCAGCAGACCGGCCAGCTTGGCGGCGGCCTCGGCCTCTTCCTTGATCGGCTTGAACACCGTCATGTACTGGTCGCCGCGGAGCACGGCCTGCAGGCCGTCCGGGGTGGCGTCCTGACCGGTGACCGGAACCTTGCCGTTGAGGCCGACCTTCTTGAGGACCGTGATCACAGCGCCGGCGAGGCCGTCGTTCGCGGCGACGACGCCGTCCACCTTGCCGCCGTTGCCGGTCAGGATCTGCTCGAAGACCTGGCCGCCCTTCTGGTTGTCCCAGTCGTCGATCGGCTGCGACTGGACGAGCTTGAGCTTGCCCGAGTCGTACAGCGGCTTGAGGACCTTCTTCTGGCCGTCCGCGAAGAGGGTCGCGTTGTTGTCCGTCGGCGCGCCCTCGATCTCGATGACGTTGGCGCCCTGCGGCTTGTCCTTGAGCGCGTCGGCCAGACCCTGGCCCTGCAGCTCGCCGACCTTCACGTTGTCGAACGACACGTAGTAGGACGAGGAGCCACCGAGGTTCAGGCGGTCGTAGTCGATGACCTGAATGCCCTGGGCCTGCGCCTTCTTGGCGACGGAGGCACCGACCTCGCTGTTGGGCGTGGCGATGATCAGGACCTTGACGCCGTTGTTGATCATGCCGTCGGCGAGGGTGCTGAACTTCTGGACGTCGCCCTGGGCGTTCTGGATGTCGGGGTCGAGACCCTCGGCCTTCAGAGCGGCCTCGAGGAGAGGCTTGTCGAAGCCCTCCCAGCGGGCGGAGGTCTTGGTCTCGGGCAGGATCACGCCGACCTTCGCGCCCGTGCCGCTGCCAGTCTTCGTTTCGGTGCTTCCTCCGGTGTTGGAGGACGTGTTGGCGCCGCACGCCGTAACCGCCAGGGCGAGGCCCGCGGTAACAGCGATGGAAGCGAGAGTCTTGCTGCGCATCCGCCATCCCTTTCACTGCGCTGTGTCACAGAGAATGTTGTGGCGCACAACGTATGCCGGACATATGCGTGACCGGAACCACACTGGATCGATTAAGTCGCAACGATGCGGTAACCCTGGCGAAATTAAGTCACTGAGAGTTGTGAGAGCGTTACCACCGCGCTACTGATTCCAGCGGCGATATATCGGATATCGCCTGCGGCGAACACTCGCCTGTCACCTCCCGGACACCCCTAGGTTGGGTGCATGACCGTCGACAAGGAAGCCGCCGAAAGGCTGGCGAACTCGTTCGGTGCCGACGCGGCTCGCTACGACCGCACCCGTCCGGCCTATCCGGGCGAGCTGGTGCGGAAGATCATCGCGGTCAGTCCGGGGCCCCGCGTCGTCGACGTCGGCTGCGGCACCGGCGTCCTGTCCCGCCCACTGCTCGCGGGCGGGTGCGAGGTGCTCGGTGTCGAGCACGACGAGCGCATGGCCGAGTTCGCCCGCGGCACCGGGGTGCCCGTCGAGGTGTCGAAGTTCGAGACCTGGGACCCCGCCGGCCGCGAGTTCGACGCCGTCGTCGCCGGGCAGTCGTGGCACTGGGTCGACCCCGAGGCGGGCCCGCGCCAGGCGGCGCGGGTGCTGCGGCCCGGCGGGGTGTTCGTGGCGCTCTGGCACGTGTTCGCTCCGCCGGAGCCGATCTCCCAGGCCATCACCGGCGCGTACCAGAAGGTGGCGCCGGAGCTTCCGTTCCGCGCCGGCCAGACCCGCGAGGAGGCGTTCGAGGCCTACCAGGCGGGCTGCGTGCGCACGGGCGAGGCGTTCGTCGGCACAGGAGCGTTCGACAACGCCGAACAGTGGCGGGCGGACTGGGAGCACAGCTACACGACCGCCGAGTACCTCGACCTCATGCGCACGATGGGTCCGATGGCCCTGCTCGGCACAGAGCAGGTCACCGGGCTCCTCGACGCGGTCGGCGGCGCCATCGACGCCTTCGGAGGCAGCTTCACCATGCACTACAACACGCTGGCCGTCGCCGTCACCCGCAACTGACATATCGGATATCAGTTGCGGGAACCCCGTCCTACCAGGAGCGCAGCGTCGAGATCCGCTCTTCGAGCTGCTCGATGGTGGCCATCGCGGTCGGTGGCCCACCGCAGTACTCGCGCAGCTGGTTGTGGATCTTGCCGTGCGGCTTCTTCGTGCGGTGGTGGTGCATCGCGACGAGGGTGTTGAGCTCCTTGCGCAGTGACGCGAGGCGTTCCTGCACGCCGACGGGCCTCGCCTCCCGCACCGCGACCTCGGGCTTGGGGCGCTTGGCGGCGGTCGCCATCTGCTCCTCCTGCCGCTGCAGCAGCAGGGTCCGCACCTGGTCGGGCTCCAGCAGTCCCGGCAGGCCGAGGTACTCCTGCTCCTCCTCGGAGCCCGCGAGGGTCGGCGCGCCGAACGACGAGCCGTCGAAGATCACCTGGTCGAGCTCGGCGGTGGTGCCCAGGGCGGTGAAGGCGCGTTCGTCCTCACCGGGTTCGTCCTTGGTCTGATTGGCCGCCGCCATCAGCTCGTCGTCCCAGCCGTCCTTCTCGCGGTGCGGCTTGCCCAGGACGTGGTCGCGTTCGGCCTCCAGCTCGGACGCGAGCGCCAGCAGCACCGGCACCGAGGGCAGGAACACCGAGGCGGTCTCACCGGGCTTCCGGTTGCGCACGAAGCGGCCGATGGCCTGGGCGAAGAACAACGGCGTCGACGACGACGTGGCGTAGACGCCGACGGCGAGCCGCGGCACGTCGACGCCCTCGGACACCATGCGGACGGCGATCATCCAGCGTTCGTTCGTCGCGGCGAACTCGGCGATCTTGCCGGAGGCCTTGGGGTCGTCGGAGAGGACGAGCGTGGGGATGTGCCCCGTGACGCGCTGGAGCACCTGCGCGTAGGCCTTCGCGACGGTCTGGTCGGTGGCGATCACCAGGCCGCCCGCGTCGGGCAGGCCGTTCTCGCGCTTCTGGGTGAGCCGCTGGTCGGCGGCGCGCAGCACGGACGCGACCCAGTCGCCTGCCGGGTCCAGGGCGGTGCGCCACGCCCGCGCGGTCTGCTCCTGCGTCAGGGGCTCGCCCAGGCGCGCGGTGAACTCCTCGCCCGCACTGGTCCGCCACGACGCCTCACCGGAGTACGCCAGGAACAGCACGGGCCGCACCACGCCGTCGCGCAACGCGTCGGAGTACCCGTAAGTGTGATCCGCCTTGGACGTCTTGAAGCCGCCGTTGCTCTCCTCGTACTGCACGAACGGGATCGGTGAGTCGTCGGAACGGAACGGCGTGCCGGTCAGGCAGAGGCGGCGCACGGCGGGCGTGAACGCCTCACGGATCGCGTCACCCCACGACTTGGCGTCGCCGCCGTGGTGCACCTCGTCGAGCAGCACGAGCGTCTTGCGGTTCTCGGTGCGCACCCGGTGCAACGTCGGATGGGCGGCGACCTGCGCGTACGTGACGGCCACACCGTGGTAGTCGCGGGAGGTCATCGCGTTGGTGTTGCGGAAGTTCGAGTCGATGTGGATGCCCTGCTCGGCAGCCGCCTTCGCCCACTGGTGCTTGAGGTGCTCGGTGGGTGTCACGATCGTGACGGCCTCGATGGTCCGATCTGCCAGCAGCTCGGCGGCGACACGAAGTCCGAACGTCGTCTTGCCCGCGCCCGGCGTGGCGACGGCGAGGAAGTCCTTCGGCTTCACGGCCAGGTACTTGGTCAGCGCGCGGCGCTGCCATGCCCGCAGCGGTCGCATTGCTGCTGTCGCTGTCACAGACGTGTTTCTCCTCATTTATGCAGGTCAAACAAGGCAATACCCTCAGGCGGACGATGGCCGAGGGCACCGTGACTCTACCTGTTCCGAGCGTCGATGCCGCGAAACGTGGCGGTATGCACCATGCTTGTCACTGCGATGGGTTCGCCTTCCGACAACGACGCACGCAGGTCCGGCCGCAAGGGGCCGCTGCGTCTACTCGCGCGCACGCTGTCGAAGGCGTGGCAAGGCAACATCTTCTCAGAAGCCGCCGAGGCCGCGTTCTGGCAGACGCTGTCGTTCCCGCCACTGCTGCTCGGCGTGCTGGGCTCGATGGGCTGGATCGGCACCTGGTTCGGCCCCGAGATCGTCCTCTCCGTCCAGGAGAAGATCATCGGATTCACCCGGACGATCTTCAGCGGCGACGTCGTCAACGACGTGATCCAGCCGACGGTCGCGGAGATCCTCTCGACCGGCAAGGGCGAGATCGTCTCCATCGGCTTCCTGATCTCGCTGTGGGCGGGGTCGTCGGCCATGTCGTCGTTCGTCGACGCGATCACGGTCGCCCACGGCCAGTACGGCGTGCGCAACGAGCTGTGGCAGCGGATCTTCGCCCTGCTGCTCTACATGGTGTCGCTGGTGGCGCTGGTGATCGGCCTGCCGGTGCTGGCACTCGGCCCGGACGTCCTGCCGCAGTTCTTCCCCACGTCCTGGCAGCCCTACATCGCGACGTGGGTCGGCCGGTTCTACTACCCCGGCGTAGCACTGCTGCTGGTGCTGTCGCTGTCGCTGCTCTACAAGGTCGCACTGCCGCGAAGGCTGCCGTACCACCGCGTGCTGCCCGGCGCGATCCTCGCGATGGCGGTGTTCATCCTGTCGTCCATCGGGCTGCGCCTGTACATCCAGTGGATCACCACCACCGGCTACACCTACGGCGCGCTGGCGACACCGATCGCGTTCCTGCTGTTCGTGTTCTTCATCGGCCTGGCCATCACGATCGGCGCGTACTTCAACAGCGCCATCCAGGACATGTGGCCCGCCCGCATGACCCGCCGCCAGCGCCGCCGCTGGCGCAGGCTCGAGATGGAGCGCGCGGCGTCCCGCATCCGCGAGGAGACCGAGCAGCCCGCACCGGAAACGAACGACACGGTCTACTCCGCGCCCTCCCCAGCCGACACGCAGCTGACGACGCCGCTCAAGATCCAGGAGCAGCGCCAGCACTCCGAAGAGGAGAAACAGCGGGGCTAGCGGGCACGAGAACAGCAACGCCCGGCGTCTCAAGTCGACTCGAGGCGCCGGGCGGGTGAAGTTCTGGGGGCGAGGCTCAGTCGCCGTCTCCGCCCGGAGGCAGGTTCTCGTAGATCTTCTTGCAGTCCGGGCACACGGGCGAGCCGGGCTTCGGCGACCGCGTGACCGGGAAGACCTCGCCGCACAACGCGACCACGTGCGTGCCCATCACGGCGCTCTCGGCGATCTTCGCCTTGCGCACGTAGTGGAACATCTTCGGCGTGTCGTCCGAAGACTGGTCGGTCTCGTCCGGCCGTACGTCGACCTCAGGAAGAGTCTGGGTGCTCACGCGCCCAGGGTACCTGGGATGATGTCCCCTCGTGACCACGCTGCACATCGCCGATGAAGTTGCCGCCGCACTGGCCGAGAACCGGCCCGTCGTCGCTCTTGAGAGCACCATCCTGTCCCACGGCCTGCCCGCGCCGCGCAATCTGACCGTCGCCGCACGCCTGGAGAAGGTCGTGCGGGAGGCAGGCGCCGTTCCCGCGACGATCGCCGTGCTCGACGGCGTTCCGCACGTCGGCCTCACCTCCGCCGAGCTCGACCGCGTCTGCAACCAGGGCGACCTCGTGAAGCTCTCGTTGCGCGACCTGGGCCCCGCCTACGCCCTGGGCCGCAGCGGCGCGACGACCGTGGCCTCGACCACGGCACTGGCCCACCAGGCGGGCATCCGCGTCTTCGCGACCGGCGGACTCGGCGGCGTGCACCGCGGCGCGCGTGAGACGTGGGACGTGTCGGCCGACCTCGACGTGGTGGCGACGACGCCGGTGCTGATCGTCTGCTCTGGCGTGAAGTCGATTCTGGACATGGGCGCGACCCTGGAGGTCCTCGAGACTCGTTCGGTGCCGGTCGTCGGCTACCGGACGTCCCGCTTCCCCGCCTTCTACCGCCGCGAGTCGGAGTTCGACGTCCCGTGGCGCGTCGAGACCGCCGCCGAGGCCGCCGCCGTGTTCGCGGCCGGTGGTCGCGGCATGCTGCTGGCGAACCCGATCCCCGCCGCGTTCGAGATGGACACCGCCCTGCACGACCGCCTGCTCGCCGAGGGCCTGCAGAAGCTCGTCGACGGGGACGTGCGCGGCAAGGACGTCACGCCCGTCCTGCTGGAGCACTTCCACACCGCGAGCGAGGGCGTCAGCCTCGACGCCAACGAGGAACTCGTCGTCAACAACGCCTCGGTCGCCGCCGCAGTCGCCGTCGAGCTGTTCCGATGAGGCCGATCGTGGTCGTCGGTGACGCGGGCCTGGACGTGGTCGCCCGCCACTCCGGCCCCATCGCCCACGGCGGCGACGTGCGCGCGAAGGTCACCATCGAGCCAGGCGGCGCCGGCGCCAACACGGCCGTGTGGCTGGCCGCCTGCGGCGCCTCACCGGTCCTGGTGGCCCGAGTGGGCGCCGACTCGGCCGGACGCCAGGTCCACGCCGAACTCACCCACGCCGGCGTCCAGTGCGCCTTCGCGGTGGACCAGGACCTGGCGACCTGCTGCGTGGTCGTCCTGGTCGACGAGAACGGCCAGCGCTCGATGCTGCCCGACCGGGGCGCGAACGCCCGCTTCTCCCCCGCCGACCTCGACCCGGGCCTGCTCACCGGCACCGACGGCCACCTGCACCTGTCCGGCTACGTGCTGCTCGACGCCACCTCACGCCCGGCAGGCCTGGCCGTGCTCGCAGCCGCCCGTACCGCGGGCTGGACGACGTCCGTGGACCCCCAGGCGGCCGTCCTGATCCACTCGGCCGAGGCATTCCTCGAAGACGTGCGCGGCGTCGACTTCCTGCTCCCCAACGCCGACGAACTCCTCGCCCTCACCGGCTCCTCCGAACCGGCCGCGGCGAAGTCCCTGCTGTCCCACGTCGGTGCTGTCGTGGTCACCTCAGGCCCGGACGGAGCGGCGTGGGTCGACGCCGACGAGCTGATCTCAGTCCCCGCTGAAGTCACCGAGTGCGTCGACTCGACCGGCGCCGGCGACGCCTTCGACGCGGGCTTCCTCGCGTCCTGGCTGTCCGGTGCGTCGAAGCGCGACGCGCTCCTCGGCGGCGTCCGGGCAGGCTCCCGCGCGGTCAGCGTCGTAGGCGCCCAACCACCCCGCTAAGCCACTGGGACAAGCCGATATATCAGCTCTCGGGCTGATATATCGGCGACCTCAACGCGCCCGCCAACCTCGCCTCCGAGGCCATCAGCCCAGGTCGCCGCGCCCTCCTTGGCCAGCCGGATGCAAAAAACGTTTGCGGACGTCCGCAAAAGACTCATTGCAAAGGCGAGCCAGCGCGGGCGCGGCCCTAGCAATGACTCGTTTGCGGACGAAGTCCAAAGAGTCGTTGCAAAGGGGTGGGCGGCATTGGGCGACGGCCTGGCCGTGCGGGATTCGGCGGCGGTCAGCCGTCGATGACGGTGGTGCTCTTCTGGGTGATGGCGCGGCGCTCGACCTCGTAGCGGTTGGCCTTCTCGGTCTTGCGCGGCGGCCTGTCGTTCGCGATCAGCACGGCCATCCACGGCAACGGCACGGACAGCACGATGAAGAACAGGGCAAGCCACCAGGTTTGAGCGAACAGCGCCGCGAGGATGAGGCACGGGAAGCGCAGGCTCATCATGATCGCGTACTTGCGGCGCCGAGCGGCGTGCTGTTCCTCGTAGGACGGGGCCGCCTCGGTGATCAACACCGGGGTGTCGTTCCGGTCGGGACTGCTCACGACACCACCTCCACGTGTCTCATGCTCCCACGTCCGAGTGACCGCCGGGACACCCGGTCGGCGGTTAACATCCGCGGGTGGTCGCCCTTGATCGCCTCGTGGACGTGCTCGGCAGTCTGGGCACGCATCTGGCCTGCGCGCCCAGGGGCCGTGACGCCGAACTGCGCGGGGTGGCTCTGCACGATCCGGCGGAGAACACGCCGGCCACGGCGGGCGATGTGCTCCTGGGGCTGGGCACACCATCGGTGGCCGCCGCGGCGCGTCTGGTGTCCTCCACCGCGGCTTCCGCCGTGGTGTTGCACGGGAAGCCGCCGCTCGACGAGCGGGTGATCGCCGCCGCCAAGAAGTCCGGTGCGGCGGTGTTGCTCGTGGATCCGTCGGTGCCGTGGGGGCAGCTCGCGAACGTCACGCAGACGCTGGTCAACGGCGGTACGCGGACCGGCGACCTGTTCGGTCTGGCGGATGTGATCGCGGGTGTCGTGGGCGGGCCGGTGACGATCGAGGACCAGCAGTCACGGGTGCTCGCGTACTCCTACCGGCAGGAGGACGTCGACCCCGTTCGCGTGCAGACCATCCTGGGGCGGCGTGTTCCGGAGGAAGCGCGGCGGGCGCTGGACGAGTTCGGCGTGTTCACGCACCTCGCGTCGTCGGACGAGCCGATCTTCGTGCCGAAGCTGACCCCGCAGCTGGGCAACCGGCTCGTCGCCGCGGTGCGGGCGGGTCGTGAGCTTCTCGGGTCGGTCTGGGTCGAGGTGACGGGGCCCGTCGACGCGGCCCGGAGTGCCGCGCTGGTCGACGGGGCGCGCACGGCGGCGTTGCACCTGCTGCGATCGCGGGCGTCGACCGACCTCGAACGCCAGGCCGAGGCCGACCTGGTGATCCGGCTGCTCGAACATCCGGAGTCCGCCGACGTCGCGCGTCTCGGCCTGCCGACCGCCGACCTGCGGGTGATCGCGGTCCAGGCCCACGCTGGCGAGGGCGAGCACGGGGCGGCGGTGCTCGCGTTCCAGCGGGCCACCGCGGGCTTCGGCTGGTCGCGGCCTGGGCGCAGCGCGTTGTTCGGCAACGTCCTCTACACGGTCATCCCGGCCGCCGATGACGCCGCCGGGTGGGTGCGCTCGCTGGTGCGCGAACTGCCCGCCGAGGCGACGGTGCTGGCGGGAATCGGTGGTCCGGCCGAGGCGACGCAGCTGCCGACGTCACGGCAGGAGGCGGATGAATGCCTCGCGCTCTCCACCGGTACACCCGTTGTGTACGACGACGCGTGGGCGAAGGTCCTGCTGCACAGGCTCGCCGCTGTCGCCGAGGCCGGACGGTTGCCTACCCGCGGGCCGATATCCAATATATTGCGGTACGACGCCGAGTACGGGACGCAGTACGCGACGACGTTGAAGGCGTGGCTCGCGGCTCAGGGCGACGTGCGGGCGGCCGCGAAGGAGCTCAACGTGCACCCGAACACGTTGCGGTACCGCATGCAGAAGATGTCCGAGGTGACGCCGCTCCCCCTCGACGATCCCGACCAGCGGCTCGCGATGGCCATCGCCCTCCAGATCACGCGATGACCCAGGCGGCGTGAAAGCATCTCCACCCGTGCACCCCGATCTTTCTGTTGACCTCTGCGCCCGTTTGCGCGGGGCGTTCGAGACCGCCGGCTACACCGCGGACGGCGTCGTGGAGGCGCTCGGCGCCCAGGCCCACTCCGCGCTCGGCCGAGGTGAGCCCGAACCCGCCCGCCGCGCCAGCAAGGACGCCGGGACGCTCGGCACGCTGATCCGCCTCTTCCTGCTGGGCGACCACGAGCCGGAGCAGGACGTCCGCAAGGCGCTCGACGGCGTCGGCATTGACGTCCTCGTCGCCAACGAGGTCCTGGCCCCCGCCCTCGACGCCGCGAGCCTGAAGGCCGGCCTGGACGTGCGGCCGTACGAGGACAACTGGTGGGTCATCGCCGACCTCGACTCCGACCTGCGCGGCAGCGCCGTCCCCGAGGACCACGTGCTCGGCGTCGGCCACGCGTCCATCAGCCTCGCCCGCGCGACCAAGCGCACGCCGGTCGGCACGCTGCTCGACCTCGGCACCGGCTGCGGCGTCCAGGCGCTGCACGCCAGCACGCACGCCGAGCGCATCACCGCGACCGACCTGTCCGAGCGCGCGCTGAGGCTCGCGCAGGGCACGTTCCGCATCAACGGGCTCGCCGTGGAGACGCTGCAGGGCGAGTGGTTCGGCCCGGTCCGCAACCGGCGGTTCGACCAGGTCGTGTGCAACCCGCCGTTCGTCGTCGGCCCGCCGCGCGTGGACTTCGTCTACCGCGACTCCGGCCTGGGCGGCGACGACGCGTCGGCACTGGTCATCCGGCAGCTGCCCGCGTTCCTCAACGAGGGCGGCGTCGGCCAGCTGCTCGCGTCGTGGGTGCACCGCAGGGGTGAGGACTGGGAGGAGCGCGTCTCCGGCTGGCTGCCGCGCGGTGGCATCGACGCGTGGTTCGTGCAGCGCGACATCGCCGAGCCCGCCCTGTACGTCGGCACGTGGCTCAAGGACGCGGGCGTCGACCCGCGCAGCCCCGAGGGGCGGCAGAAGGCAGCGGCGTGGCTGGACTGGTTCGAGGAGAACGACGTCCAGGGCGTCGGCTTCGGGTACGTGACGCTGCGGCGCACCGACGAGATGCACTCCCAGGTCATCTGCGAAGACCTGCGCCACGCCTACGACGACCCGCTGGGCCCGGAGGCGGCGCGCTGGCTCGACAACGTCGCGTGGCTGCGCGCGAATCCCGACCTGCTGAGCCGCCGGTTCCGGGTCGCCGACACCGTCCTGCTCGAAGAGGTGTCCGAACCGGGCGACGAGGGCTGGCGCAAGGTCGTCGCGCGCCTGCACCGCACCGACGGGCCCGGCTGGCAGCACGAGGTCGACGAGGCGACCGCCAGGCTCGTCGCCGGTTGCAACGGCTCTCTGCCGTTGGAGGACCTGCTCGCGCTACTCGAGTTCGCTTACGGAGAAATCGACGCGGAAGCGGCCTTGCCGATCGTTCGTGATCTCATCCGGCACGGAATGTTGATTCCCGCGTGAAAGCAGTTGTGGCGCGCGTCACAGAAGCGAGTGTCGAAGTCGAAGGGGACGTCGTCGGCGCGATCGACGAGCCCGGATTGCTGGTGCTGCTCGGCGTCCATCACGACGACACGGCCGAGCACGCTCGCAAAATGGCACAGAAGCTGCATGGTCTGCGCATCCTCGACGACGAGCAGTCGTGTGAGTCGACAGGTGCTCCACTGCTGGTCGTCAGCCAGTTCACGCTCTACGGGGACACTCGCAAGGGCCGCCGTCCGTCCTGGACGGCGGCCGCCCGGCCCGAGCACGCGGAACCCTTGGTGAACGCCGTCGTGCAGGAACTACGCCAAAAGGGCGCGCGCGTCGAAACGGGACGATTCAGAGCCGAGATGAAGGTACGGAGCGTGAACGACGGTCCGTTCACGGTGATCGTCGAGCTCTGACTAAACGGTTCTCAGGCAATCCTCAGATTAGACGCGCAACCGCTGTGACAGCGATGACGTCTTCAGGTCATGGAAGTCGGGAACGAATTCGGAATCGTCTTCGTTACCCAGGTATCAGCCAGCTAGCGATGGGATCCCGAGCGGGCCCGCCGCAACCGGCAACCAGGGCGCAGCGCCGCGCCGCCTTGACCGCCACGCGCGACTGTCCTGACCGACAGCAGCGTCGCCCGCACCAGGGGGAGGGAGATCCATGACCGTCACGAGGATCTCCGACCGTGAAGTCGGAGAGAACACGCCCGCCGTCGTCGAGCACGAACTCGACGCGCAGGGACCAGCAGCCGACCTCGTTCGAGTCTACCTGAACGGAATCGGCAAGACCGCGCTCCTCACGGCTGAGGAGGAGGTGGAGCTCGCGAAGCGCATCGAGGCAGGTGTGTTCGCGCAGCACGTCCTCGAGACGGCCAAGCGCCTCACCCCCACCCGCCGCGACGAGATGGGGGCGCTCGTCCGCGACGGCCGCCGCGCCAAGGACCACCTGCTCAAGGCCAACCTGCGCCTCGTCGTGTCGCTGGCCAAGCGCTACACGGGCCGTGGCATGCCGCTGCTGGACCTGATCCAGGAAGGCAACCTGGGGCTGATCAGGGCGGTCGAGAAGTTCGACTACACCAAGGGCTTCAAGTTCTCGACGTACGCGACGTGGTGGATCCGCCAGGCCATCACCCGCGGCATGGCCGACCAGGGCCGCACCATCCGCCTCCCCGTCCACCTCGTCGAGCAGGTGAACAAGCTCGCGCGGATCAAGCGCGACCTGCACCAGACGCTCGGCCGCGAGGCGACGAACGAGGAGCTCGCGAAGGAAGCCGGCCTCAACCCCGACAAGGTCGCCGACCTGCTCGACCACGCGCGTGACCCGGTATCGCTCGACATGCCGGTCGGCACGGAGGAGGACGCTCCCCTCGGTGACTTCATCGAGGACTCGGACGCCACCGACGCCGAGAGCGCCGTCATCTCCGGGCTGCTGCAGGACGACCTGCGCCGCGTTCTCGCGACGCTGGAGCCGCGCGAGCAGGCCGTGATCCGGCTGCGCTACGGGCTCGAGGACGGTCAGCCGCGCACGCTCGACCAGATCGGCAAGCGGTTCGGCCTGTCGCGCGAGCGGGTGCGTCAGATCGAGCGCGAGGTCATGTCCAAGCTCCGCCAGGGCGAACGCGCCGCGAAGCTGCGGGCCTACGCCTCGTAACCCCGGAATCGTCCCTGGTGGCGTTACGGTCGGGTCTCACCCGCCGAGCAGTATTGACTTGTGACTCAACTCACGGCACGGTCGGGCGTTACCAGAGCCACGCGACGCCCGTCGTGAGTCGGGTTAGCACGCGAAGGAAGGTCGGGACGGCCGGGGGCCGCCTCGGCCTTCCGCGTTTGCGGGACCCCCGCGAAAACGGTTGCGAAGAACACGGTGGACGGGGACCAGTGCGTCCCTTTGGTGGCGGTACGGTTTTCTGATCCGAACTGCACACCGTTGGAGTTGTGTACCCCGTGCCCACCACATTCGAGTACACCGACGTCCTCCCCCTCGCGAAGGACACCGAGACCGAGTACCGCCTCGTCACCTCCGACGGGGTCAAGCTCATCGAGGCCGGTGACCGCAAGTTCCTCCAGATCGCGCCCGAGACGCTGACGCTGCTCGCGAAGGAAGCGATCCGGGACATCCAGCACCTGCTGCGCCCGTCGCACCTCGCCCAGCTCCGCAAGATCATCGACGACCCCGAGGCCTCCGGCAACGACCGCTTCGTCGCCATGGACCTGCTGCGCAACGCCGCCATCTCGTCCGGTGGCGTGCTGCCGATGTGCCAGGACACCGGCACGGCGATCATCATGGGCAAGCGCTCCGAGACCGTCCTGACCGGCGGCGACGACGAGCAGGCGCTGGCCCGCGGCGTCTACGAGGCCTACCAGGAGCTCAACCTGCGTTATTCGCAGATGGCTCCGGTGACGTTCTGGGACGAGAAGAACACCGGCACGAACCTGCCCGCGCAGATCGAGGTGTTCCACAAGCCCGGTCAGGAGCCCGTCTACGAGTTCCTGTTCATGGCCAAGGGCGGCGGTAGCGCGAACAAGACGTTCCTCTACCAGGAGACGAAGGCGGTGCTGAACCCGAAGCGCCTCGCGTCGTTCCTGGACGAGAAGCTCCGTTCGCTCGGCACCGCCGCGTGCCCGCCGTACCACCTCGCGGTCGTCGTCGGTGGCCTGTCCGCCGAGCAGAACCTGAAGGTCGCGAAGCTCGCCTCCGCCCGCTACCTGGACAACCTGCCGTCCGAGGGCTCGGCGCTGGGCCACGCGTTCCGCGACACGGACCTCGAGCAGCAGGTCCTGGAACTGACCCGCAACTTCGGCATCGGCGCCCAGTTCGGCGGCAAGTACTTCTGCCACGACGTGCGCGTCATCCGGCTCCCCCGCCACGGCGCGTCCCTCCCGGTCGGCATCGCGGTGTCGTGCTCGGCGGACCGCCAGGCCAAGGCCCGCATCACGGCCGAGGGCGTGTTCCTGGAGCAGATGGAAAGCGACCCGGCGCGGTTCCTGCCCGAGATCGAGGGCGAGGACCTGTCCGACGAGGTCGTCCACATCGACCTCACTCGCCCGATGTCGGAGATCCGCGACATCCTCACCAAGCTCCCGGTGAAGACCCGCGTCTCGCTGACCGGTCCGCTGGTCGTGGCCCGCGACATCGCGCACGCCAAGATCAAGGAACGCCTCGACGCCGGCGAGGAGATGCCGCAGTACCTCAAGGACCACCCGGTCTACTACGCCGGTCCGGCCAAGACGCCCGAGGGCTACGCCTCAGGTTCGTTCGGCCCGACCACCGCCGGCCGCATGGACTCCTACGTCGAGCAGTTCCAAGCCGCGGGCGGCTCGCTGGTGATGCTCGCCAAGGGCAACCGCTCCCAGCAGGTGACCAACGCCTGCTCGTCGCACGGCGGCTTCTACCTGGGCTCGATCGGTGGCCCGGCGGCGCGGCTGGCGCAGGACTGCATTCGCAAGGTCGAGGTGCTCGAGTACCCCGAACTGGGCATGGAGGCGGTCTGGAAGATCGAGGTCGAGGACTTCCCCGCGTTCGTCGTGGTCGACGACAAGGGCAACGACTTCTTCGCGGAGACGTCGACCCCGACGCTGCAGATCAGTTTCCGCCGCTAGGGTCCCTCAGCGACCCCGAAGCCCCCGATCAAACAGTACGGTTGTCCCGTATTCGTTGCGATCGGGGGTTTCGCGTTGATCCACCACGTGCAGGTCACCTGTCCGGCAGGAGCCGAAGACGAGCAGCGCGCGTTCTACGCAGGCGTGCTGGGCTGGACCGAACTGCCCAAACCGCCGCTGCTCGCCGCGCGAGGCGGCTGCTGGTTCGCGGTACCCGGCGGCGGCGAGATCCACGTCAGCGTCGAGGACGACTTCCACCCCGCACGCAAGGCGCACCCGGCGTTCGTGGTCGACGTGACCGCGGTGGCCGAATCCGTGGCGGCAGCGGGCCACCCGGTCGTCTGGGCCGATCCCGCGGAGATCCCCGGCCGTCTCCGCTTCCACACCTTCGACGCCGCCGGCAACCGCGTGGAGTTCCTCGCCCACGCTGGAAACTGATATATCGGCTCGCTCACTCCGGTCGCTTCCCGGCCTTTGCAACGAGTCTTTTGCGGACGAAGTCCAAAGAGTCATTGCTAAGCAGCAGGTGAGCGGGGTCCGGCCGAGCACTGAGGTGGCGCACGCGAGGGCGTGTGGTGCGCCACCTCAGTGCCGGACGACCGCGAACTGCGGGGGGTGCCGGACGCTCAGCCGGTTTCCTCGCGGGCTTCGAGGACCAGGCGGCGGTTGCCCAGCGGCGCGTCCAGGCGGACGGTCAGCGGCACCTCACGGATCTCCTGGGTGCACACGGTGCCGGGGGGCTGCTTGGTGATCGTGACCAGCGTGATCTGGACGACGTCGGCCGACTGGCCGGTGATCTCGGCGCGGGCTTCCTTGCAGCCGCCACCGGCACCGAAGACCTCGACGTCACGGCCGTCGCCGAAGACGTAGGCCTCGTCGCGGTAGGTGTCTGACAACGATGTCGTGTCGACCTTGTCCTTCGCCACGGGCGTGACGCCGGGCGGTACGACGGGCTTCTGCTCCGAGATCGAGACCGGAGGCTGGACGGGAGCGGTGGGGTTCCCGCTCGACGAGCCCGTGCCGGGGGTGCCGCTCGAACCGGGCGCGGTCGTGCCCGTGGGCGCCCCGCCCGACGAGCTCGCGCCGGGTGCGCCGGACTGAGTGCCGGACGAGCAACCGACGAGCACGACGGCGAGAGCAACGACTGCGACGGCGTTTCTCATGCGCACCATCCTCGCAAACCGGGACGGGAAGTCCCTGTCAAATGTCCTGCGACCTGTCCGGTCGAACTTTCACCACGAAGGAGAAGAGGTACCCGGCCGGCGGGGCAGATGCCGGCCGGGCACCGTGGGGAGGAAGGTCTACTTCTGTTCCTGCCGCGACGTCAGCACGACCGTGCGCTCACCGAGGGGCTCGGAGAGCTGCACCGTCAGCGGAGGAAAGCGGATGTCCATGGTGCACATCTGCTTGGTCAGCGGCAGCGTCTCGAGCAGCTCGATCTTCACCGTGGCCGCGTTCTGCTCCAGCACGGACGCGCTCGCCTTGCCACATCCGCCCTCCTGGGCGACGACTCCGACGGTCTTCCCGTCGCCCTGAGTCCAGACGGTGCGCGGATAGTCCGGCGTCAGACCGTTGGCATCGAGCTTGGTCACGGGTTTACCGTCCGGCGGCACTTCTCCGGGTGCGATGTTCGGGGGCAGCTCCGAGGGTGAGGTGGCGGTCGGCAACTCCTGACCGCCACCTGCCCCGGTGCCCGCGTTCTGCGCGCTGCCACAGGCCGAGATGACGAGCAGCAGGACGCCAGTGCCAACTACGGTTCCTATGTGCCTCATGTTCAAAGGACGGAACCGCGCTCACAGCGGGTTGCAGTGACTTCTCTTCACAGTTAGCGGCTGACGGCCGCCACAGCCTCTCGCAGAGCTTCCAACCGTGCCGCGGACGCAAGACCTCCGTGGTAGAGGTGGAACTCCTCCACACCGGCGTCCAGATAGGCGAGCCACTCCTTCGACAACGCCGCGCCGTCGGCCGGTTTGGGCGGCAGCCCCAGCACGTACGCGGCGATCCGCGTGTCCGGTGCGGCGGAACGAAGAGCCTCGATGCCGGGGACAGCGATCTCCGGGCCAGGCCAGCACATCGTCGTCAGGACGTCGACGTCGGCGCCGACTCCCCCGGCCACGGTCGCGAACGGCCCAGTGCCCCAAGGGTCTGCCGTCACGTGCATTCCAACCCGGATCGAAGGCGCCGCGGCACGAATCTCGCCGACCAGCTTCTGCCGCAACGACCGCACCACGCCGGTGCGCACGGTCTGAACGTCCTCCGCGAGCGCACCCAACGCTTCCTCAACGCTCTGTCCATTCTTGGGTGCGCCGCGATCAACTCCGGCCCGGACCGCTTCGCGCAGGGCATCCGGGTCGGCGTACAGGGCGGTGCAGGCAGAGCAGAAGCACAGCGACAACAGCTTCTGCTGCACCGCGTTCCAGTCCGTGCCGTCGGTCTTCTCGTGGTGCCCGCCGTGGAAGAACCCCAGCGGCCCGCAGGCCTCCAGGATGATCCCGTCCGGCGCGCCGAGTTCCAGCACCTCGGACACCAGCACCGACGCGTACTCGACGACGTCGGGCTGCGCGGTGCACAACGCGTACGGGTAGCGATCCCCGAACGCGTTCACCACGGTCACATCGGGATGAAGGTCGCCCAGCCGCGAGTTGTGCGTCAGCACGGTCCACGCGTACACCGGCAGTCCGGCGGCACGAACCAACGCCGCCGCGGCACCGAACGAGTCCGAACCGTCCATCCAGGACGGTTCGGCGGGGGCCAACCGGCCGTACTTCTCCGAACGCACCGGTAGGTAGAACGCCGCATGCCTCGCGTCGACCATCCGATGCGAAGGGTGCAGCGGCGTCGCGGCCCGCACGGTGTGATACGACGCGGCAACGGCGATCGCGTCGACCCCGAGCTCCTGGTACCGCGTGACGGCCTCAGGGTCTCCGATCAGGTCCCACGGATAGGCGTGCACAACCGACTTCACCACCGGGGACGCTTCCTCTCGTAGCTCGGGTCGAACTTCTGCATGTAGCCCGTGTCGTCACGAGCCGTGATGCCGCAACGAACGTAGTTCTCGGCCATGCGCGCCAACGCGTCCCGGTCCAGCGTCACTCCGAGGCCCGGCGTGACGGGCACGGGCACGGCACCATCCACAAAGGACAGCACACCCGGCTCCACGACCTCGTCGGCCGCGTTCCACGGGTAGTGCGTGTCGCACGCGTAGTTCAGGTTCGGCGTCGCCGCCGCCAGGTGCGTCATCGCGGCCAGTGAGATGCCGAGGTGTGAGTTCGAGTGCATCGACAGGCCGATGCCGAACGTCTGGCAGATCATCCCCAGCTGACGCGACCGCTGCAGGCCGCCCCAGTAGTGGTGATCGGACAGGAGCACCTGCACGGCGTCCTGCTCCACCGACGGCTTGAGGTGCTCGAACGCGACCACGCACATGTTGGTGGCCAACGGCATCGGCGCCTTCGCGGCCACCTCCGCCATCCCGGAGATCTCCGGCGTCGGGTCCTCCAGGTACTCCAGCACGCCGTCGAGCTCCTCGGCGACCTTCAGTGACGTCGCCGTCGACCAGGCCGCGTTCGGGTCCAGCCGCAGCGGGTGCTCCGGGAACGCCTCACGCAGGGCGTGGATCGCCTCGATCTCCTGCTCTGGAGGGAAGACACCGCCCTTGAGCTTGATCGACCCGAACCCGTACCGCGAGATCATCTTGGTCGCCTGCGCCACGATGCCGGCGGGGTCGATCGCCTCGCCCCACTCGTCCGGCTCGGCGCCGGGGTGCCCGTCCCACTTGTAGAACAGGTACGCCGAATACGGGACAGCGGAGCGAACGGCGCCGCCCAGCAGGTCGTGCACCGGACGGCCCAGCGCCCTGCCCTGGATGTCCAGGCAGGCGACCTCGAACGGCGAGTACACGCGGTCGACGGTGCTCTCCGCCGTGATCTTCCCGGTCAGGCCGTGCTTGTCCTGCCCGGCCTTGCCGCCGAGAACGGCGGAGACCCGCGCGTGCATCTCGTTCAACGCGAACACGTCGAGGCCGATCAGGGAGTCCACAACGGACCTTGAGCGCTCCAGGTGCCCAAGGTCGCCGTAGGTCTCCCCCAGCCCCGAAATGCCCTCGTCGGTGTGCACCTCGACGATGGTGCGCAGCGCCCACGGCTCGTGGACGCCGGCCGAGTTCAGCAGCGGCGGGTCCCGGAACGCGATCGGTGTCAGAACAATCTCGGTGATCTTCATTCCGAACGCCCTCTCAGCTCAGCAGAGCCTTGCCCGCAGCGATGATCTTGTCGAGAGCGGCCAGGTGCTCGTCCAGCGGGTCGATCAGCGGCGGCCGCACGCCACCCACGTCGAGCCCGTTCGCGCGCACCGCGGCCTTCACCAGGGCGACCGCGTAGCCGGGAACCTTGTCCCGCAGCTCGACCAGGGGCTTGTAGAACTCGTAGAGGAAGCGGTTCACCAGTTCGGTGTCGCCGGACTGCACGGCGTTGTAGAAGCCAAGCGAGATCTCTGGCGCGAAGCAGAACACCGCCGACGAGTAGAGCTCGACGCCGATGCCCCGGTACGCGAGCTGGGTCATCTCCGCGGTCGGCAGGCCGTTGAAGAACTGGAACGGCTTGTCAACGTTGGCACGAACCGACAGCACGATCCGCTGCATCTGGTCGAGGTCGCCGATGCCGTCCTTGAAGCCCACGACGTTCGGGATCCGCGCGACCTCGACGGCGGTCTCCGGCGTGAACCGCGCGTTGTTGCGCTGGTACACGATGATCGGCAGTTCGGTGACGCCGGCGACCTCGGCCACGTACCGCACGAGTCCGGCGGCCGGGTTCGTCACCAGGTACGGCGGCAGCAGGAGAATGCCCTGCGCACCAGCACGTTCCGCCGCCTGGACGAACTGCTTGGTCGCCACGACCGAGCCGCCCGCACCGGCGAACACCGGCACCTTGCCCGCGGTCGCCTCGACCGCGACGGCCACCGCGCGCTCGAACTCCTCCAGCCCCAGGGCGTGGAACTCGCCGGTGCCGCAGGCGGCGAACACCGCGCCCGGCCCGGCGGAGACACCGTGCTTGACGTGCTCGGCGAGCACGTCGTACGCGATGTTCCCCTCGCTGTCGAACGGGGTCACCGGAAAGAACAGCACACCATCGAGTTGCATAACCAGACTCATCCCTTGATCGCTCCGGTGGTGATCCCACGCAGGAAGGACTTCTGCAGCGACAGGTACACGACCAGGCTCGGTACCAGCGCCAGCAACGCTCCGGCCAGCACGATGCCCGTTCCGACCTGGTCGTCGGAGCGAAGCGCGAGAAGTGCGACCGTGAGCGTGTAATCGGAGGGGTCAGCGGCGACGATCAGGGGGAGCAGGTACTGCTCCCAAATCATGTTGAAGCCGAACACGGCGATGACGCCGAGCGCGGGTTTGCACAGCGGGAGGATGATCTGCGCGAAGAGACGCAGCTCCCCGGCACCGTCCACTTTGGCCGCCTCCTCCAGTTCGCTGGGGATCTCCTTCATGAACTCCGTCATGACGAAGATGGAGAAACCCCAAGCCCCCAACGGGAGGATGACGCCGAGCAGGGTGCCCTTGAGACTCACGTGCACCAGTGGTAGGTCTCCGATCACCAGCGACAGCGGGATCGCGATGACCTCCTCCGGCAACATCATCGTGGCGAGAATGACCAGCAGTGCGATGGCCTGGCCGCGGAACTTCTTGCGCGCCAACGCGTAGGCGGCGAACACACTCACCGCCAGCTGCAACAGCAGCGCGCCACCGGCGATGATCAACGAGTTCATCAGGTAGTGCCAGATCTTGTTCTCCGCCGCGACCTGGAAGTTGATCAGCGACGGGTTGGCCGGGATCACCGACAGCTTGGTCGGGTCCGGGTTGTGGTCGAACGCGCCGGAGAAGATGACCAGCAGCGGGCCGCAGAAAAGGATTACAGCGAGGGCACTGAAAAGGAAGCGGACGGCCCTGCTGCCCCACGCGTCCGGCCTGGTGGACCAGCCGATGGCGCTGTCGAAGCGGCTCGAGTTGACGCTCATCGCGCCTCCTTCCTCCGGCGGTACCACTGCACGCTGACCGTCAAAATCAAGGTAACCAGGAACAAGAGCACAGAACCAGCCGAGGCGACTCCGGCCTCGGACTGTTCGAACGCCGTGGTGTAGACGCGGGTCATCCAGACGTCGGTCGACCCCGCGGGGCCACCTCCGGTGAGCACGTACACCTCGGTGAAGACGCGCAGGCCGCGGATCGCCGCCAGCGTCAGGAGGATGGTGATGACGGGCCGCAGCGCGGGGAGCGTGACGTTCCAGATCCGTTGCGGCGTCGAGGCTCCGTCGATCGCGGCGGCCTCGTACTGCTGGCGGTCGATGCCGGCGAGCCCGGCGAGGATCAGCACCATGTCGTACGGGGCGTGCTTCCAGATGCCCACGAACATGACCGACACCAGCGAGGTGTCCGTGCTGTGGATGTACTCCCAGGGCCCGAGGCCGACCCACGAGATGAGCTCGTTGAGGAAGCCTTCGGGCGCCGGGTAGAAGAACAGCCGCCAGATCTCGCCGATGACCGCGGTGGCCGCCACGACGGGCAGGAACACCGCGGACCGCACGAACCACAGCGACTTGGTGTGGCCTTCGAGCAGCAACGCGAGGAAGAAGCCGATCAGCATCGCGCCAACGGTCTGACCGCCGGCCAGCACGAGGGTGTGCCAGCTGGCGGTCAGGAACTTCTCGTCCTGCAGGATCGTCGCGTAGTTCTTGAACCCGACGAAGATGTCCCCGAGGAACGGCCGGACCTCGAACAACGAGAGCCGGATGCCCTCGCCCATCGGGATGAACTTGAAGACCAGGAAGATCAGCACGGCGGGGAGAAGAAAGAGCCACGGGACCCAGGCATTTCCCCTTGGGGTGGCTCCCGTGAGGCGACGCCGGCGGCGTCGCCTCACGGGGTGGGTTTCGACGGCACCGCCGCCACTAGCCGTCGAGCCCACGTCTCGGGTGTCGCCGAGTGACTGAACTGCGGTCACTTCGACGCCTTCTGGTTCTCGAGCTCCTTCTTCAGTGCTTCCGCGAGCGTCTTCAGCTCGGCCGAGGAGTCAGCGGGGCACTTCGCGAAGATGGAGTTCAGGGTCTCCGAGGTCTTCTGCCGGAACGGCGCGAAGTTCGGAACGCTGGGGAACGGCCGCGCCTCGCTGGAGTACACGCCCGCCACGGTCGCCCACCGCGGGTCCTTGTACGTCGCGTTGACGTCGACGGTCTTGTTGACGGGCAGGCGCACGACCGGCTGCGGGTCGCCCTTCATACCGGCCTGCTGTGCCTCGGGCGTGATCAGGTACTCGGCGAGCTTCTTCTGGTCGGCGGTCTTCGCGGAGCCGGCCATCTGGTAGATGTTCTCGCCCTCACCGAGCACCGTGGCGCCGGCCGGGCCCTTCGGGGAGGCGATGACCTCGTACTTGTCCTTGCCGACCGACTTGTCGAAGCGGCCGATCATGTACGGGCCGGTGAGGTAGATGCCGCTCTTGCCCGACTCGAACAGCGGATGCGCGTCGTTCGTGCCCAGGGTCAGCGAGCCGGGCTGCATGACCTTGTCCTCGCAGAAGAGCTTGCGCAGCCGTTCGACGGCCTTGGTCGACTCCGGCGAGTCGATGCCGACGCGGAACTTGCCGTCACCCTCGTCCTCGAGGATGTCGCCGCCGCCCTGCCAGATGTAGCTGGCCGCCCACCACGCGAGGTAGCCGCGGTCGGTCGTGCCCGGCACGAGCATGCCGTACGTGTCGTTCTGCCCGTTGCCGTCCGGGTCGTTCTGGGTGAAGGCCTTCGCGAGGTCGTCGAGCTCCTCCCACGTCGTGGGGATCGGCTTGCCGAGCTTCTCGCGCCAGTCCTTGCGGATCAGCGTGACCATCGCCTGGGTGGAGTAGGGGATGGCGTAGAACTTGCCGTCCGCGCCCTTCCCGTTGTTCCACGCGCGGTCGACGATGTCGCCGCTGCCCGCGACGTCGTCGCGGCTCACCTCGGTCGTCCAGCCCTGCTTGACGAAGTTGCCGAGAGAACCGGTGTCGGTGATGACGACGTCGGGGAGGTCCTTCGACGCGGCGCGCTGCTGCACCTGCTTGTCGAAGTCGTTGAAGATCGGCTTGTAGTCGACCTGCACGCCGGTCTTCTCGGTGAACGACTTGAAGATCTTCTCGTAGACCTTCGCGGTCGCCTCGGTCGAGCGGGTCCACACTTCGAGAGGCTTGTTCGGGTCCTTGGACGACGCCGCCGTGGTGCCACCGCTGCCACATCCTGCGAGCAGCGCTGCCACGCCGAGCGTGGCGATCGTGGTGGCTGTTCTACGGCGCATCGTCGGAGCCCTTCGTGTTCATGTATGTGAACGTGGGTCGTACTTGTGAACCTGAGTCAGGACTGTAAGAATCAGCACAGCAACGTGTCAAGGGAAAGTTTCTTCCCTGTTTCGAGGAGGCTTCAGGTGGCGTCGCCGATCGGCAAGGGCACAGCTCGTCCCGGTGCGGTGAAGTCCGCCGACCGCACGGTGGAGTTGCTTGAGGTGCTGTCCGCGTCGGACCGCAGGCTCACGCTCACGGAGCTGCACCGCGAACTCAGCTATCCCAAGTCCAGCCTCTACATGTTGCTGCAAACGCTGGTGGCACGCGGCTGGGTCGAGGTCGACGCGGACCGCGGCACCTACGGCATCGGCGTGCGCGCACTGCTCGTCGGTACGTCCTATTTGGACCACGACCCGGTGGTGCGCGCGGCGATCCGCGTGATGGAGCAGGTCCGTCAGGACATCAACGAGACCGTCCACCTTGCCCGTTTGGACGGCGCGGACGTCGTCTACCTGGCGAGTCGCGAGTCCGAGCACCACCTGCGGGTCGTCTCACGCGTCGGCCGCCGGCTGCCCGCGCACTCGACGTCACTGGGCAAGGCGGTGCTCTCGACGCGGACGCCGGAGGAGGTCGATCTGCTCCTTCCGGCCGAGCTGGCACCGCTGACGCCGAACACCGTGATCGATCGGGCGGCGCTGCACGAGCAGCTCGCCGGGTTCCGGAACGTCGGCTACGCGCACGAACGCGAGGAGAACACGCCCGGGCTGGGCTGTTTCGCGGTGGCGTTGCCTTACCGAAATCCCGTCCTGGACGCTATGAGTTGTTCGGTTCCCCTGGGCAGACTGGACCCCGAGCACGAGCGGCAGGTCATCTCCGCTCTGCTCGACGCCGCCCGGCAGATCACCGAACTCCTCCGCCAGTTCGGTCGCTGAGCTTTGCCGACACACCTGAACAAGACGGAGGGCTCCAACCCGTGACCGCACGCATCCTGATCACCGGCGCCGGCGGCGGGGTGGGCACGCTCATGCGTACCCGCCTCGCGGCGGAGGGCCGTGTCCTGCGGCTGCTGGACATCGCGGAGCTTCCCGCGGCCGCCGACGGCGAGAACGTCGAACTCGTCGAGGCGTCGGTGACCGACATGGCCGCGATGGAAGCGGCGCTGAAGGACGTCGACGCGGTGATCCACCTCGGTGGCCACAGCCTCGAGGAGCCGTGGGAGAAGATCCTGAGTGTCAACATCGACGGCACGCACACGCTGCTGGAAGCCGCACGCCGTCAGGGAGTTCGCCGGGTGATCCTGGCCAGCTCGAACCACGCGGTCGGCTACGTCGAACGCGCCGACGGCGAGGCCGGCGACTACGCGTTCCCGCGTCCGGACACCTACTACGGCGTGTCCAAGGTGGCGCTGGAGGCGTTGGGATCGCTGTACGCCGACCGCTACGGCATGGACGTGATCGCGATCCGCATCGGTTCGTGCTTCGAGAAGCCGCGTGACGTGCGGATGCTGTCGACGTGGATGTCGCCGGACGACGGCGCGCGCCTGTTCGAGGCGGCTCTTTCCTTCCCCTCCCCCGGTTTCCGGGTCGTCTGGGGCGTGTCGGCCAACAAGCGCGGCTGGTTCTCGCTCGACGAGGCCCGCGCTCTGGGCTATGAGCCCCAGGACGACTCCGAGGAGTACGCGGCCGCGGTGCTGGAGCAGCACGGCGGTGAGCTCGATCCCTCGTCGTACGCGGCGAGGTACGTGGGCGGGGCCTGGTGTGGCCCCGATTTCGACACGGCAGTCAAGGAGGCAGGGCGTTGAGCCACGTCGTTCAGGGATACAACCCGCGCACCGGTGAGCCGTTCGGCGAGCCAGTTGCGAAGACCCCCGACAGCGAGGTGGACCGGATCGCTTCCGCCGCGGCCACCGCGTTCTCGGCGTGGTCGGTCGTTCCGGCGGCGGATCGCGCCGTGGTGCTGGAGAAGGTCGCGGACGCGCTCGACGCCGAGTCGTCGTTGCTCGTCGAGACGGCGGACGGCGAGACGGCGCTGGGCGTGCCGCGGCTGACGACCGAGCTCAAGCGCACGACGAACCAGCTGCGGTTGTTCGCGGAGGTGCTGCGCGAGGGCAGCTACGTCGAGGCCACTTTGGACACGGCGAACCCGGACATCATCCCGCCGCGCCCGGTGCTGCGGCGCGTGCTCCGTCCTTTGGGGACGGTCGCGGTGTTCTCCGCGTCGAACTTCCCGTTCGCGTTCTCGGTCGCCGGCGGTGACACGGCTTCCGCACTGGCGTCCGGTTGTTCCGTTGTGGTGAAGGCACATTCGGCGCACCCGTCGACGTCGCGCGAGACCGCGCGCGTCGTCGTGGACGCTCTGCGCGAGGCCGGTGCGCCCGAGGGTGTGTTCGGCATCGTGTACGGCACCGAGTCGGGTGTCGCGCTGGTGAAGCACCCGGCGGTGCGCGCGGTCGGTTTCACCGGGTCGACCGGTGGCGGGCGAGCGCTGTTCGACCTGGCGCAGGGCCGGCCGGACCCCATCCCGTTCTACGGCGAACTGGGCAGCGTGAACCCGACGGTGATCCTGCCGGGTGCGGCCGGGCGCGAGGACATCGCCGCCGGGTTCGCGGCGTCGCTGACGATGGGCGTCGGCCAGTTCTGCACGAACCCCGGTCTGGTCTTCACGCCCGAGACGCTGGTGCCCGCGCTGGGTGAGGCCGTCGCGGCGACAGCCGGTGGCGCGATGCTGAACGAGCGGATGTGCGACTCCTACACGGCGTCGACGGACGCGCTGGCGGCGTCGGACCTGGTGACCGTCGTGTCCTCAGGTACGCGCCCGGACGAGGCGTGGGCCGTGGCTCCGCGCCTGTTCAGCGTGCCGGTGTCGGTGTTCGAGGAGAACCTCGAGAAGCTCACCGAGGAGCACTTCGGCCCGGCCGCCCTGGCCGTGACCTACTCCGATCCCGCCGAACTGCACTCGGTGCTGGCGAAGCTGCCGGGCACGCTGACCGGCACGGTGCACGCGGAGGCGTCGGACCACGCGGAGGCCGGTGAGATCGCCGAGGTCCTGCGGCACGTCGCGGGTCGCATCATCTTCAACGCGTGGCCGACCGGTGTCGCGGTGGCGTGGGGTCAGCACCACGGTGGTCCGTGGCCGTCGACGACGAACCCGCTGCACACGTCGGTGGGCGCCACGTCGATCCGCCGCTGGATCGCGCCGGTGACGTACCAGTCGTGGCCGGACGCGTTGCTGCCGGCCGAGTTGCAGGACGCGAACCCGCTCGGCATTCCGCGCCGGATCGACGGAGTGCTCGGCGTGCACTGAAAGGTCGTTCTATGAGCGGGGCCGCTGACTTCATGTCGGCGGCCCCGTTTTCGTTGGGAGGACGTGGGATGGTCGGTCGTCGGGCCTACAACTTCATGTACCGGACCTGGGCGCCGTGGGAGGGCGGGCCCCGTGCCGAACTGGTCGAACTGGTGACGTCAGGCCAGATCGCGCCCGGCCGGGCGATCGATCTCGGCTGTGGCAGCGGGGCGAACTCGATCTTCCTGGCGGAGCACGGCTTCGACGTGACGGGCGTGGACTTCTCCCCTGTCGGCCTGGAGAAGGCCCGGCGCGCGACGCCGCCGTCGTTGTCGGTCGAGTGGCTGCCAGGGGATCTGACGGCCACCTCGATCCTCGGCGTCGCCGGGACGTTCGACCTGCTCGTCGACTACGGCGTGCTGGACGACCTGAGCGGGCCGGCCCAGGAGGCGATGGCGGCGACCGTGCTGCGGCTGTCGCACCCCGGTTCGGTGTTCGTGATGTGGTGCTTCTACGACGAGATCCCGTGGTGGAAGCGTCGTGGCGCCCGGTTCCCCGGTCTCGCCGTGGGTGACGAGCAGCGGCTGTTCGGGGCGTCGTTCGACATCGAGAGGCTGCCGGAGCCCGCTTCCGGGAGCGGTTTCGCGTGCTTCCTAATGAGACGCTCCTGATCGGCGATTGATTGGTCGGTTAATACTAATACGGCGACGCGCACGCAGTATTCGTGTCGGTGACATGTCACCAGTCCGACAGCAGACCGATGTTTAAATCAATTCGACAGCTCCTTTCGCGGCCCGCCGGGGCAAGATGGTTATCGCACGGCGTCGTCCAGGGGAGCGGGACATGACCGACCTGCGTTTCGCATGGCTTGAGATCACCGGCAAATGTCAGCTGAGCTGCACGCACTGCTACGCGGAGTCCGGACCGCGCGGCGACGAGGGCGTGCTCAGAACTCGTGATTGGTTCCGGACCATCGACGACGTCGCCGAACTCGGCGCGCACTCGATTCAGTTCATCGGCGGAGAGCCGACATTGCATCCCGATTTACCGGAGTTCGTCGACCGCGCACTCGCCGCCGGACTCGAGGTCGAGGTGTTCAGCAATCTCGTGCACATCGGCCCACGCCTGTGGGACACGTTCTCCCGTCCCGGCGTGCGCCTGGCGACGAGCTACTACTCCGACACGGCGTCCCAGCACGAGGCGATCACCCGCGGGCGTGGCAGCCACGCCCGCACCCGCGCGAACATCGCCGAGGCCCTGCGCCGCGACATCCCGTTGCGCGCCGGCGTCATCGATGTCAGCTCTTCCGAGCGCATCGGCCTCCAGCGCACCCGCGCCGCCCAAGCCGACCTCTCGTCGCTGGGCGTCTCGCATGTCGGTGTCGACCGGCTGCGCCGCATCGGCCGCGGCGCAAACGCTTCACCGGGCCCTGACCAGCCCAGCTTCGACCAGCCCGGCCTTGACCAGCTCTGTGGCCGCTGCGGCCACAGCGCCGTCGCCATCTCACCGTCCGGCGACGTCTGGCCGTGCGTGTTCGCCCGCCGAATCCGACTGGGCAATATATTGGATACGGATCTGGCGACGATCCTGTCGACCGCCCAGCCGACCCCGCCGATCACCGCCGGCCCGTCGTGCTGGCCTCAGGGCGGCGGCTCCTGCGCCCCGAACGACGACCCACCCCGCCCCTAGACGTTCCCGACCCGCGCGGCGATCACCTTCGCGCACTCGACCGCCTCGGCCTTCGCGGTGTCGACCTCGACGTCGTAACTCATACCGCGATGCACCAGTTCAGCCTGCGCCTCGGCCATCCCGGCAACCCGATCACCACGAGCAAGCTCGCGCCCGGCGGCGACAGCGGCGTCACACCGCACCCCGACCCACACCACGTCGAGCCCGTCCAGGGCCTTCTCCCACCGCCGCCGCGACTCGGCCCCACCGAGGAACACGTCGTCCACGATCACCCGCGCCCCCGCGCGCACCATCGCCGCGACGCCGTTCATCCACGCGTCCTCCAGCAACCGGAACTCGGCCCCGACGCTGACCTCACCGTCGCCCGCGAACCCGATCCCCTCCGACCCGAGCCGCAACCGCGCGGGCATCACGTCGATCAACGTGTCGACCCCGATCGCCAGCCACGCCTCCGGCAATACCGCCTGCAGGCACCGCGCGACCCCCGACTTACCGGAGCTGGACCCACCGTTGAGAACGATCACCTGAGCGCTCGACGACACGCTCCGACCGTACCCACGCCACCCAGCGCCCACCCCCTCATTTACTACCTCTAGCAATGAGTCTTTTGACGACGTAGTCAAAAGACTCATTGCTAAGGCCCAGCTCACAGCCCGCCAGCTCACTGATATATCGCTTCCTGCGCACACCGGATGCAAAAAACGTTTGCGGACGAAGTCAAAAGACTCATTGCAAAGGTCAACATCGAGAGTGGCGGCGCAGAGCAGGGCGGCGAGTCAGCGGCGAGCGGCGCCGGCCCGCCGCTCCTCCTGCAACTCCCGCTGGTACCCGAGGAAGTCGACCTCCAGCGTGTGCCGCTTCGACTTCACGTACCGGCGCCGCAGCGTCTCCCGGTAGGAGGTGATCTCCGCCTTCATCTCCGGCACCGGCGGCAGCGCCCCGTGTCCCGAGATCAGGTCGGCGATCCACTCGGACTGCGCCTCGGCCAGCGGCATGATCGCCCCCAGCGGCTGGATCAGCCCGAGGAAGTAGAGCCCGGGATGCGCCGGATCCACGACCCGCCGGTACAGCGACACCTCGTTGTCCGCGGACGACACGGCGGGGAACTCGGCGGAGGAGAGGAACGGGAAGTCGACCTTGTACCCGGTGCAGTAGACGATCACGTCGACGTCCTCGCGGGATCCGTCCGCGAACACGACCCCGGATCCGTCCAGCCGCGCCAGGTTCGGCTTCACCGTGATGTCGCCGTGCCCGAGCCGGGTCAGCAGATCGTCGGACACCGTCGGATGCGCGGCGAGGATGCCGTGCGACGGTTCGGGCAGGCCGTAGTCGGAGAGCTTGCCGCGCGCCAGCCGCAGCATTGCCCGCACGGACAGCGCCTGCAGCCAGGCGGGCGCGAAACGGGCGAGCGGTGAGGTCGTCAGGTGATCGGTCGGCATGCCGAAGAGGTACTTGGGCATGATGTGCGCGCCTCGGCGCATCGCCAGAAACGTCCGCGCGGAGACGCGTGAGGTCTCGACCGCGATGTCACAGGCGGAATTGCCGATGCCGAGAACCAGCACCTTCTTGTCCGCGAATCGTTCGGGCGTCTTGTAGAAGTGCGCGTGCATCTGTTCGCCGTCGAACGAGCCGGGAAAGGCGGGCTCGGGCATCCGCGGTGACCAGTGATGCCCGTTCGCGACGATTACTGAACCATAGACACCCGAAATCTCCTCGCCCGTATCGCGATCGCGCGTCGTGACCGAATAGCCACCGGGCGCGACGGAAACCGAGGTGACCTCGGTCCGGAACCGGATGCGGTCGCGGAACCCGTGGTGCTTCACGAAGTCGTCGAAGTACTCGGCGATCTGGAAGTGCGACGGATAGGCGGGCAGACGCGCGGGCATCGGGAAGGACTTAAACTCCATCATCTGCCGCGAGGTGTTGATGTGGAGGGACCGGTAGGCCGACGACATGCCGTTGTCGTTGAGGTAGCGCCAGTTGCCGCCGATCTCCGACCCCGTCTCGAAGCAGTCGAACTCGATGCCGCGGGCACCGAGCACCTGACATGCGGCGATGCCGGACGAGCCCGCACCGATGACGCACACGCGTTCCATGGCTCTGAAGTATTTTCACGTTCAAAGCGGCTGTCAATCACCTGGGCACGGTCATAAATCGGACGAGATTGTCAGACCTCAGCGCCATGATGCCCCCATGACAGACGCGATCGTGGCCGAAGGCCTGGTCAAACGCTACGGATCGGTCGTCGCGCTCGACGGCTTGGACCTCACCGTGCCCGAGGGCACCATCACGGGCCTGCTGGGTCCCAACGGCGCCGGCAAGACGACGGCGGTGCGGGTGTTCACCACACTGCTCGAGGCCGACGAGGGATCAGCGCGCGTCGCCGGGCTCGACGTGCGCAGGCAGGCCGAGGAACTCCGCACGAAGATCGGGCTCTCCGGCCAGTACGCGGCCGTCGACGACAACCTCACCGGGTTCGAGAACCTCGACATGGTCGGCCGTCTGTACCACCTCGGCCGCGCCAGAAGCCGGGAACGAGCCCGCGAACTGCTCGCCCGCTTCGATCTCGAGGACGCCGCCGACCGTCCGGTGAAGGGCTACTCCGGCGGCATGCGACGCAGGCTCGACCTCGCGGGCGCGCTGGTCGCGAAGCCGACGGTGCTGTTCCTCGACGAACCGACCACAGGCCTCGACCCGCGTTCCCGGCTGGGCATGTGGGACGTGATCGAGGAACTGGTCAAGGGCGGCACGACCCTGCTGCTCACCACCCAATACCTTGAAGAGGCGGACCGGCTCGCCGACCAGATCGCCGTGATCGACCACGGCAGGGTGATCGCCGAAGGCACCGCGGACCAACTCAAGGACCAGGTCGGCGGCGAACGTCTCGAACTGTCCGTTGCCACGTCCGCCGAACTGGGTAGCGCCGCCACCACGTTGGTGGACCTCGCCGTCGGCCCGATCGAGTCCGACGACCGCCAGAACCACCTCACCGTGCCGGTCACGGGCGGGTCCTCCGTGTTGATGGAGGCGATCCGGCGCCTGGACGCCGAGTCGGTGAAGGTCCTCGACATCGGGTTGCGCAGGCCGACGCTCGACGACGTGTTCCTCGCCCTGACCGGTCACGTCGCGGACGACTCAGTGCAGGGGGAACAGAAGTGAAGCTGCTGCAGGCGCTCGCGGACGGCGGGGTCGTCGCCAAGCGCAACCTGATCAAGATCAAACGCGTGCCGGACCTGCTGGTGTTCTCCACCGCGGCGCCGATCATGTTCGTGCTGCTGTTCGCCTACGTGTTCGGCGGCTCGATTCAGATCCCCGGCATGGATTACCGCGAGTTCCTGATGGCGGGCATCTTCGCGCAGACAGTGCTGTTCGGCGCCACCATCACCGGCAGCGGCCTCGCCGAGGACATGACCAAGGGCATCATCGACAGGTTCCGCTCGCTACCGATGGCGCGCTCGGCCGTGCTGGTCGGCCGCACCACCTCTGACCTGGTCAACAACGCGCTGGTCATCGTCATCATGATGATCACCGGTGTGATCGTCGGCTGGCGCATCCACTCGTCGCCGCTGGAGGCCCTCGCCGCGGTCGGGATCCTGCTGCTGTTCGCCTACGCGTTCTCGTGGGCGATGGCGTGGATAGGGCTGCTGGTGCGCAGTCCCGAGGTGTTCAACAACGCCAGCTTCATCTTCATCTTCCCGATCACCTACATCGCGAACACGTTCGTGCAGTCGGAGAACCTGCCGGCAGGCCTGCGGCACGTCGCCGAGTGGAACCCGGTCTCGGCCGTCACGCTGGCCGCCCGCGAACTGTTCGGCAACACCTCTCCCCTGCAGACACCGCCGGACGTGTGGCCGCTGCAGCACCCGGTGCTCGCGTCGCTCGGCTGGGTGGTGGTCTTCCTGCTGATCTTCGTTCCGCTGGCCAATCACCAGTACAAACGTGCCGTTGCCCGCTGAGTGGAACGGGGTGTACCGAACCGCGTCGCGCCAATACGTTGTGCCCCATGCGAAATCTTCTCGTGGCAGTCACGTCGGTACTGGCGTTCGCGGTCTCCACCGGCACGGCGGCGGGCGCACCGCTGCCGTGCCCGGAGATCTTCGCGACGAACAACACCGCGATCATCACCGACCCCGCCGACCCGCGGTTGCAGGACAGACTGGTGAGTTTCGACCGCGAGGTCCGCGCGATCGTGCACGCGAACGGCGGCCGCACGACCCGTTCGACGCTGCTCGACGGCGTGTTCTGGTCGGGTGACCAGCAGCAGACCACGTTCGAACGCTCCCGCAAGTTCGACGTCACCCTCGACGAGGAAAGCCTGCGCCACACCGCGTCCACGATCGGCAAGCAGTTCCGGCAGGAGTCGGTGCTCACGTTCCGCTTCCTGCTCGCGAACTCGCCGGAGGTCGACGCCGTCCAGGTCGAGGTCGACGGCGTCACCGCGACGCAGGTACGCGAAGGCCTGCTCAAGGACGCGGTCGCGCGCGAGAAGCTCGGCGGCGGCAGCGTCACGTTGCAGGACAAGGCGATCCTCATCGCGGACGTCAAAGACCTGCCGACCGTGCGGGCGTTCGTCACGAACATCGGTGGCGACCTCCGCAAGGCCAAGGTGCGCAAGGGCACGTGGGAGTTCGTGAGCGCGGAAACTCTTTTGTGGAACGGGCAAAGCGCCGCCTAACCTCGTGGGCATGGCAGCAACCCTGGTCCGCGGCCAGAACGTGGACATTCGCATGTGGACTCGACCGGACGAGGTCGAGGAGTTCGCCATGCGGCAGTTGCAGAACATCTCCTCGCTGCCGTGGGCGTTCAAGCACATCGCGGTCATGCCCGACGTGCACTACGGCAAGGGCGCCACGGTGGGTTCGGTGATCGCGTTGCGCGACGCCGTCTCCCCCGCGGCCGTCGGCGTGGACATCGGCTGCGGCATGACCGCCGTGCGCACCTCGCTCACGGCCAGCGACCTGCCGGAGACGCTGCGCGGCCTGCGGTCCCGCATGGAGGCCGTGGTCCCCGTCGGTTTCGGTCAGCACAAGGCGACCGCGTTCACCGAGAGGGACGCGTCCGACTGGGGCGCGTTCTGGAGGAAGTTCGACGACCTCACGCCCGTTGTGAAGGCGCGCGCCGACAAGGCGCTGCACCAGATGGGCACGCTCGGGGGCGGCAACCACTTCCTGGAGGTCTGCCTGGACGGCGACCAGCGGGTGTGGGTCATGCTGCACTCCGGGTCGCGTGGGATCGGCAACGAGCTGGCGCAGCACCACATCGCGGTGGCCCGCACGCTCGCGCACAACGCCGAGCTGCCGGACCCGGACCTCGCCGTGTTCCTCTCGGGCACGCCCGAGATGGCGGCGTACCGGCACGACCTGTACTGGGCGCAGGACTACGCGCGACGCAACCGCGCGGTCATGCTGCGCCTGGTCTGCGACGTGCTGCGCGGCGAGTTCCCGCAGATCGTCTTCGAGGAGCCGATCTCGGCGCACCACAACTACGTGTCGGAGGAGAACCACTTCGGCGAGGACGTTCTGGTGACGCGAAAGGGTGCGATCCGCGCCGGACGTGGCGAGCTGGGCATCATCCCGGGCTCCATGGGCACCGGTTCGTACATCGTGCGCGGACTCGGGAACCCCGACTCGTTCGAGTCGGCGTCGCACGGCGCCGGCCGCCGGATGTCGCGCAACAAGGCCCGCAAGACGTTCACGACGAAGGATCTCGCCGCCCAGACAAGTGGTGTCGAGTGCCGCAAGGACTCCGGCGTGGTGGACGAGATTCCGGGCGCGTACAAGGACATCGACACCGTGATGGCGAACCAGTCCGACCTGGTCGAGGTGGTCGCCAAGCTCAAGCAGGTGGTTTGTATCAAGGGTTGATGTTTCCCTTGTGGGTGAACGGGAAGCCTCCAGGACAGCAGAGTCTTTCTTGCCTGTCTTGGAGGTTTTCCATGTCAACGGGCGCCATCATCGGCCTGGTGGTCGCGGTTCTAGTGGTGCTGGCGGTCCTCGCGTTCGTGCTGAGGCCCGCTATGCAGCGCAAGAAGCTGCGCGACCGCTTCGGCCCTGAATACGACCGCGCGGTCACGGACAGCGACAGCAGAACGGCCGCGGAGAAGGAGCTCGCCGAGCGGGAGCACCGCCACAGCGAGTTCGACCTGAAGCCGCTTTCCCAGACGGCGCAGGAGAGTTACCGCCGGCACTGGGCGAACGTGCAGACGAAGTTCGTCGACTCGCCGGAGAGCGCGATCGCGGACGCCGACCGTCTCGTGACCGATCTGATGTCCGAGCGCGGTTACCCCACCGAGGGTTACGAGGCGCAGCTGAGCGTTCTGTCCGTCGAACACGCACGGACCTTGGAGCACTACCGCAAGGCGCACGACATCTCGGAGCGCCACGAGATCGGCGAAGCGAACACCGAGGACCTGCGCACGGCGATGGTCCACTACCGCGAACTCTTCACGGATCTGCTCGAACACGGCGCCGAGCCGCGCAAGGACAGGGAAACCGTGCGGAAGGAGAAGACTGATGTCTGAGGCACCGACTCACGCCGCTGGGGTTCCCACTCCGGGTCGTCCGCAGCAGGGTGACCGCACCCCGCAGCAGACGCAGCGGGTAGACGCGGAACGGACTGACGCGCAGCGGACCGAGGCTCAGCGCACCGACGCGAACCGGACCGACGCGAACCGGACCGACGCTCAGCGCACTGACGCTCAGCGCACCGAGGCTCAGCGCACCGACGTGAACCGGACCGACGCAAGCCGGACCGACTCGAACCGGACCGAGCACCAGCGCACGGAAGCGCAGCGCACCGAGCACGAGCGCGGCGAGCAGAACCGCACCGACCGGCAGCCCACCGGGTCGCAGCGCGCCGACCAGCCGCGCACCGACCAGAAGCTGTCGAGCAAGCTCGAGGACGAGTGGCAGTCGGTGCAGTACGAGTTCGTCGACGACCCGAAGGCCGCCGTCCGCAAGGCCGACGACCTCGTGACCCGCGCGCTCGAGGAACTGAACACGCGCCACCGCTCCCTCACCAAGCAGCTCGAGGGAAACGGTGATCCACAGACCGAGGACCTGCGACTGGCTCTCCACCGCTATCGGGAATTGTTCAAGTCGCTGGTCGCCGTCAAATAAGTGCTGGAAGCCCCGGCGCCGTGGCCGTAACAGGTGGCGGCGCCGGCAGGCATGTCCGGACCTTTTCCAGCCTCAGCTGGGCAGTTCGCGGATCTCCATCTCGAGTACGTCGATCTCGTCGCTGATCGCCTCGTCGAGCATGTCGTCCAGCAGTTTGCGGCACTCCGCCGATCCGCAACGGGGAAGTCCCGCGCCGAACCGCGGCACCTGCTCCCACCACACCGCCGGGTTGTTCCAGAACGACCCGGAACCCTGGTCGACACCTTCGAGGCAACGCAGCCTCTGGTCACTTGCCGGAAGGGCTCGCACGAACTCGATGAACAACGCGAGTGCGTCGGGATTGCTCACCGGGACCGCGCCGTAGCCGCGCAGGCAATCCTCGAGTTCTGCGAGGAACTCCGCCTTGAAGGACACGGCACACCCCCGCTCCTCCGCACCGTTGCGGACGCCTGAAGTTCGTAGCGTCAACAGTACCTCCGCGACTTGAGCGGGAAACGAGTGCGAACGGGCGGTATCTTTCCTGCACCCGCACGGGGGTGCGGTGACCCGCAGTCACTTCACCTGATGGTCATGTTCCTTCGTGCGACACATAGCGGGACACCAGGAAACCGTTGTCCAGCTTGACGATCTGGCCCACGACCAGCTTGTCGGCCGGGTCGGCGCCGGACGTGCCGCTCGCACCGGTCCGGTCGAACGTCAGCCTCCCGGACGCGCCTGGGAAGTCACGCAAAGTGCGCAGCCTTTCGTAGAGGTCTTCTCGTGACGCACCAACGGACGTCTGCCGCGCGACAACGCTGACGGCGTCATAGGCGAGCAGAACGTGTCCGTTGGGGCCCGAAAGGAATGCCCTTCTGGCGTGCTTCTTCTGGGCGGCCTCGTACGTGGTGAAGAACTGTTGCGTTGGCTGGGGAATCGGCTCGCGGCCCGGCGTCCACGCGAACGTCGTGAAGTAGAGCCGGCCGTCGGCGAATCGTTTGATGTCTTCCAGATCCGTGAAGTTCGTCGTCTCGAGCTGGGTCAGGTCGTCGCCGCCGAACACCACCGGGTCGGTGCAGTTGCTGTGGCTGAGTTCGGTCAGCAGCCCGCCGACCTCCGCGGTGCGGCCCGTGTAAAGGATGAGCGGGTTCGGAGCCTTCTCGCAGATGTCCGTCACCACCTGCCCCAGCTGGGTGGTGACGGTGTTGGCGGTCTCGTCGTAGTCGTGGCGTTCGGGCCCCAGCACGGCCTCGAACTTCTCGGCGAGATCCGAGCTGTACTCGTCTCCCGGGCTGCGCACGAGGTGCAACGGGCGGCCGCGCAACGCTTCGGTGCGTTCGATGATGCGGGCGGCGACCTGCGCCTGACGGTCGTTGCCCGGCGCGATGCGGAAGAAGTACGGCTTCTGGCTGAAGTTCGTCGACGACAACGACGACCCGACCATCGGGATGCCGGTCGGCTGTTCCTTCGACGGGGCCAGCACCGCGAGCGCCGACTGGGTGGTCTCGCGGCTCTGCCCGAGACCGGTCACGGCGATCACCGACGAGTCCCGTGCGGCGTAGTCGCGGATCTGCTTCGCGACGTCCTCCGCGTACTTTGACTCGCCTCCGAAGTTCGCGAGAACCAGGCGCACCAACGGATTTCGGCCGAGTCCGTCGAGCTGGTTCCAGTCGCGCTGGGCGAGGTAGGCGCCGCGCAGTTCGTTCACGCCCGCGGACAGGTCCCGCTTCACGCGCTCGCTCGAACTGAGCATGGTGGCGACGACGATCGTGACGACGCTGCGGTCCTTCACTTTGGTGGCACGGTCGTTCTCCTCCGCGATGAGCTTCGCGAGCTCCTCCACCTCGGCGTCGTCGTTGTTCTGCGTGGCCGGGTCGCCGTACGCGAACCTGCCCGGTTTCTCACTCAGGCCAACACATTGAACGCCATCCATTTTGGACAGACGCGTGTGTTCGCCCCTGAGGTCCGCGACGAGCTCGGCGGGTTCGAGAACGCCGTAGCGCAGGCAGTTGGTGCTGTTCTGGAGGTAGAAGGCCGCGCCGTACAGGACAAGCAGCACCACGACGAGGTAGACGGTCACGCGGCGCACCGAGTTGCGTCCCGGCCAGCGCCGCGGATACGGGAATCTGCCGACCGTGGACGGGCGCGGCAACGACACCGGCGGCGACGCGGGCGTGTTGTGCTCCAGTGCGCGTTTCGTCGTGCGGTAGGCGGTCAGGCGTTCCTCGGCGCCGTCGAGCTCCTGGTGGGTGCGCAGAACCCGGTCGTACATCTCGACGGTCGGGCGGACGGTCCGGCTGCGGGAACGCAGTTCCCACGTCGCGATGACCGCGTCCTCCAGCAGCCCCGTCTCCGGGCGCACCACGCTGTCGTAACGGCGATGCAGGTTGCGTTTCGTACCGGTTCGCAGGCGCTCCCACCATGCGCGCGGCTCTTCGTCGAACTCCGGTTCGCCTTCGCCCGGCGGCATCGGGGCCTCGGCGATGGCGGCGAGCTCGGCGATCCAGCGGTCGCTGCGTTCGTCGACGTGCGGGCGCAGGCGATGCGCGACGAGGTGGACTTGGCCGAGCGCGAGTGCGTGGTAGAGCGCGTCCTCGCGTTGCCCGAGGCTGTCGTAGCGGTCCTTCAGCAACCGGTGGACGTTCGCGTGCGAGAACGGCTGGTCCGCCGGGACATCGCGGAGTCTGCGCGCGAGAAGGTCGCGCAACAGCGGATGCAGGACGAAGTTCTCGCCCTCCTGGCCGACGAAGCTGAGCTGCGCCAGCAGAGCGCGCATGTTCTCGGCCGACCACGACGGTGGCAGCAGCGCGCGGATCACGTGCCGGTCGAGCACTCGCGGAGCGGCGAGACGGGCGAAGATCTCGCGCGCCGCCTCGCGTTCCGGCATCTCCTCGGTGCCCGGAATGCGTTGGAAGAAGCGGAGAAGCAGGTAGTCGCCGACGGTGGCGTCCTGGAACGTCGTGGTCTCGTCGACCGGCAGCCGTTCGTCGAACACCGACCGCACCGACGGCAGCACCTGATCTCGTGCGAACACGAACTGCACCAGTTGGATGGCGAGCCGCACCGCGAGCGGGTGGCCGTGCGTGACCTCCTGCAGCTCCTCCACGAGCGCCTCGGACTCGACCGTGCTGTTGCGGGTGCGGTTCCACTCGGCGAGGAACTGCCGCGTCTGCGCCAGCGTGAAGGGCTCCAGGCGCACGGGCTTGAAGACCGCCGAGTCGGCCAGTGCGGGCGCGGACTGCTTGGTGGCGATCACGAGCAGCGGCACGTTCGGTTCTTTCGCGCGACGCTCGGCGAGCAGGCTCAGGAAGTCGGTCGCCCGCGCGGCGGGCCGCGGCCGTTTCGGGGGCAGGTAGGAGTCGATGCCGTCGAGCAGGTCGGCGCCGTCGAGCAGCAGGAGGCTGTTCATCCTGCGGTAACGGCGGAACCGGTAGGCGGCCGTGATGTCGGCGAGGAAGGCGGCGACGAGCAGGCGGTCGATCTCCAGCGCGTCGCCGGAGCGGTGGAGGCTCCACGTGTGCACGAGTGCGGCGTCGAACTTCGGGCGCTGTCCCGATTTCAGTTCCTGGCCGACGTAGTTCTCGAACCAGCGCAACGCACTCGCGACGCGTGGCCCGCCCAGCAGCCAGCGCAACGGCCGCGGTGCGACGACCGCGAGCCCGATGAGCCACAACAGCAACGGCCGCAACACTTTGCCCAGCCCCTGGGCGGGCGGCAGCATCTCGACGACCTCCGCGGCGTCGGCCACCGCGACGAGCCGGGTCATCTGCTTGGCGGCGAGCTCACGGGCGCGGTGGTGCGGATCGTCCGCGGGCTCCGTGTACAGCGCGAGCCGGGCGAGGTCGTAGCGCGGCAACCGCATGCGGCCGAACTCGGCGTGCCGGTAGGAGCGCAGCTGCTCGGCGGCGACGTCGAGGATGTCCTTGCAGGAACGGGATCCGGCCTTGTCGAGGTCGATCTTCGCCGTCGGCGCGTCGCGGTAACGCCGGCGGACGTGGTCGAGCAACGACGTCTTGCCGCTGCCACCGGGGCCGAACGCGACGATCACCGGCAGGGGGTGTTTCGCGCGGCGTTCCACGAGGGACTCCACCAACGCGGTGATGTCGTCCCTGCCGACGAGCCCGATCTCCGGTTCCAGCGCCATGATCCTCAGACGCCTCGGAGACCGATCCTGTTCCGTTCCGAATGAACCGGCTAGCGGTCCGCGTGCAGCCTGGCCACGAAACTGAACCGATCACCCCGGTAGAGCGAGCGGGCGCGTTCGATCGGGTGGCCGTCGACGTCGTAGGAGACGCGGTGCAGCAACAGCATGGGCAGCGCCGGGTTCGTGCCGATCAGCAACGCCTCGCGGGGCGTGGCGAGCACCGTTTCGACGCGTTCCTCGGCCTCGGCGAAACGGACGCCGAGCCGTTCGGTGAGGCACGCGTAGAGCGAACCGGCGGGGTCGAGCTTCTCCAGCAGGTCCGGGAAGCGGCCGAGGCTCAGGTACGTCGACTCGAGGCCGATTCGCTCGTCGTCGGCGAGCAGGACGCGTTCGAGGTGCACGATCGGGTCGCCGGGTTCGAGCAACAGGTCGCGGGCCAGGCCCTCGTCGGCGCCGAGCTCCTCGACCGTGATGACCGTGCGGTTCGGCTCGACGCCCTGACGGCGCATGCCCTCGGTGTAGCTGACCAGGGACAACGGCTGGACGAGCTTGGGCGGCGCGACGAACGTGCCGCTGCCCTGGCGGCGGATGAGCTTGCCTTCGAGCACGAGTTCGCTGACGGCCTGCCGCAGCGTGACGCGCGAGACGGAGAACCGTTCGGCGAGTTCACGTTCGGAGGGCAGGACGGTGCCTTCGCCGAGGTTCTCGACGAGGTCGAACAGCTCGGCCTTGACCGCGTAGTAGCGCGGGACTCTGCCGTGTTCGGGAATGCCCGCGCGAACGGGTCGATCAGCGCGGTGCGGCGGGACGCGGTTCACGTGGCGTGAGCCTACGTGACGCCCCGTGTGATCAGGGGGCCAGCTTCGGCGGGTCGGGAATCTTGTAGCCGGAAGATCCGATGTTGACCTCGAGCGACTTGCGCCATGCACCCGTGTCGATCATCTTCTGCATCGCGGCCTGGACCTTCGTCTTGCTGGCGGGGTCGTCGCGGTGCAGGCCGACGCCGTACTCCTCCTTGCTGAACGGGTCGCCGACGACCCGCAGGAGCTCGGGGTTCTGGGCGGCGTAGCCGGCGAGCAGCACGTCGTCGGTGGTGACGGCGTCGACGTTCTCCGCGAGCAGCGCCGTGACGCAGTCGCTGAACTTGGCGTACTCGACCATCTTCACGTCCTTCGCGAACTGGTCGCGGACGTACTCGGCGGAGGTCGAGCCGGCGGTGGAGCACAGGCGCAGGGTGGCGTTGAGCGACTTCGGGCCCTCGATGCGGTTCTCGTTCATGCGCACCAGCAGGTCCTGGCCGGCGACGAAGTACGGGCCGACGAAGTCGACGATCTGCTTGCGCTTGTCCGTGATCGAGTAGGTGGAGACGACCATGTCGGCCTCACCGCTGGTCAGCAGCGTCTCCCGGTTGCCGGGCTGCGCTTCCTTCCAGGTGATGTTCTCCTCTTTGACGCCCAGTTCGTTCGCGATGTACTTGGCGACGTCGACGTCGAACCCGCGGTAGCTGCCGTCGAGCCTGCGGATCGACAGTCCCGGCTGGTCGTACGACACGGCGATGACCATGCGGTCGTCCGCACTGACCTTGCTGGCCATACCGGACCCGCCGCCGCCCGCGCACGAGGCGAGCAGGAGCACGGCCGCGCATGTTGTCGCGACCAGGCGGAGAAGTGCTCTCGGCGTCATTCGTCCCTCTTACAGCGGTCATCCACTACATCGGTATTCCACGGGCATGCGCCTGCGCACCTGCTTCGGCGCTGCTGGGCGATGCGGGAAACCTAAGCGGCGAACCGACGCATGTCCATACCTCGACGCGAATGGAAACAACCGAATCGGTGCGGTAACAGATCAGTTCGGAGCCGGCCCAGGAGTCAGCGCAGGCGACGCGGACCGGCGTCGTGCAGGGACGGAGGCGGGCCGATGACGATGCGGGCGCTGCTCACGAAAGCCCCTGCGGCAGAAGCAAGAACGGGCTCGAGCTTCAGGGAGCGCACCTCCGGAAGGTCCTCGGCCAGTGCGGCCAAACGGAGTACCAAATCCTGAAGTGCTTTCAGGTCCGCGGGTTCGTCGCCGCGGTAACCGGTCAGCAACGGCGCTGCTTTCGGTGCGGCAACGAGTTCCGCCGCGTCGGTGTCGGTGAGCGGTACCGCCCGGTAGGCCCGGTCGCCGAGGAGATCACTGACCAGACCCGACAGTCCGAACCAGACCAGCGTGCCGAAGCTCGGATCGTCCTGCAGGCCCAGGACGCAGCTGACTCCCTTGGGCGCCATGCGTTGCACGTACACGCCCGGTTTGCCGGAGAGTCCGGCGAGGTCCTGGTAGGCCCCCGTGACCGATTCGGCGTGGGCGATGTCGAGCCGGACGCCGACGAGATCCGTGCGGTGGCGCAGGCGTTCGCTGGTGGCCTTCATCGCGACGGGGTAGCCGAGTTCGTCGGCCGCCCGCACGGCTTCCTCGGCGCTGTGGGCGATGCGGAACGGGACGACGTCGATGCCGTAGCACTCCAGCAGTTCGACGGCTTTGCGGTCGTCGAGACGGACTTCGCTCTGCGGGTTGTCCACAATGGATCGTGCCTTGTCGGCGTCGATGCCTTCTGGACGCACGAAGTTGCCCTGCGGCGCGGCGCGCCAGCGCGCGTAGCGGACGGCGCGGGCCAGGGAGAGCACCGCGCGTTCGGGACTGGCGTAGCTGGGGATCGACCCCTTGCCGGGCATCTTGAGCTCGTCGGGAATGCCCTCGACCGCCAGGAACGTGGAGACGATCGGCTTCGTGCGGTGCGCGGACTCCTTGATCGCACGCGCATAGGCGGCGCCGGGGACCGCGATCGGCGGCACGAACACGACGACGAGCGCGTCGGTGTCGGCGCGGTCCAGGGCCTCCTTGACCGCCTTCGCGAACTCCTCGGGGGTGGCCTGGGCACCAACGTCGATGGGGTCGCCCGCGAGTTCGAGGTCCTGGGCGAGCAACGTGTCGGCGGCGAGCAGGCCGATCGCGGTGGAGTTGCCGACGACGGCGACGCGCTTGCCCTTGGGCAGCGGCTGGTGGGCCAGCAGGAGCGCGGTGTCGAACAGCTGGGCCAGCGAGTCGACCCGGATCACGCCGGCCTGCTCGAACAGGGCCTGGACGCTCGACTCGTCGACCTTCGCGGCGGTGGCGGCGAGGCCGGGGACGACGGCGTGCCGGCCGGACTTCACCGCGACGATGGGCTTGGTGCGGCCGAGCCGGCGGGCGAGCCTCGCGAACTTGCGCGGGTTGCCGAACGACTCCAGGTAGAGCAGGACGACGTCGGTGGCGGGGTCGGTCTCCCAGTACTGCAGCAGGTCGTTGCCGGAGACGTCGGCGCGGTTGCCGGCCGAGACGAACGTGGACAGGCCGAGGCCCCAGCCCGCGGCGTTGGCGAGGATGGCCGTGCCGAGGGCACCGGACTGGCAGAAGAAGCCCGCGCGGCCCCGTGCCGGCAGCTTCGGGGCGAGGCTCGCGTTGAGGCGGACCTTCGGGTCGAGGTTGATCACGCCGAGCGCGTTGGGGCCGACGACACGCATGCCGTGCGCTCTCGCCTCCGCCGCGAGCCTGCGTTCGGCAGACAGCCCGTCAGGCCCCGTCTCACCGTAGCCCGAACTGACGACGACGAGCGCCTTCACGCCCTTGGCGAGGCATCCGTCCATGACCTCGTCGACGCTGGCCGCGGGGACTGCGACAACGGCGAGGTCAACGTCGCCAGGGATGTCGAGCACGGTCGGATAGGCCCGGACGCCCCGCACGGCGCGATGCTCGGCGTTGACGGGGTAGACGGGCCCGTTGAAGTCGGCTTCGAGGAGGTTTTTGAGGACCGCGTGCCCGATCTTGGTCGGGTCGGTGGACGCGCCGATGACCGCGACGCTGCGCGGGTGCAGCAGGTTGTGCACGCTGCGGGCCTCGGCGGCCTGCTCGCGGGCCCTGGCGACGGCGACGGACTCGTCGGTGGGGTCGATCGCGAACTCCAGGTGCAGCACGCCCTCCTCGAACGCCCTGCTGACCTGGTAGCCGGCGTCGCGGAACACCCGGACCATCTGCCCGTTCTCGGCGAGCACCTCGGCCTCGAACCGCTCCAGCCCGACCTCCCTGGCCGCGGCGGCGAGGTGTTCGAGCAGGATGCTGCCCAGCCCGCGCCCCTGGTGACCGTCCTCGACGACGAACGCCACCTCGGCGCTGTCTCCCCGATGGCCCTCACCGTGCAGCCGGTCGAACCTCCCGACGGCGACGATGTCGTCGCCCAGGAGCGCGATGAGCGCGACGCGGTCGTGGTGGTCGACGGTGCTGAATCGGTCGAGGTCCCGCTGCGGGATCCGCGGGTACGGCCCGAAGTAGCGGAAGTACCGCGTCCGTTCGGACAGCCGGCCGTGGAACTCCCGCAGCTTCTCGCCGTCGTCGGGCGTGATCGGTCGCAGGTGGACGGTGCCGCCGTCGCTGAGGACGACGTCCGCCTCCCAGCGCCGCGGGAAGTCGAACGGATCTCTGTGCCCGTTTTCGGAGCCCACGTGGCTTCAGTCCCTGGGGTCGTCGGGATCAAGTCCGTGCAAGGGGAACACAGCGCGACGGGTCTCGCGGATCGCCTTGTCCACCGGCTCCTCCGCGTCCCCACCCCACGGCTGGTGCCCAGGGTCGCATCCATCCGTCATCGACGCAGGCAAAGGCCACTCGGGCGCGATCCGTGTCGCGTGCGCGATCCAGTCCGCCGGCAACGGCCGGTTCGGGTCGACGTCGCGGTCCAGGACAGTCGCCAGCAGGTGCGTCCACGACCGCGGCACCACCCTGAGCAGCTCGTACCCGCCACCTCCGAGCGCGAGCCACTTGTACCCGTGCTCGTTCACGAGGTCCCGGAACGCCTGGTAGATCGCCCGATGCCCGTCCACGCTCAACGACAGGTCCGCGAGCGGATCCTCCTTGTGCGTGTCGACACCGCACTGCGTCACGAGCACCTGCGGCCGGAACGCCCGCAACAACGAGGGCACCGTCGCGTGGAACGCCCGCATCCAGCTGCCGTCCCGCGTCCCCGCGGGCAACGGCACGTTGACCGCACTCCCCTCGGCACCGGCGCCACCGACCTCACCGGCCCACCCGGTACCGGGCCACAGGCTCATCGGATGCTGGTGCAACGAGATCGTCAGCACCCGCGGGTCGTTCCAGAACGCCGTCTGCACCCCGTCCCCGTGATGCACGTCGACATCGACGTAGGCGATGCGTTCCACCCCGCTGCGCAACAGCCACTCGATGGCCACCGCGCAGTCGTTGTAAACGCAGAACCCGGCCGCGCTGTCCGGCATCGCGTGGTGCAACCCACCCGCGATGTTGACCGCCCGGTCCACCTCACCTGACGCGATGGCCCGAGCCGCCACCAGCGACCCGCCCACGACCAGCGCCGAAGCCTCGTGCATCCGCTCGAACACGGGATTGTCCGGCGTCCCCAGCCCGTGCCCGACATCCCACCCGGCCGTGGGCGCCGCCTGCACGGCACTCAAATAGCCGGGCTTGTGCACCAGCTCGATCTCTTCGTCGCCGGCCGGCTCAGGAACCCTCAACTCAACGCCGTCCAGCACGCCGAGCGCCGTGGCGAGCCGGACGGTCAGGTCGAGCCGAACCGGATTCAGGGGATGGTCGCCACCGAGGTCGTACCCGAGGAAGGACCTGTCCCAGACAACCGCGGCTGGCTTACCCATGCCCAGCAACCTACAGTCGCCACTTTCCGGCGCGCCCTCCCAGCGCTCCTTTCTGGCGCACCTCGCCGGAACCGATCTCACCGAACAGGGGTCAGAGGCGACATGCACCTGCGACCAGCGGCCGTCCTCCTCGCACTGGGCCTGGCCCTCGCCGCCGTCACGGGCTGCGCCGAACAGGTCAAGGGCTCAGCGGCAGCCGACCCGAACGCGGTCCAGGAACCCGCCGACCCCACCACGACCACGAAGAAACCACCCGCCAGCACCCCGGCCTCCAAGCCGGCGGACCCCACCGCCCCGAAACAGGGCGACGTGAAGATCACCACCAGGAAGAAGACCACTGGCCTGGAAACCTGCGGCGTCCTCAAGGCCTCGGACATCGAAGCCGCCACCGGCGGCAAGTCCTCGGCCGACGGCGGCTGCATCCACACCACCACCGGCCCGTCCACCGTCATCACCCAGATGGTCACGGTCCCCGAGGTGGCGGACCAGGAAGGCGAGAAGAAGCAGATCGAGATCGGCGGCAACACGGCATGGCAGGTCAGCGCCTCCAAGGAGGACTGCCAGGTCACCGTCATGCTGACCGACGACCCGAACGCCATCACCTCGGCCTTCTCGGTGAGCGTCCTGGCGATCGAGGAACTGGACACCTGCGCCGCGGCCCTCAAACTCGCCACCGAGGGCTTCAACCGCATCCCCAGCGCCTAACTCAGGCGGGCGACATCAGCCGCCGGTCGCGACCTCCCGGTCCAACGCACACCAGTTGGACCACGACCCGGCGTACAACGCCGCCGGCTTCTCGGCCGACGTGATCCCCGCGACCTCCAGCGCGAGCACCACGGACGAGGCGGTGACGCCCGACCCGCAGTACGCGCCGACAGCCACGCCACCCGACACCCCGAGCCCGGCGAACCGCGCGGCCAGCTCCTCCGGCCCGAGCCACCGCCCGTCCGCTCCGACATGCCCGGTCGTCGGCGCGTTGAGCGCCCCCGGAACGTGCCCGGCCTTGGGATCCACCGGCTCGGTCTCCCCGCGATACCGAGCAGCCGCCCGCGCGTCGAGCAGCACACCCTCCTGAGCGAGCGCCGCGGCCTCGTCCGCGTCCAGCACGGGCATCTGCCCAGGCCGCACCACCACGTCACCAGCGTCATCACCGGTCAGGGTGGCCGGCACGTCCGCGGTCACCGGCAGCCCGGCGGCCTCCCACGCGGCGAACCCGCCGTCCAGCACCGCGACCTCACCGAACCCGGCCCACCTCAGCAGCCACCACACCCGCGCGGCGACCGACCCGTCCCCACCGTCGTACGCCACGACCCGAGCACCCTCGCGCACGCCCGCGCCGCGCAGCACGTCCTGCAACCGCTGCGGATCCGGCAACGGATGACGGCCCCCGATCCCGGGCGGAGCGGACAGCTCGGTGTCCAGATCCACGTACACCGCGCCAGGCACGTGGCTGACCTCGTAGTCTTGGCGTCCGGGTGGTCCGCCGAGACGCCACCGGACGTCCAGCACGACGGTGGCCGAACGCGCACTCAGCGCATCGGCGAGGGCCTCAGGAGTGATCAAGGGATGCACGGCTCACATCCTGCACCCGCGCGGACACCTGTGTCCCCCGGCACGACTACCATTGACACCATACGAAGGGGAGCGGGTGTGAACGACCTCATCGACACCACGGAGATGTATCTCCGCACGATCTACGAGCTCGAAGAAGAGGGCGTGGTGCCTCTGCGCGCCCGCATCGCCGAGCGCCTCGGCCAAAGTGGACCGACGGTGAGCCAGACCGTCGGCCGCATGGAACGAGACGGCTTGGTCATCGTGGCGGAGGACCGCCACCTCGAGCTCACCGAGCAGGGTCGCAACCTCGCGATCGCCGTCATGCGCAAGCACCGGCTGGCCGAGCGCCTCCTCGTGGACATCATCGGGCTCGAATGGGAGCACGTGCACAGCGAGGCATGCCGCTGGGAGCACGTGATGAGCGAGGCGGTCGAGCGCAAGCTCATCAAGCTCCTCGGCAACCCCACCACCTCGCCCTACGGCAACCCGATCCCCGGCCTCGACAAGCTGGGCGACGGCGAACCCGCCCCGCCCGCCGAGGCGGACCTGGTGCGCGTGGACGAGGTGGCCCGCCGCGGCGGGGGTCGCGTCGAGGTGCGCCGCATCGCCGAGCACGTCCAGCTCGACCCGGACCTCATGGCCGAGTTGAAGGGCGCCGGCGTCGTGCCGGGCGGCACCGTGGAGGTCGAGGCGCTGGCTGGCGCCAAGGTCATCCAGGTGCGCGGCGGCAACGGCACCACGGCAGAGCTCGACCCCGCGGTCGCCCACGCCGTCATGGTGCTCGCCCGGTGACCCAGGCGACGACACCGGCTGAGAAGGCGGCCGAGGCGTTCCAGCGCCTGCACGGACGCGCGCCCGACGGGGTCTGGTCGGCCCCAGGCCGCGTCAACCTCATCGGCGAGCACACCGACTACAACGATGGCTACGTACTGCCGTTCGCGTTGCCGCACCGCATAGCGGTGGCGGCGTCGCCCCGTGCCGACGGCGTCATGACCGTCAGCACGATGGGCGACGACGGCGGGCTGCAGGAGGCGGACCCGGTCGTGGTCGCCGACCTAGTCCCCGGCACCGTCAAGGGGTGGGCCGCGTACCCCGGTGGCGTCGCCTGGGCCCTGCGCGAGCAGGGGATCGCCGTCACCGGTGGGGCGGACCTCGTCATCGCGGGCGACGTGCCCGCGGGGGCCGGTCTCTCCTCCTCGCACGCTCTGGAATGCGCTGTCGCGCTCGCGCTGCTCGGCCTCGCCGGCGTCGACGCCGAGCGGGCGGACATCGCGCGCTGGGTGCAGCGCTCCGAGAACGACTTCGTGGGCGCGCCGACCGGCATCCTCGACCAGACGGCATCGCTGTGCTGCATCGAAGCGCACGCCCTGTTTTACGACGTGCGCTCCGGCAAGCCTGAGCAGGTCGCGTTCGACGCGGCTGCCAGCGGGCTCGAAGTTCTCGTCATCGACACGCGCGCCAGCCACGCCCTCGTCGACGGTGGCTACGGCGCCCGGCGGGCAGGCTGTGAGCGCGCGGCCGGCATCCTCGGTGTCCCCGCGCTGCGCGATGTCGACATCGCCGAGCTCGACCAGACGCTCGTCCGGCTGCCCGAAGAGCTGCGTCCGCTGGTGCGGCACGTCGTGACCGAGAACGACAGGGTCCTGCGCACCGTCGAACTGCTCCGCAACGGCAGGCTCGCCGACGTCGGCCCTCTCCTCTCGGGCTCCCACGCGAGCCTCCGGGACGACTACCGGGTCTCGTGCCTCGAGCTCGACGTCGCCGTCGACTCCGCGATGGCGGCCGGCGCACTGGGCGCCCGGATGGTCGGCGGCGGTTTCGGTGGCTCGGCCATCGCCCTCGTGCCTGTCGAACGGCACGACGAGGTCGAGCGGTCCGTGCTCGCCGGCTTCGCCTCGCGCTCGCTCACGCGGCCGAGGCTCTTCACGGCGGTTCCGTCCGCGGGCGCGGGCAGGGACCGGTAGCCAAGAACGATCTTGACCAGGAATGCGAGGACTGTGGTGAAGCTGCTCGTCACGGGCGGGGCCGGATACGTCGGCAGCGTGTGCGCCGCCAGGCTGCTCGAAGCCGGACACGAGGTGGTCGTCCTCGACGACCTCTCGACCGGCCACGAGGACGCCGTCCCCGCGGGAGCGCGCTTCATCAAGGGCGACATCGCCGAGGTGATCGGCGATGTCCTCGCGGAAGGGTTCGACGGAGTTCTGCACTTCGCGGCGAAGTCCCTCGTCGGCGAGTCCATGCAGGACCCCGGCAAGTATTGGACGGGCAACGTCCTGACGGCGATTCGTCTGCTCGACGCGATGAAGGATCACGGCACGCCGAAGCTCGTCTTCTCCTCGACTGCCGCGACGTACGGCGAGCCGCGGGAGGTGCCGATCCCCGAGACCGCGCCCACCGCGCCCACCAACACCTACGGCGCCACCAAGCTGGCCATCGACCACGCGATCACGTCGTACGCGGCCGCGCACGGCCTGGCGGCGACGAGCCTTCGGTACTTCAACGTCGCCGGCGCCTACGGCAGCATCGGCGAGCGGCACGCGACCGAGACCCACCTGATCCCGCTCGTGCTCCAGGTCGCACTTGGGCAGCGTGAGCACATCTCGATCTACGGCGAGGACTGGCCCACCGAGGACGGCACCTGCGTCCGTGACTACATCCACGTCACGGACCTCGCGGACGCCCACCTCCTCGCGCTCGAGCACGCCACCGCCGGCGAGCACCGGATCTACAACCTCGGCAACGGCACCGGCTTCTCGGTCAAGCAGGTCATCGACACCTGTCGCGAGGTCACCGGCCATCCGATCCCCGCCGTCGTCGCTCCCCGGCGCGCCGGCGACCCTGCCGTCCTCGTCGCCTCCGCCGAGCGGGCCCGCACCGACCTCGGCTGGAAGCCCGAGCGCGCGGACATCACCGGCATCGTCCGCGACGCGTGGGAGTTCACCCGCGCCCGTCACGAGGCCTGAGCCGGGATGACCGACTTCGCCTCCTTCGAGAGCTACAACGCCACCCCGCGGCTCGCGTCGCTCGCGCTGTCCCCGGACGGCACCCGGCTCGTCACGGTCGTGTCCACGCTCGCCGCGGACGGCAAGACGTGGCAGGGCGCTCTCTGGGAGGTCGATCCCACCGGGGAGCGGGAAGCCGTCCGGCTCACCCGCTCCGCCAAGGGCGACTCCTCCCCCGTGTTCGCGCCCGACGGATCGCTGCTGTTCCTGTCGGCCCGCCCGGACCCGCTCGCGAAGCCGGGCGAGGCCAAGGACAAGAAGGCGCTGTGGCGGCTTCCGGTCCGCGGTGAGGCCGCCGAGGTGTTGCGACCCGGTGGCGGAGTCGGTCAGGTGCGCGCCGCCGGCGAGACGGTGCTGTTCACGTCGTCGGCGTACCGCTTCACGGAGTTCGGCGACGGCGACAACGCCAAGCGCAAGGCCCGCGAGGACGCCGGCGTGACAGCGATCCTGCACGAGTCGTACCCGATCAGGTACTGGGACGCGGACCTCGGTCCCGCCTACCCGCGACTGTTCGCTGCTCCGGTCGCGGACGTCAGCGCCGAGAAGGTCACCACCCTCAGCGAAGACTCCGAAAGCCGGCTCAGCGACGAGGACGTCGCGCTCAGCCCAGACGGGAAGTGGGCCGTTCACGGCCACGCTGTGGACGTCAGCGCCGCCTACGGCCGCAGGATCGAACTCCGGGTCGTGGCCACGAACGGTGGCGCGTCCCAGGTCATCGCCTCCGAGGACGGTTTCTCCTTCCACGGCCCCACGTTCACGCCGGACTCCGCCGCCGTGATCGCGATCCGGTTCCGTGAGTCCACTCCAGACTCCCCATACCGGCGCGACCTGGTGCGCATCGACCTGGCGGACAACTCGATCACGCCACTGGCGCCCGACTTCCAGGAGGAGCCGGACCACCCGGTGGTGAGCCCGGACGGGTCTGCGGTCTTCTTCACCGCGAGCCATCTCGGGCACCAGCCGCTGTGGCGGCTCGACCTGGCGAGCGGCGAGATCACGAAGCCGACGGTCTCCGGTTACTACAGCGATCTGGTCGTGAGCCCGGACAGCAAGACGCTGTACGCGCTGCGCAACTCGGTCGACCATCCGCCGCAGCCCGTGCGGTTCGCCGCCAGCGGAGCCGACCAGGATCCGGAACGGCTGCGTGCGCCCGGCGCCCTCGGTTCCGTGCCCGGCACCCTCACCGAGATCTCCACGGTCGTCGCCGACGGCAGGACCGTCCGTTCCTGGCTGGTGCTGCCGGAAGGCGCTTCCGCCGATTCGCCCGCGCCGCTGGTCCTGTGGGTCCACGGCGGTCCGGTCATGAGCTGGAACGGCTGGACCTGGCGCTGGAACCCGTGGCTGATGGCCGCGCGCGGCTACGCCATCCTGCTGCCCGACCCCGCCCTGTCGACCGGGTACGGGCCGGACTTCATCAAGGCCGGCTGGGGCCGCTGGGGCGCCGAGCCCTACACCGACCTCATGGCCATCACGGACGTCGCCGTCGAGCGAGCCGACATCGACGCCTCCCGGACCGCCGCGATGGGCGGGTCGTTCGGCGGCTACATGGCCAACTGGATCGCCACCCAGACCGACCGGTTCCGCGCGATCGTCACCCACGCGTCCCTGTGGCACCTCGACGCCTTCTCCGGCGGCACCGACAGCTCCTATTTCTGGATGCGGGAGATGGGCGATCCCCTCACCCAGCCGGAGCGGATCCTGGCCAACTCCCCGCACCTGCGGGTGGCCGACATCAAGACCCCGATGCTCGTCATCCACGGGGACAAGGACTACCGGGTTCCCATCGGTGAGGGGCATCGCCTGTACTTCGACCTCGTCCGACACGGGGTCACCGCGAAATACCTTTACTACCCAACCGAAAACCACTGGATCCTCACCCCCGGGAACTCTCGGGTCTGGTACGAGACGGTGTGGGCGTTCCTGGCCGAGCACGTCCTGGATCAGGACTGGGAGCGACCCGAACTGCTCTGAGCTCCGGCGAGCAGCTCACGGGCGCTGTCCAGGTACTTGGCGGACAGCGCCCGCATCTCCGACGGCGGGAACGCGGCGCTGACGGCGGCGCGGATGAGCTTGCTCAGCGCATGGCCGGGGCAGGCCTCCTCGGCCGCGTCGAGCGCGATGGACGCGATCCCGCCGTCGCCACGCTGGTAGGCGTAGAACGCGAGCAGGCAGGCGGGCTCCGCTCGTTCTGGCGCCGGGCTGGCCCTGGTGAGCTCGAGCCACAGGCGTTCAGCCAGCCGGGACCTGGGCTGCGCCGCGAACCCCATGCTCGCGTCGCGCACCTCAGGCACCGACAACGCCCTCGCCAGAGCGACGATCTCCTTGTCCGGCAGTGATCCTTTGCGGTGCTCCACGGCGTCGATGGCGTCGCTCACCCGGCGCAGCTCGGGCCTCGGGTCAGGGTCGTACGAGGTCGTCACGAGCTCGTCGAGCAACGTGGATCGGCGTTCCAGCGCTTCGGGTGGATCCAGGGCGGCGATCGCGGCCATGGCGGCACGCGACTCGAACGTCACGTTGCCTTCGTGTGCCGACGCGGCGGCCATGGCGGACAGCTGGGGATCAGGCAGTGTCCCGTGGCAGTCGATGTCGAGATAGCAGAGCCATCGCGCGTCCTTCTGGCAGGACGGCAGCCACACCGCCTCGACGACTTCGATGCCCACGCCACCGAGCTCGAGTTTGAGCGTGGTGACCAGCGGCTCGTGCGGCAGTTCTTCGGGCATGTGCTCAGATGGCGGGCACACGACCACGAGGATCACTTCCGTCGCGCCTTGTTCCTGCAGCGGACCTTCCAGCTGGGCCGCGAGAAGGCCTCTATGTCGCGGACGAGGGAGGTCGACGCGCATGGTCATACTGATCAGATGGTCTTTCATCACCAGCACGACGAGCGAGTCGGCCGGGTGGAACCCCATCAGGTGCGGGATCGCGGCGTAGAGATCGCCGGCTTCGCGGACGCGGATCGGCTTCGAGAGGGCTGAGGGCATGGGCCCACTGTGGAGGGTGGGGCCGGGTGGTGAGCCGGGTCGGCCTCAAGGTTGTGGACAACTCGGCGGTTGTGGACAGGTTGAGATCTTGGGGTGCCCGGGAGCGGGGTTTTGTCGGGGGTGGGTGCTAGGTTGCCGCGCTTCGGCCTCGGGAGGCCGAAGCGCGGCATCACATCAGAACGTCTGGAACACGGTGCGCCAGCCGCCGACGACGGGCAGTTCCACCGACGTCCGGGTGAGGTCCAGCGACAGGCCTGCACCCGGTTGCGGGCGCAGCGTGTAGTCGTAGTCGCTGGAGATCACGACGAACTCGAGCCGGTGACCGGTCTGCAGGACGTAGTCGTCCGGCACGATCGGCACCTCGACGTCGTAGAACTTGCCGGGCTTGATGGGCGACGTCCGGTCCGGCCGTTCCCTGTTCTGCGGGTCGGTCGAGCCGCGCGTGATGACGTGCGACCTGCCGTCCGGCGCGCGGTCGACGAGCAGCGTCGTCACGTTGGCCGCGGGCCGATCGAAGGCAACCCGCAGGTTCGCCGTCGACTTGCCCGACAACCGCAGCGGCTTCTTGGCCGCCTCCGAGGTGTAGGAGAGCCGGTTCGGCGAGGTCGCCAGGTCGATCAGCGACTCAGCCGTCTTCGTCGCGTCGTCGGTGAGCTTCTCGACGCCGCGGCCGGGCAGAATCCCGAGGCCGCCCTTGGTGGATCCGCCCGCGGACAGCCGCAGCTTCACGTCGGACGTGCCGGGAGCCGGCCAGTCCTTCTCGTCGGTCCACGTCTTGTCCTCGCGCTGCAGCGTCGCCTTCGGCTCCTTGTCGATACCGTTGCGGTGACCCCAGAGGTACTGGGTGAACCAGCGGTTCAGCGTGCGCCGCCACTCGACAGAACGCAGTGTGTCGGGATCGGTGTGCCCGGACTGGTGCAGCCAGATCTTGTGCGGCACACCGACCTTCTTCAGCGCCGAGTACCACTGCTCGACGTGCGTCATCTTGACGTTCCAGTCGTTGAGCCCGTGCACCGCCAGCACCGCCGCGTGGACCTTGCGGACGTCGTTCAGGTAGTTCCGCTTGTCCCAGAACCGGCTGTAGTCGCCGGTGACGCGGTCCTGGTCTTTCGCGATCTCGGCGATGATCGGCTTGCAGATCTCCCGGTCCGCGCGCGTGTAGACGTACTCGGCGAGCACGTCGGCGTCCTCACCCTGGAACGTGCCGGGTGCGACGACGGCGCCGTCCGCGCGGTAGTAGTCGTACCAGCTGGAGATCGCGGCGATCGGCACGATGGCTTCGAGACCGCGCACGCCGGTGGAGGCGACGGCGTTGGGCAGCGTTCCGTTGTAGGAGACGCCCATCATGCCGGTCTTACCGGTCGACCAGGTCGCCTTGATGGCCTCGCCCGTGGCGGTGCGTGCGGTCGCACGGCCGTTGAGCCAGTCGACGACGACACGCGCGCCGATCGTCTCGTTGACGTCGCCCGTCGTCGGACAGCCCGTCGACTTGCCGGTGCCGAGCGATTCGGCGTAGACGACGGCGTAACCGCGTGCGATGAAGTAGGCCTCGTAACGACCCGAAGTGATCGGGTTCGGGCCGAGGGCGGCGGTGATGCGTTCGTCGGAGGAGGACTTCAGCAACCGGCCGTCGCGTTTGTCGGGCACGTACAGCTCGACGTCGACGTTGTGGTTGGCGACGTCGTTGCCGCCCGAGAAGTACGGGCTGACCATGTAGACGACGGGGACTTTGAGGCCGCGTTCGGTGGCACGTGGCCGGACGACCTCGGTGTAGACCTCGTCGTCCTTGCCGTCGCGGTCGCTGTCGACCGGCGCCCGGACCCAGAGGCTCTCCTTCACCACGTCCTTCGGATCGAAGACGGGTTGCGCCTCGCCGTCGGAAAACACCGGCCCTTCGGCGGCTTGGGCCGTCACGGGCAGGAATGGCAGAACCAGCACCGCTGTCAGCAGTGCAACTCTTCGTGCGCCCCTCACGAGGCACCCCCAATGCGGAAGCCAGAGACAGGGATTCGCCTGCACCCTCTCCTTTGACTGCAAGACATGTCACCCGTCGAACGGCCCTTGACCTGAGAGCATGGACCGTGCACATTTCCGACTTCGTCCACGCGTTGCCGAAGGCCGAGCTGCACGTCCACCTCGTGGGCGCGGCTTCCGTCGACACCGTCCTCGCGCTCGCCCGCAACCATCCCGGCGGACGGGTGCCGGCCGACGAGGACGCGTTGCGGAAGTTCTACGAGTTCAGAGACTTCCGGCACTTCATCAACGTGTACGGCATCGTCAACGACCTCGTCACCACCGGCGAGGACATCCGTACTCTCGTCGTCGGATACGCGCGTGACGCCGCACGGACCAATATCCGATATGCGGAACTGACGATTAGCGCGACCAGTCATCTGCGGGCGGGCATCGCGCCCGACGAACTCGTCGAAGCGTTGCGAGCCGGCCGCGACGAGGCACTCGCGGTGCATGGTGTGGCGTTGCAGTGGATCTTCGACGTTCCCGGAGTCTGGGACCGCGACTGGGGCATGACGAGTGCGAGGTTCGCGACCGAGCACCGGCCCGACGGACTGGTCGGGTTCGGACTGGGTGGATTCGAGTCGGACTCGCCGAGGTCGAACTTCCGCGAAGCGTTCGCCATGGCACGTGACGCCGGGCTGCGCATGGTGCCGCACGCCGGCGAGACGACGCCGCCCAGCGAAATCTGGGCCGCGCTGCGCGATCTGCGCGCTGAACGAATCGGGCATGGCGTCAGCGCCGTGCAGGATCCCGAGCTGCTTCGGCATCTCGCCGACGAGGGCGTCGTAGTAGAGGTGTGCCCGACGTCGAACATCCGCACGGGCGCGGTGAGGTCATTGGACGAGCACCCATTGCCGAGGCTCCTGGAAGCTGGAGTGCCGGTAACGATCAGCACCGACGACCCCGGCATGTTCCACACCGATCTCGACCGCGAGTACCTGCTGTGCCACGAGCGGTTCGGGTTCGGGCGCGACGAGCTCTCCGGCCTCGCGCGGGCCGCGGTGCGAGCGTCGTACGCGCCGCACGAACTGAAGGACCAGTTGCTGAAGGAGATCGACGCGCTGTGAGCGATGTGAGCGTGGTGACGACGACGGTCGATTCCGCCGAGGCCGCGGAGTCGCTGGCGAAGGGCGTGATCGAGGCACGGCTTGGCGCGTGCGTGCAGATCGTGCCGATCCGCAGCGTCTATCGGTGGGACGGCAAGGTGCGCGTCGACGCGGAGTGGCAGTGCGTCGTGAAGACCTCCACCATCCGCGTCGACGACCTCGTCGCGCACATCAAGGCGCATCACACCTATGACGTGCCCGAGGTCGTCGTCACCCCCGTGACCGGAGGTAACGACGACTACCTGGCGTGGGTCTCAGAGGAGACCTCTTAGGTGACGTGGCAAAGGTTCGGTGTGCAGGACGCCGAGTCGTTGCGTCGCCCTCGTCAGCGCCACGTACAGCTCGCTGGGCGACATGCGGTGTGGTTCGACGACGAGGACGACGTCGAACTCCAGCCCCTTCGACGCGCGCGGCGGCATCCAGCCTTCTCCGATGACGGCGATCGTGCGTTCGTTGCGTGCGTCAGCATGCGCGTCGAGTTCGTCGCGCACAGCGGCCGATATATCAGCCACGCGACGAGCCCACGGACGGACGCCGGATGTGCGCACCGACACCGGTGCCGACGCGTCTGGGTCGACGAGCTTCAGAACCGGGGTGGCGACGGCCATGATCTCGCCGGGCGTTCGGTAGTTGACCTCCAGCCGGCGGTAGGTGAACCGGTCGAACACCGAACCCCAGCTCCGGACACCGCCCGCCGCTTGGCGCTGGGCCAGGTCGCCGACAACGGTCATGGACCTGTTGGGGCATCGGCGCAGCAGCACGCGCCAGTCCATTGCGGACAGCTCCTGCGCTTCGTCCACGACGACGTGGCCGTAGGTCCACGTGCGGTCGGCGGCGGCGCGTTCGGCGAGAGTGCGCTGGTCGCGAACCTCGTGCCGGGCTGCCAGCACCTCGGCGTTGACGAAGTCCGTGACGATGTACTCGTCGGCGTCCGCGCGCCTGTCGATCGACAGGACGTCCATGACGCCTCGCGCGTAGTCGAGCTGTTCTTCCTCCTCTCGCCTGGCCGCGCGTTCCGCGGTGCCGTCGGACCCGAGCAGGTCGGCGAGCTCGTCCAGCAGTGGCACGTCGGACACCGTCCACGCTTCGGCGTCGGGCCGGTACAGCTCCGGTGCGCCGATCCGGTAACAGCGGCCGGCGTACAGGTCGGCGAGCAACTTCTCTGGTGTAAGCAGCGGCCACAGCCTGTCGACGACGTCGCGCAGCGCGGAGCTGTGGCGAAGTTCGTGGCGGACGTCCTCCTCGATCTCCGGCCAGTCGACGCCGATCAGCCGCAACGCCGGCGCGACGAGTTCCTCGGCGAGCGCGAGGAAGAAGTACTTGCGGGCGGCGTTGTGCGGCAGGCCGTAGTAACGGGTCTTCTCGCGCGCGAGGGCGGCGATGTGCGCGTCGAGCGGGACGATCACGTCTTCCAGCTCGATCTCGACGGGTTCGTCGGGAAGCTCCTGCCGATCTGCGACGGCGACTGCCAGCAGGTGCAGAACTGATATATCGCCTTTCATCCGTTGCAACGACGGGGTGTCCTCGACGTCGGTCACGAAGCCGGGGTACAACTCGCCGGGGGTCGCGAACACGACGTCGGTCTCCCCCAGCGACGGCAGGACGTCGCCGACGTAGCGGAGGAAGCCGGTGTTCGGACCAACGATCAGCACGCCATGCCGCGACAGGCGTTCACGACGCGTATACAGTAGGTATGCCACGCGATGCAGGGCCACAGCGGTCTTGCCGGTGCCAGGACCGCCTTCGATCACCAGCACGCCGGGGCCCGAGTAGCGGATGATCTCGTCCTGTTCGGCCTGGATCGTCGAGACGATGTCGCGCATCGTCGCGGTCCGCGGCGCGTTGAGGGCGTCGAGCAGCGTGGTCGTGTCGGTCAGCAGTTCGTCGTCGTGGAAGTCGCACAGCTCCCGGTCACGAACGCGGAAGTGCCTCCGCAGGACGACACCTTCCGGGTTCGCGGCGGTCGCGGTGTAGAACGGGCGCGCGGCCGGTGCACGCCAATCCAGCAGCAGCGGTTCGAAGTCGTCATCGAACAACCCGACGCGTCCGATGTAGGTGCAGTCGCCTTTCTCCGAGTCGATGCGGCCGAAGCACAACCCCTCCTCCGCCGCGTGGTACTTCCCCACTTCCCTGGTCAGCAGCTCGACGGACGCCTCGCGGTCCAGTCGCTGGGTAACGGTGTCCCGCAGCGCGGCCGCGAGGTCGGCGGCCGCTTTGTTCCGTTCTTTGTCGAGCTTTTCATACAGAGAGGTGATCCGTGCCTGTTCGCTCGCCAACACCTTGCCCCCTGTGATACAATAATTCTGTCTTCCCGGAAAATTCATTCCGAAAATGCAAAGCCATTCTTTCTATCACACTTCAGTCGCGCGTGGAACCTTTCGTGAGATCCCGCGATGAAGTTGATCCGCGCAGGTCAGCAAGCTCGCCGAGTGAGACCGACTCTCCAGTCCCATTGCGCAGACCGATGAGCTGACGCTGACCGTGGAACCCCTAACAGTCCAACGGCCGACGCTCCAGCAATTCGTCGTCCACCGCACCTGAAAATGTAAGATTCAGCGAAGCGGCTCGCACTGCAGGAGAGATCCCGAGGACGTGGTCAAGGCATGAAGCTGGTCATCCTGGGCGGAGGCGGCTTCCGAGTGCCGCTCGTCTATCGCGCACTGCTCGCCGATCGCTCACCCGGCCGCGTGACCCAGGTCGTGCTGCACGACCTGGACGCCGCCCGGCTCGCCGCGATCAATGGCGTCCTCGCCGAACTCGCGACTGATATATCGGACGCGCCAGCCGTGACGACGTCAACCGATCTCGACGAGGCACTGCGCGGAGCGGACTTCGTGTTCTCCGCCATCCGCGTCGGCGGGCTGGACGGACGCGCGGCCGACGAGAGCGTCGCGGTGGGCTGCGGTGTGCTCGGACAGGAGACCGTCGGCGCCGGCGGCGTCGCATACGGGCTGCGTACCGTGCCCGTCGCGCTCGACATCGCACGCCGTATATCAGTCCAAGCGCCGGACGCGTGGGTCATCAACTTCACGAACCCGGCCGGCATGGTCACCGAGGCGATGTCGGCGCACCTCGGCAACCGCGTCATCGGCATCTGCGACTCCCCCGTCGGGCTCGGCAAGCGGGTCGTGCGGGCGGTCGGCGCAAGTCTCGAAGACGCCTGGCTCGACTACGCCGGCCTCAACCACCTCGGCTGGTTGAGGGGCGTCCACGTGCGTGGGCGCGATGTGCTGCCGGACCTGCTCGCCGACGTCGAGCGACTCGAGTCGTTCGAGGAAGGCAAACTCTTCGGCGCGGAGTGGCTGCGGACGTTGGGTGCCATCCCGAACGAGTACCTGCACTACTACTACTTCACGCGTGAGGCGGTGGAGTCCGGCGCGTCACGCGGGGCGTTCTTGCTGGAGCAGCAGAAACAGTTCTACGCGGCGCCTTCGTGGGAAAGCTGGGAGCGGACCCGTCTCGAACGCGAGCAGACCTACATGGCCGAGACCCGCAACGACGAACGCGACAGCGACGACCTCGACGGCGGCGGCTACGAGCGGGTCGCCCTCGACCTGATGCACGCGATCACGTCCGACCAGCGAGCCACTCTGATCCTCAACGTACCGAACGGGACGACCTTGTCGTGTCTCGACACGAACGCCATCGTCGAGGTACCGAGCCTTGTCGACGCGAACGGCGCGCGCCCGGTGTCGGTCAGCCAGATACCGGACGAGGGCGTCGGACTCGTCACCGCCCTCAAGGTCGTCGAACGCGCCACCATCAAAGCGGCCATCAGCGGTGAGCGTGCGCACGCGGTGAAGGCGTTGGCGTTGCATCCGCTCGTTGACTCCGTCAGCGTCGCTCGCAAGATCGTTGACGCACATCCGCTTCTGTCCGGAGTCTTCCGCGCTACGTTCTGAGGTCGTGGACACCACGCTGTTGCGGCAGCTCAACGATGATGTCTGGCACCCGTTCCGAATCGCCTACGGGCGGTTGGACGCGCCGGCGTTCCTGGACCTGTACTCGCCGGAGCTGATCCGCGCGGGCGGCCCGGCGAAACAGGTGTTCGGGTTCTCCGAGTACGCCGACCAGACGGAGCGGTGGTTCGCCGAGCTCGCTGACCGCGGCAGTTCGGTGAGCATCACGTTCCGGTTCGTCGAGCGCATCGCGGCGAACGACGTCGCGAGCGAGCGCGGCATCTTCCAGCTCGAGTCGACGCGCGTGGATGGCGACGGACGCACGTTCTATGGCCGTTTCCACACGTATTCGCGACGCACAGACGGACGGTGGCGCATCTGCGTCGACTACGACACCGACGAGCGCTCAGCGACGTTGGAGGAGGAGTTTCTCGCTGCGGCAGGCGTCGACGACGTCGACGCGTTCAGCGAGTGACCAGGGTCTGATGCCGAGCGGTGGTGTTCTTAACTACGCTCGTCCGCAAATGGACACCACCACCTCTCGCCGCGTGCCACTCGTCATGGGCATCGCCGTGCTCGTGCTGCTGCTGGACCAGGCCACCAAGTTCTGGGCCGAGAGCGCGCTGACCGGCCGCGCGCCCATTCCCGTTCTCGGGGAGTTCCTGCAGTTCAGGCTCCTCTACAACCCCGGTGCCGCGTTCTCGATCGGCGCGGGGTCGACGTGGATCTTCACCATCGTCGCGGCCGTCGCCGTCGTGATGCTCGCCCGGTACGGCATGCAGCCGCAGTCGAGGCTGCGGGCGATCGCACTCGCGTTGATGCTGGGCGGCGCGACGACGCACCTGCTCGACCGGTTGTTCCGGCCGCCGGGCTTCGCGCGCGGGCACGTCGTCGACTTCATCGACTACAACGGCTGGTTCGTCGGCAACGTCGCGGACATCGCGCTGGTCGGCGGCGCGATCCTGCTCGTGCTGCTGAGCTTCACCCCGACGAAGCAGCCTGCTTCGTGAGAGTGTCGGCGCGGCGGGTCGTCTCGGGCAGCCGGTAGCGCGGGGCCAGGCGCAGCACCTCGGCGCACGCCCGATCCAGGTCGATCTTGTGGCCGACCGACACGAAGACGGGTTTCACGCCGTCCTGCGTCCGCAGTGCCCTGCCGACGACCTCGTCGCCGTTGTCGCCGTCCATGACTAGGTCGCTCATCGACCCGCGGGTATGGCCTGGCTGCTCGAACGCGCCCATCGCGTTCTTCGCGACGCCAATGCTCGGGATGCCGGTGTGCACACCGAGATGACACGCCAGGCCGAACCGGCGCGGGTGTGCGAGGCCCTGACCGTCCGCGACGAGCAGGTCGGGCGCAACGGTCACCTGATCGAGGACGCGCAGCAGAACTGGCATCTCGCGGAACGCGAAGAGCCCGGCGATATATGGGAAGTCCGTCGTGTCCTCGACGACCACCTCGTCGAGGACGACCAGCGTCTTTGCATCGAACACCACGCAGACGCCTACAACTGTGTCATTGCTACGGTAGCCGACGTCCAGGCCCGCGACGGTGTCTACGCACAGGTCAGGGGCGCTGGTGGTGATCACTTGGGTGCGCAGGCGCTCCTGTGTTGCCACGGCGGCATCAATTCTCGGGTCAACCGTTCTGGGCCACTCCACGGGCGACAGTGTGCCGTGACGCGCCGTAGTGGGCCGCGAGCAGGTCATCGCCGAAGTCACCTGAATGGCGACGCCAGACTGTATGGACGTGGTTGGCCTCGTTGGCCGTGTTGTCGTACTCGATGAGCAGTTCCGGACCCTGGACGCGGTAGTAGTGACCCTCGCCTCGACGTAGCGAGCCCTCCCACGAGAAGTGCAGGCGTTCTGGGTCGATCTGGGCGAACTCCTCGTCGGCCAGTTCGTACGCGAGCCGGTCGAGGTAGAAGCGGACGATGTCGACGAGCAGTTCCGCGGCGGGTTTGCCGAGCTGGGCCGGGGTCACGCCAACCGGGTCGGACGGGCTGATTCGTGGCGCGTTGCCGGTGCGGATGTCGTGCGGCGCGGTGTCCGAGACGATGGCCAAGCGGCGGGCGGTCGGGCCCATGCGGTCCAAGAGTTCGCGGGCGAGTTCCTCTTCCAGTCGCAGCGGCTGGCCGACCACGCGGCCGCGGTAGAGAACGCGCGCGGGGTTCGCGCCGAGGAAGAACGGTGTCGCGGAGACTCGGCCGTCGGCGACGACGACGTTCACCGACAGGTGGTGTCCTTCGACGCGCCATCCCCACGGCTCGTCGCTGCCAGGCGTGCCGAAGAGCACGGTCCAGAAGTCGCCGTTGTGCCGGTCGCGGAGCCCGCCTTCACGGTGGTCGAGCACGTCTTCCAAAGCCATCACCGCTGCGGCTTGGGCATAAGCGTGTGGGCTGAGCACCGTCGCGAGCATGGCCTGCACCGCCTTGCGCTGGTCTCGCTGGAGTTCACCGAGCGCGAGTCCAGGGCGTGTACCGGGTGTATACGCCCAGCGGTGCCTGAGGTCGTCATCCGTGATCGCGCGAATGGCGTGTTCACGCTGGTCAACGGCGAGCAAACCAATATATCGGTGCGTGGCGTCAGCGACGTCGTGCAGCATCATTCGAACTTATAGGCCTTGAGGTCGATGTTCCGATGCTCGACATGGGTGCACTTAGGTGTTAAAAAGCCTACGTAATGAAGTTGCCACATGATGATGACGTCGTCTGGCGCGCCCTCGCGAACCCGCTGAGGCGCGCGATCCTCGACGTCCTGCGCACGGGACCGCGCACCACGGGAGAGCTGGTCGAGGAGTTGGAGACCAGCCGGCACGTCGTCATGCAGCACCTCGGTGTGCTCCGCGGGGCCGATCTGGTGCTCGTGGAGCCGCGGGGCCGGAAGCGGGTCAACCACCTGAATCCCGTGCCCATCCAGCAGATTCACCAGCGGTGGGTCGCGCAGTACGAGGAGAACTGGGCAGCGGCGCTGGTCGGCCTGAAGTTCACGGTCGAGAGCGCCGAACAGGAGGATGAGGACGTTGACTGAACCCGGCACCGAGCTGTTGCACAGCATCGTGATCGCCGCGCCCGTCGAGAAGGTGTGGGCGGAGATCACCAAACTCGACGGCAAGCAGCGCGCCATGATGGACGCGGTTCTCGACTCCGCGCTCGAGCCGGGCGCACCGTTGTACTACCGGTCGACCGACGGCAAGCGGGTCTTCGTCGTCGGCCGCGTCATCGAGGTCGATCCGCCGCGGCTGCTCTCCCACACGCAGCGGCTCACCATGCGCGACGACCCGTGGACCGTCGTCTCTTGGGAGCTCGAAGAGGCCGACGGCGGCACGCGTGTCACGTTGCGCAACTCCGGTTGGCCCGAGGGCGTCAAGCGACTCGACAAGGTCGACACCACCTGGAAGGGCATCCTCGCCGCACTCAAGCAGGTCGTGGAGTCCGGCGACGTCGGCGCCGGACTGAGGTTCCAGTACGCGATGATGCGCGCCTTCATGTGGGCGATGCCGGCAGGCACCAAGACCGAGAACGTCCCCGAACCGCCCGGCGTCGACCAGGCCGTCTAGAACGTGAAACCTGGTTTAGCAATGAGACTTTTGACTTCGTCGTCCAAAGACTCATTGCTAAGCGGCAGTTCAGACGGGTCGACGGAGGCGATATATTGGTTGGAGCTAGGCGTGACAGGCGATCGGGCCGCCATGAAGTTCCATCATGTCCATCCAGACACGAGGGAGTTCGAGGCGTTCGGAGAGGGGCTTGCCGTCTAGTTCGTGGTAGGCGCGGTGGAGGTTGCCGACCAGGCGCTCGGACTCCTGCCACGACGAGAAGCGCGACTCCCCTGCCTCTTGGACGACCTCCATCGGGGTCTTGGCGGCGGCGTGGCCGGACGTGGCGAGTTCCGAGAGATAGGTCGTGTAGGCGACCAGGTCGTCGAGGACGCGGTTGATCTCGGGGCCTCGCAGTAGCGGACCGTGACCGGGGACGACCACCGCGGCGTCGAACGAGCGCAGGAACTCGAGTGCGGACAGGTAGCCGTGGATGCTGCCCTCGGCGAGGAACGGCTGGCCGCCCGCGAAGACCAGGTCGCCGGTGAACAGGACGCGTTCGGCCGGCAGCCACGCGACGGTGTCGCCGCGGGTGTGTGCCGGGCCGGGGTGGTGCAGTTCGACCACGCGCGTGCCCAAGTGGAGGGTCAGGGACGTGGTGTAGGTGACCGACGGCGGGCGGACCTCGAGGTGGCCGTAGTCCGGGCCGGTCAGGACCTGCGCGGCGATCAGGCCGGCGGCGAGCACCTCTTCGCGGCACGCCTCGTGGCCGACGATCACGGTCGACGGTGGCATCAGCCAGTTGCCGAAGGTGTGGTCGCCGTGGTGGTGGGTGTTGATCACGTAGCGAGGTTCGGCGGGGCACACCGACGCCACCGAGGCGAGCAACGCGCGGTTGCGTGCCTCGGTGGACGTGGTGTCCACGAGCAGCAGCGTGTCGTCGGAGCCGACGACGACGCCGGTGTTGTTGATCATCCAGGACCCGTCGGGCTGGATGTAGGCGTGGACTCCTGGTGCGACCTCCACCAGTTCTGGGACGAGTCCGGGCCGGCCAGGAGAAGGTTTCACCCGATCCAGCGTAGTGAGTGGCTCGGGTCAGCCCTGGGCGATGTAGGCCTGCAGCTGGTCCTGCGACTGTTCTAGCTGCCCGATCCGGCTCTTCACCACGTCGCCGATGCTGACGATCCCGACCAGTTGCCCGTCGGACAGCACGGGCACGTGCCGGAAGCGCCGCTCGGTCATCACGACCGTGAGGCTGTCCACCGTGTCCGACGGCGAACAGGTGAAGACGTCGGCGGTCATGATCGCCGACACGGAAGAAGACAGCAGGTCAGGGCCCACTTCGTGCAGATGGCGCACCACGTCGCGCTCCGACACGATCCCCGCCACGCCGGAGGAACCGACGACGACGATCGCGCCGATGTTGTGTTCGGCGAGCGCTCTGAGCAGTTCGGACACCGGAACGTCCGGGTCGATTGTGGCGACGGCTGTTCCCTTGGCCCGCAAAACGTCAGCGATCCTCATCTGGCGCCTCCGATCCTGTCGGTCCGGTAGCAACTCAGGCTAGATCGGATCCGGACAGAACGGGAGATCGAACCCACGAAGAGAGCAGGGGACGTGGTCGTTCGACCACGTCCCCTGCTGGTGTCGCGCCTGGTTCGGCGTCGGCTACGCGGTTCCTCCGCGGCGACGCATCGCGAACTGGCGCGGCTGGACCAACGGCGCACGCAGCTGTGGCGGCTGGAAGTGTGCGTTCTGGTCCTGCTTGGTCCGCTTCTGCGCACGACGCGCGGCGCGGTTGCCCGGCTCGGGCTGGGGTTGGGTGGTGTCAGGCATGCGAAAGCCTCCTCGCGAAGAGGGCGTGCAGAGGGCACGGCGAGGAACAGCCGTGAGAGATGGACCCGCTCATGGGTCACCAGAGGCGCGCGACGACGAGGTCGCGAGGGCAGCGTCAAGAGCGCTGCGGGGCTTCATCAGATGAGGCGCATGTCCGCAACGTTAGCGACGTCGTCGTCGCACGCCAACCGAATTAATTCCGGAGATCTAGCCCCGTGCACGAGCGGCTGCCGCTCCTGCGCCGAACATCACGAGGATGACGGTCACCACCGCCCACTTGCGGGACTTGGTGAGCGGAGTGGTCTCGGGATCGGCCGCGAGTGCCTGGCGGGGCTCGGTCCTCTGCCGCGCGGCGCGGACTGGCACCGGTTGCGGCGCACCGGAAGACGGCGTGGTCGTGACGACCGGCGGCTGCCGCACGATCGGCGCGGGCAGCGGGGCCGGAGCAGGAGGAACGCCAGGGGCGGGAGGCGGCGGCACCTCGGGGCGCGGGTCGGGAGGTTCGACGCGGGGCGGCATCGGGTTCGGCAGGCAGCCCGCCGCGTCGATCAGGCTCATCTGCGGACCGGTCGAGAGCTCCACCGCTGTGGTGCCCGTGACGCGATAGAGGCGGCTGTAACCGTTGTAGCCGTTGTTGATGGCGTAGACGGTGCCGGCAGCGTCGATCAGCACGGCGCCGTAGGTGGACTTGCCGGGCAGGCCGGCTATCTCCGTCCTGCTCTGCACGCGCCCGGACACCGGATCGAACGACACGACCTCGCCCGGTCCCCAGCCCGCGGCCGACACCCCGGTCAGCTTGCCGGTCGCCGGGTCGGCGGTGAAGTCGTCGAGTGTGAGAGCGGGCCAGTCCAGCACGACGGTCCGCACGATCTTGAGGTAAGACGGGCTGGCCGGGTCGATGTCGATGGCGTGCAGCCGTGCGGTGTCGCGCACGTAGAACGTGGTGCCGACGACCGCTCCCGCCGACACGTCGTCCGTGCGGAACCAGTGCGCGTCAACAGGTCCGAGGTCGTTGACCACGCCCTTGGTGTCGATCAGCACGACGTGCGAGGGGTTCTTCCACCAGTGATGCCCCTTGGACGTGAGACCGACCAGACGACCCAGCGTCGGTGAGTACCCCAATGCGTTCAGCGCGTAGTCCAGGCGGGCTACTTCTGTCACCCCACCGGATGAGACGTCCACTTTCGTGAACGTCGAAAAGTCTCCACGATGGGATGAACGGACTTGATAAGCGTCACAGTTCGGGAGTGCGGCCTGAGCAACGGCGCTGGTGAACGGCGCGGAAAGCATCAACAGGGACGAGACACCACCCAGTGCGAGCAAATTCCGCCGCCACCGGAATGGAGTAGCCCAATACGACAACCGGGTATCACTGCTGTTGCCGCGCATTCCCACCTGACCATTACTCGTTAACCAGACCGTGCTGTACCGGTCACAGTAGACCGTGGTCTAATCCCACACCAGAAAGGAGCCGAATTGAGCATTTACCTCAGCGGCACGCTCTGGGTTCTCGGTGCCGCCGTCATCTCCGCCGTTCTCGTCGTCATCACCCGCCGGTTCGGCTCGGAGGAAGTGGGCGAGAAGAACCTCGGCGCGGGCGGATCGGTGTTCAGCATCGTCGCCGGCCTGCACGCGGTGCTGGCCGCCTTCATCCTGATCTCCCTGTTCGACGCGGCCAACGGCGCGGAGGAACAGGTGCAGAAGGAGGCCAACTCCCTCGTCGCCGTCAACTGGTCCTCGGACTCGCTGCCCGAGCCCGCGAAGACCAAGATCGACGACCTGATCCGCGACTACGTGTCGATCGTCGTCCGCGACGAATGGCCCCGCATGCGCGACGGCGAGACCGTCGACAACGAGGGCTGGACCACGTTGAACCAGATCAGGGACACGATCGCGGCGGCGGCGCCGGACGGCGACTGGCAGCAGGACCGCAAGACCGAGGCGGCGAACCAGCTGTGGGAGGTCTACCAGGCGAGGCAGGAACGCCTGGACGCGGCGGACAACGGCGTCAACCCGGTCGTGTGGCTCGCCCTGCTGATCGGCACCGGACTCTCGCTGCTGTTCCCGTACCTGTTCCGCGGGCCGACCCTGACCTCACAGCTGCTGATCACCATCACGCTGACCTCGACGCTGGTTCTGCTGCTGTTCGCGATCCACCAGCTGCAGAATCCGTTCAGCGGTGGCGTGCTCATCCCGTCGGACGCGTTCAGCTCCGCACTGGACCGGCTGAGTTAGCGCGAATCGGACTTTCCGTCGGCTTCCTCGATCTCCACGGACAGCACCTCGCCGTCGATGACCTTCGGCAATGCGTCCGTCTGAGCGAAGTAGCGATTTGCGAATGCGCCGACCGCTCTGGTAGAGGCGGCGTCGATGCCACCACCGATCACGCCGCCCAGCACCGGAACACCCTTCGCGGCAACGGTGCCGAGTTTCTTCGTACCGTATTTTGTGATGAGCGCCGACGCGGCCTTCTTGGTGAACTGCTTGATGCCGACCTTTTTGAACAGTTCGGTTCCGGCGTTGCCGAGCAGGCACAGCAGGATGGCCATCTGCACCTCGTCGCTGTCCACGTCGTGGCCGCGCAACGACGCGATGGACGCGATGAGGTGCGTCTGGATGACGTAGGTGGCCGCGATGTTGGACGGCAGCGACACGGGAAGCGTGATCAGGCCACCGAGGTTCGTGACGAAGCCCTGGGCACCCGCCAGCGCGACGTGCGTGCGAATGAGGTGCTTGATCGCGTCGACCTCGTCGCCCTTCTTGACGAGCGCGTCGGACGCGGACTCGCGGGCGCTCTTGAACGGACCGAAGCCGTCGACGCCGGCGCGCAGCAGGTAATCGGCGATGCCCTGCTGGACCTTGTTCAGCTCACCCTTGGACTCAGCCACAATCCCGACATTACGCGTTCGGTTGCCCCGATGAGACGTCAACAGGCTGTTCCAGCACGACCGCGCCGGTGCCGCCGTCCACGGTGATCCGCTCGCCGGTCTTGATCCTCGTCACGGCCTCGCGGACGCCCACGACCGCCGGAATGCCGTACTCCCGCGCCACGACCGCGCCGTGCGAGTTCGCGCCGCCCATCTCCATCACCAGGCCGCCCGCCGTCAGGAACAGCGGTGTCCAGCCGGGATCGGTCGACGGCGCCACGAGGATCTCGCCGGGTTCGAGATGCGCGCCGACCGGGTCCATCACGACGCGCGCGATGCCGGTGATCGTGCCCGCCGACGCCGGCGTGCCGACGAGATCACCCTCTACGGGCGCACCGTGGTGCACGGCTTCGGGTTCCGTGCCGTCCGACAGCAGCACGCGCGGGATGTGCCTGCGTCGCATCTCGCGGTCATAGACCTCACGGCGCCCGGCCACGATCGGGCGCAGATCCCCTTGCGGGGAACGCATTTCCTCGAAGTTCAGGAAGAACACGTCGTCCGCGGTGTCGAGCCGGTCGGCCGCGACGAGCTGGGCGCCGATGTCGGCGACGCGCTTCCGCAACGCGCCGAACAACGTGATGATCAGGTACTTCGGGTACTCCCGCAGGCCGGCGAGCAACCTGGTGCGGCGCAACGCGAAGCGCACGAACCAGCCACGGCCCCAGGCTCGCCGGGCGAGCGTGTCGATCATCGCCTCGGCCTCGGTGGCGCCACGGGCGAAGACCGCGTCCGGTTGGGCCTGATCTTCTTCCAGGCGCAGGAAGTTCTTCACGACGCCGATGACGTGCGCGGGGTCGTCGGACCACCTCGGCAGGCCGAGGTCGATCTCGGCGACGGCGCGATGACCCCACCGTGCGAGGAACCGGTCGAGCGCGGCGGGGCGTTCGCCGTTCTGGAACTGCCGCAGCGCGACGGGGTCGTGGCGGATCTCCTGCGCCAGGTCCCACATCGCCATGTCCATCTCGGTGGTGATGTTGTTCGGCAGGCCGCGCAGGACGGTCTGCAGCTCCCCCGGCCCGGTCTTCACGACCTTGCCGACCAGGCCGAGCATCGCGAACCCGATCAGCGCGGTGGGCGCGAGCCGGGGCAGTACCGGCACGACGCACTGTCGCAACGCCTGCTCGATCGGGAGAGCAGCGGACTTCTCCAGGATCTCGCGTTCAAGCAGCAGCGCGTTCCGCACCGCCTTCTCGGGGTTCGCCAGCGCCTTCATCGCCGTCACGGGCACGTGGAACCGGCGGGCAAGCCGGAGAACGCGCTTCAGTGCGGGCGCCGGCGAGGAGTTCCTGATCGCGAACCTCGGGTCGTCGAACAGGCCGCGCAGCACCTTGGAGGAGCGCGCCTCCATCACGCCGAGCAGGCGCGTGACGAACTCGCGGCCGACCTTGCTCTGCAACGCCTTTGTGACGTCGAAGAACATGCGCTCGCCTGCCTCCACATAGGACTTGCTCTTCGGGTCGCCGATCACGATCTCCAAAGCGGACTGGGCGATCTCCCGGAACACCGCGCGCCCCATCGGCGTGATCGGGCGTTCGAGACCCTGCGCGAGGCTGAAGCAGAAGTAGACGCGCGCGTGGCCGTCCGGGTTGTCCGGCAACGGGAACAGCGTCGTGATCGGGCGCGACTGGGTGAGGTGCAGATCGCCGTCGTCGTCGATCGCCCACTCGGTGTCCTGCGGCGACCCGTAGTGCTGCTGCACCTTGCGGCCGAGGACGGCGAGCGCGTGGATCTGCCCGTCGGTGAGACATTGTTCGTCGCTCTCGCCAACCTCGACGTGCTCGGTGCCGCCGCCTGGCAGCGAGCGGATGACGAACTTCTTGTCCCCCAGGCGCTTCTCGATGATCTCGCCGCCGTCGACGACGAAGTGGTCGGGGTTGACCGCGCCGGACACCACGGCCTCACCGAGGCCGGGGCTCGCGTCGATGACGATCTGGTCGCGCGTGCCGGTGACCGGGTTCGCCGTGAACATCACGCCGGACACCGCGGACTGCACCATCCGCTGCACGACAACGGCCAGGTAGGTGGTGGTGTGGTCGATGCCGTTCGTGTCGCGGTAGCTGACCGCGCGGTCTGTCCACAGCGAGGCCCAGCACCGGCGCACGGCGTCGACCACCGCGTCCTCGCCGACGACGTTGAGGAACGTGTCCTGCTGGCCCGCGAAGCTCGCGAACGGCAGGTCCTCGGCCGTGGCGCTGGATCGGACAGCCACTGGTACGTCGTCGCCGAGTTCGCGGTACTCGGCGACGATCGCGTCCCGGATGTCCTGCGGCACAGCGGTTTCCAGCAAAGTCCTGCGGGCGTTCTCCGGAGTGGTGCTCGCCAGTTCGTCGGCCTGCGCCACGGCGCGGTAGGCGTCCGTGGTGACGCAGAAGCCCTGCGGCACCGGCAGGCCGGCGCTGGTGAGCTCACCGAGGTTCGCGGCTTTGCCGCCGACTGTGGCGAGCATCGAGCCGTCGATGGACTTGAAGTCGATCGTGAGCGCCATGGTTACCCCTCCAGGTTCCGCTGGGGAGGAGGTTACGAGCGTTCGGCCAAAAACTCAACACGTGATGAATAAATCACCCTGCTGAGGTCAAAGCTCCTGTTCAGAGCGGCTCACCCAGTCCGGAAGTGGTTCACGTTCCCGCCGCCACTGCTCCGGTGGGCTCGCGACGATGCCACCGACGATCGCGGCCGTGGTGTCGATGTCGCCGCCCGCCCTGACGCAGGCCGTGATGGCGGCGCGGTAGTCGCCGAGGTGGCGGGCCGCGACCCAGAGCGTGAACGGCACGGTGTCCTGCGCCGTCACGCGCGAGCCGTTGCCCAGGACGTACGCGGCCTCCTCTGCGTTGCCGATCTTGCGTGCTTTCTCGATCCCCTTGCGCACGAACGAGTCTTCGAGGTGGTCGAGCACCGTCCCGAGCAGATCACGTGGTGGCGCGCCCGTCAGCCGAGCCTTGGCCGCGACGGCAGACGCGTGCGCCACCGCGAGGCCGCCCATGACGCCCTCCGGATGCTGGTGCGTCACCTCGCTGGCCCGGATCGCCTGCGCCGTGACGACTTGAGGGTCGTCGGCGAAGTAGGCGCCCAACGGTGCGATCCGCATCGCGGCGCCGTTGCCGCACGAGCCCTGACCGTCGAACGCGCTGGAGGCCGCCTCTTTCCACGGCGTGCCCTGGCGAATCTTGCGCAGGATGGTGAACGCGCCCGCGCCGTAACCGCGGTAGGGCTCGCAGCGATCGGCGAACGTCGTCGCGAGCCGGGTTTGGTCGACATCGCCGTGATCACGGAGCTCGGCGACGAGGTTGCAGGCCATTTCGGTGTCGTCGGTCCACTCCCACGGACCCCGTGGCGGCTTGCCGGCCACGAGGTCGGGCAACGAGCGGCCGACCATGAAGAACTGTGCGCCCAGAGCGTCGCCGACGGAGAGCCCGTCGAGCGAGGCGTATGCGAGGTCCAGGCGCGCACGAGTGTGCAGAACTATGCGCATCACCTGCGATTTTACCGGTTTCGCCTACCCTGGGCACATGGATTTGGACCTGCGGAAGCTGCGGTACTTCGTGGCGGTCGCGGAGCATCTGAACTTCGGCCGCGCCGCCGAGGCCCTGCACATCGCGCAGCCGGTGCTGTCGCGGCAGATCCGCGCGCTGGAGACCGAGCTCAAGGTGCGGCTGTTCGATCGTTCGTCGAAAGGGACGGTGCTGACGCCTGGTGGCGAACAGCTCCTGGCCGACGCACGGCCGTTGCTCGCGCAGGCTTCGGCGCTGCTGCGGCGCGTGGGAGTGGCGGACACGTTCACCGTCGGGTTCATGCCGGGACTGATCGTCACGCCCGCCGCGCGCCTGCTGGCGTCACGGCACCCTGGCCTGCGGGTCGACGTCCGGCGCACGACGTGGGACGACCAGGTCGAGGTGATCCACGACGGTCGCGTCGACGCTGGCTACGTGCGGCTGCCCGTGCCGGCGGACGGCTTGAGGATCGTGCCGTTGTTCGAGGAGCCGCGCGTCGCCGTGCTGCCAGCGACACATCGGTTGGCGGGCAAGGAAAGCGTGCTGGAGGCCGACCTGTCCGGTGAGCGGCGCGTGCAGCACACGGACACGCCGGGGATCCGGTCCGTCGAGGAGAAACTGGAGCACGTCGCGATGCACGGCGGAGTCGCGATCCTGCCGTTGTCGACGGCGACGTTCTACTCGCGCGAGGACCTTGTGCACGTACCGATCGAGGACATCGCGCCGAACGAGGTCGCACTGGCGTGGGCCGCACACCGGCACACGCCGCTCATCGCTGAGTTCGCAGAGATAGTCACCGCGACAGCCCGGCAGGCGTGAAGACGAAGCTGTCGCGGAAGCCGCCGTCGCCGCGCCGGGTCGCCATCAGCCGCATCTCCGGCATGAAGTGGAAGAACACCAGCGACCCGGACCGGTCCGGGTAGCCGAGCGTCTTCGAGTACTTGGGATTCGTGCCGCCCAGCCACAACGGGGGTTCGCCGTACTCGGCGATCACGTCGTCGAGCAGGCAGTCCCGCTCCCCCAGCACGCCGGGGATCCGGCTGTCGGCGTCGAGCGACAGCCAGCCCTGCCGGTGCGCGAGATCCGCGTACACCGACGCCATGACGTCCTCGCTGCGATGCCCGAGCGCCTCGTGCACCGCGCCGCTGACCATCGCCGCGTTCGCCGCGCCGCGCTTCACCAGCGCGTCGAGCTCGATCTGCCACCGGTCCGTGCGGTCGTCGGCGAACGCCAGCGCGTCCAGCAGGGTGAGGATCACCGCCTCACCGCCGTACATGCCGGGACGCCGGACAGCGGCGTTGAGCTGACCGAGCAGGTAACGGCGTAAGTCGTCGAACGAAGGCATCTCTCCCCCTTAATGCGAGATGTTCTATCAGTTGCGGGTAGGCGAAACGGAATCGCCTTCATGACCGACAGGGGAGTCAACGACTGGGGAGAGGACCACATGAGCATCAGCAACCGGCAGATCGTCGCGTACTGGGTCGAGCACGAAGTCGATCTCACCCTCGACTGGAGCACGGCCCACGAACGCTGCTGGCGCTGCGGTTACAGGTCCTCACTGGAGCAACACCTCGTCGTGCCTGCGTCAATGGGTGGCAGTCGCACCACGGACAACGTGGTGCTGCTGTGCGGGCGCTGCGTCAGCGAGTCTCCGAGCCACCTGGATCCGCAGTACCTGTGGCGGTGGCTGCGCGCGACGTCCATGTCGTCCAACGACACGTACTGGACGCTGCGCGGCTGGGAGGAGTTCGAGACCATCTTCGGCCGCAAGCCGCTGGAGTGCTTCAAGGAGGCGGCGGTCGACCACCGCTCGTTGAACGCCGAATGCCGGGCGCTGGCGGCGGACGAGTTCGCGAAGACCGTCGTCCGTTTCGGGGAGGGCCGGCTCAACCCGTCGACGATCGCGTGCGTGATCGCGGAGATCGAGAAGAAGCTGGCGGACCGTCACGGCATCAAGCTGCCGTGACGGTCCGACGCATCAGTTACAGGTTCTAACTCTAGAAACAGCTACAGCGATCAGCTGCAGCCGGACGTGCTGCCGCAGCCCTCGCACAGGTAGCAGGAGCCGGCCGGACGCATCTTCGTGCCACAGGTCATGCACAGCGGCGCGTCCGCGGCCTTGCCCAGGTGCAGCTCCAGCAGCTCGGTCGAGCTACCCACGTGCTTCGGCGTTTCGACGGCGGCCTCGACCTGCTTCGGAGCGGCCTCCACCGATCCGCGCAGACCCTCGAGGTCCACGTCGGACGACGCGGGCGCGCCGTACTCGCCGGCCACCTGCGCCGAACGCTCGTCGGCGGTGAAGATGCCGAGCTGCGCGCGCTTGTCGTAGGACAGGTAGTCCAGCGCCAGGCGGCGGAACAGGTAGTCGAGCACCGACGTCGCGATGCGCACGTCCGGGTCGTCGGTCATGCCCGCCGGCTCGAAGCGCAGGTTCTGGAACTTCGAGACGTAGAACTCCAGCGGGATGCCGTACTGCAGGCCCACCGAGATGGACATCGAGAAGGCGTCCATCACGCCGGCCAGCGTGGAGCCCTGCTTGCCCAGCTTGACGAAGATCTCGCCCAGGCCGTTGTCCGGGTAGGAACCGGCGTGCAGGTAGCCCTCGGCGCCGCCGACCGTGAACGACACGGTCTGCGACGGGCGCTTCTTCGGCAGGCGCTTGCGGACCGGGCGGTACTCGACGACCGTTTCGGCCGTCTTGGCCTCCGCGCCCTTGTTCGCGCCCTTGCCCGCCGACAGCGGCTGGCCGACCTTGCAGTTGTCGCGGTAGATCGCGAGTGCCTTCAGGCCGAGCTTCCAGCCCTGGTAGTAGATCTCCTCGACGTCCTCGACCGTGGCGTTCTCCGGCATGTTGACCGTCTTGGAGATCGCACCGGACAGGAACGGCTGCGTGGCCGCCATCATCCGCACGTGGCCCATGGGCGCGATGGAACGCTCGCCCATCGCGCAGTCGAAGACCTCGTAGTGCTCGCGGCGCAGGCCCGGCGCGTCGACGACGTGGCCGTGCTCGCCGATGAACTCGACGATCGCTTCGACCTGCTCGTCCAGGTAGCCGAGCGACTTCAGCGCGCGCGGCACCGTCTGGTTGACGATCTGCATCGAGCCGCCGCCGACGAGCTTCTTGAACTTGACCAGGGCCAGGTCCGGCTCGATACCGGTGGTGTCGCAGTCCATCATCAGACCGATGGTGCCGGTCGGGGCCAGCACGGACGCCTGGGCGTTGCGCCAGCCGTTCTTCGCGCCGATCTCCAGCGACTGCTGCCACGCCTCGGTCGCGACCTTGTGCGTCGCGGAGTCGTTGCCGCCGTAGGTGCGGATCAGGTCGTTGGCGGCGGCGTGCTTGCGCATGACGCGCTGGTGCGCCGTGGCGTTGCGCTTGTAGCCGTCGTACGCGCCGACCATGCCCGCGAGTTCCGCGGAACGGCGGTACGAGACACCGGTCATCAGCGAGGTGATGGTCGCGGCGAGCGCGCGGCCGCCCTCGGAGTCGTACGCGTGGCCGGTGGCCATGAGCAGCGCGCCGAGGTTGGCGTAGCCGATGCCGAGCTGGCGGAACTTGCGGGTGGTGTCCGCGATCGGCTCGGTCGGGAAGTCCGCGAAGCAGATCGAGATGTCCATCGCGGTGATGATCAGCTCGACGGCCTTGGCGAACGTGACGGCGTCGAACTTGCCGTCGTCGCTCAGGAACTTCATCAGGTTCAGCGACGCGAGGTTGCAGCTCGAGTTGTCGAGGTGCATGTACTCCGAGCACGGGTTGGACGCGGTGATGCGGCCCGACTCGGGGCAGGTGTGCCAGTCGTTGATCGTGTCGTCGTACTGGATGCCGGGGTCGGCGCACTCCCACGCGGCCTTCGCGAGCTTGCCGAACAGCTCCTTGGCGTCGACGCGCTCGATGACCTCGCCGGTCTGACGGCCGCGCAGACCGAAGTCGTTGCCGCTCTCGTAGGCGTGCATGAACTCGTCCGACACGCGGATCGAGTTGTTCGCGTTCTGGTACTGCACCGACACGATGTCCGCGCCGCCGAGGTCCATGTCGAACCCGGCGTCCCGCAGTGCGCGGATCTTGTCCTCTTCGCGCGCCTTGGTCTCGATGAACTCCACGACGTCGGGGTGGTCGACGTCGAGGACGACCATCTTGGCCGCGCGGCGGGTGGCGCCACCGGACTTGATGGTGCCCGCGGACGCGTCGGCGCCGCGCATGAACGACACCGGGCCCGACGCGGTGCCGCCGGAGGACAGCAGCTCCTTCGAGGAACGGATGCGCGAGAGGTTCAGGCCGGCACCGGAGCCGCCCTTGAAGATCAGGCCCTCCTCGCGGTACCAGTTGAGGATCGACTCCATGGTGTCGTCGACCGCGAGGATGAAGCACGCGCTGACCTGCTGCGGCGAGCTGGTGCCGACGTTGAACCACACCGGCGAGTTGAAGCTGAACACCTGGTGCAGAAGCATGTAGGTGAGCTCGTGCTCGAAGATCTCGGCGTCCTGCTCGCCCGTGAAGTAGCCGTGCTCCTTACCAGCTCCCACGTAGGTCTTCACGACGCGGTCGATCAGCTGGCGCAGCGACTGCTCGCGCACCTCGCTGCCGACGGCACCGCGGAAGTACTTGCTGGTGACGATGTTGGTGGCGTTCACCGACCAGAACTCGGGGAACTCGACACCGCGCTGCTCGAAGTTCACCGAGCCGTCGCGCCAGTTCGTCATGACGACGTCGCGGCGCTCCCACGTGACCTCGTCATAGGGGTGGCGGCCTTCGGTGGTGTAGACGCGCTGAATCTTCAGCGCGGCAGGCTTCGCAGCCGCCCGTGCGGCTGTCTTCTTGGCTGAGCCGCCGACGGTCTCGGTCACGGTGGATCTCCCTCGTGCTGGTGCTTAGAAAAGATGGTTGTCTCACGCGCTCTGGTGCGCGTGGATCACTGCTCGGCCGGTGCTTCCTCGGCTCTCGCAGTGCGAAGATCAAGAATTTCCTTCTCGAAGTCCTCTACGGACGAGAAGGACCTGTAAACGCTCGCGAAGCGCAGATAAGCGACCTCGTCGAGCTCACGCAGGGGGCCGAGAATGGCGAGGCCCACCTCGTGACTGGCGATTTCCGCGCACCCCGTCGACCGGATCGACTCTTCCACCCGCTGGGCGAGTTGCTGGAACGCGTCCTCGTCGACCGGGCGGCCCTGGCACGCCCTGCGCACACCGACGACCACCTTGTCGCGGCTGAAGGGCTCCGTCACGCCGGAGCGCTTGACCACGGCGAGAACCGCTTCTTCGACCGTGGTGAACCTGCGGCTGCAGCTGTTGCAGGAGCGGCGGCGACGGATCACCTGTCCCTCGTCGACCTCACGGGAGTCGACCACCCGCGAGTCCGAATGACGGCAGAAAGGACACCGCACGCCACCTCACCCCTTCCCAGCGCAGCACTCACCGCAGCAGTCACACTGGTCGGGTTACCCACAACCTGTGGACTACTTACAACGGTGGAACCACTAGATGTAGGGGTTGAACCTAGATCGACGCATGCATGGATGCAAGTCGACACGGCGCGTCGCGTGTCACTCTGTTGGAGGAACCGCAAGCGATCAGCGGTGATTACACAACGACGCCCGCACATGACGGAGAGAACACGTCACGCCGGGCGCCGGAAACACAAGATGTAGGGGCAGGCCTACGGGGTGACCCCCGCCTGCTGTAGGTAGAGCACGCCGAGCGCGACCACCGTCAGAGCGCTCAGCACGCCGACCGCGACGAGTTCGAACACCGACTCGCGCTTCGGCCGGACCTCACACGAACTCGATTCGCGCAACACGGGCACCGCGACCGGACGCGGCTTGGTCGCCGGCCTGCGCGGCATGACGCGGGGACCCGAACGGAGTGGACGTCCCGCTGCGACGTCCGCGTCTTCGACTACCCGCATCCGCTTCTCGACGAGTACCGCCATCACGACCTCCATCGCAGGTCAACCACCATGATCGAACAGGGGTTCGATCGAACGTCCGTGCGAATTTCTACCAGACCGACTCTCCGAACGCCACAACACGCGCCCAAATACCTCGAACAGGTGTTTGATCTGTGCAGCAAACACGACTACCGTCGACCACGAAGATCGACGGAGGCCGGATTCCCATTCGAACTGGGGGCGGCGAGGAGGACAGCGACCGTGGCAGGCAAGACGATCGACCCGGATCCCGCTCTTGTGGAGACACAGGTGAACGAGATCGCGGGAAACGCCGGCCTGACTCTGCGTCAGCGCAAGGTGCTCGACGTGATCCGCGATTGGGTCGACCGTTTCGGCTATCCGCCGAGCGTGCGCGAGATCGGTGAGGCCGTGGGTCTCACGTCGACCTCGTCGGTCGCCTACCAACTGCGCGCGCTGGAGCGAAAAGGTTTCCTGCGCCGCGACCCGAACCGCCCGCGCGCGGTCGGGATGCTGCCCAACGAGATCGACGCCGGTATCGACCCGATGTCCAAGCCCACGCCCGCCTACGTGCCGATGCTCGGCCGGATCGCGGCCGGTGGTCCGATCCTGGCAGAGGAGTCGATCGAGGACGTGTTCCCACTGCCGCGCGAGATCGTCGGCGAGGGTGAGCTGTTCCTGCTGCGCGTCGTCGGTGACTCGATGATCGACGCCGCGATCACCGACGGTGACTGGGTCGTGATCCGCAAGCAGCCCACGGCCGACCAGGGTGAGATCGTCGCAGCCATGATCGACGGCGAGGCGACCGTGAAGACGTTCAAGCGCAAGGACGGCCACGTGTGGCTGATGCCGCACAACACGGCCTACCAGCCGATCAACGGCGACGAGGCCACCATCCTGGGCAAGGTCGTGACCGTGCTCAGGCGTCTTCCGTAGTTTCTCCGCGGGCGCGCTTCTTCTTCTCGAAGAAGTCGAGCCACTTCTGCCGGGTGGACTCCATGTCCACCACGACGAACGCGAAGAACTGGCCCATGTCCTTGAGGCGGGCTCCCACCGGGGTGCCGAGACCGAAGATCTCGGCACCCTCCAGTCCTGTGTGCGCCCAGACCGAGTTGCGCTGGGCGCTCGACAGCCACGCCCGGTACCAGAGGTCGTCGCCCAGGAAGTAGCGCACGCGCTTGCCGTCACGCTCGCTGTGCAGCAGGTCGATCTCCTGCAGGTAGCTCGTCGACCGCGAGATGGTCGCCGGGCTGACCGACAGCCGCAGCACCAGTTCCGTCGCGGACAGGCTGCCCTTGTCGGTCATGAAGATCTCCGCGAGGATCCGCGCCGCCGTGCGCGTCAGCCCGGTCTGCCGGAACACGCCGACCAGCCTCAGGTGGAACTCCTGCACCTGCGCCGGACTGCGGTCGAACGAGTACGCCTCCTCGTCGACGTCGAGATCGTCGACAGCGGGCATCCGGCGCATCGCCCGATCGCTCGCCGCCCGGTGCGCGGCACCCGGCCTGTAGTTGTTGTGGCCGCCGTTGCGGGTCACCTCGCGCTGGATCGTCGAGGCAGGCCTTTGCAACCGCCTCCCGATCTCGGAGTACCCCAGCCCGTCCCAGAGGAACTGGGCGATGAGCTGCCGTTCTTCTTCGTCTAGGCGTTTACCAGGCACAAACCCATGGTGCCTTGCACTTCAAGCCATTGCAATGAGTCTTTTGACTTCGTCCGCAAACGTTTTTAGCTTGCAGGGAGGGGAAAGACCTCGTTGCAAGGGGGAGCGATGCCACTGAGTCCGATGACGTACCCGGACGGGCACGTCGGCTGGCGCGCGCACGATCACGCGACGGTGCGCGCGGTGCTCGCGGACGGGCGGTTCAGCATCCGGCCGGATCTGATGCACAACCCGTTCGGTCCGGGGAGTCCCGGTGACGCGCCGCCGTCGCCGCCTGGAGCGTTCACCGATCACGATCCGCCGGAGCACACCCGCTACCGCAGCCGGCTGACCGGTCAGTTCACCGTGCGGCGGATGCGGTTGCTCGCCGAGCGGCTGGAGGTGATCACGGCCGAGCATCTGGACGTGCTGGCGGCGCAGGGGTCGCCGGCGGATCTGGTCGAGCACTTCGCGGTGCCGGTGCCGGGTCTGATGATCTGCGAGTTGCTGGGTGTTCCGTACGAGCGGCGTGGGGAGTTCCAGCAGGACGCGATGGTGCTGACCGGGGCCAGTGGCGCTGAAGCCGGTGAAGCCGTGGCGATGTTCGAGGCGTTCGAGCGGCTGCAGCGGTTCATGCTGGAGATGGTCGCGGCGAAGCGTGCGGAGCCGACGGACGGCGTGCTGAGCGACCTCGTCCACTCGGAGTCGGCTGAGTCGGGCGAGTCGCCGCTGACCGACGACGAGATGGCCGCAATGGGCATGGCGTTGCTCGGGGGCGGGCTCGACACCACGACGAACATGCTGTCGCTCGGCGCGCTGGAGTTGCTGCGGGAGCCGGCTCGGGTGGAGGCGATGCTCACCGATCCTGGCGCCGCCGTCGAGGAACTGCTCCGATATATCAGTTTGACGCCCGCTACGGCGCGCACCGCGTTGGAGGACGTCGAGATCGACGGCGTCGTCGTGCGCGCGGGTGACACGGTGTTCGTGGAGTTGGGGTCGGCGAACCACGATCCGGCCCGTTATGCCGATCCGGACGTCCTTGACCTGGCTCGGGGGACGGCGGGGCATCTCGCGTTCGGGCACGGCATCCACCAGTGCATCGGCCAGCACCTCGCGCGGATCGAGTTGAAGATTGCCTTTCCCGGGCTCTTCACGCGGTTCCCGAAGCTGCGTCTGGCCGTGCCGGAGGAGGAGTTGACACATCGGGCGAGTCTGGTGATCGGCGGGCTGGAGCGGATGCCCGTCGCCTGGGACTGATTCAGGCCCGAAGATCACGCCCGGAAATCAGGCTCTACGGCGGAAGCGGAGGCCGATGACCAGGGCGGCGACGAGCACGATGCCGCCCAGCGTCAGTGCCAGAGGCCAGTTCTGCCAAGAGCCGCCCGGCGCGTCCGAGGGGGACGACTGCGGCTGGTCCGCGGCCGGCGCGGGTGTCGTGGTCGTCGGCGGGGGTGGCTGGGCCAGTGCCGCAGCGCCCGCTACTGCGCGGATCGGGGTGCCGGTGCCTTCGGAGGCCGAGAGCAGGGTGCCGTCCGGGTCGAAGGCGATGGCCTCGCCCTGGGGTTCGTTCGGCAGTGGGACTCGGACCGGGTCGCCGGACAGCGCCTTCACGACGTCGCCGTCTGGGACGGGATACAGGTAGGCGTCGGTGTAGGTGCGCAGGGCGATGACGGAGCCGTCGGGTGTGGAGGCGGCTCCGGTCACGAGGCGCGAGTCGAGGGTGCCCTCCAGGGGGCCGCCCGGGGTGTCCGTCGTCGACAGCGACACGCGTGCGACCTGCTCCAACGGCACCGATATATCAGTTTGGAGTGGGGCCGTCGGGCGATATACCAGCGCGGAACCAAGGGGTTCCTTGGTGACGATGTACGGGGTGCCGGACTTGTCGATGAGCAACGCTTCGGCGTCGTGTTTGCCGTCCGGGTACGTGACGCGGAACCGCTCCACGGCGCCCGAAGGCGAGACCTTGTGCAAGGCGACCGTGGAGCGGGACTTGTTGTTGTCGCCGGTGTCGGACGCCCAGAGGGTGCCGTCCGGCGTCATCGCCAGGTCTTCGACGTCATACGGGTCGACGGGCGCGGTGATCGTGCGCGTCACGACGCAGTCGCGGCCCATCACCTGGATGCGCAACGTGCCGTTGTCGCTGTCGCTGACGGCGAAGAACTGCTTGCCGTCGGACGTGAGCCCGGAGAGCTCCTGCATGGCTACCGGGCACACGTCCACGGGTGGAGGCGGGATCAAGCAGGCGTCCCGTTCGTCGCGAACTCCTCGAGCGCGCTGGCGAGGTCCGGACGCACGCGGGCGCTGAGCAGGGTGCCCGACTCCGTGTGCTTCTCGGACAGGATCTCGCCGTCGCGGTGCACGCGGGCGACGACCTCGCCGCGCGCGTACGGCACGAGGGCCTCGACCACGACCTCGGGTCGCGGCATCAGTTCGGCGATGCGGACCCGCAGTTCCTCGATGCCGAGGCCCGAGTGCGCCGACACGAACGACGCGTCCGGGAACAGGTGCCGCAACCGGGCCATGCCCAGGTCGCCGACCGCGTCGATCTTGTTCACGACGAGCAGCTCGCGCGGCATCGGCGTGTCGGTCTTGTCGTTGATCTCGGACAGGACCTCGCGCACGGCCTTGACCTGCTTCTCCGGCATGCCGTCGGAGCCGTCGACCACGTGCACGAGCAGATCGGACTGGCCGACCTCCTCGAGCGTCGAGCGGAACGCCTCGACCAGCTGGTGGGGCAGGTGCCGGACGAAGCCGACGGTGTCCGTCAGCGTGTACGGCAGGCCTTCCGGCGTCAGCGCGCGGCGCGTCGTCGGGTCGAGGGTGGCGAACAGCGCGTCCTCCACCAGGACACCGGCGCCCGTCAGCGCGTTGAGCAGCGACGACTTGCCCGCGTTCGTGTAGCCCGCGATGGCGACGCTCGGGATCTCGTTCGCCGTGCGGCGGCCCCGCTTGGTCTCGCGGACGACGCCGATCGCGGCGATCTCGCGGCGCAGCTTGGAGATGCGGGCGCGGATCCGGCGGCGGTCGGTCTCGATCTTGGTCTCACCGGGACCGCGCAGACCCACACCGCCGTTGCCGCCACCGGCACGACCACCGGCCTGCCGCGACAACGACTCACCCCAGCCGCGCAGGCGCGGCATCAGGTACTGCAGCTGGGCCAGCTCGACCTGCGCCTTGCCCTCCTTGGACTGCGCGTGCTGCGCGAAGATGTCCAGGATGAGCGCGGTGCGGTCGACGACCTTGACCTTGAGCTTCTCCTCCAGCTGACGCAGCTGGCCTGGCGAGAGCTCACCGTCGCAGATCACGGTGTCGGCACCCGTCGACTGCACGACGTCGCGCAGTTCGGAGACCTTGCCGGAGCCGATGTAAGTCGCCGCGTCGGGCTTGTCACGCCGCTGCACGAGGCCTTCGAGCACCTCGGAGCCGGCGGTCTCGGCGAGGCGGGCGAGTTCGGCCATCGACGCGTCGGAGTCGGCCGCCGTGCCCTCGGTCCACACCCCGACGAGCACGACCCGCTCCAGGCGGAGCTGCCGGTACTCGACCTCGGTGATGTCCTCGAGCTCGGTGGACAGTCCCGCGACACGGCGCAGCGCGGCGCGTTCGACACGTTCGTAATCACCCGTGGAGAAGTCGTCCTCCTCCCACGTGGCGTCGAACTCCGGGTCGAACTCTGTGCTCTGGATGTTTTCCGTCATTTGCCCTTCATCGTCCCACGGACAGTTAGTCCCCCGGATACACCGCGAGGTAGATCGCCACACGGGGAACATCCGGCTTGACCGGTTGCGCGGCCAGCTCATCCATCAACGACGCGAGCCGCTGCTTTAGTTCCTCGGGGTCGACGGTGACGACCAGACGGCTCTGATCCACGTCACTGAGCCCGATGTCGGCAACCTCGCCGAGGAAAGCGTGCAGCATCGCTTCGCCGACGGCGACCGCATTTTCGCTGTTGTCGAGCTCCCAGGACAGTCCTGTCGACCGATAGGGGATCTCTTTCGCTCCCCGCTTGCCCGCGCGAGGTGGCATCGCCTCGAGGAATCCGGCGGCGACGAGCTTGCGCACGTGGTGCAGCGTCGTGGCCGGGTCCCTGTTCAGCCGCTGGGCCAGCTCCTTGTTGGTGAGCGGGCGGTCGAACGTCATGCGGATCATCCGCAGCCGCAGGTCAGAGCTCAGCGCCGCGGCTTCGTCGCTCGTCGCGGGACGTCGCTTCCGGGAGAGTGGCACGAGCACAGTCTAAGTGATTGACACTTTCCAATCACTCAGCGCAGACTTCCCGGCATGGCGCTTTGGGGGCATCACGACTTCCGCCGGCTGTGGATCGGCGACACCATCAGCCAGTTCGGCTCGACGATCGGGCTGACGGTGATCCCGCTGCTCGCGGCGGGCGCGCTGCACGCGACACCGTTCGAGATGGGACTGCTGGCCGCGGCGGGCACGATGGCGTTCCTGCTGATCGGACTGCCCGCGGGCGTCTGGGTGGACCGGATGCGCCGCAAACCGCTGATGATCGCGATGGACGTCGTCCGTGCCGCGTTGATGCTGAGCGTGCCCCTCGCATGGTGGATGGACGCGCTCGACCTGCCGCAACTGATCATCGTGAGCCTCGCGGTCGGCGTCTGCACGGTCTTCTTCGACGTCGCCTACCAGTCGTACCTGCCGTCACTGGTGGGACGCGACCAGCTCGTCGAAGGCAACTCGAAACTGCAGGCCAGCATGTCCGTGGCCGAGGTGTCGGGGCCGGCGATCGGCGGCTACGTGGCGCAGTTCCTCGGCGCGGCCAACGGAGTGCTCGCGACCGGTCTCGGCTACCTGAGCTCGGCGTTCTTCCTGTCCCGCATCAAGATCGTGGAGACCGTGCCGGAGCGCCACCCCGACCCGCACCTGCGCCGCGAGATCATGGAGGGGCTGCGGTTCGTCTTCGGCAACGCCACCCTGCGCAAGATCGTGGCCTGCACCGGCACGTCGAACTTCTTCCACGGCATCCAGAACGCCGTCAGCGTGCTGTTCCTGCTGCGGGTGGCCGGGCTGAGCGAAGGCACGGCGGGTCTGATCTTCAGCGCGAGCGGTGTCGGCGGCGTGCTCGGCGCGATGGTCGCGCACCGGCTCGGCGTGCTGATCGGACAGGCTCGGCTGATCTGGTTCGTGCCCCTGCTGACCTGGCCGTTCGTGTTGCTGATGCCGTTCACCAAGCCGGGCTGGGGCATCGTGTTCGCGATGGCCGGGCTCGCGGTCAGCGCGTTCGGTGTCGTCGTCTACAACGTCGGCCAGGTGAGCTACCGGCAGGCCATCTGCCCCGACCACCTGCTGGGCCGGATGAACGCCTCGATCCGCTGGGTGGTGTGGGGCGCGACGCCGCTGGGCGCGCTGCTGGGCGGCGGATTCGGTTCGTGGATCGGGATCGTGCCGACGCTGTGGGTCTCGCTGATCGGCTCGGTGGCCGGAATGGGCTGGGTGCTGTTCTCGCCGCTGCGCTCTATGCGGGACCTGCCGGCCACGTCTAGCGTCGAGGCCCATGGCTGATACCTCGGTGCTGCGGGACGGTCTCCACTTCGGCGAAGGACCGCGACGCGGTCCTGACGGCCGCCTCTACTACTCAGATTTCTACGCGGGCGAAGTGCACGCCCTCGACCTCGCGACGGGTGACGACGAGGTCGTCGTCACCTTCGACGGCCAGCCCTCGGGCCTCGGCTGGCTGCCCGACGGGCGCCTGCTCGTCGTGTCGATGCTCGACCGCACCGTCCGTCGCCTGGAAGGCGACGACCTGGTCCTGCACGCTGATATATCGGACATCGCGACCTTCCACGCCAACGACATGCTCGTCGACTCCGAGGGCCGCGCGTACGTCGGCAACTTCGGGTTCGACCTGCACGGCCTGATCGACGACGTCGGCATCGCACGACTGCTCGAACCCGACTTCGAACCGCCGGGCGCCGCGCTCGCGCTCGTCCAGCCCGACGGGTCCGTCAGCGTCGCCGCCGAGGACCTCAAGTTCCCGAACGGCATGGCCCTGCTGCCCGATCCGACGGGCGAGTCCGAGAGCGGCAACATATTGGTCGTCGCCGAGACCGTTGCATTCCAGCTCACTTCGTTTTCGGTCGACCGCAACGGATCGTTGCAAAACCGCAGGGTGTGGGCCGATGTGAAGGAGTTCGGGATCGCGCCGGACGGGATCGCGGGCGACGGGGACGGCGTCTGGGTGGCTCCCGCATTGCAGCCCGCGGTGTTCCGGGTGACCGAGGGCGGCAAGATCACCAACAAGGTGGAGACGACGCAGACGTGCTTCGCGGTCGCGGTCGTCGGCGACAACCTCGTCTGCCTGACCGCGCCCGACTCGAACCCGAGCGTCGTCAAGCCCGACCGGCTCGGGAAGATCGAGATTCACCCGCTCAACTGATATATCGGATATCAGTTGAGCGGTATCGGATCAGGCAAGGGCGTCCCACCAGGACTTGTCGAGCTCGCCGCGGGCGACGAGCACGGCAGGTCCGGTGAGGGTCGACGTCGTCGGCTCGATGGTGACGGACACCTGGCCGCCGAGGACGTCGACGGTCGCCGAGCCCGTGGTCCTGCCCTGGCCGGCGAGCCAGGAGGCGACGGACGCGACGGTGCCGGTACCGCAGGAGCGGGTCTCGCCGACGCCGCGCTCGTAGACGCGCATGCGCAGCGCGTCGGCGCCGATGACGTTGATGAGTTCGACGTTGACGCCGTGCGGGAACATCACCGGGTCGAAGCCGGGCGGCACGGTGAGGTCGAAGTCCTCGACCGGGACCTCGGTGACGCAGGCGAGGTGCGGGTTGCCGACGTCGATCGCGAAGCCGCCGATGCCGGAGCCGTCGACCGCGGCGATGGACGTGCCGGTGAGCCGCGCGGGACCCATGTCGTTCGTGACGGAGCCGTCCGGGTGCGTGGTGACCGTGCGGTCCCCCGCGCGCGTACCGACCACGAACGTGCCCTGCGGCTGGTGGCCCGCGTCGACCAGGTAGCGGGCGAAGACGCGCAGGCCGTTGCCGCACATCTCGGCGATGGAGCCGTCGGCGTTGCGGTAGTCCATGAACCACTTGCCCTCGGAGCCGCCCGTGCGCACGACGCGCAGCACGCCGTCCGCGCCCAGGCCCCGCTGCCGGTCGCACAGCGCCTGCACGCGGGCGACGGTCAGATCCAACGCGTCATCGAGGTCGGGCAGGACGACGAAGTCGTTCTCCGTGCCGTGCCCCTTCACAAACTCCACGGGACAAGGTTACCGGCGGCCTCCAAAAGATCAGGCCGAGCACCGTCGAGCCAGGTGATGCGCTGGTCACGCCGGAACCACGACCGCTGCCGGCGCACGAACCGGCGGGTGGCGCGCTTGGTCTCCTCCGCGGCGAAGTCGATCGTGCAGGCTCCGTCCATTGCGGACAGCACCTGCTGGTAGCCCAGGGCGCGCGACGCGGTCTTGCCGTCGCGCAGGCCGAGCCGGACGAGGGCGCGCACCTCGTCTTCCAGGCCCGAAGCGAACATCGCGTCCACGCGCTGGTCGACGCGGCCGTCCAGTTCGGACACCTCGCGGTCGACGCCGATCTGGACGGTGCCGTAGCGGGCGGGGCCGGGCTTGGGGAGGTTCGCCGAGAACGGTTGCCCCGTCAGCTCGATGACCTCCAGCGCGCGCACGATGCGGCGGCCGTTGGACGGCAGGATCGCGATCGCGGCGGCCGGGTCGAGCTCCCGCAGACGCCGGTGCAACGCCTCCGGGCCCGCCGAGGCCAGCTCCGCCTCGAAACGCAGGCGCACCGCGTCGTCGGTGCCGGGGAACTTCAGGTCGTCCAGCACGGCCTGCACGTAGAGCCCCGAACCGCCGACGAGGACCGGCGGGCGCCCGGCGGCGAGCAACTCCTCGATGACGGCCCGTGTTTCGCGCTGGTAGGCGGCCACCGACGCGGTCTCGGTGACGGACAGGACGTCGAACAGGTGGTGCGGCACGCCACGGCGTTCAGCGAGAGGCATCTTCGCCGTGCCGATGTCCATGCCGCGGTAGAGCTGCATGGCGTCGGCGTTGACGACCTCTCCCCCGAACCGCTCCGCGAGCGCGACGGCCAGGTCGGACTTGCCGGTCGCGGTGGGCCCGACGACTGCGATGGGGGTGATCACGGGCGCTCCCAGACTGCGACGTGGTAGCCCACGCCGAACGGTGCGAAGAACTCGGCGCCCAGGCTGCGCCACGGTCCTGGCACGCCCGCGAGGACCTGCCACGCCGCACGGCCCTGCGCGCCCAGTTCACGGGCGAGGCCGGCGTCGAGACCGAGCAGGCCGTCCACGTCGGCGTTGGCCAGCAGAGTGTGGACCAAAGAATCAAAAGGTCCCGAACGCTCGTCGTCGGATCCCGGCGAGCGCGGGCCGTGCCGGGTGGAGCCGTCGCCGAGGAACAGGAGTCCGACGTCCTCGGATCCCGACCCGGAATCCACCTCCGAAGCGAGTTGTTGTCCAAACGAGACACAGTCGGAAGCGGGCAGGTCAGGCGGTACGAGTTCGACGCGTGACACCTCGACTCCGCAGTGTTCCCGAAGCCACGCGGTGACCAGTACGGGCAACGGGATCCGCGCATCCGGCGGCAGGTCACCGCCGAGTGACACAGGCACATCGACCCCATAACCGAGAAAAGTTCCCGACAACGGCGGCGAGTACGTCGAGGGGCCGCTGTCGTCCACGGCGACCGCGACCCACGGACCGGGCAGTTTTCCTGCTGCGGCAAGGGTTGCGGCCCGCACGGGCTCGGTTTCTGCGGCGGCTCCCACGACCAGTTCTGGGACCAGAAGAGGTGGGTGCGGCACCACCGCGGCACGGGTGATCACGACCGACGAGGCTACCTATCGTGGACTCCCAGTACCGAGTCGAGCTCTGACCTGTTTGAATGCGCGCGGGGAACTGGGGACGGGAGACCTCCAGCGCCCGTATTGCATCGGCCCCGCCAACGGCGGGGCGCCCGTGGCAGGCACGGGCGTCAGATGGGAGGAACCGGCGATGTCGGAGCAGGACAGCACACCGGAGGCCGTGGCCGCCCCAGTCGCGGACGCAGCCGAGGGTGGGGTCGAGGAAACGCCGAAGGAGACCGCACCGCAGGCGACGCCTCCGGCCGTCCCCGTGGCGTCGGACCACCCTGACCGCTGGGGGCGCGTGGACGCCGACGGCACCGTGTACGTGAAGACCGAGGACGGCGAACGTGCTGTCGGGTCGTGGCAGGCCGGTGAGCCGGTCGAGGGCCTCGCGCACTTCGCGCGGCGCTTCGACGACCTGCGCACCGAGGTCGAGCTGCTCGTGTCGCGGCTCAAGTCCGGCGCCGGCGACCCCAAGCACGCCATGACCAGCGCGAAGCACGTCAAGGAGCAGCTCGCCGAGGCCGCCGTCGTCGGCGACCTCAAGGCGCTGGCCGCCCGCGTCGAGCACGTGCTGGTCCAGGCAGAGGCCGGCATGGAGAAGGCGAAGGAGGCCAAGGAGGCCGCCCGAGCCCAGTCCGTGGCGCGCAAGCAGGCGCTGGTCGACGAGGCCGAGTCGATCGCGACCGAGTCGACGCAGTGGAAGGTCGCGGGCGACCGGCTGCGCCAGATCCTCGACGAGTGGAAGACCATCCGCGGCGTCGACCGCAAGACCGACGAGCAGCTGTGGCGCCGGTTCTCGAAGGCGCGCGACGCGTTCAACCGCCGTCGCGGCTCGCACTTCGCGGACCTCGACCGCCAGCGTTCGGTGGCGAAGACCTCCAAGCAGTCCCTGGTCGAGGAGGCCGAGAAGCTCGTCGACTCCGACGACTGGGGCACCACGGCCGGTCGCTACAAGGAGCTCATGGTCGAGTGGAAGGCCGCCGGGCGTGCGCCCAAGGAGGCCGACGACGCGTTGTGGCAGCGGTTCCGGGCCGCGCAGGACGCGTTCTTCCAGAAGCGCTCCGAAGCGTTCAGCGAGCGGGACGCCGAGTTCACGGCCAACGCGAAGCTGAAGGAGGAGCTGCTCGCCGAGGCGGAGGGCATCGACCCCACGGGCGACCTCGAGTCGGCGCGCAACGCCCTCTACAAGATCCAGGAGCGCTGGGACGCGATCGGCAAGGTGCCGCGCGAGCGCATCCGCGAGCTCGAGGGCAAGCTCCGCAGCATCGAGGAGAAGGTCCGCGGCGCGGTCGACGCCCAGTGGCGCCGGTCCGACCCCGAGGCCGAGGCCCGCGTGGCCCAGTTCCGCGAGCGCGTGGAGCAGTTCGAGGCGCAGGCCGCGAAGGCCCGTGCCGCGGGCGACAAGCGCCGCACCGAGCAGGCCGAGGCGCAGGCCGCCCAGTGGCGCGAGTGGCTCGCCGCCGCTGAGCAGGCCCTGGCGACCCGCTAGCCAGACAAACGCCTGAGGGCCCCTCTCCCGTGCGGAGAGGGGCCCTCAGGCGTTTCCAGGGGGCACTGCGCCCCGTTCGTCACAGCTGGGGCGGGCGCGAGGCCGCGATCTGCACCCACTTCACCAGCAGGAGGATCACCGCGATCACCGCGATGATCAACCCGATGCCGGGGCCGGGACCGATCGTCTTGTTGCTCGTCGTCGTCTGCTGCGTCCAGATCGACAGCACGCCGATGATCGACCCCGCGAACAACCCCAGCGAGCACACCCACGTGAGACCCCAGCGCCGCACCGCGAGCGTGATGCCGGAGCCGAGCACGCCGATGCCCAGCGCGAGGTAGGAGAACAGCGTCGGGAGGAACAGCGACGACTCACCCAGCACGACCTGCAGGCCGGTGTGCTCGCCGATCCACGGCAGGACCAGCGACACCAGGATCGCGAGCACCGCGATCGAGATCGTCAGCGCGCCGGTCCCGGGGTCGATGCGCCTGGCCGCCTCGTGCTCCACCGCGTCGATCTCTTTGCGCAAGAAGTCGTCCGCATCTTTTGGATCGCTCACTGGGCCGCGCACCCTGACACCACGGGCAACGGCTCGGGCGCTCCGAACGACGGCAGACCCAGGCCGATGCCCGCGGTCTTGGGCTTGATGCCGGCCTCGGAACGGTCACCGGCCTTGGTGCGGCGCCACGACAGCGGTTCGCCGTCCGCGACGAGGTAGTGCGGGGCCGCGTACGTCACGACGGTCTCCACGACGTCACCAGGACGCGGAACGATCGCGCCGGGTGCGAAGTGCACGAGGCGTCCGTCGCGCGCACGGCCGCTCATGCGGTGGGTCTCGGCGTCGCGCTTGCCCTCACCCGTGGCGACGAGGACCTCGACCGTGCGGCCGACCTGCTCGACGTTCAACGAGTGCGTCATCTCGTTCTGCAGCGCCACGAGCCGGTCGAAGCGCTCCTGCACGACGGCCTTGGGCAACTGGTCCGGCAGGTCGGCCGCCGGGGTGCCGGGACGTTTCGAGTACTGGAACGTGAACGCCGAGGAGAAACGGGCCTGGCGCACCACGTCGAGCGTGCCCTGGAAGTCCTCCTCGGTCTCGCCGGGGAAGCCGACGATGATGTCGGTGGTGATCGCGGCGTCCGGCATGGCGGCGCGGACCTTGTCGATGATCCCCAGGTACTTCTCGGTGCGGTACGAGCGGCGCATCGCCTTGAGCAGGCGGTCCGAACCGGACTGCAGCGGCATGTGCAGGCTGTGGCACACGTTCGGCGTCTCGGCCATGGCGGCGATGACGTCGTCGGTGAAGTCCTTGGGGTGCGGCGAGGTGAAGCGCACGCGCTCCAGCCCGTCGATCTCACCGCAGGCGCGCAGCAGCTTGCCGAACGCGAGCCGGTCGCCGAACTCGACGCCGTAGGAGTTGACGTTCTGCCCCAGCAGCGTCACCTCCAGCACGCCCTCGTCCACGAGCGTCTGCACCTCGGCCAGCACGTCACCGGGACGGCGGTCCTTCTCCTTGCCGCGCAACGACGGCACGATGCAGAACGTGCAGGTGTTGTTGCAGCCCACCGAGATCGACACCCAGCCCGAGTAGGCGGAGTCGCGCGCGGCCGGCAGCGACGACGGGAACGTCTCCAGCGAGTCGAGGATCTCGACCTGCGCCTCGGCGTTGTGGCGGGCGCGTTCGAGCAGCACCGGCAGCGAACCGATGTTGTGCGTGCCGAACACGACGTCCACCCACGGGGCGCGCCGGACGATCTCGCTGCGGTCCTTCTGCGCGAGGCAGCCGCCGACCGCGATCTGCATGTCCGGGTTCGCCGTCTTCTGCGGGGCGAGGTGGCCGAGCGTGCCGTACAGCTTGTTGTCGGCGTTCTCGCGGACCGCGCAGGTGTTGAAGACGACGACGTCGGCCTGCTCGGACTCGGTGGCCCGCGCGTAGCCCGCGTCCTCCAGCAGACCGGCGAGCCGCTCGGAGTCGTGCACGTTCATCTGACAACCGAACGTGCGTATCTGGAAGGTCTTCGGATCCTGCACGGTGCTCACGCCCAACACGATAACCCCTGGTCAGTGGCCCAACTTTCGCGGACCGCACGAAGCCGGGCCCATTCACGCGTTGACCAGGCAGGACCTTCGTCGGGTGCAAGCGCGGACCGCCTCCGTGGCACGATGCGCTGGTGCTGGGACGAGTACACGCCGCCTTGAGCCTGCTGACCGCCGCGACGGTCCTGACGGGCTGTAGCAGCACGGTGTCGGACATCAAGATAACGATGGCGACCGGGAGCGAGTCCGGCGTCTACTACTCGCTCGGCAACGGCCTGGCGGACATCTGGAGCGGCCGGCTCGGCATCGTGCGGCCCCAGGTCGTCCGCACGGACGGGTCCAGGGACAACGTCCGGCGGCTCGTCAGCGACCAGGCCCAGGTCGGCTTCTCGCAGGCGGACGCGCTCGACGGCGTCGAGGGGTCCTCGGGGTTGCGCGCCCTGGCCCGCATGCACGACGACTACCTGCAGGTCATCGTCCGCACCGACCTGCCGGTGACGAAGCTGCGCGAGCTGTCCGGGCTGCGCGTGTCGATCGGCGCGACCGGATCGGGCGTCGAGATCATCGCGAGCCGGCTGCTGCAGTCGGAGAACGTCGTGCCCCAGACGGTGAACCTGGGCCTCGAGGACTCGGCTCAGGCGATGCAGCAGGGCAGGCTCGACGCGTTCTTCTGGTCGGGCGGACTGCCCACGAGCAAGATCAGCGAACTCACCAAGGGCCTCGGCGTGCGGATGCTCGACCTGAAGGACGAGCTGCCGAAGTTCCGCCAGCAGTACCCGGTGTACGGGTCGGCGACCCTGCCCGCCTCCATCTACAACCTGCGGTCCGGCCCGGTCATCACGCTCGTCGTGCGCAACTTCCTGCTCGTCCGCGAGCAGATGCCCGACGACGTCGCCGAGGCGCTCGTGCGGCAGCTGTTCGAGGGCCAGCCCGACCTCGTGAAGGCTCACTCGGCGGCGCGCACGATAGAACAACGCTCGGCGATCGAGACGTCACCGGTACCGCTGCATCCCGGCGCGATGCGCTACTACCGCGAGGCCAAGGTCTAGACGGCCGGGAGCGTGATCACGACCTTCAGACCACCGTCCTGCGGCGACTCCAGGGACACGGTGCCGTCGACGCGTTCGACCAGCAGCCGCACGATCGAGAGCCCCAGCCCGGAGCCCGGCACGTTCTGGTGAGCGGGGCTGCGCCAGAACCGGTCGGTGGCCCGCTCCAGCTCGTCGGGCTGCAGGCCGGGCCCGTGGTCGGCGACGGAGAGCTTGATGACGCCGTCGGACTTGCGGGCGTCGACGACGATCAGCGTGCCCTCGGCGGTGAACTTCAGCGCGTTGTCGAGCAGCGCGTCCAGGATCGTCTCGACCCCGCGCGGCGGGACGAGGGCCATGCCGACCCGTTCCCCGTCGAGCACGAGATGGACCTCCTTCGCCGCCGCGGCCGCCGACCACGCGGACAGCCGCGCCGCCACGGACTTGTCGACGTCGACCGGCACCGGGTCCACGGAACTGGACTCGGCGCGCGCCATGGCGAGCAGCTCGTCGAGGATGCGGTTGAGCCGGTCGGTCTCGCTCAGCGCCTCGACCTGGTGCACCTCCCCCTCACCGTCGACGTGACCCTCCAGGTTGGACAGCCGGAGTTTCAGCGCGGTCAACGGATTGCGCAGCTGGTGTGACGCGTCCGCGACGAAGGCCCGTTGCGCGGCAAGCACATCGCTCACGTTCGCGGCCATCTGGTCGAACGAACGCGACAGGTGCCGCAGCTCCGGCGGCCCGCTCTCCGCGCCCACCGGCGGCACCGGCCGGCCCGACACCACCGCGGCGAGGAGCTTCCCGGTCGCCTCGTCCAGCGCCTGCACCGGGCGCAACGTCCAGCGCACCACCGGAAGCGCCAGCAGCACCGCGAGCGCCAGCACCAGCAGGCTTCCCGCGAGCAGCAGCGCCCACCACGCGAGCACCTCGAAGCGGGTCTTGGCCGTCGGCGAGAACGTGATGACCGCGCCGCGCACCTCGCCGTCGACCAGGACCGGTTCGGCGAGCACGACCTTCGCGTCGCTCCACGGCGTGAACAACGCCGGCGCGACCGGCAGGCGCCCGGCCAGCGCCTTGCTGACCAGGTCCTGCACGGCGGGGTCACCGAGCGCGAGGTCGTTGCGCGACGCCACCAGCGGCACCGTCGGCGCGTCGCGGGCCACCACGGCCACGCCGATGTCGTACAGCTCGTCGTAGCGCTCCAGCTCAGGTCGCAGCAGGTGCGGCCGGTCGTCGATGAGCGGCCGCTGCGCCAGCGAGGCGAACCGGCTGGTGTCGGTGAGCCGGTCGAGGAACATCTCCTGCTGCTCCGCGGCCGCCACGTTGCGGCCCAGCGGCACGCCGAGGCCCACCAGCACCAGCACGATCAGGGCGAGCACCACGCCCAGCAGTCGTGACCTCACCGGCCGTCACCCCGCCCGGCCGCGACACGCCGACGACAAAAGATCACCCAATTGAGATCACACCTGCCCCAGCCGATATCCGACGCCGCGCACGGTCTCCAGCAACGCGGGCCTGCCGAGCTTGGTCCGCAACGTGGCCACGTGCACGTCGAGCGTGCGGTTCGCGCCGGACCACGTGCGGCCCCACACCTCGGCGAGGATCCGCTCCCGCGTGCACACCGCCCCGCCTGCCGCCATCACCAGCGCGAGCACCTGGAACTCCTTGCGCGACAGGGCGACCGACTCCCCCGCGACCGTGACCTCGTGGCGCCCCAGGTCGACCCGCACGTCGCCGGTCTCGAACACCTCTGTGGACACAGCTCCCACGCCGACCGGATCCGCGCCGCGGCGACGGCGGACGGCGTGCACGCGCGCGACGAGTTCGCCCACGTCATAGGGCTTGACCAGGTAGTCGTCGGCCCCGGCGTGCAGGCCGAGGATCCGGTCGTCGATCTCCCCTCTCGCGGACACCACGATGATCGCGACGTCCGAAGCGGCCCTGATGGCACGGCACAGCGTCACGCCGTCCATGTCGGGCAGGCCGAGGTCGAGCAGCACCACGTCGACGCCTGCGAGGCGGTCGAGCGTGCCGCGGCCCGTGGCCTGCCGGTCCACGTGGAAACCCCGTCTGGTCAGGGCTGGGACCAAGGCCTCGGCGACCCTGTCGTCGTCCTCGACGAGCAGCACGCGCACTTTCGCTACCTCCCGGGCAACCGATGTCTGCCTGTGACAGAGTTGAGACCCTAAGTCTTGCTCAATGTCCTGGACTGGTGTGGTGGCGGACACCTAGGTTTCCGCCAACGCCGACGACCCTCAATGGAGGACTGGATGACTGCCGCCTCTGCACCGCCGATGATTCGTGTGGCGGGTGTGGACAAGTTCTTCGGCCCGTTGCACGTGCTCAAGAACGTGGAACTGGAAGTGCCGAAGGGGCAGGTCGTGGTCGTGCTGGGGCCGTCGGGTTCCGGTAAGTCGACCCTGTGCCGGACCATCAACCGCCTCGAACCGATCGATTCCGGTGTCATCGAGGTCGACGGGCAACCACTTCCCGCCGAAGGCAAGGAACTGGCCCGCCTGCGCGCCGACGTCGGCATGGTGTTCCAGTCCTTCAACCTCTTCGCGCACAAGACCATCGTCGAGAACGTCATGCTCGCGCCGACGAAGGTGCGCAAGACGCCTGCCGCCGAAGCGCGCAAGACGGCGATGGAACTGCTGGAGCGGGTCGGGATCGCCAACCAGGCCGACAAGTTCCCCGCTCAGCTCTCCGGTGGGCAGCAGCAGCGTGCGGCGATCGCCCGCGCGCTCGCCATGAAGCCCAAGGTGATGCTGTTCGACGAGCCCACGTCCGCGCTCGACCCGGAGATGGTCCAGGAGGTCCTGGACGTCATGACGGGCCTGGCCAAGGACGGGATGACGATGCTGGTCGTCACGCACGAGATGGGCTTCGCCCGCAAGGCCGCGGACCGGGTGATCTTCATGTCCGACGGCGAGGTCGTCGAGGATTCCACCCCGGAAGCGTTCTTCTCGGCGCCGAAGTCCAACCGCGCGAAGGACTTCCTTGGCAAGATCCTGACTCACTAGTAGTCAGCCCACTTTCGAACGAATGGCAGGAGAAGGACGATGAGGGTTCGCACCCTTGCGGCGGTGCTGCTGACGGGCGCACTGGCCCTGACCGCGTGTGGCAAGGAGGGCAGCCCGACCGACACGGCGGCGCCCGCCGGCCTCTTCGAGGTCGCCAAGGACGTCAAGGTCGACGGCTCGCCCACGTTCGAGAAGATCAAGTCGCGCGGCTCGCTGATCGTCGGGGTCAAGGAGGACCAGCCGGGTCTGGGCTACAAGGACCCGACGACGAACAAGTACAGCGGTTTCGACATCGACATCGCGCGCCTGATCTCGGCGAAGCTGGGCTTCGACCCCGAGAAGATCCAGTTCAAGACGATCCAGTCGGCCGCTCGCGAGCAGGCGCTGATCAACGGTGACGTCGACTACTACGTCGGCACCTACACGATCAACGCCGGCCGCAAGGAGAAGGTCTCGTTCGCGGGCCCGTACTTCGTCGCCGGCCAGGACCTGCTGGTGAAGAAGGACAACGCCGACATCACCGGCCCGGAGACCCTCAAGGGCAAGAAGGTCTGCTCGGTCACCGGCTCGACCCCGATCAAGAAGATCCGGGACAACAACTACACCGAGCCCGAGAACATCCTGGAGTTCCAGGGTTACTCGCAGTGCGTCACCAAGCTGCTCAACGGTGAGGTCGACGCGGTCACCACGGACGACGCGATCCTCAAGGGCTACGCGGCCGCCGAGGAAGGCAAGCTGAAGGTCGTCGGCAAGACGTTCTCCAGCGAGCCCTACGGCATCGGCCTGCCCAAGGACGACAAGGCCCTGCGCGACAAGGTGAACGACATCCTGCAGGCCTCGCTCGACGGCGGCGACTGGCAGAAGATCTACGACGGCACGCTCGGCAAGTCGGGTTCGACGGCGACGAAGCCGACGATCGACCGCTACTGAGGCTGATCACGTGGCCGGTGGATCCCACGTGGGTCCACCGGCCGTTCCTTTGAAGGCGGACGGACGGCAAGGAAACCGATGAGCGTCCTCACCAACCACCTAGATCTGTTCTTGCGTGCATTCGGCCAGACGCTGCAGCTCTTCGCGATCTCCGCGGTGCTGTCGCTGGTGCTGGGCACGATCCTCGCCGCGCTGCGAGTCAGCCCCGTGCCGGTCTTCCGTGGCATCGGCACGACCTACGTGACGGTCCTGCGCAACACGCCGCTGACACTGGTCTTCGTGTTCTTCCTCTTCGCGTACCCGCTGCTGGAGATCGTGAAGATCGAGCCCTACACCGCGGCGATCATCGCGTTGTCGCTCTACACGGCGGCTTTCGTCTGCGAGGTCGTGCGGTCGGGCATCAACACCGTGCCGGTCGGCCAAGCGGAGGCGTCCCGCGCGCTCGGACTCACGTTCACGCAGATGCTGGGCAACGTCGTGCTGCCGCAGGCGTTGCGCTCGGTCGTCCCGCCGATGACGAGCACCATGATCGCGTTGCTGAAGAACACGACCGTCGCGTCGGGTTTCGCCGTCTTCCAGGCAGGCTCGATCCGCGACTCGCTGTCGGAGCAGGGTGAGAACGTCCTGTTCGGACTCCTCTGGGTGGCGATCGGCTTCGTCATCCTGGTGATGCCGCTGACGTACGTCCAGCAGGTCTTCGAGAAGCGGTGGAGCGTGGCCCGATGAGCATGGTGCTGTTCGACGTCCCGGGCCCGAAGGCCCGTGTCCGCCACCGGATCCTAGCGGTGGTCGGCGTCGCGGTGGTGATCGCGGCGATCGCTTACGTGATCATGCGTTTCGTCGCCACCGACCAGTTCACGACGCGCAGGCTCGACTGGATCAACTACAAGCAGATCCAGCTCTCGCTGGTCGAGGCGATCGGCAACACGCTCAGCGCGTTCGCCGTCGGCGCGGTGCTGGCGCTCGCGTTCGGCGCGATCTTCGCGGCGGCACGGCTGTCCGACCACGCGTGGATCCGCACTCCCGCGGCCGTGATCGTCGAGGTCTTCCGCGCGATCCCGCTCGTGATCATGATGTTCTTCTTCTACTACGGCCTTCCCGTGGCCGGGATCAAGCTGACCGCGTTCACGGCGGTCGTGGTCAGCCTGATGCTCTACAACGGCTCGGTGCTCGCGGAGATCTTCCGCGCGGGCATCAACTCGCTGCCGAAGGGCCAGAGCGAGGCCGCGTACGCGCTCGGCATGCGCAAGACGCAGGTGATGACGTTCGTGCTGCTGCCGCAGGCGTTGCGGGCGATGCTGCCGACCATCATCAGCCAGCTCGTCGTGCTGCTGAAGGACACCGCGCTCGGCTTCCTCATCACGTTCGAGGAGCTGCTGCGGTGGGGTACGCGCATCGGTGGTGACGCGGTCAACTTCAGCCGTCCGATGATCTCGGTGATGATCATGGTCGCGCTGATCTACATCGGACTGTGCCTGTTGCTGTCGTGGCTCGCGAACTACCTCGAGAAGCGCAACCGCCGCAACAAGAAGGTCATCAAGACCGGCAACCCCGACGCGGAGAAGCCCGTCCTGATGGACGCTTCGGCCGGCTGACGGAGCACGAGCGGAACGGGGCGCGTCCACATCGGACGCGCCCCGTTCGCTATTTCCACAGCACGGATTCGCAGTTGTTCGCCACGTAGTCCGCTGCCAGTGAGCCGTCCCCGGCCTTGGCCTTCGCCGCGGTGTCCCGTGCGTAGCGCTGCCCGTCCGGGTCCTCCGGTGAGAACTTCGGCAGCACCTCGTCCATCACCTTCAACGCGGCCGTCTGCGCCGTCTGGTCACCGCGCTTCCTCGCGTCCTCCCAGCCGAGGTACCAGGCGCACGAGTTGGTGATCTCCAGGACGATCCGCTCGCTGCCGGCCGGTGCCTTGTCCGGGCCCGGTCCAGACTTCTCCGCGAGCACGCCCAGGTCGGGGTTCCGGCCGTCCGGCCAGCTGAACTTCGCGGAGCCGTCCCGCATGTCCTGGGTGTAGCGCTGCTGGTCGACGAGCTGAGGCTCTGCCGGTGGTGCCGTGCACCCGGCCAGCAGAGCGAGTGCGAGCAGTCCGGTCAGTTGCCGCTCCACCACAGCGTTCCTCCGACGGTGCCCGAGGTATACGGGCTGTTCGAGGCGAGGCAGAACTTGGTGCCCGCCCTGAAGTTCGTGCCGACGTGCTTGCGGGTCTCCTCCATCCGCACGAACGCCCCACGCGTGTTGCGGTCGCCGCACTTGTACCAGGCGAGTTGCATGACGCCGCCGAGCGCGACCTGGGCGTCGATGTTCGACCCGGCGACGGTGATCGTGCGCGCGGTGGTGAACCACGTGATCTGGTTCTCCTTGAACGGCACCGTGATCGTCGTCGACGCCGCCTGCGCGGGCGTGGCCGACAGCATCGCGAAGCCCACGGCGAGCAGGCCGGCGAGAACGCGTTTCATCGAGAGTCCCTTCGGAAGGTCAGACGTTCCAGTCGACGACACCGCACCAGTCCTCGCCCGCCTGACCCACCACGTCGAGGCAGAACGTGGTGCCGGCGCGGAAGTTCGTGCCGAGCAACCGGCGCGCGCGGTCCCCCGCTGGGAACAGCACGGGGCTGCCCGCCACCCGGTGGTCGCCGTCGCGGGACCACCGGATCTCCAGGTCGACGGGACTGTTCGTGACCCGGAGGTAGACGTCCGAGCCGTCCACGGTGATCGTCCGGACGGCGAGCAGATCGGCCGATGCGGTTCGCATGGCGCCGAACGTAGCGACGGAGGCGGAACCGGGTCGTCTCACGAAGAGTGGATCTCCCGTCAACTTTCGCGGTACGCTCCTGGTGGGGGATCTACCGCGGTGACGTCACAAGAATGAGGGCATTGTGACGCGCGTACTCGTAGTCGACGACCAGCCGTTGTTCCGTGCCGGCCTGGTCGCCTTGCTGAACGCTGCACCAGATCTGACCGTCGTCGGCGAGGCCGGGGACGGCGACACCGCCTGCGCGCTGGCCGGGTCGTCGAGACCGGACGTGATCCTGCTGGACATCCGCCTGCCGGGGCTGGCGGCGCTCACCCGTGCCGCGACGTCCGCGCGGGTGCTGGTGCTGACCACGTTCGACCTGGACGAGTACGTCCACGAGGCGTTGCGGCTGGGCGCGGCCGGGTTCGTGCTGAAGGAGTCCGAACCGGCGAGGCTGATCGCCGCGATCACCGCCGTCGCGTCCGGGGAGATGCAGTTCGGCCCCACGGTGATGCGCAGGCTCGTGGCGGCGTACCTGAGGGGCGATTCGGCTGTCTCGCCGTGGAGTTCGGTCGGGCTGGACGAGCTCACGGACCGCGAACGCGAGGTTCTCCGGCTCGTCGGCACCGGCCTGACGAACACGGCGATCGCGACCAGGCTGACGGTCACGGAGGGCACGGTGAAGACGCACCTCAACCGCGTGATGACGAAGCTGCGGCTGACCAGCCGGGCTCAGGCCGTCGTGATGGCCTACGAGTCCGGGCTGGTCATACCGCAGGCCGTCGCTAGGACCGCTTGAACAGCTTGTTGCCGAGCCAGACGATCGGGTCGTACTTGCGGTCGGCGACGCGCTCCTTCATGGGGATGAGCGCGTTGTCGGTGATGTGGATGTGCTCGGGGCATACCTCGCTGCAGCACTTGGTGATGTTGCAGAGACCGAGCCCGTGTTGTTCCTGGGCCTGGTCGACGCGGTCCGCGGTGTCGAGCGGGTGCATCTCCAGTTCGGCGACCCGCATGAGGAACCGCGGCCCCGAGAACGCCTCCTTGTTCTCCTCGTGGTCACGCACCACGTGGCAGGTGTTCTGGCACAGGAAACACTCGATGCACTTGCGGAACTCCTGCGAGCGCTCGACGTCGACCTGCTGCATCCGGTACTCGCCCGGTGCCAGGTCCTTCGGCGGCGCGAACGACGGGACCTCGCGCGCCTTGGTGTAGTTGAAGGACACGTCGGTCACGAGGTCGCGGATGATCGGGAACGTCCGCATCGGCGTGACCGTGATCGTCTCCGACTCGTCGAAGATCGACATCCGGGTCATGCAGAGCAGCCGCGGGCGTCCGTTGATCTCCGCCGAGCACGAGCCGCACTTGCCCGCCTTGCAGTTCCACCGCACCGCGAGGTCCGGCGTCTGCGTGGCCTGCAGCCGGTGGATGATGTCGAGGACGACCTCGCCCTCGTTGACCTCGACGGTGAAGTCCTCCAGCGCACCGCCGGAGTCGTCACCGCGCCACACCCGGAACTTCCCCTGGTAGCTCATGACAACTCCTCGGCGGTGAGGTACTTCTCCAGCTCGCTGCGGTCGAACAGGTCCAGCAGGTCGTGCCGGATCGGGATCTGCGCCTTCTCCGTCACCTCGGCGCCGTCACCGGACGCCTTGCACACCAACAGTTTCCGGCGCCACTCGGCGTCCATCACGGGATGGTCGTCGCGGGTGTGGCCGCCGCGCGACTCGGTGCGCAGCAACGCCGCCTTCGCCACGCACTCCGACACCAGCAGCATGTTGCGCAGGTCGAGGGCGAGGTGCCAGCCGGGGTTGAACTGCTGGTGTCCCTCGACGGTCAGCGCCTGCGCGCGTTCCTTGAGCTTCTCCAGCCGCTGCAACGCCTCTTCCATCTCACCCGCCTTGCGGATGATGCCGACGAGGTCGTTCATCGACTGCTGCAGTTCCATGTGCAGCGTGTACGGGTTCTCGCCGCCCTCCTGCTGGAAGGGTTTGAGGGCGGTCTCGCGTGCCTCGGCGACGAGTTCCTCCGGCACCACAGGACGTTCGGCCATCGCCCGCACGTACTCCGACGCGCCGGCTCCCGCCCTGCGCCCGAACACGAGCAGGTCCGACAGCGAGTTGCCGCCGAGCCGGTTCGAGCCGTGCATGCCGCCCGAGACCTCACCCGCGGCGAAAAGCCCTGGCACGGAGGACGATCCGGTGTCCGGATCGACCTCGACGCCGCCCATCACGTAGTGACAAGTCGGGCCGACCTCCATCGGCTGCGCGGTGATGTCCACATCGGCCAGTTCCTTGAACTGGTGGTGCATGGACGGCAGTCGCCGCCGGATCTCCTCGGCGGGCAGACGCGTGGACACGTCGAGGAAAACGCCGCCGTGCGGTGAGCCGCGCCCGGCCTTGACCTCGGAGTTGATCGCGCGGGCGACCTCGTCACGCGGCAGCAGTTCCGGAGGGCGCCGGTTGTTCGCCTGATCCGCGTACCAGCGGTCGGCCTCTTCCTCGTTGTCGGCGTACTTGTCCTTGAACACCTCGGGGATGTAGTCGAACATGAACCGCTTGCCGTCGGAGTTGCGCAGCACGCCGCCGTCACCGCGCACGGACTCGGTGACGAGGATGCCCTTGACGGACGGCGGCCAGACCATCCCGGTGGGGTGGAACTGGATGAACTCCATGTTGATCAGCGAGGCCCCGGCGCGCATCGCGAGCGCGTGACCGTCGCCGGTGTACTCCCAGGAGTTCGAGGTGACCTTGAACGACTTGCCGATGCCGCCGGTCGCGAGGATCACCGCCGGTGCCTCGAACAGCACGAACCGGCCGGACTCCCGCCAGTAGCCGAACGCGCCGGCGACCTTGTCGCCGTCCTTGGCGAGGTCGGTGACGGTGAACTCCTGGAACACCCGCAGGCGTGCCTCGTAGTCGCCGAACTCCTTGAAGTCCTCCTGCTGCAACGACACGATCTTCTGCTGCAGCGTGCGGATCAGTTCGAGGCCGGTGCGGTCGCCGACGTGCGCGAGACGCGGGTACTCGTGGCCGCCGAAGTTGCGCTGCGAGATGCGGCCGTCCTTGGTGCGGTCGAACAGCGCGCCGTAGGTCTCGAGTTCCCAGACCCGTTGCGGCGCTTCCTGTGCGTGCAGTTCGGCCATGCGCCAGTTGTTGAGGAACTTGCCGCCGCGCATGGTGTCGCGGAAGTGGACCTGCCAGTTGTCGCTCTCGTTCGCGTTGCCCATGGCTGCGGCGATCCCGCCCTCGGCCATGACGGTGTGGGCCTTGCCGAACAACGACTTGCAGAGAACGGCGGTGCGCAGGCCGTGCTCACGGGCCTCGATCGCGGCTCGCAGACCGGCACCACCCGCGCCGATCACGAGAACGTCGAACGAATGCCTTTCCAGCTCGGGCAAAACCACTCCTTAGTTGATGAAGCGGAGGTCGGAGATCGTTCCCGAGGCGACCAGCGCGACGTACAGGTCCGTGAGACAGACGAAGATCAGCGAGGCCCAGGCGAGCTGCATGTGCCGGTTGTTGAGCTTCGAGATCTGCGTCCACATCCAGTACCGGACCGGGTGCTTGGAGAAGTGCTTGAGCCGCCCGCCCGCGATGTGGCGGCACGAGTGGCACGACAGCGTGTAGGCGCCCAGCAGGCTCACGTTGACGAGCAGGATGATGTTGCCGAGGCCCAGGCCCGTGCCGAACGCGAGGACCGCGTCGTAGATGTTGATCAGCAACAGGAGTGACGCCGCGTAGAAGAAGTAGCGGTGCAGGTTCTGCGCGATGAGCGGGAACCTGGTCTCACCGGTGTACTTGCTGTGCGGCTCGGCCACGGCGCACGCGGGCGGCGACGCCCAGGCCGCGCGGTAGTAGGCCTTGCGGTAGTAGTAGCAGGTGATCCGGAATCCCAGCAGGAACGGGATGATCAGCAGCGGCGGGGTCAGGAAGCCGGGCAGCGCCGGAAACCACTGACCGAAGTGCGAGGCCGCCGGGACGCACTCCTCCGTGAGGCACGGCGAGTACATCGGTGTGAGGTAGTGGTACTGGTCGACCCAGTAGTAGTCCCCCTGGAACGTGCGGAACGCCGCGTAGATCGAGATGAGCAGCAAGCCGACGAATGTCGTCAGCGGCGGCAACCACCATCGGTCCGTGCGCAGAGTCCTGGCGGCGATCTCTGCCCTCGCCATTACTCACCTTTCTGGGGGTCCACGTCGTTGTGGAGGAACGACTACGGCCCCCGCGTCAGGCGGGGGCCGCGTGTTCAGCTCGGCTCAGGTCCGGTTGCGGTAGCCACCGAGTCCTTCGTCGTCTGCGTCCTTCCAGAGCGACTCGTCGTAGGGCGTGTCTGGCACGACCACGACCTCGCGTTCCACTTGAGGCGCTTCGCGCTGCCTCGGGGTGCTCAGGTCGACGAGTTCGGTTGCGTCGATGTCCATGCGTTCCACGTCGTTGGCCAGGCGTTGCACGGCTGCCACGTCGCCATACCTGGTGCGCAGGTTGCTGACGGCATGCCGCATCTGGCCGATGACCCGGCGCAGCTCGACGATCTCCGTGGAGTTCATGGGACACCTCCGTTCCAAGGTCGTGCCCCGCACTCTGCCCAATCTCAAGCCATGTGACAAGCACCACACGCCAAGATTCAAAACTGGTCGCCTCCCATCTACTGAATCGTTTTTGTGTCCGCGACCAGCCATGACTTACTGTGTGTGGCGTCACGCCCGTCTGTGGGACGCCACCGTTGTCGTCTCGTAAGGGCCCCACCACGGCCCGTGATGACCCGGAGACCCCCATGACCGAACTGCATCCTGTTCTGACAGAGGTGACACGCCGGATCGCCGCCCGAAGCGCCGATTCGCGTCGCGTGTACCTCGAACGCGTGGCCGCCGCCGCGCAGGACGGAACGTCCCGGTCCGGCTTCGCGTGCAGCAACCTGGCGCACGGCTTCGCCGGAATCACCGGCGGCGACAAGGCGGCGTTGCGCGCGCTGCGCAAGTCCAACGTCGCGATCGTGTCCTCCTACAACGACATGCTGTCGGCCCACCAGCCGTTCCAGGAGTACCCGTCCTGGATCAAGGACGCGGTCCGCGCCGTGGGCGGCGTGTCCCAGTTCGCGGGCGGCGTGCCCGCGATGTGCGACGGCATCACCCAGGGCCGTGAAGGCATGGAGCTGTCGCTGTTCAGCCGCGACGTCATCGCCATGTCGACCGGCGTGGCCCTGTCGCACGAGATGTTCGACGCCGCGGTGCTGCTGGGCGTCTGCGACAAGATCGTGCCGGGCCTGCTGATCGGCGCGCTGTCGTTCGGGCACCTGCCGGCGATCCTGGTGCCTGCGGGCCCGATGTCGTCCGGCCTGTCGAACAAGGAGAAGGCCCGCGTCCGGCAGCTCTACGCGGAGGGCAAGGCGTCGCGCGACGACCTGCTGGAGGCCGAGGCCGCCTCGTACCACTCACCCGGCACCTGCACGTTCTACGGCACCGCGAACTCGAACCAGATGGTCGTCGAGGTCATGGGCCTGCACCTGCCCGGCGCCTCGTTCGTCCCGCCTGGTACCACTCTGCGCCGCGCCCTGACCGAGCACGCCGGCCGCCGCGCCGTCGAGATGGCCAAGGGCGAGGGCTACACCCCGATCGCGCACATCGTCGACGAGAAGGCCGTGGTCAACGGCGTGGTCGCGCTGCTGGCCACCGGCGGCTCGACGAACCACACGATGCACCTGGTCGCCATCGCCGCCGCCGCGGGCATCGACCTGAGCTGGGACGACCTGAACGACCTGTCGGCGGTCGTGCCGCTGATCGCGCGGGTCTACCCGAACGGCAGCGCCGACATCAACCACTTCCAGGCCGCGGGCGGCGTCCAGTTCGTCGTCGGCACCCTGCTCGACGCCGGCCTGCTGCACGCCGACGTCAACACCGTCGCGGGCCACGGCCTGAACCGCTACCGCCAGGAGCCGATGCTGGCCGACGGCGAACTGGTCTGGGTCGACGGCCCCGGCCGCTCCCTGGACCTCGACGTCCTGCGCCCGGCCACGGACCCGTTCGCCTCCGACGGCGGCCTGCGCATGCTCACCGGCAACCTCGGCCGCGCGGTCATCAAGGTCTCCGCGGTGGCGACGGAGAACCACGTCGTCGAGGCCCCCGCCCGCGTCTTCACCACTCAGGAGGCGTTCCAGGAGGCCTTCCAGGCGGGCGAGCTCGACCGTGACGTGGTCGTCGTCGTCCGCCAGCAGGGCCCCCAGGCCAACGGCATGCCCGAACTCCACAAGCTGACGCCACCGCTCGGCGTGCTGATGGACCGCGGCCACAAGGTCGCCCTCGTGACCGACGGCCGCATGTCCGGCGCCTCGGGCAAGATCCCGGCCGCCATCCAGCTGACCCCGGAAGCCGCCGTCGGCGGCCCGCTCGGCCGGGTCCGCGACGGCGACGTCGTCCGGCTGGACGCCACCGCGGGCACGTTGGAGATCCAGGTGTCCGCGGAGGAACTGGCCACGCGCCCCCTGGTGGACTTCCCGCCGACGAGCCGCGAGTGGATGGGCACGGGCCGCGAGCTGTTCGCCGCGCTACGCCGTAGCGTCGGACCGGCCGACCGCGGCGCGACGGTGTTCGGCCCCATCACCGCCGACCACTTCGCCCCGGTCACCCACCACTAGCCCGCTGTCCGCTGTTCCTGACACCCGCATGGCCAATATATTGGCTCCAACACCACCGCTGACCTGCCCCTTAGCAACGAGTCTTTGGACTTCGTCCGCAAAAGACCCATTGCAAAGGGGCCGTTCAGCCTGACCACACCGCTCGCCCACAGCAGCCGACCTCTTGTCTCGCCGCCCCTGCCCGCCCACCTTTGCAATGAGTCTTTTGACTTCGTCCGCAAACGTTTTTTGCATCCGAGGCAGGCAGGACGAGCACGAGGCCGGCCTGCGATATATCGGTTTTCGATCAAGAGATCTGGCCAAGAGATCTGGCAAGGAGTGCACTCGTGACCAACGGTGACAATCTTCGGGTGACCACCGGGGCGGACCTGCTCGCACTGTCGCCCGTCATCCCCGTCGTCGTGGTCGACGACGCCGACCACGCGGTGCCGCTCGCCCAGGCACTGCTGCGCGGGGGCGTTCGCGTCATCGAGCTCACGCTGCGCACCCCTGCCGCGCTCGCCGCGATCGAGAACGTCGCGCGCGAGGTGCCGGAGATCGTGATCGGCGCGGGCACCGTCACGGCGCCGGAGCACGCGGAGCAGGCAGCGAAGGCCGGGGCCGCGTTCCTCGTCACCCCCGGCACGACCGACCGGGTGCTCGACGCCGCCGACGCGACCGGGCTGCCCTACCTGCCGGGCGCGGCGACGGTGTCCGAGGTGCTGCGGCTGGCCGAGCGCGGGCTGACCGCGCTGAAGTTCTTCCCGGCGGAGGCGGCGGGTGGCGTCGACTACCTGAAGTCGATCGGCGGCCCGGTCCCGCACGTGCGGTTCTGCCCGACGGGCGGCATCACGCCGCAGAGCGCGCCGAACTATCTTGCGCTGGCCAACGTCGGCTGCGTCGGCGGCTCGTGGCTGGCCCCGAAGGACGCCCTCGCGCAGGGCGACTGGGAGCGCGTCGAGATCCTCGCCAGGGAGTCCGTCCAGATGGGGTAACCCAGATCACGGACCGGAAGTTCGGCTCACATCACGAGACCGGCGTCCCACCACGTTGGATTGTTCACCCAACGGGAGGTGACGCCGGTCTCCAATTAACCGGGGTTTGAGGAAAAGTGAACCGAACGGCTACCAATTGAGATTTCAACCGGAATAACCCCAAACTCCCGGGTGTCACACTTGCTCGTTGCAATAACGCACGAGAGGAGCGGGTGTGGCTGTCCAGGAAGCCGACGTTGCGGGGTTGGTCGGAGAACAGCTGACTATGTCGGCATTCAACCAGCTGTCCGGCAGTCTGGGTGGTTATTCATTCGTCAAGGTGGTGGTCGACCGACAGAACGATACGATCCACTTCCTGAACAACGCACGTCACGAGTTCCACGCTCTCTACATCGGAACCGAGATCCTGGGCATCGCCGAGACCGAGATGCGTGCGCGGATCGACGAGTTCAACCAGAGCTTCTACCACGCCTCTGACCGGCGGTTCTTCCTCGGCATCCTGTCGCTGCACAAGCGCGAGGACAGGCGGATGTTCTCGCTGGAGACGGTCGAGGTCGACACCATGTCGGCGGACATGATCGAGTTCTTCCACGCCGAGGTGCGCAAGAACGTCGACGCAGCTGTGCCGTTGTTCTTCAAGCCGGCGAACCATCTTCAGGAACAGGAGATGGCGGAGCTGCCCGTGGAAAGGCTTCCACGGATCCTGGCGCACGAATTGTTCTCGACCGCCGAGTTCGTCGCGTTGAACCCCGGCATCACGAAGGGCCGTTTGCGCGCATTCCGCAGCGAGCAGGAGTACCGCGAGAACACGCTGGAGTGGTTCGACATCGTCGTGATGCACCGCGTTCCCGACGACATTCCGCGGCTCGCCGGCATCATCAACGCCGGGCACACCACTCCCCTGTCGCACACGAACGTCCTCGCGACCGGCTGGTCCATCCCGAACGCCATCCAGATCGGCGCGTTCGACCTGATCGATCGGGAGAACCTCGACGGCCAGTGGGTCGAGTACGAGGTGTCCCCGCGCGGCGCCGAGGTCGGGCTGCGCCTGATCGATGAGCCGCAGGACGCCGGCCAGCGGCCCGCCTGGTACGCGCAGCGCGTCACGCTCGACGAGCCCGAGCACACCTACAACCCGATCCTCGCCCTCGGCAGGATCCGCTACAACGACCGCCACCGCTACGGCACGAAGGCCGCGAACCTCGGCGAGCTGCACCACGTGCTCGCCACCGAGTCGCCGCGCCGTCTGCTCGGGTTCTTCTCGGTGCCGCGCCCGCCGCGCGACAACCTCATGCCCTACCTGGCGAAGCTGCTGAACAAGACCGAGGACGACGATCTGCTCGCCGCCGCCCAGCAGTTGCTCACGGAACGGGTTCGGGTCCCGCGCGGCGTCGCCCTCCCGTTCTCGATGCACCAGGGTTTCCTGGAGTCGTCGCCGAAGATCCAGCAGGCCATCGGCAAGCTGAAGATGGCGCTGGAGCTCAACGCCCGCGAGATCGAGCCGTTGTGCGTCGAGCTGCAGCAGCTGATCCGCAAGACCCGCGTGCCGGACTACCTGCTGTCCGAACTGGACACCGCGCTGGTCGAGAACCTCGCGGGCGTGCGGACGTTCGTGGTGCGCAGCTCGTCGAACGCCGAGGACCTCGCCGGGTTCTCCGCCGCGGGCATCTACGAGTCGTACAACCACGTGACCACTGCCGAAAAGATCGTGGAGTCGGTCAAGGAGGTGTGGGCGTCTCTCGTGTCCGCCCGCAGCGTGCGTCTTCGGCAGCAGGCGGGCATCTCGCTGGACGACTGCTTCATGGGCGTCGTGGTCCAGGAGCAGGTCAGGGCCGACTTCGGCGGGGTCATGGTCACGACGAACCCGATGAACCGCAACGACTTCCGCAACGTCTACGTCAACGTGTCGCCGAACGTCACCGACGTCGTCGAAGGCTCGAAGCAGCCGATGCAGTACCTCTACTCCACTGTCGAGGGTGGCGGCCGCACGGTCTCCCTCGGTGACGCCAAGGAAGATCTCGGCATCAAGGCCCACGCGCAGTTGCAACGGCTCGCGATCGTCGGACGGCTGCTGCAGGCGCACTTCTCGCCGGACTACACGTTCGACTCGCCGGTCGACATCGAGTGGCTCGCCACCGACGACGTCCTGTACGTCCTGCAGCTGCGGCCGTACTCGATCTGATGCTGGGTCTTCGCGTACCGGCGACTCCGGATGTGGCGCGTGCCGTCCGCCTGACGTACGGCTTCCAGTTCTTCTTCGGGCTGCTGCTGTGGATCCCGATCTTCTACGAGTACCAGAAGCAGCTCGGGCTCAGCGACGCCGAGATCTTCGGCATCCAGTCGATCTACTACATCGCGTTCTGCCTGCTGGAGATCCCGACCGGCATGGTCGCGGACCGCTTCGACTACCGCACGTCGCTGTGGCTCGGGGCGAGCGTGCTGGTCGTCGCGAACCTGGTGCCGGTGCTCGCCGGGAACTACACCGGGTTCCTGGTGCACTTCCTGCTGATCGCGCTGGCGAGGTCGTTGATCTCCGGTGCTCAGAGCGCGTACCTGTACGAGTACCTCCACGCGCACGACGCCGGGCACCTCTACCTGAAGGTCGAGGGCGTCGGACGGTCGTACAGCCTGGTCGGCAAGATCGTGTACTGGCCGGTGATCGGCCTGCTGATGCAGTGGAACATGCCGTCGCCGTACTGGCTCACCGCGATCAACGCCGCGATCGCCGTCGTGCTGGCGCTGCGGCTGCCGCCGATTCCGGGTTGGCAACGCCCGCAGGGCAAGACGGCAAAGCTGCTCGCGGGCGTCGGCGGCGCGTTCGGTTCGCTCAGGACGTCGCGCTGGCTGCTGTTGCTGATGATCCAGGGCATCGCGATGTTCACGCTGGTGCGGATCCTACAGGTGAACCTGTTCCAGCCGGTGCTGGAGTCGAAGGACGTCTCGGTCGGCTGGTACGGCTCGGTGCTCGCCGCGATGACGATCTTCGAGGCGATCGCGGCCGCCCGACCGCACTGGCTGTCGCGCAGGATCGGGCCGGCCAGATCGGTGTTCCTGCTGACCGTCGTGATGGCGCTGGCGATCGGCTTCGTCGTGCCGTCCGGCGGTGTCGTGACGATCGTGTTGCTGTGCCTGTTCTCCGTGACGGCGGGCATGAGCTTTCCCATCCAGAAGAAGCTGCTCAACGACGCGATCCCGGACTCCCGTTACCGCGCAACGCTTCTGTCGATGGAGTCCATCATGGACCGTGCCGTGTGCGCGGTCGTCGCGGTCGCGCTCGGCGCCTACCTCTCCAGCGGTCGGCTCGACGAGTTCCTGGTGCTGTCGTCGGTCGTCACCGTGATCATGATGGCGTTGCTGGCGGGGTTGCTGATCGCGGTCAGGACCACAAGGCGGCGACGAGCTCAGCTCGTCCCGTGATGCCGAGCTTGCGGTAGGCGCTCGACAGGTGCAGTTCGACGGTGCGGCGGGTGAGGTGCAGGGCTTCGGCGATCTGCCGGTTCGTCAGGCCCTGCGCCGCCATCCGCGCGACCCGGTTCTCCTGCTTGGTCAGGCCCTGCACCTGGTCGTCCTCGTCGCGGACCTCGTCGCCCGCGAGCTTGGCCAGCGGGTGCGCGCTGAGCTGGCGGGCCAGTTCGAACGCCTTGCGCAGGTGCGGGGCCGCCGCCTCGGTGCGGCCCTTGCGGCGCAGGTGGTGGCCGAGCCAGTAGGACGACTGGGCGTGCAGCAGCCGGTGCGGTGACGAGCCGAGGATCTGTTCCGCCTCAGCGAGGACGTCGACGTCGTCAGTGCTGATGCCGACGCTCATCATCGCGGTCCCGATCACCCTCGGAGACCCCCACCGCTTGGCCAGGTCGAGTTCCTCGTGCGCCAGCCGGGCGGCGTCGTCACGGTTGCCGAGTGCCAGGTAGGCGCGCACGGCGTGGTGCCGCCACGCCATCAGCGCGGGGTTGGGCATCTCGCGGGTGGCGAGCCGCCGGCCCGCCTCCAGCAGGTCCTCCAGCGCGCCCTCAGCGTGGCAGGACGCGAGCTTGAGCCGGCCGCGGGCATAGACGATGTTGATGTGCTGCAACAGGTTGCCGTCCTCGGCGACGAGCGGGGCGGCCTCGTCGAACTGCCCCATCTCGATGCAGACCTCGGCCAGCTTCGCGGTCGCGAGCACGACGGCGGGGCAGTCCCTGTTGCCGGTCGAGACCGGCGGCGTCAGGAACGTGTACGCGCGGGCCAGGTCGCCGCTGTTGTGGAAGGTCGAGGCGCGGGCGATCATGCTGAGCATCCCGCGCCGCAGGTGCGGGTCGTGCGAGACCGGCGCGGTGCTGTGCGAGAGCCAGAACTTGTTGATGTGCTCGGGATCGTCGCCGAGCACCGGCACCATGAACGTGAAGATGTAGGGCTCGCCGAAGACGTCGACCCAGTCGCCTTCGAGTGCTTCCAGCGCGTACTCGACGGCTTCGGAGTACGAGTCACCGCTGCGGGCGTTGCCGACCGCGAGCAACGCCGACCGGGCTCGCTTGAGGTTCGGGTCCTTCGGGACGTCGCCGACCAGGTCGTCGAAGTACCTGCCGGCGCAGTTGGCCATGTGCGCGTCGCGGTTGGCGGCCAGGAGATACGTGGTGCAGACGAGGTTCCAGACCTTGTCCCGGTCCTCCGGCAGCAGCCGCGCGACGACCATGATCGCCAGCGAGACCGCGAAGTGCGCGTCCGAGCCCGTGCACATGCGCTGGATCAACGACAGCGCGACGTTCGCGGCGAGGTTCGGGTCCTCGCACTGCACCAGGGCGTCGCGGACGCGATCGCGGCCCAGTGCGTTGTCCTGCAGGTGTTCTGTGTGACCGAGCTCGACCTCGATCGCCAGCCGGTCCTCATCGGACAGGTGCTCCTCGAGCGCCCGTTCCAGGTGCTCGACGCCGCCGACCTCGCGCAGCACGTCGACGGCCCACGGTAAACGGACGGATCTGGCCTTCAGCACGTGCTCGGCGACGCGCTCGTCGGGAGCGTCCGACTCGAACAGCAGCCAGGCGGCGCGGGCGTGCGCGGCGGAACGCACGGCGATCGGCATGTCGGCCAGGATGCTGTTGCGCACGAACGGATACCGGAACGTCAGCGGGTCGGTGTCGGCGAGCACGCCGAGGCGGACGAGCGTGTCGACGGCGGGCAGCGCGTCGAAGCCGGTGAGCGCGGACAGCAGTTCGAGGCCCGCGTCACCGTCCAGGACGGCTGCGGATCGGGCGACCTCGGCGGCTCCGGTGTACTCGCGCAGCCGCATGCCGATCATCTCGCCGACGGCCGCCGAACCCTCGCCCTCCTCGCGCAGCAAGGCCTGGAGGAGGTAGGGGTTGCCGCCGGTGAGCTCGTGGCAACGCCGCGCGTCACGGCCGGGGAAGGTTTCGGTGAGGCTTTCGATGGCCGCGACGTCGAGGCCGGCGAGATCGATCCGGTGCGGGTGGGCACCGGCGATCTCGGGCAGCGTGACCTCGTCGATGTTGAGGTAGCCCTGGGACGCACCCAGTGCGATGACGACCGGCATCTGCTGCAGCCGTGGACGCAGGTACGCGAGCGCGCGCTTGGAGAAGGTGTCGGCGACGTGCACATCGTCGATGACCATGAGAATGGGGCCCTTGCGCGCGGAGTTCGCGGCACGCGCGTACAGCTCTTCCAGGTCGTGTTCGTTGGCGAGACACGGCGCGAGCTGGCGCACCACCGCGCCGGGGAGGTGGCTCTCCAGGCGGGCGCTCTTGGCCAGGCGGACGGTGAACCCGCGTCCGCGGGCCTCGGCAGCGAGCGCGTCGAGCAGCGCCGTCTTGCCGATGCCGAACCCGCCGGTCACGACCACGCAGGAGCCCGTGCCCCGCACAGCGTCGTCCAGCAAGCGTCCGAGAGTCGCGAGTTCCGCGTCCCGGCCGAGCAGTGGAGATGTCACCTCTGTCTACCCCTGCCTTCGGTACCGAGAGGACCGCAGGTCGAAGGTTCGGTGGTTCCTTCGGTAGCGACCGTAAAGACCTGCGCTTCGTCGTCGGGCAAACTTACCCACAGGTAACGGTGAACGGAACTGTGAGCTGTTCGCAGTGGTGAGTGGGAGCGAGTGATGATCGTGGCCAGGCTGGTGCGCGGATGGCTCCGCCTCGCCTGCCTGCTCGCCGGCCCCCGCTCCGTGTCGCAGCGAGAGTTACACACGGCCGAGCCGCTCAAACGGCTGGGCGTGAGTGGACTGCGCGCGAGTGAGACTGCCGACATCGATCGGGTCGGCGTGCGAGGACAGCGACTCGACGACCGACAGCACCGCGGCGATGGCCACCACGACGCCCGCCGCCACCAGCAGGATGCTGCGGGCGATCGGGCACGGCTGACGCGCGCCGGGCGGGTTCTCCCGCAGCACCGGCCGCAACATCGGCGCGAACGTGCCGAAGTCGGCCACGTCGCGCTTGCAGTCTTCGCACCCGGCTAGGTGCCGGGAGAACATCACGTGCTCGGCCGCGTCGAGCACACCCAGCGCGTACCCCGCGACATCACCGCACGGCCCTTCCGGGCTCGTGCGGTTTTCGTCGTCCTGGTCCTGGTCCTGTGCTGCTCCTGCTCCCACGTGCTCGTGATGTGGTTGACGGGTCACCATCACTAGCTCCTGTCCTGCAGCGCCCGGCGGATCGTGTGCATCGCCTTGTACAGCCGGGACTTGACGGTTCCTTCGGGAATTCCGAGAACGATCGCGGCCTCCCTCACCGTTCGCCCCATGACATACGTTTCGTAGATGGCTGAACGGTGCTCGTCACTCAATTGGCGTACTACATCGGTAATGACCATCACCGAAAGTGTCTGTTCGGTGTCGTCCGGAGATTCGGCGATGTCCGGGCGCAACAATTCCACTTCCTGCGGGCGCGCCTGTCGGCTTCGCCATCCGTCGATCACAATGCGACGAGCCACAGTACAAAGCCAACCGCGCAACATCCCGGGTTCACGAACGAGATGCGCGGAGTTCTGCCAAGCCCTGATCAACGTCTCCTGAACAACGTCTTCCGTCCACTGGCGGTCGTAGTTGGTCAGGCACAGGACCTGCGAGAACAGCATCCGCTGAAACTGACCGTAGAGCAGCGTGAGCAATTCTTCGTCCTGGTGGGCTTGTGCGACCTTGCCCTGATCACCCATGAAGCTGACGACCTCCCCAGATATCGGCGACGGGTTCGCTTCGGGCGGCAGACCTAGCGACTCGGTGGCCGAGCGTGGAATCCTCCAGATAGTACATCCCGAACGCGAAAACCTCTCGGGTACGTAAATTCAGTCCGAATGGTTCGCAGATTGCTGTGTGATGCACGTCACATACATGTCTGAGCGCATCCGTGAACCCTGACCTCACCTGCGCGTATCACCTTTGAAGGCAGCTCGATCACGGGAGGGAACGGGCACTATGCGTCACCGGTTGGGCACGCTGGGGCAGCACGCAGCGCTGTTTACCATCCTGTCTGTCGTATTTCTGGGGGCTTTCATCGGAGTCGTCCCAGCCAATGCGCAATCGACAGAAGTGCAGTCGTCGGACCGCTCATTCATGGTATCTCTGCGCCAAGCAAACTCTTGGCTGGTACCGGTGAGCAAAGAAGCTCCGGCGCGGACGACGAATACAGGAATAGGCAACTCCGGACGGGACATCTTCGAAGGGCATTCACGACTCGACATCGACCTCCTGAAATCCGCCGAAGGACTCGGCGTGGTCCTGCCGAACGACGTCAGCAGTGAGCACCAGGCGCTCATCGACGAGATGGCGCAACGCACCGGGGACAACCACGACCGCGCCTACGCGACGATCGTCCGGCAGACCCAGGGCGGCCTTCTCGTCATGGCCGTGCAAACGCGGGCAACAACGCAGAACACCACAATTCGCACACTCGCCCACCAGACCGTGCAAATGCTGATTCGTACGATGACGGTTCTGGAGAACACCGGCAAGGTCGACCCGTCGGCACTCGAATTGGTGACGGCCAAGGCTCAGGTGAACGCGGTCCGCGTCATCGGCCAGAACATCGAACCGTCGGACCGGGAATTGCTCGTGATGCTCACCCAGCATTCGCTTTGGCAGAAACCGTCCAGCCGCGAGAGCTCCGATCGCGCCCGGGACGCGAAGGTCCGCAAGGTCGCGGGCCAGCTCGCCGCCGAGCACACCCAGCTGACCCAGGCGGTCACCGAGGCCGCCCGGCAGATCGGTGTGGACCTCCCGGTCGAACCGACGACGGAACAGAAGTCGTGGGCGAACGCCATCTCGTCCAGTTCCGGCGACGATCTCGACCGCATGTACGCGAACCTGTCCCGCGCCGCCGACGGCTCGCTCATCACTCAGGTCGCCCACGCCCGCGCGACGACCAAGAACGTCCCCGCGCGCATCGCCGCGCAGACCGCCCTGACCCTCCTGCTCAAGCACATGCTCCTGCTGGAGAGCACCGGCCTGGTGAAGGCGAACTCGCTGCAGATGACGAACGTCCCGCCCATCGCGCAGCAGAAGTCCAACAGCAGCCCGCCGCCCCAGCCCGACGACTCGTCCACGAGCGTCGGTTTCCTCACCGGCATCGCCGTACTCGTCGTCGCCGGCGCAGGCACCCTCTGGCTCGTCCGAGCCATCGGCCATCACGGCGAACACCGCCGCTGACCACTTGCCCACCGATATATCGGCTGCCGCCCTCGCCAACCGATATATGGGCGCCCGGCGGGCCTCCGCAGCCCGCCGGGCGCACCTCATCTACACCTTTGCAACGACTCTTTTGACGACGAAGTCCAAAGTGTCATTGCTAAGGGCCAGGTCAGCAGGGGTGGCGGGTTGACATAATCAAGGTGAACGTGCAAACAGGCCGAGCAGCACTGGGCCCGGCCGAACCGATATATGGATCTTGGAGCGTGGTTCGAGTCTGCCGGCGGCGGCTTACGGACGTGTCGAGGTCCGTGCCGTGTCCACCCGTTCGACGGTGTGCGCCTCGGTGGGATCGACCGCCTCCCACTTGCCGGCGAGCCGGTCGATCACGGCGGCCGGTACCGGTTCCAGACGGACGCGGTTGCGCGCGTGGATCACGGTCTTCGGCGCTTCGAGGCCGATCAGGGTGATCCGGGCGTGGTAGTCGGCCGCGAGTCCGATGCAGCGCTCACGAATTTGCTGGGAGATGTTGGTCGCGTTCCAGACGAACCGCTCCCCCGCCCGCAGGAGCACGCGGGCTTCCTCGAACGCGGCGGCGGCCACCGCGCGTTGGTCGCCGTCAGGGTCGATGCCGAGCCGGGAGCGCACCGTGTCGAGGCTTACCACGCGCCAGTCCGGCCGGTGCTGGGCGATCCAGTGGTCCTTGCCTACTCCCGGCAGGCCGGACAGCACTGTCACCTCGACGCGCGTGTCGTCGTAGGCGGCGTAGTCCGGGTCGCGGCCGGGCGTGTGGAAGTACTGGAAGCGGGCATGGTCGGACGGGAAGGCGCGGGGCCGGTCGAGGCAGTCGCGTTCGCGGCAGTACTCCTCGAACAGCGCGATGTTGTCCAGCACCGAGTCGGCGTCGCCGCAGATCCGGCCGAGGATGTCGGCGCGGGCGAGCGTCGCGAGGTCGTCGTTGCGCGCGAGCAGGCTCACCCGGAACGCGATGCGGTCGAGATCGGGACGTTCCAGTGCCCAGAACGGCACCTGGTGGTGCCGGATCAGCGCGGCGACGTGCTCGCGCCAGGCGATCGGGCGTCCCATCTCCCACAGCAGCTTGCGCGCCAGCAGATCTCCGGCGCGCGAGTGTCCGTGCGCGGTGACTCGGCCGTCCGCGATCTGTGTGCGGAACGGCTTCGCGGCGTCGTGCAGCAGCACCGTCGTGAACAACCGCACGCGGTCCGGTTCGGGACGCGCACGCCATTCGGGCAGCGACACCAGGGCCTCGCAGGCCATCCGGGTGTGCGTGGCGACGTCGCCTTCGGCGTGGTGCACCGGGTCCTGCGGCACGCCTTCCATTGCGCGCACCCACGGGAACGCCGAGCGGACGGCGTCCCAGTCGAGCGTCCAGTGCGGACCCGAGGGGCAGAGTCGCTCAAACATGGGCCGCCACCTGGTTCGGCAGGATCGGGCGGTTCTGCCAGTGGCTGCCCGAGTCCAGCACGGCGGTGACGAACGTCGGCCGCACCCACTTGTAGCGCTCGACCGTGCGCCCGTCCTCCTCCACCTTGATGTAGAGGCCTTCCATGTCGTCGTCCGAATCCGTCTCCGCGACAACGACTTCTGGATCCTGCCCCGCCGCCCGCACCGCCTCAACCAACGCGTCACGCCACCCCGGAGTGCGGCACCGGGACGGGCCGATCAACGCGGTGAGGTCTTTCAACCGAAGCAACGGCCCCTCGTGCAACACCGGCACGGACACCACCGGCGTGCCCGCGAGCACCCGGCGACGTTCCGGCGTGGACAGGAACTCCCCGGAAGAGCGGTCGAGCAGGTCGAACTCGCAGAAGTGGTGCGGCAGCGCGTCGTAGAACACGGTGTGCTTGGCGTACAACCATTCCCCGTAGAGCACGTACCGTGTGCCGAGCCTCTCCCACAGCACGCCCTGGTGCGTCGCGGCCCACGCCTTCAACGGTGCGAACTGCCGTTCCCGCGGCCCGCCCGCCAGGAAATGGCCGCGTGACTGGAGTTTCAGCACACCGCCGGAGTCGAAGCTGATGCCCGCGTTGGCGCCGTCGAGCTTCTCCTCGACGACGAGGTGCCGCCCCGCGATCGCGCGGAACGGCACCTGGTCGAGGTCCTCGTCGCCCGGTTGCAGGCGCGAGCCCTCCAGGTGGGGCGTTCGCGGGTACTTGCGCAACATGCCCCGATTTGTATCCCGTTCGCGCGCCCGCGAGCGAACGGTTTACGCCTGGCCGACGAACGCCGCCTTGTCGGAGTTGAAGGTCGGCTCGAACACGAGCTGCATCTCACCGGGCTGCGCGCCGACCGCGTACGCGACGTGGAAGGTGTAGGTCTTGCCCGGCAGCACGGTCGCCGAGTCGAACGTGCTGTCGCAGCCGCCGCTGCTGTCGAACACCATGTCGGCCTTCTGCCCGTTGAACTGCGCGTCGGTGCCGACCGACATCAGCGCGGTCTCGAACGCGGCACTCGTCCCGTTGGTGATGGTGATTTCGAACTTGACGGCGCGGGCGATTTTCGGCGGCGCCGCGTACTGGCCGGGTGTGCACGCGACCGGCGCGGCGACGTCGACGGAGAGGCCGTTCGCCCACGAGTACCGCTTGCCCCACGTGGGATTCTCGGCGATCGCGTCCTGCCGGGCGGTCTCACCGGGCGCGCCGACCTGCCCTTGGTTCACGTCACCGTTGAGGATCTTGTCGAACTCTTTGGCCGCGGCCTGCTGCGCCACCACGGTGAAGACGATCGCCAGGACACAAAGGACGACACCGACCGCCGCGAGAACCTTGCGGGTGCCGAACAACGCGATGACGCCGAGCACGATCCCGACGAACGCGGCGATCGCTGTGAGGTTGTTGAGGAAGATGACCCATGAGCCGACGACACCGACGATCCCGAGGATCACCGCGGTCCAGGCGAGCGCACCGAATCTTGTGGGTTTCCGCGGTGCTACCGGAGGCGGGGCGTAGACGGGCGGCGGATAGGTCATCACGGCTCCTGGCGGTTGCGATGTGTGACCACGACGTCGATTGGTCTGCTTTACCCGTTAGCGGCGCCCGGCAGCGTCACTCGATCGAGTTACGATCGGCCAGTCAGCCGACTCCCGAAGGTAGCGAAGCGACTACGATCCGTACATGGCACGACGACTCGCCGGAATCCTGCTCGCAGCGATCGCCGTGCTCGGCGTGACGACGACACCGGCACAGGCCGCCGTCGACTTCACCGGCGTGGTGAAACTGAGCAACTGCTCCGGCTCGCTGGTCCGCCTGCCTTCCTCGGCTCCCGTGGACCAGGCGCTCGTCCTCACGAACGGCCACTGCGTCGAGCTCATGAAGCCGGGCCAGGTGATCGTCGACAAGCCGGTGGACCGCACGTTCACGCTGCTCGGCGGCTCCGGTGCGGAGATCGGGAAGCTGAAGAGCTCCAAGATCGTCTACGCGACGATGACCGGCACCGACGCCGCGCTCTACCGGCTCGACTCGACGTACCAGCAGATCCAGCGGCAGCACGGCGGTCGCGCGCTCGAACTGTCGGCTTCGCGGCCCGCCGCCAGGACGGAGATCCAGATCGTCTCCGGGTACTGGAAGAAGATCTACTCCTGCCAGATCGACGGCTTCGTCCACCAGGTCAAGGAAGCCAGTTGGACGTGGCATGACTCGCTGCGCTACACGCCCTCGTGCGACACCATCGGCGGCACGTCGGGTTCGCCGATCATCGACAACGCGAGCGGCAAGGTCGTCGGTGTCAACAACACCGGCAACGAGAGCGGCGGCCGCTGCACGATGAACAACCCGTGCGAGGTCGACGCCGACGGCAAGATCACCGTTCGCAAGGGCACCAACTACGGCCAGCAGACCTTCGGCTTCGCCTCCTGCTTCGGCTCCGGCACGACGCTGAACCTGGCGCTGCCCGGCTGCACGCTCGCGAAGCCCTGAGAACGCGGGGAATCCGGGACGCCCCTGCCCGCGTCCCGGATTCCCCGTCTTTCGTCCTCAGAACTACCGCGCGGCGCGCGCGATCAGGTCGGCCACGGTGTCCGGCTGCGACACCGCCACCGAGTGCGAGGCGCCCCGGACCTCGACGACCGCACGGGCGTGGGCGCGCTCGGCCATCCACTTCTGCGCGGCGATCGGGATGTTCTTGTCCTTGCCCGCCACCACGAAGTACGACGGGATGGTGTGCCACGCGGGCTCGCCGGCCTTCTCGGTCAGCGCGGTGTCGTTGATCGGCCGCTGTGTCGCCGCCGCCAGCGTCGCGTCCTTGCGGGACACGTCGGCCGCGAACTGCTGCCAGTACTTGTCCTGCTGGATCGTCAGGTCCTTGCTGCCGTCTCCGATGTCGATCGTCGACAGCGTGTCGCCGAGGGTGCTGCCCGGGAACTTGTTCGACAGTTCGAGGGCGCTCTCGCCCTTCTCCGGTGCGAACGCCGCGACGTAGACGAGCGACTTCACGTTCGGGTTGCCGAGCGCCGCCTGCGACTGGACCATGCCGCCGTAGGAATGTCCGGCGAGAACGATCGGGCCGTCGATCGAGGCGAGCACCTTGCGCAGGTAGTTCGCGTCGCCGGTGACGGACCGGAGCGGGTTCGCGACCGCGACGACCGGGAATCCCTTGCGCTGCAGGCGTTCCACGACACCGTTCCAGCTGGACGCGTCGGCGAACGCACCGTGCACCAGCACGACGGTCGGCTTCTTGGCGCCCTGCTTCTCGGTCTCCTCCGCGGCACCGGCGCCGGACGGAACAACGGCAGCCAGCGCCAGCAGCGTCCCCAGAACCGCGAACACCTTGCGAACTCGCATTGGTCTCTCACTCTCTCGTCGGCCACCTTGACGGTGGTGCATCGCGCTCGATTAGATCGTGCACGATGTAAGTTACCCGACGATTTACCTCGCACGCGATGTGTTTCAGCTCACTGGCGTTCGGCGCCGTGCTTGACCCGGTTCAGCGCCTTGCGGAGAACGGTGATCTCCTCCAGCGTCATGCCGAGCGCCTGGCCGAGCTGGTTGAACATCTCGGCACCGATCCACCGCAGGTCACGGCCCTTGTCCGTGAGCTGCACGAGCACCGAGCGCTCGTCATCGGGATGCGTTACGCGCACCAGCAGGCCGCTCTTCTCCAGCCGCTTGATCAACGGCGAGAGCGTGCTGTACTCCAGGTCGAGTTCGTGCACGAGCTCCCGGATCGGCCTCGAGTCCCGCTCCCACAGCAGCAGCATCACCAGGAACTGCGGGTAGGTGATGCCCGCCTTGTCGAGGATCGGCCGGTAGAAGCCCGTGACCGCCCGCGACGTCGTGTAGAGGTCGAAGCAGAGCAGGTCGGAGACCGTGGGGGTCACGACGGACGACGCGTCGGGAGTAGTGCTCACGCTTTTCAGGCTACTCGGAGCCAACCACCGCTATGGCGTGATCGGTTACGGCACGCCAACGGACACGTGAGCGGGACCCGCCCTGGCCTAAGACCAGGGCTCGTCCAGTGCCGAGGCCTCTGCCCCCGCGGTGCGCAGCTCGTCTCGCACCACACGATAGGCGAGGCCCTCCGCATAACCCTTGCGCGCCAACGCACCCACGAGCCGACGGATCTTCGCCGTCTCGTCCACGCCGGACATGGTGCGCAGCCGTTTGCGGACCAGTTCGCGGGCACGCTCTTCCTCGGCCTCGCTGTCGACCGCGGCGACGGCCTCGGCCACCACCTCGTCCGCCACGCCCTTGCGGCGCAGTTCCATGGCCAGGGCACGGCGGCCCAGACCGTTGTACGTGTGCCGGGACCGCACCCACATCTCGGCGAACTGCGCGTCGTCGATCAGACCGGCACGGTCGAACTTGCCGAGGACGATCTCGGCGACACCGGGGCTGATCTCCTTGCGCAGCAGGGCGTCGTACAGCTCCTGCCGGGAACGGGCCCGAGCGGTGAGCAGCGCGTAGCAGATGTCCCGCGCCTTGCGCTGCTCCTCAGCCTCGTTCAACCCTCACGACCTCAGAACTCGACCGGCGCGACGGGAACCGTCTCGTCGGCGTCGAGGGTCGCGCCGATGCCGAGCTTGTCCTTGATGCGCTTCTCGACCTCGTTGGCGATGTCCGGGTTGTCCAGCAGGAACTTGCGGGCGTTCTCCTTGCCCTGCCCCAACTGGTCGCCCTCGTAGGTGTACCAGGCGCCGGACTTGCGCAGGATGCCCTGGTCGACGCCCATGTCGATGAGCGAGCCCTCGCGGCTGATGCCCTTGCCGTAGAGGATGTCGAACTCGGCCTGCTTGAACGGCGGCGCGACCTTGTTCTTCACGACCTTGACCCTGGTGCGGTTGCCGACGGGCTCGCCGCCGTCCTTCAGGGTCTCGATGCGGCGCACGTCCAGACGCACGGAGGCGTAGAACTTCAGCGCCTTACCACCGGTCGTGGTCTCCGGGGAGCCGAACATCACGCCGATCTTCTCACGCAGCTGGTTGATGAAGATCGCGGTCGTGTTGGAGTTGCTGAGCGCACCCGTGATCTTGCGCAGCGCCTGGCTCATCAGGCGGGCCTGCAGACCGACGTGGTTGTCGCCCATCTCGCCCTCGATCTCGGCGCGCGGCACGAGGGCGGCGACCGAGTCGATGACCAGGATGTCGAGCGCGCCGGAGCGGACCAGCATGTCCGCGATCTCGAGCGCCTGCTCACCGGTGTCGGGCTGCGACACCAGGAGCGCGTCGGTGTCGACGCCCAGCTTCTTCGCGTACTCGGGGTCGAGGGCGTGCTCCGCGTCGATGAACGCCGCGATGCCGCCGGCCTTCTGCGCGTTCGCCACGGCGTGCAGCGCCACGGTCGTCTTACCCGACGACTCCGGACCGTAGATCTCGACGACCCGGCCGCGCGGCAGGCCACCGATGCCGAGCGCCACGTCCAGGGCGATCGCGCCGGTCGGGATCACGGCGATCGGGGCACGGCCCTCTTCGCCGAGCCGCATCACGGAGCCCTTGCCGAACTGCTTGTCGATCTGCGCCAGGGCCAGCTCGAGCGCTTTGTCCCGGTCGGGTGCTGCGGGTGCCATCTTGGGTCCACCTTTTGTCGTCTGCCGTTGCTTCGTCATGTTGGACCTGACGCTACTGGCGGGGTCTGACAATTCTGCGAAGCCGGGGGTCGGGGCCACTGTAGCCGAACACGTGTTCGAGCACACGCGACACTCCCGGCACCTCGCTCAGCGGCGATTTTCCGGAACATCGAACGCTTCGCAGACCGCGATCCAGACTTCCTTGGCCTCGGTTCCGGCCTCCAGCGCCTCGTCGGCGGTACGGCCCCCGAGCGACGACAGCACGTGGTCGCGGGCGATCATCTCGGCCCTGACCTGGCCGAACTCCCCCGCCATGAGTTTGCGGAACATGGTGATGCGCACCGGGAGACCCTAACGAACGGGCCTGCGCAGCGATGCGAAGAGGCACACGACGAGCAGCGGCAGGGCGGTGAAGCCGACGATCAGCCCGAGCGCCGCGTACGACCACGCCGTCACGACGATCCCGGACACCGCTCCCCCGACGGCGGCGCCGACGTTCATCACCAGATCGGACAGTCCCTGCGCGGCGGGTCTGTCCTCGACCCGCACGGACTCGGTCAGCAGCGCGGATCCCGCCACCATCCCCGCCGACCAGCCGAACCCGAGCAGCGCCAGTCCCGCGGCGAGCTGCGGGGCGTCGTGCGAGGGCGCCATGCCCGCGACCCCGGACGCCGCGACCACCAGCGACGCGCCGATCGCGAGCACCGGCACGCGGCCCAGCCGGTCCGCCATCCACCCGAACAGCGGGCTCGCCGCGTACATCGCGGCGACGTGCAGGCTGATCACGACGCCGACCACGCGCAACGACGACCCGGCGTGGTTCATGTGCACGGGTGTCATCGACATCAGCCCGACCATCGCGGTGTGGCACAACGTCACACCAACGAGTGCAAGTCGTGCCATCGGGCCGAGCGTCGCCCAGACCTTGAGGCCGCGGGGACTCTCGCCGCTGGCACCTCCCGCGCAGCAGTCCGGAGATTCAACCGGTCGAGTGCTCTTCACGACGACCAGCGGATCCGGCCGCAGTCCGAACTGGATCACCAGCACGGCGGCGCCGAGCACAACGGCCGCCAGCAGGAACGGCCCCACCCCCGCGGGCAGGCCGAGGGACGCGGCCGCCTTCCCCGCGGGATCGGCGAGGTTCGGGCCGATGATCGCGCCGATCATGGCCGCCCACACCACGCGGGAGAGTTCACGCGCACGGCGTTGTGGATGCGCCAGATCCGTTGCGGCATAACGAGCCGCGTAGTTCGCACTGGACGCCCCTCCGAACAGGAGGAGGCCCACCAGCAGCACTTGCCACAGACCGAGACCCACAGCGACGGCGGCGATCAGGGCGCCGAGCCCGCCCATGCCGTAGCCGAGGATGAGCGCGGGACGACGTCCGCTGCGTTGCGCGAGCCGGGCTCCTGGCAGGGCGAGCATCGCGGCACCGGCGACCGCCGCGGTCTGCGCGAGCCCGCCGACGGCCTCGGACCCGGAGAGCGATGCGGCGATCAGCGTGCTGAACGCGAGGCCGATCGTCACCGCCGCCGACCCCAGGATCTGGGTGCCGGTCAGGACCCGGACGACCTTGCGCTGCACGCGTTCGACCTGCGGCGCGACGGTCAACATGATCACGATCGTGACACGACGGGACCTCTCGCCGACAGGTCCATCAGGGGCGGTTACTCCCCCGGCTGCACGGACTTCTCGAAGAAATCGGCCATTTCGTCGGCCTTGAGCTCGTCCGCGTTCTCCTCGGCGGTCTTGGTGAGGATGCCGAACATCGGACGGCCCTTGGCGGTGAACACCAGCACACCGGTGCCGCTCGACGTGGCCGCGCGGTAGTCGCCCTCCAGGCCGTTGCCGGTCCAGTCGGCCTCGACGTGGTCGGTCTGGAACGACTTCGCGATGGAGGCCGCGTTGTTCTCGGCGCCGGTGACGCTGTCGGTGAGGATGTACTGGACCGCGTAGCCGTCGCGGATCGTGCAGCTCACGACCGTGCCCTTGATCTCCTCCATGCCGGTGATCTGCGCGGAGTCGGCCTTCTCGCAGCCGCCGCCGTCCGGCACGGTGCCCGCGAGCTGGCGCAGGCACTTCGTGAAGCCCTGACCGTCCTGCGCGGTGTCGTCCTTGCACTCGTCGGCGCTGGGCAGGTTCGGGCCGGACAGCGCGAAGGCCGCGCCGATGACGCCCGCCACCACGAGGACCGCCGCGCCGGCGCCGATGAGGACCTTCTTGTTGTCCTTCTTCTTCGCCGCCTGCTGCGGGAAGTTCGCCGGGTAGCTGCCGCTGACGTTCGGGTTCACCGCGTACGGGCCGGTGACCGGGTAGGCGCCGCTCGCCGAGTACGCGCCGCTCGGGTAGGACCCGCTCGGGTAGGACCCGCTCGGGTACGAACCGCTCGGGTAGGAGCCGCTGACCACCGGGTTCGGGCCGCTGACGTTCGGGTTCACCGGGTGCGGCCCGCTCACGGCGGGGCTGACCGGCGCGGTCACGACCGTGGGCGGTTCGACGTACTTGGGCTTCTCGTCCTCGGCCCTGAGCGTGATCGACGCCCGGTCCACGACCTGCGCGCCGGTCGCGACGATCGTCTCCGGGTGGTCGGGGTTGGTCGGGACGATGCCGACCTTCTCCGCGATGATCTGCGCGACCAGCGGCATCCGGCAGGACCCGCCGACGAGGTAGACGTGCTCGGGCGTGACCCCGGCCCGGTGCACCGTGGAGATGAGCAGCTCGGTGGTGCGGATCAGGCTCGACCGGACCAGCGCCTCCAGCTCGGCACGTGTGATGACGACCTTCTCGAACGGCTCCGGCATCAGCACCTCGACCTGAGGCAGCTCGGAGAGGTCCTCCTTCGCGAGGCGCAGTTCCTCGCGCAGGCCGAGGCGGGCGCGGTGGTCGTCGACCGTGACCGGGCGCATCAGCCGCTGCCAGCCGGCCGGGTCCTTGTGGGAGACCGTGCGGCCGATGTGCTCCAGCAGCGCCTGGTCGACGTCGAGACCGCCGACGTCGCTGAGGCTGCCGTCGGCGAGGATGCGGTGCTGGGCGTCGAGCACGGAGACGTCGAACGTGTCGGCGCCGAAGTCGTAGACGGCGAGCGGGCGGCCGCCGCTGAGCGAGGCGACCGCGGTGGCCTCGGGAACCGGCACGAGCTCGCCGGTCATGCCCGCGAGCCTGGCCGAGGACAGCAGCTTGTTGCGCCTGCTCGGGCCCCACTCCGCCGGGTGCGTCAGGCGGATCTCGTCGAGGTGCTCGCCTTTCAGCAGCGCTGTGACGGCCTCCAGCACGCGGGCGTAGATGGCCGCGAGCGCGTCGTTGACCGGCAGGTTCTGCTCGCCGAGCTTGAGGGTCGCCTTGTCGATGTGGCGCTTGGGGTTCGCCTCGTAGCGCGACGGGTCCTGACGCGAACGCCGCTCCGCTTCTCTGCCGACGCGCAGGGAGCCGTCCTCGTCGAGGTAGACGGACGAGGGCATCGTCGGCCCACCGTCCACATCCACCACGCCGTGGTCGGACAGCACCGCAACCGTGTTGGCGGTGCCCAGGTCGACGGACAGGACGCGCACCGTGCTCCCCTCGCAGACGTACTGCGGTGATCGTGCCACAGAGGGCTTCGCCGGGTGCTCGGACCTGCGCGATCGGAAATTGTCAGACCCCGGCGTCATGATGGTCGCCATGGACGTGATGGAGGCATTCTCACCGGCGACCAGGCAGTGGTTCGCCGGGGCCTTCGCCGCGCCCACCCAGGCGCAGACAGGTGCGTGGGCGGCCGCGGCGGCGGGCGAACACGCGCTGGTCATCGCCCCGACGGGCTCGGGCAAGACGCTGGCCGCGTTCCTGTGGGCACTGGACCGGCTGGCCGCCTCCCCGACGCCGGCGGAGCCGAAACGGCGCTGCCGGGTGCTGTACGTGTCGCCGTTGAAAGCGCTGGCGGTGGACGTCGAACGAAACCTGCGCGCTCCGCTGACCGGCATCCGGCAGGCCGCTCAGCGGCTGGGGGTGACGGAACCGTCGATCACCGTGGGCATGAGGACGGGCGACACGTCCCCCGAGGAGCGGCGGGCGTTCGGGCGCACTCCCCCCGACGTGCTGGTGACGACGCCGGAGTCGTTGTTCCTGCTGCTCACGTCGTCGGCGCGCGAGTCGTTGCGCGGCGTGGAGACGGTGATCGTCGACGAGGTGCACGCGGTGGCTGGCACCAAACGCGGCGGGCACCTGGCGTTGTCGCTGGAACGGCTCGATGCGCTGCTCGAACGGCCCGCACAGCGGATCGGGTTGTCGGCGACGGTGCGGCCGGTCGAGGAGATCAGCACGTTCCTCGCCGGCGGGCGGCCGGTGTCGGTCGTGCAGCCGAAGACCCCGAAGGTCATCCAGGTCGAGGTGGAGGTGCCGGTCGAGGACATGGCGCTGCTCGGCCAGCCGACGGGTGAGGTGTCGGGGTCGGCCGCGGGAGCCGAGCAACGCACGTCCATCTGGCCGTCGGTCGAGGCACGGATCCTGGAACTCGTGCGGGCGCACCGGTCGACGATCGTCTTCGCGAACTCGCGGCGGCTCGCGGAACGGCTGACCGCGCGCCTCAACGAGCTCGCCGAAGAGGCGGCCGAGCTGGAGTCGTTCCCGGCCGAGGCCATCGGCCAGTCGGGCATGACGGTGCAGAAGACCGCGTCCGTCGCCCGCGCGCACCACGGCTCGATGTCGCGAGAGCAGCGCACGGCCGTGGAAGAAGACTTGAAGACCGGGCGGCTGCCGTGCGTCGTGGCGACGTCGTCGCTGGAGCTCGGCATCGACATGGGCGCGGTCGACCTGGTGGTGCAGGTGGAGGCGCCGCCGTCGGTCGCGTCCGGGCTGCAGCGCGTCGGCCGGGCCGGGCACCAGGTCGGCGCGGTGTCGCGGGGCGTGATGTTCCCGAAGTTCCGCGGCGACCTGGTGTCGTGCGCGGTGGTGGCGGAACGGATGCGGGACGGCGCGATCGAGGCCGTGAGGTTCCCGCGCAATCCGCTCGACGTGCTGGCGCAGCACATCGTGGCGATGGTGGCGATGGAGTCGTGGACGGTCGAGGAGCTGACGGCGCTGGTGCGGCGGGCCGCGCCGTTCGCCGGGCTGCCGGACTCGGCGCTGAACGCGGTGCTCGACATGCTGTCCGGCCGGTATCCGTCCGAGGAGTTCGGCGAGCTGCGGCCCCGGATCACCTGGGACCGGGTGAACTCCGAACTGCGCGGCCGGCCGGGCTCGCAACGGCTGGCGGTCACGTCCGGCGGCACGATCCCCGACCGGGGGATGTACACCGTCATGACCCCGGCCTCGGAGAACGGGGCCGGTTCGCGCGTCGGTGAGCTCGACGAGGAGATGGTCTACGAGTCGCGGGTCGGCGACACGTTCCTGCTGGGCACGTCGTCGTGGCGGGTCCAGGACATCACGCACGACCGGGTGATCGTGGTGCCCGCGCCGGGGCAGCCCGCGCGGATGCCGTTCTGGAAGGGCGACGCTCCCGGCCGCCCGCTGGAACTCGGCCGTGCGATGGGCAAGTTCCTGCGCGAAGTGTCCACGATGGAGGACTCGGCGGCGCGTGAACGGGCCAGGTCCGCCGGTCTGGACGAGTGGGCGACGGACAACCTGCTCGCGTACCTGGGCGAGCAGCGGGAGGCCACGCGGCACGTCCCGAACGATAGGATCGTTCTGGTGGAACGGTTCCGCGACGAGCTGGGCGACTGGCGGCTCGTCGTGCACTCCCCGTTCGGCGCCCAGGTCAACGCTCCGTGGGCGCTCGCGATCGCGGCACGCCTGCGGGAGAAGCGCGGGGTCGAGGTGCAGGCCGCGCACTCCGACGACGGCATCGTGCTGCGGCTGCCCGACGCCCTGGACTACGAGGGCGTGGAGGTGACGGCGGGCGCGGAGGACGTGCTGCTCGATCCCGACGAGGTCGAGCAGATCGTGGTCGCGGAGGTGGGCGGCTCGGCGTTGTTCGCGGCCCGGTTCCGCGAGTGCGCGGCCCGGTCCCTGCTGCTGCCCCGCCGTGATCCACGCCGCCGCACCCCGTTGTGGCAGCAGCGGCAACGGTCGGCGCAACTGCTGTCGGTCGCCTCGAAGTACGAGAGCTTCCCGGTGGTCCTGGAGGCGATGCGCGAGTGCCTGCAGGACGTGTACGACGTGCCGGGCCTGCGGGAGCTGATGTCGGACGTCCGCGCGCGCAAGGTGCGCGTGGTCGAGGTGGAGACGCAGTCGCCGTCGCCGTTCGCCCGCAGCCTGCTCTTCGGCTATGTCGGCATGTTCCTCTACGAGCTGGACGCTCCGCTGGCGGAACGGCGTGCGGCGGCGTTGTCGCTCGACTCGACGCTGCTCGCGGAACTGCTCGGCTCGGAGGCGATCCGCGAACTGCTCGACCCGGAGGTCGTGGCCGAGGTCGAACGCAGCCTGCAGCGCCTCTCAGAGGACCGCCGGCCGCGGCACGCCGAGGACACCGCGGACCTGTTGCGGTTCCTGGGAGATCTCTCCGACGCTGAGGCGCTCGAACGCGGTGTTCCCCGCGCGTGGCTCGACGAACTGGTGTCCGAGCGCCGGGTGATCCGGGTCCGGATCGCCGGCGAGGAACGCAGCATCTCGATCGAGGACGCGGGCAAGGTCCGTGACGCGCTCGGTGTCGCTCTCCCGGTCGGCGTGCCGGAGGCGTTCACCGAACCGGTGGCGGACCCGCTGGGCGATCTGCTGAGCCGTTACGCCCGCACGCACGGGCCGTTCCCCGCCTCCGAACCCGCCGCCCGCTTCGGTCTGGGCGTGGCCGTGGTGACGGGGGTGCTGGAACGCATGGCGGCCACGGGCCGGTTGGTGCGCGGTGAGCTCCGGCCTGGTGGCACGCACACCGAGTACTGCGACGCGGACGTGTTGCGCCGTCTGCGCCGGGCCTCGCTGGCTCTGCTGCGGTCCGAGGTGGAGCCGGTCGAACCCGCCGCGCTGGGCCGATTCCTCCCGCAGTGGCACGGCCTGGGCCGCCGGTTGCGGTCGGCGCCGACGGTCGACGACGTGTTCTCGGTGGTGGAACAGCTCGCCGGAGCGCCACTTCCCGCGAGCGCCCTGGAATCGCTGCTGTTCCCGTCCCGGTTGCCCGGCTACTACCCGGCGTTGCTGGACGAGCTGACGGCGTCCGGCGAGGTCACGTGGACGGGGTGTGGCGCGCTGGCCGGTGGCGACGGCTGGATCGCGCTCGCGCCGACCGACGTGGCCGATCTGCTGCTGCCCGACCTGGTACCGGAGTCCATTCCGGAGTCGCCGCTGCACACGGCGGTGCTGGAGGCGTTGTCCGGCGGGGCGTTGTTCTTCCGCCAGGTGGTCGACCGGGCCTCGCTCACCGTGACGTGCACGGACGCCGAAGTCGTCGGCACGCTGTGGGATCTGGTGTGGGCGGGGCTGATCACCAACGACACGCTGGCGCCGCTGCGCGCGCTGGTGTCCGGTGGCGGGGCGGCGCACAAGCCTCGCCGCACTGCCCCGCGCGGCCGTTATGCACGGCTGCGCGCCGCTCGTCCCGACATGCCTTCCCGCACGGGGCCGCCGACCGCCGCCGGTCGCTGGTCCCTGGCGGTCGCGCCGGCGGAGGACCCGACCCGCCGGGCACACGCTCGCGCCGAGGCTTTCCTGGAACGCCACGGCGTGCTGACCAGGGGCGCGCTGGACACCGAGCGCGTGACAGGTGGGTTCAGCGGCGTCTACAAGGTGTTGCGGGCCATGGAGGAGTCGGGACAGGTCATCCGCGGCTACGTCGTCGAGGGGCTGGGCGCGGCCCAGTTCGCGGCGCGCGGCGCGGTGGATCGCCTGCGGGCGTTGTCCCGTCCTCCTGGTCAGCCGTCCCCGGCCGACCAGGCCGCGGTGGTGCTCGCCGCGGCCGATCCCGCCCAGCCCTACGGTGCCGCGCTGGCGTGGCCGGACCCGTTGGGCGAGGGCAAACACCGACCGGCTCGCAAGGCCGGCGCGCTGGCGGTGCTGGTCGACGGCACCCCGGCGCTCTACGTGGAGAGAGGAGGTAAATCACTGCTGTCGTTCACCGACGACGAGCCGACCCTGCGCACCGCCGCGAACGCCCTGAGCCGGGCCGTCCGCGATGGCTGGCTGGGCCAGCTGGCGGTCCAGCGGGCCGACGGCGAGGTCGCGCTGACCTCGCACCTGGCGACGGTCCTGCAGGAAGCCGGTTTCCGCGCCACTCCGAAGGGTCTGCGCCTGCGCGCGTGACTTACGCGGGGAACAGGGAGCTGTAGGCGTTGAGCGCCGGCTGCCCGCCGAGGTGGGCGTAGAGGACCGTGCTGTCGCGGCCGATCTCGCCCGACGACACGAGGTGGATGAGCCCTGCCAGGGACTTTCCCTCGTAGACCGGGTCGGTGATCATGCCTTCGAGGCTCGCGCCCAGGCGCATGGCGTCCACGGTGGACTCGTCGGCGATGCCGTAGGTGCCGGCGTGGAAGCGGTCGTCGAGGAGGATGTCCTCTTCGGACACCGTGACCTCGCGGAGCTTGGCGGTGTTGTGCGCGATGCGGGTGATCTGGGCGAGGGTCTCGGCGGGTTTGGCGGACGCGTCGATGCCCAGCACGCGGCGGTTCGGGTCGTTCGCGAAACCGGCGACCATGCCCGCCTGGGTGCTGCCGGTGACCGAGCAGACGACGACGGTGTCGAAGAAGACGCCGAGCTGGGCTTCCTGCTGGCGGACCTCGTCGGCCCAGTTCGCGAAGCCCATGCCGCCCAGCGGGTGGTCGGAGGCGCCGGCGGGGATCGGGTAGGGCTTGCCGCCGTTCACGCGGACCTCTTCGATCGCCTGTTCCCAGGCGGGTTTGACGCCGATGCCGAACTCGGCGCTCACCAGCCGGACGTCGGCTCCCATCATGCGGCTGAGCAGGATGTTGCCGACCCGGTCGCTGCCGACGTCGGCCCAGTCGACCCAGCTCTCCTGCACCAGCACGGCTTTCAGGCCTGCCCTGGCCGCGGCGGCCGCGACCTGCCGGGTGTGGTTGGACTGGATGCCGCCGATCGACACGAGGGTGTCGCAGCCGGTGGCGAGCGCGTCGGCGACGAGGTACTCGAGCTTGCGGGTCTTGTTGCCGCCGTAGGCGAGGCCGGAGTTGCAGTCCTCGCGCTTGGCCCAGACCGCGGCGCCGCCGAGGTGAGCGGTGAGGCGGTCCAGGCGGTGGACCGGCGAGGGGCCGAAGAGGAGCGGGAATCTGTTCACAGCTCGGCCTCCAGGGTGTTCCAGTTCTCGTCGACCAGGGTGGCGGCCAGCGCGGGGTCGCCCTTCTCGCACGCCTCGATGATCTGCTGGTGCTGGGTGACGGAGTGGCGGGCGTCCGGCGAGGAGAACCGGCTGTGCTCGGCCCGGCGCACCAGCGGGGTGAAGCGGTCGATGGTCGCGGCGATCGCGAAGTTGCCGCAGCGGTGGACGGCCACCGCGTGGAACTCGTCGTCGGCGGCCAGCGCGGCGACGGCGTCGTTGGTGTCGAGCGCCTTCTTGAAGGCCTTGTTCGCGGCGCGCATCGCGGCGAGGTCCTCGGCCGGCATCTTCGGCACCGCGATGCCGATGGCGAGGGCGTGCATGGACTGGACGACGACGAGGGCGTCGCGCACGGGTTCCGCTTCCAGCGCGGTGACACGCGTGTACGCGTGCGGCTTGGTCTCGACCAGGCCCTCGTCGGTCAGCGTGGCGAGTGCCTCGCGCACCGGGGTGCGGGACAGGCCGAGCTTCTCCGCCAGTTCGACGTCCTTGATGGGCGTGCCCGGCTCCAGGTCGCCGCGCACGATCGCCGTCCGTATCTCGGCCGCCGCCCGCTCCTTCAGTGACCCATATCCAATATATTGCATATCAGTGAGCGTAGGGCTCGGGTCGGGTGATCGCAACAACAAGCCCCCGAGCCGCGGCGCGACTCGGGGGCTTGGGTGGTTCAGGCGAGTTGACTGACCGGCGGTGTCAGTTCACGGGCAGGGCGCGGCCGAGGACCGCGAACGGCCGCGGGTCGCCGGTGAACTGGTAGTGCCGCAACACGTCCACGAAGCCGACGCGGCGGTAGAGCTTCCACGCCTTGCTCGGACCTTCGGGCGTGGACAGCAGCACGCGGGAGGACGACACGCCCTCCATCAGGCGGCGCAACAGCTCCTCGCCGAGGCCACGGCCCTGGGCGCGCGGCAGCACGTGCAGTTCGGTCAGCTCGAAGTAGTCGGTGAGCCAGTCCTCGACGACGGTGGGCGGCGAGACCTGCATCAGCCCGCGCCGCACCTGCTCGTGCCACCACTGGCCGGCCGCGCCGCGATAGCCGTAGCCGATGCCGACGAGTTCGTCCTGCTCCCCCAGCGCGACGACGCAGCGCCAGTCCTCGCGCATCATGTGCGCGAGCCACATCGGGGCGCGCTGCTCGACGGTGCCGGGCGGGTAGTTCATGGCCGTCACGTACAGCGCGAGCGCTTCGCCCAGCCGCACGTTCAGCTCCGAGGCCGTCATCTCGACGATGCGCTCCAGGCGCGGCGAGGCCGTCATGCCGTCACCACCGCCACGCGTCCGCCCGTCAGCGCCACCAGATCCGCGAAGGTCGTGGGGTAGACGGCGTGCGGATGCCCCGCGGCCGCCCAGATCTCCTCGTAACCGGACAACGCCCTGTCCACGATGGTCTCGATCGGCGCCGGGTGCCCGACCGGCGACACCCCGCCGATCACCTGGCCCGTGTGCTCGCGGACGAACTCCGGGGCGGCGCGCTTCACGGCGTCCGCGCCCACGAGTTCGGCCACCATCGACGTGTCCGCGCGGTGTGCGCCCGAGGTCAGGACCAGCAGCGGGGCGGCGACTCCGTCACGCACCGCGGCGAACAGCAGGCTGTTCGCGATCGCGCCGACCTGCACGCCCACCGCTTCCGCGGCGGCCGCCGCGGTCCGCACGGCGTCCGGCAGCACGACGATGCGTTCGGCGGTGGCTGACGGCAGGGCTTCCGCGACCTTGCGGATTCCGGGGTGTTCGAGCGCACTCACGTATCCATCAGACCACGACTCGCGCCCACGTGGTGGGGCGGGTTGAGGAATCCATCGGCCGGGAGCTACGCTGACGGAGACTCGAACATGTGTTCGAGTCTCACCATGCCTCGGAGGTGGGGTGGGGGAAGCACCCCACCTCCGAGAGCCGCCGGCTTCCCCTCGGCGGTGACGTCGTTCACCGACGCCACGAGGAGGCCGAGATGACAGCCGATCTTTCGAATCCGGCAGCCTTCCCCATCCCGTTGCCACCCGCGTCCGCGCTCGCCCTGCTGCGGCAGGCCCACGACTCGCTCGCCGAGTCGGAGCGGACGCCCGAACCCCCGCAGCGGTTCGCGACCGCTTATCTCGCCGCACTGCGCGCTGCCGCCGCGGTGCTCGCCTTACGTGGACGACCCCATCGCGGACGGTCGAGGCCGACCAGCGCGTGGGTGCTGCTCGGCGCGCTCGCGCCGGAGATGAGTGAGTGGGCCGCTTTCTTCGCGTCGTGGTCGTCCACGCGGGCTGCCGTGCTCGCGGGGATCACCCGGCACGTCGACGCGCGCACGGCCGACGACCTGGTGCGCCAGACCCATCAGTTCGTGCTGCTCGTCGACCGCGTGATGAGCGAGGAGATGCGGTGAACTCTCTCGACATCCTGCGTCGTGAGGCGGAACTGCTCGCCATGTCCGCGATCGGCCAGCCACCGCACAAGGGCGTGCCGGCCTGTCCCGGTCTGAACCTCGGGGAGACCGTGCGGCACATCGGCGGCGGTTACCGCAGCGTGCTGGCGTGGATCAGGCTCGGCCGGGAGCCCCGAGCCGGGGAGTGGCAGGACTACCCGGCGCCCGGCGAGGACACGCTCGACTTCATGCGGTCGGGCGCGGAGGCCGTGATCGCGGAACTCGAGGCGCACGACGAGGACGAGCCGTGCGCGACGTGGTGGCCTGACCGGCAGAACTACGGGTTCTGGCGGCGACGGCTCGCGCACGAGACGACGGTGCACCGCATGGACGTCCAGGGCGCCTCCGGCGTAGAACCCGGCGCCGTCGCCGACGAGGTCGCGATCGACGGCGTCGACGAGGTGCTCACGTTGTGGCTGGGACACAAGCTGGACGTGCTCGGGGTGCGGGGGTCGCGGGAGAGCCTCGTGGCCATCCAGGTCGAGGACCACCTTTGGCTCACGCGCTGCGGCCCGCGCGGCGCGTCGGCGTGGCGCGTGGTCGACCCGGAGGACGCGCACGCCGCCGACGCTCAGGTGTCGGCGAGCCCGATGACGATGTACCGCTGGCTGTGGGGCCGGTTGCCCGACCGTCTGGTCACGACGGTCGGCGACGACGACGCCATCGCGCAGCTGTGGGCGCTACTGCGGCTCGCGACCAAGTAGGACGGACGCGGTCTCCTCGCCCGTTGCCGACAGCAGCCGGTAGCGGGCGCGGGGGCCGTCGAAGTCCAGCACTGCCACGGAGTTCCCGAAGTGCGGGCCGCTGGTCTTGCGCCAGTGCACCAGGTCCTCCGGCACGCCGGCCAGCGTCGCGAGGCGGCGGAACACCCACGAGGCCCCGCGCGACCACGACAGCCGGAACCCCGGCCTCAGGAACTTCGGCGCCTCGTTGTGGATGGGCGAGCACACGAGTTGCGCGACCACTGCCTTGGTGGGCTTGGGGAACTCGGCCTCGGCGACGTAGCTGTGGTGCACGTCGCCGGACAGCACGCAGACCGTCGCGGCGCCGTTGCCCGCTGCCTTCTCGATCATCCGCGTGAGCCGGTCGAACGACTCGCGGAACGCCGGCCAGTGCTCCAGGTCGACCGCCTGCCTGATCGCCTCGGCGGCTTTGCCCTGCCAGCCCGGTTTGCGCGCGCCGATCTCGTTGAGGGACTGGAAGTGACTGAGCGCGTGTGGCATCAGCCACGGCAGCGACGAGCCGATCAGCAGGTGGTCGATGTCGCCGCCGGTGTTCTCCTCGATCCAGTCGAACTCGGCGTCGCTGACCATCTGCCGCTTGTCCTCTTCGAGGATGCGGCCGCAGCGCGTGTCGACCATGAGCAGCCGGGCGCGGCCGAAGTCGCGGCGGAAGCTCCACCACGTCGACTTGCGGCCCTCCACCTCCTTGTCCGCCTCCTCGGCGAACTCCTCCAGCAACGGCAGCACGTCCGTGTCCTGGGCCTTCACCTTGGCGTACAAGGGATTCCGCGCGAGCTCGTCCGGGCTGAGGTTGCCCAGGTGCTGGTAGACCCAGTACGAGGAGAGGGCGCCGCGGATCCTGTCGCGCCACCACGGCTTGTCCGCCATCTCCGCGCGCCACGTCGCGGAGGTGTTCCAGTCGTCGCGCACGTCGTGGTCGTCGAAGATCATCGCCGTCGGCACGACCGACAGCAGCCAGCGGATCTCCGGGTCGCCCCAGGTCTCGTGGTAGAGGTGGGCGTACTCGCCGAAGTGCACGACCTCGCCGTCCGGTTCCTCCGTGCCCTGCCTGCGTTCCCGCAGCCACTGCTTGGTGGCCTCGGTGGGTTCGTCGGCGTAGACCTGGTCTCCCAGCAGGATCAGCGCGTGCGGCCACTCTTCCTCGGGCGTCTCCATGAGCCGCTGCGCGAACGCGTCGAGGGCGTCGGGGCCGACGGGCTGGGTCGGCGCGGCGCGGCACGAGCCGAAGGCGATCCGGCGGACCTCACCGGTGCGGATGACCGGTTTCGGGAACTCGCTGCCGGGTTCCGGCCAGACCTGCTCGCCGTCGAGCCGGACGTCGTATTCCGTGCGCTCGCCGAGGTTCTCGAGTCTGACGAGCGCGAAGTGCTGCCGTCCCGCCTGAAACGTGCGCGCGGTGTTCCCCGCGATCACGACCTCGCACGCGGCGTCCGTCTCGACCCACACCGTCGCGGACGATTCGTCGACATGCCTCAGGAGGGGTCCGAGCACCAGCTTCGCCACGCGCGAGACAGTACCCTCGTACGCGTGGAAATCACGTTCGAGGCGGCGGATCCCCCGGCCCTGGCCGCGTTCTGGTCCGAGTTCGCCGGTGACGAGATCGAGTTGACGTTCGTGTGGAGCGACGCCCCGAAGATCGAGAAGAACCGGGTGCACATCGACCTGGCCTCGTCGTCGCCCGAACACCAGGCGGACATCGTGGCGCGAGCGTTGAAGCTCGGCGCCGAACCCGCCGACGTCGGTCAGGGCGACGTGCCGTGGGTGGTGCTGCGCGATCCGCAGGGCAACGAGTTCTGCGTCCTCGAACCCCGCCCGGAATATCCCGGCGTGATCGCGGCCGTCGTCGTCGACTCGCGTGATCCGCTGGCGTCGGCCAGGGCGACCGGGCATCCGGTGGTGCGTGACGGGGACGGCTTCGCCTCGGTCCGGCCCGAGCCGGGTCCGTGGCTCGAGTTCGTGCGGACCGACGACCCGGAGCCGATCACGAACCGCGTGCGCGTCCGGTGGTCCGATCCGGCGTAACGCCCCAGGGCGCACCTTGAGTTCGCTCGCGAACTCAAGGTGGAGGTGGGCGGCACCGGCAAGGACAGCAGCCTCACGGGCACCGGCTTCGGCATCTCGATGTTCCGCCTGCGCCCCGCCGGTGACCACTGACATCCGATATATCAGCCCACCGATATATCAGTTATGCAAAAGACGTTTGCGGGCGTTCGCAAACGTCTTTTGCATAAGGGTGGATCAGCGCAGGTCAGCGCGTTGCACGACGGGGACGGGTCAGAGGGCGGCCAACCGTTCACGAAGGGTGTCGAGGCCCATCGCGCCCATCTCCAGGGCCTCCTTGTGGAAGGCCTTGAGGTCGAAGTCGGCGCCCTTGCGGGTCCGCGCGTCCTCGCGGGCGGCGAGCCACAGGCGCTCGCCGATCTTGTACGCCGGCGCCTGGCCCGGCCAGCCGAGGTAGCGGTCGATCTCGTCGCGGATGTGGGCGGGCTCCGAGAGCGTGCGGGTCATCATGAACTCGAGGCCGAGTTCGGGCGTCCAGCGCTCGCCGGGGTGGAAGCCGGTGCCGGCCGGGATCTCCAGCTCCAGGTGCATGCCGATGTCGATGATCACGCGGGCCGCGCGGAACAGGTGCGCGTCGAGCATGCCGAGCAGGTCGCCGTCGTCGTCGAGGTAGCCGAGTTCGCGCATGAGGCGTTCCGCGTAGAGCGCCCAGCCCTCGCCGTGGCCCGACACCCAGCACATGAGGCGCTGGAAGTCGTTCAGCGTCTCCGACTGGTACACGGCCGTCGCACACTGGAGGTGATGGCCCGGCACGCCCTCGTGGTAGACCGTCGAGGTCTCGCGCCACGTCGGGAACACCGACTTGCCCTCGGCGATCGACCACCACATGCGGCCGGGGCGGGAGAAGTCGGCGGTCGGCGGCGTGTAGTAGGCGCCGACGGCACCGCCGGGCGGGGCGATCCTGCATTCGAGGCTCATCAGCGCGTCCGGCAGGTCGAAGTGCACGTCGCGCAGGTCGAGCAAGGCCTTGTCGGACAGTTCCTGCATCCACGTCTGCAGGCCGTCCTGGCCGTGCACCTGGTAGCGCGGGTGCTCGTCGAGGAACGCCGCGGTCTCCGCCAGCGAAGCGCCCGGCTTGAGCCGCGCGGCGACCTTCTTCATCTCGGCCTCGATGCCGAGGAACTCCTCCCAGCCCCACGCGTAGGCCTCGGCCAGGTCGAGCCGCGACCCGGTGAAGTAGCGCGAGCCGAGGCGGTAGCGCTCCTCGCCGACCGCGTCCTTGGCCGGTGCCTGTGGTGCCAGCGTCGTGCGCAGGAACGAGGCGAAGTCCGCGTAGGCGGCGGCAGCGGCGGTGGCGCCGGCGTCGAGAGAGGAGCGCACCGAGCCGTCCACGTTGGCGGAAGCGGCGAACGGGCCGAAGAAGGTCGTAGCGAAGGTGTCGCACTGCTTGGCGACCTGAGTGACCTGACGGATCGCGGAGACGTGCCCGCGAGAAGCGGCGTGTGAGAGAGAGGCGCGCAGACCGTCGAGAGCGGCGGGCACGGCGGAGAGGCGACGGCCGATCGTGGCCCACTGCTCCGGCGTGTCGGTCGGCATCTGGTCGAAGATGTCGCGCACGGACTGGATCGGGCTCGCGATGACGTTCAGCGAGGACTCGGTCTCACCGGCCTCATACAGCTCGTGCTCCAGGCCCGTCCGTTCCAGGAAGACGGCGCGTGCCGCTTCCTCGGAGGCATCCGCGGGCTGTGCGGCGGTGATGTCGGCGAGAGCGCGGACGGCGAGTTCGTCGCGCGCCGCGTGCCCTTCCGGAGAGAGGTCCGTCAGCTGGTCGTCGGCTCCCGCGAAGCCCAGACTGGTGGCGGTGATGGGGTCCAGCGCCACGTAGTCGCTGACGAATTTGTTGCTGATCTCGTGCACGGATGCCATGTTTCGAGACGCTACCTCGCGCCCCTCCACACCAAAAGGTAGTTAGTCAAGCTCACGACCTTTGGAGGGGACCTGCGTCGTTTGGGCCGTGCTGGCAGGATGTCCGCGTGCGTCGTTCCCGGGCACTTCTGCTGCCGGTCTTCTTGCTGCTCACCCTGTTTTCGTTGAGCGGTTGCGTTCGCGTGTACGCCGCCATGGCCGTGTCGGACGACGACCGCATCTCCGGCGAGATCGTCGCGGCCACGCCTCCGACGCAGGACAACGACCCCGGCCCGCAGCTCAAGGTGCCGCCGGAGCTCGCGAGCCGCGTCACCACCAAGCCGTACCGGGTGGAGTCCTATGCGGGCACGCAGCTGTTCTTCAACGGCCTGTCGTTCGACGAGATGCGGACGCTGTCGGCGTCCACGAGCTCGTCGAACAGCCGCTACAGCCTCAGCTTCCGCCGGTCGGGTGATCTTGTCACGCTGTCGGGGTCGGTCGACCTGACCCAGGTCCCGGTGGAACGCGCGGACATCCAGGTGAAGGTCAGCTTCCCCGGCCAGATCGTGAACACCAACGGCCGCGAGGAGGAGAACAACACGATCGCGTGGTCTCCGAAACCCGGTCAGGCGTCGATGCTGCAGGCCACCGTGCAGTACGCGGGCGAGAACTCCAGCTCGTTCTTCGGCTGGGCGCTGCTGGTCGCCGGGCTCACCGGCGGTGCCGCGCTGATCGTCGTCGTTCTCGCCCTCATCGCGCACAAGCGCAACGTCACTCTCTAGGCGCGGGTCACCAGACCCAGGCGTCCCAGCACTTCCTTCGTCGCCTTGGACCTGTTCATCGTGTAGAAGTGCAGCGCGGGAACGCCCTCGTCGAGCAGGCGCTGGCACATCTCGGTCGCGATGTCGATGCCGGTCGCCCGGAACCCCGCGACGTCGTCCGCGTACGGCTCCAACCGGCGCGCGACGTCGAGCGGCAGGTCGGCGCCGGACAGCTCCACGATCTTGGCCAGGCCTCGCGGCGAGAGCATCGGCATGATTCCCGGCAGGATCGCCGCGGAACAGCCCGCCTCCGCCACCCGGTCGCGCATCCGCAGGAACGGCTCCGGCGCGTGGAACAACTGGGCCACCGCGTAGTCCGCGCCCGCGTCGAGCTTGCGCAGCAGGAACTTCAGGTCGGTGTCGAGGTCGCCGGAGCGCGGGTGCCCGTACGGGAACGCCGCCACGCCCACGCAGAAGTCGCCGAGCTCGCGGACCAGCCGCACCAGCTCGTCGGCGTAGTTCAGGCCCTCCGGGTGCGCGACCCACTCGCCCATCGGGTCGCCGGGAGGGTCGCCGCGCAGCGCCAGGATGTTGCGCACGCCGATCGCCGCGTACCAGCCGATCACGTTGCGCAGCTCGGCCACCGAGTGCTCGACGGCGGTGAGGTGCGCGACGGGGAGCAGCGTCGTCTCCTGCGCGATGCGGCCGGTGGCGCGGATCGTGCGGTCCCGGCGCGACCCGCCGGCGCCGTAGGTGATCGACACGAACGCCGGGTCGAGGCCTTCCAGCTCGCGAACGGCCTTCCAGAGGACCTTCTCGTCCTCCGCGTCCCGAGGCGGCAGGAACTCCACCGAGAACTTGGGTGACTCTCCCCGGAGCCGCTCCACCACCGACGTCATGGGACCAACCCTAGTGGGTCTTCCGCTAGGTGAGACCCCAGCTCAGCATGTGGTACGCGGGCCCCGGCATGCGGGTGGTCCCGGACACAGCGGACCATGGACGTGTGTCCCACCACCCCATCGACGCCGCTCTGCCCCAGCACGTCGAAGCAGCGCTGACCACCTACCTGGCCTCCCGGCGCGCGTCCGGGGAGGCGATGGACCCGAGCTTCGCGAGCGCGGTGGACGCGCTCTCCGATTTCGTGCTGGGCGGCGGCAAGCGCATCCGCCCGACCTACGCGTGGTGGGGCTGGCGGGCGGCGGGCGGCGATCCCGACGGCGAACTCGCGGACGAGGTGCTCACGGCGGTCAGCTCGCTGGAGCTGATCCAGGCGTGCGCGCTGATCCACGACGACCTGATGGACGCCTCGTCGGTGCGCCGGGGCAAGCCGACCGTGCACATCGCGTTCGGCGCGCGGCACCGCGAGCAGGGGTGGCTCGGTTCGTCGGAGCGCTTCGGCATGTCGGCGGCCGTGCTGATCGGCGACGTCGCGCTGGCGTGGGCGGACGACATGCTCTTCGCCGCCGGACTGCCGCCGGAGGTGCTGCGCCGGATGAGCGAGCCGTGGCGGGACATGCGCACCGAGATGCTCGCGGGCCAGTACCTCGACGTGCTGACGCAGGCGCGGGGCGACTCGTCCGCGGACGCCGCGCTGCGCATCGACCGGCTCAAGACCGCCGCCTACACCGTCGAACGGCCGTTGCACATGGGTGCGGCGATGGCGGGCGGTTCGCCGGAGCTGATCGACGGGCTGCGCGCGTTCGGCGCCGACATCGGCGTCGCGTTCCAGCTGCGCGACGACCTGCTCGGCGTGTTCGGCGACCCCGAGGTCACCGGCAAGCCGGCGGGCGACGACCTCGCCGAGGGCAAGCGCACGCTGCTCGTCGCGCTCGGCATGCAGTTCGGCGCCGATGTATTGGATATCGCACTGGGCAAGCCCGACCTCGACCTCGACACCGTCGAAGAGGTCCGGCGCGCCCTCGTCAAGGTCGGCGCCGTCGACGCCGTCGAGGAACGCATCGAGGAGCTGACGAAGAGCGCGCTGGCCGCCCTCGACACCGCTCCGGTGGCCGAACCGGCCGCCGCCAGGCTCGCCGGCCTCGCGATCAGCTCCACCAGGCGCACGTTCTGAAGTTGATCACCTTTCCCGGGCGGACGGCTCGCATTAAGTCCACGTGACCAGTGTGGCCCGTTGCTTGCCGACGCTTCAGCGCCTTGTGCAACGATGTTCGGGCGATGGCAGCAACTCCGTCCCTCCCCCGCACGAGCTCCGAGGCACCTCCACAGGAGCTTGATCCAGTCGTGCGCACGAACACCTACGCCATCCCCATCCGCACGACCATGCTCGGCCTGCTGGGCGTGGCTCTGATCGCGCTCGGGGGCATGGGTGCCGGCGCGATCCTCGAGCGTGACCCGCTGCTCGCCCAGGTCGGGCTGAGCTGGCTGCGCTACGGCCACGGCCGCGACCTCGCGAGCATGGTCTTGTACCTCGGGCTCGGCCTCGTCATCTGGGCGTGGATCCGGCTCGGCCGCCTCGTGCGGTGGGGTGAGATCGGCGACTTCGCGGTGCTGGTCGCGGTGACGGTCTGGACGTTGCCGCTGCTGTTCGCGCCGCCGCTGTTCAGCAAGGACATCTACAGCTACCTGGCACAGGGCCAGCTCGCGCTGAGCGGCTACGACCCGTACACGGTCGGGCCCGCGGTCCTGCAGAGCACGCTCAGCGAGAACGTCAGCTGGGTGTGGCAGCACACGCCGGCACCGTACGGGCCGTTGTTCATCCTGGTCGCCAAGGCGATCGTGTGGATCACGGACGCGAGCGTCATCCTCGGCGTCGTCGCCATGCGCCTCTCTCTCGCGGGCGGGCTGGTGCTGCTGTGCTGGGCGCTGCCGGGCCTGAGCAGGCACCTGGGCGGCAAGTCGGCGGTCGCGCTGTGGCTGGTCGCGGCGAACCCGCTGGTGCTGATCCACCTGATCGGCGGCGCGCACAACGACCTGCTGATGATCGGGCTGATGGCGGCCGGTGTGCTGCTGGTGCTCGACCGCAGGCACGTTCTCGGCTTCGTGCTGCTGTCCCTCGCGTTCTCGGTGAAGGCGACGGCGGTCGTGATCGTCCCGTTCCTCGTCTGGATCTGGGCTGCGCGCCTGGAGGGCGACAAGCGCGCCCAGTTCCGCAAGGCGCTGCTGCCGGGCCTGGCCGCGTTCCTCGGGACGTTCCTCGTGTGCACGCTGATCGCCGGGGTGAGCCTCGGCTGGATCCCGGCGCTGCGCAGCTCGTCGATGATCATCAACTGGTTGTCGGTGCCGAGCGCGGTCGGCGACTTCGTGCGCATGGTCGTGAACTGGTTCGTCTACGTCGACGGCGGCATCTTCATCGGCGTGGCGCGGGCGCTGGGCTCCGTGGTGCTGATCTGGATCGCGTACACGCAGTGGTGGGCGTCGCGCGACGGCGAGGTGCGCAACGCCGTCCGGCGCGGCGCGCTGACGCTGCTGGCCGTGGCGCTGCTGTCCCCCGCGACGCTGCCCTGGTACTTCACCTGGGCGCTGGCGCTGGCCGCCGGGTTCGCGTGGAGCACGGGCGCGCTGGTCACGGTGACGACCGCGTCGCTGTTCCTGCTGCTGGTGACGTTCCCGAACGGCGACACGGCGCTGTACTCGTGGGCCTACCTGCTCTTCGCGCTGGTGGTGTCGGGACTCGCGGCGCGCTCACTGGTGAAGCCGGACCCGTTCGGCCTGTCCTCTCGCTACGAATGAGCTCCGGGACTGTGGACCTGGGCTCCGCCTATGCCGCCTGCCGCCGCGTGAACGCGCGGTACGGCAAGACGTTCTTCCTGGCCACGACGCTGCTGCGGCCTGAACAGCGGCCCGCGGTGCACGCCCTGTACGCGTTCGCCCGGTGGGCCGACGAGATCGTCGACGCGGCCGGGGTGACCGACCGCGCGGGTGAACTCGACCGGCTGGAGCGGCTCCTGGAGAAGGCGCCGTCGAACCCGATCCTGCACGCGCTGGCCGACACGATGCGTCGCTACGACATCGACAGGTCGCTGTTCACCGACTTCCTCGCGTCGATGCGGATGGACCTCGACGTGACGGAGTATGCGGACCTCGACGCGCTCGGCGTCTACGTGCACGGCTCGGCGGAGGTCATCGGGCTGCAGATGCTGCCGGTGCTCGGCACCGTCGTGCCGCGTGAGGAGGCCGAACCGTACGCGGCCCGGCTCGGGGCGGCGTTCCAGCTCACGAACTTCCTGCGCGACGTGGGCGAGGACCTCGACCGCGGCCGCGTGTACCTGCCGCAGGACGTCCTCGGCGCGCACGGCGTCGACCGCGACCTTTTGCAATGGTGTCGTCGTCATCGTCGCGCAAACGAGCGGGTGCAACGGACTCTCGACGACCTCGTCGCGCACTCGTATGCGATATATCAGTCTGCGGAACCCGGCATCGGGATGCTGTCCGCGACGTCGCGGCCCTGCGTGCGGACCGCGTACACGCTGTACCGCGACATCCTCGGGCTCGTCGGCTGCGAGGTGTTGTGGCGGCGTGTGGCCGTGCCGAACTCACGGCGGCTCGCCGTGGCGGCGCCGGGCGTCGGCCGAGCCCTCCTCGCCCGTGTGACGACTCACGGGTTTCCGGGGTGAGCCCCGCTCTTTTAGCCTCGCGCAGGGATTCCAGACGTCTCTCACCTGCGGAGACGTCTGGAACCCCGGTGATCGACGACCTAGAAGCCCATGGCTTGCGCGCGGCGCTTTACCTCACGCCCACGGTCTCCGCGCAATGCTTCGATCGGAGTGCCAGGGAGGCTTTCGTCCTCCGTGAAGAGCCAGCGCAGAATCTCGTCCGTGGAGTAGTTCTGGTCGCGCAGCACCGTGATGGTGCCGGGCAGACCCTTCACCACCCCTCCGGCAGCGAGAAACGCCTCGGGGACGACGAGAACGCCGGCCCGCCGCTCGGCGAGCAGTTGCCCGTCGCGCAACATTTGGTGGACCCGGGTGACCGGAAGTCCCATTCGGTCGGCCACCTCGGGGAGAGGAAGAACCTCCAGGTCGGCAGCCAATACATCCGCAGCGGCAGGAATCGCACTCACGGGGGTCACGATGCCATAACCGAACTGGGAACGCCCTTCCGCCAACCGGGTCATCCTGAGCTTTACCATCTCGCACTGTGGAGAGGTCGGTTTCGAACGTGATGGGTGGACTGCTGGAGCAGCGCTACCGGGTGGACTCCGTGCTGGCGCGCGGTGGCATGTCCACCGTCTATCGAGGTCGCGACACTCGCCTCGATCGCGATGTGGCCATCAAGGTGATGGATCCGCACCTGACGGCGGACCCGGCGTTCGTCGCGCGCTTCGAGCGCGAGGCACGCGCGGCGGCCCAGTTGCATCACCCGGCAGTGGTGTCCGTGCACGACCAGGGCGTCGACGGTGACCAGGTGTACCTGGTGATGGAGCTGATCGACGGCGGCAACCTCCGTGACCTGCTCAATCAGCGCGGCAAGCTCGCTCCCGCCGTGGCGCTGAGCATCCTCGGGCCGGTGCTGTCGGCGTTGGGCGCTGCCCACCGCGCCGGGCTCGTGCACCGGGACGTGAAGCCGGAGAACGTGCTGATCGGGCCTGGTGGACAGGTGAAGGTGGCGGACTTCGGGCTGGCCCGCGCGATCGCCGAGAACGGCGTCACGAGCGACAGCGAGATCCTCGGCACCGTCGCCTATCTTTCACCCGAACAGGTGGAATCGGGCGCTGCGGACGCGCGTAGTGACGTCTACGCGGCCGGGATCGTGCTCTACGAGATGCTGGCGGGTCAGGCGCCCTATCGCGGCGAGACGGCCATCTCGGTGGCCTATCAGCACGTGAACTCGGACGTCCCGTCGGTTCCGGAGATCCCGCTGGCGCTCGACACGCTGGTGCGCAAGGCGACGCGGCGCGACCCGGTGCTGCGGCCCGCGAACGCCGACGCGTTCCTGGCCGAACTGGAGCGCGTGGGCACGGACCTGGGCCTGACGCCGCAGCCGGTGCCCGTGCCCGGTTCGGCACCCGAGAACGACAGGACGGTCATCATGCGGCCGGTTCCGGTCGCGGTCGGCGCCACTCCTCCCTCGGCGGCCGAGCTGACCAGGCCGGTGGTGCCGAAGCCGTCCCTGAACTCGGCCGCGATGACGACGGTGAGCACCGGGCCTCCTCCGACCCCGCCTCCCGGTATCCCCGTCGGCAACTCGGCGACGCGCACGATGCAGCGGCCGGAGCCGCCACGCCGTCGTCCCCCGCAGAAGCGGAAGCCGAAGGTCGACCCGGTCGAGGAGGAGCGCAAGAGGCGCAAGAAGCTCTTCACGATCTGGGGTTCCGTGGCCGTCGTGGTGGCGCTCCTCGTCGGCCTGTTCGCCTGGTACGTCGGCGCCGGCCGCTACACGGAGATGCCGTCGGTGGCCGGGCAGTCCGAGCAGAACGCGATGGTGCTGCTCTCGAAGGCCGACCTCACCGGGCTGGTCGAGAAGGTGCCGTCCAACGACGTGCCCAACGGCACGGTCATCAGCTCCGACCCTGGTCCTGGCGCGGAGCTGCGCAAGAACCAGCAGGTGAAGCTCGTCGTGTCGCGCGGCAGGCCCGTGGTGCCGTTCATCACCACCGGTGCCGAGGTGGACGCCGCGACCAAGGAGATCGAGGCCTCAGGCCTGAAGGCGGCCAAGGACCCCACGAAGGACGCGTTCCACGACACCGTGCCGATCGGCAAGGTCGTGGGTGTCGATCCGCGTCCCGGTACGGCGCTCGCGCTCGACGCCCCGGTGACCCTGATCCTGAGCAAGGGACCGCCGCCGCGCCTGCCCGTGCCGAACGTGACGGGCAAGACGAAGGACGAGGCGGTCGCCGAACTGCAGCGCGCCGGCCTGGAAGCGGTCGACGCAGGTGGCGAGGACGCGCCGGAGAACAACGGGTCGCGCGTGGTGCGGACGGATCCGCCCGCGGGCACGGTGCTGGACCCGACGCAGAACAAGCGGGTCACGCTCTTCTACCAGAACAACCAGGAGATCGAGGTTCCGGACGTCACCCGGCAGAAGGTGCGGGAGGCCAAGGAACAGCTCGAACGGGCTGGCCTGAAGGTGAAGGTCGAGTTCAACAAGAGCAACAACGCGACCGTGGTGAACCAGTCGATCCCGCCGCGCACACGGGTGAAGCGAGGAACCGAGATCACGATCGTCGGCCTCTGATCACGGCAAAGGCGAAGGGCCCCGCGTTCTCGACGCGGGGCCCTTCGTTCTTCAGCTCGTCTTCAGGAAACCGTCAGGACCGCAGCATCTCGGCGACGAGGAACGCGAGTTCGAGCGACTGCTGCGTGTTCAGGCGCGGGTCGCACGCCGTCTCGTAGCGGCCGGCGAGGTCGTCGTCGGAGATCTCCTGCGCGCCGCCGAGGCACTCGGTGACGTCCTCACCCGTGAGCTCGATGTGGATGCCGCCGGGGTGCGTGCCGAGGCGGCGGTGCACCTCGAAGAAGCCCTGGACCTCGTCGACGATGCGGTCGAAGTGCCGGGTCTTGTAGCCGGTCGACGACTCGTGCGTGTTGCCGTGCATCGGGTCGCACTGCCAGATGACCTTGTGGCCGCTGGCCTCGACCTTCTCGATGATGGCGGGCAGCACGTCGCGCACCTTCTGGTTGCCCATGCGCGAGATGAGCGTCAGGCGGCCCGGCTCGCCCCGCGGGTCGAGGCGCTCGACGTACTCGACGGCCATCTCCGGCGTCGTCGTCGGACCGATCTTGAGGCCGATCGGATTCGACAGCATCTCGGCGAACGCGATGTGCGCGCCGTCGAGCTGACGGGTGCGCTCACCGATCCACACGAAGTGCGACGACAGGTCGTAGAGCCTGGGCTCGTCACGCGTCGTGTCGAGGCGGAGCAGCGCGCGCTCGTAGTCGAGGAGCAGCGCCTCGTGCGAGGCGAAGATCTCGGTGCCGTGCAGCGACTGGTCGTTCACGCCGCACGCCGACATGAACTTGAGGCCGCGGTCGATCTCGCCGGCCAGGGCCTCGTAGCGCTCGCCCGCGGGCGAGGTGCGCACGAAGTCGCGGTTCCAGTCGTGCACGCGGTGCAGGTCGGCCAGACCCGCGCCGGTCAGCGCCCGCAGCAGGTTCATGGCCGCGCCGGCGTTCGCGTAGGCGCGGATCATGCGACCGGGGTCGGCGACGCGGGCTTCGGGCGTCGCGACCAGGGAGTTGATGATGTCGCCGCGGTAGGACGGCAGGCCGAGAGCGTCGATGCCCGACGAACGCGGCTTGGCGTACTGGCCGGCGATGCGGCCGACCTTCACCACCGGAAGACTCGCGCCGTAGGTCAGCACCACGGCCATCTGCAGCAGGGTCCGGATGTTCGCGCGGATGTGCGGCTCGGTGTTGTCAGCGAACGTCTCCGCGCAGTCACCGCCCTGCAGGAGAAATGCCTCACCGTTCGCGACCTGCGCCAGTTGCGTGTGCAGCCGGTCGATCTCGGCGGGCACGGTGATCGGCGGCACGCTCTCGAGCACGGTCCGCACGCGACGCACCTGTTCGGCGTCGGGCCAGTCGGGCTGCTGGGCGGCCGGGCGCGACAGTGCGTCGTCCAGGCGCTTGCGCATCTCGGGAGGCAGCGGCGGAAGCTCGGGAAGCGTGTCGATGGGCACGTCCACGGTCCAGTTCACGCTGCTCATCCTAGTTGTCCCACACTGAGAGACCCTGCCGGGCCTGTCAGCTGTTCAGCACGTGTTTTCCACGTCACCCGGCCGGTGTGCCGATCCCCCGCCCGCCGGGTGAGGTCTGTTACTTGTCAACTATCTGCCCCTGCCCTATTGAGATGTCGCACTGCATGATGTGGGCCATGGACGCCACCCGATTGGATGACAGCACCGCTACCCGGCTGCTGGGCATCGCGATCGACAACATCCAGCGCGACCACCCGGTGCACTGGACGCACGTGATCGACGGAGACGACCGGCTGATGCCTCAGCGGGTGCTGCACCCGGTGTTCGCCGGGTCGTTCGACTGGCACTCGTGCGTGCACCAGACGTGGCTCGCCGTGCGCCTGCTGCGGCTGCGGCCCTCTCTCGCGGGAGCGGACACGGCCCGCAACGCCCTGGACAAGCTGATCACGCCCGAGAACTGCGCCGTCGAGGCCTCGTTCTTCGCCTCCCCGGCTGGACGGCACTGGGAGCGCCCGTACGGCTGGGCGTGGCTGCTGCTGCTCGACGCGGAACTGCGTACCTCAGGCCTGCCGTGGTCGGTGGCGCCGATCGCGGACGTGCTGCGCGACCGATGGCTGGAATGGATCTCGGCGGCACGCCTGCCGATCCGCACCGGCACGCACAGCAACACCGCGTTCGCGACCGGGCTCGTGTACGACTCCGCCCAGGTGAACGGCGACTCCGAACTGGCCTCCGCCTGCGTCGACGCGGCGCTGCGGTGGCACCGGGACGAGACCGCGTACGGCGGCTTCGAACCGGACGCCGCCGACTTCCTGTCCCCCGCGCTGACGACGGCCGACCTGATGCGCCGCGCCCTGGACACCGACGAGTTCGCCGGCTGGCTCGACGCCTACCTGCCGGAGCTCGAATCGGAACGGTGGCGGGTGCTGCGCGAGCCCTACCCGGTCGACGACCCCAGCGACCCCTACGGCTCGCACCTGGCCGGGCTCGCGTTGTCGCGTGCCTGGAACTGGGAGGCGATCGCGGAGGCACTGCCCGCCGACCACCGGTACGCCTCGCTGGCCCGGACGGCTTCCGCCGCGCACCGCGAGGCCGGGTGGACCTACGTGTTCGGCGGCCACGGCTACATGGCCGACCACTGGCTCGGCACGTTCGGCGCCTACCTCGACGTAAAGGCCTTCTGACCTGCGCTTACTCACCCCATTGCAAAAGACGTTTGCGGACGTCCGCAAACGTCTTTTGCATAAGGTCGGGCAAAACGGGCACCGATATATTGGATTTCAGGTGCCGTCCATCAGGTTCCTGACGCCAGGGTCGCCCGCCGGATCAGCGTCAGCGCGATGCCCGTCGCCGCCGCGTGCACCGAGGCCGCGTGCGCGCGGGGATCGAACCGGATGGTCGGTCCGGCGACGCTGACCGCGGCCACCACACTGCCGTCGTGGCCGAGCACCGGCGACGCCACGCAGGCCAGGCCGACCCTGGACTCCTCGAACTCGTAGGCCACGCCGGTCTGCCGGATCGTGGTCAGCTGACGGCGGAGCATGCCGGGAGTGACGACGGTGCGGGGCGTCCGGCGGGCCAGCGGGGAGCCGAGGATCTCGGTGCGCAACGACGGCGAGGCGTGGGCGAGCAGGGCCTTGCCGATCGCCGTCGCGTGCAGGGGCATGCGGCCGCCCAGACGTGACGGTGAGGACGCCTGGCGGTGGCCGCCGATCTTCGCGGCGTAGACGACCTCGTGGCCTTCGAGGAGTCCGAGGTGGACGGTTTCGTGGGTGCGTTCGTAGAGGTCTTCCAGGTAAGGCGTGGACACCTCGACCAGGCGGCGTTCGACCGACGCGCGGATGCCCAGCTGGAACAGGTGGCCGCCCAGGCGGTAGCCGCGTGGGCCCCGGTCGAGCAGGCGGACGTCGGCCAGGTCGCCCAGCAGGCGGTGCAGCGTCCCCTTCGGCAGGCCGGTGCGTCGGCCCAGTTCCGCGAAGCCGAGCTCGTCGTCGTCGGCGCCGAAGGCGTTCAGCACCGACATCACCTTGCCCAGCAGGGTGTTCGGCACCTCGGTCATCACCTGATCGTGCCACTGAGTTCCGGTCAGCGGAACTCCGAAGTCCCCTCGAAGCAGTCAGCACCGTCACGATGGGCGGCATGAACGAAGTCCTCATTGCAGCGGAGCGCCTGGCCACGGCGGCGCGCGAGAAGGTTCCGTGTGCGCCCGTGCGGGACCTCATCGGCGAGGCCGAGGCGTACGCGGTGCAGCAGCACAACATCGCCGCGCGGATCGCGGACGGAGCCACGGTCATCGGCCGCAAGATCGGCCTGACCTCTCCGGCGGTCCAGCAGCAGCTCGGCGTGGACCAGCCGGACTTCGGAGTGCTGCTCGACGACATGGCCTACCAGGACGGCGACGAACTGCCGGCGTCCGGGCTGCTGCAGCCGAAGGTGGAGGCGGAGCTGGCGTTCGTGCTGAAGGCGGACCTCACCGAAGGGCCCTTCGACGAGCAGACCGTCGCGAACGCCGTCGACCACGTCAAGGCCTCGCTGGAGATCGTGGACAGCCGGATCAGCGGCTGGGACATCACCTTCACCGACACCGTCGCCGACAACGCCTCGTCGGGGCTGTTCGTCCTCGGCACCGAGCAGGCGGATCTGGGCGAGGTCGTGCCGAAGAACGTGTCGATGGTGCTCAGCGTCAACGGCGAGGAACGCTCGGCGGGGACCGGTGCCGCGTGCCTGGGCGATCCGCTGACGGCGCTGGCCTGGCTCGCCACGACCGCCGCGGGCCTCGGCGCTCCGTTGAGGGCGGGCGACGTCGTGCTCAGCGGCGCGCTCGGACCGATGGTGGAAGTCCAGGCGAGCGACCAGGTCGAGGCGACGTTCACCGGGCTCGGCACCGTGCGGGCCACCTTCGCGAAACTGGAGGCGTGATGCGCACGAAGGTCGCGATCATCGGGTCGGGCAACATCGGCACCGACCTCGTCATCAAGGTGCTCAAGCGGTCCACCAGGCTGGAGGTGGCGGCGCTCGTCGGCATCGACCCCGCGTCGGACGGTCTCGCCAAGGCCGCCAAACTCGGAGTTCCGACCACTTCGGACGGTGTTCAAGGCCTCCTGAGCATGCCGGGGTTCGAGGACGTCGAGATCGTGTTCGACGCCACCTCCGCGGGCGCCCACGCGAAACACGCCGAAATCCTGGCCGCGCACGGCAAGCGGGTCATCGACCTCACCCCTGCCGCGATCGGGCCGATGGTGGTGCCGACGGTCAACCTCGACGAGCATCTCGGCGCGCCGAACGTCAACATGGTCACCTGCGGCGGTCAGGCCACGATCCCCATCGTCGCCGCGATCAACACCATCACCCCGGTGCAGTACGCGGAGATCGTCGCCTCGATCTCGTCACGAAGCGCGGGACCGGGTACGAGAGCGAACATCGACGAGTTCACCGAGACGACCGCACAGGCCATCGCGGACGTGGGCGGCGCGCGAAGAGGCAAGGCCGTCATCGTGCTCAACCCCGCGGACCCGCCGATCACCATGCGGGACACCGTTCTCGCGCTCGTCAACGCCCCGGATCCCCAGACACGGCACCGGATCCGCGCCTCCATCGAGTACATGATCACCCAGGTGGCCGCGTACGTTCCCGGCTACCGCCTCAAGCAGCCCGTGCAGATCGACCCGGTCGACCAGCCGCACACGCTCACCGAGGAACCGGTGACACACCAGGTCACCGTGCTGCTGGAGGTCGAGGGCGCGGCCGACCACCTGCCTGCCTACGCGGGCAACTTGGACATCATGACCAGCGCGGCACTGCGAGTCGCGGAGACCATGGCGAAGGCGCTGGTGCGCGCATGAAGATCTACCTCCAGGACGTGACACTCAGGGACGGCATGCACGCCCTGCGGCACCGCATCGATCCCCAGAAGGTCGCCGAGATCGCCAGGGCGCTGGACCAGGCCGGAGTCGACGCCGTCGAGGTGTCGCACGGCGACGGCCTCAGCGGCGGATCGCTCGTCTACGGCCCCGGCAGCCACACCGACTGGGAGTGGATCGAGGCGGCCGCGGAGGCGTTGACTCAGGCCACACTCACGACGTTGCTGCTCCCCGGCATCGGCACACTCCACGACCTCAAACGCGCCCACGGCCTTGGCGTGCAGTCGGTTCGCATCGCCACGCACTGCACCGAGGCCGACATCTCCGCCCAGCACATCGCCGGCGCGCGCGACCTCGGCATGGACGTGTCCGGGTTCCTGATGATGAGCCACCTCGCCGAGCCGCAAGAGCTCGCGCGCCAGGCGAAGCTGATGGAGTCCTACGGCGCGAACTGCGTCTACGTAACGGATTCCGGCGGCCGACTGCTCCCCCACGACGTCCGCGACCGAATCCGCGCCTACACGGACGTCCTCGACGCCGGCACCGAAATTGGCATTCACGCGCACGAGAACCTCTCACTGGCGGTGGCGAACTCGATCACCGCCGTCGAAGAAGGCGCCACGCGGGTCGACGCCTCCCTGGCCGGGCTTGGTGCCGGAGCGGGGAACTGCCCCATCGAACCGTTCGTCGCCGTCGCGAACCTCCAGGAATGGCAGCACAACGCCGACCTGTTCGCTCTCCAGGACGCCGCCGACGACCTGGTCCGGCCGCTCATGGACCGCCCGGTGCGCGTCGACCGCGAGAGCCTCACCCTCGGCTACGCGGGCGTGTACGGCTCGTTCCTGCGCCACGCCGACACCGCCGCGCAACGCACCGGCGCCGACGTCCGGACCCTCCTGCTGGAAGCCGGACGCCGGCGCCTGGTGGGCGGTCAGGAGGACATGCTCACCGACATCGCCCTGGATCTCACACGCTGAACGTGGTTCCGATGCCCATGCCCGTGATCCACTCCGGCACGGGCTCGTAACTCGTCCACACCAGCGGCAGGCCGACGGCGACCTGTCCGATGAGCCAGCAGCGGATCTCGTGCCCGCCGCTGCCGGCGTGATCCTCCAGCGTCTCGTGCCCGAGGGAGGCGATCTCAGCAGCCGACCCCGCCGACAGCCGGTCGAGGAACCACTCGTCCCACACCGCGTTCACCTTTGCGTCCGGGTTGCCGCCCATGGCCTTCACCCGAGGCTCACGGGCCGCGGCGAACTCCTTCGCGTACGCCCGCCCCCGGATCAACGACTCGCGCCGCTGCCCCACCACGGACGGATCACGCGGGTCGTTGGACGGCAACCAGTGCGACAACCCGCCAGAAGCAACCACCAGCACTCGCCCGGGAAACACCGACGACCGCAGCGCGGCCCCCAAAGCACGCCCCAGCTCCACGCACCGGTCCAGCGACGGCAACGGAGGCGCGGCCGTGTTGACCACCAACGGCACCAACGGGAGCGTCGTGCCGCCGGTGATCATCTCGTAGCTCTGCACGATGCCGTGGTCGACGGTCAGCGAGTACGACAGCGACACGTCGAACCCCGCGTCCGCCAGCCCGCTGTGCGCCGACCAGGCCAGCGTCTGGGCCACCGGCAACGGCCCCGAGCCGCTGCCGAAGTCGCCGAACCCCACCGCTTCCTCGACGCCGAGCACGAACGGCGGCATCACGTCGTAGAAGTTGGCGTGGAAGTGGTCCGGCCCGATCACGACTATCGCGTCCGGCTCCAGCTTCTCCACCGCGAGCCGCACGCGGTCCGCGTCGCGCAGGAACACCGACCCCGGCCCGTCGGGACCGTCCGGCGGCAGCAGCGTCGCGAACGGGCTGTGCGACATCCCCGCGAATCCGATGATCTCGGCCATCAGGACGGGTCCTTTCCGTGCAGCAACCAGGTGCGGTGCGTGTCGAGGAACTCGGAGACCTTCTCCCACTGCGGCCAATGGCCGGCGTCGTCGATGACGTGCACCCGCGCGTCCGGCAGCCACCCCAGCAGCATGTCCGCCTCGTCCAGCCCGCCCGTCGGATCGTGGCTGGTCCAGAGCAACAACGTCGGCGCCGCGACCTTCCCCACCCACGCCGGGTCCCAGGCGAAGTCCTTGCGCACCACGGGGTCCTGCAACACCAGCGTGTTCGTGATCGCCTGCACGAAGCCCGGCCGCGAGTACACCTGACGGCGCAGGTTCACCAGTTCATCGGTGACCATCTCCTTGTGGTGGAACAGGAACTCCACCCGCCGCCGCACGGTCTCCTCGCTGGGATCGAGCACGGCGGCCATCGTGCTGTCCCGCATGCGTTGCATGACCTCGGGCTTGTTCGCGATGTTGCCCGGCGTGTTCAGCACGAGCCGGTCGACGCGGTCCGGGAAGTGCGCGGCGACCCACGCGACCACCCAGCCGCCCAACGATTCGCCGGACAGGTGCGCTTTCTCGACGCCCAGCGCGTCCAGCAACCCCACGAGGTGTTCGGACAGCACGTCGATCGTGTACGGCAGGTCCGGCAGGTCGGACCAGCCGTGGCCGACCATGTCGTAGGCGGTGACGTGGAAGTCCTCCGCCAGCCCCGCGATGTCGCGCGCGTAGGCCTCCAGGTGGCCGCCGGTGCCGTGCAGCAGCACGAGTTCCGGACCGGAGCCGGCCTGCAGGATCCTGGTCCGCACGGTGTGGCCGCGCACCGGGACGTCGACGTGCCGCACAGTGTGGTCCACATGCGACAGTTCGCTCCAGATGCTGACGTGCTCGGGAATCACTGGTCCTCCCCAGATGTCGTGTCGAAACGGGCGCGCGCCTCGTCGAACGTCGCGAGGCCGGCGCTCTGCCTGCGGGCGAGCCCGAACAGCGCGAGCAGCCGGGAGTTCTCGATGGTGAGGAACTCGACGGGGTGCTCGGTGGAGTCGTTGTAGTGGCGGTGCCAGGTCCACGGCGGCGTGTAGACGAACGAGCCGGAAGTCCACGACACCGTCTCGAACTTCTCCGGTTCCGCGAGCTGGATCTCGCTGTGGCCGTCGCCGGAGATCACGAAGTGCACGGTCTCGTGGTAGTGCCTTTGCATGTCCGAGCTCTCGCCCGCCGGGATCACCTGGCGGAACAGCTCGAACGTCGACGTCGGCAGCTTGCCCGCGATCCGCAGCGTGGTCGGGTTCGGCACCGCGCCGGGAGGAATCGTCTCCAGCTCGTCGTCGTGCACGACCAGCGGACGTCCGCCGTCCGGCCGTACCGCGTGCGTGAGCGCCCCGAGGAAGTCGGTCATGGTGAAGTCGGGTCCTGAGGTGGCCAACGCGATCGTCCCTTTCAGACTGCGGTTTCGGTGCGGCCGCCGTCGACGGTCAGCACGGTGCCGTTGACGTACGACGCTTGTGGCGAAGCAAGAAACGCCACGGCGGCGGCGATCTCGCCCGGATCCGCCGCGCGCAGGGCGGGAATGTCCGCGAGGTCCTGCGCGGCGGCGGTGTCGAGATCCACGACCGCCGCCTCGGCTCTGCGCCGCAACACCTCCAGCCTGCGCGGAGTCAGCGTCGCGCCAGGAGCGACACAGTTGACCGTGACGCCGTCCGCCGCGAACTGCCGTGACACGAGCTTCATCGCCGACGTCACGGCAGCGCGCAGCACCGTCGACGACGCCAAGCCGGGTTGCGGCTGCCGCACGGCCGTCGACGTGATCGTGACAGCCCGCCCGAACCCGCGCCGCGCCATCAGCGGCAACGCCTCGCGCAGCAACGCCAGCGGCCCGAGCAGCAACAGGTCGAGGTCGCGGTGCCACTGCGCGTCCAGCACCTCGAAGATCCCGCCCGGTGACGGCCCGCCCGCGTTCACGACCAGCACGTCGAGCGAACCGAACCGGTCGGCGACTTCACCGACGACAGCAGTGGCCTCACCGGGATCGGCGAGGTCGCAGACGAGGTGATCGGCGCCGAGGGGCGCGGCCGTCTCCTTCAGCGTGGATTCGGTGCGTCCGGCCAGCACGACGCGGTGCCCGCTCTCGACGAGCGCCGCGGCCGTCGCCGCACCGATTCCGCCGGCGCCGCCCCCGACGAGCGCGACCCGCGTGGTGTTTGCGTCCATGAGCTCCTACAGTCGCCGTGTGCGGATGGTCGGCCAAGGATGAGTCCCAGTGACCGGGACTCGCAGTCAACCGAGCCGAGCGGTTCACTCGAACGCGCGGCGGCGATCCTGGACGCCTTCGACTTCTCCCACCGCGAGCTGGGCCTGGCCGAACTCGTGCGCAGGTCCGGGCTTCCGCGCTCGACGGTGCACCGCACGGCAGGCCGCATGATCGAGCTGGGCTGGCTCGACAAACCGGGCGACCGCTACCGGATCAGCACCGGCCTGTTCAAGCTCTCCAGCCTCGTGCCCGTGCGGCACGAGCTGCGCGAGGCCGTGCTGCCGTTCCTGCAGGACCTCTACGCCGCCGCCCGCGTCACGGTCCAGCTCGGTGTCCTCGACGGCACGCAGGTCCTGGTCGTCGAGAAGATCACCGGGCACCGGCCGATGCCGATGCTCGACCAGGTCGGCGGCATGATCCCGGCGCACTGCTCGGGCCTGGGCCGCGCGATCCTCGCCTTCTCCGCCGCGTCCACTGTGGACGCGGTCATCGCCGCCGGGCTGGCACGCCGCACCCCTCGCACGATCACGAGCCCCACGGCGTTGCGTCGTGAGCTGGCCGCGATCCCGGACCAGGGCTGGGCCTACGACCGCGAGGAGGGCAACGTCGGCATCAGCTGCATCGCGGCTCCGATCTTCAGCGCGGGTGGCGACGTCGCCGCGGCGTTGTCGGTGACCGGCCCGAGCGCGGCGGTGCGGCCGGACCGGATCGGCCCGGCCGTGCGGATGGCGGCCGCGGCGGCGACCCGCGCCTACTCGACCCGGCGCTGGGAGTCCCACTAGCCGGGACTTCTGGTTGGCCGTGGCCAGGGCAGCGCTCCACAGTGTGGTCCGTCACATCCTCACTCAGGAGGACCAGGATGCGAGTAGCGATCATCGGCGCCGGAGTCGCCGGCCTCACCACCGCCAAGGTGCTGCTGCAGGCAGGGCACGAGGTCGAGGTGTTCGACCGGACACCGGACGTCGGCGGCGTGTGGAGCCGCACCAGGCGCTACCCCGGTCTCACCACGCAGAGCCCGAAGGCCCAGTACTCGTTCTCCGACTTCCCGATGCCGAAGGAACTGCCGGAGTGGCCGACCGGCGAGCAGGTGCAGGCGTACCTGGAGGCCTACACGTGGCACTTCGGCGTCGACGCGTGCCTGCGCCTGGAGACGACGGTGACGTCCGTCGTGCCCGTCGGCGACGCGTGGGACCTGACCACGCACACCGGCACGACGTATCGCTACGACAGCGTGATCGTGGCCAACGGCGTGTTCTGCGAGCCGTCCGTACCGGCGTTTCCCGGCCGTGAGGAGTTCGAGGCGGCCGGCGGGCGAGTGCTCGCGGGCACCGAGTTCCTCGACGTCGAGGAGGCGCGGGACAAGCACGCGCTCGTCGTCGGGTACGGCAAGTCGGCGTGCGACGTGACGGTGCCGATCAGCGGTGTCGCCGCGAGCACTGACATCATCGCGCGGCAGCTGCTGTGGAAGGTCCCGCGCAGGATCGGCGGCGTCGTCAACTTCAAGATGCTGCTGCTGACCCGCATGGGCGAGGCGCTGTTCCGCTACCGGTGGCTGCGCGGGTTCGAGAAGTTCCTGCACGGCCCCGCGAACGGGATGCGGCGCTCGATGCTCAACTCGCTCGGATCGGTGTCGGTGAAGCAGTTCGGGCTCGCGCGGCACGACCTGGTGCCGTCCGGGCAGATGGAGGACATCGTCAAGGGCGCGATCGGACTCGCGACCGAGGGGTTCTTCGAGGGCGTCGAGTCGGGCGAGATCCGCGTGCACCGCGACAGGACGATCGCACGGCTCAAGGCCGGCGGCGCGGAACTCTCGGACGGCTCGGTGCTGCCCGCCGACCTGATCGTCTGCGCCACCGGGTTCACGCAGGGCGTGCCGTTCCTGCCGGACTCCGTGCAGGAAAAGCTGTTCGATGAGCGCGGCAACTTCGCGCTGTACCGGCAGATCCAGCCGATCGGCGTGCCTGGGCTCTACTTCAACGGCTACAACTCGTCGTTCTTCAGCCCGCTCAACGCGGAGATGGCGGCGTTGTGGATCGCGGCCGATCTCGCGGGAGCGCTCTCGCTGCCGGACGCCGCCGCCCGCCGGGCTGATGTGGCCGCGCAGCTCGCGTTCATGGACGAGGCGACGAACACGCACCACTGCCGCGGCACGAAGATCATCCCGTTCTCCCTGAAGAACGCCGACGAGGTGCTCGCGGACCTCGGTCTGCAGATCGGCCGGATGACCCGCGCGTCGCACTGGCTCAACCCGGTCGCGCCGTCGGCGTACCGCAAGGTCACGCCCCGGTTGCTCGCCCGGATCAGTCGAAACGAGGTTGGAGATCATGGAAACCCCCGTGAAGCATCACGTCTACCGCAGCGGTGAGGGCACGAACGTCGGCGCGATCGGCCTGGGCATCTACACGCGGCTGACCGGCGCGGACACCAAGGGCGCCTACTCGCTGTTCGAGTACGTCGTGCCGCCGAACCTGGGCGGGCCGCCCACGCACATCCACAGCCGCGAGGACGAGCTGTTCACGTGCGTGCAGGGACGGGTCGTCGTCGAACTGGACGGCGAGGAACACGTGCTGGGGCCGGGGGATTCGCTGCTGATGCCGCGCGGGGTACCGCACATGTTCCACAATCCGTTCGACGAGGAGACGCGCGTGGTGGCCGTCGTGTCGCCGCCGGGGCTGGAGAACTACTACCAGGCGTTGTCGGAGCTCCCGCCGGGCCCGCGGGACATGAAGCTGGTCGCGGAGATCATGGTGCGGCACGGGCTTTCGCTGCAGAAGAAGCCATGAGCCGGGCCGGCATGGTGCGGCAGATGTGTGCCGCGGTCGATTCCGGTGACGCCGAAGCGTTCGGTGCTTGGTTCGCCGCCGATGCCACCTACGTCTTCGGCAACAACGAGCCGCTGATCGGGCGTGAGGCCGTCGTGGCGGCGACCGCGGGTGCCGCCCATGCGTTGCCGTGGGTGCGGCACGTGGTCGACCAGGTCGTGGAGGTCGGGGACCAGCTGTTCTGCCGGTTCACCATCGAGACCGAGGCGCCGGACGGCAAACAGCTCGCGTTGCCCTGTGTGACGGTGATCTGGATGTCCGGAGACGAGATCGTCGACTATCGCGTGCACATGGACATATCGTCGGCGATGGCGTGAGAAAAGGGGCCCGGTTCAGTTCGCCGGGCCCCTCTCTTCATGCGGCTTGGGTTTGCCGGGTGGCCGGGCGGTGCACTGTGACGAGGAACCGTTGGCAGGCCTCGAAGTCGAGTTCGTCGCAGCGCCACGCGATGTGGCCGTCCGGGCGGATGACGTAGAGGGCCTGCGAGTCCGGTTCGGTGAGGCCGTAGTGCTCGAACACCTGCGCCGAGTCGGCGCGGTGCACCCGTTCGTCCGGCCTGGCTTCGACGCGGGCGACGAGGTGACTCGTGACACCGAGCTGGTTCAGGGCTGTTGTGTGCTCGGTGATCTCGGTCGCGGTGAGGTGCTTGCGGGACAACGCGATCACGTGCAGCTGATAGCCCTGCAGGAGGTCGAACACCTGCTCGCGGTCGTTGATCCTGGCGTCGGGAACGCGCTGGCCCGCCAGCGGGCCCTTGAGCGAGTAGAGCAGCTCGTTGACGTTGATCTCGCTGGGCCGGTAGCCGAGGCTCAGTTGCGAGAGGCGGTGGAACGACTTGCGGTGCGGGATCGGTGCCGCCGACATCCGTCCGATCAGGAACGGCCCCGCCGTGTCGCGCAGCCACGCCTGCCAGCCGCGCAGGCCCGCCGCGACCCGGTAGAGGCGGTCGGTGAACTTCAGCAGCCGCACGCCGGCCGGATGACGTTCGGCCGAGTAGGTGTCGAGCAGGTCCACGTCGTCGTTGATCGCCGCCGCGAGCTTCCAGGCGAGGTTGGCGGCGTCGTGCAGGCCGGTGTTCATGCCCTGGCCGCCCGCCGGGGAGTGGATGTGGGCGGCGTCGCCGACGAGGAACCCCCTGCCGCGGCGGTAGTCGTCGACGCCGCGCAGGTGGACCTGGTAGCGGCTGGTCCAGATCGGGGCGCTGAGGGTGACGGGCAGGTTCATCGCCCTGCGCAGCTCGGCTTGCAGGATCTCCAGGTCGAAGTCCGCTCCGGGCTCGCCGAAGTCGGTGACCATCACGCGTGAGGTCTCGGCGCCTTTCAGGGGCAGGAAGAGGCCGATGCGGTCGCGGTTCATGAACACCCGGAAGTGCGCGTGGTCAAGCGGCCACTCGACCTTGCAGTCGGCCAGGAGATAGCGCTGGCCGTACTTGTCGCCGTCGAAGCCGAGCCCGAGTTGCCGGCGGACCGTGCTGTGGGCGCCGTCCGCGCCGACGACGTACTGGGCGGTGATGGTCCGCTCTCCGACGACCGCGGTGATGGCGTCCTCGGTCTGGTTCAGCTCGGTGAGCCTCATGCCGCGCCTGACGGTGACGCCGTGCCGAGCGAGGTCCTTGAGCAGCACTTCCTCCACTTCGGACTGCGGCGCCATCAGGATGAACTGGTACGGCGTGGTCGCCGCCTTCGCGCGGTCGAAGTCGAGGCCACCGGCCTGCCTGCCCCTGATGTGGAAGCGGATGCCGGTCGTGACGACGCCGCGTTCGAGCAACTCTTCAGCGAGTCCGATGCCGCGGAACAGCTCGATGGTGCGGGCCTGGACGGCGAACGCTCTCGACTCCGTGGCGGGACCGGCGTTGGCGTCGACCACGCACACCCTGACGCCCTGGCGGACCAACAGCGCCGCGGTCATCAGCCCGCTCGGACCGGCGCCGACGACGAGCACGTCGCAGTCGTAGCCGGCCGGCCGAGCCGATGAGGCGGTCCTGGGTTTCGGCGGCGGGTTGACGGGGCGAGTCCGCGACTTGCCCAGACGGGTCCGGAAGCCACTGCCAGGCCGTGCGGTGATCTGCGGCAGCGGATTTCCGGTGAACCTGCCCCACAGACGGCGGGTGAGGAGGAAGACCAGCGTGACGATGGCAATGATCAGCAGTCCCACGGCTACCTCACCGCCGGCAGGTCGCTGGACATGCGCAGGAACTGCTGGACCAGCGGTCCTTCCACGAGCGGCTGGATCGCGCGCCGGAACTCCAGGACGTAGGGCTCGGCGAGGTGCTTCTCCAGGTCCTGCTTCGACCGGAACATCTCGTAGATCACGAACTGCGACCGGTCGGCCCGATCGCGGTGGACGTGGAACTCGATCGAGCCCGGCTCCGCGCGCAACGGCTCGACGAGACCGAGGATCAGCGCCTCGACGTCGTCCTCACGGCCCGGCCTGGCCCTGGCGAATCCCAGGTGGGTGTAGGGCCCTGTCTCGTCGGCGTCCGGCTCGGGCAGGACGACTCGCGCGTCGCTCATCAGGTCTCCCTCGACTGCTCAACGGATGATGAATTCACCATCGCAGCCAGCGGAAGAGCGATCACAGCGCGAGTCCCAGCGAGCGGGACCGCGACCCTTATGCAAAAGACGTTTGCGGTCGTCCGCAAACGTCTTTTGCATAACCGATATATCGGATATTGGATGTCGCCGGATCAGGCCAGGTCAGGCCCAGAGATCAGGCACCGAAGAAGACCTCGGCCTCTTCGTAGCGCTCGGTCGGGACCGTCTTGAGCTCGGCCGTCGCCTCCGACAGCTTCACGCGCACGATGTCGGTGCCGCGCAGCGCGACCATGGTGCCGAAGTCACCGGCGGCGACGGCGTCGACGGCGTGCAGGCCGAAGCGGGTCGCGAGCACGCGGTCGTAGGCGGTCGGCGTGCCACCGCGCTGGATGTGGCCGAGGATGGCGGCGCGCGATTCCTTGCCGGTGCGGTCCGCGATCTCCTCCGCGAGCCACTGGCCGACGCCACCGAGGCGAACGTGACCGAAGGCGTCGCGCTCACCGGAGTGCAGCATCTCGGCGCCGCCCTCGGGGATCGCGCCCTCGGCGACGACGATGATCGGCGCGAACTCGCTCTCGAAGCGGCGCTCGACCCATCCGACGACCTTGTCGACGTTGAACGGGCGCTCGGGCACGAGAATGACGTTCGCGCCACCGGCGAGACCGGAGTGCAGCGCGATCCAGCCGGCGTGACGGCCCATGACCTCGACGACGAGCGCACGGTGGTGCGACTCGGCCGTGGTGCGCAGGCGGTCGATGGCCTCGGTCGCGATGTGCACGGCCGTGTCGAAGCCGAACGTGTAGTCCGTGGCGCCGAGGTCGTTGTCGATCGTCTTCGGCACACCGACGACGCCGATGCCGTCATCGGTCAGGCGCTTCGCGACACCGAGGGTGTCCTCGCCGCCGATCGCGATGATGGCGTCGATGTTGTTCGCCGCGATGGTCTCGCGAATGCGGTCGACACCGCCCTCGACCTTGTAGGGGTTCGTGCGCGACGAGCCCAGGATGGTGCCACCGCGGGTGAGGATCTCCTCGACGTCCGCGAGGCCGATCTCCTTGGTGAGGTTCTCGATCGGGCCCTGCCACCCGTTGCGGAACCCGACGATCTCCCAGCCGTGTGCCTTGATGCCCTTGCGGACCACGGCCCGGATCACGGCGTTCAGACCGGGGCAGTCACCACCGCCAGTGAGCACACCGATGCGCATCTGCTTCCCCATCTCTCGTGTTCTGTGTCACGCAGACTGTCACGAGCTGTATCGGTGCAGCAACGCGGGTCTCACTTACCGGACGGGAAACCCGATTTTCCGCCGCTGCTCCTCGATCACCTTCCACCGTGCGAGGTTGTGCCGCGCGTCGGCGAGAGCGTCGTGCGCGTCCGCCGGAGGAGCAGGCAGCCTGGGGCGGCCGACGTCGTCCCAGCGTTGCCGCAGGTCACGCGTGAAGCGGGGCAGCGCACGCGGCAACGCCGGCATCGCACCCCACAGCTGCGCCAGCGCCACGTGGTCGTAGGCGGCGAACCACGCCCACAGCTCGACCTCGTCGCGCGCCGCGTTGCGGGCGCCCAGGAAGTCGAGCAGGTCCTCGCGGATGCGCTCGCGGCCGCGCCACGCCTTGTCCGCGGGCGAGGGCAGCTGGTTGAGCACGTTCTGCCGCACCCACGGTCCCGCTCGATCGGGATCGAACTCGGTGGACACGGCGTAGAACTCGCGGCCTTCCTCGTCGACCACACCGATCGACACGAGATCGATCGTCAGCCCGTCCTCGATGAACTCACAGTCGTAGAAAAACCGCACCGCGACACCCTAGGGGTGCGCTCAGCTCGCCTTCTTCTCGGGCACCCGGTCGCCCTTCTTGCCCTGTTCCGGCACGTCGGCGGTCTGCTCCTTGGCCTTCGCCGCGTAGACGTCGACGTACTCCTGGCCGGAGAGCTCCATCAACGCGTACATGATCTCGTCGGTGATCGACCGGAGCACGAACCTGTCGCCGGACAGCCCCTCGTAGCGGGAGAAGTCGAGCGGCTTGCCGATCTTGATGCGGATCGGGTACGGCTTCCACATCTTCGAGCCGATGGGGTTCGCCTTGTCCGTGCCGAACATCGCGACAGGAATGACCGGCGCACCGGACTCCAGTGCGATCCACGCGACGCCGACCTTGCCCTTGTAGAGGCGGGCGTCCGGCGAACGCGTGCCCTCGGGATAGATGCCGAGCAGCTTGCCCTCGCGCACGATCCGCACGCCGGTGTCGAGCGCTCCCTGCGCGGCGGACGCGCTGGACCGGTCGATCGGCACCTGGCCGACGCCGGTGAAGAACCACTTCTGCAGCTTGCCCTTGATCCCCTTGCCGGTGAAGTACTCGATCTTCGCCGGGAAGGTCATGCGCCGCGACAGCATCAACGGCAGGAAGAACGAGTCGGAGACGGCGAGGTGGTTGCTCGCCAGGATGGCGCCGCCGTCCTTCGGGATGTTCTCGGCGCCCTCGATGATCTTCGGCTGGAAGAACAGCCGCAGAATCGGTCCCAGGAGGACGTGCTTCATCAACCAGTACAGCACCTTGGGAAGCGCCTCCCTTAAGACCCCGCGAAACCTTGATCCCGACAATCAGCCTACGGAGCCGACCGCACCTCACACAACGAGTCCCAAGTTAGTGCGTCACGGCCGTGCCAGAACGCGGGCCGGGAGGCGGACCTGGGGACGCGACTGGGCCGACTGCCGTAACCCGCAACACATCCCGCCCGTGCAACGATGTGGGGTCAGAGGGTGGCGGCACGTGGGAGAGGCTCTGGATGAACGCCCGGCGCGACTCGACCGACGGACCGGAGAACGTCGACGAGCTCTTTGCCGAGATCGTCGCGGGTCTCGAACGGGACGGGGTCGGCAAGGACTGGCTCGACCTCGATGAGGCGAGTCCGCAAGAACCGGAACCACGCACCGCCGTGGCCGACGATCCGGCACCGGAGCCCGTTGACGAGCCCGAAGCCCGTGATCCTGCCGACGAGGACCACTACGTCCCGCCGGAGCCGCCGCCGTTCCCGGTGCTGCGCGCCTCCACGCTCGCGGCTCTCGGCCTGTTCGTGCTGGGCATCCTGCTGCTGGTCGCGCCCGGCATCTTCGGACTGCAGGCGCGCATCGGCACCCCGCTGTCCCTGGTGGCGCTGTGCGCGGGTGTCGGCTGGCTGATCCTGCGCATGCGCAACACCCCGCCGCCCGACTCGGGCTGGGACGACGGCGCCCAGGTGTGACACGTCACGTCCCACTTGGTAACGACGTGATAACAGCCACTCAAACCTTCAGATAACGATTCGGTCGTGCTTACCGTGTCGCCCATGGACCAGATGCAGCACCTGATGATGGCCCGCGCCATGGCGACCCTGAGCAAGAAGGACGCGGAGCGCGCCAAGCGCCGCCCGCGCATCCTGCGCCTGCTCGGCCGCTAGATCTGGGTCCGGCGCTCTTCCGCCGGACGTTCGAGCCAGATGTTCGCGGCGGGTGAACAACCCCGACACGCCCGCCGCGACATTCCCCAAATCGATATATCAGTCTCGCTGACCTGCACCTTTGCAACAAGTCTTTTGACTGCGTCCGCAAATGAGCTGATGCAATGCCGCTTCCCGCGGGTGCGCGCCGACCGGGCTGCTCAGGGCAGGCCGGTAGTCAGGTCAGCCGGACTTCGAACGCCGGCGCAGTGCGGACGGTTTGTGGACCGCGTCCCTGCCGCTCTTCGCGCTCTCCACGCGGTACTGGGGCTCGTCCTCCGAGGCCTTCACCTTGCGGCCCGCCGCCTCCGTCTCCTCGGTGATCTCCTCCTTCACCTCGCCGTGCGTCGTCGAGCCGTGGCTCGACCACTCGACCTCGTCACCTGGTTCGTAGGGATGCTTCGTCATACCGGACGGGTACCCCGTTCGGACGCGTCAACCCGGCCAGAAGGAGGCCTTGGAGCTGGAGCGATGGCTCGGCTCCGACGAGTCCGAGGAGGTCGGCGACGTCGAGGACGGCCGCTGGCGCCACTCCCTGATGAACTGGGGCCACGACCCCTCGGGAAATAGCTCAGGAACGGCGCGAGTGGTTCTTCGCCGCCGGTGCGGTCGTCTGGGAGGTCATCTGGGCCGCCATCTCGCGGGCCAGAGTCGCCGCGCCCACGATGCCCGCGTCGTCGCCGAGCTGGGCGGTGCGGATCCGGGCCAGCGGGCGGTGGCCCGCTCCCGTCACCACGGCGGAGTAGCGCTCGCGGGCGTCGTCGAGGAACAGCGGCGCCGACGTCGACACGCCTCCGCCGATGACGATCACCTCGGGGTCGTAGACGTCGGCGACGAGCGCCAGGCCCTCGCCGAGCCAGCGGGCCAGGTCGGCCATCGCGCGCTTGGCCAGCGGGTCGCCGTCACGGGCCGCGCCCGCCACCCGGCGGCCGGTCACCGCGCGGGAGTCGCCGGCGGCCTCGCGGGCCAGGACGGTGGAGACGCCGGGGTGCTTGGCTAGCAGTTCCACCGCCGTGGCGCTCAGGGCCGTGCCGCTGCAGTAGCGCTCCCAGCAGCCGTTCTTGCCGCACGGGCAGGGGCGGCCGTCCGGGACGACGCGCAGGTGGCCCAGTTCGGGGGCCACGCCGTACGCGCCGCGGAAGACCTCGCCGTTGAGCAGCAGCGCGGCTCCGATGCCCGTGCCGATGGCGACCAGGACGGCGGTCTTGGCGCCTCGGGCTGCGCCGAAGCGGTGTTCGGCGAGGGCGGCGGCGTTCGCGTCGTGTTCCAGGACGACCGGCATGCCCAGGCGGTCGCTCATGCGGTCGGCCACGTCGGCCTGCCGCCACGCCAGGTGGGGCGCGAAACGGACCGTGCGGCGGTCTGAGGCGATGAAGCCCGCCACGGCCAGTCCGACGGCGCTCACGGCGTGGCGGTCCGCCACCTCCTCCACGGCGGCGACGATCGCGTCTTCGAGCGCGCGCTCGCCCGCCGGGGTGGGCGCGCGGGAGGTGTCCAGCACCGAGCCGCGCGGGTCCACGACGCCAGCGCGCACGCTGGTGCCACCGATGTCCACTCCGACCGTGAGCACTAGTCGGTCTTCCTGACGACCTTGATGTGCTGCACGCGCTGTCCCGCGCCGGAATCATGCTCCGGCGCGTGCTCCTCGGAACCCGCGGAAGGAGCCGGGGCACCGGGCTCGCGCAGGGCGGCACGCAGCACCGCGACCAGGCCCGCCGCGTGTTCGGCGGCCTTCGCGGCCAGTTCGGAACGGTCGCCGCGCAGCAGTGCCACGCCGTTGCACAACGGACACCAGCCGCACGTCTCGGGCGTGTGCGAACCGTCGCCCGCCTCGGAGACGCGCTGCAACCACGGCTGCATGCGCTCGGCGGCCGTGTCGATGAGCAGCCGCAGCTCCTCGGCGAGCTTGCCGGTGTTGTCCTGAGTCATCTACAAGCTCCTGATCAGCGCCAGAGGGAAGGGTCCGGGCGGAACCCCACCGTCACGCCACCCGAGTCCATCTCCGCACCGGTGACGATGCAGCGCCTCAGCAACGACGGCAGCGCCACGAGCCGACGCCGGCCGTCAATGGTCAGCGCCAGGTCGTCGCCCACGCGCGCGAGGTCCAGCTCCGTGTCGTCGGCCAGCGGCAAAGCGATCCGCAACGAATATCGGGCGTCGAGCCCGCGACCGCTGCCCGACACCTCCAGCAACGACTCCGAGACCGCGGCGCCCGGCAACGGGTCCGAGTCGCCGTACAGCTGCTCGGCGACCTCCAGCAGCGCCGAAACGCCCACGGGCTCCGACGCGCGGTGGTCGACCGTGCGGATCTCACCGATCCCGGTCAGCTCGGCCAGCACCGCGTCCTGCTCGTGGCGACGCGTGCGCAGCCACGAGGCAGCGGCACCGCGCGCGGCACCCGGCGAGGGCACCAGCCGGTTCGCGATCACGCTGTCGACCCGGATTCCCTGCAACGCCAACGCGGTCAGCGTGCGGCGGGTCTCGGCGGCGACGACGCGTTCCGGCGTCAGCACCAGCCGCACCGAGCACGACGACGAGTCCGTGAGCATCGAACGCAACGCGTCCAGCCGCTCGGCGAGCCGGCTCAGCGCGTCGGCCGTCGCGTCCCACTTCTCGACGGTCCCGGTGCCGGCGACGCCCGCGAGAAGCCCGCGGACCACGCGCCGGTGCGTCGGGAAGAGCCGTTCGAGGTAGCCGGCGAACGCTTCGGGCAGCGACAGCAGCCGCAACGTCTCCGCGGTCGGCCCGCAGTCGACGACCACGACCTCCCACGGCCCGGACGACGCGAGCCGCCGCACCTCCGCCAGCGCGAGGAGTTCCTCGACACCGGGAAGCACGGTCAGTTCCTCGGCGTCGAGCTCGTCGACACCGGCGCCGGCCAGCACGGTCCGCAGGTGCCCGCGCAGATCACCCCAGGCCTCGTCGACGAGACCGCGAGGGTCGATCTGGCAGGCGAACAAGCCATCCGATCCGTCCACTTCGGACGGTTCGGCACCGAGACGCACGTCGAGCGCGTCCCCCAGCGAGTGCGCGGGATCGGTGGAGACCACGAGCGCCTTGCGGCCGTGCGCGGCCAGCGAGGCGGCCGTCGCGGCCGACAGCGTCGTCTTGCCGACCCCGCCCTTGCCGGTGAAGAGCAGGACCCGGCTCAAGCCGCCTTCTCCGCGCGCTTCTTGAGTTCCTTGAGCGCGGTGTCGAGGATCAGCTTCTCGGCCTTGCGGCGGAACAGCCCGATCATCGGGATCACCAGCTGCACCGACAGCGTGTAGGTGACCTTGGTGCCGGTACCGGACGGCGCCAGCACGTAGCTGCCCTGCTGCGCCTTCTGCATGGTGCCCTTGACGAGCTGCCACTTCACCGACAGACCGTCGGCGGCCCAGTCGTACTTCAGGGTGTACTCGTCCTTCACGGGACCCTGGTCGATCGCGAACCGCACCTGCTCGGCACGGCCGTCGTCGCGGGAGTCGAGGACCTCGACTTCCTTCATCCCGTTCGCCCAGTCCGGGTACGACGGGAAGTCCGCGATGATCGCCATGATCTTCTCAGGCGGAGCGTCGATGACGATGGACTGAGTGGACTCGTCGGCCATGTGTGAGGAGGTTACTCGCGTCTTTACCAGTTGAGGACGTGAGGCTTGCCGCTGCGCTGGAAGTGCCCGACGTTGACGCACTCGGTGTAGCCGACGCGCACGCGCCTGGCCAAGGGCTGGTGCACGTGCCCGAACACCGACCAGCGCGGACGCTCGCGCACGATCTTGTCCAGCGCGGCCCGCGATCCCCATTCGGGACGGCGCGCGACGACGTCGTAGGTCAGTTCCGGCACGAGCGGCGGTATGTGCGTGCACAGCACGTCGACCTGGCCGATCCGCTCCAGCGCGGCCGCCATGTCGGCCTCCGTCCGCAGGTACGGGAACCACGGCGCGTTGGGGTTGCGGACCAGTCCGGGCACCATCAGCCCGCCGCCCGCGAAGCCGAACCTCAGCCCGCCGATCTCCGCGGCCTCGCCGTCGAGCACGTGCACGCCGTCCCGGGCGAACTGCGGCCACAGGTGCGGACTGTCCACATTGCCCGGTGTCGCGTACGTCGGCGCGGACATGGCGCTGAACAACGCGTGGTACTGCTCCAGCACCGCTTCTTCCACGACGGAACGGGCGTCGGCGAGTCCGTCCCACAGCGATCGGATGTAGCTCGCCGTGTCCGCGCGCCTGGTGCCGCGTCTCAGTTCGGCGAAGATCCCGACCTTCTCCGCGCCGAAGACGCGGCCGAGGATCCCCTTGGAGTGGTCGTAGTAGTCGACGAAGTCGATCAGGTCGCCGAGCACGACGAGAGCGTCCGCCCCGTCGCCGGCACGCGCCAGCGCCTCAGCGTTGCCGTGCACATCCGAGACCACGTGAACCCGCACGGTTCCAACTTAGTTGACGCCGCATGGGGGTGTTCTGTGAGACGCGCGTCAAGCAAGATCACCCTGCCGGCGGGCAGCCGGCCGGACGACCGTCCTCCAGAGTCAGCTTGAGCCCCAGTGCGACGGATTTCGCGTCGAGCTGACGGCGTTGCACCTCGCGGCGGGCGTTGCGCGGTGTGAGCGAACCGGCGGGAGAATCAGCGCGGAGGAAGTAGTGCAACACGGTGCCGTCGAGCATAGGTTCGAGCCAGACCTCCATCGTGCCGACGAGTGCGCCGCCCACGGTCCAGCGCAGCCCCTCTTCGCCCCTGTCGGCGTACACGTCCAGTTCGAGATCAGGCCAGAAAGCCCGCCACGACGAGGGCGAGGCAAAGGCGGCGGCGACCACGCTGGGTGGTACCGCGAGGAAAGTCTCGTCGACGACGTCCACGCTGGCCATGAGGACAAAAGGTAACGGAAGGGCGTACCGACCTTTGTATCGCCGGAATCACACGCTAAGTTTCCCCACCAGTAACATTTCACCGTACGGAGGTTGACGTGCGCGAGTTCAGCGTCCCCGCCACCGCCGCTGTGGCTCCGGAGGAGAACCTCACCGACATGGTGTGGGCCAACGCGGAGCGCTTCGGCAACGCCGTCAGCTTCCGCAGGCAGGTCGACGGCACCTGGATCGACATCACCGCGCGTGACTTCGCCGCGCAGGTGATGGCAGTCGCCAAGGGCATGGTCGCGGCCGGTGTCGAACTGGGCGACCGGGTCGGTTTGGTCTCCAAGACCCGCTACGAGTGGTCGTTGCTCGACTTCGCCATCTGGGCGGCGGGCGGCGTCGTGGTGCCCATCTACGAGACGTCGTCGGCGGACCAGATCGAGTGGATCCTGTCCGACTCCGGCGCGAAGGCGGTGTTCGTCGAGGCGCCATCGCACCGCGCGATGGTCGACGAGGTCGTCGGCACGCTGCCCGAACTGCGCCACGTGTGGCAGATCGACGGTGCGGCGGCCGCGGTCGACGAGCTGACCGCGCTCGGCGCCGAGATCACCGACGAGCAGGTGCACGAGCGTCGCGGGCAGGCGAAGGCCGACCAGACGGCGACGCTGGTCTACACCTCCGGTACCACCGGCCGTCCCAAGGGCTGCACGCTGACGCACCGCAACCTGCTGTCCGAGGTGCGTTCGGCGCTGTCGCGGTTCCCCGAGATCCTCACCGCGGGCAACTCGCTGCTGCTGTTCCTGCCGCTGGCGCACATCCTGGCGCGTGCTCTGGCGCTGGCGTGCGTGTACTCGCGGGTGACCGTGGGCCACACCGCCGACGTGAAGAACCTCGTCGAGGACCTCGGCCAGTTCCGCCCGACCTTCGTCGTCGCGGTGCCGCGGGTGTTCGAAAAGGTCTACAACGGCGCGAAGCAGAAGGCGCACGCCGGCGGCAAGGGCAAGATCTTCGACGCCGCCGAGGCGACGTCGGTCGCCTACAGCTCCGCGCTCGACAACGGTGGTCCCGGCCTCGGCCTGCGGATCAAGCACGCGGTGTTCGACAAGCTGGTGTTCGCGAAGCTGCGTGCCGCCCTCGGTGGCCGCGCGATCGCGGCGGTCTCCGGTGGCGCGCCGCTGGGTGACCGGCTGTCGCACTTCTTCCGCGGTGCGGGCATCCCGGTCTACGAGGGCTACGGCCTGACCGAGACGTCGGCGGCGGCGTGCGTGACGTTCCGCGGCCAGGAGAAGGTCGGCACGGTCGGCCTGCCGGTGCCCGGCACGTCGGTGAAGATCGCCGAGGACGGCGAGATCCTCATCAAGGGCGAGATCGTCTTCACCGGCTACTGGAACAACGAGGCCGCCACCAAGGAGGCCCTGGAGGACGGCTGGTTCCACACCGGTGACATCGGCGAGCTCGACACCGACGGGTTCCTGAAGATCACGGGCCGCAAGAAGGAGATCATCGTCACCGCCGGTGGCAAGAACGTCTCCCCCGCGCAGCTCGAGGACCGGATCCGGGCGCACCCGCTCATCTCGCAGTGCATGGTCGTCGGCGACAAGCAGCCGTTCATCGGCGCGCTGATCACGATCGACCCGGAGTTCTTCCCGTCGTGGAAGGAGTCGCACGGCAAGCCGGCGTCGGCCGAGGTTCCCGATCTGATCGAGGACGCGGACCTGCTGGCCGAGATCCAGGCCGTGGTGGACGACGCGAACAAGACGGTGTCCAAGGCCGAGGCGATCCGCAAGTTCCGGGTGCTGCCGGTGGACTTCACCGAGGCCGGTGGCGAGATGACGCCGTCGCTGAAGCTGAAGCGCTCTGTCGTGGCGACGACCTACTCGTCCGACATCGACGCCATCTACGCGAAGTAACCGCAGGTCAAATGCGCGAAAGGCCCAGGAGCCAGAGAGTGCTCCTGGGCCTTTCGACCCCCAGCGATCGTGATCCGCGAACTTTCCGCGGAACCCGAGAAGTTTGTTGCCCCGGCCCCCCGACCGGGACATGAAGAAGATTGCCGTACGGCGCTGACGTATCGCTGACGCGCCGATGTCACTTGGCGACAGCGCGCTAATAGGCTGTGAGTCAGACGGGGATCATCTGGCGCGCACGAGGGGTTGGCGATGGCTTCGGGTCCGCAGTTCCGGCTGCTCGGCCCGATGGAGGTGCGCCTGGCCGGCTCCGCTGTCGTGTTGCGCGCGGGCAAGCACAGGGCGTTGCTGGCGGCGTTGCTGCTGCGGCCGAACCGCGTGGTTCCCGTGACGGAACTCGTCGAGCACGTGTGGGGGGACACACCGCCTGCGCGCACGCGTGGGACGTTGCAGACGTACGTGATGCGGCTGCGGGCGGCGCTGGGCGATCCGTCGTTGATCCAGACGGCCGCCGACGGCTATCGGATGCTGGTCGACCCGCTGGCCGTGGACGCGCATCGGTTCGCGGACGCCGCGGCTCGCGGACGTGCGGCGGCGGCGTCGGAAAACCTGGTCACAGCGCGGAAAGCGTTTGCCGAGGCGTTGGAGCTGTGGTGCGGGCCGGTGCTGTCGGACGTGCCTTCGGAGACGTTGTACTCGGAGCACGCGCCGCGGCTGAACGAGCTGCTGATGACGGTGCACGAGCAGCGGATCGACGTGGAACTCGCGTTGAGCAACCACGCGGACCTGGTGCCGGAGCTGTTCGCGCTGACACGGGACCACCCGTTGCGGGAGCGGTTCTGGGCGCAGCTGATGCTCGCGCTGTACCGCTGCAGCAGGCAGGCGGAGGCGCTGGAAGCGTTCCGGCAGCTCGACCGGACTCTGGACGACCAGCTGGGCATCGATCCGTCCGCCGAGCTGCGGGCGTTGCACCAGGCGATCCTGAAGGGGTCCCGGGAGCTGGCGGCGCCGGTGGTGGCTCGGGAGCCGGAACGCGCGCCGGCGTCGCCCATGCGGTTGCCGGACGACATCGCGGACTTCACCGGGCGGTCCTGGCACGTGGAGCGGATCTCCGGGCTGATCGCGGGCGGGTCGGTGCCGATCGTGACGCTGGCGGGGCAGCCGGGGGTGGGCAAGACGACGCTGGCCGTGCGCGTGGCGCATCTGCTGCGGGACCAGTTCCCAGACGGGCAGCTCTACGTCGACCTGCGCGGGTATGCGCTGGGCGCGCCCGCGGACGGAATGGACGTGCTGTCGCGGTTCCTGCGGGCGCTGGGCGTGCCGCCGGACGAGATCCCGCCGGACGCCGACGAGCAGAGCACGATGCTGCGGTCGTTGCTGTCGGGCCGCCGGATGTTGCTGCTGCTGGACAACGCCTCCGCGCCCGACCAGGTGCGCCCGCTGCTGCCGGGGACGGCGTCGTGCCGGGTGATCGTGACGTCGCGGGACGACCTGCGCGGGCTGATCGCGATGAACGGCGCGCGGACCGTGCCGGTGGACGTGTTCTCTGCGGCGGAGTCGGCGTCGCTGCTGGAGAAGCTGCTCGGGCCCGGTGACCACGCGGAGCTGGCGTCGCGGTGCGGGCACCTGCCGCTGGCGTTGCGGGTGGCGGCGGCGTACCTGGCCGGGCGGGACGACGTGACGATCTCCGGCTCGCCGATCGAGCTCGCCTACGCCGCGCTGCCTCCCGCGCCGCAGCGGTTGTTCCGGCTGCTGTCGCTGGTGCCGGGACCGGACTTCACGGCGGAGGCGGCGTCCGCGCTGGCCGACGTGGACGCCGAGGGGCTGCTGACGGTGCTGGCGATCGCGCGTCTGGTCGTGCGGGCGGTGCCCGGTCGCTACCGGTTCCACGACGAACTGGTCCGCTACGCCGCCGCGTTGCGCGAAGAGTCGGACAGCCCGTTCGAACAGCAGGCGTCGTGGACGGCGCTGCTCGACCACTACCTGCGCGGCGTCGAACGCTGCGCCGAACTGCTCTATCCCGGAATCGTGCGGCTGCCGTCGTCGGCCTCGGGCCCGGCGCCGCGGATCTCGACCTCCGCCGAGGCACTGGCGTGGCTCGACGCGGAACGCCCGAACCTGATCGCCGCCATCCGGCACGCGGCCGAGCACGGCCCAGCGGAGATGCCCTGGCAGCTGGCCGACGCGCTGCGCGGCTACCTGTGGATCGGCCAGCACGTCGGCGAATGGCTCGCGACGGCGCACCACGGCCTGCAGGCCGCCCAGAAGTCCGCGCACCGCCCGGCCGAGGCCGCGATGCACGCGAACCTCGGCACCCTCTACCTGCGGCTGGGCGAGTTCGCGCGCTCCGTCGAGCACCACGACCACGCCATCGAGTTGTACCGGGCGCTGGGCGACAAGGACGCCGAGGCGAGCGTGCTGAACAACCTCAGCCTCGTGCACCGCCGCTCCGGAGACCTGGCCGCAGCGAAGGACGCACTGCTCCGCTGCCTGGAGATGCTGCGCTCGGCCCCGGCGGACAGCGTCAGCACCGGCCTGTACAACCTCGGCCAGCTCGCCGTGGAACTCGGCGAGATCGACGGCGCCGTCGAGCACTTCTCGCAGGCGCTGGCCCTGGCGCCGAACGCGGACAGCCACACCTACCTCGGCATGGCCCTGCGCCTGCAGGGCCGCCTGGACGAGGCCCGCGCCCACCTCGACCGCGCCCTGGAGATCGGCAACGTCCCCGCCGGCGAGGCCGAGGCCCTGGAGAACCTCGCCGCCCTGGAACTCGCCTCCGGCAACGCCGAAGCGGCCCTGTCCCTGGCCTCGCGCGCCCTGGCTCTGGTCGCGGACGGCGGCGACCAGCAGGTCGCGACCACGACCCGGATCACGCTCGGCGAGATCCGCCGCGCCCTGTCCGACCTCGACACCGCCGCCGGCCTGTTCGAACAGGCCCTCGCGACGGCCCGGCGCATCGGCTACGCCTCAGGAGAGGTCCGCGCGCTGATCGACCTCGCCGTGGTGCTGCGGGACCTCGACCGCGACGCCGACTCCCGATCGGCCGCCGAGCAGGCCGCGCGGCGCGGCGCCGAGCTGGGATTGCGCGCCCTGGAGAACCGGGCCCGCGAACTCGCCTGACCCCGGCGGCTCCCGGTGTGCGCGCAGCGCGGCGGCGAGCCAGGTGAAGGCAGGCACGCTGGGCGGGGCCGGTGTGCGGTCGTTGATCGAGCTCAGCAGTTCCCAGTAGCGTTCGACGCGGGGTTCGGCCACCGCGTCCAGCCAGTCGAGCAATGCCCGTGACTCGCTCTCGTCGAGATCGGCGGGCACGATGCGATCGAGGATCGCACGGCCGGTGTCGGACTCCGGTGCGATCTTCTTCTCGGCTGCCGGGCCCGCGTGCTTGAGAACGAGTGGCCGGATATCGAGGCCGAACTCGATGCGGTTGCCGGACTCGCCACGGAGCACCAGCAGTTGCACGGTGCGTTGGAAGTCATCGTCGGAAACGAGCTCCGCGAGCTCTATCCAGGCGTCCACCTGTGTGGAGGTCGGGTCGACCGGCAACTGTGGCGGCATCTCCCGCATGAAACCGGCGATGACGAGAGCGTCCTCATCGGTGACGCATCCGGATCCGGGTGTCGAGCGCTTCGACGCGGACCGCGGCGATCTCGGCCAGCGTGGACCGCCGGTCGACCACCTTCCGCACCTCGTCCAGCCCTAGGCCGAGTTCACGCAGTGTCCGGACCAGGTGCAGGCGGCCGACCGCGTCGGCGCCGTAGATGCGGTAGCCACCCGAGTTCCGTTCCAGGGGCGGCACCACTCCGCTGTCGGACCAGAACCGGATCGTGCGCGCCGGCAGCCCGGTGCGGCGAGCCAGCTCTCCGATCGTGTAGCGGTCCGTCTCGTCGTCCATGCCGTCAACCCGCACCTCCCACCCGCTGGAAGGTCAAGCCGGCCGAGCGGATCCCGGTGCGATATATCGGATATCGGTCAGCCGATGAGGTTTTCCAGGCGGTGTGCGAGCTGGTCCCAGCGCCAGTGGTCGCTGACCCATTCCCGGCCCGTGCGCCCCATCTTGGCCGCCGTCTCGGGATCGGCGAGCAACGAGGCGACCCGCTCGGCGACGTTCTCGACGTCGCGGCCGTCGACGACGTTGCCGGTGATGCCGTCGCGCACGGTCTCCGGAGCACCGCCGGACCGTCCGGCCACCACGGGCAGCCCGGTCGCCGAGGCTTCCAGGTAGACGATGCCGAGACCTTCGACGTCGAGGCCTCGGCCGCGGGTGCGGCACGGCATCGCGAACACGTCGCCGGCGTTGTAGTGCGCGGGCAGTTCCTCCCACGGCACCGAGCCGGTCAGCACGACGTCCCGCGAACCGGCGGCCAGCTTCTCCAGCGTCCCCCGGTACGGCCCGCCGCCGACGATCAGCAGAGCGGCGTCCGGCACCGTCCGCTGGATCAGCGGCAGCGCGCGGATCAGGACGTCCTGCCCCTTGCGCGGCACCAGGCGCGACACGCAGACGATCACCGGCCGGTCGCCCAGCCCGTACCGGCGGCGGATCTCGGCGCGCGCGGCGGGATCCGGGCGGTACAGCTCGGTGTCCACGCCGGAGGGAAGGTGTTCGAGCGCCGCCATCGGCCCGAACGCCGCCGCGAACCGCGAGCGGGTGTAGCGGCTGACGTAGGTCACGACGTCCACTCCGGACCCGATGGCCCGCAACGCCTGCCGCGCCACCGGCAGCATCGACCAGCCGACCTCGTGCCCGTGCGTGCACGCCACCGCGCGACTGAGCCCCAGCGACGGCGCGAGCAACGCCAGCGGTGCCGCTGCCCCGAACCACGCGGCCTCACACGACTCGGCGCGGGCGATGTCGCGGGCACGGGCGAGGACGTCGGGCGTCGGCAGCATCAACGACGTCGGGTGCCGCACCACCGGGAACGGCTGCTCGGCGTCGAACTCCTCCGCGCCCTTCCACTTCGGCGCGTACACGACGAGTGAGTCCGCGGGCAGTCGTGTCGCCAAAGCGTGCAGGTAGGACTGGATGCCACCGGGGCGGGGCGGGAAGTCGTTGGTCACCAGCAAGGTTCGGCGCACGAACTCAACGCTATCCGATGCTCGTTCTCAGGAACTCACGCCAACCCGCCACGTCGACGACGCTCGGGTCCACAGAAGACAACGACGCGTGTCGCAGGAAGAAGTCCACGACACCTCGCTCCCCCAGGCGCGACTCCAGGTACACCATGATCGAGTACGCCTGCTGATAGGCCAGGTCACGGCCGGAACCGCCGAAGTCCACCGGCAACGCCGAGACGTCCGGCGTGAGCAGCGGCGCGGCCTGGCGAAGCGACAACCCCGTGCCGTGGAACGCCACCCAGTCCGCGAACCCCTCCACCAGCCACAGCGGAGCCGAGTCCGAGGTCAGGTCCCGCGTCGCGACGTGCGTGATCTCGTGCCGCAGCAGCACGCGCAACTCCAGGTCCGACAACGCCGATGCCCGCACCCGGTTGATGACGACGCGCTGCCCGGAACCGTCGCTGTCCCGGATGGCGATTCCGGCCATGTCCGCGAACGCCGGTCCGACGAGCGACACCAGTTCGCTGTCCGTGGCCGGAACGACGACGTCGACCCGCCGACCCCAGCTGATATCCAATATATCGGCAACCTCGCGCACCGAGGAGTCCAACGACCCCGACACCCGCGACGCCAGCGCACCATCGCAAGAACTGCTGGTCACGGTGCCTGACGCAGCCGGCAGCACGGCCTCATTGCAATGGGGTGTTGCGGTCGGCTGCAACTCAACGGGCCGTAGTGCAACGCTGACGCCCAGCAGGAACGTCATGGCGACGGTGACCGCCAGCAACGTCCGGAGGTGCTTCACCGGCGCAACGCTAGCCCTCGATGCGCCGAATCACCGCGATGGGCCCGATGGCGTCGATCGGTGCGATCTTCACCGGCTGGCCCTCCGTCGAGGCGTGCACCGCCCGCGTGTTGTCGACGGCCATGGCGACGTGCGACCGGCTCGAGTAGTAGACGATCAGATCGCCCGCACGGACCTCGCTACGCGACACGGCGCGTCCGACCCCGGCCTGGCCGCCGGACGTGCGTGGGATCGTGAACCCGGCCGCCGCATAGGCCTTCATCGTCAGCCCGGCGCAGTCCCACCGGTCAGGCCCGGTCCTGCCGTACTCGTACTCGTCCCCGCGCTGCCCCAGCGCGAAGTTCAGCGCGAGGCCCGCCGCTCCGGAAGGCACGCTGACCTGAGAGCGATCCCCCGGATCACGCAGCTGGGTCACGACGGGGGCCGGCAGCCGCGTCAACGCCGTCCGCACCTCGGTGATCTGCGCCTGCAAAGCCTGGTTGCGGGCGTCCAGGTCGCTCTTCAGCTTCTCGGCCGCCGCGGTGGTCTCCGCGGCACGGGCGCGCGCGTTCTCCGCCACCTGGTGCGCCTGCCGGGCCTTCTCCACCGCGCCGGACAGCCGCGCGAGCGACTCCGCGTTGTCGGCCGCCAGCACCCGCATCATCTCGAGGCGGTTCAGGAAGTCCTGCTGCGAGTCCGCCACGAGCAGCGCCGACAGCTGGTTGAAACGCGCACCCTCGAACGACGCCTGGGCGATGAGGTCGACCTGCCCCTGGAAGTCGTCCTCGTCGCGCTTGGCCTGCCGTTCGACCTGCTGCGCCGCCGCCACTGTCGCGGTCGCGCGGTCGAGTTCGGTCTTGCGCTGGACGAGGTCCTCCTGCGCGCGCAGGACTTCCTCGTTGAGCTTCGTCGCCTGCGCCGTCAGATCCGCGTACGCGCGCGCGGGATCAGCCGGCTGCGCGGCTGAAGACACGGCCGGAGTCGCCGGCAGCAACAGCAGGAGAACCACAAAACCACGGGTGAAGTTGCGCGACATGAGGTCGCCGATCCCCCTCGCCAGAACAAGCCCGTCAAGATCGACGGCGTCAGGCTACCGGGTGATCAAACGCGCCCGAGACGGGCCAGCAACACAGCGGACGGCACCGGGTGCGCGCCGCGGCGACGCACCGAATCCGCGACCGCGCGATCCGACGTCACCACCACCACGGGCCGTCCCTCAGGCTCCGCGGTGACCAGCGCACGAATGACGTCGTCCGCCAGAACACCAGGATCGCTGAAGAGCACGCGCACGCCACGAGGAGCCGCAGCGGGCACCGCCACCACGCCGGCACCGTCGAACACCAACGTCACCTCGGCACCCGTGCGCGCGGCGAGCACCGCCAGCTGATGCACGAGCCGATCGCGTTGATCCGACAGCGACAGCTCCGGATAACCGGTCTTCGTGACGTTGTAGCCGTCCACCACCAGATGCACGGCGGGCAACGCCAGCAGCCGGTCCAGAGCCGCCGGGTCCTCCACCCGTCCCACGGCCCCCTGCGACGTGCTGGCGCCGCGCACGAGGTCGGCGGGGCGCGGCCCGGTGCCTTCCCCCAGGGCCAGCTCACGACGCAGGCCCGTGACGGCGCCGTCGAGGGTGTCCACGAGCAACGCGAGCCGCACCTCGTCGGCCTGCCGGGCCTCCCGCGCGGACTGCCGCGCCACCTCGGCGTCGGCGATCGCCCGCTGCGCCTTGCCGCGCTCGGTCTCGGCGCGTTCCCGTTCCCGGTCGCGCTCGGCGGACAGGCGCTTGACCTCGTCCGCGGTGCGGACCTGGATCTTGTCGACCTCGGCGGCCGCCGCCGCAGCGGCGTCCTTGGCCTCCCGGAGCTTCACGCCCTGCTCGCGCAACCGCTTGCGCAGGCGTTCCAGCTCGACTTCGGCGTCCGCGCGAACGCGCTCGGTGGCGCCGTCGAGCTGGGTGCGCTCGGCCCGCAGCCGTTCCAGCTCGCTTTCCATCCGTTCCACGCGCGCGACGGCTGCGTCCCGTTCGGCTCGCAGCGTCGCGTCGCCGACCCGTCGCGAGACCAGTTCCACGTAGTGCAGCGCGACGTCGTCCCCGGTCAGCACCGCCGCCGCGGCCGCCGTCACCGGATCCGGCGAGGTCACCTCCAGCGTCGACGGCCTGTTCTTGCGCAGCCACTCGATCACGGCGGTGCGGAAGTTCGCCGAGTCGCGCAATCCGGCGACGACCTGCGTTCCGCCCAGACGAGCACGTTTGGTCGGGGCGAACTTCGCCACCGGACGCAGGTGCTGGGGCACGTCGACCTTCGCCATCTCGCCCAGCGCGTCGGCACCGAGTTCCGCGAGCCTCACCCGCAACGGCTCCGGCAGGGCCGACCAGTCCACAGTGGATTCCTCTGAGGATTCCTCTGCGGACTCACCTGCCTCGTCGGCAGGCTGGTCGAACTCGGGCGCGGGCATCGGGTCGGGCACCCCATCAGGCTAGAGCCCTCGCGCTTGAGCAGCGCACGGACGTGTCCGCCCTTCGGAACAACGATCTGGAAAAGATCACCCGAAGATCACTCCAACGGAGCAACCGCAGGTCAAGGCATCGCTGGGGATCACCGTCGAAAATTGTCAGACCCCGTCGCTAACGTCGGCCACGTGACCGGACAACTGTCCTTCGACGAGCTCGGGACGCCCCTGCGCGACACGACGTTCGTCGTCTTCGACCTGGAGACGACGGGTGGCAGCGCCGAGGAGGACGCCGTCACCGAGATCGGCGCGGTGAAGGTCCGCGGCGGCCAGATCCTCGGCGAGTTCGCGACCCTCGTCGACCCCGAACGCGGCATCCCGCCGATGGTCGCGCAGCTGACCGGGATCACGCAGCTCATGGTGACGGGCGCGCCGACCATGAAGACGGTGCTGCCCGCGTTCCTCGAGTTCGCGGCCGGGGCGGTGCTGGTGGCGCACAACTCGGGCTTCGACGTCGGCTTCATGAAGGCCGCCTGCGAACGGCACGGCTACCGCTGGCCGAAGCCGTCGGTCGTGTGCACGGTGAAGCTCGCACGGCGAGTGCTGAGCCGCGACGAGGCACCATCGTGCCGCCTGTCCGCGCTCTCGGACCTGTTCCACACGGAGACCAAGCCGACGCACCGGGCGCTGGCCGACGCCCGCACAACCGTCGAGGTGCTGCACGCGCTGCTGGAACGCGTCGGCAACGTCGGCGTGCACTCCCTGGAGGAACTGCTGGCGTACCTGCCGGAGGTGACGCCGGAACAACGCCGCAAACGCTCCCTGGCCGCCCACCTGCCGTCCACGCCGGGCGTGTACCTCTTCCGCGGCCCGAAGGAGGAGGTGCTCTACGTCGGCACGGCGTCAGACCTGCGCCGCCGGGTCCGCCAGTACTTCACGGCCAGCGAAGGCCGCCGCAGGCTGCGCGAGATGGTCGCGCTCGCGGTGCGCGTTGACGCCGTGGAGTGCGCCCACCCGCTGGAGGCCGAGGTGCGCGAGCTACGGCTCCTGCGCGCACACCGCCCCGCGTACAACCGACGCTCGAAGAACCCCCACCACGCCTGGTGGCTCACCCTGACCGACGAGCCGTTCCCGCGGATCTCGCTGGTCAAGGTCCCCCGAGACGGCGCTCTGGGCCCGTTCCGCACTCGAAAGGCCGCCGAGTCGGTCGCGGACGCGCTGCTCGACGCCGTCCCGCTGCGCTCGTGCACCATCAAGATCCCCGCGGCGAACCAACGAGCCTCCCCGTGCGCGCTGGCCGAACTCGACCGTTGCAAAGCGCCCTGCGCAGGCAGGCAGTCCGTCGACGAGTACTCCCCCGCTGTCGTGGCCGTGCAGGATCTGGTCGTCGGCCGCAGCGCGGACCCGTTACGCACTCTCGTCACCCAACTCGACGACCTGGCGTCAGCCGAGCGCTTCGAGGAGGCCGCCCGCCGCCGCGATCGCCTGGCGGGCCTGGTCCGGTCCCTGGATCGCGCCCAGCGACTGGCCGCCCTCGCCGCCCTGCCCCAACTGGTGGCCGCCCGCCCGGACCGCGAAGGCGGCTGGGAGTTCTCCGTCGTGCGCTACGGCCGTTTGGCCTCCGCCGGAGTCGCCCGCCGCGGCACCCGCCCGATGCCGGTCGTCGACGCACTCGTCGCCTCCGCCGAAACGGTCATCCCGACCCCCGGCCCACTGCGCGGCGCGCCGCCGGAAGAAGCCGGGGTCGTCCTGCGCTGGCTCGACCAACCGGGCACCCGCCTCGTCTACGCCGACGAGCCGTGGTCCTCCCCCGCCGGCGCCGCCGCGGCATGGGTGCCGTGGGCCGAACAAGCCGCGAGCGCCCGCCCCATCCACGACCGCTGGAACTGACCCCGAACGCCCCCGTTGCACACCCTTATGCAAAAAACGTTTGCGGACGTCCGCAAACGTTTTTTGCATAAGGGCGGATAAGGGCAGGTCAGCGAGGGTAGCGACAACCGATATATCAGTCGGGATGTCGACAAAGCGACACATGTGAGGTGAGCGCGGCTCGCGTCCCACGACCGGCGACGTCCTCACGCCGGTGATCAGGCGGTAGGGCAGACTACGGGTGCTTGAGACACCGGAGCCCAGACCCGAGGAGGACGCCGTGGTCACCGCCATCGTGCTGATCCAGGCCGCCGCCGAACGCATTCCCGAGGCCGCGCAGGAGATCGCCGACATCGACGGAGTCACCGAGGTGTACTCCTGTGCCGGTGACGTGGACCTGATCGCACTGGTGCGGGTCAGCAAGCACGAGGACCTCGCCGCGCTGGTGCCCGGCAAGATCAGCAAGGTCGCCGGTGTGCTGAACACCGACACGCACATCGCGTTCCGCAGCTACTCGAAGCGCGACGACGAGGCCGCGTTCTCGATCGGCCTGGACGACGCCCAGTAGCCCGAACCGCCAAGACAGCGAAAAGCCCCCGTGAGGATTCACGGGGGCTTTTCAGTGCTTCACGACCGAGAAGGTCAGGCCTTCGGGTCGGACGGCTTGCCCGCGAGCTCGCCGGCCGTGTCCTGGGCGCTGGTGCCCTCGGTCACGTGGTTCTTCGCGCGTGCGTTCTCCAGGGC
>NZ_JBIWKS010000015.1:0-256891 GCF_044765805.1 Lentzea sp. NPDC102401 | reverse complement strand
GGCAGGTTGACCCCTATCGAATACGAGGTAATCATGGCCACGCCAGCCAGTCAGGCTGCGTGACTACCACTGTCACCTACTCGTGCAGCAGACCCGTGGAAGATCCTGGCGCCATCGCACGCACCCGGCTTCTCTTCGGCCGCCTGGATGAGCTCGCCTTGAGTGCGGAACAATCGCGGAGCAAGCTGGCGGAGTACGTCAGCTCACCGCGAGAGGACTTCGATGACTCAGGACCGCACTTGGCGTACTAGCACCTATAGCGGCGGAGGGGAGGACGGCAACTGCGTCGAGGTCTCGCTGACCCACAACGCCCTCGTCCGGGACTCGAAGAACGCGGGTGGCGACGTCCTCGCGTTCTCGGTCCCCGCCTGGCAGGACCTGCTCAGGTCCCTCGGTTCTCGTTGAGGTAGTTGTAGATCGTGTAGCGGGTGACCTCCAGGACGCCCGCCAGGTGGTCGACCGAGTCGCGGATGAGGAAGAAGCCCGCCTCGTCCAGCACTCGGACGACCTGCGACTTGTGCACCTTCTTCATCAGCTCGACGGGCACGCCCACGTCGGCGATCGCCTTCTCGACCAGCACGCGCTGAAGCGTGTCCACGTCCTGTGGAAACGACTCCACGGGCCCGGAAGCCTCGTGCGCCGCGAGTTTGTTGACGCACAGGCAGCCCACGGCCACGCCCGCCGCGTCGCGCACGAAGGTCGTCGACGACCAGATCGCGCGGCCGTCCGGGGCGTAGGTCTCGTAGCCGGGCATGTCGGTGGTCGTGCCGCGCCGGACCAGGCCCAGCAACAGGTCCGTCATCGGGCCGCCCACCTGGCGGCCGGTCAGCGAACCGGCGATCGCGATGATCGAGTTCGGCAGCCTGGACAGGTCGTGCACGACCACCTCGGTGTCCGGGCCCAGGGCCGAGGCGAGGCTGTCGATGGTCGGCACCAGCGCGGACAGCGCGGCCGGGATCGGCGAGGAAGCCGAGGCGGACAACGACTTCAGGGCGGCGCGCAGGCGTTCCAACGTTGCCCGCGACGTGGTGGCGTGCGGGGACAGGCGGACGTGCTCGGGGCGGACCGTGGCGGTGATACCGAAGGCGTTCAACGCTTCCCCGACCACCGAGGCGGCCTCGGGCATGGTGAAGGCGAGGATGCCGGCGCGGCGTTCGCGGGCGGACACGATCTTGCCTCCCGCCGACAGCACGATCTCCTCGACCTCCGCGACGATCTCGCTCACCGCCGAGTCCAGCGAGGAGACCCCTGCCAGTTCGACCAGTTCGAGCGCTTCCGCGAAGGCGCCGGACACGACCGGCGAGAGGTTCGTGATGTTCCAGGAGGCGGCGTCCGGGGCGGCGGTGTGCACCGAGTCGTCGAACAGGCCCGCGTCCACCGCGCCGGTCCAGCCCGACAGCACGGGCGAAAGACGTTCCAGCGCGCGGTCCGACAGCACCACGAAACCGGTGCTCCAGCCCGCCCGCAGCCACTTCTGACCGCCGACGACCAGCACGTCGGCCAGTTCCCACGGCTCGTCGACCACGCCGAAGCCCTGGATGCCGTCCACGATCAGCAGGCGGTCGGCGACGACCTCGCGCAACGTCGCCAGGTCCGCGCGGTAGCCGGTGCGGAAGTCCACAGCGGACACCGACAGAGCGGAAACGTCGCCAGTCAGGCGGGTTGCGACGGCCGCCGGGTGCACCGGGCCGTCCAGGAGAACGGACGGGAGCCCCGCCCGCACCCACGGATAGGTGTTGGACGGGAACTCCGCCGCCGAGTACATGACCGTGCCCGAGAGGCCGAAGGCCGCCTGGAACAGGCCGATCGACGTGTTCGGCACCAGGGCCACGTGGTCGGTGTCGGTGCGGCACAACCGCGCGACGGCGGCCTTCACCCGTTGTTCCTCGCGCATCAGGGTGTCCACAGTGGATGGCCCGGCGAGGGACGCCTGTTCCATCAGGCGCGAGGTGGCCGTCACCACCGCCAGGGACGGTGGGCCGAAGCGGGCGAAGTCGAGATACCCCTCCGGTTCGCGGAACTGGGCGAGGTACGGGGCGTCGATCAACTCAGAGCACCTTTGCGAGGAACTGTTGCGTGCGCGGCTGCTGCGGATCGTCCAGCACGTCAGCGGGTGTGCCGCTCTCCACCACGGCGCCGTCGACGAGGAACACCACGCGGTCGGCGACCGAGCGGGCGAAGCCGATCTCGTGAGTGACCACGATCATCGTCATGCCGTCGCGGGCGAGCGAGGTCATGACGTCGAGCACCTCGCCGACCAGCTCCGGGTCCAACGCGGACGTGGGCTCGTCGAACAGCATCAGCTTGGGCTTCATCGCCAGAGCGCGGGCGATCGCAACACGTTGCTGCTGACCACCGGAGAGCTGCCCGGGGTAGGCGGAGGCCTTCTCGGCCAGTCCCACCCTTTCCAGCAGCGCCAACGCCTCCGCGCGCACCTCTGCCCGGCCGCGTCCGAGGACCTGGACCGGGCCCTCCATGATGTTCTCCAGCGCCGTGCGGTGCGGGAAGAGGTTGAACCGCTGGAACACCATGCCGACGTCGCGCCGCTGATGGGCCGCGTCGCGTTCGCGCAGTTCGTAGAGCTTCCCGCCCGCGGCACGGAACCCGACGGGCACGCCGTCGACCCAGATCCGGCCGGCGTCGATGGTCTCCAGGTGGTTCACGCAACGCAGGAACGTCGACTTGCCCGCGCCCGACGGCCCGAGCAGGCAGACGACCTCGCCGCGCTCGACCTCCAGGTCGATGCCCTTGAGCACCTCGGTGTGGCCGAACGACTTGCGGACCCCAATCGCCTCAACGAGGGCCATAAGCACGCTCCAGGTAGTGCTGCCCGATCGACGCGACGGACACCATGACGAGGTACCAGGCCGCGGCGGCGAACAGGGTCTCCATGATCTCCAGGTTGCGCGAGGAGATGTTGTTCGCGGCGTGGATGAGCTCCAGGAAGGCGATCACCGACGCCATCGAGGTGCCCTTGATCATGTTGATGAAGTTGTTGCCGGTCGGCGGGATGATCACGCGCATCGCCTGCGGCAGAACGACTCGGCGCAACGTCGTCATCGGTGTCATGCCGATCGACTTGGCCGCTTCCGTCTGGCCCTCGTCGACGCTGCTCAGGCCCGCGCGGACGATCTCGGCCATGTAGGCGCTCTCGTTGAGCCCCAGGCCGAGCAGCGCCGCGACGAACGCGGTCATGACGACGTTGGTGGGCACGGAGAACAGCCCCGGGATGCTGATGTTCTGGAACACCAGCGCGAGGTTGAACCAGATCAGGATCTGCAGCAGCACCGGCAGGCCGCGGAACAGCCAGATGTAGCCGACCGCGAACCACCGTGCGACGGGGTTCGCCGACAGCCTCATCAACGCGACGACGACGCCGAGGACGATCGCGCCACCCTGCGCGGCCAGAGCCAGCACGATGGTGTTGAGCAGGCCTTCGAGCATCACGGGGTGCGTGAAGAACCCCGGCACGTCCTCCCACTGGATCTGCGCCTCGGCCATCGCCCAGCCGAGCCCCGCGATGACCAGGAGGATCACCGCGCCGCTGAACCACCGCCAGGGGTGGCGCAGCGGCACGACGGTGAGCTCCCCCTGCTGGAGCTCACTGGTCTGGAGATCACTTGCCATTGATCGCGGCCTTCGTGATCGCACCCTGCTTGATGTCCCAGGTGGTGACGATCTTCTCGTAGGTGCCGTCGTCGATCAGGGACTGGAGCGCGCCCTTGATCGCCTCGGACAGCTTGGCGTTCTTCTTCGCGACGCCGATGCCGTACGGGCCGCCGTTGATCGGCGCGAGCGGCACGACCTCGAAGTACTGGCCGTCACCCGCGGTCTTCGCGACGTAGACGGCGGTCGGCAGGTCGTTGAGGATCGCGGCGACGCGGCCGGTGCGCAGCTGGTTCTGGTTGCCGGTGTCGCTGTCGGTGACGCTCAACGTCACCTCGGGCTTGCCGGCGGCCACGCACTTGGCGCTCTGCTCCTTGCCGAACTGCTCCTGCGAGCTGCCCAGGTTCACCGCGATGCCCTTGCCGCACAGGTCGTCGGGTCCCTTGACGCCCTGCGGGTTGCCCTTCTGCACCATGATCGTGATGCCGGAGGTGAAGTAGTCGACGAAGTCGATCTTCTGCTGGCGCTCGGCGGTGTCGTTCATCGCGGCCATCGTCACGTCGACGCGGCCGGTCTCCAGGCTGGTGATCAGCGAGCTGAACGCCATGTCGCTGTGCTCGGCCTTGAGCCCGAGCTTCGCGGAGATCGCCTTGATCAGGTCGACCTCCGACCCCAGCGGCGTCTTGCCGTCCTGGTCGTAGAAGTTGTTCGGCGGGTTCTGGATGTTCGAGCCCACCTTCAACGTGCCGGCCGAGGCGATCTCGGGCGGCAGCAGCGCGGCGAGCGCGTCGTCCTTCTTGACCGAGCCCAGGTCGGACGACGGAGGCGTGGACGTCTGGGCGGGGTCGGACGTGGACCCGCAGGCGGCGAGCCCCAGTACGAGCAGCGAGGTCACGAGCAGGCGCGGCTTCATGGCGGGGACCGTACAACGTTCAGTTGAAGACGTCCACAAAAAGTTGAAACCAGGCGTGACCGGGAGCACGCGGGGAATTCCATCGGCCTCTGCTCCGTTGGATCGGGTGCCCCCAGCGAACGAGGAGGACCAACATGGCGACGGTCGAGCTGACCAAGGAGAACTTCGACGAGGTGGTCGGTGACTCCGACGGCTCCGGCATCGTCCTGGTCGACTTCTGGGCCGAGTGGTGCGGCCCGTGCCGCGCGTTCGGGCCCACTTACGAGGCCGCGTCGGACAAGAACGAGGACATCGTGTTCGGCAAGGTCGACACGGAGGCGCAGCAGGAGCTCGCGGCCACGTTCGGCATCCGGTCGATCCCGACGTTGATGATCGTGCGCGAAGGCGTGGTGCTGTTCTCGCAGCCGGGCGCGCTGCCCGCACCCGCGCTGAACGACCTGATCCAGCAGGCGCGCGAAGTGAACATGGAAGAGGTCCACGCGAAGGTCGCGGAGGCACAGGCCCAGCAGGGCTGATTGGTCTACCGCACCTGTGGGTACCTGACGTGCATGAACACCGACACGTCGACCGCACAGCTGGTCCACCAGCTGTCCGAGCAGGTGAGCAGGCTCGCGCGCGATGAGATCCGTCTCGCCGTCGCCGAGCTGAAGGACAAGGGCAAGCACGCCGGTGTCGGCGCCGGGATGTTCGGCGCGGCCGGCGTGTTCGCGTGGTGGGGCGGGCTCAGTGTCGTCGCGGGCCTGATCCTGCTGCTGGCACTCGTAGTACCGCCGTGGGCGGCCGCGTTGATCGTCGCGGCCGCCCTTCTTCTGTTCGCGGGCATCTTCGCGCTCGTGGGCAAGGGCCAGGTGAAGCAGGCCGCGCCCCCGGTGCCGAGGCAGGCGATGGACAACGTCCAGCAGGACATCGCGACGATCAAGGAGAGTGCGCACCGATGAGCGACCCCAAGGAAGAGCTGCAGCGCGACGTCGAACGCACCCGGCGGGAGCTGGGCGAGACGGTGGAAGCGTTGGCGCACAAGGTGGACGTGCCCGGCCGGGTCAAGGAGCAGGCGCACGAGACGGCCGAGCGGGTGAAGGGACAGGCCCAGGAGACGGCCGTCCGGGTGAAGGAGCAGGCGCACGAGACGGTCGCGAAGATGACCGCCGCCACCAACCAGGCGGTCGACTCGCTGCCCGAGCCCGTCGCCGTCCAGGTCGAGAAGGCTCGTCGCCACCCCGGCGCCATGGCAGCGGCTCTGATCGCGCTCATCGTCGCGATCTGGGCGATCTCGAGGAGGAACCGATGAAACTCCTGTACCGCCCGCTGGGAATGTTGATCGGTGCGCTGGGAGGCTTCCTCGCGACCGCGATCTTCGGTCAGATCTGGAAACTCGTGGCGGGCGACAAAGAAGCGCCCAGTGCCACCATGCGCAACCGCGCCTGGACCGAGGTGCTGATGGCGGCGGCGTTGCAGGGCGCCATCTTCGGCCTGGTCAAGGCCGCAATCGACCGCGGTGGCGCCAAGGGTTTCCAGAAGCTCACCGGTGAATGGCCCGGTGACGAAGAAGATTGAGCACCTGTCCGTCCAAACAAGACGCGTAGGTGCGGACGATCTGGTGACGTCCTAATCTGGCCCGGTCCCCTGGGAAAGGCCAGTGATGACTCGTCAGGTGCGGGCTCGTGCGCTGTCTTCGACGTTCGAGCCGCTCACCGCCGTTCCGGACGACCCGGCCCGCTCGCGGCTGGGCGTCGTCAAGTTCGCCGGCACGTCCTTCAACCCCGTGGTGAAGGCCGGGTATCCGGAACTGACGGTGCACCTGGCCGACGAGGGCCGCGGCTTCGCGGAGGTCTGGACGAGCGCGCACGGCGTGGAATCCGGTGAGCACAAGGCGATCGCGTATGCGCACGACGGCGAGTACCTGTTCTGCGCCGGACGGATCCCGCCGTGCGACGAGCACACCTACGCCGGTCGGCTGGCGTTCCGCGCGGCCCTGGAACTGGCCGGCAAGCTCGGCTACCACCACGTCTTCCGGATGTGGAACTACCTGCAGGACCTGAACCCCCGGACCTACCGCGAGTTCCTGCTGGGCCAGGCGGAGGCGTTCGCGCGGCGGCCGGTGACGTGGAGCGGCCTGACCGCGGCCACGGTCGTCGGCTCGCTCGGCGGCGGCATCGCGTTCCACTTCCTGGCCTGCCGGACGGGCGAGCCGGTCACGATCATCTCCCCCAGCGGCGCGCGAGGCGTCTACGTGCACGGACGGCTGTACTTCTCGGCCCCTTCGCTCGACGACGCCGAGGAGCTGATGAGCGCGGCGAACCTCGCCCAGTGGGGTGTCGCCGACGGGTTCGGGCTGCACGACGTGTCGTCGTTGAAGATCTACGCCCGGCAACCGGGTGATCTTTCCCAGGTCGAGACCCGGTTGAATCCCGCGACCTCGGTGGCGTTCCTGCAGGCCACCCTGCTCTCCCGGGCCGACGCGGTGGAGTTCGAGGGCATCGCCGGGTAGGCCTGCGGACGTTTGAATCCTCAACTACTCTGGCCCTCATGCCACAGCCAGAGGGTGATGATCTCGCCGCGATCCGGGCCAAGCGCGACGAGCTGCGCAAGAAGTACGTGAAGCCACTCGCCGAACGGGGCGGGTCGCCCACGCAGGGCGTTCACCACATCGCGTTGATCTGCAAGGACGTCGAGGAGACCATCCGGTTCTACCAGGAGTTCCTCGGCTTCCCGCTGGTCGAGCTGGTGGAGAACCGCGACTACAACGGCTCCAGCCACTTCTTCTTCGACCTGGGGTCCAAGAACCTGCTGGGGTTCTTCGACTTCCCGGGCCACGACCACCCGCCGTTCTCCGAGACGATCGGCGCCGTCCAGCACCTCGCCCTGTCGACCTCCCCCGAGCGGTTCGACGAGATCAAGTCCAAGCTGGACGAGGCGGGGATCGAGTACCTGGGCCCCGACCGCGGCGTCGAGGACAGCCTGTACATCCGCGACCCCAACGGTGTAGGGATTGAGTTCTACCGGGAAGAACTCGGCGAGTTCGAAGGCACGACACTGATCAACTGAGGACGGAGTCGCAGTGGCGCAAGAGGTCAAGGGCATCGTCGCCCGGGGCAAGGGACAACCGGTGGAACTGACCTCGGTGCTGGTGCCCGATCCCGGTCCCGGCGAGGCAGTGGTGAAGATCCAGGCGTGCGGCGTCTGCCACACCGACCTGCACTACCGCGAGGGCGGCATCAACGACGACTTCCCGTTCCTGCTGGGCCACGAGGCCGCGGGCGTCGTGGAGTCGGTCGGCGAAGGTGTTTCCGACCTGGCACCCGGTGATTTCGTCGTGCTGAACTGGCGCGCGGTCTGCGGCACGTGCCGCGCCTGTCGTCGTGGCAAGCCCTGGTACTGCTTCTCGACGTTCAACGCGTCGCAGCCGATGACCCTGGTGGACGGCACCCCGTTGTCTCCCGCGCTGGGCATCGGCGCGTTCGTGGAGAAGACTCTGGTCCACTCCGGACAGTGCACGAAGGTCGACCCGTCCGCCCGCGCCGCCGCTGTCGGCCTGCTGGGCTGCGGCGTGATGGCCGGCGTCGGTGCCGCCATGAACACGGGTGGTGTGGGCCGCGGTGACTCGGTGGCCGTGATCGGCTGCGGCGGTGTCGGTGACGGCGCCATCGCGGGTGCCCGCCTCGCCGGCGCAGCGAAGATCATCGCGGTGGACACCGACCCGCAGAAGCTGGAGTGGGCCAAGGGTTTCGGCGCCACGCACACCGTCAACGCACGCGAGGTCGACGACGTCGTCGTCGCCATCCAGGACCTGACGGACTCGTTCGGCGCGGACGTCGTGATCGACGCGGTCGGCCGTCCCGAGACGTGGAAGCAGGCGTTCTACGCCCGCGACCTCGCCGGAACCGTTGTCCTGGTGGGCGTTCCGACGCCGGACATGCGGCTGGAGATGCCGCTGATCGACTTCTTCTCGCGCGGCGGTGCCCTGAAGTCGTCGTGGTACGGCGACTGCCTGCCCACGCGCGACTTCCCGATGCTGGTGGACCTGTACCAGCAGGGCCGCTTCGACCTGGACGCGTTCGTCAGCGAGGAGATCCCGCTGGACGGCGTCGAGGGCGCGTTCGAGAAGATGCACCGCGGCGAGGTGCTGCGATCGGTCGTGGTGTTCTGATGACCCTTCGCGTTGATCACACCGTCACGTCCGGCACCTTCTCGCTGGACGGCGAGACTTTCGACGTCGACAACAACGTCTGGGTCATCGGGGACAGCAATGAGTGCGTTGTCATCGACGCACCGCACGACGTGGACGCGATCCTCAAAGCGGTCGATGGCCGCAAGGTCGTCGCGATCCTGCTGACCCACGCGCACGACGACCACGTTCGCGTCGCGCCGGACCTGGCGCACGCGACCGGCGCGCCGATGGCGTTGCACCAGGACGACCACATCGTCTGGTCGCTCACGCACACCGGCGTGATCCCGCACCAGGCGCTGGAAGACGGCCAGGTGCTCACGGTGGCCGGCGAGGAGATCCACGTGTTGCACACGCCGGGGCACTCGCCTGGCGCCGTGTGCTTCTACGTGCCGTCGCTGGGCGCGGTGTTCACGGGCGACACGCTCTTCCAGGGTGGACCTGGCGCGACCGGGCGGTCGTTCTCGGACCGGCCGACGATCGAGGCGTCGATCCGGGAGAAGCTGCTGACGCTGCCCGGCGAGACCGTGGTGCACACCGGGCACGGCGCGGACACCACGATCGCCGCCGAGGTGTTCTAAGCGCTAGAACCGCGGAGGCCGCTTCTCCAGGAACGCCGTCACGCCCTCGGCGTAGTCGGCGCTGGAGGCGGCCTCCGCGTACAGCGCGCGCACGAAGTCGTCCTCGTGCCCGCCGTCCGTGATCGAGTTGATGATCTTCTTGGCACCCCGCACGGACACCTGCGCGCGGCCCGCGATCTGTTCGGAGAGTTCCTTCACGCGGGCGTCCAAGGACTCGACGACCTCGTTGACGAGCCCGATCCGCAACGCCGTGGCCGAGTCGATCAGATCGGCCGAGAACAGGATCTGCTTCGCCCAGGCCGGGCCTACCGCGTCGACCAACGCCTTGGTGGACGTGAAATTGTAAACGATGCCGAGTTTCGCGGGCGTGATGCCGAATCGGGCATCGGAAGACGCCACCCGAATGTCGCAGGCGAGGGCGATCTCGCAGCCTCCGCCGACGCAGAAACCGGAAATCGCGGCAATCGTGGGTTTGTCCAGCTGGGCAATGGCGCGTTCGCCGTTGTGCACCGCCTCGCCGTAGTGGGCGGCACCCTCAGCGCCCCGGCGCAACGTGGAGAACTCGGCGATGTCGGCGCCCGCGGAGAAGTGGTCACCGCCCCGAATCACCAGTGCGCGGATGCTCTCATCTGCGGAAACTTGAGCCAGGAGCCCTGGTATGGCCGACCACATCTCGTACGACATCGCGTTGCGCTTGGCCGGGCGGTTGATCGTCAACGTGGCGACCGGACCGGCCGCGGACAGCTCCAGGAACTCGCTCACCCGCCGCACGATACCCACCGACTTCTGACGGCTCGCGCGGTCTCAGCTGGGTGGTGATGCGTTCACCTCCTTGTAAGGTCCCTCTGCTGGGGAGGGGAGGAATCGTGACCGCGGCCGCCATCGGCGCTTCCACACTGCGCACGCTCGCGGTGCGGTTGCGCACCAGTGCGCCGGTGTCCGCGCGCATCCTCTCCGAACTCGCCAGCGAACTCGACCGGGGCGGGCCCGTGGCGGACCTGCTGTGCTCGCACAGCGCCGTGCACAGCCCGCTGTTCGGCATCCAGGCGCTCGCGGGCGTGCGGTTGCTGATGTTGTCAGGCAAGGCGCCGGAACTCAGTCAGCGGTTCGCCAGCGCACACGCGGCGGCGATGGCCGGGGAGTCCGATTCCACGGCTCTGCTGGCGTGGCTGGCGGCACGGCGCGCGATCGTCGAGAACGCGGGCGAGATCCTGGCCGCGCTCGACCGGACCGTTCAGCAGCACCAGCCGAAGACGGCCGGGTTCCTGCTCCGCGGGCTCACGATGATCGGGGCTCCGAAGGTCCGGCTGCTCGAACTCGGCGCGTGCGCCGGGCTGAACCTCATCCTCGACCACTACCGCTGGTTCGGGCTCGGCTGGGAGTGGGGCGACAAGGACTCGCCGGTGCGGCTGGCCGCGGTCGGGCCGCAGCCGCCGAACCTGGAGATCGTCGATAGGGCCGGCTGCGACCTGCAGCCACGCGACCCTGCCGATCCCAAGCACGCGATGATCCTGCACTCGTTCATCCCGCCCGAGCACGACGCGCTGCGGTGGGACCTCGACGACGCCATCGAACTGGCCGCCAAGGTCGGCGTGAAGGTCGCGCGCTCCCCCGCCGGACGGTGGTTGCGCGAGAACCTCGTGCCGCCCGAAGAGCGCGGCACGTACACGGTGATCTGGCACAGCTCGTTCTGGGCATATCTGACCGAGGACGAGCGCCACGAGATCGAGACGACGCTGACCGCGGCGGCCGGGTCGATGCCACTCGCGCGCGTCGCCTACGAGTCGACTGACTTTCGCTCGAACCCCCGCCTGACGGTCACCATCTACAGCTAGATTGCGCGGTCGTGAAAACGATCCGTGCCTCCCTGCTGGCCGTCGCTCTCTTCACCACGGCCCTCACCGCGCCCGCCCAGGCCGCGGTCTCCGACTACGACCTGGCGCTGCACTGGGCGCCGGTCCACCACCAGGACACCGACTCGTCCGACCACGACGCCGACTACCTGTCCACTGTGGACTTCGACGGCGACTGGAACACGCTGAACAACTGGGAGAACCAGACTCAGCTCGCCAAGCTCACCGGCGCCGCGTACTACTCGGTGGTCGAGACGTCCACGCACTGGTTCCTCGTCTACAGCTTCTTCCACCCGCGCGACTGGGACGACCAGCCCGACCCGTTCGGCACCAGGACCCACGAGAACGACCTGGAGGGCACCCTGTTCGTCGTCCGCAAGGACGCCGGGTTGGGCCAGCTCGAAGCCGCGGTCACGGTGGCGCACAGCGACTTCTACTCCTACGTGCCCGCCGGGTCGCCGTACCAGAACGGGTCGGAGACCATCGACGGCACGCTGTTGCTGGTCGGCGGCCGCCCCGCCACCTTCCAGGAAGCCAAGGGCCACGGCCTGTACCGCTGGAACGGCACCGACTTCCCCGGCGGCGACGGCGTGATCTACCAGCCCGCCGCCACCGGCGAGGTGCCGTCGGGCGGCAACGACCGCAGCGTCGGCTACCGCCTGGTGAACTCCCTCGACGCCAACGGGATGTGGGCGCGCCGCGACAACGCGGAGACCTACTCGTCGTTCGGCACCTTCCGCGGTGACAACGGCAAGGACAACGCCGCCAACGCGCCGTGGGGCTGGGACGACCAGAACGACGGCGCGATCTACCGCGGCTACCTGGCCACCGATCCGGCCCTGGTGATCGACAAGTACTTCAGCAACAAGGGCGCCTTCAGCCTCACCTACACCCGCAACGCCTTCCGCTGACCCACCGCAAACGTTTACAGTCTTTCTGTAACACACCGCCGCCGTCACGCCTCCCACCGGAAGAGGACGCATGGACGGCAGGATCAACCGCAGGCTGCTGATGAAGTCCACCATCATGGCCGCGGTCGCCACACCGGTCCTGACAGCGACCGCGCTCGCGGTCGCTGTCCCCGCACTGCCCTGGCCGGCCGCCGACGAGATCGTGCGGAACACGAAACTCCCGTCGTTCCCGGACCGAAATTTCGACGCGACGGCCTACGGCGCCAAGGGCGACAACAAGACCGACAACACCGACGCGTTCAAGAAGGCCATCGCCGCCTGCAACGCCGCGGGCGGCGGGCACGTGATCGTTCCGAAGGGCACCTACGTCACGGGCGCGATCCACCTGCTGAGCAACGTCGACTTCCACCTGGAAGACGGCGTGCTGCTCAAGTTCTCCGGCGACGCCTCGAAGTTCCCGACGGTGCTCACGCGCTACGAGGGCATCGAGTGCATGAACCGCTCCCCCATGATCTACGCGCACAGGCAGACCAACATCGCCATCACCGGCAAAGGCACGCTCGACGCGGGCGCCACCGGCGGCTGGAACAAGGGCAGCGACCGCTCGTACCTGGAGTCGCTGGTGGCCAAGGGAACCCCGCCCGACAAGCGCGTGGTTCCCGGCTCCGGCAAGAACATGCGTTCGACGTTCATCGAGCCCTACGACTGCGACACGGTGCTGATCCAGGGCCTCACGCTGAAGAACCCCAAGTTCTGGCAGATCCATCCCACGCTCTGCAAGAACGTCACGGTCGACGACGTGCACACCGACCCGACCACGTCCGCCAACAACACCGACGCGTGCGACCCGGAATCGTGCGATCACGTCGTGATCTCCAACAGCGACCTCGGCGCGCACGACGACAACGTGGCGATCAAGTCAGGTCGCGACGAGGACGGCCGCAGGATCAACGTGCCGTGCCAGAACATCGTCGTCGTCAACTGCCGCATGAACGGCAACTGGGGCGCCATCACGTGCGGCTCCGAGCAGACCGGCGGCATCCGCAACGTCTACGGCTACCGGCTGAACTGCGTCAACGCCACCAAGTTCGCCCTGTACGTCAAGTCGAACACCCAACGCGGCGGCTTCTCGCAGAACATCAACCTGGACAGCGTGTCCGGCGTCTTCGGGCGCGCGTTCGTCTACGTCACCACGACCTACAACTCGCAGACGGGCAGCAACGTGCCGAAGTTCGGGCCGTTCTCCGTCTCGAACTCCAGCTGCACCAAGGCTTCCAAGGTCCTCGACGTGTCCGGCCTCTCGCAGGAGCACGTCAAGGGCCTCGACCTGCGCGACTCGAAGTTCAACGGCCTCGACAGCACCACCAACACCGTCAAGAACGTCGACGGCCTGAAGTTCACCAACGTCACCGGCAACGGAAAGCCGATGACCAAATAACTAAGCCTGGGCAGTCGGCCGCACGGCGATCTCGTTCACGTCGACGTCGGCCGGCTGCTCGATCGCGAACGCGATGGCGCGGGCGATCGCGTCCGGCGGGATCGCGATCTCGTCCCGCATGCCCGCGATCCGTTCCCGCACAGCGGTGTTGCTCGACGCCTCCGCGAAATCGGTGTGCACGAAACCCGGATACACCGTGGTCACCCGCACCGAAGGACCCGCTTCCTGACGCAGGCCCTCGCAGATCGACCGGACCGCGACCTTGGTGCCCGCGTAGACCGCCATGGCCGGCACGACGGTGAACGCGGCCGTGGAGGCGGTGGTGACGAAGTGGCCGGACTGTTGTTCCCGGAACACCGGCAGCGCCGCCGCGATGCCGTGCAGCACACCCTTGATGTTGACGTCGACCATCTCGTCCCACTCGTCGACGCGCAGGTCGTCCAGTGGCGAGATCGGGCCGACCCCCGCGTTGCCGACGAGCACGTCGAGCCGTCCGAACCGCTCACGAGCCAACGCCACCAACGAATGCAGGTCTTCGCGGCGGGTCACGTCGGTGCGCGCGTGCACGGCCGTGCCGCCGGCCTTCTCGATCCTGGCCACGAGGTCCGCGAGACGCTCCGACCGGCGTGCCCCGAGCACCAGGCGCGCGCCCCGTTCCGCGAGCAGCAGAGCGGTCGCCTCTCCGATCCCGCTGCTGGCGCCGGTGATCGCCACGACCTTGTCCTTGATTGCCATGAACCCAGACTGCGTTAGCCTCAACCTGGTATCCAGAGCCCCTTTATTCTGGTACTGGAGGTGCCAGCATGCGGAGAACGGCCGATCAGCGGCACGAACTGGGCGCGTTCCTGCGCAGCCGGCGGGAGCGGCTCACCCCGGCCGAGGCGGGCCTGCCGCGCACGGGCCGGCGCCGGACCCCGGGCCTGCGCCGGGAGGAACTCGCGGTGCTCGCAGGCATCAGCGCCACCTGGTACACGTACCTGGAACAGGGCCGCGACGTGCAGGCGTCAGACCAGGTGCTCGGCGCGCTCGCCTCCGCACTCGGGCTCACTCCGTCCGAAAAGGACCATCTGCTCCGGCTCGCGGGCCACACCAGGCCACAGGCCCTGGAAGCAGATCCGCTGGCCGCCGAAGTGGCTGCCGTGCCAGGGTTTCTGGACCCGCATCCGGCGTTCGTCATCGGCGCCACCTACGACGTGCTCAGCCACAACGAGGCGGCGGCCGAGCTCTTTCCCGTTCTGCGCAAGGAGAAGCCGAGCTTCGCGCGCTGGGTGTTCACCGATCCGGAGTCGCGGCACGTCCTGATCGACTGGGAACAGGAGGCCCGCGGCCTGCTCGCCCGGCTGCGCGCGCTCGCCGGCCAGCACCCCTCCGACGAGCGGTTCACCCGGCTGATCGACGACCTGCACGAGGCCAGCCAGGAGGTGCGCTCCTGGTGGCCCCACTACGACGTGCAACCCCGGCACGGCGGCCGGAAACGCTTGCGGCACCCACGACTCGGGCCGCTCGACTACGCCTACACGGCCTTCCACCTCGCCGAGCAGCCCGACCAGACCTTGGTGATCTACTCGGACGAACGGCCCTGCTAGGCGGCGCGCGGGTACAGGCGGGCCATCCCGGGCGGCGCGGCGAAGGGCGCCCACGTGCCCTCCGCCTGTGCCAGCCGGTCAGCGACGACCCACAGAACGCTGGAGTTGAAGCCATATCCCAGGTGCGAGGACGACACCTGGACGTTCTCCTTGCGCTGTCCCGGTTCCTCGACGCACGACTCCCACGAGACGATGCCGTCCGTCTTGGAGTAGATCGACGTGGCGGGCACCGGGATCGGCGGCCGCGTCGACTCCAGCGGCGGGAACTCGTCCTTCGGGATGTGCAGCCGGGAGAACAACGCGAAAGCGGGCATTGCCCGTGACTGCACGGGATCGCTCATGTTGTACGGCGAACCCATGGTGATCACCTGGCGGACGCGGTGCGGGTGGTCGCGCGCCATCTCGCGCGCGAAGATCCCGCCCAGCGACCAGCCGACGATGGAGATGGGACCACCGTGGGCGTCCGAAACCTTCTTCACCAAGGCGTGCATGCCATCGACGGCCTTGCGCGTCGGCCCGATGTTGCGGCCCAGGCCCCAGGGATTCACCTGATAGCCCAACCCGGACAGGAAACGGCGCAGCATCACCGTGGACGAGTCGGCGGCACCGAGGCCGGGAAAGACCAGGACCGGGTGGCCGTCACCGGACGGCGCGCCGCGCAGCATCGAGCGGGTGGCAACGAACTCGCTGACGTCGAGCGCGCAGCGGGTGGGCTCGGTGAGGTACCAGAACAGGCCGGGCGCACTGCCTCTGACGAGGTGGAGGGGCGGAACAGCAGGCACTTCGAAGACTTCGTCCGAAGGTACGGCAGACATAGGAGCCTCCCCACACGTCGACAACCCCGAGCCGGCGCCCTGGACGTCGTTGCCCAGTGAGTCCATGATGTTTCGTGAACGATCTTTTTGCCAGTACTTTCGAGTCTCGATTCGCCACGTGCAGGTAACACGTTGGCAACCTCACAGCTGTGCACTGCCTCTCACCTGCATGGACGTCGATTGAGACGCTCCGGTCCTCTACTCTTTTTCAAGTGGATCGGATGAGCTCTCTGGACGCCAGCTTCTACTTCATCGAGGACGAGAACGTGCCCATGCACGTCGGTTCCGTCCTGGTTTTCGACGGGCCGGCCCCGTCCTACGGCGACGTGATCCGCCTCTTCCTGGCGCGCATGGACCAGGTGCCCCGCTACCGGCAGAAGGTGAAGGCGCTGCCGTTCCACGTCGGTCGTCCGGTCTGGGTCGACGACGACCACTTCAACATCCTCTACCACGTGCGGCACACCGCGGTGCCGTCGCCGGGCGGGGAGGACCAGCTGCGCAACCTCGCGGGCCGGCTCTTCGCGCAGAAGCTCGACGACAAGAAGCCGCTGTGGGAGGCCTGGCTGGTCGAGGGCCTCGAAGGCGGCCGCTGGGCGATCATCTCCAAGGTCCACCACTGCATGATCGACGGAGTGTCCGGTTCGGACATGCTGCAGCTCATCCTCGACTTCAAGAAGGAGAGCGTCCTTCCGGAGCCGAAGGAGTGGAAGCCGCAGCCGCAGCCGTCCACGCTCGATCTGGTCGTCGACGGTGTCCGCGACGCCGTGGTGACGCCGGTGCAGCACCTGTCCGCGTTGCCCGCCGTGGCGCGGAACGTGCGCTCGCTCAGCGAGATCATGGACTTCGGCAAGACCGTTCTCGGTTCTCTTCCCGGTACGGCGAAGCGTTTGGTGACGCGCGCGGCGACCTCATTGAACGGTCCGATCGGACCGCACCGCCGCTGGGTGTGGGCACGCGCGAACCTGGCTGAGATCAAACAGATCCGCACCGCTGCGGGTGGCACCGTCAACGACGTCATCCTCACGGCGATCACGCGTGGTTTCCGGGATCTGCTGGAGAAGCGCGGCGAACTGACCGAGGGCATGGTCGTGCGGACCATGGTTCCCGTGTCGATGCGGAAGTCCGATCAGCACAACGAGCTGAACAACCGCGTCAGCGCCGTGCTGGTGAACCTGCCCGTGGGCGAGGCGGACCCGGTGAAGCGCCTCGCGTCGATCCGTGCGCAGATGGACGACCTGAAGAGCTCCCGCCAGGCCGCGGGCGCCGACGTCATCACGAACCTGTCGAACTTCGCCGCACCGACGCTGATGGCGCTGGGGTCGCGGACCGCGATGCGGTTCCCGCAGCAGATCCTGCAGACCGTCACCACGAACGTCCCCGGCCCGCGCATCCCGCTCTACATGCTCGGCCGTCCGCTGGTGGAGATGTTCCCGTACGTGCCGATCGCGTCCACGATCCGGATCACCGTCGGCATCTTCTCCTACCTCGACAGGTTCACGTTCGGCATCAACGCCGACTTCGACGGTGTGCCGGACGTCCAGCTGCTCGCGGACGGCATCCGCGCCGGTTTCGACGAGATGGTCGCGCTGGCCGCCGAGGCGGCGGAGAGGGCGGAGACCGCCCAGAAGATCGTCGACGCCGCGCCTGCTGCCACGCCCGCCGCCAAGCCCGCCGCTGCCAAGCCCGCTGCCGCGAAGCCGGCGGCGAAGAAGCCCGCTCCCAAGCCTCGTGCCCCGCGGGCGACCACCAAGGCGGCGACCAACTCCTCTGCCAACGGTGCGAAGCCGGAGACGACGGCCTGAGACACGATCTGACGGTCCAGGCGGGCGCGCACGACCTGAACCTGACCGTAGTAGGACTCGACGCACGGCTGGGCGCCCTCGGACTGGCGCTCGGTCAGGTCGACGACGTCCGCATCGAGCTGGAGGACGTGCGGTGGTCGCGCTGGCGTGCTCGCCGCGCGACCGTCGTGTGCCGGGACGTGCACGTGAATCCGCCCGCGGTCCTGGTGTCGTCGCCCGTGGAGTTCCGGGTCGAAGTGGACTTCGCGGACATTCCGGAGTTACAACCGGTCAGTTGGTTTCCGTTGACCGTCCAGTTGGTCGGCACGGAGCTGCACGTGCGGCTGCACAAGTGGCTGCCCGCACGCGTCTTCGCGGTGCCGGAACTGCCGCGCGGCATTCAGCTGACAGGCATCGAGCAGCTCGACGACCACTTCGTGCTGACCGGAGCCGCCCCCGTGCTGCGGGAGCGGCTCACCCTGGGTCAGCTCGCGGACGTGCTCAGGCGGTTGGCGTCCATCCAGTCGAGGACCCGCTCGGACACGACCTCGGGAATCTCCATCTGGGGCACGTGACCGACGTTCGCGTACTCGTCGTAGCGCCAGTGCGGGTACCTGCGGGCCACGAACCGGGCGGAGGCGACGTTGACGAGCCGGTCCCGGTCGCCGCTCATGAGGAACACCGGCACGCGGACCTGGGACATCGCCGCGTGGTAGGCGCCGCGCTTGGAGATCGTGAACACGACACTGCGCGCGGCCTCGATGAACGCCTTGTCCAGTCCCTCGACCTTGGCGCGCTCGCCGATCAGGTGCTCGCTGGCCTGCTTGAGCTCCTCGGGGATGCCCGACGGGTCCGCGCAGACCATCTCCAGCAGCCGTTCGACCTGGCGGCGGGCCGGGACGGTCCTCGACCTGGCCAGGAACCGCTCGCCGAGGCCCGGCACGGAGTACAGGAAGAACGTGCCGAGCATCGTCGGGTCCGGCCGCGTCCCGAGCACCATCGGCAGCGCGGGGTCGACCAGCACCAGGCCCCTGACCAGCTCGGGGTCGTAGGCGGTCTGGAAGAGCGAGATCAGCCCGCCCATCGAGTTGCCGACCAGGATCACCGGCTCCTCCACGACCTCGCGCAGGAACCGGCCCAGCAGCCTCGTGTTGGCCTGGACCGTCGTCTGCCGGCCCTCCGGGTTGGTCAGGCCGTGCCCGGCGAGGTCGACGGCCGTGACGCGGGCCTTCTTCGCGAGCAACGGCGCCAGCAGCACCCAGTTGAGGTGCGAGCCGCCGAGGCCGTGCACGAGGACGATGCGCGGCCCGTCCGCCGGTCCGCCGAAGTCGACCCAGTGCACGGGCCCGCCGAGGTCCGCGTGGTGGCTGGTGCCGCCGAAGTTCGCCACAGTCGTCATACCAACCAGTATGTCGCTTGACCGTACTGATCGGTAGTGAGCTTCACCGCGGCTTCCAGGGGAGCGCCGGCTCGCACTTCAGCGGGTCCATCCGCCGGTCACCGTGGACGATCTTGCCCTCGGGATTGACGAAGCACTTGTTCCACATGTCGCTGTCGGTGGCGATCAGGGTGCCGGCCGCGTCGTAGGCGCGCACGACCCCCTGCTCCTGCCGGTTCGGGATCTCCCAGTTCGGCGGGTAGTAGATCCGGACGGCGAACGTGCCGTTCGCGATCGTGGCCTCGACGGTCCTGCCCTCGATCGTGTACGTCATCCGTGCCACCCGGTCGTCGATCCTGCCGATGACCGTGCGGTTGCCGGGCACGCCGGCGTAGACGGGCTTCAGGTTGAGGTCGCCGCCGGAGCTCGCCCCGCTGAGGTCGATCGAGAAGTGCCCGGGCAGCCAGTTCACCTCGGTGCCGGAGAAGCCCGAGTTGTACTCCATGCCGCCGACGCCCATGGTGCAGTCCAGCGCGGAGTTGTCGCTGTAGAGCAACGCCCACCGGACCTCGCCGTCGAGCAACTGGTAGAGCTTCGCCTCGCCGGTCCCGGCGATCCCGGCACAGCCCTTCTCGATCGCCTTGACGGTCTCCGGCGACACCCCGAAGTCCGGGGTTTTCGGCGCCGGTGACGTGGTGATGTGGACGGCCGGTTGCGGCAGCGTCGGGGACGGCCTGAGCACCACGACGCCGGCGGTGACGACGGCGACGGCAGCCGCGGCGGCGAGGATCGGGACGGCGAGCCGCCGGGACCCGCGCCGGGTGGCCGCGCGTTCGATCTCGGCGCGGATGCGTGCCTGGCGGCCGGGTGGCAGGTCGCGGGTGGGCGGAAGCATGCTGGTCATCGGTCCTCCCCGGTGTGCACGAGCTCCCGGTGCTGCTGGAGCTTCGACTTCGCCTTGCTGACCCGCGCCCGCACACTGCCCTCGGTGATGCCGAGCACCGCTGCCGCGTCCGCGTACGACACCCCCGACCACACGCACAGCGCGAGCGCCTCACGTTCGTTGCGCGGCAACCCCGCCACGGCGTCGAGCAGGTCCTTCATCTGCCGCTGGTCGTCGAGGCGCTCCGCGACCCGGTCCGCGTGGTCGGGCACCGGCCGCTCCTCGCCGACGCGCCGCAAGTTCCTGAGGCGACGGCTGAGGGAGCGTTGCTCGTTGCGCACCACGTTCGTCGCGACCGTGAGCAGCCACGGCAGTGCCGACTCGCGCTCCAGCCGCACGTCGTCGCGCTTGCGCCAGGCCAGCAGGAACGTGGCCTGCAGGTGGTCCTCCGCCTCCGCCCAGGAGGCGGTCAGCCGGAAGCAGTGGTTGTAGACCGCCTTCGCGTGCCGGTCGAACAGCACTCCGAAGGCGTGTGCACTGCCCCCAGCGGCCTGCGACCACAACGCTCGGTCGTCTTCGGTCGTCATGTCTGTTCGTGTCCGCTCGCGACAGAAGTGTTGGCACCAGTTTCACGTGCCCCCCCCACTAACGTTCCGCAGCGTGGCACATCTGGGGGTGGCCGACCTCGCGGACATCGCGCAGGCGGCGTACGGCCGTGAACTGAGCGACGTGACCCGGCTGCACGGCGGCAGCAAGAAGGGCGTCTACCGCCTGACACTCGACGACGGCACGACGGGCGTCGCCTACGTGTGGCGCGCGACCGAGGACTACTGGCCCACGCACGAGCACGATCCGTTGTTCGGCAACGCGAGCGGCCGCGACCTGTTCCTCACCGCCCACACCGCGCTGTCCGAGGCCGGGGCATGCGTGCCGAGGCTCGTGCTGGTCGACCACGACGTGATCGTGGTCGAGGATCTCGGCGCCGAGCTCCTGGAGAAGCTGCTCGACCACGACACCGAGGCACTCGAACGACTGTGGGACGACCTCGCGGCCATGCACCAGCGCACGAGCCCGCGTTACGGCCGTCCGAGCGCGCTGCAACCCTTGGACGCGCCACCGGTGGCGGACGTGGTGCTGGAGCGGGCCCTCGGGCACCTGGAGGCCTGCTGCGAGCGGGTGCCGCGGATCGCGGCCGAGCGCGACCGTCTGGAAACCCAGCTGCGGCAACGGCATTCGGTGATCGAGCCGCGCACGGCGTACGGGCTGATCCACGGCGAGCTGGGCCCCGACCACGTGCTCGTGGCGGACGGGCGGCCGGTGCTGATCGACATCGAGGGCGTGATGTTCTTCGACGTCGAGTGGGAGCACGTGTTCCTGGAGCTGCGCTTCGGCCCGCACTACCGGCCGGTCGCCGGACTCGACCCGGCACGGATGTCGTTCTACCGGCTGGCGCAGCACCTGTCCCTCGTGGAGGGCCCGCTTCGCCTGCTGGACGGCGACTTCCCGCACCGGGACGCGATGCGGGAGATCGCCGAGCACAACGTGGAACGCGTGTTGGTCTGCTAAGCGCTTGGCCAGGAGTTGTGTTGCCTACTCGCCCTGATGGCGTCTGCAAGTACCGCCGACTCGAGATCAACAGGCACTTTTCTACTACCAACAGGTCTCTCGGGTCCCAGGGCGCGGGCGGGCGACGACCAGGTTGGGTGTAGTTGACGACGGTTCGATCAAGAGTTGGTGGTACTTGCAGACGCCGACGAGCCACTGGGGTTTCGGACAGGCTTCTGACCAGGCGCTTAGATCTCCAGGTAGTCGAGGTTGGGGCCACCGTTCGCGGTGGTCGCGGCCGCCCGGACGGTGTTCTCGCCGGTCTCCAGGTTCAGCGTCACGGTCGCCGACTGCCAGGTCGTCCACGCGCCGGTGCCCGCGAACGCCTGCTCGTCGACCGCGAGCTGTCCGTTGACCGAGATGTCCAGCGGCCGGTTCACCTCTGTGCCGTTGGCGAACCGCAGCGTCACCTGGCGCGGGCCTGACACCGTGCTGCTCACCTTGAACTCGACCGCCGAGCCGGAAACGTTGTCGTAGTTGACGAACCCGGTACCGGAGAAGCCCGCGTGGTTGGACTCCACGACCCCCTGTGCGAGGGTGGCGTTCTCGGCCTCGTACCGCGACTCCGGCGTGGGCTCGCCGCCGGCTCCCGGGTAGGCCGAGCCGAGCCAGGCCTCGTCGACCCGCAGTTGTGCCTTGCCCTGCGTGGACGTCTTCTCCACGCGGACGTGCCGCGCGGTCGTGTTCGCGGGCAGGTCGATGAACTGCACCCCTCGGTGGTTGGCCAGCGATCCGGACTTCACATTCGTCCACTTGGAACCGTCACTGGACGTGTAGACGTTGTAGTTCTTGACGCGTGCGGAGTTCGACGACGGGTAGGTGGTCGAGTCCTCGCGCTGGTTGAGCGCGACGTACGCGATCTTCTTCGCCGAGCCCAGGTCGAAGCGCAGCGACACCGTGCCCGCACCCGTTGCGTCCCAGTAGGTCTGGTAGTTGCCGTCGGCCGCGTGCGAGGCCGGGTGACCGGACCCCGCGGCCGACGCGCTCATCGTGTACGACGAGGCCGGGATGATCCCCTCGCGCTCGCCGGTCTCGACCTTGAACACCGTGTCGTACTGGTCCCAGTTCGAGATGCCGCTGAGCGTGATCGTGCCGCCGGCCTGCGACCAGTTCACCGCCGCGCCCGTGCGCAGATTCGTGACGCGGCTGACCTCGTACCCGTTGTCACGCACCTTCAACGTGCTGCCCGAGGGTTTGGTGAGCACGTGGACGTAGTGGTTGTGCGGGTTGGTCTTGGAGACGGTCGTAACGCCGTGCGCGCCGTCGTTCCAGAAGCCCGGTTTGAGCCCGCCGTTCAGATACCCGCCACCGTAGGTGCCGCCGATCGACTCCCAGACGTCGCCGAGGTAGGTGTTCGTGAAGTTGTTGAAGGCGGCCTGGTTCGAGGGGAACTTGCCGTTGACCATCGCGGTCTCCGCCATCAACGCCTTCACGTCACTACCCGCGTTGGTGATCAGTCTGCCGAGCGTGAGTCTGTAGTCGACCGTCGAGTTCGAGCCGGAGTACCACCACGCTCCGCCGCTCGGCAGCTTGAAACACGCCTCGATCAGCCGTGGCGCCGCCGTGTAGACCGCCTGCGGGTAGTCGTAGTTCGGCGTCATACCGGTCTTCTGCTCGTTGCTGATCGTGTCCATGATCGCGGTGTCCTCGTTGTTGTTGCTGAGGACCATGTCCGGCCGATCGCGCCGGATCCGTTCGTACAGGCCGTTCTGCTCCCAGTAGGCGTTGTCGTTGTCGATCCAGAACCCGGCGAGCTTCGGGTAGCGCGCCATGACCTCGACGAAGTTGTCGTAGCTGAACTGCCCGAACCCCGGCCGCTCCTGGAGGTTCACCGTCTTGCCCTTGTACTTCGAGTACGCGGCCGAGTCGAGCCACTCGTGCCCGCCCTCGTCGTGCCACTGCGGGTCGTCGGTCATGTAGTTGATGACCTTCACGCCCTCTTCGGCCGCCGCGTCGATCAGCTCGCCGAGGAAGTCGCGCTTGGTCGAGCAACTGCCGGGAATCGCCGACGGCCACGCCCGCGCGTACCCCAGCCGCGAGTGGAACGACGCCAGCACCAGGTACTGCGCGTGCAGCTTCTTCGCCTCGTCGACCCAGTACTTCGCATTCCACCCACCGCCCGTGACAGCGGCTTCCCAAGCGCTGCAACTGGTGTAGCCCGGACTCGTCCGCATCCCCCAGTGCAGGAACAGGCCGGACGTGGACGCCCGCAACCAGTCCTGCCGGGGATGCAGCACCTCGGCGTGAGCCGGAGTGCTCACACCTGCGACGAGTAGAACGGCGGTCATCAACACGCCGAGACGACGCGACATTTTGCCCACGAGCCAGCCTCCAGGTGGACGCTCCCCGCGGCGGTAGGAAGACGTGCTCGGTGTTCCACGCACAGGTGTACGCCTCCCGAAGCCCCATTTTCAAGGTTTCATCGGAGGTATGACGTTGTTACATGGACGAAGGAGGCAGAAATTGCCCCAATGAGCCGATGTCTAGCGTTCGTCTCGCTTGAAGAGCCGGCCGATCCCGGTGACCAGGCAGACCGCGAGCACCCAGCCCAGCACCGTGAACGCCAGCGATGCCCACCTCGCACCGTGCAACGGCACCCAGAGCTGGCTGTGGTCGAGGCTCATGATCGGCAGGAGCAGGTCGATCGTGTACAGCCACGGATCGAACCAGTCGACGTTCAACTGGGGTCTCGCGATGGCGAAGTTCTGCTTGTCCTGCCTGAGCCAGTGAAAGATCAGGCCGCCCGCCACCGTGAGCACTCCGAGGCACCACAGGATGCGCAGCGGGCGGTACCCGTATCCGACCGTGGGGTTGAGCACCCACCACACCGTCCGGTGCAGCCTGCCAGTGAACCCCTTCAACTTCCGGCGCTTGGCGTCCTCCTTGGCCATCAGCACGTCGGTGGCCGCGTCGTGCAAGCCTGCCTTGGCGTAGACGGACGAGAGCTGGAGGTAGACCTGTGGAACATAGGCGTCCTCGTCGCGCAGCCAACGCAGGCGCCGGGTCAGCGGCATCGAGTCGTCGAGCAGAGCGCCGTAGACGAACTCGTCGAGGCGGCTCCCGTTCGACCAGTCGCCCTCGCTGTCGGCGAGCGACCCCGCCCGCACCCGGCGAAGGTCCAGCCAGCCCGCGGGCTTCTCGGCGAACCTCAGCCGCAACACACCGCGGACCTGGGTTCCCTTGAGCTTCACCGCCGGCACCCCTTTGAGCACCGCGCTGACAAAGCTGATCTCGGAACCGATCCTGGCGTCGCACATCCGCACGCATCCCGTGGCGAGCGCATCGTCGAACACCACAGCGTGGCCGACTCTCACGCTGTCGCACCGCACCGCGACACCCTCGTTCTTCAGCCTGGCACCGGTGAAGTCGAGCTTGCCATCGATCCTGGCACGCGCGAAGTCCACCCGTCCTCGCGCGGTGAACTGCTCGCCCAGAACCGCGTTCATGCCCACCCTGATGCCCCGAGCGACCAGCGCGTCGCCATCCTCGTTCTCAAACAGCCCACCGTTGCAGTCGAAGGTGCCCCCGACCTGCGCGTCGGCGAGCACCACCATGCCCTGGGCGTGGAACCGCACGTCACCCTGAACACCCAGGACGAGGTCGCTGTTCACCTGTAATCCGGAAGCGTTGAGCGCGATGCCGCTCTCGTTCGCGAGGTGTGCGCCTTGTGCACCCAGCAGCCCGTCGACTCGCGCTCCGATCATGCGAAGCTCGCCTCGCACGGTCGTGCCCTTGCGCATCACGAGATTCAGCGAGGTCACTGAGCGGGTGAGGTCGACCGCCACTCCGCCCGGGTTGGAGAACTCCCCACCGGTGAGTTTCAGCCAGGCGCCGAAGTGACCGCCGACCATGTTCAGCGCGCCGTTGACGACGCAGCCCACGGAGAACTCCGTCTGTTGCCCCACGGTCATCCCGCCCACGCACAGCGCGGTCCTGCCGGGACTGTGGAAAAGCGCCCCTTCGCAGATGAACCGGCCGCCGATGCGGGCACCGATGAGGTTCACCTCGCCCTCCGCCGTGAACCCGTTGCGCCAGAAGACGTGCTCGTCCACGGTGAGACCGCTCAGCTCCAGTGCCCTGTCCTCACCTGGGTTGCGAAAGGTCGAGCCCTCGCAGATGAGCTGCCCACCGATGTGGGCACCGACCATGTGCGTCAACCCGGTAACCGCGAACCGGCCCGAGCAGTAGACGTCCTGCTCCACCCGCAGGCCGTCCGCCTTCAACGCACCATCCCTCGGGCCGTCGATCACGCAGTCGTCCATGTCCAACTGCCCGGCCACGTGAGCGCCGGTGAGCTGCACGCACCCGTTGATCGTGCAGCCGCGCAACGCCAGCCCGTCCTGAAGCCGGACCTGGGAGGCACGCAGTCCGGGCAGCCTGCAGTCCGCGAAGTAGAGGCCCGCCACGGTCGCTTGTTCGAAGTTCGGCGCATGCTCGAACGTGCATCGCTCGAACTCGACGGGGAAGCCGACCTCACCTGCCTCCACGTCGAGTTCGCCGACGACGACAACGTCATGCAGAGTGAGTTTGCGTGGGCGGGAGCCCTCGCCGCACAGCAGTTGCAGGCCCAGGAAGTCGGCACCTATTTCGCGGTTGGTCCCGAAGAACTCGACCCTGCCGAGCCTCTCGATCGCGTTGAGCAGTTCTGTCTCCGCTGGCGTCATGTCGCGCGCACTCCTCTGCCGCGACCGCGTCCGCCAAGCGCGATCTGGTGTGCAGGGTAAGTCAGACCTGGGCGGGCGCTTGTTAGCCGGGCGGCGAACGTTCACCTGTTCAGCGGCATGTCTCACCACGTGAACGCCCTTGGCCGCGGCAACGGGCAGATGTCGGCATCGGTGGCATGTCCCAGGCATCAGTGCTCAACACGCGCCGCCACATCGACCTCGGTCGGCAGGCGAGCGCGATCTGTGCGGCGCCCGCCTTCGCCTGACCGGAGATCAGACGAACCCCTGCGAGAAGGGGAGGGACCGCATGAGCCGCACCGCCGCCACCGTGCTCAGGTCCGTGCTGGACCACGGACCCGTCGCGCGCAGCACCATCGCGCGCCTCACCGGACTGAGTGCCGCGACCGTCACGAAGCAGTACGCCGAGCTGGCCGAACGCGGGCTGGTGCGCGAGGTCGACACCCGTGTTCCGCGCGTGACGATCGGGCGGTCGCACGTGCCGGTGGACATCGACGTGGACCGGCACGTGGTGTGCGGGGTGCACATCGCTTACGGGCACACGACTTTGGCGCTCGTCGACCTGCGTGGGCGAGTGCTCGCCGAGGAACAGGAGCCGCACGACCGGCCGGCGCCGGACAAGGCGTTGCGGCGGATCGCCGAGCGGGTGCCCGCGTTCCTGCGCTGGCACGACCACGTGCCGATCGGGGTCGGGGTGGCCACCGGCGGGCGCGTGGACGGCGGCACGATCGTCGAGCACAGCCAGCTCGGCTGGAGGGGCGTGCGCGCCAGGGAGTTTCTGACCACGGCGCTCGACATGGCGGTTCAGGTCGAGTCGCACTCGATGGCACTCGCGCGGGCCGAGCAACTCTTCGGGGCCGACCCCAGAGCCCGCACCAGCTTGGTACATCTGTTCGTGGGCAACGTGGTCGACGCGGCCATCGTCACCGGCGGCGCCGTGCACAGCGGGCCGGGCGGTGCGGATGCCCTCAAGCTGCGACCTCGAATCGGGCACTCGCGGAATGGGCCGTGCGGGCAGGGATCATCGCGGAACCGTCGCTGGACCTGCTGATCGAGGCCGGTCGGCAAGGTGATCCACGAGCGATCGAGTTGTTCGGCGAGTACACCGGCCGGACGTTGCGCGAGCACTACGGCCTGCCGCGCCCCGCCAACCAGTTCTCTGGCGCTACCCGTGCGACGGGTGCCCGTACAACCCCGCGCCGGCGATCTCCAGCGTCGTGAGGAACGTGGTCGAGGCCAGGTAGGAGGCCTCGACCAGTTCAGCGGTGTGCGAGAAGTCCAACGGCGTCACGGCCTGCACGGGCGGACCCGGCAGGTACAGCACCGGCGCGGTCTGGGAGGCGAGCTCGACCTCCAGCACGGCCTGGTTGCGCATGCCCAGCGTCGCCCAGAACAGCAGCGTCTCGGCGAGCGTCTCCGGCACGGTCGGCAGGTGGCCGGGGAACGCGCAGTCCAGCACCACCAACGACTTCGCGCCCATCGCGAGCGCCTGCCGGATCGGCACGTTCGCCAGCACGCCACCGTCGTAGAGCACCTGCTCGCCGATGCGCACCGGCGGGTACACGCCCGGAATCGCCGCGCTGGCGAGGATCGCGGGGATCAGCTCGCCCTCCACGATGTTCACGGCCTCGCCGGTCACGCCGTTCACGGACACCGCGCCGAACGGCAGCGTCAGCTCGGAGAACGACGTGCACCCGCCGAACCCCTCGGTCAGCACGTGCGCCAGGCCGGTGTTCGGGAAGAGATAGGTCTTGTTGGTGCGCAACGACCTCAGCTGCGCGATCGGGCCGCCCGGGAACACCCGCTGGCGCGTCATGCCCTCCCACAGCACGGCCAGCCGTTCGGCGGCCTTGTCCGGGTCGAGGGCGAGCAGCGAGCCGTTGACCGACCCCACCGAGGTGCCGACGACGAGGTCAGGCCGGACGCCGTGCTCGCGCAACGCGCGCAGCATGCCGACCTGCGCGGCACCGAGGCTTCCGCCTCCTCCGAGCACGAACCCGACTGGTCCTGGCAGTTCGATCGTCACGTCCGGTGATCCTAAGGCGAGCCAACGGGAAGGGCTGATTTCGATCTACGCTGAAGCCACTGAGTGAATCAGCAGCGGAATCGCCATCTCGGCGGAGGTGCGTGAGCCGTGGAACCCCGTCATGCCGTTCCACGTGGGCTCGGCCTGGCCGCGCAGGACCACCGCGGAATCCTTCATCGCCACCACCACGTCGCCGATCCGGTCGACCGCCAGCGGGCTGACCGGGCCGAACCACCCGGCTTCCACGGCCTCCTCGCGCGTCAGCACGTCCGCGCGGTCGCCGAGGAACTCCCGCCACACGGCCAGTACCTCGTCGGTCTCGGTGTACAGGTAGCGCACCCGAGGCTCACCAGCGATCACGCGGACTCCCTGCCACAGCAGCGGTTCGGTGTCGAAGTCGATCCGGTCGCCCGCGGTGACCATGCCGTGGTCCGCCGTCACGACGAGCAACGAGTCCGGGAGCATCCGCGCGGCGATCCGCGAGGCCAGCGCGTCCACGAACTCCAGTTGCATCAGCCACTCGTCGGAGCCCGGCCCGTAGATGTGCCCGATCGTGTCGAGATCCGCGTGGTAGGCGTAGCAGAACGAACGGTCCTGCCGGACCGCCGCCACCGCGCCCAGCGCGAGGTCGCCGAATCCCGCCGTGCCGCGGAACCACGAGCCGCGCAGCACCGCCCGCGTGAGGCCGGAGGAGCGATGGACGAGCGGCGCGACCGTGCTGGCGGCGACCCCGGCCGCCGCCGCCCGTTCGAACAGCGTCGGGTGCGGCTGCACGACCTCGGGCACGAGCGTCCTGCGCAGGTCGTGGTGGCGTTCGCCGGCCCGGGTCCAGCTCAGCGAGTTGAGGACCTCGTCGCCGACCTCGAACGTGTAGCCGACGACGCCGTGCTCCCCTGACCGCAGCCCGGTGCCGATCGAGGCGAGGCTGGTGGCCGTCGAGGACGGGAAACCGGCGTCGATCGAGCGGTCGGGCAGCGAAGCCAGGAACGGTGCGTGCGAGGCATGAGCGCGCAGCAGCTCGTGGCCCAGACCGTCGACGAGCAGCAGGACGACACGCCGGGCCGCGGGAAGGCCGAGCGTGTTGTCGGCACCCGGTACGTCCAGGCCCGACAGCAGTGAGGGGACGACCTCGGCGATGGTCATGAAGGACACCGTGCCACGTCGAATCCGGCAGCGGGCAGAATGGCGCGCTGTGACAACGCTCATCCACCAGAAGATCGCTGACGAGCTCGGAGTGGCCGCAGGCCAGGTCGGCTCTGCTGTCGAACTGCTCGACGGTGGCGCGACCGTCCCGTTCGTCGCCCGCTACCGCAAGGAGGCGACCGGCGGTCTCGACGACACCCAGTTGCGCACGCTCGAGGAACGGCTCGGCTACCTGCGCGAACTGGAGGAGCGCCGCGCGGCCGTCCTCAACTCCATCCGCGAACAGGGCAAGCTGAACGAGGCCCTGGAAGCGCAGATCCTCGCCGCCGAGTCCAAGGCGCGGCTGGAGGACCTCTACCTGCCGTACAAGCAGAAGCGCCGCACCAAGGCCCAGATCGCGAAGGAGGCCGGTCTCGAACCGCTGGCCGACGCACTTCTGGGTGATCCTGGCCTGAACCCGCAGGAGGAAGCCGCCAAGTTCGTCGACCCGGCGAAGGAGGTCGCGGACACCGCGGCCGCCCTGCAGGGCGCGCGGGCCATCCTGGTCGAGCGGTTCGGCGAGGACGGCGACCTGATCGGCGAACTGCGCGAGCAGATGTGGACGCGCGGCCGGGTCGTCTCCAAGGTCCGCGAGGGCAAGGAGACCGACGGCGCCAAGTTCTCCGACTACTTCGAGTTCGACGAGCCGTTCTCCAAGCTGCCGTCGCACCGCATCCTGGCGCTGTTCCGCGGCGAGAAGGAGGAGGTCCTCGACCTCGTCCTGGAGCCGGAGGAGCCGCGTGAGGAGGGTCCGTCGACGTTCGAGGCGCGCATCGCCTCGCGCTTCGGCATCGACGACCGCGGCCGTCCCGGCGACAAGTGGCTCACCGACACCGTCCGCTGGGCGTGGCGGACGCGGATCCTCGTGCACCTCGGCATCGACCTGCGTGGACGCCTGCGCGCGTTCGCCGAGGACGAGGCCGTGAAGATCTTCGCCTCGAACCTGCGCGACCTGCTGCTCGCCGCCCCGGCCGGCACGCGCGCCACGATGGGCCTCGACCCCGGCTACCGCACCGGCGTGAAGGTCGCGATCGTCGACGCCACCGGCAAGGTCGTCGCGCACGGCGTCATCCAGCCGCACGTGCCCGCGAACCGCTGGGACGAGTCGATCGCGAAGCTCGCGGCGTGGTCCAAGCAGTACAACGTCGACCTGATCGCGATCGGCAACGGCACGGCGTCGCGGGAGACCGACAAGCTCGCCGCCGACCTGATCAAGCGCCACCCCGACCTGGGCCTCACCAAGATCGTGGTGTCCGAGGCGGGCGCGTCGGTGTACTCGGCGTCGGCCTACGCCTCGTCCGAGCTGCCAGGGCTCGACGTGTCGATCCGCGGCGCGGTGTCGATCGCGCGGCGCCTGCAGGACCCGCTGGCCGAGCTGGTGAAGATCGACCCGAAGTCGATCGGCGTCGGCCAGTACCAGCACGACCTCGCGGAGTCGAAGCTGTCGCGCTCGCTGGACGCGGTGGTCGAGGACTGCGTGAACGCGGTCGGCGTGGACCTCAACACCGCCTCGGTGCCGCTGCTGAGCCGCGTCTCCGGCATCACCGCCGGTCTCGCGGAGAACATCGTGCTGCACCGCGACGCCAACGGTCCGTTCAAGTCCCGCAAGGCGTTGAAGGACGTGGCGCGGCTCGGCCCGAAGGCGTTCGAGCAGTGCGCGGGCTTCCTCAAGATCCGCGGTGGCGACGAGCCGCTGGACGCCTCCTCGGTGCACCCCGAGGCGTACCCGGTCGTGCGGCGGATCCAGGAGGCCGCCGGCGCCGAGCTGATCGGCAACACGGCGGTGCTGACGAAGGTGCGGCCCGAGCAGTTCGTGGACGAGCAGTTCGGTCTGCCGACCGTCACGGACATCCTGAAGGAACTCGAGAAGCCCGGCCGCGACCCGCGTCCGGCGTTCAAGACGGCGACCTTCGCGGACGGCGTCGAGAAGATCGCCGACCTCAAGCCCGGCATGGTGCTGGAGGGCGTCGTGACGAACGTGGCCGCGTTCGGCGCGTTCGTGGACATCGGCGTGCACCAGGACGGTCTGGTGCACATCTCGGCCCTGTCCAACACCTACGTGAAGGACCCGCGCGACGTCGTGAAGTCCGGTGACGTGGTGCGGGTGAAGGTGCTGGAGGTCGACGAGGCCCGCAAGCGCATCGGCCTGACGCTGCGCCTGACCGACGAGCCGGGCAAGCCCGCGCCGAAGCAGCAGGGCGGTGGCGGCGGTGGCCGTGACCGTCGTCCGCAGCAGCGTGGCGGACAGCCTCAGCGGGGCGGCCAGCAGCGCACCTCGCAGGCTCCCGTGAGCGGCTCGATGGCGGACGCGCTCCGCAAGGCCGGGTTCGGCAAGTAGGACGACGAGCAAATGGCCTCTCCCGCGCTGGGAGAGGCCATTTCTCATTTGGCGGCTACTTGGCTCGGGTGCCCTTCGCCTTCACGAGCTCGGACTCGAACAGCTCCTCGACGGTCGTGAGACCGCCGGGCGCCTTCGAGTCGACCTTGGTGATGTAGGACTGCGTGGCCGACGGCCGCCCGACGAGCGAGTAGTGCAGGGCGCTGGTCAGGCCCTGGGTGTCCAGGCCGTTGATGTTGTGGAACGCGTCCAGCACGCCGTCGCGCGAGAGGTCGCCGTTCTGGCACGCCTTCTCGATGACCGAGAGGAACACCTTGGCGACGGTGTAGCCGTGGTCGACGTAGATCGCGGGCTTGTCGTTCGGGTAGTACTTGTTGAACTCCGCCGCCACCTCGCGCGGGCCCGCCTGGGTGCCGGTGAACGGCGCCACCGACGTCACCACGGACACCTGCTTCTCCACGGCGGGGCCGACCGGCGAGTCGAGGATGGCGGTGTCGAAGCCGACCACGTTGACCATGAACGGCACCTCCCACTTCAGCGCCGCGGCCACCCCGACGGCGGCGGCGGTCTGGGCGGGGGTGGTGCTCAGCACGACTGCCTTCGCGCCGGCGGCCTTGAGCGCGCCGATCTGCTGCGAGAGGTCGGCCGTGGTCTCGCCGATCGGCTGCTCGGCGACCTTCATGTTCCACTGCGTCCCGACGAACCGGCTGCCCTCGACGGCGTTGTCGCCGTAGCTGCCCCGGACGTAGACGTGGCCGATGGTGTCGCCGTTGTTGATGACACCGCGACGCTTGTAGTGATCAAGTCCGTTGATGACGTCGAGGTCGTACGTGGTGCCGACGATCATCATGTGGGGGTTGCCGAGCAATGACGCGGCCCACGACGCGGGGGCGGTCAGCGTGCGCGTCTGCATGATGTCGGGCTCGATCGCGGCGGTCATCGGGGTGCCCGCGAGCTCCAGCAGACCGAGCACCTGCGGCTCCAGGTCGAAGTACGCGTCGAGCGCCTTCTGCACGTCGTACGCGTGGTCCTTCTGCTTGAGCTCGATCTTGCGGCCGCAGATGCCTCCACGGTCGTTGACCTGCTTCACGTACAGGTCGTAGCCCTTCATGCGGGTCAGCGCGGAGGCTTTGAACGGGCCTGTCATGTCCGTGAGGATGCCGAGCGAGATCGTGTCGTCGGTAACGCCCGGCCCGGTCTTCACCTGGACCTTCTCGTCTGTCTTGGCGCCACAACCGGCCGCGAGGACGGCGAGCGCCAAGGCGGCGGTGGGCAGTACACGGCGGAGGGGCATGCAGGAGTCCTTGTCCAAATGATCTCGGCATACTAAGCGGTAGCTCAGTATTGGTTTCGTCGTCACATAATGCCTCTCTATGTGGTACGGAACACAGATAAGTAAGGTTCATGTGACTACCGCTCGACTACGGAGTGTGCTAGCTCTTCGGTGCCGAACGAAATGAGATACGACGTTCCCGGCCGAATTTCACACCTCCGTACGGACGCATCCGAACGCGTGAAGATCTGGAATCGTGGCTCGGACACGGTCAACAGGAGGCGTGCGTGAACGAGGTCGACGCGGTCGTCATCGGGTCCGGGCCGAACGGCCTGGTGGCCGCGACGTTGCTCGCGGACGCGGGCTGGGACGTCCTCGTGCTGGAGCAGCGCGACAGGCCCGGCGGGGCCGTGACATCGGCCGAGCTCACCGCGCCGGGCTTCACCAACGACGTCTTCAGCGCCTTCTACCCGCTCGGCCTGGGCTCACCGGTGCTCGGCGCGCTGGGCCTCGACGTCCAGTGGCAGCACGCTCCGGCCGTACTAGCGCACGTGCTGCCGGATGACCGAGTGGCCTTGCTCTCGCGAGATGTCGCGGAAACGGCCAAATCCGTCGGTACTTTTGCCCACTCGGACGCCGAGCGCTGGCAAACGGAGTACTCGAAGTGGCTCCAGGTGCGCGACGCGGTACTTCACTCTCTGTTGCAACCGTTTCCACCCGTGCGCGGTGGTCTTTCCCTGCTGCTTTCCGCGGGAGTCGGCGACGCCCTGCGGCTGGCGCGCCTGCTGACGTTGCCGGTGCGCCGGCTCGGCGAGGAACTCTTCGACGGCGAGGGCGCCCGTGTGTTGCTGGCGGGCAACACGATGCACACGGACCTCGGCCCGGACCAGTCCGGCGGCGCGGGGTTCGGCTGGTTGCTGGCGATGCTCGCGCAGGAGGTCGGCAACCCGGTCCCCCGTGGCGGGGCGGGCGAGCTGACCGCGTCGCTGGTGCGGCGGTTCGGCGGCCGCATCGAGACGAACGCCCAGGTGACCGGTGTGCTGCACGCGCGCGGTGTCGCCGTTGGTGTGCGTTTGGCCGATGGCTCGGTCGTGCGCGCACGCCGTGCGGTCCTGGCCGACGTGCCCGCACCGTCGCTCTACCTGGACCTGATCGGCGCCGACGCGTTGCCGGGGCGGCTCGCCGAGGATCTGAAGCGGTTCCAGTGGGACACCGACACGATCAAGGTCGACTGGGCACTGTCCGGGCCGATCCCGTGGACCAACCCCGAGGCGGCGCGGGCGGGCACGATCCACCTCGGCGGCGACGTCAACGGCATGGCCACCGTGGCCCACGAACTGGCGTGCGGCAAGGTCCCCCGCAACCCGTTCATGCTCATCGGCCAGATGACGACGACCGACCCGACCCGCTCCCCCGCGGGCACCGAGGCCGCCTGGGCGTACACGCACGTGCCGCTGAACGGGAACTGGACGCCGGACCGGCTCAAGCGCCGGGCCGACCGCATCGAGCTGATGATCGAGGAACGCGCGCCCGGCTTCCGGTCCCGCATCCTCGGGCGTTCCGTGCTCGGACCCGCCGAGATCGGCTCGGTCAACGGTGGCACCGGCGCCATCCACCAGCAGCTGGTCTTCCGGCCGGTGCCGGGCCTCGGCCGCGCGGACACCCCGTTCGACCGGCTCTACCTGGCGGGTTCGTCGGCGTGGCCGGGCGGAGGCGTGCACGGCGCGGCGGGGGCGAACGCGGCACGGGCGGCATTGGCTCGTTGGGGCGCGGCCGGTGGTCTCTACAAGACGCTGATCCAGGGCGTGAACAAGGCCCTCTACTGAGTGCGGGCGAACTTGCGGGTGCGTGATGCCCGCAGGTAGCCCATGACCAGCGCTTCCAGGTCGGGGTGCGTGGTCTCGAAGCCCTCGGGCACACGGCCGCCGCGCACCAGCGCCGTCGTCTGGCGGGACGTGTGCGAGGTGTCGACCACGACGCCGTCCGTCTCCAGGTCCAGCCCGGCGGGCCCGACGGCGACCTGGTGCTCCTCCAGGATCCCCTCGATGTCCCCCGCCACCTGCACGCGGCCCTCGTCCAGCAACAGCAGGTGGTCGCAGACGTCGCCGAGGTCGGTGAGCAGGTGCGACGACAACAGCACCGTCGTGCCCCGTTCGGCGACATCGGTCATGACGATCCGCAACGTCTCGTCGCGCGCCAGCGGGTCGAGGTCGGACAGCGGTTCGTCCAGCAGCAGCACCTTCGGCAGCCGGCCGAGCGCCAGCGCGATCGCGACCTGCGTGCGGGCGCCGGCGGACAACGTGCGCACCTTCGCGTCCTTGTCCACGCCCGCAAGGAGATCCAGCACCTCGTTCGCCCTGGCGGACGACCACCGGTCGTTCATCGCCGAGCCCGCCCGCATCATCTCGCGGACGGTGAACTGGTCGTAGAGCGGCCTTTTCTGGGTCAGCAGCGACACGTCGGGGTGCATCCGGCCGTTCACCGCGGTGCCGTGCACGGTGATCTCCCCACCGGTGGGCTTCGCGAGCCCGGCGATCAACGACAGCAACGTGCTCTTGCCCGCGCCGTTCGGTCCCACCAGCCCGGTCACGCTGCCCTCCGGCAACGAGAACGAGCAGTCGTCGAGCGCTCTGGTCCGCCCGAAGTGCTTCGCGACGTTCTGCGCCTGCACAGGACTGGCGTTCATCGTGCTCCCAAGTCCACAGTGGACATCAGTAGTGCGTGCCCCGCACGTCGGTGTAGATGGCGTCGACCTCGTCGGCCGACAGCCCGTCGTCCACGGCGCGGTCCATCCACTGCTCCAGGTCCTGCCGCAGCGGCGCGTCCGCCTTCGCGGCGTCGGTGGCGAGCGAGGCCGTGACGAACGTGCCCATGCCCCGGCGGCCCTCCACGAGACCCTCGTGTTCGAGCTCGCGGTACGCCTTCAGCACGGTGTTGGGGTTGACCCTGGTGGCCTCCACCACCTCGCGTGCCGTCGGCAGCTTGTCGCCGGGTCCGAGCAGACCCATCCTCATGGCCTGCTTGACCTGCGCGGCGATCTGGAGATAGGTGGACACCCCGGAGTGCCGATCGATGCGGAACTCGATCACGCCGCTCAGCATAGGTGTCCACCCGTCCCCGCGATCGCCGTCCGTCACACCTGCCTGCGCACGGCCCACACCGAGCCGAGCACGAACAGCACCGCGAGCCCCGCGAAGATCGACGCCTCCAGCAGGTGCAACGTTGTCGCCTGGTCGACCGGGATGACGTCCGCGTACCGCTGCGCGAGCCCGTTCTCCCGGTAGCAGGCCGCGAAGTCCACCGCTCCCTGCGCGTCGGCCTTACCGACGCAGTTCATCATCGGCGTCGGATCCGCCACCACCGCGCCCTTGGCGTCCAGGAAGCCCGACTCCACCACCAGCGGACCGCGCTCGACCGTGCGGCCGTCCAGGTCGTCGGAGAGCACCCTGGTCGGCGCGATCAGGAACTCCCTCACCCCGCCGATCACGACCCGCACCACGATGAACAGGCCGAGCGTCAGCGTCATCGCCACGAGCGTCCGCTTGAACACCGCGCCCGCGAACATGCCGAGCGTGTAGGCGAAGAGCGTGTACGCGACCGGCGAGACCCCGTGAGCGTCGAACGTCGTGAAGTAGAACGGCCCCGTGCTCAGCGGTCCGAGCTGACCGGCCGCGTCCAGCCAGCTGTGCACGACCAGCTGGTAGACGACCACCACGACCAGGGCGGGCAGCGCGGCGACGACGAACTTGGTCGCCATCCAGCGCGTCCTGCTGACCGACTGCGTGAACGCCAGCGCGTGCGTGCCCTGCTCGAACTCCCGCGCGAACAGCGGCGCACCGACGAAAACGCCGATCAGCACGGGCGCGGCGAGCACCGTCGCCTCAGCGAGGTGCATCTTGTCGAACCAGGCGGTCTGGAACTCGTTCGCGGCAGGGCCGCCACAAGCGTCGAGCCCTTTGCCCACGCAGTCGAGGAGGTTGCCCGCGGTGAGGTCGGCGACCATCACGGCCCGCAGCAACAGGATCGCCACCACCGCCACGGCCAGCCCGGCGACGAGCGTGATGAACACGGGCCGCTGCTGACGCCACACGATCCAGGTCATGCCGCGACCTCCATCCGCATGTAGGCCAGCGCGAGCTGGCTGAGCGTCCGGTGCTCCGCGTGCGCTTGCAGCAGTGCGCTGACGTCACCCGCGAGCCGCACCCGGCCGTCGGCCAGCAGCACGAGGTGATCGCACACGTCTTCCAGCTCCGCCAGCACGTGCGACGACAACAGCACCGTGATCCCCTGCGTCCGGCTTTCCTGCACCAGCGTCTGCAGGACGCTCTCGCGCGCCAGCGGATCGAGATCGGCGAGCGGCTCGTCCAGCATCAGGAGTTTCGGTCGCTTCCCGAGCGCCAGCGCGAGCGCGACCCTCGTGCGCTGCCCACCGGACAACGTGCCGACCTTGGCCGCGAACGGCACCTGCGCCTTCTCGACCAGTTCCTCGGCGTACGCCTGATCCCACCCCGGATTGGCGTTGCGCCCGTACCGCAGCGTCTCCGTGACCGTGAACTGCGGGTACAACGGCTTGGCCTGCGTCAGGAACGCCACCGCCGGATGCATCCCACGCCCGTTCGGCGCGTCCCCGAACACCGAGATCCGGCCCGTCGTCGGCCGCAGCAACCCGGTGATCATGCCCATCAGCGTGCTCTTGCCGGCCCCGTTCGGCCCGACGAGCGCGACGATCCGGCCCGCCGGGATCTCGAGCGCGCAGTCACGCAACGCCCAGCCCCGCGAGTACTTCTTCCCCAGGTCCTCCGCCAGGACCGGCGGATGCTCCCTCTGTCCCATGCACACCACCGTAGCACCCTTTCACTAGTTACCTAGTGAAAGGGTGCTGAAGTGCGGTCTCAGCTGGTCAGGAGGCGATTCGGCGGGTGCGGCGGCTTTCCGCCTTGCGCTGCAGGTGGTCTGCGGTGAGTTCGAGTTCGTACGTGCGCAAGGCCTGGTAACGCGGCGAGACGCGGAGCGCGAACGTCCCGCTGAGGCGTTCGATCGCCGACGCCGAGCGATCGAGCCGCCTTCTCGCCGCGTCCAGGCCACCGGCTCGCAGCATGCGCAGGCAGTTCTCCGCCTCGCAGTTGTACGAGCGGAGCATCAGCGCGGACCAGTCCTCGACGAGCCTGCGGCCGGTCGCGTCCGATCCGTTGTAGGTGACCTGCCCGCCACCTTCGATCGCCGCGCCGGTCTTGATCAGGGTCTTCATCTCGTCGTGGATGAGGTCGAGCTGCGCCTGGTGGTCCGCGGCGGCGTCGGCGCGGAACACACCTGCCCGCTGGAAGGTCAGTTCTTCCTTCAGGGGCTGGAGTTCGGCGCGCGCGTTCTTGATCCGGTGCCGCAGCGCTACGAGTTCGGCACCGGCTCGGTCGACCTCTTCCAGCACGTCGGTCTGCGCTGACTGGGCATCACCGATTCGGGCGAGGAGTTCCTGCAGGCCCTCCACGGCCCGCTGCAGCTCTGCGATCCGGCGGTTCTTGCGCCCGAGCATGCTTACCTCCCCGAACAGCGACGAAAGGCCCATGACCGTTCCATCGCACGGAGGTATCCGCCGTTATCTACGACGCTATGCACTCACACCATCGAGTGATCCCACGAAACGAACGAACCCTTCGGGGTCCTCGCTCGTGGCGGACTGCTGCAAGATCACGCTGGTAGCGCCCGCTTCGGCCACCTGGGAGACCAGATCCGTGACGAACGCGCGGTCACGGGAGTCCGTCTCGACGTAGACGATCACCGGGTGCTCGCGGTTCGCCCTGACGGACCGGACCCGGTCGAGATCGGCCGACGCGTCGAGGATCGTGCCGTCGCCGACCTCGCCCGCCAGCGCCAGCGTCTTCAGGCCCAGCCCGCCCACGTAGATCGGCATCGGCGCGGCCGGCGGCCAGTCCAGCGCGACGCCCCGCAGCTTGACGTACCGGCCCTCCACGGTGACCCGTTCGCCGGCCAGCAGCGCCTTCAACGCCTCGGTGTACTCGCTCAGCAACGTCAGCGGCGACGCCACCCGTGCGCCGACCTGGCCCATCCAGTCCTGCACGCCGTGCCCGACACCGATCATGACGCGGCCGGGGAACAACCGGTCCAGCGTCGCGGCCTCCATCGCGGTGATCGCGACGTTGCGCAACGGCACCGGCAGCAGTCCGACGCCGACCTTCAGCCGGGAGGTCCAGGCCAGGGCGGCGGAAGCGCAGGCGATGCCGCTCTCCAGGAAGCAGTCCTCCCACAGCCACAACGAGTCCACACCGGACTCCTCCGCGGCCAGGACGACGGAACGCAGGTTCTCGGGCGGAAGCTGGGGCCGGTAGACGGCGCCGAGTGTGGTCACCCGACAACTACTACCGGCCCCCCGTCAACTGAGCAACAAACTCAGCAGCCGCAGCTGTGGTACGTGACGTCCCAGTGGTTCGACTCGAGGTAGTAGATGTTGCCCGCGTTCGACTTCCACTTGTTGCCGCCGATGGACGAGAAGCTGCCCTTGATGTAGTTCGTGACGCAGCTGGTCAGTCGGTAGTCCACCTTGTACCCGTTCCAGTGCGAGTACGTGCCCGACGCGTGGCCGGTCTCCGTGCCGCCGGTGATGGTCAGCGCACAGCCCGACGCGCTCTTGAACGTCTTGGCACCCGCGATGGTCGTCTGGTTGATCTGCTCGAACGAGGTGCAGTTCGACTGGTTGCGGTTGCTGCAACCACCACTGGACGTCCAGCTGATGCCGGCCGCGCTCAGCTGCGCGGTCGCCTGCGAGTGGGTGTACTTGGCCGGGGCCGCCGACGCGACGGACGCGCCCATGATCAGAGCGGCGAACATCGCGATCACGGCTGCGATCGTGCGAACGAACATGTGCTCTCTCCTTATGCCCAAGGTGCCGCGAAAGCTAGGAAGGAGCGGTAAAGGAACGCCTAAATCGGCTTTAGGCCGTTCTTTGGCGCCACGGTGGACAGTTCCGGTCATCACCAACAGCAAGTCGATCGGAGCTACACACATGCGCATTCGCCACGCCGTCGCGGCGACCGCGATCTCGCTGGGGCTGCTGGGTGGCCTGAGCGGCATCGCCCAGGCCGCACCGGAGGGTCCTGCCGAGCAGGAGACCGCCATCTCGCAGGTCGAGGCGGCGGCCGGATACGGCGGCTCGATCTCCCGCACCGAGGTCATCAAGCGCGCCAAGGACTGGTGGGACCGCAAGGTTCCGTACAGCCAGTCGGCTTACGCCTGGGACATCGGCAAGGGCAAGAAGTACCGCACGGACTGCTCCGGCTTCGTGTCCATGACGTGGAAGCTGACGACGAGCCGCAACACGTCCACTTTGGACGAGGTCGCCACCAAGATCTCCTGGGCGAACCTCAAGCCGGGCGACATGATCCTGCGCAACGGCCACGTGAAGCTGTTCGAGAAGTGGGCGAACACGGCGAAGACGTCCGCGTGGATCTACGAAGAGGGCAGCACCGCCACCGACATGGACCACGAGACCGTGACGATCTCTTCGCTCAAGAGCGGTGGCTACGCCCCGTGGAAGTACAAGAAGATCACCGGCTGAGTGCACGCGAGGCCCACTGAGCAGGCCACTGGTGCACCTCCCCCATCTCTCTGGTGCCCAGTCGTGTGAAGAGCTCCGCGGCCTCGCGCCAGGAGCGGTCCGCGCCTTCGACGTCCCCCAGACAGGCGTGGACCGCTCCCAGGTCCCGAAGTGTCCGAGCCCGCCACAGCGGCAGGCTCAGGTCGTTCCACACCGGCAGCAGGTCCGTCAGCACCACCCGCGCGCCGGCGTGGTCGCCCGCCGCGAGCCGCCACTCCCCCGTCGTGCGGCGGACGAGCGCCTCGCCGAACCGGTCGCCGACGTCGCGGCAGCCGTCCAGCGCCTGCCGCAGCAGCACTTCCGCCGGGTCGAACAAACCCCTGCGCAGCAACACCTTCGCCCACGCCTGGGCGGTGTAGCAGCCGAGCAGCTCGTCGCCGGTGCCCGCGACCATCTCGTGGGCGCGCCGGATGTGGTCCTCGGCGAGGTCCAGCTCACCGCGAGCGCGGTGCACGAGCCCGATCCCGCGGGCGGCCAGTGCCTCGCCCCTGCGGCTGCGCGCCTGGCGGTAGATCGACTCGGCGAGGCGGAGAGTCTCGAACGAACCCTCGTCGTCGCCGAGTTCCCGTTTGATGGAGCCGATTCCGTACAGCGCGTGTGCTTCGCCTTCGAGGTCCTGCGACTTCATCAGCTCACGCGCCCGGTCGAGCGCCTCCAGCGCGCACGGGTACTGGCCGAGATCGCGGCACACCATGCCGATGCCGTTCATCGCCACGGCCTCGCCGCGCTGGTCGCCCATGTTCACGAACAACGTCTGCGCGGTGTCGAACCACGACCGCGCCTCGACCAGGTTGTCGCGCTTGTAGTGCATCTGCCCGAGGCTGCACCGCAGCACCGCCTCCAGGCGCAGATCTCCGGTCCTCCACACGGCCTCCAGCGCCGCCGTGTGTGTTCGTTCCCAGGCCTCGTAGCGGTTCCTGAGCCCGAACCAGGCGAACACCAGCACCTCGGCCAGCTGTGAGGCGATCTCCGCGAGACCGAGCTCCGCCGCGCGTTCCACGAGCCTGGTCAGCAACGACTCCTCGCGCGCGAACCAGGCGTCCTTGTCGGTCGGGCGCGCCGCCGTCGCGACGATGCCCAGCGAGTCCTGCATGCGCGGCACGGCGAGGAAGAGCTGCTCGGTCAGTCCATCCACAGTGGACAGAGCGGCGACCACTGCCCTTCTGACGACGTCTTCCCGTTCCTGCTGCCGGTCCTCCGCCTCGGCGAGCTCACGGGCGTGCAGCCGCACCAGCTCGTGCATCCGGTACCGCGCGCTGCCGATGACGTCGAGCAGCCGCGCGTCCACGAGCTGGTCGAGCACGTCCTCGTCCAGCAGGTGCACCCACAGGAAGCTCGGCACCTCGGGCAGCCCGAGGAACCCGAAGATCCGGTACGCGCGGCGGACGTTCTCGTCGAGCGCCCGGTAGGTCAGCTCCAGGCCGGCCCGCACCGCGAGGTCGTCCGCGACCAGCTCGTCGAGCCGGCTGCGTTCGTCGGAGAGCCTTCTGACCAGCTTCGACACCGGCCAGTGCGCGCGACCGGCCAGCCGCGCGCCGGTGATCCGCACCGCGAGCGGCAGGTACCCGCACAGCCGCGCGACCTCCTGCGCCTGGTCGGGTTCGGCGGAGACCCGGTCGTCGCCGAGGATGCGCTGGAGCAGGGTGACGGCCTCGTCGCTGCTCAGCACGTCCAGCGGGATGCGCCGCACGCCCTCGAGCCCGCACAACCGGCTGCGGCTCGTGATCAGCGTCAGGCAGCCGGGACTGCCTGGCAGCAGCGGCCGGACCTGCGAGACGCTCGTGACGCCGTCCAGCACGATCACCACGCGCCGACCGCCGACCGTGGCCCGCCACAGCGCCGCGCGTTCCTCGGCGGACTCCGGAATCCGTTCGCTCGGCACGTCCATCGCGCGCAGCAACGCGTCGAGAGCCCCGGACGGCGAGTGCAGGTCGACGAACAGCTGCCCGTCCGGATACCGGTCGGCGAGCCGATGCGCCGCGTGCACCGCGAGCGCCGACTTGCCGACGCCGGTGGGTCCCTCGATCCACCAGACGCCGCCGTCGCTGTCGAGGAGCCTGCTCAGCTCCCTGTTGCGCCCGGTGAAGTCGCCCGCGTCGCGCGGCAGGTAGTTGCGGCGGCTGTCCCGCGAGCCCTCCAGCACGTCGCGGTAGAGCTGCTGGAGCTGCTCGCCCGGCTCGACCCCGAGCTCGTCGACGAGCACCTTGCGCGTCTCGCGGAACACCCGCATGGCGTCCGCGCGGCGCCCGGCCCGCGTGAGGGCGGTCATGAGCTGCCCGCGCAGCCGTTCGGCCAGCGGGTACTCGGCGACGAACGCCCCGAGCCGGTCGATCAGCTCGGCGTGCCGGCCCAGCGCCAGTTCGGCGTCGACCCACGCCTCGGCGGCCGCGAGCCGTTGCACGTCGAGCGTCTGCGCGAACACCACCGGCGTGCCGCGCCAGAGCCGCAGCGCCTGGTCGAGGACCTCGGCCTTGACCTTGAGGTCGGCCTCGTCACCCGCCCTGGCCACGAGCCCGCGGAACGCGTGCAGGTCGACGCTCCCGGGGTCGGCGTTGAGCACGTAGCCCGCGGCCCGGTGCTCGACCGGCAGCCCGGAGCGGCGCAGGCTGGAGATGTGGACCTGCAGCGACTTGCGCGCCTGCGGCGGCGGCTCCTCGCCCCAGATGAGATCGATGAGCCGTTCGACGGGCACGATCCTGCCGCACTCGACCGCCAGGACGGCTAGGATCTGCGCGGGCTTCGGCGGCACGGACGGCTCGACCGGCCCGAGAATCCTGATCTCCACTGCGCCCCCACCAGTGTTGAACATTCACCAAGTTCTGCACGGCATTGCCAAACTTTGACGCATTCCGATGCGCGGGGGTTCCACTTCGGAGTGAATGCACTCGAACGGACGCAGATCTGGATGCAACCAGACCAGAGCCCACTCCGTCCAGCCCACTTTCAGTGGGCATGAATGTGAACTTTTGTTCTGTTCTAGAGGCTGGCTTTGAGTCGCCCGAACTCCTGCGCCAACGCCGGCAACTGCCAGTGCGCGTTCAGCCCGCTCGGATTCGGCAGGACCCACACCCGAGCACCGCCCACGGTGTCCTGCTGCGCCCCGACCTGCGCCTTCTTGCGGCCGAAGGCAGCACGATAGACCGTCACGCCGAGTACCGCGAGAACCTTCGGTGAATACCTCTCGACCTTTTCAGCGAGCTCGATCCCACCCTGAAGCATTTCGTCAATTGTTAATTCGTCGGCTTTGGCACTGGGCCGCGCGACGACGTTCGTGATGCCCAGACCGAGGTCGAGCAGCTTCTCCTGCTCGGCGGGCGCGAACTGGGACGGCGTGAAGCCGGACAAATGAAGGGCGGGCCAGAACCGGTTTCCCGGCCGCGCGAAGTGGTGCCCGGTCGCCTCCGACACGAGGCCGGGGTTGATGCCGCAGAAGAGCACGTCGAGCCCGGGCTTGATCACGTCGGCAATCACGTGGCCAAGCCTACGAGGTGCGCCGTAGCGTGCCCGTCGTGGCCGCGCTCCCGATCCTGTTCCTCGACGTCGACGGCCCGCTGCTCCCCTTCGGCGACGGCGTCCCGGGCACTCCAGGCCTCGCACGACTCGACCCCGCGCACGGCCCGTGGCTCACAGCACTGCCGTGCGAACTGATGTGGGCCACGACCTGGATGGACGACGCCAACACGCACATCGCGCCCCTGCTCGGCCTGCCGACGCTGCCGGTCGCGATCTGGCCGGACGACCCGGCCGCCGAAGCCGCCGACGCGCGCCAGGGCCTGCACTGGAAGACCCGCGGCCTGGTCGCGCAGGCGGGCACGAGGCCGTTCGTCTGGGTGGACGACGAGATCGGCGAGAAGGACCGCGCCTGGGTCGCCCAGCACCACGGCACAGCACTGCTGCACAAGGTCGACCCGCGGCACGGCCTGACCGACGCGGACTACCTCGAACTCGACGCCTGGCTGCGCGAACGCTAGGCGCCGGCCGGGACGCGCGGGCGGGGCGTCCACATCGTGTAGCCGGCGCGGCGGGCGTCCTCCGGCGAGTGGAAGAACGCGTCGCCCTTCATGCGCTTGTAGTAGGGCGATTCGGGGGTGTGGAACATCATCGTGCGCGAGTTCGCCTTGATCGCGGGGGTGACGGCGGCGGGCTCCTCCATGATCGACAGAGGTGCGGCGTCCTGGGCGGCGGTGGTGGACGCGCGGGAGCGCATGGTGAGCCAGGTCAGCACGACGCCGGCGAGGAAGGCGCCCGCGCACAGCAGGAACATCTGGAAGAAGAACCCGAACACCGAACAGCTCCTAGCCCGTAGTCGTGAAGTCCTCGTCGACGCGCAGTCCGGGAGCGGCCGAGCGCAGTGCGTCGCTCAGCGAGCCCGCGTGCTCCGGGTCCGCGACGCGTGCCGACGCGGTCAGGTGTCCGACGCGCACGACACCGGTGAAGTCGGTGACGTCCCGGTCCAGCACGGCCCCGAGCAGCGCGGCGGCCACCGCCGGGGAGACGGGCAGGCGTTCACCGGCGTCGGGGGTGATCACGTCGGTGATCCGGTAGGCGGTCAGCGCGCGCACGGCGTCCACGACCTCCTGGCGTTCCCGCGCGGACGCGGCGGTGCCCGCCAGCACGATCTCCGACGACCGCACCGCGAGCAGCAGGTGGCCGGCGGGCACGCCAGGGGCGGGGTGCGCGACGAGACCCACCGCGGCGAGCAACGCCGGCACGACGAGGGCGCAGACGAAGACGCGGAGCGGCAACTGCACGGGGCTGGCCTATCTCATTCGGCCGACCGGGTGCCACCACCTGCACCGGAACCCCCAGGACACCGCACCCGAATTCACTCGTTCGTGGAGACCACGACAGGTTCGCCGGACGCCACCAGACGCCAGTCCGAGCCCGCGAAGTCGGCGGGATCGAGCACGCCCGCGGCCTTCACCCAGTCGATCAGCAGCTGCCGGATCTCCTGCTGCTGGTTGTGCAGCACGGGCGCCGAGGCGATGTGCGGGAAGTCGCCGCCGCCCGCCTGCCGGTAGTTGTTCACGGCCACCGCGAACTCGAACGAGTCCGCCACCGGCTCACCGCCGAAGCGAAGATCCACGATCCGGGACCCGACCGGCTGCGAGATGTCGACGTCGTAGGTCAGCGGCGCGGACAGCCCGTAGGCGATGTCGAAGTTGTAGTCCGGCACGTCGGCGGACAGTTCGGCCGCCGAGAACGGGCCGGGACCGGACACCTGCGGGAAGTACCGCGCCGACTCCTCCAGGAAGTCGCGCAGGTGCCCGCCGGTCATCCGCACGCCCACCAGCGTGTTGTCGAAGATGTAGAGCCCGGCGACGTCCCGCAGGGACACCTCCCCCGCCGGAATCGCGGCGGCCCGGTTGAAGGGCGCGCACAACGACAGCACCGGCAGCGACGTGGACTTCGCGACCTCCAGCGCCTGCACGTGGTTGATGAACCGCAACGCGGGCGTGTCCTCGAACCGCGACCGCGAAGCCGACATCGCCGACGCACACGTGCCGACCCGTCCGTTGACGTACGACACGACCCGCTCGTGGTCGTGCCGCAGCAGCCGCACGATCCGCGGGTCCTCCGCCACGGTGGCCGACGACAGCACGGACGACCGCGACTCGGCCAGCTCCCAGCGCCCGTCGTAGCGCAGGTCGAACTCCATCACCGACAACCGCTTGCCCGAGTACAGCGGCTCGGTCAGCAGCACCGGCCGCCCGGTCACCTTGTTCGTCACGAACCGCGACGGGATCTCCACGTGCGCGTGCCCGACCAGCACCGCGTCGATCCCCGGCACCGTCTCCGCCAGCAGCTCGGAGCAGTTCTCCGGGAACGGCACCTGGTCGCCCAGCGACGACGACAGGTCGGCCCCGGAGTGCGCCACCACGATCACCAGGTCGGACTTGTGCCGGATCTCCGGCACCCAGTGCAGCGCCTGCTCCACCAGCCCGGGGAACGTCAGCACGCCGTCGACGTGGACGCGGTCCCACACCGCGATCCCGGGGTTCGTCAGCCCGAGGATCCCGACCCGCAACGGCGCCCCGCCCGTCAGCCACACGGTCTTCACCACGTACGGCTGGAACGCGGGCTGGCCCGTGGCCACGTCCAGCGCGTTGGCCGCCAGCAGCGGGAACTCCAGCTGCCGTTCGAAGGTCCGCAGCACCGGCAGCCCGTAGTTGAACTCGTGGTTGCCCAGCGCGGCGGCCGTGTAGCCGATGGCGTTCATCGCGGCGGCCATCGGATGGACGTGCGCACCGCGCGTGATCGGCTCGACCTTCGCGTAGTAGTACGCCAGCGGTGTGCCCTGGATGGTGTCACCGGCGTCGAGCAGCAACGTCCGCTGGCGACCCACGGCGGCACGCACGTCGTTCACGAGCGTCGAGATCTTCGCGAGCCCGACGTCGTTGTGCGCGAAGTCGTCGAACTCGCGGTTGAGGTAGTAGTCCCAGTTGAAGAGATTGCCGTGCAGGTCTGTCGACCCCATCACAGTCAGTGTGAACGTGCGCACGCCGCTCACCTCCGGTTGTGGTCGGGCTGATCACCCGACCATAACCGCTCACACTTGACCCCAAATCACCTCGTGGGAGGGGTCTGCCCGTTCCGCTGACCGCGCTGACCAGGTTCGACCACGCTGGACGCGACGGACTTGCCGTCCTCTGTGGTGGCGATCACGGTCACCGTGTCCCCCTTCTCGACACCTTCGGCCACGGTGTCGGCGTCGATCACGTACGTCTTCGTGAAGCCGTCGGTGGACTTCACCTCGATGGACGAGTCACTGAGCGCGGTGACCTCACCGGACTGGAACTCGCCGTGCGTCGCCGTGCCGAACCCGAGGCCGCCGCGCATGCCGCCGCCACCGTCCGGCGGCATTCCGCCCATGCCGCCGGGTCCCATGCCGCCGGCTCCGGTCTGCTGGTTCGTACCGCTCGCGGCGTAGATCGCGACGCCACCGGCACCGGCGATCGCGACGGCGATGGCCACGGCCGCCACCGTCTTCTTCGCGGTCCACGCGGGGCGCGCCGCGGGCTCTGCTGCGGGCTGGGGTGCGCCCCACTCCGGGGGCTGTTGTTCGGTCATGACAGTCACAGTGGCGGCGCCGGCTGTGCCGAACCTGTGCCTGACGTAGGCACGACCTGTGCGCATCGCTCACAGCTGGTACACAGGATCCGCGTTCACGATGGGAGCCATGCGCGCGATGAAGACCGAACTCCGCAGGCCGGACGGGCAGCCGGTCCGGGTGCTCGTCGTCGACGACGAGTCCACTCTGGCCGAGCTGATGTCGATGGCGCTGCGCATGGAGAAGTGGGACGTGCGCACGGCTCTCGACGGGACGACGGCGGTGCGGACCGCCCGCGAGTTCCGCCCGGACGTGGTGGTGCTGGACGTGATGCTGCCGGACTTCGACGGCTTCGAGGTGCTGCGCCGGATGCGTGCCGAGGCACCGATCCTGCCGGTGTTGTTCCTGACGGCGAAGGACGCCGTGGAGGACCGCATCGCCGGGCTCACCGCAGGCGGCGACGACTACGTCACCAAGCCGTTCTCGCTGGAGGAGGTCGTGCTGCGGCTGCGCGCACTGCTGCGGCGCACCGGCGTGACCGACGCGGACGCGGGCACCAGGCTGATCGTCGGCGACCTGTCGCTGAACGAGGAGACGCGCGAGGTCGAACGCGCCGGCGCCTCGATCGATCTGACGGCGACGGAGTTCGAACTGCTGCGCTACCTGATGCGCAACCCGAAGCGCGTGCTGAGCAAGGCCCAGATCCTGGACCGCGTGTGGAGCTACGACTTCGGCGGCCAGGCGAACATCGTCGAGCTCTACATCTCGTACCTGCGCAAGAAGATCGACGCCGGGCGCACCCCGATGATCCACACGATGCGAGGCGCCGGTTATGTCCTCAAGCCTGCGACCTAGAACGCTGCGGGCGAAGCTGGTCTCCGGCCAGATCGTCCTGCTCACCGCGCTGTGCCTGGTGATCGGCGGGGTCTCCGTGCTCGCGCTGCACGCGTTCCTCATGAACAACCTCGACCGCCAGATCACGAATCTCCGGCCGCCACCGCCCGGTTCCCCGTACACCACCCCCGGCATCAACGCGCGGGTCGGGCGCGACGGCACCATCAGCGGCACGATCGAACTGCCCGGCACCCAGCAGGCACGCCTGCTCACCGACGACGAGATCGCGGTGCTGGAGGCGACGCCGTCCGGTCCGCACACCGTCGATCTGGGCGACGCCGGGGAGTTCCGGGTGGTCTCCGACAGGTTCGGGATCAAGGGACTGTCGCTGACGACCGTCACGGACATCGTGTGGCAGATGGTGTGGATCCTCGCCGGGCTCCTGGTCGCGGGCGTGGCCGCGGTGGCGTTGGCGGGCCGGGTGATCGTGCGACGCGCACTGGTGCCGCTGGACCGTGTCGCCGAGACCGCCGCACGCGTCTCCGAACTCCCGTTGCACGAGGGCGAGGTCGCCCTCGCCGAACGCGTGCCGGAGGAGGACACCGATCCGGCCACCGAGGTCGGCAAGGTCGGCCTCGCGCTGAACAAGCTGCTCGGCCACGTCGGCGAGGCGCTGAAAGCCAGGCACGACAGCGAGACGAGGGTCCGGCAGTTCGTCGCCGACGCCTCGCACGAACTCAGAACGCCCCTCGCCGCCATCCGCGGTTACGCCGAACTGACCCGCCGCACCGACGCCGACCTGCCGCCCGAGGTCACCCACGCGATGGGCCGGGTCGAGTCCGAGGCCGTGCGGATGACGTCGCTGGTCGAGGACCTGCTGCTGCTCGCGCGCCTGGACGCCGGAAGACCGTTGGAGAGCAAGGACGTCGACCTCTCCAGGCTGGTGCTGGACGTCGTCGGCGACGCCAGGATCGCGGGCCCCGAGCACAGCTGGAAGCTCGCGCTGCCCGACCAGCCCGTGACGGTTCCCGGTGACGTGCAGCGACTGCACCAGGTCATCGGCAACCTGCTGTCCAACGCCCGCGCGCACACCCCACCGGGCACCACCGTCACGACCGGCCTGTCCGTCCACAACGGACAGGTGGACCTGACCGTCACCGACGACGGCCCTGGCATCCCCGAGGGCCTGGAGGTCTTCGAACGGTTCGCGCGCGGCGACTCCTCGCGTTCACGGGCGGCGGGAAGCACCGGGCTGGGGCTGTCGATCGTGTCGGCCGTGGTCGGCGCGCACGACGGCGACGTGTCCGTCACGAGCAAGCCAGGACGCACGACGTTCACGGTCTCGTTGCGCACAGGTCGTTCACAGCGGAAGCACACGACCGACCCAGGCTAGGCCGCGACTCTCGTCCCCATGAGACGAGAACGCCTGGCGCTGGCGGTCCTGCTGATCGCGACCGGCGCGCTGTACCTGTGGCGGCTGGGGGACTCGGGCTGGGCCAACGCCTACTACTCCGCCGCCGCGCAGGCCGGTGCGACGAGCTGGAAGGCGTGGTTCTTCGGCTCGTCGGACGCCTCGAACGCGATCACCGTCGACAAGACGCCCGCCTCGCTGTGGGTGATGGGCCTGTCCGCGCGGCTGTTCGGCGTCAACGCGTGGAGCATCCTGGTGCCGCAGGCGTTGATGGGCGTCGGCAGCGTCTGGCTGCTGCACGCGACGGTGCGCCGCTGGTTCTCCCCCGCGGCCGCGCTGATCTCGGGGGCCGTGCTCGCGCTGACGCCGGTCGCGGTGCTGATGTTCCGCTTCAACAACCCGGACGCGTTGCTGGTCCTGCTGATGGTCGCGGGCGCCTACTGCGTGACCCGCGCGGTCGAGAAGGCCAGTCCGTTCTGGCTCGCGCTCGCGGGCGTGGCGGTCGGGTTCGGCTTCCTCACCAAGATGTTGCAGGCGTTCCTGGTGCTGCCGGCGTTCGCACTGGTGTACCTGCTCGCCGCCCCGATCTCCACGGGTAAGAAGCTCCTGCACCTGGCCGGCGCGTTCGGCGCCATGGTCGTCGCGGGCGGCTGGTGGATCGTCGCCGTCGAACTGACGCCGGACCGGCCCTACATCGGCGGGTCGCAGACGAACAGCGTGCTCGAACTGACCTTGGGCTACAACGGTTTCGGCCGCCTGACCGGTGACGAGGTCGGTAGCGTCGGCGGTGGGCGCGGCTGGGGATCGGCGGGGTGGAGCCGCCTGCTGGGCGCGGAGATGGGCAGTCAGATCGCGTGGCTGCTGCCGGCCGCGGTGGTGCTGCTGGTCGCCGGGCTGTGGCTGACGAAGGGCCGCGCCCGCACCGCGCTCGCGCTGTGGGGCGGCTGGCTCGTCGTCACCGCCGGGGTGTTCAGCTTCATGAACGGGATCATCCACTCCTACTACACCGTGGCGCTGGCTCCCGCGATCGCCGCCGTCGTCGGCATCGCGGCCACCGAACTCTGGGACCGCCGGAGCGAACCCGTTGCGGCAGCGGTGCTTTCGGGTTCCGTCGCGCTGAGCGCGCTGCAGTGCTACGTGCTGATCAACGAGTTCTCCACGCCCGTCGCGGTGCTGGTGCTGATGACGGGCCTGAGCGCCGCGGTCGGCCTGGTGCTGTCGATGCGCTGGGCCATCCCGGTCGCGCTCATCGCCGCGTTGCTCGGCCCCACCACGTACTCCTTCGCCACCGTCACCACCCCGCACACCGGCGCGCTGCCCGTGGCGGGCCCGCCGAACGGCCGGATGGGCGGCATGGGCGGCGGACTGCTCGACGCCACGACACCGGACGCCGAGGTCGTGACCCTGTTGCAGGACAACGCGAGCACCTACAGGTGGGCCGCCGCGACGATCGGCTCCAACAACGCGGCCGGACTCCAGCTCGCGAGCGGGCAGCCGGTCATGGCGCTCGGCGGCTTCAACGGCACCGATCCCGCGCCGACCCTGGAGCAGTTCCAGGAACTGGTCCGAAGTGGACAGATCCACTACTACGTCGCGGCAGGCCGGATGATGCAGGGCGAGAGCGGCAGCGACGCCGCCCACGACATCGCCGCGTGGGTCGCCGAGAACTACACCGCGACCACCGTCGCCGGTGCCACCCTCTACCCACTGGACGCGTCATGACCGCCACCCTCGCCCCTGCGCCCGTCGCGCCACCGAAGCCGCAACAGCGCCGGGACACGAAGACGGTGCACCGCATCGCCTTCCTCGGCCTGCTCGCCGGTACCGCCGTGCTGTACCTGTGGAACCTCACCGCGTCCGGCTACGGCAACGAGTTCTACGCGGCGGCCACCCAGGCGGCGTCGCAGAGCTGGAAGGCGTTGCTGTTCGGCTCGCTCGACCCCGGCAACACGATCACGGTCGACAAGCCGCCCGCGTTCCTGTGGGTCAGCGGCCTGTTCGCGAAGGCGTTCGGCTTCTCCAGCTGGGCCGTGCTCGCCCCGCAGGCGCTGGAAGGCGTTGCGGCGGTGGGACTCCTGTACGCGACGGTCAAGCGCACGTCCGGCCCGGCCGCGGCGTTGTTCGCCGGTGCGGCCTTCGCGCTCACGCCGGTGGCCACGCTGATGTTCCGGTTCAACCTGCCGGACGCGCTGCTGGTGCTGCTGATGGTCGCGGCCGCGTACTGCACGGTGCGGGCGCTGGAGAAGGCGAGCCCGCTGTGGCTGGCGCTCGCGGGCTCGGCGATCGGCTTCGCGTTCCTCACCAAGATGCTGCAGGCGTTCCTGGTGCTGCCCGCACTCGCGCTGGCCTACCTGATCGCGGCTCCCACCTCACCGCTCAAGCGGTTCCTGCACCTGCTCGGCGCCGGTGTCGCGATCGTCGTCTCGGCCGGGTGGTTCATCGCGCTGGTCGAGCTGTGGCCGGCGGACAGCCGCCCGTACATCGGCGGGTCGACCAACAACTCGCTGTGGGAACTGGCCATCGGCTACAACGGGCTCGGCCGCATCTTCGGCGGTTCCGGCGGCGGTCCCGGCGGTGGCGGAATGGGCGGCAACGGCAACATCGGCTTCGGCGGTGAAACGGGCATCGGGCGGTTGTTCGGCGCCAGCATGGGCCCGGAGATCTCCTGGCTGCTGCCCGCCGCGGTGATCGGACTGGGTGCCGGACTGTGGTTCCTGCGCCGCGCGCCCCGCACTGACCGCACGCGTGCGGCGCTGGTGGTGTGGGGCGGCTGGGTGCTCGTGAGCGGCGCGGTGTTCAGCTTCATGAGCGGCATCACGCACCCGTACTACACGGTCGCTCTGGCGCCCGCGATCGCCGCGGTGGTCGGCATCGCCGGACGTGAACTGTGGCGCGGCCGTGGCCACTTCCCGGTGCGGATGGCGTTGACCGCGATGGTCGCGGCGACCGGCGTGTGGGGCTTCATCCTGCTCGACCGCACGCCGGACTGGACGCCGTGGCTGCGCTGGGTCCTGCTGGCCGTCACCGCGCTCGCCGTGTTCGCGCTGGTGTTCGGACTGAACGGACGCCGCTGGATCGCGGCCGCGCTGGTGGTCGCCGCGTTGCTCGGCACGTCTGGCTACGCGTTCGCCACCGCCGCGACGACGCACAGCGGGTCGATCCCGTTGTCCGGCCCGCGTTCCCAGCAGGGCGGCGGCACGGGCATGCGGGAAGGCGGCTCGCCGACGGAGGTCGTGCAACTGCTGAAGGCCACGGACACCGAGTGGGCGGCCGCGACGACCGGCGCCCAGAGCGCGGCGTCGCTGCAGCTGGCGTCCGGGCGGTCGGTGATCGCGATCGGTGGCTGGAACGGCAGCGATCCCGCGCCGACCCTGGACGAGTTCAAGGCGCTCGTCGCGCAGGGCAAGGTGCGGTACTACGTCGAAGGTGGCGGCGGCGGACGGGGTGGCGGCAGCGAGATCGCCGAGTGGGTCGCGGCGACCTTCCAGTCCACGACCGCGGGCGGCCAGACCCTCTACGACCTGACCACGGGCTGAACCTCAGAGACGGCCGGTGTCGGCGGGGAGAACTTCCCCCGGCACCGGCCCGATCGCTTCGCCCGGCTCGGCGGCCCACAGCAGTGGAAGCAGATCGGCTCCGCGCTTCCACAGCCACGGAACACCTTTGAGCATCAGCCACGCCACGTGGTGCCACACCGTGAGCTCGCGGCCGCCGGAGCACTCCAGGCTGACCTCGCCGAACTGGAGTCCAACTGCGCGCAGTTCAGCCGCGAACGCCCGCGCCAGCATGCGATGACCCCGTTCGGACGGGTGCAGCCGGTCGACGGCCCACGTGTCCAGCTCGTAGGCGCCGGGCATCGTGTGCAGGTCGACGCACCGCACACCGTGCCGCGCGACGACGACGTCGACCACGCGGTTGTACTCGTCGATGCGGTCCTTGAGCACCCGCCGCAACCGGCCCGGCAGCTTGAACACGCGGCCCTGGTCGTGGAACCGCACGGTGACGACGGCGACCCCGGCCGCGGTCAGCTCACGGCACACGTGGTCGAGGTCCTCGTACATCCGCCGCACGGAGAAGTCGGACCGCAGCGTGTCGTTCACGCCGGCGATGACGACGGCGGCGCTGGGCCTGTTCCGCAACGCCCGCGGCAGCTGGACGCGCCGGACGTCGGCCAGCCGGGCACCGGAGACGGCGTGGTTGCGATAGCCGTTGTCCGAGTAGGCGGACGAGAGGATCGGGCCGAAGCCACGCCATCCGCCGGGCACGAGGTCGCCGATCCCGACCGCTGTCGAGTCACCTAGTAACACCAGCACGCGGTTCAGGATCAGCTGGCCCGGTGAGCCGGGAATGGCCGTGCGGGAACGGTTCAGCGAAATGCTGGGTAAAGCGGGAGTTCGAGCACCTCAGGGCCGTAGCGGTCGGCCAGTGCCCCGATCACCGCGTCGGCGTGCGACGCGACCGTCTTCTCGCCCAGCAGCAACGCGTCGGACCTCAGCCGCATCCACCGGCCGGTCAGCACGACGCTGCGCGGCGGAGCGTTGACAACGTTGGGCATGGGCTTGGAAAGCGCTCGCCACGTCGCGAGCCACACCCACAGCAACTGGGCTTCCAGCAGCCGCGGTAAGAACACCGCGTCGTCGTCCATCTCGGGCCACACCGACCCGACCTCTGCCCGCCAGGCGGCGACCATGGCCTCGGACATCCCCGGCGGCAGACCCCAGCCGCACCAGCAGGACGGGAACGGCACGCGCAGCGCGGCGGCGTCGAACACGATGTCGCGGACGCAGCCGCCCTCGAAGTCGACGAACCGGACGCCGCGCGAGGTGACCAGGTGGTTGTCAGGGCAGGAAGTCGACGGGCTGAACGCGCGCCGCCGTGAGGTGCTGAACGCCCGCGCGGACTCGGCGGCGAACTCGATGGCCTGCGTGGACGTGCCGACGCCCAGGGTGGACTCCAGCAACGCCGGTAAGCCGACGATCGCCGCGTGCACGTCGACCGCGATCGGGTCCTGGCAGCACTGCGCGCCGGCCCGCCGCATCAACGCGTCGAAGTCCGCGTCACGGCCCGCCGTCGTGGCGTGCAGGCGGCCCATGGCGTGTGCCCACGAGAGCAGGCCACGTTCCGCGGCGCGCGCGTCCGGCGCGTGCAGCTTCTCGGACAGCCGCGGCGCACGGCCCAGGTCCTCCAGCACGACCAGACGCGCCGCCGCGTCGTGGGCGAAGAGTTCCGGGGTGGCGCGCTCTTCGGCCGGAAGCGCCGTGAGCAGCTGGTGGCTGACCGCCTCGTGTGCCCACGGGTCGCGGTCGCCGGTCCCTGCGGGATAGCGCTTCACGACCAGCGTGCGCGGCATGGAGAACGGCGAGGACGCGACTCTCACACGAATGACGACGGAACGACCGGTACCCCCGAGAGTCTCGGGGTCCGCGAGGCGCACCTGTGCGCCCAGTCTTTTGGTCAGTACGCGTTCAGCCGCCCCGACAGCGTCTGCGATCTCAGGTGAAGTCGTGTCGGGAGGGCCCGCGGTGATCTCCACGCTCATCCCCTCCGACCCTACTCCCCAAGTCCGTGAGCCGGACCGACGCTAATCGGGCCAGGCTGCGACCACCACTACTCGTTGATAACGGCTCGTGGTGTTTCCGGATCCCCCTCCGACGTGTGGACGTGTGGAAACACCTTCCGTTGCCCACTACGTGCCGATCAACCCGATCGATCGCCGCCCTTGGGTCAATACCGATCAAGTAGCTGCTCGATCGGGCGAACGGTTCTCATGTTCTGGGACGCGCGGAGGCATCCAGTGGGTTGCCTCCGCGCGCGAAAAGATCGTCAGGCCTTCTGCTCGGCCTTGTCGGCCGCCTTCTGCTCGGCCTTCTCCTGCGGCTTGGCGTCCACGCCGGCCTCCTTGCGCTGCAGCGCCGTGATGGGCGCGGGAGCGGCCGTCAGCGGGTCGTAGCCGCCGCCCGACTTCGGGAACGCGATGACCTCGCGGATCGAGTCGGCGCCCGCGAGCAGCATGCAGAGGCGGTCCCAGCCCAGGGCGATGCCGCCGTGGGGCGGGGCGCCGAACTTGAACGCGTCGAGCAGGAAGCCGAACTTCTCCTGCGCCTCCTCGGCACCGATGCCCATGACGTTGAACGCGCGCTGCTGCACGTCCGCGCGGTGGATACGAATCGAGCCACCGCCGAGCTCGTTGCCGTTGAGGATCACGTCGTAGGCGTAGGCCAGCGCGTTGCCCGGGTCGGACTCGAAGTTGTCGATCCACTCCGGGGTCGGCGAGGTGAACGCGTGGTGCAGCGCCGTCCAGTTGCCGCCACCGACCGCGACGTCGCCCGCGTCGAGCTTGTCGACCGACTCGAACATCGGGAAGTCGACGACCCACGCGAACGCCCAGGCGTTCTCGTCGATCAGGCCGACGCGGTGCGCGATCTCGACACGGGCCGCGCCCAGCAGGGCGCGCGCGTCACGCGGGTCGCCCGCGCCGAAGAAGATGCAGTCGCCCGCGTTGGCGCCGACGGCCTTCGCGAGACCCTCGCGCTCGGTGTCGGTCAGGTTCTTCGCGACCGGGCCGCCCAGCGTGCCGTCCTCCTGGACCAGCACGTAGGCGAGACCCTTGTGGCCGCGCTGCTTGGCGAACTCCTGCCACGCGTCGAGCGTGCGACGCGGCTGCGAGGCACCACCCGGCATGACGACGGCGCCGACGTACGGCGCCTGGAACACGCGGAACGTCGTGTCCTTGAAGTACTCGGTCAGGTCGGTGAGCTCGAGCTCGAAGCGCAGGTCCGGCTTGTCCGAGCCGTACTTCGCCATCGCGTCGGCGTAGGAGATCCGGCGGAACGGCAGCGGCAGCTCGACGTCCTTGGTCTCCTTCCAGATCGCGGCGAGCAGCTTCTCGGTCAGCGCGATGACGTCGTCCTGCTCGACGAAGCTCATCTCGATGTCGAGCTGGGTGAACTCCGGCTGGCGGTCGGCGCGGAAGTCCTCGTCCCGGTAGCAGCGCGCGATCTGGTAGTAGCGCTCCAGGCCACCGACCATGAGCAGCTGCTTGAACAGCTGCGGCGACTGCGGCAGCGCGTACCAGGAGCCGGGACGCAGTCGCGCCGGCACCAGGAAGTCACGCGCGCCCTCGGGGGTGGAGCGGGTCAGGGTCGGCGTCTCGATCTCGGAGAACTTCTCGCCGTGCAGCACCTCGCGGGCGATGCGGCTGACCTCGCTGCGCAGCCGGATGGCCTTGGCCGGGCCGGAGCGGCGCAGGTCGAGGTAGCGGTGCTTGAGGCGGGCCTCCTCGCCGGGCTCCACGTCGCTCTCGACCTGGAACGGCAGCGGCGCGGCCTCGTTGAGGACCTCGAGGTCGGTCACGTAGACCTCGATGGCGCCGGTGGAGAGGTCGGGGTTCTCGCTGCCCTCGGGACGCTTGCTCACGTCGCCGGTGACCTTGACGACGTACTCGCTGCGCAGCCGGTGCGCGCGCTCGGCCATCTCGCCCTCGCGGAACACGACCTGGGCCACACCGGAGGCGTCGCGAAGGTCGATGAAGATGACACCGCCGTGATCCCGCCGGCGAGCGACCCACCCGGTGAGGGTGACGGACTGCCCGGCGTGCTCGGCCCGGAGTGATCCGGCCTCGTGCGTGCGCAACACGGTGGTGGCTCCTTGTAGACGAAGTCAGCTTTGCCGTCAAGGCTAGCCGGAGCCACCGACAGATTTTCACGCAGGGCTTTCTCGCTGCGGAGATGATCTCTCCAGCACCGGTTTCGCCTTCGCCCAGGCCGCGTGCCACCCGGCGTCGACCTGCTCGGCGTCGCCCCACTCCGCGATCCGGTGGAGCAGGTCGAGCAGCCGCGCCCGCGGTGCCGGCGCGAGCGACGGCAGCACCTCCACGAGGAACGGCAGCACCGCCGTGGCGGCCCCGCACACGAACCCGCCCTCCTCGTGCACCGTCGAGTCCAGGTCGGTGATGGCCCGTGAGACCACCTCGGGATCGTCGGACAGCAGCGCCCGCACGTGACCGGGTGTGTCCAGCGCGGGGCCGCAGGCGTGGTCGACGGAGTGCCACGCGACGTCGTCCAGCCCGTCCAGCACCGGCCTCACCCCAGATCCAGCAGCACCGACGTGGCGAGCGTCGAGACCTTCTGCCCCAGCGACGTCACGCCGTGGTCGTGCACCCTCTCGGCGACGAGGTCCCGGTACTCCCGAGCCCTCGCGACGCCGGTCAGCCACACCGCGAACGCCCGGAGCCGCACGTCCGGATCGGCGATCCACACCGGCACGAACGGCACGACCAGCCCCACGTCGGTCGTGTCGCGTTCGAAGAGCCTGCGCAGGTGGTCGAGCGCTTCGGTCCGCCACGGCAGCACGTCCACCAGCGCCAGCACGAGGTCCATGCCGTCGAAGTCCTTGGGCCCCACCAGCCAGAGCACGTGCTCCAGCACCTCTTCGTAGCCCATCTCGAACGACCCGGTGGCCAGGAACAGCTCCAGGTCCCCGGTCAGCGCGCGCAGGATCACGTCGGCGTCGGGCCGGGTCGCCGCGGACACGAGCATCCGCGCGAGCGGTTCGTCGTCCGCGACCGTCAGCTCCCGCAACCACGAGGCCGCCGTCTCGTCACCCCGCCCGGCGAACTCCGTGGCGACGATCACGACGCACAACCGCGTGGCCGGATCGACCTCCTCCTCCCACCGCCGGGACAGGGCGGGTAGCACGAGGGCACTGTCCCCGAGCCCTTTCCCCAGCATGAACAACACGCCCCGCCGCACCGCCGCCGAGCTGTGGTCGAGCAGGGCGAGCAACGCCGGTTTCGACGCCTCCCAGGCGGGTGACCAGCTCGGGTCGACGCCGTCGGAACCGCTGCCTCCGGCGACCGCGATCGCGCCGCACAGGTTCTCCAGCAGCCAGTCACGGCTCGGGGTGTTGTCGTGGGCGACGAGTTCCAGCAGGAACGGCCACGCCGCCGCGGTCGCCTCGCTGACCTCGGACTCGTCCCCGGTCAGGTGGCGCACCAGCTCCTCGTGCGGCTCGACGGACGTCCGGGCCTGCCTCAACAGCCTGGGAAGGTCGTCGGCGAACCCGTCGTGGCTCCGCAACCGGTACCAGTCGATCTTCTTCAGGCCGTCCACCATGGACCCAACAATAGGAAAAGGGCCGCGACCGAGGTCGCGGCCCTTCACTCGGTGCTCAGCTCACGCGGTCGGCGCGAGGTACAGCAGGCGGTTCGGCGAACCGGAACCCGGGTTCGTCACCTTCGACGGCGTCGACTGCGCGACCAGGTACGAGGCGACCTGGGCCGGCGTGGCCGTCTTGTTCGTCGAGAGGTAGCGAGCGGCGGCACCCGCGACGTGCGGGGTGGCCATCGACGTGCCCGAGATGCTGTTGGTGGCCGTGTCGGACGTGTTCCACGCCGAGGTGATGGCCGAGCCCGGCGCGAAGATGTCCAGCACCGAACCGAAGTTCGAGTAGGACGCGCGGGCGTCGGTGCGCTCGGTGGCGCCGACGGTGATCGCCTCGGTCACGCGGGCCGGGGAGAACGTGGACGCGTTGGCGTTGGAGTTGCCCGCCGCCACGGCGAACGTGACGCCCTTGGCGATGGCGTTGCGCACGGCCGTGTCGAGCGTGGCGTTGGCGCCACCGCCCAGCGACAGGTTGGCGACGGCCGGCTTGACGGCGTTGGCGCCCACCCAGTCGATGCCGGCCGCGACGCCCGCGAGGGTGCCGGAGCCTGCGTTGTCGAGCACGCGGACGGCGACGATCTTCGCGGCCTTCGCGACGCCGTACTGCGAGCCCGCGATGGTGCCGGCGACGTGCGTGCCGTGGCCGTTGCCGTCCTGCGCGACGTTGTCGTTGTCCACGAAGTCACGGCCGTTCGAGGCGCGGCCCCCGAACGTCGAGTGGCTGATGCGGACACCGGTGTCGATGACGTACGCCGTCACGCCCGCACCGGTCGAGGTGTAGCTGTAGGACTGGTTGAGCGGCAGGTTGCGCTGGTCGATGCGGTCGAGACCCCAGGACGGCGGGTTGGCCTGCGTGGCCTGCGTGTGGACGACCTGGTCGGCCTCCACGAACTCGACCGACGGGTCGGCCGCGAGGCGCTTGGCCTGCTTCTCGGTGAGCTTCACGTTGAAGCCGCCGAAGGTCTTGTACTCGCGCTCGACCGTGCCGCCGAAGCGGGAAGCGAGGGCGTGCCCGTTCGCCTTGCCCTCCTTCAGCTTCACGATGAAGCTGCCGGCGATCTTCTCGGGTGCGTTGAGCGACAACACCTCGCCTTCCGCGGCGGAGGCGTTGGGAACCATCAGAACCGACATGGCGAGAGTCGCCGCGCCGGCACCGGCCAGGAACCGGATCTTTCGCGTCATGATGTCGCTTTCCGTTCTTTGCAGGGGAACGAAGCGCTTTCGACGTTATGGAGAGATCCGGTTCCTGCCAAGGGTGTCTTAGGGTTTAAGACGGGCTTGCATCGCCGGACAATTCACCTTTCACAGGGATGGCGGCCAGTAAAGGATACGAGTGACGGGTGGCGTCCCCGGAGTGCCCGTGGTAACCAGCGCGCGCTCGACCTGCGCGGGCGTGGCGGCGCGGTTGCGTTCCAGGAACCTGGCAGCGACGCCGGCCGCGTGCGGTGCGGCCATGGACGAACCGCTCAGCGTGTTGGTCGCCGTGTCGGAAGTGTTCCAGGCGGAGGGAATGCTCACGCCCGGCGCCCAGATGTCCACTAGGGGCCCGAAGTTGGACGACGAGGCCTTGGTGTCGGTCGGCGTCAACGCGCCCACGCAGATCGCCTGCGAAACCCGTTGCGGCGACGAGTTCCCCGGATCGGTGTTGCTGCCTCCGGCCGCGACCGTGTACGAGACGCCGGAGTCGATGGACTTCTTCACCGCCGTGTCCAGTGCCGCGGAAGCGCTGCCGCCCAACGACATGTTGGCCACCGCGGGCTTCACGGCGTTGCTCGTCACCCAGTCGACGCCCGCGATGACGCCGGAGATCGTGCCGGAGCCGGACCCGTTCAACACCCGCACACCCCACACAGTCGCGTGCTTCGCGACGCCGTACCTGGTGCCTGCCGCGATGCCGGCCACGTGCGTGCCGTGGCCGTTGTCGTCCTGCGCGATCGCGTCGTTGTCGACGGTGTCCCAGCCGTTGCGAGCGCGGCCGCCGAAGTCCGCGTGCGTCACGCGAAGACCGGTGTCGATCACGTAGATGTTCACGCCACGGCCGGTGGTCGTGTACTCGTAGCGCTGGTCGAGCGGCAACGCGCGCTGGTCGATCCGGTCCAGCCCCCAGGGCGGGTCGAGCTGGACGCTGTTGGCGTGCACGATCCCGTCACGCTCCACAGAGGACACGTTCGGGTCGGCCTTCAGCGCGCGGAGCTGCGCCGATGTCAGCCGGGCGCTGAAACCGTTCAGAACACTGGTGTACCGGTGCTCCACGGCACCGCTGAAGGACGACACAGCGCCGTCCTTCAGCACGACGATGTACGACGACGTGGCCGCGGACGCCGGGGCGACCACGACCGTTGCCGCGAGGGCGGCGACTGCCAGCAGGGCTCTCACGGGCAGACTTCCTTTCGTTCGCAGGGAAAACGGCCCCGGCTCACAGGGAGCCGGGGCCGCACATCCGAAGTGGCCGCGATCAGCTGGTCGGCGGCCAGTACAGGAGCCTCGTGGTCGTGTTCGCTCCGGGGTTGGTCACCTTGCCGTTGGTGGCGTTGGAGGTGATCGCGGTCGCCACCTGCGCGGGCGTCACGTTGAAGTTGCCCTGCAGGTAGCGGGCCACCACGCCGGCGACGTGCGGCGACGCCATCGAGGTGCCGGAGATGGTGTTCGTGGCCGTGTCGCTGGTGTTCCACGCGGACGTGATGCCACCGCCGGGCGCGAAGACGTCCACCACGGGGCCGTAGTTGGAGAACGAGGAGCGGGCGTCCGTGCGCTCGGTGGAGCCCACGGTCAACGCCGCCGCCACACGCGCGGGCGAGGTGTTCGCCGCGTTGGTGTTGGAGTTGCCCGCCGCGACCGCGAACGTCACGCCGCGCGTGATCGCGCCCGAGACGGCGTTGTCGAGCGAGGTGTTGGCGCCGCCGCCGAGCGACATGTTGGCGACAGCGGGCTTGACGTGGTTGGACGCCACCCAGTTGACGCCCGCGACGACACCGGCGATGGTGCCGGAGCCCGAGTTGTTCAGCACGCGGACGGCGATGATGTTCGCCTGCTTCGCCACACCGTGCAGCGTGCCCGCGACGGTGCCGGCGACGTGCGTGCCGTGACCGTTGCCGTCCTGCGCGACGGCGTCGTTGTCCACGAAGTCGTAGCCGTTGCGAGCCCGGCCGCCGAAGTCGCGGTGCGTGATGCGGACACCGGTGTCGACGATGTAAGCGTTCACGCCGGAGCCGGTGCTGTTGTAGGTGTAGCGCTGGTCGAGGGGCAGGTTGCGCTGGTCGATCCGGTCGAGGCCCCACGACGGCGGGTTGACCTGCGTGGCCTGGGTGCTGACGACCTGGTCGCGTTCCACGTACTCGACGGAGGGGTCAGCGGCGAGTCTGCGCGCCTGCCCGTCGCTCATCTTGACCGAGAAGCCCTGGAAGACGGTGTCGTAGACGTACCCGACCTGGCCGCCGAACCGGGAACCGAGAGTCTGCGCGCTCGCGGTGACCCCGCCGTCCTTCAACTTGACGATGAAGCTGCCCGCGATGTTCTCACCTGGTGACACCCGGATCTCGCCCACCGCGGCCATCGCGGGTGCCGCGAACGCCGCGATCATGACCGCCGAGCCGAGCAGAGTTGCGGTCTTGCGCATTGTGTAGTCCTGTTCGTCGCAGGGATGCTCAGGAACCCAATCGGGGCGTATTGGCGGCGTAATAGTCCCGAGATCTGAACCTGCCGAGTTTCGAACCCGGACAAAACCGCCGATCGGCTGTACCGCGCTCCCTTTGCTGCCGATAGCCTTCCGACCTTGACTCCGTGAAACCGGAGGAGCGATGCTCACGATTTACCCACCGCGCGAGGAGCTCGCCGACCTTCTCGTGACGGGTCCGTTCGCGGACGCGTTGCGGGTCGCGATCCAGGTGCGGGGACTCAGTCTGGAACGGCTGCAGCACCGCCTGAAAGTGCGGGGCGCGCCGATCAGCGTGACGGCGCTGAGCTACTGGCAGTCGGGTCGGCGCAGACCCGAGCGGCCCGAGTCGCTGATGGCGCTCGCGCAGCTGGAGAACGTCCTCGGGCTGCAGGACACCGCCCTGAGCCGCCTGCTGGGCCCGCCGCGGCCGCGTGGCCGTTCGCGCAGGCGGGAGCCGTCGTCGCGGGCGCCGTGGGACGGTTCCGGCCTGCTGCTGACCGCCCAGCACGACCGGGTCGACGTCGCGCCCTGCGGTGGTGTGCGCGGTGTCCGCTCACGGCAGGTCCTGCAGGCCAGTTCCGCCAATGTGGACCGCTGGATCCTGTGCCAGGAAACAGGTTCCGCGCAGCCCGCGCTCACCGCCGTCCGTTCCTGCCGGGTCGGCCGGATCGCGCGGGAACGCACGAACGGCGTGCTCGTCGCGGAGCTGTTGTTCGACGAACCGATCTCCGCCGGCGAGTCGATCGCGATCGAGTACGAATTGATCTATCCACGTCCGACCGTCGAGCACATGCATTTCCGGCGTTTCGGAGAGCGCGTCCACGACTACGTCCTGGAGATCAAATTCCCGGCCGAGTCCCCGCCCGCGTCCTGCGAGCAATTCGCTTCCGGCCCGGCGGGAACGGAAATGCCCGGCGGCACCCGCCCGGCCCCCGTGGACGAAGGGGGCTACGCGCACGCCGCCGCGCTCGACTTCGGCCCTGGTCTTTACGGAATGCGCTGGACCGCCGCCACGAACGCCTCGGGGTCGTCCACCCAGGGGAAGTGACCGGCGCCGGACTGCACGACCAGCGTCGCGCGCGGGAACAGCTTCGCGTACTCCTGCGCACGGTTCGGCGGCAACGCCACGTCGTACTCGCCCGCGACCAGAAGTGTTGGCACGTCGAGATTCCCGAGCTCCTCGCGGACCTGATGCGGATCGAACGCGCCTTCCGCGTAGTACTCCTGGGCGGCCTCGGGGTTGCGCGGGTGGTCGTCCAGCGCCCGCGCCGCGTCGTCCCAGCGGCCGTGAAAGAACGGGCTGATCTTCGCGAACGCCTCTGGCGTCACGTTGCCAGCCCAGATCTCCTCGAACCCCTTGATCGCCTCGGCGTACCAGGGCTCACCGCCGCGCCGCAGCGCGATCTCCCTGCGGTCGTCGTCGGTGACGTCGATGCCGACGACCCGCGGGCTCGGTGCGACGAGGAGGAGTTCCTTGACGTGCTGCGGAAACCGCGTCGCGTACAGGATCGCGAGGGCGGCGCCCGCGGAGTGGCCGAGCAGCCTGATCTGATCGAGCCCGAGGTGCCGGCGCAACGCCTCCACGTCGCCGACCTGAAGATCGACGCGGTAGGCCGCGGCCTTCTCCGAGTCGCCGGTGCCGCGCAGGTCGAGCCTGATCACGTCGTCCAGCGGCAGTCCGCCCAGGTACGACGACGCCTGCATCGGCCCGCCGGGCAGGCAGATCAACGGATCGCCGGCCTCGCCGTGGTAGACGAGGCCGACGCCGTCTGAAGTGCTGAAAGTCCCCATGCGGGGCAGTGTGTCAGTAGGACCGGGGCAACTTCAGCGAGTTTTGCGCGACGAAGTTGAGGACCATCTCCCGCGACACGGGCGCGATGCGGGACAGCCGGGACATGCCAAGCATCGACGCCAGCCCGAACTCGGAGCTCAGCCCGTTGCCGCCGTGCGTCTGGATGGCCTGGTCGACGGCCGCCGCGATCGCCTCGCCCGCCGCGTACTTGGCCATGTTCGCGGCCTCGCCAGACTCCTTGTCGCGGCCGGAGTCGTAGAGCGCGGCCGCCTTCTGCGTCATCAGCCTGGCCAGCTCGATCTCGATGTGGATCTTCGCCAGGGGGTGCGAGAGGCCCTGGTGCGCGCCGATCGGACGGTCCCAGACCTGACGCTGCCCGGCGTACGACACCGCCTTGCCGATCGCCAGCCGCGCCGACCCGGTGGCCATGCTCGCGCCCATGATCCGCTCGGGGTTGAGACCGGCGAAGACCTGCAGCAGCCCCTGGTCCGGCGAGCCCACGACGGCGTCGGACGGCAGCCGGACGTCGTCGAAGAACAGGGTGAACTGCTTCTCCGGCGCCACGAGGTCCATCTCGATCTGGTGGTGGGTGAAGCCCTCGGAGTTCGTCGGCACGACCACGAGCACCGGCCCGGTCGCCTGGATCGCGACCACCAGCACGGCGTCGACCTCGTCGATGCCGGAGATGTACGTCTTGGTGCCCTTGAGGATCCAGTCGTCACCGTCGCGCCGGACGTGCGTCTTCAGCTTGTGCGAGTTGGACCCCGCGTCCGGCTCGGTGATCGCGAACGCCATCTTCAGCGTGCCGTCCGCGAAACCGGGCAGCCACTTCGACTTCTGCTCGTCCGTGCCGAACCGGGCGATCACCGTGGCACAGATCGCCGGCGACACCACCATGAGCAGCAACGGACATCCCGCCGCCGCCAGCTCCTCGCACACCGCCGCGAGGTCACCGATGCCACCGCCACCGCCGCCGTACTCCTCGGGCACGGCCACGCCGAGGTAGCCGAGCTTGCCGGCCTCCTCCCACAGCTCGGTGGTCTTCTCCCCCGCGCGGGACTTGGCGATGAAGTAGTCGTGGCCGTACTTGGCGCCGAACTCGGAGACTGCCTTGCGCAGCGCGATCCGCTCATCGGACTCGACGAAGCTCACGATCAGTCTCCACTCTCTTCGGCTACCACTGCCAGGACATCTCCGGCGTTGACCTGCTGGGCTTGCTCGACAAGGAGTTCGGTGACGGTGCCCGCGTTGTTCGCGAGCACGCGGTGTTCCATCTTCATGGCCTCCAGCACCAGGAGTTCGGCACCGGCCTCGACCACATCGCCCTGCTGAACGCTCACCCTGACCACGGTGCCGGGCATCGGCGCGATGGTGGCGCCCGGCGCGAGCTTCGTCTCCGGTTCGGGAAAGCGCGGCACGACCTTCAACGACAGGGACCCGCGCGGCGAGTCCACCTCGACCAGATCGCCGTAGCGGGCGACGTGGAACGGGGTCCGCACCCCGTCCAGATCCAGCGCGATCACGCCGGTAGTCGCCTGCGCGGGGTCGTACTCGACCTCGACGAGCTCCTCACCGACCAGGAACTTCGCCTTCGGCCGCTGCGACCGCACGTTGCGCCAGCCGAGCGGCAGGTGCCCGATCCTCCTGCTCGCCGCCTGAGCCAGAGCTGCCGCACGCGCAAACGGTTGCGGGTCAACGTTTCGGCTGAAGTCGTGCTCGGTCAGGAACCCGGTGTGCGTGTCACCGTTGAGGAACGCCTCGTTCCCGAGGACGTCCACGAGCAGTGCGCGGTTCGTGACCAGGCCGTGGATCTGGGCGCTCTCCAACGCCGTGGCGAGCTTGCGGGCGGCCGCCCGGCGCGTCGGGGCGTACGCGATCACCTTGGCCAGCATGGGGTCGTAGTGCACGGAGACCACGGACCCGTCCTCGACGCCGCTGTCGAGCCGGACGTCGCCGGGCACGTGGAACCGGTGCAGCGTGCCGCTCGCCGGGCGCCAGTCGTTCGCCGGATCCTCGGCGTAGAGCCGGACCTCGATCGCGTGCCCGCGCGGCTGCGGCACGTCCGCCGGCAGTCGAGCGCCCTCGGCGATCCGGAGCTGCCACTCGACCAGGTCCACGCCGTGCACGAGCTCGGTGACGGGGTGCTCGACCTGCAGCCGGGTGTTGACCTCCAGGAAGTGGAAGTCCTCGCCCTTCAGCATGAACTCGACGGTGCCCGCGCCGACGTACCCGATCGACTCGGCGGCCGCCGTCGCCGCGGCGAACAAACGCTTGCGCACGTCGTCGGTGACCGCCGGGCTGGGCGACTCCTCGACGATCTTCTGGTGCCGCCGCTGGATCGAGCACTCGCGTTCGCCGAGCGCCCAGACCGTGCCGTGCGTGTCGGCGAGGATCTGCACCTCGACGTGCCGCGCGTGCTCCAGCAACGGCTCGCAGAACACCGTGGGATCACCGAACGCCGACTCGGCCTCGCGCCGCGCACTCGCCAGTGCGTCCGCGAACCCGGCCTTCTCGCGCACGATCCGCATGCCCCGGCCACCACCACCGGCCGACGCCTTGATCAGCACCGGGAACTCCGTGACGGTCTCCGGGTCCAGTTCGGGCAACGTCGGCACGCCCGCGGCGGCCATCCGCTTCTTCGCGGCGACCTTGGAGCCCATCGCCTCGATGGAGTCCGGTTCCGGCCCGACCCAGGTGAGGCCTGCCGCCTGGACCTTGCGCGCGAAGTCCGCGTTCTCGCTCAGGAACCCGTAACCGGGGTGGACGGCGTCCGCACCGGCCTTCGTCGCCGCCTCGACGAGCAGGCCGGCACGCAGGTAGGTCTCGGTGGGCGACGCACCGGGCAACCGCACCGCGAAGTCGGCCTCGCGGACGTGCGGCGAATCGGCGTCCGGGTCGGAGAACACCGCGACCGTGCGAATTCCGTTGTCCTGGCACGTGCGGATGATCCGGCGGGCGATCTCGCCGCGGTTGGCGATCAGGAGGGTCTTGATCACGGTGCTCATTTTTCTGGGCTCACATCCGGAAGACGCCGAAGCCGTCGGCGCCCTTGATCGGTCCGCTGTGGACAGCGGAGAGGCAGAGGGCGAGCACGGTCCTGGTGTCGCGCGGATCGATCACGCCGTCGTCGTAGAGCTTCCCGGACAGGAACGGCGCGAGCGACTGCTCCTCGATCTGCGCCTCCACCATCTTGCGCATGGCGGCGTCGTGCTCCTCGTTGTACTCCTGCCCCTTGGCCATCGCGGCCTGCCGTCCGACGATCGACAGCACACCCGCGAGCTGCGCGGGCCCCATCACCGCCGACTTGGCGTTGGGCCAGGTGAACAGGAAGCGAGGGTCGTAGGCCCGGCCGCACATGCCGTAGTTGCCGGCGCCGTACGAGGCGCCCATCGTGATCGTCAGGTGCGGCACCCGGCTGTTGGAGACAGCGTTGATCATCATCGAGCCGTGCTTGACGATGCCGCCCTGCTCGTACTGGGCACCGACCATGTAGCCGGTGGTGTTCTGCAGGAAGACCAAGGGCGTGTCGCTCTGGTTGGCCAGCTGGATGAACTGCGTCGCCTTCTGCGACTCCTCGCTGAACAGCACGCCGCGCGCGTTGGCGAGGATGCCGACCGGGTAGCCGTGGACGCGGGCCCACCCGGTGACGAGGCTGTTGCCGTACAACGGCTTGAACTCGTCGAAGTGCGACCCGTCGACGAGCCGCGCGATGACGTCCCGCGGGTCGAACGGCACGCGCTGGTCCTCGGACACGACGTCCAGGATGCTGTCGGCGTCGAACTTCGGCTCCTCGATCGCGGCCGGTTCCGGTCCGAGCTTGCGCCAGTTCAGCCGCGCGACGACCCGGCGGGCCAGCCGGATCGCGTCGGTCTCGTCCTCGGCCACGAAGTCCGCGAGCCCGGACGTGGCGCCGTGCATGGTCGCGCCGCCCAGCGACTCGTCGTCGGAGTCCTCCCCGGTCGCCATCTTGACCAGCGGCGGACCACCCAGGAACACCTTGGAGCGGTCCTTGATCATGATCACGTAGTCGGACATGCCGGGCACGTACGCGCCGCCGGCCGTCGCGTTGCCGAACACCGCCGTGATCGTCGGGATGCCCGCCGCCGACAACCGGGTCAGGTCGCGGAACGCCCGGCCGCCGGGGATGAAGATCTCGCTCTGCGTCGGCAGGTCCGCGCCGCCCGACTCGACCAGGCTGACCAGCGGCAGCCGGTTCTGCAACGCGATGTCGTTGGCCCGCAACGACTTGCGCAGCGTGTACGGATTCGACGAGCCGCCGCGCACCGTCGGGTCGTTCGCGACGATCACGCACTCGACGCCTTCGATCCGCCCGATGCCCGTGACGACCGACGCGCCGACCGGGAAGTCGGTGCCCCACGCGGCGAGCGGCGACAGCTCCAGGAACGGGCTGTCCTCGTCGATGAGCAGCTCGACCCGTTCACGGGCGAGGAGCTTGCCGCGCTTGTGGTGCCGCTCGACGTACTTCGGCCCACCGCCCGCGAGCGCTTTGGCGTGCTCGGCGTCCAGCCCCGCGATCTTCGCGAGCAGCGCCTCCCTGTTGCCCATCAGGCGAACCCCAATCGTCGTGCCGCGAGCTCGGTCATCACTTCACTCGCCCCGCCCCCGATGCCGAGGATGCGGGCGTCCCGGTAGTGACGCTCCACTTCGGACTCCCGCATGTAGCCCATGCCTCCGTGCAACTGCACCGCTTCGTCGACCACCTCGGAACAGGCGTCCACGGCGGCGTTCTTCGCGAAGCAGACCTCGGTCACGCAGTCCTCGCCGCGGTCGATCCGCGCCGCGACCTCGCGCGTGTACGTCCGCGCCAGGTCGATCTTCTGCGCCATGTGCGCGAGCTTGTGGCGCACCACCTGGTTCTTGATCAGCGGTTTGCCGAACGTCTCGCGGTTGCGCGTCCACTCGACGGTCAGGTCCAACGCCCGTTGCGCCGTCGCGTACGCCTCGACCGCCATGGTCACGCGCTCGACCTGGAACTGCTGCATGATCAGCGCGAACCCCTGGTTCTCCTCGCCGACCAGGTTCGCCACCGGCACGCGCACGTCGTCGAAGTGCAGTTCGGCGGTGTCGCTGCAGTGCCAGCCCATCTTGTCGAGCCTGCGCCGGGTGAACCCGTCCTCGATCACCAGCAGCGAGATGCCCTGGTAGCCCTCGCCGCCGGTCCGCACCGCGGTCGTCACGAAGTCCGCGCGGCAGCCCGAGGTGATGAACGTCTTCTCGCCGTTGACGACGTAGTGATCGCCGTCCCTGACCGCCCTGGTCCTGATCGCCGCGACATCGGACCCGGCGCCGGGCTCGGTGACCGCGAGGCTGCCGATCTTCTCGCCCCGGATCGCGGGCTTCGCGAACCGTTCGATCAGATCGTCGTTCTTCGACTGCCAGATGTGCGGGATCGCGATGCCGAGCGTGAACAGCGCGGCCATCACACCGGACGACCCGCCGTTCTGGATGATCTCCTCGGTCAGCGCCACCGAGTCGAGCAGGTCACCGTGCTCGAACCCGATGCCGAGCAGGTCGAGTTCCGCCGCCTTCTTGTGCAGCTCGCGCGGAACCTCGCCGTCGCGTTCCCACTGGCCGATATGCGGCGCGATCTCCTTGCGGGTGAAGTCGCGGACGAGTGCCCTGAGTTCTTTCCGCTCGTACAGGTCCTTCGTGATCACAGGAGCTCCTCGGGGATCTCGACAACCCTTCCGCGCAACCACTCGCCCAGCGCCTTCGCCTGCGGGTCGAACCGCGTGCTGCTCGCCACCCCGTCGCCGAGCAGGCCGTGCAGCACGAAGTTGAGCGCCTTGAGGTTCGGCAGCTCGTACCTGCTGACGTTCTGGGCCTCCGGCAGCAGCTCCTTCAGCTTCTCGGTGGTGAGAAACCCGTTGAGCCACTCGAAAGCTTCTTCGGTGCGAACCCACACGCCGAGGTTCGCGTCCCCGCCCTTGTCGCCGCTGCGCGCGCCGGCGATCGTTCCCAGTGGCCGCTTCACAGCAACACCGCCTTGGCACTGACCTCGTCACGGTTCACGTACGCGGCCCGGTAGACCCCGAACGGCGTCCCGTCACCGGGCGGCGCCGTCACGTGGAACCCGGGATAGCTCGCGAGCGCCAGCTCGATCGCGGCCCGGCTGAACCCCTTGGCCCGCTGGGGATCCGGCGTCTTGATCGTGACGTGCAGCAACGCGCTCGCCTGCTCCTCGGTGGCCGCGTCCGGCTGATCAGTCCTGGCCAGGGTCCACGTCAGCCCTTCCTCACCGATGGCGTCGTGGAGCTGCCGCCGGACGAGCTCGGCCTTGGCGTCGACGTCCAGTCCGGTGAGGACGAACGTCGTGGAGTTCCTGAACCCGCCCAACGTGTTCAGGCAGACCTTCAAGGTGTCCGGTGGCGGACTCCCCTTGACACCACTGATCCTGACGCCGCGCTCGTGCTCGCTGAGCCGGATCGTGTCGAAGTGCGTGGTGACGTCCGGCCCCAGGTACTCCGGCGCCCCGATCTCGTACAACAGTTGCGCCGTAACGGTGTCCGTGGTGACCGCGCCGCCCGTGCCGTCGTGCTTGGTGATCAGGCACGACCCGTCCTCGTCGATCTCCGCGATCGGAAACCCCGGCCGGGTCACGTCGATCTCGGTGAAGAACGAGTAGTTGCCGCCCGTGGCCTGCGTCCCGCACTCCAGCACGTGCCCGGCGACCGTGGCTCCCGCGAGCCGATCCCAGTCGTCGCGCGCCCACCCGAAGTGCGCCGCGGCAGGCCCGACCACCAGACTCGCGTCCGTGACGCGCCCGGTGACCACGACCTGCGCCCCCTGGTTCAGGCACTCGGCGATCTCCCACGCGCCCAGATAGGCGTTGGCGGTCAGGGCTTCCGGGAACCGCGCCTTGAGATCGTCCCCGGTGACGTACCCGACCTTGACTCCGAGGTCACTGAGCTTGCGCGCGAGGCCCTCGGGGTTGAGCCCGCCGGCGTTGACGACGATCTTGACGCCTTGGTCGAGCGCCAGCGCCAGGCAGTCCTCCATCTGCCGCAGGAACGTCTTCGCGTACCCCAGCGACGAGTCCTTCATCCGGTCGCGGCCGAGGATGAGCATGGTCAGCTCGGCGAGGTAGTCACCGGTCAGGACGTCGAGGTGGCCACCTTCGAGCTGCTCCCGCATCGCGGAGAGCCGATCGCCGTAGAACCCGGACGCGTTGCCGATCCTGATCACCGGCCACCACCGGGCGGCCCCGCGAACGCCTGCGCGATCGGCACCCACTCCTCCGCGACCGGGCCGGAGGCCTCGATCGCGAGCTCCTTGCGGTTGCGCCGCTGCGTCACCAGCCACGCGAAGTCCAGCGCCGGCCCGGAAACCCGGTTCTCGGCGTCCTCAGGCCCCCAGGTCCACGACTCCCCGCCCGGCCCGGTCAGCTCCACCCGCACCTCGGCTGTGGGCGCCGCCAACCCGTTGAGCAGGAACGCGAACCCCATGGTCCGCACCCCGATGTGGCACACGTGCCGGATCCGCGCGGTCGGTTCCCGCACCACGCCGAGCGCGTCCGCGACGTCCTGCCCGTGCGCCCAGGTCTCCATGATCCGCGCGGTCGCCATCGAGGCGGGGCTCATCGGCGGCCCGAACCACAGGATCTTCCCGGAGGCCTGGGCGAGGTGCTCCAGCAACGACTTCCGGCTGTCCCGCCACAACTCCAGCAGGTCCGGCAGCACCGCGGCCTCCGCCGCCGTCCGGTCGACGATGTCGGCGGTCAGCGGCTGCGCCTGGAACGCCTCGGGGTCGGTGATGGCGAGGACCGACGCCCTGTCCGTCCACATGAGATGGCCGATCTGGTGCCCGACCGTCCAGCCCTCGGCGGGAGTCGGCACCGACCAGTCGTCCGCCGCCGACACGATCTCGTCGAGCGAGCGCGACTCGGCGTCGAGATCGGCCAGCAGTTCGGTGATCACAGCTGTTCCTCCAGCATCCGCGCCCAGTAACGCACCACGTGCGCCCGGCGCTTGGCGTCGTCGGCGAGCTGGTTGGCGAGCGCCAGCCCGCGCACGAGATCAAGGGTTGCCTGCACCGCGTCCTTCACACCCGGCCTGGTGTCGTCGACGTCGAGCAGTTCCAGCGCCAGCCCGTACACCTCGCGGCCCAGCCGTGCCTGCAGCTCCAGCACCTGCTCGCGCAGCTCCGGATCGGTGCGCGCGGCCACCCACAGCTCCAGGGCCGCGGTGAACAGGTCGCTGGCGTGGAAGTCCGCGATCAGCTCCACCACGGCGTGCGTGGTCTTCTCGGCGATCTCCGCGCGCCGTTTGAGCACCTCGACGCTCTCCGCGCCCACGTGCTCCACGGCCGCCGCCACCAGCTCACCGCGCGTGCGGAAGTGGTGCAGCTGAGCGCCGCGCGACACCCCGGCGCGTTCGGCCACCTCGGTCGTCGTCGTGCCTGACCAGCCGCGTTCCACCAGACACTCGACGGTCGCCTCCATCAGCTTCCGCTTGGTCTCGCGGCTGCGGTCGGCCTGGCGCTGCCTCGTCTCCACGCTCCCGAGTGTTCCGCCGAACAAACAAACAGTCAAGCCTGCTTGTAAATGCCGCTGCTAGCGTCCGGCGCGATGAGCATCGTGGAACGACTGCGGGCCGCCGGCTGCGTTTTCGCCGAGGAAGAGGCCGCACTACTGGAAGAAGCCGCCCGCGACGAGCAGCACCTCGAAGAGCTGATCAGGCAGCGGGTCGACGGGCTGCCGCTGGAGCACGCCGTCGGCTGGGCGATGTTCTGCGGGCAACGGATCGTGGTCACGAAGGGCGTCTTCGTCCCGCGCCACCGCACCGAACTGCTGGTGGACCTGGCCACCGACCTGAAGCCCGGCCTGGTCGTCGACCTGTGCTGCGGATCAGGCGCGGTCGGCGCGGTGCTGCACCACCGACTGCCGGCCGCCACCGTCTACGCCGCCGACATCGACCCCGTGGCCGTGGCGTGCGCGCGCCAGAACCTCACGAACGTGTTCGAGGGCGACCTGTTCGACGCCCTGCCCACGCACCTCAAGGGCCACATCGACGTCGTGGTCGCCAACGTGCCGTACGTGCCGACCGACGACATCCGGTTCATGCCCACCGAAGCCCGTGACCACGAGGCACGGGTGGCGCTCGACGGCGGCGTGGACGGTCTTGAGGTGATGCGGCGCGTGGCAGTGCAGGCAGCGACCTGGCTGCGCCCCGGCGGGCACCTGATGAGCGAGACCAGCGAACGCCAGGCACCGGCCGCACTCCAGGCCTTCACCGCCGCAGGACTCGACGCCAAGCTCGTGACCAGCGAGGACACCACCGCGGTGGTCGGCAGCGCCTAAGTTCCGTACAATGTACGGTATGGCGTACGACGAGGTCATGCAGTGGTTTGCGAAGTGGGACGAGCTCGCGGTCAAGGGCGACGTCGAGGCGATGGCCGACATGGCCCTGTTCCCGATCAACACGGTCACCGACGGCTCGGCCACGTCGTGGGACCGCGAGACGTTCCTGAAGGAGATGGGGGCACAGCTGGGCGGTGACGTGCAGATGGAGTCCACCAGGACGCCGCACTTCATCAACGACAACCTGGTCTTCGTCATCACGGACGGCACGATCAACGGGATGACGGTCCGCTACGGCGACCTGCTCACGAGGGTCGACGGCGAGTGGAAGTTCCAGACGATGGCCCAGGGCGGCTGGGCCGAGTAGACCGCGCGAAGGACACCCTGGGGAAGAGGGTGCTCCTCACGCTGAAGTTCACAGCAGGGTGAGTTGTTCCTGATCCACGCGCGGCGCCGGCACACCCACCGGCAGGCTGCCGTCGGGCCACACGCCGTCGTCGTCACCGGGCACACCGGTGACGGCCTCGGTGGGACGCCCGCGCGGCACCAGGCCGTGCTTCTCGATCAACGGCACGACCCGCGCCGCGAGCCGGGCGCGATACCGCTTGTCCACATAGGACCCGCGTCCGTAGAGATACCGGTACGTCTCGACGAGATCCGGGTGTTCGCGGCGAAGCCAGGCAGCGAACCACTCCTTGGCCCCAGGGCGCAGGTGCAACGGCAGCACGGTCACGCCAGTGGCTCCGGCGGCCGCGATCTGCTCCAGCAGGAAGTCGAGCTGCTCGACGGAATCCGTCAGCTCGGGCAGCACCGGGGCCACGAACACCCCGCACGGTAAGCCCGCCTCCCGCACCTTCCGCACCAGATCGAGCCGAGCGGCGGGCGTCGGCGTGCCGGGCTCCAGCGACTTGTGCAGATCCCGGTCCATCAACGCCAGCGACACCGCGATCCCGACCGGCACGACCTGCGCGGCGGCCGACAACAGCGGCAGGTCCCGTGCCAGCAGCGTGCCCTTCGTCAGGATCGAGAAGGGCGTGCGGGAGGCGGTCAGCGCCTCGATGATCCCTGGCATCAAGGCGTACCGCCCCTCCGCCCGCTGGTACGGATCGGTGTTCGTGCCCAGCGCCACGTGCTCTTGCTTCCACCTCGAGGAACGCAACTGGCGCGACAGCACCTCCCCCGCGTTGACCTTGACGATGAGCTGGTTGTCGAAGTCCTTGCCGGTGTCGAGGTCCAGATAGGAGTGGGTCTTGCGCGCGAAGCAGTTGTGGGACACCACTCCGTTGGCGATGAAGTCCGCGGTGCCGGTCGAGATGTCGTAGAGCGTCATCTCCCCCAGCGGCTCCACGGACACGACGCCGAGCGGCTGCTGCGACTTGATCGCCACGCCGTCGATGTCGCGCTTGCGGGTGATCGCCGGGTCGACGGTGTGGAAGAAGCGCAGGTTCTCCCGCAGTCCTCCGCGTAACCGCACGACCCGCACGCCACGACGGCGACGCAGTTCCTCGATCGCGAAGTCGAAGTCGAAGTGCTTGAGCGCCAAGCAGATCGCTTCCAGAACGGTGGCGTTGCGCGTCGACATCCGCAGGATGCTGCGCGAGCAGGTCCCGAGGTAGTCGAACGCGCCGGCCAGGAATCCCTTGAGCCAGTCGGGGTTCGGGGCTATCTGCCAGTGCGCGAGCTCGCGCACTTGGGGCAGAAATCCCCTCCCTTCTCGCACACCGAAGTAGTCGAGATACTCCCGGGTGCGGTCCATGGCCTCGATGTCGGCCGCGGGGATGCGGATCTCGTGCTCGTCGTCCACCATGCCGCGCAGGTAGCCGCGGCGGTAGTCGTCGGTCACGGCGGGCTGCTCGACGAAAGCCCCCGTGCCCATCAGCTTGTTGCCGGTCGTGAGGTGCGGACGACGGCCAGTGCCCGCCGTTTCACCTGTCACGTGCTTCCAGCCGCGGTCGGTCAGGAAGCGGTGGTCACCCGAGGCGACCACGGAGGTGCCGTCCTCCAGCGTCAACCGGTACGCGATCTTGCGCGTCTCCCAGTGCGCCAGCACGGTCGTGAGTTTGTAGCGCCGGTAGTTGCCGACCAGTTCGGTGCCGTAGATCTCATCGCCCTCCCGGATCTCGGACAACGGCTTGGTGCGGCCGTTGCCCATGAGGATCGGCGTGTCACCGGCCAGGCAGTAGGTGCAGGCGTGTGAGCAGCCGCGATACGGGTTGACCGTCCACGAGAAGGGCAGCGACGAACCCGGCACTCCGTTGAGCACGGATTTGGCGCGGACCTCGTGGAACACCACGTCCGCGAACTCAGGAGTTCGTACGCTGCGCACCAGTCCCGGTAGCCCCGGTAGCGCCTGCTGCGGCTCTGCCTCGAGTTTCTGTCCGTCCCATCGCACACCTCGATTCGAACACATGTTCGAACAGCGGTCAAGGAGCGCACGTGTCACCCGAAAAGGTTGTCGAGATCGCGGGCTTCATCACCGGAGCACTCTGCGTGTGGCTCGTGGCCAGGCAAAACGCCTGGAACTGGCCCATCGGCATCGCCAACAACATCGCGTTCTTCGTGCTGTTCTGGGGCAGCGGCCTGTACGCCGACTCCGGGCTCCAGGTCGTCTACGTCGTTCTCGCCGTCTACGGCTGGTGGGCGTGGCTGCGCGGCGGCGACCAGCACAGCACGCTGCACGTCAGCCGCACGACGACGCCGCAGTGGATCTGGCTCGCGGTCGCCGGCGTGCTCGGAACCGGACTGCTGCACTGGGTCCTGACCACGTTCACCGAGTCGACCGTGCCCTTCTGGGACGCCGTCACGACGGTGTTGTCGCTGCTCGCGACCTGGGGGCAGGCCCGCAAGAAGATCGAGTGCTGGTGGCTGTGGATCGCCGCCGACGTGATCTACGTGCCGCTCTACGCGTACAAGGAGCTCTATCTGACGGCAGTGTTGTACGTGGGGTTCATGGTGTTGTGCGTGATCGGGCTGCGTAACTGGATGAAGGACGAGGTGCGCGTGTGAAGGAGTTCGAACACGCCCTCGTGCTCGGCAAGTTCTACCCGCCGCACAACGGGCATCACCACCTCATCGAGACGGCGGCCTCTCGGAGCGTTCGCACGACCGTCACGGTGCTGGCGGCCTCGCACGAGACCCTCCCTCTCGAACACCGCGTGCGCTGGCTGACCGAGACGCACGCCGCGACTCCGGGCGTGCGGATCATCGGCGACCTCGACGACCACCCGATGGACTTCGACTCCGACGAGATCTGGGACCTGCACGTCGCACTGACGCGCGCGGTCCTGGCCAGGCGGGCGATCGCGGACGGGGACCCGTCGAAAGCCCCGGTCGACGTCGTGTTCTCCAGCGAGAAGTACGGCGACGAACTGGCCGAACGGCTCGGCGCGCGGCACGTGCTCGTCGACCTCGACCGCCTCACGCACCCGGTCTCCGGCACGGCGATGCGGACCGATCCCGTCGCGAACTGGCACCACCTTGCTCCGTCGACCCAGCGCGGCCTCGGCTGGAAGGTCGTGGTCGTCGGCGCCGAGAGCACGGGCACGACGACACTGTCCACACAGCTCGCTGAGCACTTCAAAGCGCCGTGGATCCCCGAGTACGGCCGCGAACACACCGAGCACAAACTCACCGCCGCACGATCGTTCGATCCGCACGCCACCGTGGACAGTCTGGTGTGGACGCTGGGCGACTTCGAAGACGTTGCGCACGAGCAGGAACGCCGCATCCAGGCCGAGACCGCACCGCTGGTCGTCGCGGACAACGACGCGTTCGCCGCGACCGTCTGGGGCGAGCGCTACCTGGGTTTCCGGCCGGAACTCTTCCTCGGCACCGAACCGGACCTGTACCTGCTGACCGACCACGTCGGCGTTCCGTTCGAACAGGACGGCTGGCGTGACGGCGAACACCTCCGCGAGTGGATGACGGGCCTGTTCGAACGCGAGCTCACGCGGCGCGGCGTGCCGTGGCTCAAGCTCACCGAGGACAGGTTCGCGTCAGCCGTCACGGCCGTCGAACATCTCATGAGGCAGGATGTCGCGCGTGGGTCACGGTCACGGGCATAGCCATGCGCAACCAGTAGAACCCGCCTCGGAGCGCGTGCGCACGTTGCTGATGTGGCTGTTGGTGCCGTTGGCACTGGCCACGATCGTCGGCGCGGCGCTGCTCTACCCGTTCGGGGTCGAGCAGAAGACCGGCGCGGAGATCGGACTGCACCAGACTCCGGTCGAGGCCGTCGTCACCGGCGTGGCCGAGAACTGCGGTGAGAAGTGCGTCGCGGTGACCGTGAAGATGACCGACGGCGCCGCGAGCGGGCAGAGCATCACGATCCCGAGCGTGAAGGGCCCCGGAGCGCCGAGCTTCCAACTCGGCGACGAGGTGGTGCTGTCCTACGCGGGCAGTCAGCCGCAGGCCGCCGAGTCGTACCAGATCGTCGACTTCCAGCGCGGCTGGTCGCTCGCCGTGCTGGCGCTGCTGTTCGCGGCGGCCGTGCTGCTGCTCGGGCGATGGCAGGGACTCGCGGCCCTGGGCGCGTTGCTGCTGAGCTTCGTGGTGCTGGTGCTGTTCGTCATGCCGTCGATCCTCGCGGGCCAGAACCCGCTGATGGTCGCGGTGGTCGGCGCCGGACTGATCATGTTCGTGGTGCTGTACCTGACGCACGGCATATCGGCGCGCACGTCGACCGCGGTGCTCGGAACGCTGGTCAGCCTCGCGCTGATCGGGGTGCTGGGCGCGCTGTTCTCTGCCCTGTCGAAGCTGACCGGCCTGGACGAGGACACGACGAACCTCGTCACGCTGCTCGGCACCAGCATCGACACCCGCGGGCTGCTGCTCGCCGGAACCCTGATCGGCGCGCTGGGCGTGCTCGACGACGTGACGGTCACCCAGACCAGCGCGGTGTGGGAGCTTCGGCGGGCCAACGACAAGCTGACGTGGCGCGAGCTGTTCGCGGCGGGCTCGCGGATCGGGCGCGACCACATGTCGTCCGTCGTGAACACGCTGGTGATGGCCTACGCGGGCGCGGCGCTGCCGTTGCTGCTGGCGATCTCGCTGGCCGGGCGGTCGATGGGCGAGATCCTGACCTCGCAGCAGATCGCCCAGGAGATCGTGCGGACCCTGGTCGGCAGCATCGGCCTGGTGGCGGCGATCCCGGTGACGACGGCGCTGGCCGCCCTGGTCGCGGTACGCCAGGAGGTCGCCCCCATCGCGGTCTCCGACCCCGAGCCTGAGCCCGAACCGAAGTCCAAGCCCGAACCGAAGACCGTGAAGCGACCCGCGAAGCCCGTGAAAACACAGCCCGTGACACCACGGCCCGCGCGGATCGAGGGCGACCTCTTCACCGGCTACGACCCCGACAAGGGGCCGTGGGAACGTCCTAGTGAGCCAGGAGCACGAAGAGCAGCGTCAGCACGCCAGGCACCACCTGCACGAAGAAGATCTTCCGGCTCGCCGTGAACGTGCCGTAGATCCCCGCGACGATCACGAACACCGTGAACAGCACGGACGCGCCGAAGTCCTGGCGGATCAGCGCGTAGATGAGGCCGGCCGCGAGGAAGCCGTTGTAAAGGCCCTGGTTCGCCGCGAGGGCCTTGGACTCCTGCGCGAACTCCGGCGTGAGGCCGAACGCCTTCTGGCCGCGCGGCGTCGTCCAGAGGAACATCTCCAGCACCACGATGTAGAGATGGATCACCGCCACGAGGGCGATCAGAACGTTCGCGACAACCTGCACTTGGGTCCTCCTCTGGACTGACACACCCGGTGAGACAATAGAGCAGTGGGAAGACAGCGGCCCGACACCGAGGCGATCACCGAGTCGATCGACTCCGGCGTCGCCGAACTGGTCCCCGATCTCGGCGGACGACGATCCTGGACGTTGCGGGTCAACGGAACCCCACAGTCGCATGTGGACCTGGACGACCCGACCTATCTGGAGTTCGAGTACGTCCGCCGGCTGGGTCACATCGTCGATCTCACCGCGCCTTCGCGGGTGCTCCACCTGGGTGGTGGCGCTCTCACGCTAGCGCGCTACGTGGCCGATCTACTGCCTCGGGCGTCTCAGCAGGTGGCCGAGATCGACGCCGGACTGATCGCGTTCGTCCGCCGCGAACTCCCGCCGCCGCCGCGAGTGAAGATCACCACAGGTGACGCCCGCGCCGTGCTGGTCAAGGCACGTCCCGGCTCGTTCGACCTGATCGTGAGCGACTGCTTCGCGGGAGCCCGCACGCCCGCGCACCTGACGTCGGTCGAGTTCGTGAAGCAGGCGTCCACGGCACTGGCCGACGACGGGATCTACACGGCGAACATCGGCGACGGCAACGGCCTGCAGTTCGCACGGGCCCAGTGCGCGACCGTGCGCTCGGTGTTCGAGCACGTCTGCGTGCTCGCCGAACCGGGCGTCTTCCGGGGCCGGCGCTTCGGCAACTTCGTGATCATGGCCTCGCACAACGGCCTGCCGATGCAGCAACTCACCCGCGCGACGGCGGGAGACCCGTTCCCCGGCCGGGTGGAGCACGGCACGGGGCTGACGAAGTTCATCGGCGGCGCGCCCGTCACCACCGACGCGACCGCGATCCTGTCCCCCGCACCGCCCTCGGGCCTCTGGGGCACCTGAGAACCGGAGGCCGCCACGAGGTGACGCCATCCGGGCTCTGGGACTTCAGTCCAGTGACGTGACGAACTTCGAGACGGCGTCCGGATGGAGCTTCTGCGCCATCCGCCCGGCCGGAGCCAGCGACCCGAGCCGGTACAGCGGCCGTTCCGCCGCCGCCATCCCGCGCGCCTCGGCCCGCAACTGGGCGACAAGCAGCTCCGAGAACACCAGACCAGGCGTGTCACCACGCGCGGCCAGCGCGTCGGCCAGGCGGCGGAGCTGGTAGACGCCCAGCTCGCGGCCGCCGGTGCCCGCGTACATCGACAGGGCGATGTTGATCGCCTTCTTGTTGCCGCGCACGAACAGGCCGACGGTCCGCGCGCCACGCAGGTCGGTGACCAGCAGGTCGAGACCGTCCGCGACGGCCAGGTCGACCTTGCGCGTCCCGAACGCCCGCACGTAGACCGTCGTGCCCTCCAGCCACACCGTGCGGCGCGCCTCGGACATCGCCAGCAGGATCACCGGCACCGACACGATCAGCCCGGCGATGACGCCGGGCCAGCGGCCACCGATCAGGCCCACGATCGCGCCGAAGGCGAGAGCGACCATGATGCCGCCGATCGCCACCATGCGCGCACGCTTGCGGACCGTCGCCTTGTCGAGCAGGTCGAGAACGAGCTTGTCGTCGCTCACGGAGTCTCTCGCACCGCCTCAGCCGCCACGGCTCCCGCGTCGGACGCCAGGCCCTCGACGCCGCCCGGCACAGCGGCCACGAGTGCGGACGGCTTGAGCGCCGCCTGCACGGCCTCGATCACGTCGGTCAGCGCCACGTCGACCTGCTCGCCTGTCGCGAGGGTCTTCACGCCGATGTTGCCCGCCTCCAGGCCGCGGTCGCCCAGCACGAGCGCCAGCTTCGCGCCCGACTTGTCGGCGGCCTTGAAGCCTGCCTTCATCGACCGACCGCCGTAGACCAGGTCCGTGCGCACGCCAGCGGCACGCAGTTCGCCGGCGATCGCGACCAGGCGGGCCCGCGCCGCCTCGCCCAGCGGCACGCCGATCACGTCGACGCGGCTGAACTCCGGCAGCACGCCCTCGGCCTGGGCCGCGAGCAGCGCGCGGTCGACGCCGAGGCCGAAGCCGACGCCGGACAGCGACTGTCCGCCGAGCTGTTCCATCAGGCCGTCGTAGCGACCGCCGCCGCCGATGCCCGACTGGGCGCCGAGACCGTCGTGAACGAACTCGAACGTCGTCTTCGTGTAGTAGTCGAGGCCGCGGACCATGCGCGGATTCTCGACGAACTTCACGCCCAGCTCGGTCAAGTACCCCTTGACGAGCTCGTAGTGCTCACGGCACGCGTCGCACAGGTGATCCACCATCAGCGGCGCCTCGGCGACCAGCGCGCGCACCTCGGGGCGCTTGTCGTCCAGCACGCGCAACGGGTTCAGCTCGGCGCGCTGCCGAGTCGCCTCGTCCAGCGGCAGCTTCGCGAGGAACGCCTGCAGCAGCTCGCGGTAGGCCGGGCGGCAGTTCGCGTCGCCCAGGGACGTGAGCTCCAGGCGGTAGCCGGTGAGGCCGATCGCGCGGAACCCGGCGTCACCGACGGCGATGACCTCGGCGTCCAGCGCCGGGTCGTCGATACCGATGGCCTCGATGCCAACCTGGTGGAACTGCCGGTACCGGCCGGCCTGCGGGGCCTCGGCGCGGAAGAACTGGCCCGCGTAGTAGAGCTTCGCCGGCAACGAGCCGCGGTCGAGGCTGTGCTCGATCACGGCCCGCATCACGCCCGCGGTGCCCTCGGGGCGCAGCGTGATGGAGCGGTCACCGCGGTCGAGGAAGGTGTACATCTCCTTCGTCACGACGTCGGTCGACTCGCCGACACCGCGCGAGAACAACGCCGTGTCCTCGAAGACCGGCAGTTCGATGTAGCCGTAGCCCGCGAGCTCGGCGGCACGGGTCAGCGTCGACCGGACGTGCGCGAACGCGGCGGACGTCGGCGGGATGTAGTCGGGAACGCCTTTGGGTGCGGAAAACACGTTTCTCAGAGTCCTCGGTGCGGGGCGGCCGGAGCATCGTCCTGCAGCTGAAGCAGGTAGGGGTTCGTCGCACGCTCGCGGCCTATGGTCGTCGTCGGGCCGTGGCCGGGCAGCACCACTGTGTCATCGGGCAAGGTCATGACCTTGTTCTGCAGAGACGACACCATGCGTGAGTGGTCACCGCCAGGTAGGTCGGTGCGTCCGATGGAACCGGCGAAGAGCGTGTCACCCGAGATCACCAGGCGACCCCCTTCCTGCACGCCGGAGCGGAACATCACCGACCCGCCGGTATGGCCCGGCGTGTGGTCGACGGTGATCTGCAGGCCGGCGAGGTCGAGCGCGGCGCCGTCGGTGAGCTCGCGCACCTCCGAGGGCTCGCGCATCTCGAGGTTCCCGCCGAAGAAGGCGGCCGACTCGGCGCTGATGCCCTTCAACGGGTCGGCGAGCATCGCTACGTCATCCGGGTGGATGTACGCGGGGATGTCGTTGCCGTCGCAGACAGGGGTGACGGAGAAGGTGTGGTCGAAGTGCCCGTGGGTGAGCAGCACGGCGACAGGCGCGAGACGGTGCTGGCGCAGGGCCTGTTCGATCGGTTCGACCGCGTCCTGACCGGGGTCGATGATCACGCAGGGCTCGCCCTCACCGGCCGCCAGGACGAAGCAGTTCGCCTGGAGCGCACCAGTCGGGAACCCGATCACGAGCACGAAAATGACCTCCCTGTTCAACGACAGCCTAACCACCACACAAAGCTCATATGCCCAGGCCCTAGACTGCCGAGCCGACCGCCCTATTCGCATGAGTCCCTGGGGAGGGAGCACGTGCCCACCAACGAGCAGCGACGCGCGGCAGCCAAGCGCAAGCTTGAGCGTCAGATGGTCTACCGCCAGGAGCGGGCCAAGAAGCGTCGCATCATCGCCGTCGTGTCGACGGTCGTCGTTGTTGCTCTCGTCGGAGGTGGCGTGTGGTTCCTCGCGACTAACGACGTCTTCGGTAATGGTGACGCCGCCGCGTCGGAGACTCCCACCCAGGAGTCGGTGGACAAGGCGGAGAACATTCCCACCGCGCTGCACCAGATCCCGAAGCGCCCGGCCGCGCTCCCGGAAAAAGTGAACTGTGAATACACGAAGGGCCAGGAGCCGGCGGCCAAGGAGAACACGCCGCCCGCGAACGGCGAGCAGCCCGCCACCGGCACGGTCGGCGTCACGCTCGGCACCTCGATCGGTGACCTGAAGTTCAACCTGGACCGCGCGCTCGCGCCGTGCACGGTGAACAACTTCGTGAACCTCGCCAAGCAGAAGTACTTCGACGGCACGACGTGCCACCGCCTCGTCGTCACCGGCATCCAGGTCCTGCAGTGCGGCGACCCCGGCGGCAACGGCATGGGCGGCCCGGGCTACTCGTTCAAGGACGAGGTCTACCCGGAGCTCACCTACGGCCGCGGCGTGCTCGCCATGGCGAATTCGGGCCCGGACACCAACGGCTCGCAGTTCTTCATCGTCTACGGCGACGGCGCGAACCTGCAGCCGAAGTACTCGATCTTCGGCACGGTCGACGAGGAGTCGCTGAAGAAGATCGACGAGGTCGCGAAGACCGGCACGATCTCGCAGCAGCCCGGCCAGGGCGACGGCAAGCCGAAGACCCCGGTCGACATCAAGTCGGCACTGGTCGCGAGCTAGTCAGCCAGACCTGAAAGGGCCCCCGGAGCACTTCGCTCCGGGGGCCCTTTCACATGGCTTGCCCCTAGTGACTGCGCTCTACGAGGCCGACGTCACGCGGTACACGTCGTAGACGCCCTCAATGCCGCGCACGGCCTTCAGGACGTGGCCGAGGTGCTTCGGGTCGCCCATCTCGAACGAGAACCGGCTGACGGCCACCCTGTCGCGCGACGTCGTCACCGACGCCGACAGGATGTTCACGCGCTCGTCGGCCAGCACCTTCGTGACGTCCGAGAGCAGCCGGTGCCGGTCGAGCGCCTCCACCTGGATGGCGACCAGGAAGACGCTGGAGGACGACGGCGCCCACTCGACGTCGAGGAGCCGTTCCGGCGACTTCAGCAGCTCCTCCGCGTTCGTGCAGTCGGTGCGGTGCACGGACACGCCGCCGCCCCGCGTCACGAAGCCGAGGATGTCGTCGCCCGGCACCGGGGTGCAGCAGCGGGCGAGCTTCACCCACACGTCGCCCGCGTCCTTGACGATCACGCCCGCGTCGCCGGTGGGGCGGCGCCGGGTGACCGTGGACGGGGTGGCGCGGTCGGCCAGTTCCTCCTCGGCGTGATCGACACCGCCGAGCTGCGCGACGAGCCGTTGCACGACGTGGCGCGCCGAGGTGTGACCCTCGCCGACCGCCGCGTACAGCGCGCTCATGTCCGAGTGGTGCAATTCCTTGGCAAGAGCCTGCATCGAGTCGACGCTGACCAGACGCTGGATCGGAAGCCCGACGCGCCGGACCTCCTTGGTGATCGCGTCCTTGCCCTGCTCGATCGCCTCTTCCTTGCGCTCCTTGGCGAACCACTGCTTGATCTTCGCCTTGGCGCGCGGGGACGCGACGAAGCTCAGCCAGTCGCGGGACGGGCCCGCACCCTCCGCCTTGGAGGTGAAGATCTCGACGACCTCGCCGTTCTCGAGCTTGCGCTCCAGAGCGACCAGACGACCGTTCACGCGGGCGCCGATGCAGCGGTGACCCACCTCGGTGTGCACGGAGTAGGCGAAGTCGACGGGCGTGGACCCCGTCGGCAGCGTCTCCACGTCACCCTTGGGGGTGAACACGAAGATCTCGCGCGCGGCGAGGTCCCAGCGCAGGCCCTCCAGGAACTCACCGGGGTCCGCGGCTTCCCGCTGCCAGTCGAGGAGCTGGCGCATCCACGCCATCTCGTCGATCTCGACGGACTTGCCGTTGTGCGTGCCCTTGGTCTCCTTGTAGCGCCAGTGCGCCGCGATGCCGTACTCGGCCCGCTGGTGCATCTCGGAGGTGCGGATCTGCACCTCGAGCGGCTTGCCGTCGGGACCGATGACGGTCGTGTGCAGCGACTGGTACACGCCGAACCGCGGCTGCGCGATGTAGTCCTTGAACCGGCCCGGCATGGGCTGCCAGGCGGCGTGGACGACACCCATGGCGGCGTAGCAGTCCCGCACCTCGTCCACGAGGATCCGGACGCCCACGAGGTCGTGGATGTCGTCGAAGTCCCGGCCGCGGACGATCATCTTCTGATTGATCGAGTAGTAGTGCTTCGGCCTTCCCTCGACCTTGGCGACGATCCGAGCGGTCTCGAGCTGCGAGTTCAGCTCCTGGACGACGGTGCGCAGGTACGTGTCGCGACTCGGCGCGCGCTTCGCGACCAGGCGGACGATCTCGTCGTACTTCTTGGGCTGCAGGATCGCGAACGCGAGGTCCTCCAGCTCCCACTTGACCGTCGCCATGCCCAGGCGGTGAGCGAGCGGCGCGAGCACTTCGAGCGTTTCACGGGCCTTGCGGGCCTGCTTCTCCGGCGGCAGGAACCGCATGGTGCGCATGTTGTGCAGCCGGTCGGCGAGCTTGATGACCAGGACCCGCGGGTCCTTCGCCATCGCGATGACCATCTTGCGGATGGTCTCGGCCTCGGCCGCTGCCCCCAGCTTGACCTTGTCGAGCTTCGTGACGCCGTCGACCAGCCGGGCGACTTCCTCGCCGAAGTCTTCCTTGAGCTGGTTGAGCGAGTAGTCGGTGTCTTCCACGGTGTCGTGCAGCAGCGCGGCCACCAGCGTCGTGGTGTCCATGCCCAGCTCGGCGAGGATCGTCGCCACGGCGAGCGGGTGGGTGATGTACGGGTCGCCGGACTTGCGGCGCTGCGGGCGGTGCTTCTCCTCGGCAACGTCGTACGCGTGCTGCAGAAGCGCCAGATCGGCCTTGGGATGGAGGTCACGGTGCACGGCGGCGAGAGGTTCGAGGACCTGCTTCACCGGGGCCGCACGTTGGGCGGTGATGCGCCGCGCAAGGCGGGCACGCACACGCCGGGTCGCCGACGGTTGAACAACCGTCGCAGCGGGTTCGGTGTCTTGACTCAACCCCACGCTCCTCGGGTCTCGCGAGTACCGAGGATAACGCGTTTACGATGCGGAAACTTCCGATGGCTCGCTGAGCGGCACAGCTCACACGGTGAACGCGACCCAGACTATTGCTGGGCCGATCAGGCGACACGCAGGTGGAGCGCCCTAGACCTGCGCCACGAACGCACGCCAGGCGGGGAGCGAGAAGGCCAGGACGGCGCCGCCCGAGGCCTTCGAGTCCCGCACGAGAGCAGCCTGCTCCAGCGACACCTCGACACAGGTACCACTGTCCGTGCTGCCGCTGTAGGTGCTCTTACGCCAGCTGCGGTCGAGCGTCATGGAGGTCCTCTCGCAGTCCGCTGACGTAGTCCGTCAGCATGCTCCGCGATTGTCCCTCATCCAACGCAAGGGCATCCAGCCACTTGAAGAACTCCCGGCTGCTCGCAATGGCTTTGCCGTCGTGCGCGAACAGCTGTGCCACATCGGTCTCGCTGTAGGCGACCGGCACCATCTTCTCGAAGCTGAACAACCTTCGTGCCGACCTCATCGCGATGGCGATACCCGCCGACATGGGCACGATACGAAGGCTGTGGGACTGGAAAAGCAGGCGCAGATACTGCTCTTCCATGATCTGGGCGTTGCCCACGCGCATTCGCAACGCGAGTTCATGCACGTAGAACGTGCACTCCGGCCGACTCGGGCGCCTCATGATCGCCTGCCTGTCGATGCGCAACTGGACGTACTTCTCGATGTTCTCCGGTGCCTCGTTGCCACCTTCGGTGAGCAAGGCTCGTGCGTATTCAGGGGTCTGGGCGAGCCCCGGCATGGTCAGGCCGTCGAAGCTGGTGATCTTCGTAGCCTGGGCCTCCGCCATGGCGAGCGTGCGCAGGTTGTCGGGCACGACCAGCACATACGGGTCGAAGGCGTAGCGGTAGCGGTCTCGGAAGGCCTCGAAGTAGTTGCTGTCGCGGCCGCACGTCATCAGGTACTGGACGAGGTCGATCTCGCTCGCGCGGGCTTTGCCGTTTTCGATGTTGGAGACCTTGCTCGGGTCCCAGCCGAGTTGTTCGGCGAAGCCGAAGCCCGTCAGCCTGGTGTGTTTCTCGCGCAGGCGGCGCAGTTCGTCGCCCAGGTCGCGGCTGTAGGCGGTGGAGGTGATCGCAGTCATTCGTCCGACGGTAGGCATTGACCCTCCTCCACGAACCTGCTCATTCGGGTGAAAACGGTTGCTCGCGCGCGGGCGTCGTCAGGCGACTTGGCGACGGTCGGGGTGGGTGTTTGTTCTGGGAGTGCGGGTGGGGTCGAGCCAGGCGGGTGGGGTGAAAGTCGGGGTGCCATTGAGGAGCCTTACCTCCCATTCGCTTTGGTGGATCAGGGTGTGGTGGTGGCGGCACAGCAGGGCCGCGTTCTCGACCGAGGTGCCGCCGCCCTCGGACCAGAATCTGATGTGGTGGGCGTCGCAGTGCTTGGGCGGGCGGTCGCAGCCGGGGAAGGAACAACCCTGGTCTCTGGCGACCAGGAGGCGGCGGATCGAGGCCGGGAAGGTGCGGGTCTTGCGGCCGATGTCGACGTGCTCGGACCGGCCGCCCAGTACCACCGGGATGACGCCGGCGTTGCAGGCCAGGCGGCGGACCAGCTTGGCCTGCATGCGCTCGCGGGTGTCCAGCGTGGCGAAGCCGGTCTGCCCGGCCAGGTCGCGGTAGGCCATCGTGAGGGTCAGGGTGACCGGCTCCCCGCCGTGTTCGGGGAGGCGGTCGGCACGCAGCATCAGGTCGATCAGGTCGGCGAAGGCGTCGCCCTCGCGTTCCGCGCGGGAGCGGGGGTCCTGGCCTTCTTCCGGGGTGGTCGGGCGGGGCTTGGCCAGCGGGTCGATCATCGCTTCGAACTTGGCGCCAGCGATCTTGTCGAGCTTCGCCGACACCTCCAGCTGGTCGCCCTTCCACTCCATCCGCAGCCGGTTGACGGGCGGCGCCGGATCGGCCTCACTCGGCTCCGCGTCCTGCTGGTAGAGCCGGTACGCCAGCTCCTTGCCGAACGCGCGCACCGCACTGGGTTCGTGGGACTGGGCGAACTCGACCACAGGCTCCTCGGCCTTGGGCGGCAGGTCCTTCATCACCTCGGCCACCGCCGAGATGTGCTCCCCGGAGAGAGCGCCCTCCGCCACCACGGCAGCGGTGACCGGCAGCTCCGGCTCCACCAGCGCGCCGGACAGCGTGAGCTGAGGAGCCAGTGCTTCGGCGCGGGCAACCCACTGACGCGCGGTCTTCAAGTCCCACCGCACGGCATGACGCAACACGTGCGCCACATTCCTGTACCCGAGCTCAGTCGCCGCGCCACGCCGCTCCAGTTCGGCGATCTTCTGCATCATCACATTCTCAAGAACGCGAATTTCCACCACGTCTCCGACGACTGCGGCAAGCAGTTCGTCGGTGGACAGGAGGCGGAAGTCTCGTTCGATCACGCGTTCGACACTACCGCAAGATCACAACATAAAAGCACGTCAGTGGCTACACGTTCGGGTGAACAGGCTAGCCAACGGCCATAGGTTCCGTTAGTGCGCTTCTCTCTAGATGCAACGCAACCACTGGCAAGCACACACGCAACAAAACGCGAATAACGCACACCAACCACGCCCCGCAACCACCAACGAAAACCGACCACAGAAATGCAGTCCGGCACACGACCGACGAAGGAGGGCATGTGCCGGTTCGGCGCAGCCGTGCCCTCCTGGAACACTCGGCACGGTGAGGACTCTGATCTGGTGCGCCGCGATGACCTTCGTGTGGCTGGGCACGATGGCGTACCTCGCCCTCGACGACCCGAGCTACATCGATCAGCGGTCGATCATCGGTTCAACGGTCGGCTGGCTGGTCGCGACCACACTGAGCTGGCTGGTCCTGCGCCGCGCGAAGACGCCGAAACTGTGGGAGATCGCGGTCGTCACGGCACCGGCATCTCTGGTCACACTGGTCTTCGTCAGCATCGGCGCCGCCTTCGTGGCCCCGCCGCCGATCGCCTGAAACCGTCCGACTGGGAAACTGGCCCCATGCACTCGCACCGCCCGATCTGGCACTGCCTGGCGTTCGCGGGCATCTGGTACGCCGCGATCGTCCTGCTCAACCTGGTCACCAACGGCGGCAGCGAGGCACTCCGCACGGCAACGCTGGGAATCGTCCCCTGGCTGGGCGCCTCAGCCGCTCTGATGCGGGTCGGGCACGGCGACATGAAGGCCTGGCGCCTGATCCTGCTGGGGCTGCCGATCTTCTACTTCCTGTGGGCGATCACCGTCGTGGTCGCCTACCGGTTCATCGCGGGGCCGGTCACGGGCTGACACGCAAAAGGGACCGGCGACAAGCGTCACCGGTCCCCCAAGCGCGAAAGCGTCCTACACGGCCATCAAAGCGCTGACCTCGCGGCCAGCGAGCCGGGAGCGTCCCCCCAGAGCGGTGATCTCCAGAACCACGGAGACACCGGTCACGATGCCGCCGGCCCGTTCGACCAGCGTGCACGCGGCCTCGGCGGTGCCGCCGGTGGCCAGCACGTCGTCCACCACCACAACACGCTGCCCGGGCTGGATGGCGTCCGCAGGCAACTCCAGAGAAGCCGTGCCGTACTCCAGCTCGTAGGACTCCGAGTCGGCGACGACCGGGAGCTTGCCCGGCTTGCGCAGCGGCACGACGCCGTAGCGCCAGCCGTACCCCAGAGCAGCTCCCAGGAGGAAGCCGCGCGACTCGATGGCGGCGATCACCTGGGTGCTGTCGTCGATCTTGTCCTGAAGGGCGTCGACCACGGCGCGCAGGGCGTCCGGGTCGGTGAGAACCGGCGTGAAGTCCCGGAAGACGACCCCTGGCTTGGGGAAGTCCGGGACTTCACGCATCAGTCCCAGAGCACGATCCAATTTCAACGCTGACGCTTTCCGGTCGGACGGCGGCGGGCGTCGCCTGCCTTGGCGGTGCGGTGAGGCACCGAGGCAGCGGCGGCGTACGCCTCTTCCTTGCGCAGGTCGGCGTTGAGGGCCTCGTCGTCGACCGACTCGATGCCCTCGGCGACCTGCGGGCCCGTGGCCTTGGCGCGGCGGGTGGCCACGCGCTTGGCGTGCGCGATGAACTTCGGGTCGCGCATCTTCAGGTCCACCAGCACCGGGGTGGCGAGGAAGATCGAGGACAGGGCGCCGATGAACATGCCGACGAGCTGCACGAGCGCCAGGTCCTGCAGGGTTCCGACGCCCAGGATGCCGACGCCGACGACCAGCAGGCCGATGACCGGGAGCAGCGCGATCAGCGAGGTGTTGATCGAGCGCATCAGGGTCTGGTTCAGCGCCAGGTTCGCCGCCTCGGCGTACGTGCGGCGGGTCAGGCCCAGCAGGCCTCGGGTGTTCTCCTTGACCTTGTCGAACACGACGACCGTGTCGTACAGGGAGAAGCCGAGGATGGTGAGCAGACCGATCACCGTCGCCGGCGTCACCTCGAAGCCGATGATCGAGTACACGCCGGCGGTGATGATGACGTCGTGGAACACGGCGACGAGCGCGCCGACGGCCATCTGCCACTCGAAGTAGAGCACCAGGAAGATCGTCACGGCGACGAAAAACCAGAACAGGGCCCAGAGGGCCTTGCCGCTGATCTCACCGCCCCAGGACGCGGAGACGGCGCTGTCGGAGATCGCCGTCTGGCCGCCCTGCGGGTTGGTGTCCTGCGCGAGGGCCGTCTTGAGGGTCGCGACCTCGGCGATGTTCAGCGCGGGCGACTTGAGCTGGATCGTCGCGCTGGCGCCGGAACCGACGGCCTGCACGGCGTTCGGCTTCTTGCCGGGCAGGGCCTTCGCGTAGACGTCCTCGACGGTGGACGTCGTGATGGCCTGGCCGGTGGCAGACACGGACGGCATCGAGATCTTGGTGCCGCCCTCGAAGTCGATGCCGAGGTTGAAGCCGTTGAACACCATCGAGCCGATGCAGATCAGCAGGATGATGCCGGAGGTGATGTACCAGCGGACGCGCTTGCCGACGATGTCGAAGGCGCCGTTGCCCACGTAGAGGCGTGAGAACACGCTGCTCATGTCAGGCCTCCTTCACGGCGGTCGTCTTGCCGGTCGAGGTGGCGCGGTGCGAGGCGCCCTCGCGGGCGGCACCTCCCAGGCCCGACAGGCTCGAGTTGGAGAGGAGCTTGGACTTCGACGCGATCGCGACCAGCGGGTGCGTCACGAGGAACACGACCACGAGGTCGAGGACCGTCGACATGCCGAGGGTGAACGCGAAGCCCTTCACCTGTCCGACCGCGATGATGTACAGCACGGCGGCGGCGATGAAGCTGACCGCGTCGGCGGAAAGGATCGTGCGGCGCGAACGGACCCATGCGCGCGGCACGGCCGATCGGAACGTGCGGCCCTCACGCACCTCGTCCTTCAATCGTTCGAAGAAGACGATGAACGAGTCCGCCGTGATACCGATGGCGACGATGAATCCGGCGATACCGGCCAGGTCGAGCGTGAAGCCGATGACGCGGCCGAGCAGGACCAGCACGGCGTAGATGACGACCGCGGACAGGACCAGCGACAGGATCGTCAGGATGCCGAGCAGGCGGTAGTAGAACAGACAGTAGACGAAGACCAGCGCGAGGCCGATGCCGCCGGCGATGAGGCCCGCCTTGAGCGACTGCAGGCCGAGCGTCGGGGAGATCGTCTGCGCCTCGGACGAGTCGAAGGACAGCGGCAGCGCGCCGTACTTCAGCGTGTTCGCGAGGTTCTGGGCTTCCTTCAGCGTGAACTTGCCGCTGATCTCGGTCGAGCCGCCCGAGATGGCCGACTGGATGGTCGGCGCGGACATGACCTCGCCGTCGAGCACGACCGCGACGGCCTGCTGGACGTTGGCCGAGGTGAACGCGCCCCACTTGGTGCCGCCCTCGGACTTGAAGTCCAGGTTGACGACGTAGCCGGTGCCGTTCGGGTTGTTGTTCGCCGCGGCGTTGCTGATGTCCTCACCGGTCAGGCGGGAGTAGTTCGTGTAGTCGTCCGCCTTGGTCTCGGTGTCCTCCTTGGGAGGGTTGACCGGGGCCAGCGTGTACTTGAACTCGCCCTTCTCGTCACAGGTGACGAGAGGCTTGTCCAGGTCGTCGTTGCCGCGCAGCGGGTCGGGCTGCGAGCAGTCGAGCATGAGCGCGGCCTGCTGCAGGATCTGCGGGTCGGTCGCCTGGCGGAGGGCCTTCGCGTCCTGGATCTCCTTCGCGACCTTCGGGTCGACGTTGGAGGGAGCGGACGGCGTGCTCGGCGGCGTGCTCGCGTTGCTGGACGGCGCGGTGCTGTTCGACGGCGGCGTGCTGGACGGCTGCGCGGCCAGGTTCGGCGCGGGGCGGCCCTGCGGAGCACCACTCGACGGCGGCGGGCTGCCGGCGCTCTGGCTCGGCGGCGTCGACGGAGGCGTGCTCGCGCTGCCGGACGGCGGCGTGCTCGTCTGGGTCTGCGGCACGGCGCCGGCGGGCACCGGCTGGCCGATGACCTTGCGGAACGCGAGGCGAGCGGTCTGGCCGAGGCCCTTCGCGCCTTCGCTGTCCGCGCCCGGGACCGTGATCACCAGGTTGTTGCCGTCTCGCACGACCTCGGCACCGGAGACGCCGAGACCGTTCACGCGGACCTCGATGAGGTCACGTGCCCGGTTGAGCGCTTCCTCGCTCGGCTGTGCGCCGTCTTCCTGCCGAGCTGTCAGGGTGACGAGGGTGCCGCCCTGGAGGTCGATTCCGAGCTTGGGTTTGGCCGAACCGTTCCCGGTGAGAAACACCAGGGCGTAGAGCGCGACCACGATGAGGACAAAACTCGCCAGATACTTCGCAGGGCGAATTTGCCCGGCCGGAGGTGCCACGATCCGTCCGTCTCCTAGTAGCTATGGTTTCCGAGCGCGCAGCGTAACGCGCGCCGCGTGAGCTGCGCGTCACTACCTGGAGTTGGCGGTGTTCACAGTTGCCAACTCCAGGTGTCACGGGCCTGTTGGTTACTTCTTGGCGCCGTGGTCCAGGGGCTCGGCGACCTGTGCGGTGGTCGCGGGCACCTCTTCCTCGACGTCGTCGGTCTTGTCCTCGATCACGGCCTCGTCGGTCTCGGCGACCTTCTCGCGAATGGCGGCACGCAGCCAGCGCGTGACGACGCCCTCGGAGATCTCGATGTCGATGGTGGTGTCGTGGCTCGCGTCGGCAACGGTGCCGTACAGGCCGGACGTCGTCATCACCTTGTCGCCGGGGGCGAGCGAGTCCTGCAGGTTCTTCTGCTCGGCCATCGCCCGCTTCTGCTTGCGCGCGCTGAGGAACAGCGGCACCGCCAGCAGAACCAGAAGCAACGGGAACATCAAAGACGAAAGGTTGCCCATCATTCTCCGATCAGGTGGACATGCCTTCGACGCACGTCCGATATGTCCAGGTGCTTTTACCGATTGTGCCAGGTCACCACAGTTGATCACCGGCGGGCGGCTCCAGCCCCAGGTGGTACCACGCGGCGGGCGTCGCCACTCGGCCGCGCGGTGTCCGGGCCAGCATGCCAGCCCGCACCAAATACGGTTCGCACACCTCTTCCACGGTGGTCGGTTCCTCACCGACCGCGACCGCGAGGGTGGAGACGCCGACCGGGCCGCCGTTGAAGCTCTTGACCAGGGCGTTCAACACCGCGCGGTCGAGCCGGTCGAGGCCGAGTTCGTCGACGTCGTAGACCTGCAGCGCCTGCTTCGCGATCTCCTCCGTGACCCTGCCGTCGGCCCTGACCTCGGCGAAGTCGCGGACGCGGCGCAGCAGGCGGTTCGCGATGCGGGGGGTGCCCCTGGAGCGGCCGGCGATCTCGATCGCGGCGTCCACGGCGACGTCGACGCCGAGGATCTTGGCGCTGCGCTTCACGATGAGGTCGAGCTCTTCGGCGCTGTAGAACTCCATGTGGCCGGTGAAGCCGAAGCGGTCGCGCAGCGGGCCCGTCAGCGCTCCTGACCTGGTGGTGGCTCCGACCAGCGTGAACGGCGCGATGTCGAGCGGGATGCTGGTCGCGCCGGGGCCCTTGCCCACCATCACGTCGACGCGGAAGTCCTCCATCGCGAGGTAGAGCATCTCCTCCGCAGGCCGCGCCATGCGGTGGATCTCGTCGATGAACAGCACATCGCCCTCGACCAGGTTGGACAGCATCGAGGCAAGGTCGCCCGCACGTTCCAGGGCCGGGCCGCTGGTGATCCGGATGGCGGCGTTGAGCTCCTTGGCGATGATCATGGCCAGGGAGGTCTTGCCGAGGCCGGGAGGGCCGCTGAGCAGCACGTGGTCCGGCGCCGTCCCCCGTCGCATCGCGCTGTGCAGGACGAGTTCGAGTTGTTCGCGCACTCGCTGCTGACCGACGAACTCGTGCAGGTCGGCCGGGCGCAGGCTGGTCTCGACGTCGCGCTCGGCGGGCACGCCGTACGGGCTGAGCTCCTCTTCGGTCACTTGCGCCCCAGGGTCGCGAGCGAACGGCGCAGGACAGCGGACGTGGACTGGTCAGGGTTCGCGGCGAGAACACTGTCGACGGCCTGCTCCGCTGCCTTGGCCGGAAAGCCGAGGCCCAGGAGCGCCTCCACGACGTGGTCACGCGTCTGGCTGTGCGCGGGCGTCGTGGGCGTGGGGAGCTGACCGACCTTGTCGCGCAGCTCGATGATGAGGCGTTCCGCGCCCTTCTTGCCGATGCCCGGGACCTGCGTGAGCACGGTGATGTTGCCCTCGGCAAGCGCGTGGCGGAGCTTGTCCGGCTCCAGGACCGCGAGGGTGGCCAGTGCGATGCGCGGGCCGATGCCGCTGACCGTCTGGAGCAGGCTGAACAGCTCGCGCGCCTCGGCGTCGGCGAACCCGAACAGGGTGAGGCTGTCCTCGCGGACGATCAGGGTGGTGGCGAGGCTCGCCTCCTCGCCGCGGCGCAGGGTGGCGAGCGTGGTCGGCGTCATCTGGACGGCGAAACCGACGCCGCCCACCTCGACGACGGCGTGGTCGAGGCCGACGTGCTGCACCTGGCCGCGCAGTGACGAGATCACCTGTGTCCTCCGGACTTCACGCTCACGCAGGCGTCCCCTCGCGAAGGGGACCCCTTGATTTCATTCTTCCAGCCGACCCTGACAATTTCGGCGCGCACTGAAGCCGTCATGACCCGCTCCGGCGGGCCGCCTCTGCCAGCTTGGCCTTGTGCACGCGGGCGAGTTCCGCCGCGCGGGCCTGCGCTTCTTCCAGCCTGTTGCGCATCGGCGCGCGCCAGTGGTGGCAGATCGCGAGGGCCAGCGCGTCCGCCGCGTCGGCCGGCTTCGGGGCGACCTTCAGGCCGAGCAGCTTGGTCACCATGGCGGTCACCTGCGCCTTGTCCGCGCGGCCCGAGCCCGTGACGGCGGCCTTCACCTCGGACGGCGTGTGGAACTCGACCGGCAGGTTTCGTTGCGCGGCAGCCAAAGCGACGACGCCCGACGCCTGCGCGACCCCCATCGCGGTGCGGACGTTGTGTTGCGCGAAGACTCGTTCGATGGCGACGACTTGAGGTTCGTAACGGTCCAGCCACACGCAGACGCCGTCGTACAGCTCATGAAGGCGCACGGACAGCGGAGCGTCAACGGGCGTGCGGAGGACATCGACGGCCACGGCGCGCACGACTCGGCCTGGTCCGCCGTCGACGACGCCGAAGCCGCACCTGGTCAGACCGGGGTCGACCCCGAACACCCGCACAACAGCTCCCCGGATCGCTGAACGAACAACAGTTCGAACCATATCCGGTGCACCGATAGGGGACTTGCACCGACACGGGCTGACACGGTTCGACAAGTCCACGCCGCCGTTACTACGGTGGTCGGGTTTCGATCACGGGAGTCACGGTGAAGAGGTTCTGGATCGTCGCGGGGTGGGTCGGCACCTTCATCGCGATCGCCATCCTCACCGCCCTCGCCGCACCGCGCGATATCGGTATCGCAATCGACAAAGTCGTGCAGCTGGTGTTCGCCATCGCGGCGTTGGTCACCTACGCGCGGGCACGCGACCGCTGGATGACGGCGGCGATGATCAGCCTGAGCGTCGGGTTGTCCGCGTGGATCTGGGGCCAGCAGATCATGGGCGTTCAACTGCCGTCGTCGACGATCGCGCCGATCGGCTTCACGATGGTGCCGGTGCTCTGCCTGGCCGCCGTGATCGCGAAGGCGCAGAAACGCCGTTCCGACGACCTGCTGCCGAACTACCGCAGCCGCACGGTGCTCGTGCTCGACGGGCTGATCGTGATCGGGTCGCTGTTCGTGCTGACGTGGGTGTCGGCGCTGGAGTCGCTGACCCGTGCGTGGGCCACCGAGGGCCCTGGGTTCGCCACCGTCATCGCGCACCCCGCCGCGTACCTCGTGCTGCTCGTGGCGATCGTGGTGATGTCGTGGACGCATCAGGCCGTGCGTCAGTGGCCGATGCTTTTCGTCGCGCTGGCCGGTATCGCGCAGTCGTCGTCGGGCTGGGTGTTCGCGTTCTACATCGCCAAGGGCAACACGGCGATCCCGGCGGCCGCGGACATCGGTTTCATGCTGTGCCCGGCGTTCTTCCTGCTGAGCGCGCTGGCCCCGGTCCGCAACCTCGAACCCACGCCGGGCCGCATGCGCACGGCCGACCTGCTGCACCTGCTCGTGCCGTACCTGCCGCTCGCGATCACCGGCCTGTTCGTCAGCTGGAACACCGCGACGGGCGGCCGCCTCAACCCGGTCGAGATCTACGTCGGGCTTCTGGTCGTGTGTCTCGTGATCGTGCGTCAGTTGCTCACGATGATGGACAACGTACGGCTGATGGACCAGCTCCGCGTCTCTCGCGAGGAGCTACGGCACGAGGCGACGCACGACCCGTTGACCGGCGTCGCGAACCGCTCGCTCTTCCGCGAACGGCTGGAGCGCGCGCTCGCGGTTCGTGACCGCGCGAAGCCGTTGATCCTGCTGTTCATCGACGTGGACGGCTTCAAGGCGGTCAACGACAACAACGGGCACGCCGAGGGCGACATGGTTCTGCGCAATGTCGCCGCACGGCTGGAGAACAACGTCCGGCCCGAGGACACCGTGGCGCGGCTCGGCGGTGACGAGTTCGGGGTCCTGATCGACGGCGGCGACGCGGACGAGATCGGCGCGCGGCTGCTGGACGCGTTGGGACATCCGCACGAGGTGCTCGGCCGGGTGCACCGGGTGCACGCCAGCATCGGTGTGGCGCAACGGTTCTCGTACGATCCCAAGATCACCGCCGACGACGTGCTCGGGGCCGCGGACGCCGCGATGTACACGGCGAAGCGGCTCGGCAAGGGCATGGTCGTCGTGCACGGTTCCCCGCTTCCGGAGATGACGTGACCCCAGAGCAGTTGATTTCCGCGTTGGACATGCAGGAGCTGCCCGTCGAGGGCGGGTACTTCGCGCAGACGCACCGGTCCGACGAGGCGTCCGCGATCGCGTACCTGTTGCGCCGCCCGGACTTCTCCGGCATGCACGTGCTGAAGCACCTGGAGATCTACCACTTCCACGCGGGGTCGCCGTTGCGGATGCTGCTGCTGCACCCGGACGGCACGGTGACCGAACCGGTGCTGAGCGCGTCGAACCCGCAGGTCCTCGTACCCGCGGGCGTGTGGCAGGGCAGCACTCCGGCCGGGGACTGGTCGCTGGTCGGCACGGTCGTGGTGCCGCCGTACACCGACGACATCGTGGAGTTCGGGCACGCGGACGACCTGTGCGCGCGTTATCCCTCACACGCTGCCCTGATTCGGCCTCTGTGCAGGTTCTAGGATCTTCGGAATGGCGCTTGTCCCGCTCAACGGCATCGAGCTGAACGTCCAGACCGAGGGTGCCGGTGACCTCGTCGTGCTCGTCATGGGCACCGGCAGTCCCGGCAGGGTCTGGCGCACCTACCAGGTGCCCGCGCTGGTCAAGGCCGGTTACCGCGTCGCGTACTTCGACAACCGCGGCATCAGGCCGTCGTCGGAGTGCGCCGGCGGTTTCACGCTCGACGACATGGTCGCCGACACCGCCGCGCTGATCGAGCACCTGGGCGGTCCCGCGCACGTGATCGGCACGTCGCTGGGCGGGCGCATCACCCAGGAACTGGCGCTGGCGCATCCGTCGCTGGTGCGCAGCGCGGTGATGATGGCGACCGCCGGCCGTCCCGAACCGGTGCAGCAGGCGTGGTCGCAGGCGCTGTGCGACCTGCACGACAAGGGCGTCGAGATCCCGCTGGCGTTCTACTCGGTGGCGACGGCGGTCCGGAACCTGTCGCAGGCGACACTGGCCGACCCGGTGGTCGCCCGCGACTGGCTGCAGATGTACGAGTTCGCCGGGGCGTCGTTCGGTCCGGGCGAACGGATCCAGCTCGGCCTGGCCGAGTACGACACGCGACTGGAGGCCTACCGCGCCATCGCGGTGCGGTCGCTGGTGATCGGGTTCGCCGACGACCTGGTGCTGCCGCCGCGGCTGTCGCGCGAGGTGGCGGACGCGATCCCCGGCGCCCGCTACGCCGAGGTCGCGGACGCCGGGCACGTCGGGTACCTGGAACGGCCGGACGAGGTGAACCGGCTGCTGGTCGAGTTCCTCGGCGGCGCGTGAGCTCACCGCGGCGCCGCCGAGGGTGAGGCCGGCTAGCGGTCGAGGCTGAACTCGTCCGTCGTCTCCCCCTTCACCAGCAGGTCGACGCGGCCGCTGAGCACGTAGGTGCCGTGCGGTGTGCGAGCGGCCGTGGTCGGCGCGGTCCGCCAGTCACGCTGGGACTTCACCTGCCACGTGCGGGTGTCGAGGACCGTCACCGCGTTCTTGCCCGGTGCGGCCAGGCTGTTCGTCACGACGACCAGGCCCTGCGGGGTGAGCGTGAGGCCGTCCGCGCCCGGCAGCTTCGGTGCGGGCAGTTCCTCGACGCGGTTCAGCGTGACCTTGAACAACGTGCCGTTCGTGTAGTGGCCGGTGACGAGGAATCCCCTGGGGTCCCAGACGATTCCGTTGTTGCCGAACGACGTCCCGCCCAGCCGCGGGTCGCGGGCGTACGGCGTCGCGGTGCCGTCGCGGCCGACCTTCCAGATCGTGTCGCCCGAGGTGCCGGTGACGTAGGCGTTGCCGAATGGGTCGACCGCGACGTCGTTGGCGCCGTTGGGGATGTCGACGAACTTCAGCGCGCGGCCGGTGCGCAGGTCGAAGATCCCGAGGCCGGACTGGCCCGGCACCGATCGTTCGCCGAAGCCGATGTCCCCGTAGGCGACGAGCAGGCGGCCGCCGTCCACCTGGAGACCAAACGTGGACACCATGTGGGTTCCGGTGACGAGCGGGCGGACCCGGCCGTTCGTGCCGACCAGCGACACCGTGCCGTGGCGCAGCGAGCTGACGAGGAACTGGCCGCGGCTCGAGTCCCAGGCCACGCCCTCGGGGTGCAGCGACGGTGAGCGGGCCTCGATGTGCCTCGGCGTGGCCTGGGCCGTGCCCGTGAACAGCACCAGCACCGTCAAGACGGTGAGCAGGACGCGCATGACTTCCCTCCAGTACGAGCACTGATGGATATCAGAGTTCTGATATCCATCCATACTCTTATCACACTCTTACGATGGGGAGATGCGCAGCGGCGATCGGATCGGCGGAGACATCAAGCGCGCCGAGCAGGACCTGGTGGCCGCGAAGTCGGCGGCGGTGAAGCCCGCAGGGCTGACCGTGCCGCAGTACTCGGCGTTGCTGGCACTGAGCGAGAACCCCGGCGCGCCCGCGGCGACGCTCGCGCGGCTGTGCCTGACGACGCCTCAGACGATGACGACGATCCTGCAGAACCTGGTCGCCCTGGGTCTCGTGGAGCGCACATCGCACCAGTGGCAGCGCAACGTCCTGGAGAACCGGCTGACCGAGACGGGTCAGGCGAGGTTCCGCGAGGCGGACAGGGCCGCGGTGGTGGTGGAGCAGAAGCTGGCGGACGCGTTCAGCAACGAGGAACGCGCGCAGTTGCGCGCGCTCCTGCAGCGATGCTCCGACGTGCTCAGCGGGAGCTGACGAACTCGTAGGTCTCGTCGACCATCCGCGCGAGGAACCGGTCGCGGTCGAACTCCGGGTCCTCGTCCATGCCCGGCGGCGGCACGTGCACGAAGCTGAAGTGGCCCGCCTTCGGCACGACCCGCAGGTCCACCTCGGCCGGAGCGGTCTTCAGCACCTCCACTTCGGACGCCGGGACGAACGTGTCCAACTCGCCGACGTAGGCGAGGATCGGCACCTTCACCGCGTCCAGCGCGCCGGGGGCCGCGAACCAGCCGGCGGGTGGCGTGTAGAGCACCAGGCGGCTGACGCGGGAATCCCTTGGCACGTCAAGGGGCTCGCGTTCCTTGCTCCACGGCGTCGCGCCCGCGAGGCACAACCCCGCCCAGGCGCCGATCGAGTGGCCGATCACAGCCACCTCGGCGTCCGGGGCGACGTCGCGCAGGGCCTCGACCAGGCCCAACGGCCGGGCCAGGTAGTCGTCCCAGGTCGCCTGCCGCGGGTGCAGGCGCGGGAAGGACGGTGCGATGACCTGGTGGCCCTGAGCGGTGAAGTGGTCCAGGAGCGGGCGGTGCCGCTCCGGGTCACCACCGCCTCCGACAGCGAAGAGCACGATCACGATCTGTCCCCCATCAGCGATGCGCGGCCTGTCCGGTCGGCCGCAGCAGGATCTCGTTCACGTCCACAGTGGACGGTTGGGACACGGCGTAGAGAACCGCCCTGCCAACGTCTTCCGGTGCCAGCTTCGGGTCGTCCACCCGCGACGCCGGGATGGCGTCGGTGTCGACCAGGCCCGGCTGCACCACCGTCACCCTAACCCCGGTGGCCACCGCTTCGGCACGAATCGCCTGCGCCAGACCGGTGATCGCCCACTTCGTCGCCGAGTACAGGTTGCCCGGCCGCACCCCTCGGCCGGCGGCGGATCCGGTCATCACCAGGTGGCCGCCGGAGCGGATCAGCGCCGGCATCGCGGCACGGGCGGTGAACGCGGGCCCGCAGACGTTCGTGACGACCATGTCCGTCCACTCCGACGGCTTCGCGCCGGCGTCGGAGACGAACGACGTGTCGACGGAAACTCCAGCGTTCGCGAACACGACGTCGATCCGGCCCCAGCGGGACTCCACTCGGGACATGAGATCCTGCACGGAATCCCAGGAAGAGACGTCGCATCGGGCGTCCCAGCCGCGATCCCCGACGGATTCTTCGGCCCTGCGGGAGGCCCTGACCACGCGATATCCCGCCTGAGCTGCGAGAACGGCGGTCGCCGCCCCGATTCCGCGGGAAGCACCGGTCACCACGAAGACGTGTTCCATGATCCGGAACCCTAGTCAGGGAAACGTCAGGGGCGCCTGTTTTGATACCGCTCATGACTTTGAACCGCAGGTCCGTGTTCGGGCTGGGAACCGTCGCGGCCGCGACGGCCGTGCTCGGCTCCAACGGTGCAGCACAAGCCCAGGAAGACGCGGAGGTAGAGATCGAACGCTCCCCGGCGACGGCCGACCGGTCGCGCAAGCGCGTGGCCCAGATCTACCGGCGGCAGGCCCGCAAGGCGAAGGGCAGCTGGTCGTCGCTGATCACGGTCGCCGACCTCGACGGGACGACGAAGGCCGCCGTCGACGAGGACGCCGACAAGGTGGTCGAGGCCTACAGCGTCAACAAGATCGCGGTCGCGGTCGCCGTGCTGGACAAGGTGGACCGCGGGCTGATCAAGCTCGACCAGACGGTCACCGTGTCGGCCGCCATCGTCATCCAGGACACCGACGGCATCTTCGCGCTCGACGGCGCGTACCCGAGCGAGGTCACCGTCGGCCACGCGCTGGCGAACCTGCTGACCGTCTCGGACAACACCGCGGTCCGCCTGTGCGGCCTGGTCGTGCCCGCGCTGGAGCTCAACGAGATCCTGCGGTCCAAGGGCTTCGTGCACACGCAGGTCGTTCCGGTCGCGAACCCGAACCGGTTCTTCCTCGGCACCACGACGGCGCGCGAGACGCACACGTTGCTGCAGAAGCTGGTCGACGGTCAGCTGCTGTCCGCGGCGTCCACCGCGTACCTGCTGAACATCCTGCGTGCGACGGCGAGCTTCACCGACGGCGTGCGGCTCAACCTCACGACGAACGAGCGTCTGCGCGTCGCGACGAAGGCCGGTTGGTTCGAGGACGGCCGCAACGAGGCCGGGATCATGTTCAGCGCGGACAACCGGGCGATCCTGATCTACTCGATGTTCGCGTCGGGAACGTTCGCCGGTGACAAGGCCGTGAACGACGAGGACTTCAGCACCACGCACCCGGCCGTAGCGGCCCGCGCGGAGCTCGGACGGTCCATGTTCGACGCCGTCATCAAGATCACGACCGCGAAGCCGAAACACGGTGCAAAGGTTTACAGGTTCGTCAACGGCGGCTGATTCCTGAGATTTATCTGAAATCTGGACCAAAGAGCACTGATTTTCGGATATACACAAACCAACGCCGGGGTCGGTCGTCGCCGCCGTCGACGACCGGCTTCCCCGCGTCGGTCAGAGCGCCGGTTCCACAATGTCGTGGTACCTGCGCGTCACCTCTTCGATCACCTCGTCGAAGTCCGCCGCCCAGATGGCCGCGTTGAAGATCTCCACTTCGACATCCCGCGAATATCCGGTCGCCGCGACATGCCGCGTCAGTCGGTCCAGGTCGATGTCGCCGTCACCGGGATAACCGCGTCCGAGCAGCACATCGGCGGGCACAGGCGTGAGCCAGTCACACACCTGGTACGACGCGATGTGCGGTCCCGCGCGCACGATCTGCGCGTCCAGATCGGGGTCCCACCACACGTGCAGCGCGTCCACGACGACGCCGACCGACTCGTGCTGTTCGGCGATGTCCAGTGCCTGTCCCAACGTCGACAGCACGCCGCGATCCGCGCAGAACACCGGATGCATCGGTTCCAGCGCCAGGATCACGCCCGCCTGCGCCGCGTACACCGACAGTTCCGCGATGGCGTCGGCAACGCGCTGACGTGCGCCGATGAGGTCCCTGTCGGCCTGCACTCCCCCGACGACCATGACCAGCGTGTCGGTGCGCAACGCCGCCGCCTCGTCGATCGCGCGGCGGTTGTCGTCCAGTGCGCTTCGGTTGTCCACGGCGGTGAGGAACCCTCCGCGGCACAACGACGACACGCGCAGTCCGGCGTCCGCGACGAGTTTGGCGGTGCGTTCCAGGCCGTGGTCGGTGACGGGTTCACGCCACAGTCCGATCGACTCGATGCCGTGCCGCGCACAGCCTTCGACGGCCTCGGCGACCGTCGCGCGTTTGATCGTGGCCTGGTTCAGCGAGAGGCGAGCCATTGGCTCCACCGCCGTTCCGCGAACTCCGGTTCGATCACGCCGGCGATCTCCGCGAGACGTTTCGCCTCGGCCAGGTGCTCGACGCTACGCGCGGATTCCAGGCCGCCGAGAAGTTGGAATCGTTCCTGATGCCCGGCCAGCCACGCCAGGAACACGACACCCGTTTTGTAGTAGTAAGTCGGCGCGCTGAACAGATGGCGGGACAACGGAACCGTCGGCGCCATGATCCGGTGGAACTCGCCGGTGTCGCCGTCCGCCAGCTTGGCCAGCGCACGAGCCGCCACCGGGGCGATCGGGTCGAAGATGCCGAGCAGCGCGTGGCTGTAGCCCTCCTCGTCGCCCGCGATCAGGTCCGGGTAGTTGAAGTCGTCGCCGGTGTAGCAGCGGACGTTCCCCGGCAGCGCGCGCCGCAGCCCGATCTCGTGATCCGCGTCGAGCAGCGAGACCTTCACGCCGTCGATCTTGTCCGGCCGCGAGCGGATGATCTCCAGGAAGTTCCGGGTGGCCCGCGGGATCTCGCCCGCACCCCAGTACCCCTCCAGCATCGGGTCGAACGCGGTGCCGAGCCAGTGCAGGATCACCGGTTCGCTGACGCGGTCGAGCAACGTGCCGTAGACCTTCTCGTAGTCCTCGGGACCACGGGCCGCCGCCGCGAGCTGACGTGAGCACATCAGCACGGGCTGCGCGCCGGCCTCCTGGACGATGTCGAGCTGTTCCAGGTAGGCGTTCAGCACGTCGTCGAGGCCGGGCTCACCGGTGAGGTGGTCGGTGGCGACGCCCGCGCAGATCCGTCCCGCCTTCTCGGCGGCGCTGCGGCGGATGAGCTCGGCGGCCGTCGGCCAGTCCAGGCCCATGCCGCGTTGCGCGGTGTCCATGGCTTCCGCGACACCGAAGCCGTGCGACCACAGGTGGTGCCGGAACGCGAGAGTCGCGTCCCAGTCCACCGTGCGTTCGTCCTCGGCCACAACGTGTGCCGCGGCGAACACGATGCGATCACCTTGCCTCTGGCTAGACATCCGCGATCTCCACTCGGCGACCCTCCGAAGAGGACTGGAGACCGGCGGCGGCCAGCGCGACGCCCCGTGCCCCGGCGCGGAAGTCGTGCGGGAACGGCGTGCCGTCGTAGACGTGCCGCAGGAACTCCGCCCACTGCACCTTGAAGCCGTTGTCGAAGTCCTCGTTGTCCGGCACCTGCTGCCACTGCTCGCGGAACGGGTGCGTGACCGGCAGATCCGGGTTCCAGACGGGTTTCGGCGTGACGGCGCGGGTCTGCGCGAAGCACTCGCGCAGACCCGCGACCGCACTCCCCTCGGTGCCGTCCACTTGGAACTCGACGAGCTCGTCGCGGCGCACGCGCACGCACCAGGACGAGTTGATCTGGGCGATGACGCCGTTCTCGATCTCGAAGATCCCGTACGCGGCGTCGTCCGCGGTCGCCTCGTAGGCGTTGTTCTGCTCGTCCCAGCGGGTTGGAATGTGCGTGACGGCCTTCGCCGTGACGGCCTCGACCCTGCCGAACAGGTCGTGCAGCAGGTAGCTCCAGTGGCAGAACATGTCCGAGACGATGCCGCCGCCGTCCTCCGCCCGGTAGTTCCAGCTCGGGCGCTGCGCGGGCTGCCAGTCGCCCTCGAAGACCCAGTAGCCGAACTCGCCGCGCACGCTGAGGATCCGGCCGAAGAAGCCGCCGTCGATCAGTCGCTTGAGCTTGCGGATGCCCGGCAGGTACAGCTTGTCCGCCACCACGCCGTGCTTCAGGCCCAGCGAGTCGGCCAGGCGCCCGAGCTCCAGCGCCTGCTCGACGGTGTCCGAGACCGGCTTCTCGGTGTAGACGTGCTTGCCGGCCCGCAGCGCCTTCGTGATCGACTCGACGTGCCTCGACGTGACCTGCGAGTCGAAGTAGATCTCCACGGACGGGTCCGCGAGCGCTCCGTCGAGGTCCGTCGTCCAGTGCGCGAGGTCGTGCCGCTCGGCGATCTCCTTGAGCTTGTCGGCGTTGCGGCCCACGAGGACCGGTTCCACCTTCAGCACGGTCCCGTCCTGCAACCGCACGCCCTCGTCGCGCAACGGCAGCAGTGAACGGACCAGATGCTGGCGGTATCCCATCCGCCCCGTGACGCCGTTGACCGCCACGCCAATGGTCCTGACCGCCATCGCACCTCCCTGGTAGCAGCGCTGGAAAGCGCTTTCCCGCCACGCTAATCGCGGTCCTTCACGGCCGTCAACCTCCTCGCGAGTTAGTCTCAGCGCTCACATGCACGTTGACGGAGGTGGTCGTGTCCGCCCGACAGGTGACGCTCGCCGAGGTGGCGAAGCAGGCGGGTGTGTCGCTGGCGACCGCTTCTCGCGTGCTCAACGGCAGCACGCGGCAGGTGAGCGAGGATCTGAGCGAGCGGGTCCTGCGCACCGCGGAGGAGCTCGGCTACGTGCCGAACGCGTCCGCGCAGGCGCTGGCCCGCAACTCCAGCTCGCTGGTCGGGCTGGTGGTCCACGACATCACCGACCCGTACTTCTCGTGCATCGCGGCGGGGGTGACGAAGGTGGCCGAGGCTGCCGGGCTCTCCGTCGTCCTCGGCACGACAGGGCGCCGGCCTGAGCGTGAGGCGGAGCTGCTCTCCACTCTGCGTGCGCATCGAGCCCGTGCGGTGGTGCTCGCCGGTTCCCGCACCACGGACCGTGCGGCGCAATCGCGGCTCGCGGCCGAGATCGACGCGTTCACCGAGCAGGGCGGGCGTGTCGCGTGCGTGTCGCAGGCGAAACTCGGCACCGACACGGTCGTTCCCGGCAACCGTGCGGGTGGCCGGGCACTGGCCCGTGCGCTGGCCGAACTCGGGCACAAGAAGTTCGCCGTATTGGGTGGACCTTCCGAACTCGTGGTGGCCCGCGACCGGCTCGCCGGGTTCAAGGCAGGCCTCGCGGACGCCGGGATCGCGCCGCCGGTGGTGATCAACGGGGCCTTCACCCGGGACGGCGGGTACGCCGCCGCGATGGAGCTGCTGGCGTCGAAGTCGCGCTCCACCTGCGTGTTCGCCGTGACGGACGTGATGGCGATGGGGGCCATGGCCGCGCTGCGCGAACGTGGCGTGCGCATCCCGGAGGACATCTCGATCGCCGGGTTCGACGACATCCCGACGCTGCGCGACACGGTTCCGGCGCTGTCCACCGTGCGACTGCCGCTGGAGGAGATGGGCGAGATCGCCGCGGGTCTCGTGCTGGACGCCGGGGGTGACGAGGCCCGCACCGTCCGGGTGGCGGGTGAGGTGGTGCTCAGGGCGTCGACTGCCCACAATTAGACTCGTCTGGCTGTTCACGTACTTAGTCATGAGGAGTTGAGCCGTCCCCATGGGGTCTGGCCCCGGCTGGCATACCAACCCGGTCCCTTGTTCCTGCAGTTCAGGAGCGCGTAGGTGACCGGAATACTTCTGAGCGTGCTCGGTCTGGTCGCCGTCGTGGCACTGACCGCGGGCACCTTCGTCGCGGTGGCGGCGGAGTTCTCGCTGACCGCGCTGGAACGAAGCACCGTCGAACGCCATGTCGCCGAGGTGGGCGACGCGAAGGCGAGAACCATCGACCGTGCGCATCGCACTCTCTCGTTCCAGCTCTCCGGCGCACAGCTCGCCATCACGCTGACCACGCTGATCACCGGTTACATCGCGGAGCCCGCGATCGCGAACCTGATCGAGCCCGGACTCACCGCGGTGGGCGTGCCCGAACCCGTGGCCGACTGGTTGTCGCTGGCCCTCGCGCTGGCGATCGCCACGGCGTTGTCGATGGTGTTCGGCGAGCTCGTGCCCAAGAACCTGGCGATCGCGAAGCCGCTGGAGACCGCGCGGGGCGTGGTCAGCATCCAGGCCGGCTTCTCCACGGTCTTCCGCTGGTTGATCAACTGGATGAACAACTCGGCGAACTGGCTGGTCCGGCGCTTGGGCGTCGAGCCGGTCGAGGAGCTGGCGTCCGCGCGGTCGCCCGAGGAGCTCGGCGCACTGGTGCGCAGTTCGGCCGAGCACGGCACGCTGGACCAGGGCACCGCGGTGCTGCTGGACCGGTCGCTGCGCTTCGGTGACAGGACGGCCGGCGAGCTGATGACCCCGCGCGTGCGGGTCGAGGCGTTGCGCGCCGACGCGACGGTCGCGGATCTCGTGCTGAAGGCGCGGGAGACCGGCTTCTCGCGGTTCCCGGTGCACCACGGCTCGTTGGACGAGGTGAGCGGGATCGTGCACGTGAAGCAGGCGTTCGCCGTGCCTTCCGCGTTGCGCGTGTCCACTCCCCTGTCGGCGTTGACCCGGCCTGTGTACTCGGTGCCGGAGACGCTCGAAGGCGACGCGCTGCTGGACCGGCTGCGGGCGTCCGGGCTGCAGACCGCGCTGGTCGTCGACGAGTACGGCGGCACGGCCGGGCTGGTGACGCTGGAGGACGTGGTCGAGGAGATCGTCGGCGACGTGCGCGACGAACACGACCGCGGCGAGGCGGCGCCGGTGCGTTCGCTGGGCAAGGACAGCTGGATCGTGTCCGGGCTGCTGCGCGACGACGAGGTGGAAGAGGCGACCGGGTTCAGGATGCCCGAGGGTGACTACGAGACGCTGGCCGGCCTGGTGCTGGCGCGGCTCGGGCGGATTCCGGACGTCGGCGACGAGATTCGCGTCGACGGGTGGAGGGTGACCGTCATGAGGATGGACAAGCACCGCGTGGCCGAGCTGCGAGTGGTGGCGTCCTCATGAACTTCCTCGTCATCGTTTTGCTGCTGGCAGGTAACGCCTTCTTCGTCGGTGCCGAGTTCGCGGTGATCACCGCGCGCCGGGACCGGTTGGAAGCGTTGGCGGACAAGGGTTCTTCCCGAGCCCGTACCGCGATCAAGGCGTCGCAGCAGCTGCCGTTGCTGATCGCGGGCGCGCAGCTGGGCATCACGTTGTGCTCGCTGGGGCTGGGTGCGATCGCCGAGCCCGCGCTGGCTTCTGTGCTGGAGGGGCCCCTCGGGGCCGTTGGATTGCCGTTGGCCGTGGTGCACGGTGTGGCGTTCGCGGTGGCGTTGGTCATCGTCGTCGCGCTGCACACGATCCTCGGCGAGATGGTGCCGAAGAACCTCGCGATCGCCGGTCCCGAACGGGCCGCGGTGTGGCTGGTTCCGGTGCACTACGGGTTCTCGCGGATGATCGCGCCGGTGCTGGCGCTGTTCAACGCCGTGGGCCGGTGGGTGTTGCGCCGGTTCGACGTGGAGCCGGTCGACGAGTTGGAGTCGGCCTACACGCCGGACGAACTGGCGTTGCTGATCGGCCAGTCCCGGTCAGAGGGGCTGCTGGAGGACTCGGAGCACCGGCGGCTGGCGCAGACGTTGTCGTCGGCCGCGCGCACGGTCGCCGATGTCCTGGTGCCGCTGGAGAAGCTGACGACGGTGTCGGCCACGCCCACCGTGGGCGAGATCGAGAACGTGGTCGCCACGACCGGGTTCTCGCGCTTCCCCGTGCTCGCCGACGACCGGCTGATCGGGTATCTGCACGTCAAGGACGTGCTGGACCTGGAGGGTGCGGAGACCTCGGTGCCGCGTGATCGTGTGCGCGGGTTGCCGGAGGTGCCCGTCGACGCCCGTCTGGACGAGGCGCTGGCCGCGTTGCGCCGGGCGCAGTCCCACCTCGCTCGCGCGGTGGCCGCCGACGGCACGGTGATCGGCGTCGTGGCGTTGGAGGACCTGGTGGAGGAGTACGTGGGCACCGTGCGCGACGGCACCCACGTGCGCTGGGTCTAGGTGCTTTGGGCTGTGCGGATTTCCAGCATCGTGCAGCCCTCGTCCGTCCGATAGGGACCGTGGGGCATTCCGGGGCGGCGGCTCGCGAAGTCGCCGGCCCGGAACGTCCTGCCCAGCGTCAGGTCGGTGAGGTCGCCTTCCAGCAGGTAGACCTCCTCGTGGTAGTCGTGGCGGATCACGCCGCTCGTTTCGAGGCCCGGTTCCCAGCGCGCGATCCTCGTGAGGGTCGAGGTGTCCGGGTCGCGGCTCAGGACGCGTTCGGTGACGCCCGGATCGGCCGGGCGCCAGTCGATCGCCCCGACCGGGAAGAACTCGTGTTCCTCGCGCATCACAGCCTCCGGTTGGCCAGCACGGGCAGCTTCGCGCGGACCTCGTCGACGAGGTGGGTGTCCACATCGGACAGGATGGTGCCGGGGGCGCCGCCGAGCCGCTCGCGCACCGAACCGATCGGGTCGACCACGGCGCTGCGGCCGATTCCCGTGGGGGCGGAACCGTGGTCGGCGTCCGGGTCGGCCTGGCCGCAGGCGAGGATCCAGGAGGTCGCGTCCAGGGCGCGGGCCTGGACCAGCAGGTCCCACTGGTCGGCCTTGCCGGGGCCCGCTCCCCAGGAGGCGCCGAGCAGGATGACCGGCGCGGTGGTGGCGAGGGTGCGGAAGAGTTCGGGGAACCTGACGTCGTAGCAGGTGGCGAGGCCGATCGTGGTGCCGTCGACGTCGAACGTCACCGGCTTCTCGCCCGGGGTGACGTTGTCGGACTCGCGGAAGCCGAACGCGTCGAACAGGTGGATCTTGTCGTAGCCCACGTGCAGGCCGGCGCCCGTGACGAGCGTGGTGTTGGTGACCCTGTCACCCTCGCCCGGCGTGAACATGCCGGCGACCACGACGACGTTGTGCTCGTCGGCGATCTCGCGGACCGCCGTCGCCCACGGGCCGTCGAGGGGTTCGGCGATCGGCTTGAGTGGCACGCCGAAGCGGCACTGAGTGGCTTCCGGGAACTGCACCACGCGTGCGCCATTCGCAGCAGCAGTGGCTACCTCGGCGCGGACGGTGGCAAGGTTCTCCTGCGGATCAGCGGTGGAGCTGATCTGGCAGAGCGCGAAGCGCATGATCCTCCTCTGGTATACATGTTGTATGCAAGGTGCGGACGCGTTGTCTGGCAGAGAAAAGGCCTACGAGTTCCTCAAGGACACGATCCTCGCCGACCCTGAGATGCAGGGGCGGTTCATCAGCGAGCAGGACGTCGCCAACCAGATCGGCGTCTCCCGCACGCCGATCCGCGAGGCCCTGCTGCTGCTCGCGGCCGAAGACCTCGTGCAGCTCATGCCGAAGAAGGGTGCGTACGTCGCGCCGTTGTCCTCGCGGCAGATCAGCGAGTTGATGGAACTGCGCGGCATCGTCGAGCGGTACGCCGCCGAGCGCACGATGAGCGAGGGCACCGTCCCGTTGCGGCAGATGCAGGAGCTCATCGAGCAGCAGCGGTTCCTGGTCGAGGACGCCCGGCAGTTCATCGACGTCGACAGGCAGTTCCACGCGCTTCTGGTGGCGGCGACGGGCAACGAGCTGTTGACGAAGACCTACGAGGGGTTGCGCGCAAGGCAGGTGCGCGCGGGGGTGGTCGCGTTGTACCGGGCGCACGGCAGGCAGCAGGCCGTGATCGACGAGCACAACGAGATCGTGGCCGCGCTCGAGTCCGGAGACGTCGGCGCGGCCACCGCGGCGATCACCGCTCACTTGGACACCACGCTGAAGGTGCTGCTCAACGGCTGAATCTCGTCTTCCGGCTGAGGATCGCGGCCGAGCCAGAGCCCTGCCAGCGTCACCACGCACGCCACCGAGACGTAGAGACCGATGATCACCCACGTGCCGAACCCGGCCAGCAGCGCGGTGAAGAGCAGCGGGGCGATCGCGCCGCCGATCACGCCGGCCAGGGTGTAGGCGAGCGAGCTTCCGGTGTAGCGCAGGCGTTCGGTGAACTGCTCGGCGATGAACGCGGCCTGCGGCCCGTACATGAACGCGTGGAAGGCCAGGCCCACCACGACGCCGAGCACGATCAGCGGCCACGACTTCGTGTCGATCAGCGGGAACAGCACGAACGGCCAGACCGCGCCGCACACCGCGGCCGCCGCGTAGAGGCCGCGCCGGTTGACCCGGTCGGACAGCCAGCCGGCGAACGGCATCAGGAACAGCTGGAAGCCCGAGGCGATCAGCACGGCGACGAGGCCGACGTTGCGCGGCAGCTTCAGCTGGGTCGTGAGGTAGGTCAGCACGAACACGGTGTGCAGCGCGTACAGCACGTCCGGGCCGACGCGGCACAGCACGGCGGCGATCAGCGGCCTGGTCTGCGTGCGGAACACCTCGCTGATCGGCGCGGACGGGCGGTCGCCGCGTGCCTCGATCGCCTTGAAGACCGGGGTCTCCTCCAGCTTCACCCGGATCCACAGGCCGAAGATCACGAGCACCGCGGACAGCAGGAACGCCACCCGCCAGCCCCACGACATGAACGCCGCGTCCGACAGCGCGACGCCCAGGAGCGCGAGCACGCCGTTCGCCATCAGGTTGCCGGCGGGAGGCCCGATCTGGGCGGCCGACGCCCAGAAGCCGCGCTGCTTCGGGTTGCCGTACTCGCTGGACAGCAGCACCGCACCGCCCCACTCGCCGCCCAGCCCGACGCCCTGCGCGAACCGCAGCAGCACCAGCAGCACACCGGCCGCGGGACCGATCGCGGCGTGCGTCGGCAACAGGCCGATGAGCAGCGTCGCGATGCCGGTGATCAGCAACGTCGTGACGAGCACGCGTTTGCGGCCGATCTTGTCGCCGAGCCGGCCGAACAGGAATCCGCCCAGCGGCCGGGACAGGTAGCCGACGGCGTACGTCGAGAACGCGAGCAACGTCGCGGTCAGCGGTTCGGAGCTCGGGAAGAACAACGGGCCGAGCACGACGGCCGCGGCGACGTTGTAGATCGCGAAGTCGTACCACTCCAGGGCGGTACCGGAGAGCGAGGCCACGAAGGCGCGCACCAGGGCCGAACGGGGCACGTCCTGTGGTGTGCCCGCATTTGACGTGCCCGTATTTGAGGTGGCTGTCGTTGCTGAATCAGGCGGCATGGCGTAATACTGCCTGTATACAACTCGTATGCGCAAGGAGTACCGGATGTCCACCGCTTGTACGCTGAAGTTCGATCTTCCTGACGGCACCGTCGCCGAGGTCGCCGTGACGACCTTGCTGAACGGCGGATACGCAGGTCGCAGCCAGGACGACGTGGCCGCTCACGTGCGCGAACTCGCCGAACTGGGCGTGCCGGCGCCGTCCGTGACGCCGAGCCTCTACCCCGTGTCGCCGTACCTAGCGCAGCAGACCTCGACGGTTCCCGCGCAGCACGGCAGGACGTCCGGCGAGGCCGAGTGGGCGTTGATCGTCACTGATTCAGATGTGCTGCTGACGGTCGCATGCGACCACACGGACCGCGCGCTGGAGGTGCACGGCGTCGCGTGGAGCAAGAACGCCGGACCCGACGTGCTGGGCGGCAAGGCGTGGCGGCTGTCCGATGTGGCGGACCGCATCGACGCGATCGAGCTGACCGCGTGGGCGGACGGCGTGGAGATCCAGCGCGGCACCCTCGCCGAGTTGCTGACCCCGCAGTACTGGGTGGAGCGGTTGCGCGAACTGGGCCTGCTCGAGCCGGGCACCGTGCTGCTGTCCGGCACGATCCCGATGCACCACGGCGTGGACCAGTTCGCGGCGAAGTGGCGGGTCGAGCTGCGCGATCCGGCGACCGGTGATGTCCTCGACTGCGACTACGAGGTCACCAGGCTGCCCGAGCCCATCGGCTGAACCGGTATGTGCCCCGGCGATCGTGTCGATCCTGATGCCGACGCGTTCGACGTACCGGTGAAGGAACACGACACAGGGAGGCACAAGATGGGCAAGGTCTACACGGGCGCCAGCACCTCGATCGACGGCTACGTCTCGGGTCCGGACTTCTCCGGCTTCGACAAGCTCTTCGCCTGGTACGAGGCGGGCGACGTGGCGTTCACGGTTCCGACCGGCGCCATGACCGTCCACCTCACGCCGGCCAGCGCCGCCCACTTCGGCGGGCTGATCCAGGCGACCGGCGCGTTGGTGGTGGGGCGCAAGCTCTACGACTTCACGAACGGCTGGGGTGGCCGGCACCCGATGGGCGTGCACACCGTCGTGCTCACCCATCGGCCGTTGGAGGACAACGAGCACTTCACGTTCGTCACCGGCGGCATCGAGGAAGCCGTTGCGGTGGCACAGAAGCACGCGGGCGACAGGGGCGTCGGCCTGAACTCCGGCGAGATCGCGCGGCAGGCCATCGACGCGGGCCTGGTCGACGAGATCTTCCTCGACCTGGTGCCGGTGATCCTCGGCGGGGGCACGCCGTTCTTCGCGCCCGGCAAGGGGTACGAGCTGGACGGACCGATCTCGGTCGTTGAGAGCACTTCGGTCACGCATCTGCGCTACAAAGTGAAGTATGGGGCGGATGTGGAAGGCGGCGCTGTTGCCGCTGATCTTCGTGGCAGCGTGCACGAGTCATGAGCCGCGGGCGGAGGCGGAGCAACTCGTGCTATCGCCCCAGCTCGGGCCGGTGCGGGCCGCACTGCCCGGCTCGGCCGCGCCGACGCTCGCCGCGAGCGACGCCCTTCCGTGGCTCGAACGAGGACCCGACGCGACCGAGGACACCTGCGGCATGCGGGCGGAGGACAGCAAGGGCTTCTTCCCCGACCGGTCGTGGAGGGTGAGCTGCTACTGGCAGACGACGCGGTACTACGGCTTCGACGGCGACTTCGCGGAGCGCGCGCAGGCGGTCAACGACGCGCTCGTCGCCGTGGGGTGGCAGGAGTCGGATGGCGCGGTGTCGAAGGCGATCCGCTACTTCGAGCAGACGCACGGGAACGGCCTGGACGCGTCGCGCGTGCCGCCCGTCGCGTACGGCAAGTACGTCGGCGAGCAGTCGTGGACGGCCACGTTGAGCTGGGCGGAGGCCGGCCAGGTGCCACCAGGCTTCCGCACCAGGCCGACGAGCGAGGGGTACGTACGCCGTGAGGCCGTCACGGTGGACGGCGAACAGGTCCACCGTGACCTCACGAGCAGGCATCAGTTCGTGCTCGTCCTCTCGGTGAGCGCCCGTTACTTCGAGCGCACGATCGAGGACTAGGGAACGATCTCCAGCTGCGCCATCATGCCGATCCACGAGTGTTCGAGGAAGTGGCAGTGGTAGACGTAGCGGCCGGTGTAGCCGGTGAACGTCGCCTGCACCTTCACGGTCTCCCCCGCCGTGATCGGGATGGTGTCCTTGAGGCCCGCGTCGCTCGGGTGGGGCGGGCCGCCTCCGCGTTCCAGCACGCGGAACTGGACCAGGTGCAGGTGGAAGTTGTGCTTGACGCCGGTCGGATCGGAGCTCTTGATGAGCCAGGTCTCGGTCGTGCCGCGTTTGACGGTGAAGTCGACGCGGTCCATGTCGAAGACCTTGCCGTTGATCACGCCGTCCGGGCGGTCGTTGGGCTTGAAGACGTAGAACAGGTCGACCTCGCGGTCCACTGTGGACAGCGGTAGTGCGGGCAGCGGGCGCAGGGCCGCGGGGACGCGGCTCGGGTCCGAGGCGCGGCGGACCACGTCGAAGCGGAGGATCTCGCCACCCACGGAGTCGGTCAGCGTCACCTTCGAGCCCACCGGGTACTTCGAGAAGTCGACGACGACATCGGCGCGTTCCGCTGAGGAGAGGAGCAGTTCCTCCGTCTCCACGGAGTTGGCGTACAGGCCGCCGTCGGAGCCGATGCGGGTGAACGTGTCGCCGGTCAGCCGGAGGTGGAAGACCCGCTGGTTGGCCGTGTTGATCAGGCGGAAGCGGTACTTGCGGGCGGCGACCTCGAAGTAGGGCTGGGGCACGCCGTTGGCGAGGACCGTGGTGCGCTTGCTCGGGTCGTCGAAGACCACGATGTTGCCGCTGTCGTCGAACTGGATGTCGCGCAACATGATCGGGACGTCGTAGGCGCCGGACGGGAGGTTCAGGCCTCGTTCGGAGTCGTCCTCGATCACGTAGGCGCCGTGCAGTCCCAAGTAGACGTGCGCGGCCTCGGTGCCGTGGCTGTGGTCGTGGTACCAGAGGGTCGTGCCCTGCTGGGAGTTCGGGTAGAGGTAGAGGCGGGTGCGGCCGGGCTCGATGAGGTCCTTCGGGTGGCCGTCGTGCTCGGGTGGCACGTGGCCGCCGTGCAGGTGGACGTTCGCGGCCTCGTCCATCTTGTTCTGGAACATGATCAGGGTCTTGCGGCCCGTCTTGGCCTTGATCGTCGGGCCGACGAACTGACCGCCGAAGCCCATGACCGGCGACTGCAGGCCGGGCAGGATCTCGGCGGTCGTGCGTTCGATCGAGAGCTGGTAGATCTCCTGCTTCGAGGTGGAGACCAGCGGTTTGAGCACGGGCGGGACGGGCATCGGGCGTGTCCACGGGACTATTTCCGGTCTGGTGCCCGAAAACGTCTTCGACTCCTGGAACGCCACCGGCTCGTGCGCGGTGTGCGTCGTGCTCTCGTGCCCCTCGGCCGGCGCGAGCAGCTTCGGCACCCCGAACACTCCCGCCGCGATTCCGCCCGCGGCGAGCACACCTCGTCTGTTGAGCATCACTGTTCCCCTAAGCGCCCCAGGCGGATGCGATCAGGAGAACGCTCCCGCAGCGGTTGGATGCGGCGGAAACCTACGCCGGGCGATCGGGGGTAACACCTAGTTCCGAGTTGGGCTCACGTGTGCAGAGCCGACTGTCTCAAGAGGCCAGTGAGGCCTTCACCGCACGGGTGCCGTCATCCGCGAGCACCTCGTCATCACCATTCTGAATCGCTTGCAGTACTTGGGAAACGACATCCTCCGGCGCAACCTTGGGCCCCTCGACGTGCGCCGCCATGTCGGTGTCGATGTAGCCGACGTGCACGCCGACCACGGTGGTTCCCTGCTCCCGCAACGCGTCCCGCGTGGACTTCGTGAACGACCACGCCGCCGCCTTGGACGCCGCGTAGCCACGAGCCGCCGGGTAGCCGAGCCACGACAGGATGCTCAGCACGTTGACGAGAGTGCCGCCGCCATTGGCTTTCAGAATGGGCGCGAACGCGTCCGTCGTACGGACGAGCCCGTAGAAGTTGACCTCGAATTCTGCCTTGATGCTGTCAACTCCGTCGCCGGGACCGGTGACGCCGGCGTTGTTGATGACGATCGAGACGTCCCCGAGCTCCTTCGCCGCGGCCTCCACCGAAGCGTCGTCGGTCACGTCCAGCTGGACCGGGATGACGCCCTCGTCCACAACGGACGCCGGGTTGCGCGCGCCGCCGTAGACCTTCGCCCCGCGCTTCACGAGCTCCTGCGCGAACGCCCTGCCGAGCCCGCGGTTGGCTCCGGTCACCAGCACCGCCGCACCGTTGAAGTCCATGACCCCTACCTCCTAAGTTGGCTTTCCCAACTCACATTAGCGAGGTAAGTTGGATTTGCCAACTCACTGATAGGATGGTCACATGGCCCCTCGAACCTGTTCCATCGCGAACGCGCTGGAGGTGGTGGGCGAGCGCTGGTCGCTGCTGGCGTTGCGCGAGGTCTTCCTCGGCAGCACCCGCTTCGACCAGATCGCCGCGAACACCGGCGCCTCCCGCGACGTGCTGACCGTGCGACTGAAGAAGCTGGTCGCGTCCGGCGTGCTGGAGAAGCACCAGTACTCCGAGCACCCGCCACGGCACGAATACCTGCTCACGGACACGGGCCGCGCACTGCACAACGTGATGCTCGTGCTCAAGGAGTGGGGCGACACCTACGTGACCGAGGGCCCCCTCCCCCTCGTGTGGGAGCACTCGTGCGGCGCCGTGCTGGAGCCGCGCGTCGTGTGCGCGGCATGCGGCGAAGAGGCGACGCTGGAGTCGCTCACTCGTGCGGCGGAGCCGACCCGTGCACCGGAGCCGGCGCCCTGACCTGCGCCCTGGATGATCGGGTGCGAGAACGTCGACGGCGGCCACCCGTTCATCGAGGTGGACGAAGGGCCGGTGTACCGGCTCACGGCCTACGAGCGCGGGCAGTGCAGAACCCGGTGGCGGGCGAGGAGCAGCGGTTCACAGCGTTCCGGCGCCAGGACGAACTGCTGGGCCCGCTCGACTCGCGGTGGGTGCAGCGCGCGGCGGCGCGGCCTAGCTGAGGAAGTACGCGATGCGTTCGTCGAGGTCGTCGTGGCGACCGTTCGCGCGGCGCCGCAGGCCCTTCACGCGTTCGACGATCCTGGACGACGACAACGGCCCGATCGCGGCGAGCGCCTCCGCGGTCACCTGGTCGGCCTTGTCGTAGTCGCGGAGTTCGAGATACGCCGCCGCGAGGTGGATCTGCGTCTTGGCCCGAGCTGTCACGCGGTGATCGGGCAGAGTCCCCAGGGCACGCTCCAGGAGGGCGGCACCTTGGTGCGGGCGGCCGGTGTCGCGCAAGCACTGGCCGATGTCGGACATCAGGTCGGACTCGCCGTAGAAACTCAGCCAGTCGGGTTCGGTGCCGTCGCGATCGAACGAGCGCTGGGCGTTGTCGAGCGCCTCCTGAGTGCCTTGGGCGTCTCCGAGGAGAGCGAGACCGCGCGCCTCGATGGCGTGCAGGTAGGCGCCGAGGGCCGGAGTGGCGTCGCCGTTGGCGAGTTGGAGCGCTGACCGGGCCAGCGCGGTCGCGTGCTGTGCGTCGCCGGGGTTCTGGGCGACTTCGATGGTCACCCGACTCATCTCGCCGAGAACGTTCGCGGCGTAGAGAGTGTCACCGGCTTGCCGCGCGAGGTTCAGCGCCTGGGTGTAGTACTGCTGCCCCAACGCATGGCGTCCGCTGTCCACACTGTTGAGCCCGGCCAGCCAGGTCGCCTCCGCCACCACAGAGCAAAGGTCGCGACCGACGCTTTCCGTATAGGTGCCCCGCAACGCCGCTTGTGCCTGGTGATGCAAGAACTGCACCACCAGCGGACGCGTGATTCCGCCGCCATGCCGCCGATGCATCTGTTCGAACTGCCGGACCATCATCGACATGGCTTCGACATCGGCGGAACCGACCCGAGCCCCCGCCGCGTTCGCAGGTGTCATCGTGAGCGCCAGCCAGGCGGGCTGAGCGAACGCCGCCGCTGTGAAAGCGGACCCCATCAGGAAGTTCCGCCGGTTCAGATCGCGCCCTGATAGCTCAGCCACGATCGTGATCGTGCCATCGATGGTCGACGCGCACGCGAACCCGTCGAACGTGTCGTCCACCGGGCTGCGGTCAGCGAACCCGCAGTCACCGGTGCGAATCTGGTAGCCGAGTCGTGTGGTCAGCACTTTCGCGACTATTCGCGGTACCGGCCAGCGCGGCTGGGCACCTTCCAGCATCCGTTTGACCGATGTCGTCGTGGTGCCGAGGTGCACGCCTTCTTTGGCGCCGGTCGTGACGATCGCGCGAGCCAGCGCACAGTTGCTCAAGCCGGCCTCGGCGAGCAACGCGCGCAACGCCACGTTCTCCACGTCACCGACGGTAACGCTTCGTTCGTTTCCAAAACAGCGCCGCACCGAAGTGGGACTGAAGTGAGACCCCTGCGACCCAAGCTCTCCCACCAGGGCTGACTGCGTGACTGCCGGCGAACGACTCAGCTCCGTTCACTGGTCACATCAGCTTCTCGGGAGGAGATCTCATGCACGTTCAGCAACGACAACGCGCTCGCACGCTCGTTTCGCCCGCCCTCTTCGACCGGCTCGTCGTGAGGGTCAGGTCCGACCACGGCTTCAACCCAGTTGGCTCGTGGACGTGGGATGGCACGCGTTCCTGCTGCACACGCGGGAGTACGCCGAGTTCTGCCACCGGATCGCCGGTCGCTTCATCCACCACGTGCCGACCGACCAGCGAAGCGATCAGCCGGAGGTGGGAGCGGCCGACACGATCGCGGCGATCATCGCGTCGGGCTACGACGTCGACAGCGAACTGTGGGAAGGTCCCGGCCGGTGCGACACCGACAAGTGCCACGGGTGCGCGAGCGGGTGCCACGACGATCCGCCGCCGGTCCCGCCCTACCGAGGAGCCTGATGCGCTGGGAAGACCTGCCCGCCGAGGTCCGGGACGCCATCCGTCTCCGCATCGGGACGGTCACCGCGTCCGAACCGGTCACGGGTGGCGTGAACTCGGACTTCACCGCAGCGCTCGACTCCGCGCACGGTCGCTTCTTCTGCAAGGCCACTCGCGCCGGCAGTCGCACGGCCTGGATGCTCCGCAACGAACTCGCGGTCCATCCCCACCTGCCTGACGTCGCGCCCGCGCTGCACTGGCACGTCGACACGGGGAACTGGCTGGTGCTCGGCTTTGAGCACGTCGACGGACGGCATCCTCACTTCTCCCCCGGCTCGCCGGACATCGTTCCGATCGCCGAAGTCGTCGGCGAACTGCACGGGAAGCTCACTCCGTGTCCCGCGAAAGTGGCGAGTTTCGCGGAGCACTGGCGGCAACTGTCCGCGTGGCAACGCATCGCCCCGGACGACGTCGACCCGTGGACTCGGGGGCACATCGACCGGTTTCGGGAGATGGAACGGAAGGCACTGGAACTCGCCGAGGGCGACACGTTGCTGCACACCGACCTGCACCCGTTGAACGTTCTGATGAGCGACCGGCCTCGCGTCGTGGACTGGGCGTGGGCCCGCAGAGGGCAAGCTTGGGTCGACCTGGCCTTCCTGCACCTCAGGCTGATGCTCGCGGGTCACGAGCCGTACGACGACGAGGTGCCGGACGAGTTCGTGGTGGCGGTGTACGGGGTGTGGCTGCACAACGCACGGCGGGGCAAGCCTCGCAGGCTGGCGGACGTTGCGCGGCGGTGGGCACGGCACCGAGTAGGTTGATCGCCATGAGTGAGGACGACGAGGACGAGTTCGCCGAGGACGACGACTTCGAGGACGAGGAAGACCCGGACGACCTCTTCGCCGTCACGCCTGAGCCGCGCACGGTCTGTCACCTGTGCGGGGGTGCGAGCTACATCGCCGCGCCGACGCTCGCGATCATCGGTGGCGCGCCGCGGACCGTGGACAACGGGCGGGAGTGCCCCCACTGCGCCGGCGCGCGGACGTTCACCGGGCTCGTGCCGCCGCTTTAGCCCTGTTCTCGGCGTGCCAGTCGAGGAACTGCTGGACCGACAGGCGGGCGACCTCGTCGCCGACGATGTCTAGGGCCAGGTCTGCTGCTCGCCGGTAGCGGACGCAGGCCTTGCCCATGTCGAGCTTCTTGCCGGTCTTCGCCCACCTGGCGCGGAACGACTCCTCGAACTCCTCCATCACCGTGGTGAGGTAGACGGAGTGGTAGCGCTTCTGGGCGCCCAGGGCGACGTAGAGGAGCGGCTTCTTGTTGTAGGTCGGGCCGCTCACCTCCAGCGGCACCGCGTAGGTGATCAGTCCCCAGTCCATGGCCTCGACGTAGCCGTCGGGGAGGTTGGCGAGGATGACGTCGCGCACGGCCTCGATCTCGGCACGCTGCTCATCAGGCAGTTCGGCGAGGTACTGGGCGACCGTGGAGGCCTGGCTCTTCACCATTCGCGTACGGTAATCGCTCGTGGAGGTCCTGTCCCGAGCCCAATGGCACGAACTGCGCGATTCGCACGTCGCGCGCGTACGCCGGTTCACGGGGCCGCATCAGGAGCGGAAGCTTCGCAAAGAGAAGCACCCGGTGATGGACTTCCTCTTCACCTACTACAGCCATCGGCCCGTGCGGCTCGAACGGTGGCATCCGGGGCCCGGCGTCGTTCTAGAGGACGCGGCGGAGTACCTGGAGTTTCCGCACTACAAAGCCACTGCTGACGGCGTCACGCTCGACGTCGAGAGCTTCGTCGGGCAACGGGCCAAGACGCTGGAGTTCGTGCGGGCGTTGCTCACGGCGACGCTCAGCCGCCCTGCCCGGCTCGGTTGTTTCGGGCTGCACGAGTGGGCGATGGTCTACCGGCAGCAGCCGGAGGAGGTCCGGCACAACGCGTGGCCGTTGCGCCTGGGCAGTGACGGCACGGACCAGGTGGTCGAGGCGAGCCGGATCCAGTGCGGGCACTTCGACGCGTTCCGGTTCTTCACGCCACCCGCTCGGCCGCGCAACGCTCTGCAGCCCACTCGCGACGATCAGTTGCTGAACGAACAACCAGGGTGCCTGCACGCGAACATGGATCTGTTCAAGTGGGCCTATAAACTGGAGCCGGCTACACCGTCAGATCTGGTCGCGGACTGCTTCGAACTGGCCGCTGACGTGCGTGAACTCGACATGCAGGCCTCCCCGTACGACCTGGCGGGGCTCGGGTACGGGCCGGTGCGGATCGAGACGCCGGAGGGCCGTGCGGAGTACGCGCGCAGGCAGGCCGAGTTCGCTGAGCAGGCACGACCGTTGCGAGAACGGCTCATCTTCGTTTGCCAGTCGATACATGGAGTGACTTCACTTCGCTGACGAAGTTCACCTGTTAGCGTGATTGGCGGTCGTCGGGGGCCGCTGAGTAGTTGTGAGGGATCGATGTCTCGACACCGCACTCTGCGGGCGAAGGTGAAGCGCGGAATCGCCAAGTGGCCCGTGCTCATCGTCGTGCTCGTGGTGCTGCTTGGTCTCAGCTGGCTCGCGCTGTCGTGGGCCGGCGGAGTGCTCGACAAGCGTTCACAGGCCCTGGCCCAGAGCTGCAGCGAGGGTGACTCGGTGCTGCGCGTCGCCGTGACGCCGAGCATCGCGGAGGCCGTCCGTGACGTTGCACGCGCGTACAGCGCGACACGGCCCGTTGTGTACGACCACTGCATCGCGATCGAAGTGACTTCCGCGGACTCCTCCGCGGTGCTGGAAGGCCTGACCACGACCTGGGACGTGGAGAAGCTCGGCCAGCGGCCCCACGCGTGGCTGCCCGACTCGATGCTCTGGGCGAACCGGCTGACCGCGCTGAACGCGAAGCTGGTCGGCTCGGCGCCGAAGTCCGTCGGCACGTCGCCGGTGCTGCTCGCGGCTCCCGAGGCCGCCGCGCCGGTGTTGAAGGACTTCCGCTGGTCGGACATGCCCGGGGTGACGGACTGGAGCAAGTACGGCCAGTCCTGGGGCCGGTTCAGCGTCGCGATGCCCGATCCGGCGGCGAACACGGCGTCCGCGCTCGCGATCCAGTCGGCACTGGCCGGCGGCGTGGGTCCCGTCACGCCGGAGTCGCTCGGGTCGGACGCCTCGAAGTCCGCGCTGACGAAGCTCGCGGCCACGGTGCCGCCCGAGGTTCCGCCGACGACTCGCGACGCGTTGCGGCGCCTGGGTGACAGCGCGACGGTCAACGCGGCGGGCTTCTCCGCCACACCGGTGTTCGAAGTGGACCTGTTCAAGCACAACACGGGCAAGGAAGCCCCGTCGAAGCCCCTGGTCGGCGTGCTGCCGGCCGGACCGGCCCCGGTGGCGGACTTCCCGTACGTGGCGCTGGGCGGCACCGAGGTCGGTGAGGCGGAAGTGCGTGCGGCGCAGGCGTTCCGCGACTTCATGACCGAACCGGGTCAGCAGGCCATCCTGGCGCGCGGCGGGTTGCGCGTCGAGTCCACTCAGGACCGCCCGTCGCCCTCGCCGGGCGTGTCCTGGTCCCCTGTCACGGAGAACCTCGTCGCCGCCGACGCGACGACCACGCAGCAGATCTCCTCCGCCTGGGCGTCGGCGGACCGCGGCGGACAGGTCGTCACGGTGCTGACGGACGTGTCCACGTCGATGAAGCCCCGGCTGGACAAGGTGAAGGCGGCCCTGCGCGGCCAGGTCGACCGATCCGTGTCGGGCTCGTTCGGGCTGTGGGAGTTCGCGCGCGACCTCGACGGTTCGAAGCCGCACAAGCAACTGGTCGCGACCGGGCCCGTCGCGGACAAGCGCGACGCGTTGCGCAGGTCGATCGACGCGCTCAAGACCGCGGAGGGTTCGCAGCTCTACAGCGCGCTCGCGGCCTGCTACGAGACCGCGCACGACGGGTTCGTGGCCGGGCGGGTCAACCGGGTCGTGGTGATCACCGACGGCACCTCGGACGGCGGGATCGACCTGGCGGCGCTGAAGTCGCAGCTGCACGGGACGGACCTGCCGGTCAGCTTCATCGCGATCGGCGGCGACGTCGACAAGGCGGCGCTGACGGACATCGCGCAGACGACCGGCGGGTCGGTGTCGGTGGTGGAGAACGTGGACGGCGTGGAGGCGGCGCTCGGTCAGGTGCTGTCGACGAAGGCCTGACCGAGCGCGGTCAGCCGGTCAGGCGGCGTTGAAGCGGTCGGGGTCGGGGCCGGTGCGGGTGCCGTTGTCGAGCTCGGTGATCACGAGCATGTCGTCCTGGGCCAGCTCGAAGTCGAAGATGTCGATGTTCTCCTTGATCCGGTACGGGGTGACGGACTTCGGGATCACGACGATGCCGAGCTGGACGTGCCAGCGCAGCACGATCTGGGCCGGCGTCTTGCCGTACTTCTCGGCCAGGCCGACGATGTCGGGCTCGCGCAGCAACGCGCCCTGCCCGAGCGGCGACCACGCCTCGGTGACGATGCGGTGCGTCACGTGCACCTTGCGCATCTCTTCCTGTTGCAGCAACGGATGCAGCTCGATCTGGTTCACCGCCGGTGTGGTCGGGAACTCGTCGAACAACCGCTGCAGGTGCGCGGTGTGGAAGTTGGACACGCCGATCGCGCGTACGCGGCCGTCGGCGTAGAGCCGTTCCAACGCACGCCACGTGTCGGCGTACAGGTCGCGCTTGGGCGTCGGCCAGTGGATGAGGTAGAGGTCGAGCACGTCGCGGCGCAGGCGCCGCATGCTCTCGTCGAAGGCGCGCAGCGTGGAGTCGTGGCCCTGGTCGGCGTTCCACAGCTTGGTCGTGATGAACAGGTCGGGGACGCCGGCGATGGCGTCGCCGACACCGGACTCGTTTCCGTAGGCGGCAGCGGTGTCGATGCTGCGGTAGCCGGCCTCGATGGCGGTCGTGACCGCGCCGGCCACCTGCTGCTCCGGCACCTGGTAGACGCCGAAGCCGAGTTGAGGGATCCGTACTCCGTTGTTCAACGCAATCAGCGGAACCATGCGGGTAGCTTCGCATCGTTGTAGACGTCCTGCATCGCCTTGATTGTTTCGACGAGTTCTCGTCTTACTTCGTTTGGCGCCAAGACTTCCACGTCCGCACCGAATTTGAGCAGGTCAGCGACGACGTGCCGGTGCGACTCCGTGGGGAAGCCGAACTCCTCCCCCGGTTGCGGCGCCGCGTCTCGAATGACGCGGGCCTGGTAGCCGCTGAGCAGGTACTGGGACTTGTCGAGTCCGGCACGCGTCATGCGGACCGTGACGCGCTCGCCGTACATGCGGGCCTCGAATTCCAGCGACCACTCCGCCCAGTACCGCGCGAGGTCGAAGTCCTCGGGACGTTCGAACGAGCCCGGAGTGACCTGAAGGGCCAGCACGCGCGAGACGCGGTAGGTGCGGCCGCTGCCGACGAAGTACCAGGTGCCCGCCTTCAGCACGAGCCCGTACGGGTCGACCTCGCGTTCGACGGTCTGGTTGCCCCAACGCCGGTAGGTCATCCGCACGCGCCGTTGCTCCCACACGGCGTCCGCGATCGTGGCGAGGTGCTCGGTCGGTTCGTCGCCGCGGAACCACGTCGGGGTGTCGAGGTGGAACCGCTGGCGGATCTGGTCGGCCCGGTCGCGCAACTCGGTCGGCAGCGCGGCGAGGAGCTTGAGCTGGGCGGCGGCCGCGAACTCCCCCAGCCCCAGCGCTTCGGCGGGTCCGGGGAGCCCGGCGAGGAACAGCGACTGCGCCTCGTCGGTCGTCAGACCGGTCAGCCGGGTGCGGTAGCCGTCGACCAGCTGGTAGCCGCCGGCCGGGCCGCGGTCGGCGTAGATCGGGATGCCGGAAGCGGAGAGAGCCTCGACGTCGCGGTAGATCGTGCGCGGCGAGACCTCCAGCTCGGACGCCAGCTCGTCGGCCGTCATCCGGCCCCGGGACTGCAGGAGCAGGAGGACCTGGAGGAGCCTGCCGGATTTCATTCCTCAAACCTGACACGATCTGTCAGGAATAGCCAGCAGAGTGGTCCCCATGAAGGCAACCGGAACCATCGAAGTGAAGAGCTGGGACGAGAAGACCTGGGACGGCCGGTCCTACAAGGAGGTCGAGGGACGCAAGCTGACCGAGGCGCACGTCCAGTTCGGCTACGCGGGCGACGTCAGCGGCGCCGGCAGCTGCCGGTACCTCATGTACTACGGCGACGACGTGGCGTGGACGACCGCGATCGAGGAGATCACGATGGACGAGGGCACGCTGGTGCTGCGGCACGTCGGCGCGTACCGATCCTCTGTGGAGGGCACGATCGAGGTCGTCGACGGCACCGGGAAGTACCTGAACGCGCGAGGTGCGGTGACGGTGGACTGGGCGGAGGATGGCAGCGGCACCTACACCCTGGAGTACGAGGTCTGACCATGACCAACGCCCCCGTCTACGACGCGGCCAAAACCCGGATCACCTCACTCGTCGAGGGTCGTGATCCGCAGACACCCGTGGCGGCGACGCCCGGCTGGTCGGTCAAGGACGTGGTGGCGCACCTCGCCGGCGGTCTGCGCGACTTCGCGGACCGCCGGTTCGACGGCGTCGAGTCCGGTGAGTGGGGCGAACGGCAGGTCCGCGACCGCCGCGACAACTCGCTGGAGGACGCCTTCGCCGAGTGGGACGCGAACCTCGCGCTGGTCCAGCCGTTGTTCGACACCCCGATGGGGCCGATCCTCGTGTCCGAGGTGGTCGCGCACGAGCACGACCTCCGCGCGGCGCTGGGGGTTCCCGGCGATCGGGACGGCGTGGAGGTGCGGGCGGCGCTGGTGCGGCCGTTGCAGGAGCTCGACCAGCGGATGCGGGAGAACGACGTGCCGGCGTTGCGGATCACGCTGGAGCACGGGGACCGCGTGCTCGGGCACGGCGAGCCGGCCGGGACGTTGCGGACCACGTCGTTCGAGCTGATGCGGGCCATCGGCGGGCGGCGGTCGGCCGACCAGATCAAGGCCATGGACTGGGACGGCGATCCGGACACGTGGATCGCCGCGCTGGCGCTCTTCGGACGGCACCGCCCGGAGCCGTTCGAGGAGTAACTTCCCTCGGCGTGAGCGACTGGCTGACGGACACACGCGACTCCTACGACACGGTCTCGATCAGTTATGCGGAGTACACGCGCGACCTCCTGGACGGTCTCCCGCACCTGCGGGCGGCGCTGCGGTTGTTCGCGGAGGAGGTGCGCGGGCCCGTCGCGGACGTCGGGTGCGGGCCCGGCACCATCACCGCGCTGCTGAACGAGCTCGGCGTGGACGCGTTCGGGATCGACCTCTCCCCCGCGATGATCTCGCTGGCCCGGCGCGACCACCCAGGGCTGCGGTTCGAGGTGGGATCGATGACCGAGCCGCTCACCGACTCGGTCGGCGGGATCATCGCCTGGTGGTCGCTGATCCACGTGCCGGACGACGAGGTGCCGGCCGTCTTCGAGCACTTCCACCGGGCGTTGCGTCCGGACGGGTTGCTGCAGCTCGGTTTTCACGTCGGCGACCGCACGAACCTGAAGACGCGGGGCTACGGCGGGCATCCGATGCGCGTGCACGTTCATCTGCGCAAGCCCGAGCGCGTGGCGGACTGGCTGCGGGAGGCGGGATTCTCCGTGGAGGCGCAGTGGCTGCTGGGCACCGATGGCGCGGTCCTGTTCGCACGGCGCGGGTGAGACCATTTGCGCGTGTCAGAAGAACAGACGTGTCAGCGGTGTGGTGAGACGGTCGAGCTGGAACGGGAAGACTTCGAGTTGTTCGAGCGGATGCATCCCGACTGCTTCCACTTCGCGTTCGAGCACGACCTGAACAAGCCGGGCCTGAGCGTCGACGAGAACTGCGGCGACGACGCCTGCCCCGTCGGAGCATGAGAAAACGGGCGCATCCCCGAGTGCGCCCGTTTTCTCACTGACTCGGATCAGCTGCTGTACGCCTCGAGCGGCGGGCAGGAGCAGACCAGGTTGCGGTCGCCCTTCGCTCCGTCGATGCGGCGGACGGGCGGCCAGATCTTCGGAGCACCGGTACCGGCCGGGTACACGGCCTCCTCGCGGGTGTACGGGTGGTTCCACTCGCCGACGGTCACGCAGGCCGCGGTGTGCGGGGCGTTGCGCAGCGGGTTGTCCTCGACGGGCCAGTCGCCGGCGCCGACGCGGTCGATCTCGTGCTTGATGGCGATCATGGCGTCGATGAACCTGTCGATCTCGGCCAGGTCCTCGGACTCGGTCGGCTCGACCATCAGCGTGCCGGCGACCGGGAACGACATCGTCGGGGCGTGCAGGCCGTAGTCGGCGAGGCGCTTCGCGACGTCGTCCACCGTCACGCCGGTGGCCTTGGTGATCGGGCGCAGGTCGAGGATGCACTCGTGGGCCACGAAGCCGCCCTCGCCGGTGTAGAGGACCGGGTAGTGCTCGTCGAGGCGGCGGGCCACGTAGTTCGCGGCGGCCACGGCGGTCAGGGTCGCGCGGCGCAGGCCGTCGCCGCCCATCATGCGCACGTACGCCCACGAGATCGGCAGGATCGACGCGGAACCCCACGGGGCGCCCGAGATCGGGCCGACGCCCGTGGCGGGGCCCGCGGCCGGCTGCAGCGGGTGGTTCGGCAGGAACGGCGCGAGGTGGGACTTCACGCCGATCGGGCCGACGCCGGGGCCGCCGCCGCCGTGCGGGATGCAGAACGTCTTGTGCAGGTTCAGGTGCGAGACGTCCGAGCCGAACTTGCCGTAGCGGGCCAGGCCGATCAACGCGTTGAGGTTCGCGCCGTCGACGTACACCTGGCCGCCCGCGTCGTGGACCAGGCCGCAGACCTCGCGGACGGTGTCCTCGTACACGCCGTGGGTCGACGGGTAGGTGATCATGATCGCGGCGAGGTCGTCGGCGTGCTCGGCGACCGTGGTGCGCAGGTGGCCCATGTCGATGTTGCCCTTGTCGTCGCACTTCACGACGACGACGCGCATGCCGGCCATGACGGCGGACGCGGCGTTGGTGCCGTGCGCGGACGACGGGATCAGGCAGACGTCGCGGTCGGCGTTGCCGTTCGCGCGGTGGTAGGCGCGGATCGCCAGCAGTCCGGCGAACTCACCCTGCGAACCGGCGTTGGGCTGCAACGACACCGCGTCGTAGCCGGTGACCTCGGCGAGCCACTCCTCCAGGTCGGAGACGATCTTCAGCAGACCCCTGGCGTCCTCGGCGGGCGCGAACGGGTGCAGCGTCGAGAACTCCGGCCACGTGATGGACTCCATCTCCGCGGTGGCGTTCAGCTTCATCGTGCAGGAACCGAGCGGGATCATGCTGCGGTCCAGCGCGACGTCCTTGTCGGACAACGCGCGCAGGTAGCGCAGCAGCGCGGTTTCGGAGCGGTGCGCGTGGAAGACCGGGTGCGTCAGGTAGTCCGAGGTGCGGCGCAGGTCGCCCGGGATGCCGTCGGCGGTGTCGGCGTCGATCGCGTCCACATCGGACCCGGTGACACCGAAGGCCTCCCACACGGCGACGATGTGCGCGCGCGTGGTCTTCTCGTCGCAAGCGATTGCCACGACGTCGTCGTCGACCTTGCGCAGGTTGATGCCGGCCTCGCGCGCCTTCTCGACGACGGCGGCGGCCTCACCGGGAACGCGGACCTGGACGGTGTCGAAGAACTCGCCGTGCACGACGTCGAGACCGGCCTCGCACAGGCCCGTGGCGAGCACGGTGGCCAGGCGGTGCACGCGGGTCGCGATCGACCGCAGGCCCTCGGGACCGTGGTAGACGGCGTACATGGACGCGATCACGGCCAGCAGCACCTGCGCGGTGCAGATGTTCGACGTGGCCTTCTCGCGGCGGATGTGCTGCTCACGCGTCTGCAGCGCGAGGCGGTAGGCCAGCGAGCCGTCGGAGTCGACGGAGACACCGACGAGACGGCCGGGCAGCTGACGCTCCAGACCGGACCGGACGGCCATGTACCCGGCGTGCGGGCCGCCGAAGCCGATCGGCACGCCGAAGCGCTGCGTGGTGCCGACGACGACGTCCGCGCCGATCTCGCCCGGCGCGCGCAGCAGCGTCAGCGCCAGCAGGTCGGCGACGACGACGGCCTGCGCGCCGGCGGCGTGGATCTCCTCGATCAACGCGGCCTGGTCGCGCACGACGCCGGAAGCACCGGGGTAGGACAGCAGCACGCCGTAGAAGTCGCCGCCCAGGCCGAGGCCCTCGATGCCCTGCGACAGGTCGGCGACGACGATCTCGATGCCCAGCGGCTCGGCGCGCGTCTCGATGACGGCCAGCGTCTGCGGCAGCGTGTCGGCGTCGATGACGAACTTGTTCGACTTGGAGCGACCGGCGCGACGCACCAGCGTCATCGCCTCGGCGGCGGCGGTCGACTCGTCCAGCATGGACGCGTTCGCGACCGGCAGGCCGGTCAGGTCGCCGACCATGGTCTGGAAGTTCAGCAGCGCCTCGAGACGGCCCTGCGAGATCTCCGGCTGGTACGGCGTGTACGCGGTGTACCAGGCAGGCGACTCGAGAACGTTGCGCAGGATCACGCCCGGCGTCACGGTGTCGTAGTAGCCGAGGCCGATCATCTGCGTCATCGGGCGGTTCTGCGACGCGAGCTCACGCAGTTCCGCGAGCGCCTCGGTCTCGGTGGCCGGGGCGGGCAGGTCCAGCACGAGGTCGCGCTCGTGGATGGACGAAGGCACCGCGTGCTGCGCGAGCTCCTCGAGCGATCCGACGCCGATGACGTCGAGGATGCGCGCGAGTTCGGCGGGGCGCGGACCGACGTGGCGGTCGGCGAACGGGGTGCCGTGCTCGAGAGCTGCGAGCGGAATGCGGTCCTGCGTCATCAAACGCCTCCGGGGGGCTGCGGGCACACGTGTCCTGGTGCCCTCCCCGCTCTGTCCGTACCCCGAAGGGCGCCTGAGAGGTTCACCCACCTGTCAGGATGGGCTTTCACCGTCGGCGGGATCCCCAGAAAAACCTGGTGATCCACTTTCCAGAGGCGTCTCGCTCGGCGGTCCTGGATGCCTGAGAGGTTCCCGGGGAGGGACTTGCTCCTTCGGCGCCGGGCTCGAAACCCGGTCTCTCCCGCCTGAGTTCAGCGACTACCCGAGAAGAATACCCGCAGGCAGCCCCACCAGTCCCCAGGGACGCGACCTACATCTCAGTGCCAAGACCGGACAACGCCCCGGACAGCGGGTCAGAAGGGTCGTCGCGCAGCGCCACGAGCAGGTGCGTGGTGCCCACGACGTCGTCTCCGCGCCGGGCCGCGACGAGCTTCGCGCGTTCCATCGCACGCTCCACCTTGCCACCGCTGACGGGCAACGCGGCCAGGTCGATCCCCGCCTCGCGCAACGCCGCCGCCCCGCCCGACTCGAACTCCGGCTTCAGCCTCCTGCCCGCCACCTTCAACTGGCGGTCGACCGTCACCACCGCCTCCACCAGATCGCGAGACGACACTTCTCGCCTCGCGGCCACGGCCAGCCGTCCGGCCTCGTTGCGCACGACGGTCAGCACCGGCCCGCCAAGTCCCTGGCCGCGCGCGATCCAGCGCATCAGCCAGCGCACGTACCCGCCGCCGGACTCCCCTTCCAGTGCGCCCGCCTTGCGCAGCAACCGCACGGCGGGCGCTTCCTCGATCTCCGCGTAGGGCCGCGCCGCATCCGCTCGCACCGCGGCGGCCGTCGCCTCGACGTCCACTCCGCGCAGCACGAACAGGTCGGCGGCACGTCCGGACCCCTGCTCCAGCAACGCGAGGGAGAGGTGGGTCGTGGTCAGCACGCCGTCGCCGGCCTGGGCGACCGCCGCGAGCAGACACTCCTCCAGCGCACGGCTGACGGGCGGGACGGTCTCGACGACAAGGCGGTCGCAGGCGACGTTCACCAACGCCGTGACGTCCGGATGAGCCTCGGGAACGACGCCACCGTCCTCGTCGGCCCAGTGCTCCGGCCCCCGCGCCATCGCCTGGGCCCGCAGCGACTTCACGCCGAGCTTGCGGCCGGGTCCGATGGTGTCGATCAGCGAGATCAGCAGGTTCTCGGTGCCGAGGAAGCCGAACTCCAGCCGGAGCGCGCGCTGCGCCGCCGCTTCCAGCACCTTCACGACCTGATAGGAGGGGGTGATCGTCATGCCTGAAACGCTAGAGATCGGCGGAGTCTGATCGCTGCCGCCGACCGGCCATCCCACGGCGCCAGTCGGCCACGTTCGCAGTGCCGTTCAGCTGGGCCGGTCAGCCGGTGGCGCGCTCGCGACGCCGGCGGGTCAGCTCGTCCTCGGTCATCGGGGCGATCTCGACGCCGTCCGCACGTTCGGCCGGGAACTCGTGGATCGTGCCGGAGATCTCGCGCATCGCACCGCTGACCGCGATGCCGAACACGCCCTGACCACCCTGCAGCAGATCGACGACCTCTTCGGGCGAGGTGCACTCGTAGACGGTGGTGCCGTCGGAGAACAGCGTGATGCGCGCCAGGTCCTGCACGCCGCGGCGCCGTAGGTGGTCGACCGCGACCCTGATGTTCTGCAAGGAGACACCGGTGTCCAGCAGCCGCTTCACGACCTTGAGCACCAGGATGTCCTTGAAGGAGTACAGCCTCTGGCTCCCGGAGCCGTGCGCCATCCTTATCGTCGGCGCGACCAGCCCGGTCCTTGCCCAGTAGTCGAGCTGCCGGTACGTGATCCCCGCGATCTGACATGCCGCGGGTCCTCGGTAACCGACGAGCTCGTCCGGCAGCGAGGAGTCCGGGAACAGTTCACCCTGCAGCCCGGATTCGGCCCGCAAGGGCGCTTCCTCGACCACGCCTGCCTCCCCTCGGAACGGCCACGAAACTCATGACCGTCAAGCCGCTACGTCAGCTCACGCGAACCAGCGACATCCACTCGAGTTCGACGGTAAGACCGGTCCGAGGGCTGGTCAACGCGACGCGCGGGGAGTTGCGACCCTCAACCTCAAGTGGAGAGTCATACCGTCACCCGAACTGGGACGTTCAGGTGACGTTTAGTGATCGTTTAGCGAATAAAACGACCGTAAGTAGTCCGATTGAGGGACATCCAAACGAACTGACTCACGGCCCATACGAGACGGAGTGCGACACCCGCAAAACTCAGGTGTCCGCGCCTCTGAAGTCTTCTGGAGAGACGGAGTCGAGGAACTCGCGGAACTTCTCCACCTCGTCCTCCTGCTCGTCCGGGATGATGAGGCCCGCCTCGGCCAGCACGGACTCCTCGGCGTGGATCGGCACGCCGACCCGCAACGCCAGCGCCACCGAGTCGGACGGCCGCGCGGACACCCGCACGTCGCCGTCGAACACGAGCTCGGCGAAGAAGGTGCCCTCCTGCAGGTCGGTGATCCGGACCTGTTCGAGGTTGCGCCCCAGTGCCCCGATGACGTCCTTGAGGAGGTCGTGGGTGAGCGGACGGGCAGGACGAACGCCCTGCTGCTCCAACGCGATCGCCGTGGCCTCGACGGAGCCGATCCAGATCGGCAGGTACCGCTCGCCCTCGGTTTCACGCAGAAGAAGGATCGGCTGGTTCTGGGGCAGCTCCACCCGCACGCCGACGACACGCATTTCGCTCATCGGGCCTCGCCTCCCTCTGTTCGTTCGAGGACGACCCGGTTCACACCCGAGCATCCCCCGGCGTACATGTCCGACGCTACCCGCCAAGCGGGCCGTGTGCTCAATCGTTGCGGGCCGATAGTGATCAACACTGCACCCCTGTCCGGTAGATCAGGACTGCCGCAGGCCCGCTCTCACCAACAACGTGTGCAACGAGGTGAACAGGTCAGCCAATTCCCGAACCGTCTCGGGATCTGAGAAAGACTTCAGCACGACCACCTCGTGGTCCGCTGCCGCGCGGACCGCGCGCAGGTGCTCGCGCTCGACGCCGAGCCCGGTCATCGTCCGGATCGTGCGGAGCGCGGTGATGTCCTCCGTGGTGAACCGGCCGCCGGGGCCGGGGCGCAGCAGACCGTCGCGTTCGAGCTGGGACAGCTGCTCGGCGGTGAAACCGGTCTGGGACAGCAGATCGAACCGCGACAGCGACGTGGCGTCCTCGGGGACGGAGTCGAGCTGCTCGCGGATCACTTTGAGCGGCAGGTACCTGTCCCGTTGTGCGGACAGCACGAACCGCAACCTCTCGACGTCCGCCACGGCGAACTGGCGGTAGCCGGAGGCGGTGCGTGCCGGGCGGACCAGCCCCTCCGCTTCCAGGAAGCGGATCTTGGAGATGGTGACGTCGGGAAACTCGGGACGAAGCTGTGCGAGCACAGCCCCGATGCTCAAGCCCCCGCGTTGTGGCCGCCCGGCCGTCACGCGTCAGGCTCCCGCGGAGCCAGGACCCGTCAGGAAGACGAGGCGGAACTTGCCGATCTGAACCTCGTCGCCGTTCGCGAGGACGGCCTGGTCGACCGGCTCGCGGTTGACGTAGGTGCCGTTGAGGCTGCCCACGTCGATGACGACGAACTCACCGCTTTCCCGGCGGAACTCGGCGTGGCGGCGCGAGACCGTCACGTCGTCCAGGAAGATGTCGCTGTCGGGGTGGCGCCCCGCACTCGTCGTGTCACGGTCCAGCAAGAACCGGGAACCGGCGTTCGGGCCGCGCTTCACCACGAGCAGCGCGGAACCGGCGGGAAGGGCGTCAACACCGGCAACAGCCGGCTCCGGGGCGGGGGTGCCTTCCATCTCCTGGAGGAAGTCCGCCCGGAAGACGGAGGTCCGCTCCGGGGACTGCTCCGGCGGAACGCCTGGGCCGTCGTTCGTGCTCACCTGAGCTCTCCTCCTGCTGCTGGATCCGTCACTTCCGGTAAAACCTATCGCGTTGGGGTCACCGCCTTCAGCGCGGCTCCCCTTCCGGCCGAAGATCCGGCGAAAGATCGACGTCACTCCTTCTCCACCAACGCCTTGTAAGCGTCCGCGTCCAGCAGGCCTTCCAGCGCCTCGGGGTCGTTCAGCCTGATCTCGACCATCCAGCCCTCGCCGTACGGATCGGTGTTGACGGAGTCCGGCGTCTGGACCAACGCGTCGTTGATGGCGACGACCTCGCCGTCGAGCGGCGAGTAGAGGTCGGAGACGCTCTTGGTGGACTCGACCTCGCCGAACGTGTCGCCGGCCGCCACGGTGTGGCCGACCTCGGGCAGCTGGACGAAGACGACGTCACCGAGCTGTTCCTGGGCGTAGTCGGTGATGCCGACGCGCACTGTGTTCTCGCCGTGGGTGGCGATCCACTCGTGCTCCTCGGTGTAACGAAGCTCCTCGGGAATCAACTGACTGCGCTCCTCGTGCTGAACCTGTATGGGGTGATCTTTTCACGCGACCGTGCGAGGTGTACCCCGCAGGGCCAGGAAGAACTGGTGGACGTACAGCAGCGCCGACCACAGGTAGAGCGCCCCGCCCCACACCGTGAACGCGTAGGCGAGCGGCTGGGCGGCCTGCGCCCACGCCGAGTCGCCCTGCGCGAGCAGCAGCAGGGGGAAGGCGTACAGCAGGTTGAAGGTGGCGGCCTTGCCCAGGTACGTCACCTCGAACGGGCCCCAGCCCCGTTGCCGCAGGATCAGCAGGCAGATGCCGACGACGACCTCTCGCCCCACGAGCACGAGGGCGACCCAGAGCGGCACGATGTCCCTGATCACGAACGCCAGCAGCGTGCAGAACACGTAGAGGCGGTCGGCGGCGGGATCGAGCAGCGCGCCGAGGTTGCTCATCTGGTTGAGCCAGCGCGCGAGCTTGCCGTCCAGCCAGTCGGAGAAGCCCGCGAAGACGAGGACGAGAATCGCCCAGCCGTCTTCGCGGGGTCCCAGCAACAGGTAGAGGAAGAGCGGAACACCGGCCAGCCGCAACACGCTGAGCAGGTTCGGAATCGTCAGCAGGCGATCAGCCGGATCACGCACACCCGCACTCTAAACGAGTGACTGCGCAAGGGCTGCCGGATGGCGTCACGGCACGCGGTGCGACTGGTTGCGGGTGGTGCCCGATGTTCGATCTCACTGTGTTCGTTTCGTACAGGTAAATCTCAGGCTGTCCGGGTGAACGTCCATCCTCGGCGCTGCATCTCGGCACCGGTGATGGCGTGCGGGCGACCCCGGTCGTCGCGGCCCACCCAGCGAGCGCGGAAACCCTCGAGCACGTAGGCGTGACCCCGGCTCCACACCACGCTGCACGGCGTGGTCGGCAGCGCGGAATCGCACTCCGCGTCCTGCATCGGCTGGGTTTCCATGGCGGTTCTCATTTCAGTCCCTCCGTGACATCAGGGATGTCGCGCACCGGGGCTCCGGCGTTATCCCTGGAAACGAATTCTGTCGGACTGTGGTTCAGAACACGTGTCCTGTTTGGGTCCTAAGCGTTAACTGGATCGAACCGCGCGCCGAGCTGTTCGGGCCCGAAGCGGAACGGAAGACGGGGTCCTTGCCTGCGCAACCGTTCGTCGTACGACGATGACCGCACGGCTCGTCCAGTTCATCGGCCGGGCCTAATCTCAGCGCGTGAACCAGGTGAAATTCGGTGCGGAACTCATTTCGCGAGTGATGGACCACCTGTGCTCGCAGCTGGACGGCTGCGAGGGCGCGGGCCTGAGCGTGTGGCCGGACGGCAAGTTGATCAGGGCCCTCGGGGTCGCCGTGGAACTGGACGCCGAGCAGCTGACCAGCGGCGCGGGACCGCTCGTCGAGGCCTCGCGCGACGAACGGCAGGTGTCCGGCGAGGTCGGCGGCATGCACGTCGTCGCGGTGCCGGGCAGCTGGGGGGACAGCGGGCCGGTGGTGCTCACGGTGTACCTCTCGCACGCGCCCCAGGTCGCGGACCTGAAGGCCATCGAGGAGATCGAACCGCTCATCGCGACCGCGGCGGCGGTGGTCGAGTTCTGCGCGGGCGAGGTGATGCGCGCCGACCAGATGGTGCGGATGGTCCAGCACCGCCGCTACATCGAGCAGGCGAAGGGCCTGGTGATGGGGGCGCGGCCGTGCGCGCCCGGCGAGGCGTTCGAACTGCTGGTGCGGGCGAGCCAGCACGCCAACGTGAAGCTGCGGGACGTGGCCACCGCGTTGGTGCTGGTCGTGGGCGGGACTTTGGAGGACAGTCCGGAGGAGGCCGCCGAGCCGCCGGCCGCCGCGCTCGAGGTGGCACGAGGACTCTGGAATGCGCTGCGCGTTTGAACCGACCATTGTCCGGGTACGGATACCTTGATCTGTCCTGTCGAGCGGTCACTCCCGTACGGTGGTGTCCGCAGCGGTTGAGCCAGCAGCCGCACAGGAGCCGCTGCGTTGGCGGCTCCCCTTTGTTTCTGTATCGCGAGAGGGAGTACATCAGTGACTGTGCAGGACCCGCGTGCGGAGCAGACCATCGCGCTGTCGGTGAGGCAGCCGGCGCCCGGTGCCACGGTCCTCGCCGTGTCCGGCGAGGTCGACATGGTGTCCGCGCCCGCGCTGCGCGACGCTCTGGTCAACGGCATCGGCGACGGCGGCACCTTCGTGGTGGACATGACTGGCGTGACGTTCCTCGGCTCCGCCGGTCTGGCGGTGCTCGTGGAGGCCGCCCGGCTGGCCCAGCGGGAGAACGCCGCTCTCAAGGTGGTGGCGACCGCACGGGCGGTGACGCGCCCGTTGGAGGCCACGGGACTGGGCGAGGTCTTCAGCCTGCACGACTCCGTCGACTCGGCCCTGGGGTAACCCGGTCCGCTCAGCCGGTGCCGCGGACGGTGAGCCTGTTGCCCGCCGCTCCGAGCGCCTCGGCGACCGCGCGAAGGGCCTGTTCCACTCCGCCCTTCTCCACGCCGAGCCCACTCAGATCGACGGTCAGCGGCACGGTGCCGCCGCGTGCCGCCGTGGTCAGCGTGCGGCGCAGCGACGGGCCTGCCTCGGCCGGCACGTTTCCGCACACCACCGCTACTACGCCGGAGGAGGTCTCGTGGACCTGGACGTCGCATTCAGTCGCGGCCCGGGCCACGGGCAGTGCGGGCGAACGGGCTCGACGCAGGCGCACGGTCGTGCCGCTCGCCCTGCGATCTATCTCGACCTCGTCCACGCTTTCCCGCATGAGCAGAAGTCCCCGGCCCCGCGTGGTCAGCGCGGGAGGCGGTACGCGCCACTGGCCGTGGTCGGCCACGTCGACGCGCGCCGAGCCGTCCGCGTCGACGCGGGCACGCACCTCGATGGTGCCGTCCGCCAGGCCGGGGTAGGCGTGTTCCACGGAGTTGTTGACCGCTTCACTGACCGCGAGAACGAGGTCGCCCGCCTCGTCCTCGCCGAAGCCGCTGCCCTGCAGCCATTGGCGAAGTTGGTGCCGCACAGGCGCCACCTCGTGCGCGTCCGCCGGGAATCTGAGGGCAAGGAAGTCCTCGTGCACAAGCACAGCGCCCCTCCCGTTGATTGCTTCTGCCAGGTGATTTCCCAGGCCACGGCGCGAATACACGTGTGAAATGAGATCGATTCGGGTACGGCGATGACGTGCCCGCCTTCAGCAGAACGGACTACGAGGTGGCTGTGACTCAATTGTCAGGCGTCGAGCTTCGGATGGCCGCGGATCCCACGCAGCTGTCCATCGTGCGTGCGGTCGCGGCGGACATCGCGATGCGCCAGGACTTCGACCTCGACTCGATCGAGGACCTGAAGCTCGCCGTGGACGAGACGTGCTCGACGCTGATCACGCTGGCGGCTCAGGACGCGGTGCTCAGCTGCCACTTCGCGGTGGACGACAGAGGTGCCGTGCACGTCGCCGCGAAGGTGTCGGCGAAGTCCGCGGCCGGCCCGGACGAGGCCAGCTTCGGCTGGCGGGTGCTGACCGCGCTCGTCGACTCGGTGCAGACCGCGGTCGAGGAGACCGAAGGGTTCGTGGTTCACATCGACCTCGTGAAGTCCACGGCAGGGGCGGTGGATGCGTGACCGGGGCGGAAGAGGCCACCAAGACGGAGGAGACCAAGCCGGAGGCCAAGTCCTCCCGCTCCGGTGACTACGACCACCTGGCACCGTTGTTCGCCGAGCTCGCGGTCACCGCCGCAGGCCCGGCGCGCGAGACGTTGCGGGACAGGCTCGTCACCGAACACCTCCCGGTCGCCCAGCACATCGCACGCAGATTCGGTCACCGCGGCGAACCGCACGAGGACCTGGTCCAGGTCGCGACGGTGGGCCTGATCAACGCGGTCGACCGCTTCGACCCCGACCGCGGCAGCGACTTCCTGTCGTTCGCGGTGCCGACGATCATGGGTGAGGTCCGGAAGTACTTCCGCGACTCCAGCTGGTCGGTGCGGATGCCGAGGCGGCTCAAGGAGCTGCACCTGGCGATCAACGCGGGTACGTCGAGGCTGTCGCAGTCGCTGGGCCGCGCGCCCACGCCGTCGGAACTCGCCGAGCACCTGGGTATGTCACGCGAGGAGATCCACGAAGGACTCGCGGCCGGAAACGCCTACCAGAGCGCGTCCCTGGACGACATGCTGATGTCGGAGGACTCGTCGATCTCGCTGGGCAGCACGATCGGCGAGGAAGATCCCGAGATCGCGATGATCGAACAACGCGAGGCGCTGCACCCGTTGCTGGAGAAGCTGCCCGAGCGCGAACGCAAGATCGTGGTCATGCGCTTCTTCGGCAACATGACCCAGACCCAGATCGCGCAGAAGGTCGGCATCTCCCAGATGCACGTCTCGCGTCTGCTCGCGAAGACGTTGCGTCAGCTCAGGGACGTGCTCGAGGAGTAGGCACGGACACGGCGCCGGGCCGCGACGACGATCTGGCGCCGTTCGTCCTCCCCCATGCCGCCCCACACGCCGTACGGCTCCTGAGCCTCGAGCGCGTGGTCGCGGCATTGTGCCAGTACCGGGCACTGCTCGCAGATCGCCTTCGCCTTCTCCTCCCGGGCAGCGCGCGCGTACCCGCGCTCGTTGTCCGGGTGGAAGAAGACCGCGCTGTTCTGCCCACGGCACAGACCGTCCATCTGCCAGTCCCACACTTCGGTGACCGGCTTGGGCAAACGAGTGGTGCAGGTCATCGCGACTCCCGGTGGGCTGGGGGAAAGAGTTGCGATCACTGCGTACCTCTGCCTGACCAGGGATAAACCTGCTACAGCCTTTCGGGTGCTCCAATACCGAGCAGGGACAGCCCCAGCGTGAGCACCCGCGACGTCAGCGCGAGCAACTGCAGCCGCGAGTCCTGCAACTCCTGCGTCTCCGCGGTCGCGACGGGACAGTCGTTGTAGAAGGCGGAGAACGCCGTCGCCGTCTCGAACAGGTAGTTCGTCAGCTTGTGCGGGGCCAGCTCGTCGATGGCCGCCCGGATCGCCGTGGGCAGTTGCAGCAGTTTCAACGCCAGGTCGCGCTCGGCCTGTTCCTGCAGCACCAGCGGCGCGTTCTCGGCGGGAACCCGCCCGACCTTGCGCCCGATCGACAGGATCCTGGCGTTCGCGTACTGGATGTAGACCGAGGTGTCGCCGGTGGTGGCGAGCATCTTCTCCCAGGTGAAGACGTAGTCCTTCTCCCGGTCGTTGGAGAGGTCCGCGTACTTGACCGCGCCCAGTCCGATCGTGCGGGCGAGCGCGTCCTTCTCCGCACCCTCCACTTCGGACGTTTCCGGCATCACCTTGTAGGAGTTCTCGACGGCCTCGGTGAGCAGGTCGATCAGCTTGATCGTCCCGCCGGCCCGCGTCCGGATGGTCTTACCGTCGGCCCCGAGGATCGTGCCGAACCCGGTGTGCACGGCGGTGTGCGCGTCGTCGAGCCACCCGGCCTGCTTCGAGGTCGCGAAGATCATCTGGAAGTGCTGCGCCTGCGGCGTCCCGACGACGTAGATGAGCTCGTCGACCTTCCGGTCCCGCACCCAGTACCGCACCGTCGCGAAGTCCGTGGTGGCGTACCCGTACCCGCCGTCGCTCTTGCGCACGATGAGCGGCAACCGGTCACCCTCGCGGTTGCTGAACCCCGGCGGGAACACGCAGAGCGCGCCGTCGCTGGTCTCGATGAGACCCTTCTGCTGCAGCTCGGTGATCGTGTCCGCGAGGTAGGGGTTGTAGAAGCTCTCGCCGTAGTTGTCGCCTGCCGACAGCCCGATGCCGAGCAGCTCGTAGATCTGGTTGAAGTGCCGCTGCGACTCGCCCACCAGCTCGTGCCACAACTTGAGCGTCGCCTCGTCGCCCCCCTGCAGCAACACCACGCGACGCCGGGCCCGGTCCGCGAACCCGGGATCGCTGTCGAACTTCTGCCGGGCCTGCTGGTAGAACGCGTTGAGGTCGCTGATCTCGTGCTCGGCCCCCTGACCCTCGTCCGTCAGGTGCTCGATGAGCATGCCGAACGGAGTCCCCCAGTCACCGAGGTGGTTGTGCGGGATGACCTCGTGCCCGGCGAACGTCAGCAGCCGGCAGAACGCGTCCCCGATGATCGTCGACCGCAGGTGCCCGACGTGCATCTCCTTGGCCACGTTGGGACTGCTGTAGTCGATGGCGATCCGCCGGGGCTCCTCGGTCTTCGGCACGCCGAGCCGCGCGTCCCCCACGAGGTTCGCGGCCTGAGCCTCGAGCCACTCGCGCCGCAACTTCAGGTTGATGAAGCCGGGCCCAGCGATCTCCGGCGTCTCAAGCGCGTCCTGCGCGTCCAGGTGCTCGACGATCAGCGCGGCGACCTCACGCGGGTTCTTCCCGATCTTCTTGGCCAGGCTCATCGCGACGTTGCACTGGTAGTCGGCACCGTCCCGGTTGGACGGTCGGATCAGCGCTTCCTCGGCGGTGATGTCCACGTCCAGGGCGACGCGCAACGCCCGCGCGACCCGCTGGCCCAGCTCAAGCCCGACATCCCCACGCAGCACTGAACCCACCTCTCGACAACCGGCTTGGTCACACAAGTATTTCACCCGCGCCAAACCGGTTGTGACAGCGCCCGCCGAGGGCCGCGTCACCACCGCCCGAGCAACAAGGCCCCGCCACCCACGAGGGCGGCCGCGCTGACCACCCCGAACACCGTCACCCATCCCAGCGCGGGCACCCCGGTCAGCCAGGCCAGCTGGTCGGCGTCCGAACGGGGAGCCTGCCTCCGCCACCGCTTGACCTGCAACTCCCACACCGGCCGGACCCCGCCCAGCAGCAGGAACCAGGCGAACACATAAGCAGCGGCGTCCCGAACCTCGACAGACGCGTAGAACGAGACGAAGAAGAACACCCCACCGGTGACGATGATCGACAAGACCCCGAACACGTTCCGGATCATGATCAGCATGGCCGCCAGGAACCCGATGCTGATCCACAACATCAGCTGGATCTGCTCGTTGGTGATCAACACGGCCGCGCCGAACCCGAGCAGCGACGGCGCGATGTACCCGGCCAGCGCCGTCAGCACCATCCCCGGCCCACGCGGCTTCCCCCGCGACACGGTGAGGCCGGACGTGTCGGAGTGCAGCTTGATCCCGCTCAGCCGCCGCCCGGTCAGCACGGCCAGCAACGCGTGCCCGCCCTCGTGCGCGATGGTGATGACGTTGCGGGTGAGCCGCCAGATCCCGTGCACGGCAACGGCCAGGAACGCGGCGAGCGCGGTTCCCCACGTGATCAGCACTTCGTGCGTCAGCAACTCGGAAGGCATCGCGACATAGAAACAGACGCGCCGTGTGAGCCGTATGTGGGCTCGCACGGCGCGTCTGCGCCGGACCGGGGGTTCGTCCGGGAATCAGTGCTTGATCTTGTCCTTGCTCACCCGCTCGGTCTTGGGGTCGACCACCGCCTGCTCCTGGGTGATCGGCTCGTTGCGGGCGGCGCGGGCCGAACCGGTCGGAAGCGGCTCGGTGATGGGCGCGGTCGGTCCGGTGCTGACGGTCGGGTCCATCTGCTCGACGCGCGGCGAGCCGTCCCGCTCGTCGCGGAACGCCTCCGAGCGCGGCTCGGGCACGACCGGCTCCTCGTCGTGGTCCTCGACGAGCTTGCGGCGCGCGGGCATCACCGCGAGCAGCAGGCCGAAGACGGCGAGGCCGAGGTGCAACCAGTTGTCGTTCGTGTTGACCGCCAGCGGGTTGCCGTACTGCTCGGCCGGGTTCTGGGCGAGGATCCCGGTGATCATCAGGTCCCACACGAAGAGCGCGGCGAAGCCGGCGAACAGCAGCCAGCCGTACAGCCGCGAGAGACCCGAACCGAGAGCCATCAGCAGGCCCAGCACGCCAACGGCCACCATCACCGTGTTGTGCAACGGGTTCACCGAGAACCCGAGCACGAACGAGCTGGCAGCCCAGTCGCCGACCCCTGTGCGAGTGAAACCCACGATGCCGAACACGATGAACGCGATGCCGGCCAGTCCGGCCAGCAGCTGCACCGGCTGCAGACCGGCGACCTTGATGCGGTGGGTCATTTCGCCCTCCAGGCTCCGTGTCTTGTTGCCTGGCGGACTACCCCGACCTCACAGGGACCAAACGTTCGGCGTCAGCGGTGTCCCTTGCGCCCGATTCCCGCGTACGCGCCCGGCACCACGGCCGGCGCCTCGATCGACAGCCCCTCCATCAGCTGCTCGACCGGCGTCGGATGCGACACCACGAGGAACCCGCCGGCCGGGAGCGCGTGCCGATAGCGGCGCACGACGCGGCCAGGTCCGGTGACGTCGTCGACGTACCGCAGGACGTCGACCATCAGCACCGCGTACGGCTCGCGCAGGTCGAAATGCGACAGCACGCCCGGATGCCGCAGCACCTGATCGGGACGGCGCAGGTCCGCTTCCACGGCGCACGCCCGCGGTTCGCCGCGCAACAGTCCACGGGAGAACGCGACCGTGACCGGATCGGAGTCCACGTAGACCACGCGCGCGTCGGGCAGCGTCTGGTGCGTGGCACCGCACGTCGGTATGCCCGAGCCGAGGTCAAGGAACTGACGCACGCCCGCCGCCCAGCAGTGGCGGACGGCGTGACGCAGGAACGACCGCTGCGCTCGGGTCACGAGTGGCAACTCCGGGTCGATCCGGACTGCCTGCTTGGCGAACGCGCGGTCGGCGGCGTAGTTGTGCGCGCCACCGAGATAGAAGTCGTGGATCCGCGCGGCGTTCGGCCGACGTACGTCGACCTCGTAGCGTGCGAAGGCGGGGACCGCAGCCATTCGCAGAGCGTAACTGGCGCCTAGACCATTCGGGCGAAGTTTTCGAAGATTCTTTGGGTCCGTCTGACATGGACACCTCTGCGGGAGGGCCCGGTCCACCCCACTGAGACCGGGCCACGTAGCGCGTACGGGGATCGAACCCGTGTTTCCGGATTGAGAATCCGACGTCCTGACCACTAGACGAACACGCCAGGAACGAGCATTGACACAAAAATGCTCGCAGAAATAGAAGAAAAGGAACTAGCAGGTCACAGCTTGGAGGGCGCTCCGGCCCATTCATCTGCTCGGATCATGGAACAATGATGACCGAGAACGCGCACCCGCCGCAAAGCAATTAATCGAGCCACGTCAGCGCGAGCCACAGCGAGGCCCGCGCGTCGGCCGTTCCAAGATCACGGCCGAGCAGCCGTTCGACGTGGGAGATCCGGTGCCGGACGCTGTTGCGGTGCACGCCGAGCACCCCCGCGGCCCGGTCCCAGCTGCCGTGCTGACCGAGCCAGGCCCTCAGCGTGTCGATCAGTTCGGGCCGTCCGAGCAGTCCTGCGAGCTCGCGGCGGGCGAACTCCCGTGCCGCGACCGGGTCCACCAGAGAGGACAGATCGGACGCCGGAAAGGCGGGTTCGCCGGTGGCTTTGGCGCGGGCCAGCAGGGCGAGGGCCTCAGCCGCCGCGCGGTCCACCTCGGACCGGGGCACGGAGGCGAACCCGTCCGCGGAGGGGGAATCGGCGACCGGCGACACCCCCACCGGCCCCGACACCTCGGTACCCACACCCAGCAACGCGAGGAACCCGCCACCCTCCTCTTTCGACACCAGCGGTCCGTACCGCTGCGCCAGCACGTCGTAGTCCGCCTTCGACTCCCCCGCCACCACCCGGTAGGGGGCGGGTCCCAGCACCTTCTCCATCCCGGCCACCCGCGAGCGCAGCAGTGCGGAGGCCGCGAGCCGGGCGATCTGGCCGCGTTCGCTCTCCAGGTCGCGGCGCAGCAGCCCGAGCAACGCCAGCGCGACCGCGACGACGGCCCGTTCGGCCGGCGACAGCGGGGCCGACCGGCGCACCACGAGCACCGCGGACTCGACCGGGTCCAGCGTGACGTGGTCCTCACCCACCTGGGTCGAGGCCGAACGGGGGCCCCGGCCCGACGCGACCCGCCCGACGAGAGAAGCGACGTCGTCGGGCGCGAACGCGGGATCCACGAGATCGGCCCGGCAGTTCAGCACCACGGCCAGCGTGGTCAGCACCGACTCGACCGGACGGACGCGGGTCGCGGCACGGGTCAGGGCGCGCTGACTGTCCGCGAGCATCCGCTGCTCCCGCACGGCGATCTCCGCGAGCAACGCCCCGAGTGCCTGCGAGACCGCGAGGAACGGCGTCGACGGCGGCACCTCCAGCAGCGGCATCCCCTGCGCCGCACAGGCCTCCACCAGCGACGACGGCACCGTCGGGAACTCCGGCTCGACCCCGAACCCGATCGCGGAGACACCCGACGCGACCAGCCCGGCGACGTAGGAGGGCACGTCGGACGGGAACCGCACGCCGGCCGTGAGCAGCAGCTCCTCGCCGACCAGGTACGGCGTCGGGTCCTCCAGTTCGGACACGTGCGCCCAGCGGATCGGCCGGTCCAGCGCGTCGGCTCCACACAGGACGGTCAGACCGAGATCGACTCGCGCGACGAGATCCCGCAGTGGGACGGTTTGCACAACCATGGTCCGCCGATTGTGCACAACGACCACTTACCGGCGCCAGCGCGCGTTCCTACTGTGACCTGCAACCCAAGGAGGTCCGACAGTGGCTCTCGACTACGCGGTGATCGCCGCCTACGTGCTCGGCATGATCGGCATGGGCTGGTGGGGCATGCGCCGTGCCACCAGCAAGAGCGAGTACCTGGTCGCCGGACGCAGGCTCGGCTTCACGATGTACTCCGGCACCATGTCGGCCGTCGTGCTCGGCGGCGCGTCGACCATCGGCGGTGTCGGGCTCGGCTACAAGTTCGGCGTCTCCGGCGCCTGGATGGTGTTCGCCATCGGCCTCGGCATCCTGCTGCTGAGCGCACTCTTCGCACGCCGGATCGTCAAGCTGAAGGTCTACACCGTCTCGCAGATGCTCGATCTTCGGTACGGCGGCAACTCCAGCATGATTTCCGGCCTGGTGATGGCGGCCTACACGCTGATGCTCACCGTCACGTCGACGATCGCGTACTCCACCATCTTCAACGTCCTCTTCGGACTGCCCAAGTCCCTCGGCGTGATCATCGGTGGCGCCGTCGTGGTGCTGTACAGCGTTCTCGGCGGCATGTGGTCGATCACGCTGACCGACATCGTGCAGTTCGTCGTGAAGACGGTCGGCATCCTGTTCCTGCTGCTGCCGATCAGCCTCGCCACCGCGGGCGGGTTCGACGGGATCCAGGCTCGGCTGAACGACCCGGCGATGTTCGAGGTCGGCAACATCGGCGTCAGCACGATCGTCACCTACCTGCTGATCTACGTGTTCGGCCTGCTGATCGGCCAGGACATCTGGCAGCGCGTGTTCACCGCCAAGTCCCCGAAGGTCGCGACCTGGGGCGGCATCACCTCCGGCCTCTACTGCCTGGTCTACGCGGTCGCGGGCGCGCTGATCGGCCTCGCGGGCAAGGCGCTGTACCCGGACATCGCGAACAAGGACGAGGCGTTCGCGACGATCGTGGAGAACCTGCTGCCGACCGGCGTGCGCGGACTCGTGCTCGCCGCGGCGCTGGCCGCGATGATGTCCACGTCGTCCGGTGCCCTCATCGCCTGCGCCACCGTCGCTTCCAACGACATCTGGCGGCGGAAGACCGACTCGGACGTCCACAACAACCGGATGTTCACGCTCGTGATCGGTGTCGTGGCGATCGCCATCGCCGTGGCTTTGAACGACGTCGTGGCCGCGTTGACGGTCGCCTACAACATCCTCGTCGGCGGACTGCTGGTCGCGATCATCGGCGGTCTGGTGTGGAAGCGCGGCACCCGGCTCGGCGCGATGGTGTCGATGGCGGTCGGATCGCTGACGGCCATCGGGTTCATGGTGTTCGTGGACGTGTACGCCAACGAAGCCATCTACTACAGCCTCGGCGCGTCCTTCGTGACGTACGTCGTGGTCAGCCTGGCCACGCCGCCCACCTCACCCGAGGTGCTCGCGAACTGGGACCGCCGGGTGGCCGGTGACGCCACGGAAGAGGAACTGGTGAACGCGTGATCGGCCCCGTCGACTCCTCGAAGATCCCGCGGTACGCGGGCCCGGCGACCTTCGCCCGGCTGCCGCGCCTCGACCAGGTGGCGCACGCGGACGTCGCGGTGGTGGGGGTCCCGTTCGACACCGGCGTCTCGTACCGGCCCGGCGCGCGGTTCGCGCCCTCGGCCGTGCGGGAGGCGTCCCGGCTGTTGCGCCCGTACAACCCCGGCCTGGACGTGTCGCCGTTCGAACGCCTGCAGGTCGTGGACGCCGGCGACATCGCGGTCAACCCGTTCCACATCGGCGAGGCCATCGAGACGATCGAGGGCGCCGCCACCGATCTGCAGGCCGACGGCACTCGCTTGGTCACCATCGGCGGTGACCACACGATCGCGCTGCCGTTGCTGCGGGCGGTGTCGAGGATTCACGGGCCGGTGGCGTTGCTGCACTTCGACGCGCACCTCGACACGTGGGACACCTACTTCGGTGAGCCGTACACGCACGGGACGCCGTTCCGGCGCGCGGTCGAGGACGGCATCCTCGACACCGAGGCGATCTCGCACGTCGGCACTCGAGGACCGTTGTACGGCAAGAAGGACCTGGAGGACGACCGGCGGCTCGGGTTCGGCATCGTGACGTCGTCGGACGTGATGCGGCGGGGCGTCGACGAGACCGTGGACGCGTTGCGGCAGCGGATCGGTGCCCGGCCGCTGTACGTGTCGATCGACATCGACGTGCTGGATCCGGCACACGCTCCCGGCACCGGGACGCCCGAAGCCGGCGGGATGACCTCGCGCGAGCTGCTGGAGATCGTGCGCGGGCTGCGGGGTCTCAACCTGGTGGGCGCCGATGTGGTGGAGGTGGCTCCGGCCTACGACCACGCGGACATCACTTCTGTGGCAGCCTCGCACGTGGCCTACGACCTGGTGAGCTTGCTGGCACTGAAGGAGGGCGCGTGACGCGCAACGGTGGCGATGTCGTCGTCGAGACGCTGGAGGCGCTTGGCGCGCACACCGTGTTCGGCATTCCCGGTCAGCACGCGCTCGGGCTCTTCGACGCGCTGCGGCGGTCGGAGCTGCGGTACGTCGGTTCGCGGACCGAGGTCAACGCCGCCTTCGCCGCCGACGGGCACGCGCGGATCACCGGCTCGGTGACGCCGCTACTGGTGTCGACCGGGCCCGGCGCGCTGCAAACCCTTGCCGGGCTTCAGGAATCGGCCGCGGGCTCGGCTCCGGTGCTGGGCATCTCGTCGCAGATCCCCTCCGCCGGACTCGGTGGCGTGCGCGGCGGGTACCTGCACGAGCTGACCGATCAGCTGGCGTCGTTCCGGGACGTGGTCAAGCACGCTCGGGTCGTCCGGCACGCGTCGCAGATCCCGTCGGCGCTGGCCGAGGCGTGGGAGATCGCGCTGACCGCGCCGTTCGGGCCGGTGTGGGTGGAGATCCCGCAGGACGTGCTGCTCGGGCCCGCTTCCGTGCCGCCCGTGACGTCGGTGTCCTGGTCGCCGCGCGAACTGCACCCGCGTGCGGAACTGGTCGAGGAGGCCGTGCGGTTGCTGGACGGCGCGGCCCGGCCGGTGATCCTCGCCGGTGGAGGCGCTCTGCACGCACGTGACGAGCTGCTGGAGCTGGCGGAGAAGCTGCGGGCGCCGGTCGTGACGACGTTCGGCGGCAAGGGCAACTTCCCCTGGGAGCACCCGCTTTCCGCGCGGTCGTGGCTGGAGGACTGGCACACCACGGAGTTCCTGGCCGACGCGGACGTGCTGCTCGTCGTGGGGTCGGGGCTGGGTGAGCTGTCGAGCAACTACCGGGCGTTCCGGCCGCGCGGCGCGATGATCCAGATCGAGGCCGACCTCGGCAAGCTGGAGTCGAACTACCCCGCCCTGGGCATCCACGCCGACGCCCGCCATGCCTTGCGCGCGTTGACTTCCGGCGTGACGGCCCGCGCTGCCGACGACGTCGCCGAGGGACGGGTGATGGCGCTGCTCGCGGGCGTGCGGCAACGGTTCACACAGCAGGAACTCGACCTGGAGTGGCAGGTTCTCGCGGCACTGCGGGCGGCCGTTCCGGACGGCACGCCGACATGCTGGGACATGACGATCCTGGCCTACTGGGCCTGGTCGGCGTGGGATCCCCGTGGTGGCGCGCAGTTCTCCGCCCAGGGCGCCGGCGGGCTCGGTTACGGCTTCCCCGCCGCGCTCGGAGTCGCCGCGGCCCTCGACGGGCCGGTGCTCGCGGTGTCCGGTGACGGCGGCGCGATGTACGGGATCTCGGAGCTCGCCACGGCCGCGCAGCACGGGTCGCGGGTCGTGTGGCTGATCGTCGACGACGGCGGCTACGGCATCCTGCGCGAGTACATGACCGACGCGTTCGGTCAGGCCACCGCCACCGAACTGAGCCGCCCGGACTTCGTGGCGCTCGCCGAGGCGTTCGGGGTGCCCGCCACCCGCAGCACGCCCGAATCGCTGCGCGAGGATCTCGCCAAGGCATTCGCCGCGGACGGCCCGCACGTGGTCGTGCTGCCCGCGGTGTTGCGCATGTTCGCCCCCACGCATCTGGAGCACCTGTGATCGTCGCGAACTTCGTCAACGGCACCCAGATCTCCGCAACGGGGTCAGCCGCACAAGACACCTCACCGCTCATCGATCCCGCCACCGGTGAGGAGTTCGGCCGCGCGGTCGTCTCCCGTGGCGCCGAGGTCGACGCCGCCGTCCAGGCCGCCGCCGACGCGTTCCCCGTGTGGTCGCGCACGACGCCCGGCGAACGTCAGCACGCGCTGTTGAAGCTCGCCGACCTCCTCGAGGCCAACGCCGAGGTGGTCGCCGATGCGGAGGTCCGGGAGACGGGCAAGGTCCGTTCGGTGCTGCTGGACGAGGAGATCCCGCAGTGCGCGGACCAGATCCGGTTCTTCGCCGGTGCCGCCCGTGCTCTGGGCACCGCCGCGGCGGGCGAGTACGTCCCCGGCCACACCTCCTACCAGCGGCGTGAGGCGGTCGGGGTGATCGCGCAGATCACGCCGTGGAACTACCCGCTGATGATGGCCGTCTGGAAGATCGCCCCTGCCCTGGCCGCGGGCAACACGGTGGTGCTCAAGCCCGCCGACACCACGCCGTCGTCCACCGTGCTGCTCGCGTCGCTGGCCGCGCAGGTGCTGCCGGCGGGCGTGTTCAACGTCGTGCTGGGCGACCGCGACACCGGCCGGTCGCTGGTCGAACACCCCGTGCCCGCCATGGTGTCGCTGACCGGCTCCACTCGCGCCGGAATCGAGGTGGCCCGCAGCGCCGCCGCGACGGTGAAGCGCACGCACCTCGAACTCGGTGGCAACGCGCCGGTCCTGGTGTTCGACGACGTGGACGTGGCGACTGCCGCGGAGGGCGTCGTCGGCGCCGCGTTCTACAACGCGGGCCAGGACTGCACGGCCGCGTCACGCGTGCTGGTGCACTCGGCCGTGCACGACGAGTTCGTCGCGGCGCTGGTGAAGGCGGCCTCGGCCCAGGTTCCCGGCACCGACTTCGGTCCGTTGAACAGCCAGGCCCAGCTGGACCGCGTGCTCGGCCTGTTGTCCCGTTCCACCGCCACCGTCCACTGTGGAGGAAAGCGGCACGGCTCCGCGGGGTTCTTCCTGGAACCCACCGTGGTCTCGGGCCTCACGCAGGACGACGAGCTGGTCCAGGAAGAGGCGTTCGCCCCGCTGATCACCGTGCAGTCGTTCGCGGACGACGACGAGGCGATCTCCTTGGCCAACGGGGTTCCGCAGGGACTCGCGTCCTCGATCTGGACCCGCGACACCGGCCGGGTGGCGGCACTGACGGCACGGCTCGACTTCGGCATCGTCTGGGTCAACACGCACGGCCTCGTCGCGTCCGAGATGCCCCACGGCGGTTTCGGCGCCTCGGGCTACGGCAAGGACCTGTCGATGCACGGCCTGGAGGACTACACGCGCGTCAAGCACGTGATGATCGCGCACTGAGCATTGCCTTGTACGGCATCGGGTAGTGCAACATGCTGGCCGGGACGAACGCGGACACGAGCCGGATCATCCGGATCCACCGGCGCAACCTGCGCTCGTCCCGGTCCGTCCACTCCAGACCGAGCTTGTCCCGCACCGCCTCCGGCAGCGTGCCGACCGCGAAGTCCGGCAGCACCCGCGCCGCGACCGGCCGCACCAACGGCCAGAGAGCGCTCGGCAGATGTTCGGTGCCGGGCGCTTTCCCGGACCGCAGCTCGAAGGCCTCCAACAGGCCCTGCACCCCGTCGGTGCACGCCAGCTGGGTGGCGACCACGTCGTCGAGGTAGGCGCGCAACGCGGTGAGATCGCCCGGCATCGTCCTGATGCCGAGCGTCTCCCCGGTCTCCCGCCACTCCCGGTACAGCCGCTCCTCGTGGATCGCGGGCATCCTGGGCCGCAGCAACCGGTACGCCGTGAGCAGCGAGTCGAAGCTGGTGGCGTGCACCCAGCGGAACAGCTCCTCGTCCGCGCCGGGGATCAACGCGTGCGACCGCACCAGCCGGTCCGCCTCTCCCGCGGCCTGCTCGCCACCGAACAACCGCAGCTGGGACGAGGTGATGGTCCTCGTCAGCCGGGCGAACGGGTCGGCGCGGTAACCGTCGCGCACCGCGGCCGCGATCACCGGATGCGCGACCTGCATCAGCACGGCACGGCCCAGCACCACCAGCTCGAACCGGGTGTACCAGCCGAGCCGCCACGTCACCGACTCCGGTCCCAGCGTCACGACATGATCATCACCCGCTCCCAGGCGCCTGCCGAAGATCAACACCCGAAAGGGTTACCGGTACGCCGTCCCCCGTCCTGTTGACCTCCAGTTAGGTGGAGTTCGTAGCGTCAGAGGCATGTTCGCGATTCGTCAGTACGAGTTCGGCCCGGCTGAGAACCTCAGGTTCGAGGAGGTTCCCGACCCGGAGCCCACCGCGGGCCAGGTCCGCGTCACCGTGGCCGCCGCCGGCGTCCACCTCGTCGACACCACGATCCGCAAGGGCGGCTTCGGCCCGGTCGGCTTCCCGATGACGCCCGGACGTGAGGTCGCCGGCGTCGTCACCGCTCTCGGCGACGACGTCTCCAGCGACTGGCTCGGCCGCCGGGTCGTCGCGCACCTCGGCCAGGCGAACGGCGGCTACGCCGAACTCGCGGTGGCCGGCGTGAGCGCCCTGCACGCGCTGCCCGACGACGTGTCGTTCGAGGCGGCGGTCGCCATGATCGGCACCGGCCGCACGGTGGTCGCGGTGCTCGACTCGGCGAAGCTCACGAAGGACGACGTCGTGCTGGTGACGTCGGCGGCCGGCGGCATGGGCGCGTTGTTCGTGCAGGAGGCGCGCAACGTCGGCGCGCAGGTCATCGGCCTCGCGAGCACCGAGAAGCTCGACCTCGTCATGGACAACGGCGCGGACGCCGCCATCGACTACACCCAGCCCGGCTGGGCGGACGGTCTCAAGGACATGACCGTGGTGCTGGACGGTGTCGGCGGCGAGGCGGGCGCGCTGGCGTTGAAGACGCTCGGACCGGGTGGGCGGCACGTCATCTACGGCTGGGCGTCCGGGAGCATGACCCCGATCAGCACGGAGGCGTTGTTCGCGAACAGCCTCACCGCGACCGTCGCGCTGGGGCCCGGCCTGATGCGGCGCGGGCTGCGGGTGCTGGAGGACGAGTCGCTGGCGGGGCTGGCGAGCGGCCGGTTCGTGCCGCTGGTCAACCCGCCGTTCGCGCTCAAGGACGCCCCGAAAGCGCACGAAGCGCTGGAATCTCGTGCCACGGCCGGGAAAGTGGTGCTCAAGCCGTGAGAAAAGGGGCCGCCTCCTGACTGCGGAAGCGGCCCCTCGTCCCCTCGGTCACGCCTGAACCGGCACCTCGACGTACTTCTTGCCCGCGAAGTTCTCGACCACCACGGACTGCACGTCCTTGGGGTCGACCAGCGCGGAACCGTCCAGGTTCGTGCCCTCGGCGGCGCCCTTCTTGGACACCACCCAGGAGCCTGCCTCCTGGCGGCTGCCGTCCTTCGAGACAACGAAGATCCGGCACTTCTCGCCTTCGGGAATGCCGTTGATCGCCATGTTCGTGCGGACCCATCCGGCGGCGGGGACGACCTTCACCGTCATCGACGCCTTCGTCACCGGGTCCGTGAACGTGGCGAGCCTGGTGCCCGCCGGGTCCGGTGCCACCGTCGGTGTGGGAAGGGCCGAGTTCACTTCGGGTGAAGTGGCCTTACCGACGAAGACTCCGGCGCCCAGCACCAACGCGGCCACTACGGCCGCCGCGGCACCAAGCGTGAACTGACGACGCCGTGCGACGCCACCTCGTTCCGAACGCACCTGGCGCAAGGTGCGCTGCAACAACAGATCGCCGCCCTCGGGCGGCCCGTCCAGCATGGCCTCCGGCGGCACCTCGCCGAGGAAGGCCTCCATGTCGCGGAGCTCTCCGAGTTCCCGCGCGCATTCGGGGCAGGACGCCAGGTGCTCGTCCATCTCCCGCACCTCCTGCTCGTCCAGTGCTCCGAGAACGTAGGCACCGAGCAGTTGCGGGTCGTGCTGCGTGGTCATCCGGCCACCCCCTTCAGTGCGACCTTCTGACCTCCGAAGGTCTCCCTCAAGGCTCGCAACGCGTAATACGATCTGGATTTCACCGTTCCCGGTGGCACCCCGAGCGCCTGCGCCGCCTCCGTCACACTCCGGCCGCGGAAGTAGATCTCCATCAGCACGTCGCGGTGGTCGGAGGACAGCCTGTCGAGCGCTTCGAGCACCACCACCGAGTCGACGACCTGGTCAGCGTGATCGCGTTCGATCGGTGGCGTCGTCGGGGACTCCGCCACCTCCTGAGGGCGCGCCGCCTTCGCACGCACCCTGTCGGTGACGATGTTGCGCGCCACCGTCAGCAACCAGCCGCGCACCGATCCCTTGCCGTTCACGAGGGCGTCGGGATGGCGCCACGCTCGGACCAGGGTCTCCTGGACCACGTCCTCGGCAGCCGCCCGATCGCCGGTCAACCGCGTCGCGTACGCCAGCAGCGCCCGACCGTGCTCCTCGTAGAGCGATCGGATCAGTGCCTCGTCGGCCGCGGTCTCCCGTTTGCGGGAGAACAAAGCCGCCATCCACCCACTCCTCCCCGCCCGCGAACACCTCTTGCGGGCGTCCTGTTCAAGACCTCAGCCGACACACGAGCGACAGAGAGCTTCGGTTCAACGGATTTGAACCAGAAAATGGAATTGCCGGATGTTAGCGGGACCGGTTGAGGTGGCCGACCAGCTCCGCCATCTGCGCGTCCGGCATGACGTTGATGTACATGCCGTGGTCGGTCGCCGGGTCCCGCAGCTCCTCCTCGAAGCTGTCGATCGCGAACGGGTGACCTGGCGGGATGTCGTAGCCCACGGTGACGTGCAGCCGCGGGATGGGGAACGTCTTGGCCGGGCACATCCCGCCGGCCAGCGGGAACACCACGTGGGTGCGGTGCGACGCGCTGTCGGTGTTGTTGCCGTCCCAGCAGCTGCCGAACTCGTAGCTCCGCAACGTGGTCGCGTTGCCGCACAACGGATATTTCGTCGTGTAGCGGCCCGGCTGGTCCGAGCAGCCCCACCGGGCGCGCGTGTCCGGGCCGTAGTCGTGGGTGAACGCCGACGGATCGCCGGTGATCAGGCGCAGGAACCGCGGCATCGGCAGGACGGCGCTCACCGGGCTGCCGTCGTACCGGATCTCGACGCTCTTCGGCCTGAGCACCTCTCCGGTGTTGCCGTGCAGGCCGCCGCCGTCCGCGTGCGCGTCGTGGCCGGTGCCGTCGGTCAGGCGCAGCACGGGCCAGTAGTAGGTCGAGAGGTCGTCCTTCTCGCACGTCGTGGACGCGGCCGAGAGAGAGGCATCGGTCGACTGTGCGTCGGCCGACTTGTTGCCGACGTACTCGTGCGTGTGGTGCGCGCCGAACGGGATGCCTGGTGAGACAACGAGGTTGTCGGCGTTGAGGTGACGTTCCTCGTTCGCACCGCACCGGATGACGACGTTCGGCGTCTTCGGTTCGGTGAGCACCTGGTCGAGCTCGCTGACGTACTGGTCAGAGGACGGCGCGCCGCTGGACGTGCCGTTGAGCAGGACCGCGGAGCCCGCGACGACGAGGACCGCGACCACCGCGACCGCGAGGGTCACCGGTTTGTTCCTGACCACGGTCACAGCCTGCCAACCCGTTCGGGCAAACCGAAGTGGCCTGTCTCAACTGGGCCGGTCACCGCTGCTCCACGAGTTTCGCGTAGGAACCGCGCAGGTGTTCCTCCGCCGCGCACCCTGCCTTCGCGGCGTCACCGGAACGCAGGACAGCGACCAGACCGGCGTGCTCCGGCACGACGTTGCCCTGGTAGGAGGGGTCGCCGACGATCCGCGCGAGCAGGAACAGGTGGACCTGACTGCGGATCGCCTGCCAAGCCTCCGTCAGTCGCCGATGGCCCGTCGCCGCGTACACGGCGTCGTGGAACTCGATGTCGAGCGCGACCCGTTCGGCGTCCGTCCGAGCAAGTTCCATTGCCCCGACAACCGCGTCGAGAGCGTCGAAATTCCGGGCTTTGACCGCCGCCGTCCGCATCGCGAGAACGTCCAGCGCCGTCCGCAGCGTGTACAGCTCCTCGACGTCCTCCGGGTCCAGCGGGCGCACCCACGTGCCGCGATGCCACTCGGACACGACGAGGCCCTCGCCTTCGAGCAGCACCAGCCCTTCGCGCACCGAACCGCGGCTGACACCGAGCTGACTCGCGAGCTCGACCTCTTTGAGCGCGCTGCCGGCGGCCAGTTCACCACTCAGGATCGCGTCTCTGATCCGGTCCGCGGCCTCCCCCGCGACACCTTTGCGCAGGACCGGCCGGACAGCGGGGAGGGGCATGTCCAAATGTTGACATCGTCGAAACAGGAGGGTCAAATTCGTGGGTCGAGCGGAAGGAAGTCGTCACGTGACCCAGACCGTCCCTCGTTTCCACCTCGCGGTGCCCGTCACCGATCTGGAGAAGGCCCGCGCGTTCTACGGAGGCGTGCTGGGCTGTCCGGAAGGCCGGTCGAGCGACAGCTGGATCGACTGGAACCTCTTCGGCCACCAGTTCGTGACGCACCTGGTCCGGGGGCCGAGACCCGAAGCGGCGCACAACGCCGTCGACGGCCACGACGTGCCGGTGCCGCACTTCGGAGTGCTGCTCACCGTCGAGGCGTTCCTGCTGCTCGCGGACAAGCTGCAGGCGGCGGGCACGACGTTCGCGATCGCGCCCTACCGCCGGTTCGCCGACCAGCCCGGCGAGCAGTGGACCATGTTCTTCCGCGACCCGTCGGGGAACGCCATCGAGGTGAAGGCGTTCGCCGACGACTCGCAGGTCTTCGCGACCTGAGTCCTGCTCCTGCTCCGCGTCTTCACTACTGGGCCGTCACCAGCGGCCGCCGATCGTGGTTCACCACGCTGACCCCGGCCACGTCCCCTGCCCGCACCATCGCGGACCCGGCCAAGGTCACCTCACCGTCGTGCGCCCTCCACGAGCCGGCGGTGAAGGTTCGTCCGTCCTTCGTGTGCACGACCAGCCAGCAGGCTTCCCCGTCCTGCATCCCGTCGACCGTCGCGACCAGTTTCAGGCCACCCTCGGTGTCGGTGACCCGCACGGCCATGTGCGCGCCCGTCGACGAGGTCCCCTGCATGAGCGCGTCGGCGGTGCCCCCCACCCCCAGGCCCTGGCCCATCCAGACGCCCCCGGCGAGGACTCCGGCGACCGCGAGGGTCGATGACAGGGCCGTGATGCGGCCTCGGCGGCGCACGGCCTGATGTCTCTCTTCGCGGACTGTGCCCAGCGTGCGCTGGAGCAGGTGGTCCGCGTTCGGTGGAGGCCCGTCGAGCGTGGCCTCCGGTGGCAGTTCTTCCATCAGCATGTCGTTCTCGTTCAACTCGTTGGTGCCCAGGACGTTCGGTGCCATGCGCTGGCGGACGCGGCAATGGACACGGTTACGCGGAACGATTCACTCAAATTTCTCCTTCTCCAGTCCCGCGTACAGCGGTGACCAACACCTTCAAAACGAGCCGTGGAGGAAGTTGGTTCAACGCAGATACAAGGACGTTGTGCAGCCCACACGAGACGGTTGACCTGGGCCTCCAGCAGCTCCTACGCTCTCATATATGATGTATGACCGGGTGGGGGCACTTCCGGCGTCCCGGACGGACTTCGTTCTGGAATCGATCAAAGAAGCGATTCTTTATGGAAAGCTGAAGCCCGGACAGGCGCTCGTCGAAACGGATCTCGCCGCGACGCTCAACGTCTCGAAGACGCCCGTGCGCGAGGCGCTCAAGACGCTCGCCGGATCAGGGCTCGTCGTGATGAGCCCGTACAAGGGGGCCACGGTCCGCACGGTCGACGCCGAGATGGCCTCGTCCGTCTACGACGTGCGGATGCTGATGGAACCCGAGGCGCTGCGCCGTTCCGTCGCGCTGGGGGCCGGCTTCGCCGAGGCCCGATCGGCGTTGGACGACACCTCTGACCTGGCCCGGCGCAGTCTGGCCAACCGCCGCTTCCACCGCGCGCTCTACGCCGGGTGCGGCAACCCGTTGCTGGTCCAGATCCTCGACGGGCTGCGCGACCAGGCCGCGTTGATCACCGTCGCGGGCTGGGGCATCAGCCCGACCTGGGACGCCGAGGACGCCGAGCACCGCGCGATCCTCGTCGCGGCCGAGGAAGGGTTCGGCGACGCCGCGGCCGACCTGCTCCGCCGCCACATCCAGACCTTCGCCGCCCGAGTAGTCGAGGAGCTTCCCGATGTCGTTCGATGACCTCACCGAACAACTGGCGTCCGTCGTGGCGATCACCGTGACCCCGTTCGACGCGGACGGGGCGATCGACGAGAAGAACTACGCCGCGATCGTGGACCGGATGGTCGACGGCGGTGTCTCGGTCGTGACGCCGAACGGCAACACGAGCGAGTTCTACACGTTGTCCTCCGCCGAGACGGAGCGCGCGCTGCAGATCACCGTGGACGCGGTCGGGGACCGTGCCTCGATCGTCGCCGGGGTCGGGCACGACCTGTCATCCGCCGTCGCCGCCGCACGGTTCGCGGATCGGGCCGGCGCTCGGGGGATCATGATCCACCAGCCGGTGCACCCGTACGTCTCGCTGGACGGGTGGGTCGACTACCACCGGGCGATCGCCTCCTCGGTGCCCGAGCTGAGCGTGGTCCTCTACGTGCGGAACCCGCGGATCGGCGGCGCGCAGATCGCCGCGCTGGCGGACGCGTGCCCGAACGTCGTCGGCGTGAAGTACGCGGTGCCGGATCCGGTCCGGTTCGCGTCGGTCGCGCGGGACGCCGGGCTGGAGCGGCTGACGTGGGTCGCCGGGCTGGCCGAGCTGTCGGCGCCGGGGTACTTCGCGGTCGGAGCTTCCGGGTTCACGTCGGGGCTCGCGAACGTCGCGCCGCAACTGTCGGTGCAGATTCTCCGGGCTCTGCAGGCTCGCGAGTTCGGTGCGGCGATGGAGATCTGGGAGTTCATCCGGAAGTTCGAGGAGATGCGGGCCGCCTCCGAGTCGGCGAACAACGTGTCGGTCGTGAAGGAAGCGTTGGCGCAGCTCGGGTTGTGCCGCCGGGACGTGCGTCCGCCTGCTTCGGTTCTGTCCGAGGCTGATCGTTCCGCCGTGGGTGTGCTGCTGAACTCGTGGAGTCTGCTGTGACCCTGCGGAGCGCTGCGTGGTTCGAGGGCGAGGGGCTGCGGGCGTTCTCACACAACGCCCGCATGCGGCAGCTCGGCATGAATCCGGGTGAGCACCTCGGCAAGCCGGTCATCGCGATCCTGAACACGTGGAGCGGCATCAACCCGTGCCACATGCATTTCCGTGAACGGGCTCAGCAGGTCGAGCGCGGGGTGTGGGAGGCGGGCGGCTACCCGTTGGAGTTCCCGGTCTCCACGCTGTCGGAGACGTATCAGAAGCCGACTCCGATGATGTACCGGAACATGCTGTCGATGGAGACCGAGGAGATCCTCCGCTCCTACCCCGTCGACGGCTGCGTGCTGATGGGCGGCTGCGACAAGACGACTCCGGCGTTGCTGATGGGCGCGGCTTCCGCCGGGCTGCCCACGGTGTTCGTGCCCGCAGGGCCGATGCTGCGCGGGAACTGGCGGGGCGAGAAGCTCGCGTCCGGCACGGACATGTGGCGGTTCTGGGACGAGAAGCGGGCGGGCACGATCTCGTCCTCGGACTGGGCGGAGATCCAGTCCGGGCTGGCCCGCTCCCCCGGCACGTGCATGACGATGGGCACCGCCTCGACGATGACGGCTGCCGCGGAGGCGTTGGGACTGACTCTGCCCGGGGCGTCGTCGATTCCGGCCGTCGACTCCGCGCACCACCGGATGGCGGCCGCGTCGGGCATGCGGGTGGTCGAGATGGTGCGCGAGGGGCTGACGATCGACGACGTGGTGTCGGCGGAGGCCTACGAGGACGCGATCCGGACCGTACTGGCGCTGGGCGGGTCGACGAACTCGTACATCCACCTGATCGCGATGGCCGGGCGGTCGCGGATCCCGTTGTCGCTGGACGACTTCGACCGGTTGTCCCGCGAGGTGCCGGTGCTGGCCTCGGTGCAGCCCGCCGGTGAGCACCTGATGGAGGACTTCTACTACGCGGGCGGGCTGCGCGGGCTGCTGTCGCGGTTGCGGGAGTCGTTGCACCTCAAGCGGATCACCGTGACGGGGCGGACGTTCGGCGAGGACCTCGAAGGCGCCGAGGTGCACGACTCCTCCGTGATCCGGGCTCTGGACGACCCGATCTCCCCTGAGGGCGGACTGGCTGTGCTGCGGGGCAATCTGGCTCCTGACGGCGCTGTGATCAAGTACGTGGCGGCTGATCCCGCGTTGTGGCGGCACACCGGGCCCGCCGTGGTCTTCCACGGCTACCAGGATCTACAGGCACGGATCAATGACGCTTCGCTGGCGGTCACGAAGGATTCGGTGATCGTGCTGGCCGGTGGCGGCCCGAAGGGCGGGCCCGGCATGCCGGAATACGGGATGCTGCCCATCCCGGACAAGCTGCTGCGCGAGGGTGTCCGGGACATGGTGCGCGTGTCTGACGCGCGGATGAGCGGAACTTCTTACGGCGCATGCGTTCTGCACGTGGCACCAGAGGCGCACATCGGCGGGCCGCTGGCGTTGGTGCGGGACGGCGACCTCGTGACGCTGGACGTCGAGGCGCGGGTGTTGCGCGTGGAGATCTCCGACGAGGAGATGGCGCGTCGCCGGGACGCGTGGACACCGCTGCCGCCGAAGTTCGAACGCGGGTACGGCGCTTTGTACTACGAGCACATCACGCAGGCCAACGAGGGCTGCGACTTCGAGTTCCTGTCACGCCCCGGAACGAATCCGGAGCCCAACGCGCTTTGAGTCCTATTTGGACTCGATCCGGCCCTGCTCGGTGGCCACGTCCTGCCAGTCGGTGGTCCCGAGCAGCTGACCGCGCAGGTAGGCCGTGGTGAGCTGCTGCACGACCGCGACCCGTTCGGGACTCTCGTCCGTGGTCTCGGCGACGTCGTACCCGGAGACGCCGCCGAACCCGTGCTCCGCGCCGAACAGCGTGAGCAGGTGCTTCGGGCCGGGCGCCAGGTGGTACGGGTCGGCGTGCCAGTCCGGCCCCATGGTGGTCAGGTGCGCGGAGGCGTCCGCGTCGCCGGCGACCACGAGCGCGGGCGTGGTCATCTCGCTGAAGTCCGTGGTCTGCATGAAGGGGTAGTTCTCCTTCACCAGGTCGGCGACGGCGTCGCCCCTGCCGATCGAGCCGAGCAGCACGCCTGCCTTGATCCGGTCGTCCCGCAGACTCACGCCCTCGGTCTTCATGCCCAGCAGCAGGCCAGCGGTGTGTCCGCCCATCGAATGGCCGACGACGGCGATCTTGCTGCGGTCCCAGCGGTTCTGCAGCTGCGGCACGACCTTCTCGATCTCGTCGAGCCGGTCGATGAGGTGCGACATGTCCTCGGCCCGTTCCCGCCAGAACATCGGCGCGCCGGGCGTGGTGGCGGGCAGGTTCAAGCTTCGGGAGCTGAGGTGGGTCGGCTGCAGGACGACGAAGCCCTGCTCGGCCCAGTGGTTCGCGAGCGGGGCGTAGCCGTTCAGCGAGGACAGGTGGTTCGAGTAGCCCTGCCCGTGCGAGAGCAGCAGGATCGGCAGGCCGGCGCCCTCGGTCGGCGCGGAGACCTTCACCTGCAGGTCGACGGGCCTGCCGGGAACGTCGAGAACGACGGGGCTCACCGTGAAGACGGTCATGGGGGTTCCCTTCGGGTACAGTCACTCAAGCGGAGCGACGTTCCGGAACGATACGGAGCACTGTTCCGCTTTGTCAACCGTCCGCGAAGGGAGCGCGCGTGCCACCACGCAAGCGAGCCGACGCCGTGCGCAACGAGCAGACCCTGCTCGCGGCCGCGGCCGAGGTGTTCGTCAGGTCCGGCGTCGACGCGCCGATCCGCGAGATCGCCGCCGAGGCCGGCGTCGGCATGGGCACGATCTACCGCCACTTCCCCACTCGCGCGGACCTCGTCGTGGCCGTCTACCGGCACCAGGTCGAGGCGTGCGCGGAAGCGGGCCCGGCCCTGCTGTCCACTTCGGACTCGGCGTTCGCGGCCCTGCGGGCGTGGATCGACCTGTTCGTGGACTTCCTGGTGACCAAGCACGGGCTGGCGAACGCGCTGCAGTCGGACAGCAGCGGATTCGAGTCGCTGCACGCGTACTTCCTGGACCGGCTCGGGCCGGTGTGCGAGTCGCTGCTCTCGGCTGCGGCCGAGGCCGGGGAGATCCGCGACGACGTGCGGCCGTACGAGCTGATGCGCGGCATCGGGAACCTGTGCATCGGGCGCGACGACGACCCGCGCTACGACCCGCGGCGACTGATCTCGTTGCTGCTGAACGGGTTGACGGTCAGAAGATCTTGACGATGCGGTCGATGCCGTTCTCGTCGCGCACCACGAGTTCCCTGCCCTCGCGCATCTGCGCCTCCAGGAACTCGTAGAGCTGCACGGCCCGGTTGACGATGTCGACCTTCTTCATGCCGGTGCGCGCCTGGAGCTTGCCCAGCGCGGCAGCCGAGTCCGCGATCAACGCGACGTTGACGCGCTCGACGACGGCCGGCTTGCCCTGCTCGGTTCCCATGCGCCCATCCTTGCACATTTTTGACACAGAAAATGTGGCGAATCGGTTGCGGAAGACCGGCGGTGCGGCGTTATCCTGAGGACGGACCGCGACGCGACGTTTGGCGCTGGGGGGAGCGAAACATCGCGACACGGTCCCCCGGTCGCCGCGTTCAGGGCGAGCGCAACGGTTGTGCCGGGTAGAGGGAGACACTTGTGAACACAGGTGTTGTGACTCCGGACCTGGGCGAGCCGGAGCCGAACGACGAGCCTGGCGACACGGCACAGCTGCGCATCGAGTTCGACGACAAAGCCGTGGACGTGAGAGGACCGTCGGGCCGGTTGCACGAACTGACCGACTCGATGTCGCTGACCGTCGCCACCATCGGTGGCACGGCCGGGCCGACGCTGGCGTTGGGAGCGCTTCCCGACGGAACTCCGGTGTGGGCGACGGGGGCCGTGGTCGGCGCGCAGCTGGTGTTCCTGGCGTACGTGGTCACGACGATCTTCGTGCGCCGGCGGCGGACCCGGTCCGCCTGATGATGAGGGGCACTCCGCGTGGAGTGCCCCTCAAGGCGTTCTAGTTCAGTGCCACCTTCAGCAACTTGGTGGAGCTGTTGCCTGCCGTGGAGTCCTTGTCCCCGTTGGACGTCGTGACCCACAGCGACCCGTCCGGAGCGGGCTCGGGAGTGCGGAGCCGGCCGTACGTGCCCTGGAAGTGCGATGTCGTGGTGCCGACCGACGAGCCGCTGATCTGCATGCGGTACAGCCGCTCGCCGCGCAACGCCGCCAGGAACAGCACGTCGTTCACGATCGCGAGGCCCGAGGGCGAGGCCGAGCCGACCGAGAAGGTCTTCTTCGGTGCCACGTAACCGCCGCAGGAACCCGACGTTCCCTCGCAGGACGGCCAGCCGTAGTTGCCGCCCTTCTGCAGCAGGTTGACCTCGTCCATGTTCGAGTTGCCGAGCTCCGCCTGCCACATGCGGCCCTGCGAGTCCGTGGCGAGGCCCTGGACGTTGCGGTGACCGTAGGTCCAGACGTAGCGGGCGTTGCCGCCCTCACTGAAGAACGGGTTGTCGGACGGCGCGGAGCCGTCCGGGTTCAGGCGCAGGACCTTGCCACCCAGGTTCTGCTTGTTCTGGGCGTTCGCGCCGTTCTGGCCGTCGCCGGTGCCCGCGTAGAGCTTGCCGTCGGCGCCGAAGCGCAGGCGGCCACCGTTGTGGAACTTGTTGCGCGGGATGCCGGTCAGCAACGTCGTCCAGCCGGTCAGGGTGTTGCCCTCGATCTTCGCGCGCACGATCCGGTTGTCGCCGGAAGCCGTGTGGTAGACGTAGATCAGGCCGTCCGCGGCGAACGTCGGTGAGAGCTCGATGCCCAGCAGGCCGCCCTCGCCGTTGGTGCCGGAGACGCCGGGAACCTTGCCCAGCGTGGTCTTCTGGCCGGAAGGCGTGATGCGCACGATGTCCTGCGCGTCGCGGCGCGAGTAGACGCCGTCGCCGTTGGGCAGGAACGCGAGGCCCCAGGGGACGTCGTTGTCGGTCGCGATCTGCGTGACGGCACCGACCTGGTCGCCGCCGGACCTGGTGCGCGCGGTCAGCTCGTTCGACGCGGGTGAGGCGTTGCCGACGGCGTCGAAGGCCTTGACGGTGAACCTGTAGTCCGTGTTCGCCTTGAGGCCGCCGATCGTGGCCGATGTCGAGGTGGAGTCGCCGACCTTCGCACCGGCGCTGTAGACCTCGTACCGCGTCACGCCGATGTTGTCGGTCGACGCGTCCCACGCCAGTGACACCGAGTTCGCGGTCTGCGCCGGGGAACGGAGGTTCTTCGGCGCGGTCGGCGGGATCGGGTCGTCCTGGGCGGGCGGGGTCTTGAACTCCGCGGTGCTGGAGGCCTGCGAGATGTTGCCGGCCGCGTCCTTCGCGTTGACGTAGAAGCCGTACGTGGTGTTCGGCTTCAGGTCCGTCATCGTGGTGGACGTGCCGGGCACGGACTTCACGAACTGGCCCAGGTTGTAGATCTCGTACGACGTCACGGCGACGTTGTCCGTCGACGGCTCCCAGGTCAGCTTCGCCGAGTCGGGCTTGACGTCCGACGCGACGAGGTTCGCGGGCGCGCTCGGCGGTTCGGCGTCGGCCGGGCCGGTGTTGCCGAAGACCTGGAACTCCTGCAGGGAGTAGCCGTACGACGTGCCGGTGCGGCAGCGCGTGGTGCCGTAGACGCGGACGTAACGGCCGCGGCCGGTGACCGTCAGGTCCTCGACGCCGCCCTTGCCGTCGGCGGTGGTGTGGATCGGTGTCCACGTGGAGTCGTTGTCCGAGGTCTCGACCCGGTACGCCTTGGCGCACGAGAGGTCCCACTGCAGCCGGACGCGACTGATGGTCGCGGACGCGCCGAGGTCGACGCGGATCCAGGCCGGATCGGTGTTCGACTTGCTGGCCCAGCGCGTCGCCGCGTTGCCGTCGACGGCGTTGCGAGGTGCGTAGTTCGCGCCGCCGGAAGCCGACTCGGTCGCCGGTTTTCCTTGGGACAGCAGGACATCCGCGGCGGAGGCTGAAGGCGCGGCGGAGACGAGCGAGCTCATCGCCACTGCGAGTGCGGTGACCAGGATGCCGGTTCTCGCCGGCAACCGCCGTGAACGGGGTGCCACAGAAGCCTCCCACTTTCGTTGGGAACGGATTGTGCGGCGGCGGCATTGCGTTCGACCCGGCGGCGGGTGTACGAGTGTTACAGAAAAACCGTAAACGTTTTCGCGCGCCAGGTCCAGAGTCAGTTAGGGAGCCATGAGATGCGCTGGACAATGAAGTTGCGGCTCGTCATCCCCGCCTTCCTGCTCGTCACGGCGTGTGGTGCGCCGGAAGTCCCCCAGGCGCAGGACGCGCCCTCCTCCGTCCCGGACAAGCCGTCGAAACCGGTCGAGCTGAACGTGCTCGACGTCGCCGGCAACCTGCAGCTCACGCAGGGCATGATCGACGATTTCGTCAAGGCGCATCCCGACGTCGTGTCGAAGGTGAACGCCACCAAGGCGACGGCGCCGGACATGCCGGGCAAGCTGAAGGCCGAGCAGAACTCGGGCACCTCGCAGACCCATCTGGTGCTTACCGGAACCGATGGCCTGGCAAGCGTCATCGAGCAGAAACTCGTCCACACCGTGCTCCCCGAATATTCGGCGAAGCTCCCGAAGCTCGAAGACGTGTACCTTCCTGCCGCCAACGAGATGCAGAAGCTGGCGCAGAACCAGGGCGTCGCGATCACCTACTACCCGGCGGGCCCGCTGCTCGAGTACGACCCGGCGAAGGTACCGACTCCCCCGTCGTCTCCTGCCGAGTTGCTGGAGTGGGCGAAGGCGCACCCCGGCAAGTTCCAGTACGCGCGGCCAGCGAACTCCGGTCCCGGCAGGACGTTCCTCATGGGACTGCCGTACCTGTTGGGGGACAAAGATCCCAAGGACCCGGAGAACGGCTGGGACAAAACCTGGGCGTACCTGAAGGACCTCGGCCAGTACGTCGACAACTACCCCGGCGGCACGACCGACGTCATGAAGAACCTCGCGAACGGCACTTCGTGGATGGTCGCCTCGACCACCGGCTGGGACATCAACCCGCGCGTGCTCGGTTCGGTGCCGGAGGGCATGAAGATCGCGACGTTCAAGGACTTCCACTGGGTCACCGACGCGCACTACGCCGTGATCCCCAAGGGCGTCTCGGCGGACGTGCTGTCGGCGAACCTGGCGCTGATCAAGTTCATGCTGGAGCCGCGGCAGCAGGCCAAGGCCTACGACAAGGGCTACTTCTACCCCGGTCCCGCGGTCAAGGGCGTCACGCTGGACATGGCGCCGAAGGAGTCACAGGAGGCCATCGCGAAGTTCGGCCGCGCCGAGTACGACAGGTTGATCGAGGAGAACCCGAAGGAGCAGTCGCTGCCGGCCACGGCTCAGGTGAAGGCGTTCCAGCGGTGGGACCGAGAGATCGGCAAGAAGTGAGGTTCGCCGAACTGCACCTGGACCACGTGCGGCGGGCGTTCGGTGACACCGTCGCCCTGCAGGGCATGGATCTCACGATCAAGGGCGGCGAGTTCGTCGCCCTGCTCGGGCCGTCCGGGTGCGGGAAGTCGACGGCGCTGAACTGCCTGGCGGGCCTGCTGCCGCTCACCGGCGGGCGGATCACGCTGGACGGCAAGCGGATCGACGACCTGCCGCCGGAGAAGCGCGGGTTCGGCATGGTGTTCCAGAACTACGCGCTGTTCCCGCACATGTCGGTGCGGCGCAACATCGCGTTCGGGCTGTCCATGCGCAGGACTCCCAAGGCCGAGCTGAACCGGCGGGTGGACGAGGCCGTGCGACTCGTGCAACTGGAGGAGCACCAGCACAAGTTCCCGGCCCAGCTTTCCGGCGGGCAGCAGCAACGGGTGGCGATCGCCCGCGCGATCGTGCTGGAACCGCCACTGGTGCTGATGGACGAACCGCTGTCCAATCTGGACGCGGCGCTGCGGCTGGAGATGCGCACGGAGATCCGGCGGCTGCACCAGTCGCTCGGGCTCACCACCGTCTACGTCACGCACGACCAGGAGGAGGCGCTGGCCCTCGCCGACCGGCTCGTGGTCCTGCGGCTGGGCGAGGTGCAGCAGGTCGGCTCACCGGAGGAGGTCTACGCGCACCCGGTGAACCGGTACGTCGCCGGGTTCATGGGCTACCGCAACATGATCCCGGTGACCGTCGCCTCCCAGGACGGCGAACGCACGACCGTCCACACCGGAGACGGAGTGAAGCTCGTCGGCGTCAATCGGGAGGAGCTCGGGCTGGAGGCCGTGGCGGCGGTGCGGCCAGAGGACTTCACCGTCGGGGAATCCGGGGAGAACAGGCTCGAAGCGGTGGTCGAGATCGTCGAGTACCACGGGCGGGAGCAGGCGGTGGAGGCCCGGCTGCGCGACGGTTCGCCGTTGCACGTCCGCACGAACTCGCGGCTGGCGCCCGGCGACACGATCATGCTGACGGTTCCCGTCGAACGCGTGCTGGTGTTCTCGTGACGGCCCTGTTGGAGAGGGCCTCGCTGAAGCACCGGCTCGCCGAGAAGGGCGTCGACCGCGTGCTGTGGCTGCTGGTGCCGGGCGCGGTCTTCGTGGTGCTGCTGTTCGTCTACCCGTTCCTGTACGGGTTGCAGCTGTCGTTCCAGCCCAAGGGCGGCGGCAGCCCGTTCCAGAACTACATCACCTTCTTCTCCGACCCCTACCTGGCGGAGACCGTCTGGATCACGCTGCGGCTGGGGCTGCCCGCGGCGTTGTTCAACGTGCTGGCGTCCATCCCGATCGCGTTCCGGATGCGCGGGCGGTTCCGGGGCAAGCGGGCGCTCACGACGGTGCTGGTCGTCCCGATCACGCTCGGCACCGTGCTGACGGCAGAAGGACTGCTCGCGTTCTTCGGGCCCGCCGGGTGGTTCAACCGCATCTGGACGGCGCTGGGCGCGGACGAACCGGCGAAGCTCACCCACAACTACTGGGGTGTGCTGTTCAGCCTGGTCATCACCGGGTTCCCGTTCGCGTTCCTGCTGACGCTGTCGTACCTCTCCGGCATCGACCCGACGCTGGAACAGGCCGCGGCGACGCTGGGCGCGTCAAGGCGGCAGCGGTTCCGGACGATCACCATGCCGTTGCTGGCACCGGGGCTCGCCGTCACGTTCTGCCTGTCGTTCGTGCTGGCGTTCAGCGTGTTCCCGAGCGCGGTCATGGTCGGTGATCCGGTCGGCGAGACGCACGTGATGTCGATCGCCGCGTACGAGACGGCGTTGCGGGACAACGACTTCGCGCTGGGCTCGGCGATCGCGATGCTGATGGCGCTGGTGATGCTGATCGTGATCGGCGTGGTGCTGATCTGGCGCACGTCCCTGTACCGCGGCGCGACGGGAGGCAAGGGATGAGGCTCACCGCTCGGCCCGTCGTGTGGCTGACCTGGGGTGCGTTGATCTTCTTCATGCTCAACCTGGCCGGCATCGTCGGCGCGGTCGTCACGAACTCGTTCGCGGAGACGTGGTTCGGCACCTGGCTGCCCGACGGCTACACGGGCAAGTGGTACGGCGAGGCGTGGCGCGACTACCGGCTGCTGGACGTGCTGGTCGTGACGTTCCAGGTCGCGCTTTCGGTCGTGGTCGTCTCCGTCCTCATCGGAGTTCCCACGGCCTACGCGCTGGCACGACGCAACTTCCCCGGCAAGAAGTTGCTCAACGTGCTGTTCCTGCTGCCGATCCTGATGCCGCCGATGACGTACGGCATCCCGCTCGCGACGGTGCTGTACAAGTTCCACCTGGCGGGCAGCATGGCCGGCGTGATCGCGGCGAACCTCGTGCCGGCCGTGCCGTTCGTCGTGCTGACGATGACGCCGTTCATCGAGCAGATCGACACGAAGATCGAGTCGGCGGCGCGGATGTGCGGCGCCTCGACGTTCGCGATCTTCACCCGCGTGCTGGCGCCGCTGCTCGTGCCGGGCGTCCTCGCGGCGTCGATCCTGGTGCTGGTGAGGACGGTCGGCATGTTCGAGCTGACGTTCCTCACGGCGGGCCCGACCAGCCAGACCCTGGTCGTGTCGCTGTACGAGGCCATGTCGTCAGCGGGCATCCGGCCACAGCAGATGGTCGACTCGATGGCGGTGATCTACACGGGGTCGATGTTGGTGTTGCTGGTGGTCGCGCTTAGGTTTGTGAACCCGACCCAGCTCGTGACGAGACTCAAGGACCCTGCTTGACACCTGACCCGTCATGATTGTTTCAACCGGCAGTTGAGGGTGAGGTATCCGTGGCAGTCACCATCCGCGACGTGGCTCGCAGGGCGCACGTATCGGTGGCCACCGTTTCGCGTGCGCTGACGTCTCCCGAGCTCGTGCGCCCGGAGACCAGATCGCGTGTGCTGGCTGCCGCGACCGAGCTCGGCTACCAGCCCAACCGGGCTGCCCGCGGGCTCATCACGGGCAAGACGGGCAACATCGGCATCGTCGTGCCCGACCTCGACAACCCGTTCTTCACGGGCGTGCTCAAGGCCGTGCAGGCGCGGGCGATGCAGGCCGACTACGCGGTGTTCGTGGCGGACAGCGACGAGGACCCGGTCGCCGAGGCGAAGCTCGTGCACGCGATGGCGAAGCAGGTCGACGGCGTCGTGCTGTGCGCACCGGGCCTGGAGGACTCCCAGGTCTACGAGGTGGCCGGTGCGACGTCGCTGGTGCTGCTGAACCGGCGCCTGCCCGGCGTGCCCGCCGCGTTGATGGACTCGGCGGGCGGGATGCACGCCGTCATCGACCACCTCGTCGCATTGGGACACCACCGGATCGCTTACCTCAACGGGCCTCGCACCTCGTGGTCCAACCAGGAGCGTCGCCGCGGGCTGATGAAGGCGGTCGCACAGCACAAGGTGGACCTGGTCGACCTCGGCCCGTTCGCGCCGCGCTACGAGGGCGGTCTGCAGGCGGCCGATCTGGCCGTGGCGGCCGACACGACGGCGATCGTGGCCTACAACGACATCATGGCGCTGGGCGTGCTGGCACGGCTGCGGGATCGCGGCATCTCCGTGCCCGGTGACGTGTCGGTGACCGGGTTCGACGATCTCACGTACGCCGCGCTGTGCTCGCCCGCGTTGACAACGGTGGCAATGCCGGTGGCGCAGGCCGGCCGCACCGCCGTGAACCTCCTGCTCGACTGGCTGGACTCGGACAACACCGAGGTGCCGCAGATCGTGGCGGAGACGCAACTGATCGTGCGCGGCACCACCACGCCCCCTCGGAAATGAAAAGTGCCGTGGCCCGAAAGGGAGCCACGGCACTGGAAGCAAGGCGGCCCCGGCAGGGCGTCTGGGGGGAGTACGCCTGAGCCGGGGCCGCGAAGCGGCTGGGCCCGAGGGGGGAGGGGGCCTAGCGCCGCTTGGTGTCCCACTCTGCCCTGAGCGGAAGAATTCCGCCAGGGTGGATGTACCTGTTTTTGGATTTCTCGTACGTACGGGTTACTCGTAGAGCCCTTCGTACAACCCAGAGTGAAGGCGATGTACAACGTTGCGTTTGACCTTCAACGTCGGGGTGAGCTCCCCTTCCTCCTGCGACAGGTCCCTGGTGAGCAGCACGAACTTCTTCACCTGGGAAACACTGGCGAAGTGCGAGTTGGTTTCGTCGACAACTTCCTGCACGAGAGTTCGCACGTCCGGGTGACCCACCAATGATTCGACGTCGGACGGAAGTCCACGCGCCGTCGCCCACGGCACGATCTCGTCCGCATCGAGTGTGATCAGCGCCACACAGTACGGCTTGCGGTCGCCGAACAGGACGGCGTGCGAGATCCAGCGGGACTGGCGCAGCACGTTCTCCACGTTCGCGGGCGCGATGTTCTTGCCGCCCGCGGTGATGATGATGTCCTTCTTGCGGCCGGTGATCGTCACGAAGCCGTCCGCGTCGATCTCGCCCAGGTCACCGGTGTGCAGCCAGCCGTCCCGCAGCGTCTCGGCGGTGGCCTCGTCGTTGCGCCAGTAGCCCGCGAAGACGTGCGGGCCGCGCATCAGCAGTTCGCCGTCCTCCCCCAGCGACATCTCCAGGCCCGCCACGCCGGACGCGCCGACCGAACCGAGCTTGAAGCGGCCGAGCGTGTTGATGGTGCCCACGGCCGTGGACTCGGTCATGCCGTAGCCCTCCAGCACCGGCACGCCGGCCGCGTGGAAGAACTGCAGCACCTCACGCGAGATCGGCGCGGCGCCGGACAGCGCCTGCACGAGCCGGCCGCCGAACACCGCGCGCACGTTGGCGAACAGCGCGTCGACCTGGTCGAAGGCCGCCGCCATTTCCGGCGGTACCGATTCACCCGCCGAACGCCTGCGCCGCACTTCCAGACCGAGCGTCACGGCCTGCGCGAGCTGCTCCGGGGGCACGTTCGACGTGACGAACGTGTAGATCTTCTCGAAAATGCGCGGCACCGAAGGCAGGAACGTCGGCCGGACCTCGGCCAGTTCCGGCACGATCGCCTTCATGTCGCCGCCGAAGTAGGCCAGCGCACCGCCGCGGTACATCGTTCCGAACATGATGATCTGGGCGAAGACGTGCGCGAGCGGCAGGAACAGGTAAACGGTTCCGGTCATCGCGTCGATGCGGGCTTCTTCCGCGACACGACAAAGTGCGACCCAGTTCGCGTTGGTGAGAACGCAGCCCTTGGGCGGGCCGGTGGTGCCCGAGGTGTAGATGATCAGACTCGGGTCCTCCGGCCTGATCGCGGCGCGGCGGGCGTCCAGCACGTCGGCCAGCGGCGAGGTGCGCCCGGTGTCCTGCAGATCCGCGATCCTCGGCCGGTCGCCGGCGGGGTCGATCGAGAACACCGAGCGCAGTTCGGGCAGTTCGGTGCCGACGACCTCGACCTTGACGCACTGCTCCTCGTTCTCCGCCACCACGATCGACGCGCCGGAGTCGCCGACCACCCAGGCGATCTCCTCGGACGTGCTCGACGGGTAGATCGGCACGATGATGCCGCCCGCCGCGAGCACGGCCAGTTCGACCGCCGTCCACTCCGGACGGGTGTTCGCGAGCACGCAGACCCGGTCGCCCGCCTCCAGTCCGGCGTGGACGAACCCGGACGCGAGGTCCAGCACCAGTTCGGAGATCTCGGCGTAGGTCTGCTCGCGCCACTGTCCGTCCTGCTTGAACCGCCACGCCACCGCGTCGCCGTACGCCTGCTCCGCGAGGAACGGCAGGTCGGCTATCCGGCGGATGGTCTGCACCGCGTTCGGGATGGTGACACCGGCGGTCATGGCGGCTCCTAGACGCACTGAGTGTTTCAAACGGAAAGGGCTTCAGGCGGGCACGACCTGCACGCGGGTGCCGTTCAGCACGGCGGTGCCCGAGAGCGGGTCGATGCGGAGGTCGTCGGTGAGGAGGTTGACGTTCACGCCGGCGTGCTCACTTGCGACGGTGAGCCGCGTGCCGGGCTGATCGTGGCCCCAGCCGTGCGGCATCGAGACGACGCCGGGCGCGATGTCGGCGGTGACCTCGACCAGCACCTCGATCTTGCCGACGCGCGAGGTCACCTGGGCGGACCTGCCGTCTTGCAGCCCGAGCCGGTCCGCGTCGCCGGGATTGACCAGCAGCGTGCACAACGGCTTGCCCTTCACCAGCGCGGGCACGTTGTGCATCCAGGAGTTGTTGGTGCGCAGGTGCCTGCGGCCGACGAGCACCAGTTCGGTCTCGCGGGCTCCCAGGGCCTCCCGGACGCGCGGCAGGTCGTCCATGATCGGCCGCGGGGTCAGTTCGACCTTCCCGGACGGCGTGCGCAGGATCTCTGGCAGGCGCGAGGTGAGCGGGCCGAGGTCGATGCCGTGCGGGTGGTCGAGCAGTTGCCGCAGCGACACCCCGTACGCGCCGGTGCGGAGTTTGAGGTCCAGCAGGCGTTCCTCGCGCGTCTCGCCCTCGGGTTCGAAGTCGGCGCCGGCCTTCTTCTTCAGGTCGGCCAGCTGGAACGCGGCGATGGCGTCGAGATCCGCCACCGGGCCCAGTCCGCCCAGGATCGTCGCGAGCCGGAAGAAGATGTCCGTCTCGTCGACCCTGCCCTCCTCCAACGGGATCGCGGCGCGCGAGTACTTCGCGACGTTGCGCACCGAGTTGTTGAGGAACGCGATGTCGTAGTGGTCGCGGCGGGACGGCGGCGGCGTCGGCAGGATGACGTCCGCGTGCCTCGTCGTCTCGTTGAGGTACGGGTCGACGCTGACCATGAAGTCCAATGAGGACAGCGCGTCGTTCACCCGGGCCGAGTTCGGCAGCGACAGCGCGGGGTTGCCGCCGATCGTGAACAGCGCCCGCACCTGGCCCTCGCCGGGCGTCTCGATCTCGTCGACCATCGTCACGGCCGGGTACTCCCCCATGACCTCGGGGTGTCCCTTGACCCGGCTGTGCCAGCGGCCGATGCCGAAACCCTTGCCGCTGCCCGTTCCACGCCTGCTGTGCGCGGGCAGCGGCCACATCACGCCACCGGGCCGGTCGAGGTTGCCGGTGAGGACGTTGAGCGTGTCGACCGCCCAGGACGCGACCGTGCCGAACTCGACGGTCGTCGTGCCGATCCGGCCGTAGACCGCGGCGCGTTCGGCTTCAGCCAACAGCCTTGCCAGCGCACGGATCGTGTCGGCGTCGATGCCGGTGCGTTCGGCGACGGCGTCCGGGCTGAACGCCTCGACGTGCGCGCGGATCGCGGTGTGGTCGGTGACGTGTCCGGCGAGGTCCTTGAGATCGACCAGGTCCTGCGCGAACAGCTCGTGGATCAACGCCAGCAGCAGGAACACGTCGGTGCCCGGCCGGATCACGACGTGCTGGTCGGCGGCCTGCGCGGTGCGGCTGCGGCGCGGATCGACGACGACGAACGCGCCGCCGCGTTTCCGCAGGTCCCTGAACCGGCCCGGCACGTCGGGGACCGTCCACAGGCTGCCGTTGGACGAGAACGGGTCCGCGCCCAGGACCAGCATGAAGTCGGTGCGGTCGATGTCGGGCACCGGGATCGAGAAGACGCTGCCGTACATGTGGCCGCACTGGACGTGCTTGGGCATCTGGTCGACGGTGCTGGCGGTGAAGACGTTGCGGCTGCCCAGGGCCTTGCGCAGTGGTCCGGCGTAGAGGCCGCCGGCGAGCGAGTGGACGACCGGGTTGCCGAGGTACATCGCGACGGAATTGCGGTCGGGGAAGTCCTTCAGGCGTTCGTCGACGTACGCGAAGGCCTCCTCCCAGGTCGCTTCCTGGAACTCGCCGTCGCGCTTGATCAGCGGGGTGCTCAGGCGGTCCGGGTCGGCGTCGAGCGTGCCGAGCGAGGCGCCCTTGGGGCAGAGGAAGCCGCGGCTGAACTCGTCCTCGCGGTCGCCGCGGACCTTCGTGATGCGGTCTCCCTCGACCGTCAGCTCCAGCCCGCACGTCGCTTCGCAGAGCGGGCAGGTCGTGAACACGGTCCTCATGGGTCCCCTTAAGCGGCTTGTTACCAACGAGTACTAGCTGTCTGCCATCGGACGCAATCGCCCAGCCGAGGTCAACCCGAACAGCTCACTGACAGCCCTCGCGATCATGTCGGGCCGGTCGAGGGTGTGTTCGAAGCGGAACCCGATGACCGCGCGTGAGCCGCCGAGCAGCCCCGTCAGTTTGATGGATTCGTCCTGGTCAGCGCCATAGCAGACGATCCTGCCGAACGGCGCCAGCGCGTCCAGCGAGGCCTCCAGGGTGCCACCGGGATCAAGCACGACGTCGACCTGTTTGCCCTCGTTCGCCTCGATCACCCTCTGTGCCAGCCCGTCTCGACCGGAGTCGACGGCGACGTCCGCGCCGAGCTTCACGGCCCGGCGCCGGCGAGCCTGGCTCGTCTCGGTCGCGATGACCTGGCCGGCCGCGAAGCTGCGGGCGAGTTGCACCGCGATCGCGCCGACCTCGCTCGCGGCGTCGTGCACCACGATCGACTCGTCCGGCCTGAGGTGCGCGCACGTGCGGAGGAGGTGCCATGCCGTCGTGCCCGCTCTCGCGAGGGTCAGCGCCTGCGCGTCGGTGACGCCCGCGGAGACCGGCAGGCGCAGGCGGCCTGCGACGACCACCACGCGGCGTCCGCCGTCCTCCACGCGGACCTCGTCGGCCGCCTCGGCTGTGCGCATGCCCTCCATCTCACGACGTCGTGGTGACGGGCTGTAGTGCGGCTTCCACAACAGCTAAGAATCCGCCGTGGGGCCAGGTGGGTACGGCCTGCCGCGCGGTATGGCGATCGGGTGTGCGCCGGTGCAGCATGTGGCGGTGAACGCCACTTTCCGCACCGCGGTCACGATCGCCCTGGTGGCGGTCGCTTACTACGCGACGGCGAAGGTCGGCCTCGTCCTGGCACTGGTCAAGGGGCAGGTCACCCCGTTGTGGCTGCCGACGGGGATCTCCGTGGCCGCGCTGCTGATGACCGGCCGCAAGGTCTGGCCCGGCATCGCGCTCGGCGCGCTGTCCGCCAACCTCACCCTCGGCGCGGGACCCGTCGCGATCGCGATGATCACCGTGGGCAACACGCTCGCGCCGCTGACCGCGTGGTACCTGCTGACGCGCTTCGGGTTCCGGCCCGCGCTGAACCGCCTGAAGGACGCGATGCTGCTCGTGTTCGCCGGCGCGCTCGGGGCGATGCTCGTCAGCGCGCTGGTCGGCGCGGCGGCGTTGAAGATCGACGGCGTCGTGCCGTGGAGCGAGGTGCCCGCCGTGCTGGCGGTGTGGTGGACCGGCGACGCCATGGGCGTGCTGATCTTCACGCCGTTGCTGGTCACCCTGCCCGGCCGCGGGAACGTCTCTCGCGGCAGGCTCGCGGAGGCCGTCGCGCTGCTCGTGGTCACGGCGGTCCTCGCGGCCTACGTGACGACATCCGAACTGCGGCTGCTGTTCCTGGTGTTCCCGATGCTGATCTGGGCGGCGCTCCGGTTCCAGCACGCCATCGCCGCACCGTGCGCCGCGATCATCTCGGTGGCCGCGGTGATGTCCGCGGCCTCCGGGCAGTTCTCCGACGCCGGGCTGCTGACGACGATGATCGTGCTGCAGGCGTTCAACGGGTCGGTGGCGCTGACCGGGCTGATCCTGAGCGCCATCACCAGCGAGCGCAACGAGGCCCGCAGGTCCATCGAGCGCGCCTGCGAGCAGCTGGCCGAGACCGTCGCGCGCTACCAGCAGGACGGTGTGCGCAAACGGCTCGGCCGCGTCGTTCCGCCCGGTTAGCGGAACCAGGTGCCACCGCCGGTCCGCCGGTGACCGAGCGCGCGGTAGACGGCGTCCACGAGGGACTGGCCGCGCTCGTTGACGCCCAGGCCAGGGCCCTGCCGGTTCATCGCGTAGCCGAACGAGATCCGCGCTCCGGGGTCGGCGAACCCGAGCGAGCCGCCCATCCCGTTGTGCCCGAAGGCCTCCTCGGACATCAGCAGGCCCTCGCGGTCGTTCGGCGGCAGGTGGGTGTTGTCGGTGGCCTTCTGGAACCCGAGCGCGAACCGCGTCGGCACCAGGACGACCTCGTCCAGTCCGGCGACGGCCACGTTCGACATCTGCGGGATCTGGTACTCCTCGACCAGGCGGACGCCGTTGTAGGCACCGTGGAGAGCGAGCGGCCGGTACATGCCGGCGAGGCCGCGGGCGTTCGAGATGCCGCCGATCGCGCCCATCTCGGCGGTGTGGGCCTGGCGGGAGTCGGACTCGCCGGGAGCCATGTAGCCGCCGTTGTTGAGCAACATCAGGCCCGGCACCGACTCCGGCAGGGTCAGGGCGGTGACGAACAGCGACGGCAGCAGGATCCCCGGCTGGGTGGGATCGACCGGGATGGTGTGGGCGACGTGCGGTTCGAGGTCCTCCGGCAGGCCCATCCAGAAGTCCAGGCCGAGCGGGCCCGAGACCTCCTTCTCGAAGACCCGGCCGAGCGACAGGCCCGTGACGCGGCGGACGATCTCGCCGACGAGGAAGCCGAACGTCAGGCCGTGGTAGCCGTGCCGCGTGCCCGGTTCCCACAACGGCTGCTGCGCGGCGAGCGTCGAGGTGATCAGGTCCCAGTCGTAGAAGGCGCCCGCGGGAAGCGGGGTGGTGACGGCGGGCAGGCCGGCCTGGTGCGCCAGCACGTGCCGGACGAGAGTCGCGTCCTTGCCGTTCGCGCCGTACTCAGGCCAGTACTTCACGACCGGCGCGTTCAGGTCCAGCTCACCGCGCGAGGCCAGGATGTGCGCGCACAGCGCGGTGGCGGCCTTGGTGCACGACCACACGTGGACGATGGTCTCCTCGGACCAGAGGCGGCCGGTGGCAGGATCGGCGACACCGCCCCAGAGGTCCACGACGGGCTCGCCGTCGAGCGTCACGTGCACGGAGGCCCCGACCTCGCCGCGTTCGGCGAAGTTGCGTTCGAACTCGGTGCGCACCTCTGCGAACTGCGGGGCGCATGTTCCCTGGATCGGCATTGATCCTCCTGGGCGGGCGGCGGTGGTCTCAAGGGCATCACCCGGCGGAACCACGGGTCAGTAGGGAACCCTCATCGGCTAACGCGCTCAGGACGGTGACGTGCACCTGGAGTGACTGATCCGCTGCGGAAAGCGGCGTGGAAGACTTCGGAGCAGCCGAAGTCCGCCGGGAGGCCGTCATCGCCGACACTCCACCGCGCGCCACGCCGCTCGTGGGCCGCGAGCCGGAACTGCGCGCCGTGCTCGACCGGGTCGACCAGGCGCCCGCGACCGGGCTCGTCGTGGTCCAGGTCAGCGGCGAGCCGGGGATCGGCAAGACGTCGTTGCTCGCGGAGATCGCGCGACGGCTGCGGGAGCGGCGGTGCGGGGTCCTGACGTCGGCGTCGGACGTGCTGGGCAAGCGCATCCCGTACGGCGCGGTGGCGGCGCTGATCCGGTCGCTGCCGCCGGACACGACCCGCGCGGACGCCCTGGCGGCGTTGGAGATCTCGGGCGACGAGGATTCCGGGGCGTGGTTCGGGCGCGCGTGCGACCGGGTGGTGCGGCTGCTCACCGAGCTCACCGCGACTCGTCCCGCGGCGTTGCTGATCGACGACCTCGACCACGTCGACGACGACTCCCTCGCCCTGCTGACGCTGGTGCTGCGGCGCCTGTCCTCCGCGCCGCTCGTGCTGGTCACCGCGAGCCGGTCCGCCGACGCGGTTCTGCTGGACCGCGTCGAGCCGTACGCGGAGGTCGTGCGCCTCGATCTGGCCCCGCTGTCGGGCGCGGACGTCGCGCGCATCGTCGAGGTCGTCCTGCAGACCTCCGTGGACGAGGGGCTCGCCCGCGAGGTCCGGCAACGGTCCGACGGCAACCCGTTCTTCGTCACGGAGATCGCGCGCTCGCTGCGGGAGCTCGACCTGGTGACGGTCGACGGCAACCGTGCCCGGCTCGCGGTGTCGCCGGGCGCGATCCGGCTGACCCGGCGCGAGGCGTTGCTGCGTCGTGTCGCCCCGCTGGAGAACGACACGCGGCTCGTCGCACGGGCGGTGTCGGTGTTCCGGCGCGTGCGGCTCGACCAGATCTCGTTGCTGGCACGGGTGTCATCGCTGCCCGAGGAGACGGTCGTCGCGGCGTTCGACGAGTTGCTGCGCATGCACATCGTGGTGCACGACGACAACGGCTACCGCTTCTCGCACGCTCTCGTCGGCGAGGCGCTCTACCACGAGGTCGGCCCGGCGCAACGCCGTCACCTGCACTCGTTGATCTCGGCGCGGCTGCTGGACGACCGCGCGCAGGGCCTGCCCGTGGACCTCCTCCAACTCGCCTGGCACCTCGCCGAGTCCGCCGCTCCCGGCGACCGGGTGGCCGTCGGTGTGCTCGCCGAGGCCGCGGCTCATGCCCGTGCGTCCGCACCCGAAACCGCTGCCGCGCTGTGCTTCAAGGCTCTGCAGTTGTTGCCGCGCAACGCCCCTGAACGTGCCGAACTGCTGGCGCTGCAATGCCGTGTCCTGGCGCGCGCCTCCCGCCCGGCTCTGGCGATCGACCCTGGTCTCGCCGCCTTGGAGTCCCTCCAACCAGGCTCCGAACGCACGCGCGTCGCCACCGCCGTGATCTCGTCGCTCTTCTCGGTCGGTCGCACGGCAGAAGCCATGGCATTGGCAGACGTCGAAGTCACGCGCGGAGACGCACCTGCGTCGTTGGAAGCCCAACGCGCCGTGCTCCTCGTCTACAACAACCGCCACGACGACGCCGTCTCCGAAGTGGCCCGCATCGAAGCGCTGCCGATCAGCTCGCCGGCCGAGGGCGTGATCGTCTTCGAGCACCTCGCGATGCTCACCTCGTTGCTGTTCCAGCACGATCGCACCGTCGAGTACGCGAACCGCGCGCTGGCGTACAGCGACGGCCAGCCGATGCTCGAACTCCAGGCGCTCTCCGTCTGCGCCTCGATCTCCGCGCTGGCCGGTCTCGTGCACGACGCGTCCTGGCGCGTCCGCCGGGCGGAGGACCTCCTCGACCAGGTCGGCTCCCACGGCTTCCGCGCCGAACGAGCCGCCTCGCGGGTCGCGCTGGACTGGCTCGGCGGCCGCTGGGACGCGGCGCTCGACGGCATCGGCCGCTGGCTGCCCGACGTCGAGGCCGCGCAGGCCGACCAGGCACTCGGGGTGCTGCAGGCGATCGAACTGTCCATCCGCACCTGGCGCGGCGAGCTCGACGTCGCCGCGCGGCTCGCCTCGTTGCCCGCGCCGCAGTCCGTGAACATCTCGCGCCTGCACGCGGTGGCGCTGGCCGAGTACCTGATCGCGCGGGGCGAGGCCGATGAGGCGTACGCGTTGCTGGACGGCAACGTCGGCATCGGCCTGGAAGCCGCCTACTCGTGCGTCCTGGTGGCGCGGATGATCGAGCTCGACCTGGAACGCGGCCGCCCGGGGGCGGCGGAGAAGGCCCTGGCCCGGCTGTCCGACGTGTCCGCCACTCGGGTGTCACCGTGGTCGCGCACCACGCTGCGCCGCGTCACCGGGATCGTGCACCGGGACGTGGAATCGTTGCGGGAGGCGGTGTCCGAGGCCGCGCTGGGCGGCCTGGAGTTCGAGAAGGCACGCGCGCAGCTCGCGCTGGGCGAGGTCTCCGACGACGAGGCGCCGATGCTGGTCGAGGCCTACACGGCGTTCCAACGCCTGGGCGCGCACGGGTTGCGGCGCCAGGCGGGCACTCGGTTGCGGGCGCTCGGCGCCAAGGTGCCTCGCGCGCGGTCGAAGGCACCGGGCCTGCTCACCGAGGCCGAGGAGAACGTGGCCCGGCTGGTGCAGCAGGGAATGCGCAACCGGGACATCGCGGGGGCCCTGCACTACAGCCCGCGCACGATCGAGGTGTACCTGTCGCGGATCTACGCGAAGCTGCACGTCTCGTCACGGCTGGAGCTCGCCCGCGTGCTGGACGCGATGCAGCAACGCTGACGCAGGGGTCCCCCCGAGCTGGGAACCCCTGCGTCATAACGTACTCAGCAGGTCCGACAAGATCGTTCAGGCGGTCAGAACGGCTTCGTCTCCGCCGCGATCTCGCCCAGGACGTCGCTCAACGGCCGGGCCGACTGCGCGCCCAGTGAAGCCGCCGCGCCCGGAGGCACGGTCTCCGCGATGTCCGTGCCGGCACACGTCACCCGCGAGGCCGGCAGGATGCCGGACACCAGGTACTTGTTGACCAGCGCGTCGACGCAGGCGTTGCGGCGCAACGCGTAGTGGCCGTGCTGGCCGTCGTTGGAGACGCTGATCAGCGGCTGGCCGAGGTGCTCCGCCATGACGCGGCCGTTGGCCAGCGGGGTCTGGGTGTCGCCGTCGGAGTTCACCACGAGTCCGGCCGGGTACTTGCGGGTGATGGCCGGGATCTTCTCCGGGCGCTGGAAGGCGCGGAACGTGCAGTTGGTCGGCGCCATGTAGTCGACGGTGCCGCCGTACGGGTTGGTGTCGCGCCAGCGCTTCATGTCGTTGTAGTAGGTGTTGACGTCGCTGAACCAGTCCCACTCGCACACCACGGCCTGGAAGGTGCCGGCCGAGGTCGGTTCGATGTCGCCCTTCTTCAGCGCCGCGACGATCGCGGACGCCTCGGCGGGGTCGGCGACGCCCGCCTTGATCGAGGCGATGTGGCGGGAGAACGCGGCCCAGGAACGGCGGTAACGGGTGGCGCCGACGGCGTAGTCGAAGGAGGTCACGTCGGAGTAGCCGCCGTACGGGGCCGTCTTCAGCTTCTCCGCGATCTTGTCGAGCTCGGCGCGCACCGCGGCGGGCGTGGTGCCGAGGCCGTAGGTGCCGTTGCGGGCGGCGGTCCACTCCGTCCACTTCTTGAGGTTGTCGGTGATCGCGTCCACGACGTCGACGTCCTGCTCGTGCCACGTCTTCAGCGGGTCCAGCGCGGAGTCGAGCACGCTGCGGTCGAGGAACTTGGGGAACATCGAGCCGTAGACGGCGCCGAGCTGCGTGCCGTAGGAGTAGCCGACGTAGGAGATCTTCTTCTCCCCCATGGCTCCGCGGATGACGTCCATGTCGCGGGCGGTGTTCATGGTCGAGATGAACCGGCGCATCTCACCGCCGCCGCGCTGGCAGTTCTCCTCGACGGCGCGGGCGTAGTCCGACCAGTTCGCGAGCTGCGAATCCGTTGGGCGCGAAGGGAACTCGTCGTCGGACGACGTCGAGATGCAACGGATCTGCGTCGACCGGCCGACACCGCGCGGGTCCATGCCGATGACGTCGTAGATCTTCAACATGTCGGTCTGGGCGTTGAACCAGTGCACGGCGCCCAAACCGGAACCGCCGGGGCCACCGGGATTCGTCATCAGCACGCCTCTGCGGCGTGCGGGATCGGTGGCCTTCTTGCGCGAGATGGCGATTTCCAGGTTGCCGTTGCCCGGGTTCTTGTAGTCCATCGGCACGACGACCGTGGCGCACTCGACCCCCGTCGAAGGCGTGACCCACCCGGCCGGGCACTCGGCCCAGGCGACCGTCTGGCCGTAGTACTCGTCCAACGGACCCGGCGCCGCCTGAGCCGTTCCCACCAGTGACATGAACAGCGGAGCGACCAAAGCCGCCGCACCCCAACGCTTCCTCACCGCGTACCCCTCACGATCGTCGGCCAGCGACAGAACGCTTCCGCAGTGGACGACCCGATCGACACCCCCGAAGGTCGGGTGAAATTCACCGCACCTCGCACACCTCGTAGGTCAGCACGAGACCGTCCAGAACGCCCTTCGCGACGGCCTGCACGCGGTTCAACCAGCGGTAGCGGTCGTCGCCGGTCTCGAACAACGGGGCGGCGTACAGCGGTGCGCCGAAGCCATTCGAGACGTCAACCCGCCCTGAGTAGTGCAAATACACCAACGCGTCGTCGTGGGTGCGCAGCACGGAGCGCACGTCGAGGGTCGCGGTGCCGTCCGGGCCGATGGTCAGCCAGTCCGCGCTCGACGAGCCGTGCAGGACACCGGAAATCCGATCGCCGGAGAACGTTCCCGACTCGACCTCGTAGATGAGACGATCGCCGACAGGCGTTTTCGGCAACCTCAAAGGCTTTCGCAGCTGCGCGGTCATGACGCCCAAGGGCACGAGTTCCATGGCGGCGAAATTATTCGACACGGTGTCGAGAAACAACGAACGCGGCTTATCTACTGGGGAACCCCGTACACCGAACGCAGCCACACCGCGGTCAGCGTCTCGACGACCTCGCGGTCGCGCGCCGCCGACCTCCGCGAGAGCGAGAGGCTGTAACACATGGACTCGTTCATCGTGACCAGCACGGTGGCGAGGGCACGCGCGGTCGGCGGTCCCAGCACCGCGATCCCGGCCTCCCGCTCGATCTCGATCTGCTGCGCCGTCGAGTCCACGAACCGCCGCGCCACCCCGGACCAGAACCCGCGCATCAGTTCGCTCGTGTCCCGCGCACGCACCGCCGCGCGCAGCACTGGACCGTGCGCCCGCCACAACGCGACCGTGCCCGCGATCGCGCGCCGGATCGAGTCCTCCGGCGGTTCGCTGCCCCGCCGCAGCCACAGCGCCGCCGAGTCGTACAGGTCTTCCGCGACCCGTTCGGACAGCGCGTACAGCACGGCCTCGCGCGACTCGTAGTGGAAGTAGAACGTGGAACGGGAGATTCCCGCGCCGGAGGTCAGTTCGTCGACGGCGATGTCGTCGAGCGCCCGCGTCTCGAGCAGGTGCTCGGCGGTGTCGAGAATGGCCTGCGAGGTCAGGTCGCCCTTGCTCCGCTTTCGCCGGGAACCGGCTCCGGTCGCCGGTGGCGCACCGGCCGGACGTGGGGACATGGCGGCCATCATGGTTGATCGGCAGGGCTCCAACAACAAAAACCGCGTGATGGTTCCGGATGAGGTAGGAAGAGGTATGGATCCGGTCAAGGCGTTGAAGCAGGTGGCCTTCCACCTGGAACGAGCCGGCGAGCCGACCTACCGCGTCCAGGCGTTCCGCAACGCGGCCGCCGTCCTCGCCGAGCTGGACCCCGCCGACGTCGAGAAACGCGCGAAGCTCGGCACGCTCACCGATCTCAAGGGCGTCGGCAAGTCGACGGCCGGTGTCGTCGCGGACGCGCTGGCGAACCGCGAGCCCGCCTATCTGGCGAAGCTGCGGCACGTCGACATCACCGGTGGCGAGGAGCTGCGGGCGAAGCTGAAGGGCGACTGCCACGTCCACTCCGACTGGTCCGACGGCGGCAGCCCGATCAGGGACATGGCCGAGGCGGCCCGCGATCTCGGCCACGAGTTCATGGTGCTGACGGACCACTCACCGCGCCTGACCGTCGCGAATGGACTGAGCAGGGAACGACTGGAGAAGCAGCTCGAGGTGGTCGCCGAGCTGAACGCCGGCCTGGCGCCGTTCGTGATCCTCACCGGCATCGAGGTCGACATCCTCGACGACGGCTCGCTCGACCAGGACGAGGACCTGCTGGCACGGCTCGACGTCGTGGTGGCGAGCGTCCACTCGAAACTGAAGATGCCGCGAGCCGAGATGACGCGCCGGATGGTGAACGCCGTCAGGAACCCGCATGTCGACATCCTCGGCCACTGCACGGGCCGGCTGGTCGTCGGCAAGGGCCGCCCCGAGTCCCAGTTCGACGCGGAGAAGGTCTTCGAGGCCTGCGCCGAGCACGGCACCGCGGTCGAGATCAACGCACGGCCGGAACGGCTCGATCCCCCGCGCAGGCTGCTGTCACTGGCCGTCGACGCCGGATGCACGTTCTCCATCGACAGCGACGCGCACGCACCCGGCCAGCTGGACTGGCTGAACTACGGCTGCGCGCGGGCGGAGGAGTGCGGTGTCGACCCGGACACCGTGATCAACACCCGGCCCGCATCCCGGCTGCTGTCCGGGTGAGGTGCTCGTACCAGGACACAAGCGGCCCGGTGTCGGCCAGCGCGCGGGTCAGCGCCATCCGGCACAGGTCGCGGACGGGCTCGGGATCCCACGCGGCCACCAGGTCGTCGAGCGACTCGCCCAGCGAACCTAGCGCGTACCGCTCCAGGCCCGCGCAGATCGGCACGACCGTCCCGTCGGCCGTGACCACGAGCGGATCGACCCGCACGAACGCCGCGGGGTCCGCTCGCAGCAGGGCGGCGGACGTGACGTCGAACTGGACCTCGACGGCGGCGTCCTCGGCGACCCGGTTCAGCTCCACGGCCGCATAGACCAGGTCGACCCGATCGACGCCGTACGGCCGCACGCGCACCTTGCGGGCGCCCTCCCCCACGGCTTCGGCGGCCAGGCCTCGCAACAGGAACACGTTGTCCGGCACTAGATCGATCAACACCGTCACCCGGTGCCCGACGGCGGCGTGCCCGCCCACCTCGTCCAGCGCGACCACGAGCTCGGCTCCCGGCACGGCGGCGAGCCAGCGAGGGTCGTGGACCTCGACTCCCATACCTGTACTGAGCACTTCCCCGGAACGGAAATACCTCCGTGCCGCAGCCACCCCTGAGGGGGATTTTCCGGCAGTTCACCAAGTAGCCGCCAAACGATCACCGCGTGCGGCTCATTTGAGCCCTACTCTTCGCGACGGCCCATGTCCGCCCACCACCACAAGGACAGGCATGTCACGTCGCAGGGCTCCCCTAGCCGTGCTCTCCAGCGTCATCGTCACGGCGGCCACACTCACCGCCTCCACCGCAGCTCACGCTGCCACGACCACGTTCACCCCCGTCGCCGACACCTACGTCGACAACGGGTCGACCGGCACGAACTACGGCACGTCCGGCCAGCTCGGCATCGACAACTCGCCGGTCAAGCGGTCGTTCCTCAAGTTCACGGTCTCCGGGATCACCAGCGGCGTCAGCAACGCCAAGCTGCGCATCCACACCGACGACGTCTCGGGCGCGGAAAGCCCGAACGGCGGCACGTTCCGGGCGATGTCCACCGTCAGCTGGACCGAGACCGCGGTGACCTGGGCCAACCAGCCCGCGATCGACGGCGCCACGCTCGGTTCTCTCGGCTCGGTCGCGCGCAACGCCTGGTACGAGGTCGACGTCACCAGCTACGTCACGGGCAACGGCACCTACAGCATCGGCATCACCTCCGGCAGCACGGACGGCGCCGACTACGACTCGCGCGAGAGCGGGTCGACCGCACCTCAGCTCGTCGTCACCGACGGCACGACGCCGCCTCCCGGCGACCCGGTCTGGGTCGGCGCCGGCGACATCGCCGACTCCGGTTCCGGTGACACCGCGACGGCCGCGCTGCTGGACAACATCCAGGGCACGGTCTGGACCACGGGCGACAACGTCTACAACAACGGCACCGCCTCGGAGTTCGCCAACTACTACGAGCCCACGTGGGGCCGGCACAAGGCGCGCACCAAGCCGTCGCCCGGCAACCACGACTACAACACCAGTGGCGCCACCGGTTACTACAACTACTTCGGTGCGCTGGCCGGGCCGTCGAACCGGGGTTACTACTCCTACGACCTCGGCAACTGGCACATCGTGTCGCTGAACTCCAACGTCAGCATGTCGGCGGGCAGCGCGCAGGAGCAGTGGCTGCGCCAGGACCTGGCGGCGAGCACGAAGCCGTGCACCGCGGCGTACTGGCACCACCCGCTGTTCACCAGCGGCGCCAACCACGCGCCCTCGACGGCCACCAGGCCGTTGTTCCAGGCGCTGTACGACTACAACGCGGACGTCGTCGTCACCGGGCACAACCACCAGTACGAGCGGTTCGCCCCGCAGAACCCCAGCGGCGGACTGGACAACTCGCGTGGCATCCGATCGTTCGTCGCGGGCATGGGCGGCGCGGGCGCTTACGGCTTCGGCACGATCCAGCCGAACAGCGAGGCCCGCAACACCGGCACCCAGGGCGTGCTGAAGCTGACCTTGCACAGCGACAGCTTCGACTGGCAGTTCGTTCCGGTCGCGGGCAAGACCTACACCGACAGCGGCACCACCAACTGTCACTGACGGACCGCTGGAGGCCGATGATGTACCTGTCCACGATCGACAAACCGAAGTCAGCGAACTGGAAAGGGCTGAGCGGCAACGTCTTCGCGCTCGGCACGGTCAGCCTCATCACCGACGTCTCGTCGGAGATGGTGGCCGCGATCCTGCCGCTGTACCTCGTCATCGGCCTTCAGCTCAGTCCGGCCGCGTACGGGCTGATCGACGGCGTCTACACCGGCGCCACCACGCTCCTCAGACTCGCCGGCGGCTATCTCGCCGACCGGACCAACAAGCGCAAAGCCGTCGCGGGCTTCGGTTACGGCCTCTCCGCGGTGGCCAAACTCGGACTCCTGGCGGCGGGCAACTCCCTGACCGCGCTGGGTTTCGTGATCACCGCCGACCGCGCGGGCAAGGGTCTGCGGACCGCACCGCGCGACGCGTTGATCACCCTCTCCACACCGAGCGGTGACCTCGGGCGCGCGTTCGGCGTGCACCGGGCGATGGACGGCATCGGCGCGTTCGCCGGGCCGCTGGTCGCGATGGCCGTGCTCGCGGCCTCCGCCCAGTCGTTCGACGCCGTGTTCGTCACCAGCTTCTGCGTCGCCGCGTTCGGCGTGCTGGTCCTCGTGCTCTACGTGCGGGACCGGCCGGAGCCCGTGCGGCGCAGGGAACCTCTCAAGTTGTCCCTGCTCAAGGACCCGGCCGTGCGGAAGATCGTGCTGGCCGCGTCGTTGCTCGGCCTGGTCACCATCGGCGACGGGTTCGTGTACCTGTTGCTGCAGAAGCGCGAAGGACTGGCGTTCGGCTGGTTCCCGCTGCTCGCGGTGGGCACGAGCCTGGTCTACCTGCTGCTCGCGGCTCCGCTGGGCGCGCTCGCCGACCGCGTCGGCAGGCTCAAGGTCATGCTGGCCGGGTACGGCGCGCTGACCGTCGTCTACCTGTTGCTGCACGGGCCTCTGGGCGGCTGGCCGCTCCTCGTGCTGGTCGTGCTGCTCTACGGCGTCTTCTACGCCTGCACGGACGGCGTGCTGATGGCGCTCGCCGGCCCGGTCCTGCCGGAACGCCTGCGCACCACCGGCATCGCGCTGATCCAAAGTGGACAGGCGCTCGCCTACCTCGGCTCGTCCGTGCTGTTCGGCCTCGCCTGGCAGTTCTGGAGCCCCGAGGCCGCCACCAGGATCGCCGCCGGCGCGGTGGTCTGCGCCCTGATCGCCACCGCCGCACTGCTGGGACGCCGCTCATGAACAAGCGTTTGCTGATCACCCTGACCGCCGCCGTCCTGCTCGGCGGCGTCGCCGTCGGCTACACCGCGCTGTCCGGTGCCACTCCGGACGGCGCCGCGCACTCGGTTCCGACCGGCGCCGGGCCGCGGTTGATGGTCCTGAGCAACGGCAAGCTCTCCACGGTGTCCCGCACCGACCCCGCCGGTTCGCGCGAGGTCACCGAACAGCGCTGCGACCGCGTGTACTCGGCCGCGGGCACGATCTCCTGCCTGCGCCCGGCCGGAGCTCTGAAGGCCAGCGAACTCGCCGTGCTCGACAACGACCTCAAGGAACTCAAAACGGTTCCACTGACCGGTTTCCCGAACCGCACACGGGTGTCGGCCAGCGGCCGGATGGTGGCGTGGACGCTGTTCGTCGACGGGCATTCCTACGCCGCCAACGGGTTCTCCACGAGCACAGGCATCCTCGACACCAAGACCGGCGCGCTGGTCACGTCCCTGGAGGAGTTCACGGTCGAGGGCCTGCCCCAACGGCCGGTCGACACGAACTACTGGGGCGTCACGTTCACCGCCGACGACAACCGCTTCTACGCCACCATGTCCACCGGCGGCCACCGCTACCTGCTCGAAGGCGACTTCGCGGCGCGCAAGGTCCGCCCGCTGACCGACGCGGACAACGTCGAGTGCCCGTCGCTGTCCCCGGACGGCACCCGGATCGCCTACAAGAAGGCCGTCGACGGCGACCCGCAGAAGGGCTGGCGGGTGTCCGTGCTCGATCTGACGTCTCGCAGGATCACCGAGCTCGCCGAGACCCGCAGCGTCGACGACCAACCGGCCTGGGTCGACGACAGGACCGTCGCGTACGGCATCCAGCGCGACGACGGCCTGAACGACGTGTGGGCGGTGCCGGCGGACGGCACCGGCACCCCCGCCGTTCTGGTCCCCGAGGCGAACTCTCCCGCGCCGATCAGCTAGTTCGACAGGATTGGGCAAGAGCGCGGCAGCATCGATCTCCTGTCGACCCTGTTCAAGCTGATCTGATGAGTCCATCGCCAGAACAGCGAAACGAACAGAAGGTAGGAACAGATGAGCGTCGAGCACGGCTTCCACGCCACCCTGACCGCACAGCCCGGCAAGCGCGACGAGGTGATCGAGTTCCTGCTCGACGCGCCGTCGCTGACCAACGACGACTGCGTGGTCTTCCTGGTCGGCCGCTCGACCACCGACCCGGACGTCGTCCACGTGACCGAGGGCTGGACGACGGCCGAGGCGCACAGCGCGTTCTTCGCCACCGAGGAGGCGCAGGCGCTCGTCGCGAACCTCCAGACCCTGCTGGCCGGCGAGTCCACGTACTCCGCCGAGCTGCCCGTCGGTGGCAAGGCGGCGTTCTGATGGCCCGCCCCGCCCTCGACCCCGAGCTGCGCACGCTGCTCGCCGGCATGCCGTTGGGGACCGAGCTCACCTACGAGTTGGTCCAGCAGATCCGGCAGATGCCGTCGCCGCCGTTCAAAACCGACGCCGAACGGCACGACGTGACGCTCGGCGAGATCACGCTGACCGTCTTCCGTCCCAAGGAACTCACCGAACCCGCACCGTGCGTCTACTGGATCCACGGCGGCGGCATGGTGATGGGCGACCGGTTCTCGCAGATCGACATTCCCCTGGAGTGGCTGGCAGAACTCGGCGTCGTCGTGGTCACCGTGGAACACCGCCTCGCACCGGAGGTGACCGGCGCGACGCTCGTCGAGGACTGCTACCGAGGTCTGTTGTGGACGGTCGAGAACGCGGAGTCGCTCGGCATCGGCAAGGTCGTCGTGGCGGGCATCAGCGCCGGCGGCGGTCTGGCCGCCGGAGTCACGTTGATGGCCCGTGACCTGGACGGACCGGAGATCGCGGCCCAGGTGCTGATCTGCCCGATGCTCGACCACCGCAACAACACCACGTCCAGCGCGCAGTACTCCGGCGACCCCGCGGTGTGGACGCGCGAGATGAACGAGTTCGGCTGGCGGTCGGTGCTCGGCGATCTCGCGGACGTTCCCCGTTACGTGTCACCGGCTCTGGCCGACGACCTGTCCGGGTTGCCGTCCACGTACATCGACACCGGGACCGCGGAGGTGTTCCGGGACGAGGACGTCGACTACGCCACCCGCATCTGGGCGGCAGGAGGAGACGCCGAACTGCACACGTGGGCAGGCGGGTTCCACGGCTTCGACGCGCTCTACCCGGACGCACGGCTTTCCAGCACGGCGAGGCGAACCCGCACCGAATGGCTCGCGCGCAAACTGGGTTAGGCGGGCAGCGGACGCATCCGGTCCGGCATGTGCGCGCGGAGAGTGTCGTGCAACGCGCACACTTCGTCGGCGTCCAGCAGCACGGACCCCGTCTCGCACGCCAGCACCGCCTCGCCGGTGCGCTGGTCGGGCACGTACCGCAGTTCCACGTCCGGCACGGTGCACGACTCCGCCTGACGAATCGCCGCCAGCAGCTCCGCCACCCGTTCGTACCCCAGCCGCGCGCTCCAACGCGACGCGGCCAGGGGACGAACGAACAAACGAAGTCCTCCAGCGGATCGGCGAACCTCGACGCACGACAACACCGCCAACAACCTCCTACGAGCTCAACGGCGAGCCTAGTCAGCGATGTCCGTTTTCAGCGTCGGGTGTCACCCGTTCGGTTCATTGGTAGCAGGGCTTCTCGAACTTGAAATCTTTTGCCGTGGAACCGGTGAAGAAGTCCTCTACCAGCGTCACTCCGGTCGGAGCGGCGTCGTCGGGCTTGTAGAGGGTCGACTGACGGAACAGTGCGTCCTGGGGCGAAGCGGAGAAATTACCTGCACCCGAAGGAAGCATGCCCTCGTAGTCCACCGAGGTGAGCTGGCGCACAGCGGCGAGCACACCGGCACGCGTCAGATCCTTGTTGGAGGCGGCCTTTTCCAGTGCGGCCTTGAGCGGGTACGCCCACACCCAACCGGCGGTGTAGCCGTCGTTCGGCGTCACGCCCGGCAGTGCGGCACGCATCGCGGTGTGGCCCACGGACTCGGTGTTCCACGCCTTCCACGGCGCCGACTGCATGTACAGCGCCTTGATCGCGGGAGCGGCCGGCGACTTGAGCAGACCGGGATTCCACGTCGGCGAGGTGCCGATGAACTTGCCCTTGAAGCCACGGGCGGCAGCCTGTCCGATGATCACGGCGGCGTCGGTCGGACCGGTTGTCAGGATCACCAGGTCCGGCTTCTTCGACACCACGGCGTCGATCGCCCCGCCCTGGTTGTCCTGGCCGGCCGTGGTGGTCACGTTCTCGAACGACAGCCCGCGCTTCTCGGCCGCGATCTTCGTTCCCGCCGCCGCGTCGTCGCCGTAGTCACCGGCGTTGTGCACGGCCATGACGGACTTCACGCCCATCTTCTCGGTGGCGTAGTCGACGGCGTTCATCGACTCGACGCAGTAGTTCGCGCCGGACTCCAGCACGACCTCGTGGTAGCCCCACAACGAGGTCCAGGACGCCGGCACGGCGACCATCGGGGTCTTCTCGAGGTCCGGCAGGATCGCGACGGTCGTGGGAGAACCCAGCGTCTGGGTCAGCGCCAGGACGTTGCCCTTGATCTCCTGGTAGACCTGGTTGTGGATCTGCGGGTTGTACTTGTTGTCCTTGACGTACTTGGTGACGTCGACCTCGTAGCCGCCGATGCCGCCCTTGTCGTTCACCCGCTTCCAGAACGCCTTCTGCGAGTCCGTGATCGGCACGGCCAGGGTCTTGAACGGGCCCTCGGTGAGGTCCGAGATGGTGCCGAGGTAGATGCAGCCCTTGGACTTGTCGACGGCCTCGGGGCACGCCTCCTTCGTCACGCCGACGTCGACCTTGATGCCGCCCGCGCCCTCCTGCGGCGCCGCATCGCCACCGCCTCGACACGAGGCGAGCAGCAACGCCCCGACGAATATTACTGCGAGTCTCTTACCAGACATGGAGATTCTCTCCTCAGTACGAGAACGGCCAGGTGCGCCAGTAGTTGCGGACGCGGACCCAGATGCCGAACAACCCGCGTGGCTCGACGATGAGGAACACGATGATGAGCACGCCGTAGAGCACGGCCTCCAGTTGGAAGACCGTGATCACACCGGTCGCGTCACCACTGATGAACGGCAGCACCGTGGGCAGTTCCCTGGTGATGCGTGGCAGCAGAGTGATGAAGAGCGCGCCCATGATCGCTCCGGAGATGGTGCCCGCGCCGCCGATGAGCACCATCGCGATGTACTGCACTGACAACAGCAGGCTGAACGAGCCCGGATCGAAGAACCCGTTCACCACGAACAACAACGCGCCCGCGACACCCGCGTAGAACGAGGACACCGCGAACGCCAGGACCTTGTACTTCGTCAGGTCGACGCCGATCACCGACGCGGCCAGGTCCCGGTCCCGCACCGCCGCGAACGCCCGCCCGACCCGCGAGCGCACCAGGTTCCGCGCCAGCACACCGAAGATCACCAGCAGCACGAACATCAGCAGGTACAGCTGCTGTGCCGCCGTGAACATCCCGTTGTCCTGATCCAGCCGCACCCCGAAGAGCTCGGGCACGGCCGCGGGCCGCCCGACTCCCGGGCCGCCGGTGAGCGACGTCCACTCCCGGAACACGTGCTCCCCTAGGAAGACCAGCCCCAGCGTCACGATCGCGAGGTAGAGACCCCGCAACCGCACCGCCACCGGCGCCACCAGGACGCCGAAGAGCGCGGCCATCAGTCCCGAGGCCAGCAGCCAGATCGGCAGCGACGTGATGCCGAAGCCGATCACCCGCCCGGTCTCGGGACCACTGAGAGCCGCGGCCGTGTACGCACCGATCGCGAGGAAGAACGCGTGCCCCAACGAGACCTGGCCCGCGTACCCCGTGACGATGTTCAGCCCGATCGCACCGATCGCCGCCACGAACCCGGTGGCGAGCAGCTGCAGCAGGTCGTCGGTGATCATGAACGGCAGGACCAGTGCCAGGACGATCAGGCCGCCCGACCACGCGCGTTTGGGACGCGTGTTCAGGAAACCCATGTCCTGCTTGTAGGAGGTGTACAGCTCTGGCCTGCCCTTGATGCTCGTTGGCCTCTTCACAGCCGCTCCACCTCCCTCTTGCCGAACAGTCCGTACGGTCTGACGAGCAAAACGAGCAGCATCAACGCGTACGGCGCGACCAGCCCGAAGTTCGACCCGAGCCACGGCGCGAAATCACCCTGGTAGGTGCCGAAGAGCGACTCGACGACACCGACCGCCAGCCCGCCGACCACCGCCCCGCCCAGCGACTCCAGGCCGCCGAGGATGATCGCGGGCAGGGCTTTCAGCGCCACGATCCAGAGCTGCTGGTCGACGCCCGCGCCCGTCGCGACGAACACGCCGGCCAGCGCGGCGAGACCGCCCGCCAGTGCCCACGACAGCGCGAACACCGACCCGACCGAGATCCCCTGTGCCAGCGCCACTTCCTGGTCGTAGGCGACCGCCCGCATCGCGAGCCCGATCCGCGAGTAGCGGAAGAACGCGAACAGCGCGACCGTCACGACCGCGGTCGTCGCGATCATCACGAGATAACGCTGCTGCACCTCGGCGCCCAGGAAGTTCACCGTGTTCAGGCCCCACGGGTCGCCGACCTGCCGGACGTCGAGGCCGATGAACGCGTTCGTCACCACCCTGACCACGACGTCCACGCCGATGGTGATGATCGCGACCACGAACACCGGTTTGCCGACCATCGGCCGCAGCACCGTGCGTTCGACTCCCAGCGCCAGCACCGCGATCACCACGGCGGCGACGACAACCGCCCCGACGAACGACACCACGGGCGAGAGGTACGAGACCAGCACCGCGCCCGCCAGCATGAACGCCGGCTGCGCGAAGCTGATCACCTGCGTCGACTTGTAGATGATCACGAAGCCGAGCGCGAGCAACGAGTAGATCGATCCGGTGCCGAGACCCCGGATCAGCGACTGGAGAAACTCATCCATACATGCTCTCCACGAGGTCGTCGAACATCTTGCCCAGCGCGGATCTCTTGACCTTCTGCGTCGCGGTCAGCTCGCCGTCCTCGTGGTCGAGCTCCTTGGGGAACATGCGGAACTTCTTGATCTGCTCGACCGTCGCGAACCTGCCGTTCGCCTCGGTCACGATCTTCTGCACCAGTTCCAGGACCTCGGGTTTCTCCGACAGGTCCCGGTAGGTGGTGTAGGTGATCCGACGCTGCTGCGCCCAGTGACCGACCGTCTCGAACTCGATGCCGATCAACGCCACCAGGTACGCCCGCTGGTCGCCGATCACGACGGCCTCCTTGATGTACGGGGAGGTCTTCAGCGCGTTCTCGAGCTCGGACGGCGCGATGTTCTTGCCGCCCGCGGTGATGATGATGTCCTTCATCCGGTCGGTGATCTTCACGTGCGTGCCGTCGACCCACTCGCCGACGTCACCGGTGTGCAGCCAGCCGTCGTTCAGGACCCGCCCGGTGGACTCGGGGTCCTGCCAGTAGCCCGCGAACGTGCCGCCGTGCCGGGTGAGGATCTCGCCGGTCTCCTCGTCGATCCGGAGCTCCGTGCCGGGCTGCGGCTCGCCGACCGTGCCGATCTTGACGCGTCCCGGCCGGTTTCCCGTTGCCACGGCGGTGTTCTCGGTCATGCCGTAGACCTCGTGCATCGGCACCCCGATGCCCATGAAGAACTTCAGCACGTCCGGCGCGATCGGCGCGGCTCCGGACGCCGCGTACCGGACGTGCCGCATGCCGATCCGGGCCTTCAGCGCGCGGAAGCAGAACAGCCAGCCCAGCGCGTAGACCAACCGGCTCTTGCCGGTGTGCCTGCCGCCGTTGTGCACCAGCGTTTCGCCGATGCTCTCCGCGCGCTTGAGCCAGAACCGGCTCGTCGTGCGCTTGAGCCGGGAAGCCGACGACACCCCGATCGTGACGCCCGCCAGCACCTTCTCCCAGATGCGCGGAACACCGAACAGGATCGTCGGCTGCACCTCGCGGAGATTCGCCTGCACCGTCTCGATCGACTCGGCGAAGTGGACCTGCACACCGCTGGCCGCGCTGAACCACGTCGTGAAGATGCGTTCGGCCACGTGGCACAACGGCAGGTAGGACAGCGTGACGTCGGCGGAGGACGGCGGTGGCGAAGTGAAACCGCCGCCCTCCACCAGCACGTGCACCGCGAACTCGACGTTGGCGACGGTGAGCATCGCGCCTTTGGGCGGTCCGGTGGTTCCGGACGTGTAAATCAACGTCATGACGTCGTCGGGCTCGGTCTGCGCCATGCGTTCGGCGAGCTCACCGGAGAACGAGTCGCGGTGCTGCGCGCCCAGCGCGAGAAAGTCCTCCCAAGCCAGGAGTTTCGGGTTGTCGTAGCGGCCCTTGATCCCGCGCGGCTCGACGTAGACGATCCATTCCAGGTCGGGCGTGTCCTCCAGCACCAGCAACGCCTTGTCGACCTGTTCCTGGTCCTCGGCGATCAGGATCCGCGTGCCGGAGTGCGACAGGAGGTACGCGACCTCGGACGCGGGGTTCGTCGGGTAGAGCCCGACCGTGATGCCCCTCGCCGCGACGATGCCGAGGTCGGCGTAGAGCCATTCGCGCCGGTTCTCGGAGTGGATCGCCACCCGTTCGCCCGGTTGCAGGCCGAGTGCGAGCAACGCGTGCCCGACCAGTTCGACGTTCGCCCAGTAGCCGGACCAGCTGACCTCCTGCCAGATGCCGAAGTCCTTGGCCCGCAGGGCGATCTGATCGGGCGTGCTCGCGGCCCTGTCCTTGACGCGCGTGACTACCGTTGTGGTCATGGCGTCACGCTCTTGTGCTGCTCGCCGAGGTACGCGCGGATGACGTCGGGATCCTGCTGCACCTCCGCGGGTGTGCCGGTGCGGATCGGGCGGCCGAAGTCCATGACCATCACGCGGTCGGCGAGGTCCATCACGAGGCCCATGTCGTGCTCCACCATGATCATCGGGATGTTCAGCTCCTCGCGGACGTCGAGGATGAACCGGGCCATGTCCTCGGTCTCCTCGACGTTCATGCCGGCCACCGGCTCGTCGAGCAGCAGGAGCTTGGGCTCCATCGCGAGCGCCCTGCCCAGTTCGACGCGCTTCTGCACGCCGTAGGGCAGCAGGCCGACCGGGAACCGGCGCCACTGCTCCAGTTCCAGGAAGTCGATCACGTCCTCGACCGCGGCCCTGTTCTTCAGCTCCTCGCCGCGCGCCTTGCCGAGCCAGAAGAACGCCGACAACGCGCCGTACCGCATGTGGTTGTGGCGGCCCAGCATGAGGTTGTCGACGACGGTGAGGTGGGAGAACAGCTCGATGTTCTGGAACGTGCGGGCCATGCCCCGCGCGGCGATGCGGTGCGGCCGCATGCCGATCAGGTCGTCGCCGTGGAACCGCACGGTGCCCTGCTGTGGCCGGTAGACGCCGCTCAGGACGTTGAAGATGGACGTCTTGCCGGCGCCGTTCGGGCCGATGACGGCGAAGAGCTCGCCCTCCTCGACGCTGAACGACACCCCGTCGACGGCCACGACGCCGTCGAACGCGAGCCGGACGTCGGTGACTTCCAGAACGCTCACGACAGCCACCGCTTCCTGCGCTTGTAGTGCTTGACCGCACGGAACGAGGAGGTGCCGAGACCGAGGTAGAACTCGCGGATGTCGTCGTCGGCCAGCAGCGCTTCGGCCGGCTTGTCCATGACGACCTTGCCGGTCTCCAGCACGTAGCCGTGGTCGGCGATGGAGAGCGCCATGCTGGCGTTCTGCTCCACCAGCAGGACCGTGGTGCCCTGTTCGTTGATCTTCACGACGAGGTCGCGGATCTGCTGCACCAGCAACGGCGCGAGGCCGAGACTGGGCTCGTCCAGCAGGAGGTAGGACGGTTCCGACATGAGCGCCCGGCCGATCGAGAGCATCTGCTGCTCGCCGCCGGACAGGTAGCCCGCGCTCTGTCTTCGCCTTTCCAGCAGTCGTGGAAAGAGCTCGTAGCAGCGGTCCAGGTTCTGCTTGAGCCGCTTGGGTCTCGCGTGACCACCGACCTTGAGGTTCTCCTCGACGGTCAGCTCGGCCAGGATCCTCCTGCCCTCCAGAGCCTGTTTGATGCCCCGGTCGGCGATCTTCGCCGGTGAGAGGCGGTGGATCGGTTCACCGTCGAGCGTGATCGAGCCCTTGGTGACCTTGCCGTCGTGCACGTCGAGCAGGCCGCTGAAGGCCCTCATCAACGTCGTTTTCCCAGCTCCGTTCGCTCCGAGCAGAGCCACGACCTTGCCCTGGGGCACCTTGAGGCTCACGCCACGGAGCACCAGCATCACGTCGTCGTAGACAACCTCAAGGTTGTTCGCCTCGAGCACCAGCGCCTCCTAGGGCCCCTGACATACCGCGCAGTATGCCGTCCTTGAGACGTGGATCACAGAGCGATTTGACCACTGTGGGCGAATTCGTGATGCGCAGATGGCGACTGTTTCGTCACTTTACGTGACTGTCCAGAGTGGACTTTTCGCCGATGTGTAACGCGGCGTGACACGGGTACTCACGGGACGACACCAATCGAAGGAGGAGGTTTCGTGACCACCATTGAGAAGTCGGTGGATGTCCACGTGCCAGTGAGCACCGCGTACAACCAGTGGACCCAGTTCGAATCCTTCCCGGCGTTCATGGACGGCGTCGAGAAGATCGACCAGGTCACGCCGACCAGGACCCACTGGACCACGAAGATCGGTGGCGTCGTCCGCGAGTTCGACGCGGAGATCACCGAGCAGCACGCGGACGAACGCGTCGCGTGGACGACGGTCGATGGTCCGCCACAGGGTGGCGTGGTGACGTTCCACCGCCTCGACAACGACACGACCAGGGTCCACCTCCAGATGGAGTACGACCCGGAGACCCTCACCGAGAAGGCCGGTGCCGCGCTCGGCGTGGTCGGCCACCGGGTCGAGGGCGACCTGAAGCGGTTCAAGGAGTTCATCGAGAACCGCGGTACCGAGACAGGCGCCTGGCGTGGTGACGTGACGCCGCCGCCCCAGGTCTGATCGCGGTGTGCGTTGACGCCAGACCAGCACGCGGCGTTCGAGGAACTCGCCCGCACCTCCCGTGACTCGCAGTGCTACTACGCGCTGCGGGACCGGTTGGTGCGCGAGTACCTCCCCCTCGCCCGCCACATCGCTCGCCGTTTCAGTGAACGCGGCGAGCCGATCGAAGATCTCGCGCAGGTGGCCGCGGTCGGCCTGATCAACGCCATCGACCGGTTCGACGTGGGCCGGCAGACGGACTTCCTGTCCTATGCCGTGCCCACGATCACCGGCGAGGTGCGGCGCCACTTCCGCGACCAGTGCTGGGCGGTGCGGGTCCCCCGCAGGTTGAAGGAGCTGTGCGACTCGATCGACGGAGCCACCGCCGAACTGTCGCACTGCACCGGGCGATCTCCCACTCCCTCCGAGATCGCCCGGCACCTGGGGGTGTCGCTCACCGACGTCTACGAGGGCCTGCGGATCGAGAAGAACGTGGCGTTCGCGCCGCTCGACTCGCTGGAAGGCTCGACCGTCGACGACCCGGCGCTGGAAGGCGTCGAGATCCACGAGGCCCTGCAGCCGATGCTGCGGGGCCTTCCCCGGCGTGAGAGGACCATCGTGGTCCTGCGGTTCTTCGGCCGGCTCACCCAGACCGAGATCGCCCGCCGCGTCGGCATCTCCCAGATGCACGTGTCGCGGCTGCTCACCAAGTCACTGGAGCAGCTGCGGCACGACCTGCTGGCGGAAGAGTGAAATGAGCGAGCGGGAATGTCCGTTTCTGGCGATACTGAGTTCATGAACCGGTTGCGGTGGCCCCAGAAGCTGGCGATCGGCACCGGCTCGCTGCTCGTGCTGTGGGGAGTGGCCGGGTTCTTCGCGACCGGCTTCTCCTCCTTCGCCGGCGAGTCCGAGACCTGGATCCTCTGGCTGCGCGTCAACCCGCTGCAGAACGTCATCCACCTGGTCTTCGGTGTCGCGCTGCTGCTCGCCGCCCCGCGGTTGAAGGCGCTGAGCGGGACGGCGCTGCTGGTGGCGGTGGCGTTCCTGGTGCTGTTCGGACTGGGCCTGGCCCGCTACGACGACGAGGTCGTCAACTTCCTGAACGTCAATCCCGGCAGCAACGCGCTGCACCTGTTCGCCGGGTTCGCGGCGCTGGCCGCGGCGCAGGGTGCCGCGTGGTGCCGGCAGTGCGACCGGGCCGCCCTCAAGCACGCCGGAGCAGCCTGAACACCGCCCGTTCCGGGTCGCCCCTGCCGATGACCTCTCCCCGTTCGAACGCCTCGACCAGGCGTGGGTCGACGTAGGACTTCCGCGCCACCGACGGCGTGTTGCCCAGGTTCCCGGCGACCTCCTTCATGACCTGGCTGACCGCGCGCTTCGTCGGCTTGGGCTGGTCCGCGAACGCCTGGGCGGCGAACACCGTGGCGTGCCAGGTGCGCAGGTCCTTCACGCTGAACTCGTCACCGACCAGTTCGCGGAACCGCGCGTTGACGTCGTCGGCGGTGATGTCGAAGACGCGGCAGTCCGCGGGCTTGTCCTTGACGAGCGACCGGACGGCTCGCGCGAGTCGCGGGTCGGTGACCTCCTCGTCGACCTCGACGCCGGACTTGGCCGGAAAGTGGAACCGGACCCGATCGCCGGTCACCGAGAGGTGTTCGCAGAGCAGGGTCGAGACGCCGTGCGTGCCGTTCTCCTCCACGTACTCTTCGTGGCCGACGCGGAACATGCCCAGGTCGAGCATCCGCAACGCGATGGCGACCAACCGCCTGGAACCGCGCGACCTCATGTCCTTCTCGATCTGCTCGCGAAACCCGCGGAGCTTCGGGGCGAGCCGCAGCACCCGGACGAACTTCTCCATGTCGCGGTCGGTCCGCCATTTCTCGTGGTAGAGGTACTGACGGCGGCCGGCGTCGTCCACGCCCACGGCCTGGATGTGGCCGTTGGGGTGCGGCGAGATCCACACGTCCCGCCACGCCGGCGGGATGACCAGGGCTTTCACCCGGTCGACGTCCTCTTTGGGCAGTGGCTCGCCTGCCTCGTCCAGGTAGCGGAAACCCTGGCCGTGCCTGCGCCGCGTCCATCCGGGACCGTCCGTCCTGCTGCGCCTCAGTCTCATCCGGCCACTCCGAGGTTGATCACCATGGAACGCGGGTACCCGCCCCGCGATGAATCACTACACGGTCGGCGTGGAACAGGAGTTCCTGCTGGTAGATCCCGATTCGCGGCGGCCGGTGGCACTGGCACCCCGGGTCAGGGAGAGCTCCAGCGCGCCCGGCGACCTCGACGTGCAGGGCGAGCTGACGCCGTTCCAGATCGAGGTGGCCACGGGTGTCACCTCGTCGTTCGAGGAACTGGACGAGCAGGTGCGGCAGGGACGGCGGGTGCTCGTGGACGCCGCCGACGAGGCCGGGTGCCGGCTCGTGGCGACGGGCATGCCGCCGATCGGTGAGGCCGGTCCCCCTCCCGGATCGGATGACCCCCGCTATCACCGGATCGAGTACTCCCACCGAAGACTCGTATCGGGAACGGGCGCGTGCGGATTGCATGTGCACGTGGGTGTTTCATCGAAGTCCGAAGCATTGGCGGCGTCGAACAAACTGCGGGCGTGGCTGCCGACGCTGCTGGCACTGAGCGCGAACTCCCCGTACTCCCAGGGAGAGGACACCGGGTACGCGAGCTGGCGGTCGATGGTGTGGTCGCGCTGGCCGGTGAGCGGGCCGCCGCCGTTCTGGAACGGCCCCGCCGACTACGACCGGACCGTCGACGCGTTGATCAGCTCGGAAGCGTTGATGGACAGGGCGATGGTGTACTGGGACGTCCGCCCCTCCGCCGATCATCCGACGGTTGAAGTGCGTGTTGCGGACATTCCCCAGCTGGCAACGGAAGTCTCGGTTCTCGCGGAGCTGGTCCGTGCCCTCGTCGTGACGGAACCCTCCGAACAGCGGGTGGACGATTCCGTGCTGCGAGCGGCATATTGGCGGGCGTCGCGCGACGGGGTCGACGGACTGGCCGCCGATCCACACACCGGAAAACTCTCCCCCGCGTTCGACCGGGCGACATCGCTCGTCGAGCACGTCGCGGTCGCGCTGCGCGATCGCGGCACGCTGTCTACTGTGGAGCACCAGTTGGACTGGTTGCGCCACAACGGCTGCGGTGCCGCTCGGCAACGACGCTGCCCGGACCCCGAGTCCCTTGTGGACATGCTGATCGCCCGAACGCGTGAGGAAACCTGATGCGCCTCCCCGGTCCCCGCGGCCACATGAGCTCCGCCCTGGTCGCAGCACTGCGCCTGCCGCCCCCACCGCGGCCCGCGCTGCTCGTCAGCGGCGGCACCAGGGAGGCGTGGCTCGACGACGACCTGCAGCTGTCGCTGTGGATCTGCTACGAGCTGCGGATGCGCGGCTTCGACGACGTCGCCTCCGGCTGGGAGGACCACCCCGCGCTGGCCCAGTTCCACGCGGCCCTGGAGGCGCGCTGGGAAGAGGCGCTGCGGTCGCTGACCGAGGTCACCGCTCCCACGGCGTTGCCGCCGGAGGGAGTGGCCGAACTCCGCCGGCACCACTCGTTCTGGCAGCCGCGCCGCGAGATGCGGTCGGTGCTGCGCGACATCCAGGGCGACGCATACGGCACGCGTTCCGAGCGGACGCACTCCGCGCTGTTCACCGTGACGTTGCGCGATCTGGAACCGTCCGTCGGAGTCGACGAGATGCCCGCGCCGACCCTGGCCCTCGCGAACGCGCTGTCGTTGTTCGGCCTGCACCGGCGGCTGGTCGGTGCCCTGGTCGGGTTCCTGACCGCGGTCGACACCATCGGCGGTGACCCGTTCGCGCAGCTGCTGCCCGTGCAGTGCCCGCCGGACGACATCCGTCTCGGCTTCACCGCGTGCCACGAACTGCACGCCCGCCTCACCCAGCACGTCCACGTTTCCCGCCAGGCAGGCCGCAGTTCGCTGAGGGGCCGTCGGCCGCTGGTTTCGAGCCGGGTTTAACGTGGGGTGCTGACCGACTGAAGGAGCTCGCGTGCCTGACCCCACCGCTCTGGCCACCGTGGTCGCCGACCGGATCGCCCCGGACGTCGCCGTGCTGCACGTGTCCGGCGAACTGGACACCACGTCCAGCGGCGAGCTGACCGGTCCGCTCGAAAGCCACGTGACAGAAGGCCAGCGGGCCATCGTCGTGGATCTCGGCGGCGTGAAGTTCCTGGGTTCCGCCGGGCTGGAGGCTCTCGTCCTCGGCCAGCAGCGGGCTTCGCGGACCGGCGTCGAGTTCGTCGTGGTGGCGTCGACGCGAGCCGCGCTGCGGCCGATCGAGGCGACCGGACTGGACGCGGTGTTCACGATCCTGGGATCGATGGACGAGGCAGTGGAGCGCTACTCGGCGAAGTAGCCGCCGGTCGGCCCGTCCGGTCCGATCCGCGTCAACCGCTCGACGGCGTCGGTGTTCTGCTCGGCGGCGTTGATCCGCATCCGCGGGAACGCCTTCGCGTACTGCACCGTGACCACGTTGACCGCTGCCGCGGACGGCGAGTCCTGAGGACCGCTGACGTTCACCACGACCGGGGAGGCCGACCGTTCCAGCAGCGGCAGGTAGGCCTGCAGGACGCGAGCCGCGCCTTCGAGGGCGCCCTCGAAGGTCTCCTCCGCGGCCCCGCCGTGGTTGACCAGCACGTCGAGCGAGTCCGGGGTCGCGGCCGAGGTGATCAGCACAGAAGCCATGCGTCCCACGTTAATCCTGGCCGATGTCCTCGTACCAGAGCTCGGGACGCTCGGCGATGAACGTCGTCATCAGCTCGACCAGCGCGGGATCCTCGACGACGGTGATGCCCACGCCGTGCTCGGCCAGCCAGTCGTGGCCGCCGTGGAACGTCGTGGCCTCGCCGATCAGGACGTTCGAGATGCCGAACTGGCGGACCAGGCCGCTGCAGTACCAGCACGGCGACAGGGTCGTGACCATCGTGGTGCCGCGGTAACCGCGCTGGCGACCGGCGTTGCGGAAGGCCGAGGTCTCCGCGTGCATCGAGGCGTCGCCGTCCTGCACGCGCCGGTTGTGGCCCCGGCCCAGCAGACGGCCGTCGCCGTCGAAGAGTGCCGCGCCGATGGGGATCCCGCCTTCGGCGAGTCCCATCCGCGCCTCTTCGACGGCGACGGCCAGCATGTCTTCAGCAGCAGTCATGCATTCGACGCTACTTCGTCTTGTACAACTTCACCGTCATCGACGTGCCGCTCTGGCGCAGAACCTTCAGGCCGACACCGGCGGCGGGCAGCTTCACACCCGCGTTCGGCTGCTCGGCGTACCAGAACTGCTTGGTGTCGTCGAACGTCGGCTGAGCCGCCGCGCCGCGGACGTAGGACGCCTTGCCGTTGACGTGCAACGTGAAGGAGTCCGACTTCTGCAGCGAGAACGGTGCGTCGTACCCGCTGACGGTCGGCGACCAGCGCTGGCCCTCCAGGTTGTAGAGCGGCGCAGGATTGGCGTCGATCGGCAGGATCAGGCCCTCACCGGGGTGCTCGCTGACGTTGTTGTCGAGGAAGCTCGTGTTCCACAACGACACCAGCAGGCCGTCCTGGTACGGGAAGTGCTCCACGAAGTCGGGCTTGTCCGGGAAGCTGTAGCGGTACGGGCCGGTCTGGTTGTACTTGCCGTACGACTCGTAGGTGCGGTTCGAGGCGATGTAGAACTGGTCGAACGCCTTCGTTTCCTTGCCCTCGGTCGTGCGGAAGCCGCGCGTGGTCCACAGACCGGCGGTCTCGCCGCCATCGGTCAGCACCGGGGCGCCGTCCGCGGTCACCGTGATCTGGTCGGCGAAGAAGCCCTGCAGCGCAAGGGCTCCGTCGGTGCGGTAGGCGAAGCGCAGCTTGGTGTTCTTGCCGGCGTACGCGTCGAGCGACACGTTCACGTCGACCCACTGGTTGTCCGACGAGCTGCTGATCGCGGGCGAGTTGCCGGAGTCACGCGCGAACGGCTGGCCACCGGCGGTGCCGTCGAGCTGCGTCCAGCTGCCGTCCTCATTGGACGCTTCGACGTAGAGGTAGTCGTAGTCGGCCTCGATGTCGAAACGCGCCTTCAGAGTCAGCGACGCACTGGTCTTGCCGCGCAGGTCGAGCGGGGCCGTCATGGAGTTGTCGAGGTCGTTGCCCTTCTCGCTCCACCACATCCTGCTGCCCGCGAAGGGAGCGCCGTAGTCGAAGTTCTTCGAGATGTCCGGGAGGACGACCACGAGCCCCTGGGCCTTGGCGCTGTTGTACTCGTGCGGGCCGAGGTCGAAGACGCGTTCCTGACCGGCGACCGCGACCTCGTAGTCCAGCCAGCCGAGCTGCAGCTTGTCCCACGCGGAGAACTCGTTGGCGCGCTCACCGGGAGCCTCACCAGGGGCGTTCACCCGGTTCTGGGCCATGATCGACCACCAGTTGACGCCGTTCGTGCCGCCGTTGGTGTCGTAGTGGTCCGGCAGGCCGAGGTCGTGGCCGTACTCGTGCGCGAAGACGCTCACGCCGCCGTTCTCGGGCTGCACGGTGTAGTCGCCGACCCACAGGCCCGTGTCACCGATCTGAGCGCCACCGAGCTTGTTGCTGCCAGGACCGGACGTGTAGTTCTTGTACGCGTAACCGCGGTGGCTCCAGAGCGCGTCCTCGCCCTGCAACGGGTCGCCGTCGGCCTGGTCGCCACCGGCGTGCACGATCTGGAAGTGGTCGATGTAGCCGTCGGCCTCGTTGAAGTCGCCGTCGGAGTCGTAGTCGTAGCGGTCCCACACGTCGTACTCGGCCAGCGACGCCTTGATCTGCGCGTCGGTCTTGCCCGCGGCCTTCTGGTCCGCGACCCACTGCGTGACCGCGTCCTTGATGAGCTCACGCGAGTTGTTGCAGATGTTGTCGTTGCACGGGTAGCCGTTGCTGCGGCCGTAGCGCGCCTCGTTGTACTTGACCTTCACCCAGTCCGTGACGAGGCCGTTGACCGTGTACCGGCCGCTCGACTGCTTGTCGTAGAAGTTCGCCACGGAGTTGGCGTCCTTCTTACGGCTGAAGTACAGGTCCTGGAAGTACTTCTGGCTGAAGTCCTGGCGCCAGATGGTCGTGTTGTCCACGGCCCGGTTCGGCTCGGGGATCTGGTTGTGCGTCGGCCCGTCGAACCGCTGCGGCCCCGGCGTGGCCGGGTTCGTGTCGCGGTCGGGGTAGTCGGGATGCCGCTCGTTGCCGAACTCCGTGAGGATCACGAAGATCTTGTCGGTCTTCTCCCGCTTGAGCTCGACGTACTGGTCCTTGTCCTGCTTCTTGCTCTTGCCGACCTTCGCGACGGTGCTGGTCCCCCGCTTCTCGGTCGACTTCTGACCGGTCAGCACGTCGGCGAGCGCCTGCTGCTTCAACGCGCGGCGCTTGATCTCCAGCTCGTGCGGCTGCTCGTCGGACTGCCGCGTCTCCTGCACCTCGGGCTGCGCGGGCGGCGTCGCGGTCGCCGGTGTGACCATGCCCGCGGTGATGAGCGCGAACGCCGCTGCTCCCGCCAGAACTCTTCGCACTTGTCGTTCCCCTCTCGGAATCCCGAGCGCACGCTACGTAGGGGATTTTCGGCTCGACACGTCCGAAGGTCGGGAGAAAAGGGACAAGCCGTGAGTGCGGGCTCGCCGCCGGCTCACTTCGGCGGCAGCGCTTCCACGAACTCGCGGCACCGCGCGATCCAGTCCTCCAGCGCCTCGTCCTCCGCCACCGCCTCGCCGTCGACGACCACCCAGCCGTTCATCGGCCGTCCGGTGAAGTCGAAGACGCGGGCGCCCGGCTGGGCCAGCGCGTCGGCCTGCGCCTGCGGGCCGACGCGCGCGATCACATCGGAGCCCAGCACTCCTACCAGCATGTTTCCCCGCCACATGAACACCAGGCTGCCGAACATCTTCTTCGTGCTCAGGTCCGGGAGGTCGCCCAGCGACTCGCCCAGACGGTGCGCAAGGCCCTCGTCGTACGCCACACGCTGAATACTCTCTCAGCGAGTTGCCAGGCGCCTCTCAGTTTGCTGTGGCTTGATGGACATACAGGACATAAGGAGGCCATCTTGTTCGGCTTGGTCGGATGGATCGTCGGTTGGATCTTGACGCTGTTCATCCTCGTGATGATCGGCCGGATGATCGTGGACTGGGCGGTCACGCTGCAGGCGCGCGGTGACTGGGTGTGGAAGGTGCGGCGGGTGACGCACGGCGTCACCGAGCCCGTGCTGGCGCCGGTGCGCAAGGTGTTGCCGCCGGTGCGGTTCGGCGGGTTCGGGCTGGACCTCGCGTTCACGGTGGTGTTCATCGCGGCGCTGATCCTCAGGTCGATCGTGTGGTGAGAACGCCGGGGTTGAGCACGCCCTGAGGGTCCAGCGCGGCCTTGGCACCGGACAGGGCCGCGCCGAAGACGTCCGGACGTTGGCGCGTGTACCAGGGCATGTGGTCGCGGCCGACGGAGTGGTGGTGCGTGATGGTGCCGCCCGACGCGATGAGTGCTTCGGAGACCGCGGCCTTGATCTCGTCCCATTGCGCGGTGAGGCTGCCCCAGCGGCCCGGCGCGTAGATGCCGTAGTAGGGCGCGGGACCGTCCGGGTAGACGTGGGTGAAGCGGCACGTGACGATGCCGATGCCGCACACCTTCTTCAACGCCTCGGTCGCCGCCTCCGTCACCGCCGCGTGCAGTCCGGGGAAGCGGTCCCAGGTGCAGGCCGTCTCGAACGTCTCGGTGATCATCGCGTGCTGGGCCATCGCGTCCCGCTGGTAGGGCATGCGCAGGAACGACTTCCGCCACTGCCGCGCCGCTCCCTCGACGACCTCGCCGTCACCGCAGAGCTCCAAAGCGCGAGCCAGCAACGCGTCGACGGGGTGGTCGGCGGACTCGAAGGCCAGCACCAGCACGGACGACGGCGACCCGGCGTTGAGGAACGCCTCCGCCGGATCCAGCAGCCGGCAGTTGGCGGGATGCAGCCCGGACTGCGCGATCAGCCGCGTCGCCTCGACGGCCCGGTCCCACGACGCGAACCGCACCGACGCGCCCGCCCGGTGGACCGGCGGCTCCTGCAGCCGCATCCACGCCTCGGTGATCACGCCCAAGGTGCCCTCGGAGCCCAGGAAGAGCCGGTCCGGCGACGGACCCGCGCCCGACCCCGGCAGCCGGCGCGACTCGGAGATCCCGCTCGGCGTCACGACCCGCAGCGACTCGGTCAGGTCGTCGATGTGCGTGTAAAGCGTGGCGTAGTGGCCACCGGCGCGCGTCGCGAGCCAGCCGCCGAGCGTCGAGAACTCGAACGACTGCGGGAAGTGCCGCAACGTCAGCCCGTGTTCCTTCAGCTGGGCCTCCAGCGACGGCCCCAGCACCCCCGCCTGAATCCGCGCGGCACGACTCGCCGGATCGACCTCCAGCACCCGGTCCAGCCCGCCGAGGTCCAGCGTCACGACCCGGTCCAGGTCACGCGGTTCGACCCCGCCGACGACGGAAGTGCCACCGCCGAAGGGAATCAGCGCCACGCCGTTCGACCCGCACCAGTCGAGCACGTCCACGACGTCCTGCTCGGTGCGCGGCCGGGCGACGGCGTCCGGCAACGGGCCGACGTCGCCGGCGAGGTTGCGGGTGACGTCGCGGTAGGCCTGACCGCGGGCGTGCGCGAGCCGGTCGACGGGATCGGTCGAGTAGATCTCGCCCGGCGGCTCGATGCGCGGCTCCGGCAGGTCCAGGGACGACGGGTCCGGTGGCTCGTGGAACGTCAGGTCCGCGTCCGGCAGCACGGCCCGGACCCGCTCGACCAGCGCACTGCGTTCCTCGGGGGTGACGGCGTCCTCGACGGTGCCCCAGCCCCACCACGACCTCGTTGTCATGACGAGCAACCATAAGCGAAACGCTGCCGTTCTGGAATGGCGTGAGTAGATGTACTCGCGCGAACAAGAGGATCGCGGCGCTACCGTCGACGTCATGAAGGTCTGGGGGATAGCACTTCTGGTGATGGCGCTCGTGGTGACCGCGTACTTCGCCGGCCAGCCGGACGGCAACAGTGCCACCGACGAGAAGGCCGGACAGGTCGCCGAGCGCATCGGTTACCCGCGCGGCACCGACGGCAACGACTACGCCCGTTCCGCGCTCTACGGCAACACGGACCAGAAGTACTTCGCGGTCCTGGAGATCACCGACAGCCCGACCACCGACCCCCAGAAGGTGCGCGCCAGCCTGCTCTTCCGCGTCTACGACCCTGGTACCACCGAGTCCACGGGCTTCCGGCTCTGGGACGAGGATCCGGTGACCGCGTGCTACCGCGCGGACTTCAACCACTACGGCGTCACCGGCGGCGGCCCCGACCGCGTCCGCTGCCCGGACGGCGCGAGGCCGATCGTCCCGCCGCCCGCCCAGCGCACCGGCGTTCCGGAGAGTTACGTCGAAGCCTTCAAGACCGTTCTCACCGCACTGCCACCCACCCCGACGCGGGACGAGGTGCTCGCGGCGTTGCGGGCCGGCCTGCCGCCGATGCCGGTCGATCCGGAGACCAAGCTGCCCTGGAAGGAACCGCGCCTCGACGCGTTCGTCAAGGACGGCGCCGTCGGCATCGTCGCCGGTGGCGGTGGCGACTGCCTCAACGGAGTGCGGCTCGCCAACGGAACGGTCGAAGCCTGGCACCCGCCGCGCGTGCAGACCCAGCCGGGCGAGATCGGCTGTTCCGGCGAGGGCGCGCTGGTCCTCTACACGACGCCCCCACCGCACTAACCCGCGCCGAAGCAGACGAACCCCACGGCCGCCGCGTAGGCAGCGTCGTCGGTGGCAGCCCGTTGCACCGCCGCCAAAGCCTCGGCCGGAGCCATCCCGGCGGCGAGTTTCTGGTGCAGTTCCACCATCACCGGAGCCGTGCCGTCGGTCGGCACCGGCACCACGGGCGCGATCAACGTCCGGGTGCCCAGGCCGAGCAGTGCCGCGGTGAAGCCCATCAACTCATCGCCAGGCCGGACAGCGGACTGCCCGGTGTCGCACGCCGACAGCACCACGAGGGTCGGCGGGGTGCGCAGGCGTTCGATGTCGTAGACGGTCAACGGACCGTCTGCCAGCTCCAGAGCCGAGAACAGCGGGTTGTCGACGCGGAACGAGCCGTGGGCGGCGATGTGGGCGAGCGCGGCACCGTCCATTGCGGACGCGACGGCGCTCACGGTCGCCTCGGACTCGACCAGAACACGTCCGGCGACGTGCGCGCTGATGGCCTTGATCTCGGCAGGAGCAGCGGCCATGCGCGGCCCGGCGGCCAGCACGGCCTCACCGGAAGCATCAGGCACGGAGGTGGCGCGCAGCCAGACCGATGCCGAAGGCGCGACGGTCACCTGACGGTTCAGGACGGCCCACGGCAGGCCGTTCAGAGCACCGGTCGGCACGACCACCAAAGGCCGTCCGGCGATCCGCGACGACAAGGGATCGAGCAGACGGCGAGCCAGCAGCGAAGCGGCGTGCGCGGCCGACGAGCGGGCCACGGCCATGTTCGGCAACTGCGGCGGCAGGGTCACGAGGCGATGCAGGGCGAAGCGGAGCAGGCGGATCTCGCGGACCACGCCCTCCACGGCGCCCAGCGAGTGCAGCGAGGCGCGGCCGCCGGCCAGGACCACGGCCATCAGCACGCCGTCGTACTCCACGAACTCGATCAGCGCCGACGAGCCCAGAGCGGACCCGAGCGAGCCGACCGACGGCGGTTTGAAGACGGAGACCTCGCCCGACACCTGGCGGGTGAGGTCGCGGACGCGTTGCTCGGCGCGGACCAGCTTCGCGCGCAGGGCACCGGCGGGTTTCCCGGCCAGCACAGCGGATTCCACGTCCGCCGCCACCGCGCGCAACGACGCCAGAGCGTCCTCGAGGCGGGGATCGTCCGGCGGTGACACGGACTTCATCCGCAACGCCCCGGCCCGCCAGCTCTCGGTCCACGACAGCACGCGCGCCGCGTTTCCCGACGCCACCGCGAGCCGCAGGCCCTCCAGCGCGAGAGCCTGGCCCTGCACACCGGTCGACGCCCGCAGCTCGGCCGCGCCCAGCGACACCCGGTACTCGTCCAGCAGCCCGATCCCCCGGCGCAACGCGGACGAGGTCCCCCGCACGTCACCGGAAAGCTTGCGGCGCAGCGCTTCCGCGTACCAGCCACGCACGCGCAGACCGGCCGGGCCGCGCAGCCGGGCACCGGCGGCGACGGAGAACTCGGCGACGGCACGGGCGCGGTGGCCCAGGTCGGCGGCGACCACGCCGGCGTCGATGCGGGCCTCCAGCGCGGGCAGCCGCCAGTCCATCGCGTCCAGCTCGGAGGCGACCCGCGACAGGGCCAGCCGCAACGGCCTGTTCCGGTCCCCGCGCAGCACCGCCGCGTGCAGTTCCAGGTAGCGCGCACCGGCCGCCCACAGCAGGCGTTGCTCGCGGCGGAACCGGCGGCGCGCCTCGGCGGCGAAGGAGTTGGCGGCGTCGGGATCGTCGTCCAGCAAAGCGATCCGGGCGCGGAAGTACAGGGCCTCCGAGACACCCAGCGGGTTCTTCAGCGCCTTCAACTCGGTGATCGCGCGGTCGGCGGCGGCGCGGGCCTCGTCCAGCAGCGGCACCGAGACGAGCAGCTCCAGCCGGTTGACCAGCAACACCGGTCGCATCACGTCGAGGCGGCGGTGCACCTCCTCCGCCTTGTCGAACAACGTCAGCGCGGCGGGCACGTCGCCGCTGCGGGTCGCCATGATGCCGGCGTTCCAGTGCACGTCGGCGACGCCCAGCTCCTGGCCGAGCTCGCCCAGCAGGGAAGCCGCCAGCTCGAAGTCGGCCGACGCCTCACGCATGTTCCCCACGTACGCGCGCACGAGGCCGCGGTTGTTCAGAGCGCGCGCCTCGACCAACTGGTCCACCACGCGACGTGCGCCGGCGATGGCCGCGGTGTAGTCGCGCTGCGCGTCGTCGTAGCGGGTCAGGTAGTGGAAGACGACGCCGCGTTGCATCAGGGCGGCCACCGAGTCCGCGCCCGTCAGCGAGGGCATGGCGTCGTCCAGCAACGTCAGCGCGGCCTTCTGCTTGCCCGTGTAGGCGAGCACCCACGCGAGACTCATCTGGGCCAGAGCGGTCAGTCGGGGCAGCGCCGCGTCCGAGGCGATCCTGATCGAGCGACGCAGATGTCTGGCCGCGCCGGGGAAGTCGTGCATCTCCCGCAACGCGAGGCCGATCGCGCGCTCGGCGATCGACCATTCCGAGCGATCTTCCGTCGCGCGAAGGACAGCGCGGGCCATCTCCACGGCCGCGCGCGGGTTGCGCTGCCTGGCCTCCAGCGCGTCCTCCGCACAAAAGTCGGTCACGGCAACACTTTATCCGCTGTGGTAGCTTGATCAAGCTCGGTCGGGGTGCCCGTCAACGCTGCTTTAGTGAGGCCGTGGTGTCGAAAACGCCAGAAAGCGCGGAGCTTTACCAAAGAGCTTTCCTGCAGCTCATCGCCGACGACAAGAACATCAGCTTCCACGCCGAACGCGGACGTGAATTCCTTTATCGACCCGGCCAGTTGCTCGTCGCAGCCGAGGATCAGCAACGCGTGATCGAGAAACTGCGCGAAAACAACATCGACGCCCGGCCAGGCGAAGGATTCGCCGGATTGGCGCGATTGACGTTGCCGAACAACGCGGAGGACATTCCCCGCATTGTTCGCCTGTTGCGCGACCAGCGAAACTGGCCGAACGAGCGCGTTCCCCTCGTGCAGCCGCACCACGTGATCGTCGGGCACGGCGGTCTCGTCATGGGCAACCCCGGCGACCGGCCCTACCCGACCGGCCCGGTGGTCGCGCCGAAGTTCGACGAGCGCCTCAAGAACGTGCGGGTCGGCATCATCGACACGGGCATCTCGCAGGGCGCCGACAGCGACCACTCCGACTGGTTCGGGGGCCGCTACGCCAAGGAGGCCGACGACGTCGACCCCGCCTACAGCAGCGGCGACAACTTCGCGTTGCAGGGCGGCCACGGCACGTTCGTCGCGGGTGTCATCCAGAACGCGGCGCCTGGCGTCACGTTCGACCCGGAGGTCGGCCTCGACCCGAACGGCTTCGGCGACGAGGAACGGCTCTGCCGCAAGATCACCGAGCTGGGCCGGAAGAAGATCAACCTGCTGAACCTGTCGCTCGGCTGCTTCACCGAGGACGACATCGCCTCCGAACCGCTGCGGCGCACCATCGAGGCCCTGCCGGACGACATCGTCGTGGTGGCCTCGGCCGGCAACCAGGGCACGCAGCGGCCGAGCTGGCCCGCCGCGCTGTGCGGGGTCACCGCCGTCGCCGCCGCCCAGCAGGAGCGGGACGGTTCGATCGGCCCCGCCTTCTACTCGAACTGGGGCCACTGGGTCGACGCGTGCGCGATCGGCAACCGGGCCTCCACCTACCTCAAGGGCGAGTGGCAGCTGCCCGGCGAGGCCGCCGCCACGCCGTTCGCGCTGTGGGCGGAGTGGTACGGCACGTCGTTCGCCGCTCCCCTGGTCACCGGCCGGATCGCCGCCACGATGGTGTCGGACGGCATCGGCGCAGCTCAGGCACGTGACAAACTGCTGAGCGGGCCGGAGATGCATCCCGGCTACGGAATTTTCGTCAAATAGTTGTATCTGGGGAGCAACCTCGGCCTCCGCCAGTTGTGATCGCAAGGAGTCGACGTGAGTTCTGCATCCCCGATCGCCGCGCTCGTGAGCGCGGCGGCCGAGGGCGACCAGTCGGCGTGGAACGAGATCGTGGACCGTTACACGCCGCTGGTGGTGTCGGTGATCTACAAGCACCGGCTGCGCCCAGCGGACGCGGCCGACGTGAACCAGACGCTGTGGCTTCGGCTCGTGGAGCAGATCGGACGACTGCGCGAGCCGGAGGCACTACCGGGCTGGATCATGACGACCACCCGCAACGAGTGCCTGCGCGTGCTGCGGGTGCAGCAGCGGACGCACCTCTACGACCCGTTGTCCGAGTCCGACGCGCTGGAGTCGGAACAGGCGGACGCGGACGTGGAGGCGGACCTGCTGGCCGTGGAGCGGCGGCAGGCGTTGCGAGATGGGTTCGCCGAGCTCACGGAGCAGTGCAAGCGGTTGCTGACGAGGCTGATGACCGATCCGCCGCCGAGCTACCAGGTCGTGAGCGAAGAGCTCTCGATGCCGGTCGGCAGCATCGGCCCGACGCGGATACGTTGCCTGGAGAAGTTGCGGAAGACCCCTGCGCTGTCGGCGTTTCTGGGGTCACCGTTGAAGAGAGGAGGTGTGCTGGGTGCGGCACGACTGGGACAGTGACGAAGTACTGCTCGACGCCTTGCGCGACGCGTTGAGCACACCTTCGGAGGATGTGCCGCCGGAGTTCGTGGAGGCCGCGAAGGCCGCTTTCACGTGGCGGAACATCGACGAGGAGCTGATGCTCATCACGTCGTACGACTCCGTGCTGGACGACACGCTGTTCGCCCGTGCGCGGTCGACGTCGACGGCGCGACAGCTCGTGTTCGACGCGGACGGCGTGATGCTGCAGGTGGAGGTGTCGGCGGCGGGTGTCACCGGCCAGCTGATGCCGGCCACCGGACAGGTCACCCTCGTGACGCCGGCCGGCGACCACGAGACAGCGGAGCTCGACGAAATGGGCATGTTCGTCATGGGGGCCGCACCACGAGGACCGGTGAAGTTCCGGTTCGCAAGTGGCTGCACCGATTGGTTCATCCTCTGACTCACCATTCGTGTGATGGGTGAATTCCCTCGTTCGGCCTACGCCTGCGGCCAGTAGGGTTATCGACGCTCAGAATTCGCATCGCGAGAGGTGTGGCTGTGGTCGATCGAGTCAGCTGGGTTCCGGAAGGCGTCAACGTCGAGGTTCCGAGTTCCGCCCGGATCTACGACTACCTGCTCGGCGGCGGACACAACTTCGAAGCGGACCGCAGGACGGCGGAAGCGCTGATCAAGGTCCTTCCGGTGCGCGACATGGCCAGGCGCAACCGCGCCTATCTGCGCCGGGTCGTGCTGGAGCTGGCCGGACTGGGTGTCCGGCAGTTCCTCGACCTCGGTTCCGGCATCCCGACGGTGGGCAACGTGCACGAGGTGGCGCACGAGGTCGCCCCCGGCTCGAAGGTCGTGTACGTCGACTTCGAACCGGTCGCGATCACGCACGCCGAGCTGATGCTGGCGGGAGAGCAGGACGTGACGGCGCTGCTGGGCGACCTGCGCGAGCCGGAGAAGGTCGTGGCGCAGGCTCGGCAGCACCTGGACTTCTTCCAGCCGATCGGCCTGCTGGTCGTGGGCGTCCTGCAGTTCATCCCGGACTCGGACGACCCGTGGGGCGTGTTGTCCCGTTACGTGGAGTCGCTCTCGTCCGGCTCGTACCTGGCGCTGTCGCACTTCACCGCGGACAGCATGCCGGCGGCCATGGCTGCGGGTAAGGAGATCTTCGCGAAGACCGCGGAGCCCATCACCCCGCGCACCCGCTCCCAGGTGACGGACATGCTGGCGGGCACCGAGATCGTGAAGCCCGGCGTCGTGTTCACGCCGCAGTGGCGGCCCGAGACGCCCGAGGACGTCGGCGACGACCCGTCCAAGGCCAACCTCTACGCCGCGGTGGGTCGCAAGCCCTGATGACCGCCACGCCCGTCGCAGAGCGCTGGGCGGCTGTTCTGATCGAGAGCGCGTATTCGCCGATGTCACGGCGGAGGCTGACGCAGCACCTCGAGGAACACGCCGCCCGGCTGCGTGCTGGGCAAGAGGCGGCGGCCATCGGCGAATGGCTGGTGCGCAAGCGTTTCACCGGGCCGGACTCGTTGCGCCGCACGCTGGAGGTGCTCGGGCCGGAGTTTCCTCCCGAGGTGCTCGGCGCGCTGGCGTCGGGCTACGTGCGGGCGACGCGCGACCAGTTGTTCGCCGAGCAGGAGTTGGTCAAGAACGCGCTGCTGAAGGCCGTCGAGGACGCGCAGCGCGACCTGCACGACAGCGAGGCCCGCTTCGCCCAGGTCTTCGCGACGACTGCGGTGGGCATCGCGATCTTCGACCTGGACGGCGCGGTCGTGGAGGCGAACGAGGCGCTGGCCGCGATCCTCGGGCACGAGGAGATGCCCAAGGAACTGTTCGCCGAGCCGGACGCGACCGCGCTGGCCGCGGCCTGCCGACGGACACTCGCGTCCTCTGTGGACACTGATCGGCGGGAGTGGGAACTCACCCGCGCCAACGGTGACACGGTGTGGGCGAACGTCGTGCTGTCCGTGCTGCGCGGATCGGACGGGCTGCCGAAGTTCCACGTGGCGTTGATCGAGGACGTCACCGAGCAGCGGATGCTCCAGGAGTGGCTGCGCCACCAGTCGCTGACGGACCTGCTGACCGGACTGCCGAACCGGGCGTCGTTCACCGACAAGCTGGAGTCCGCGCTCGCGACCGGCGAACCGCACACGCTGGGCTACCTGGACGTCGACAGCCTGACGATCGTCAACGACGGTCTGGGATACGTGGCGGGCGACGCCGTGCTCGTCGAGGTGGCGCGGCGGTTGCGGGTGGTGCTGCCGGACGCGGTGGTGGCACGGGTCGGCGGCGACGAGTTCGTCGTGCTGATCCAGGGTTCTCCCGACGTCGCGGCGCTGGCGGCGATGATCGACGAGGAACTGTCCGAGCCGGTGTACCTGGAGGGCGCCGGCGTCGCGGTGTCGACGTCGATCGGTTTCGTGCACACGGCGGGTCCCGGCGTGGATCCCACGGCGGTGCTGCGGCGCGCGCATTCGACGTTGCGAAGAGCGGAAACCGGCGGCAAGAGGCAGTGGGCGATCTACGACCACGAGGCCGACGCCGCCGACCGCACCCGGTTCGCGCGGATCGCGGCGATGCCCGGTGCCTTCGAGAACGGCGAGATCTCCGTGAAGTACGCGCCGGTGTCGTGGGTCTCGGGACCGCTCGCCTTCGTGGAGGCCTCACTGCGGTGGGGCACCACCCGGCACGACGACGTCGTCGCCCACGCGGACGCTCTCGGCCTGGCCGCCCGGCTCGCCAGGATGGTGCTGCAGGACGCGTGTTCGCGCGGCGAGCCGGTGCTGATCCGGTTGTCCCGGGACCAGTCGCGGGACCCGGACCTCGCGGCGCACGTGCGGTCCACGTTGCGGGCCAACTCGTTCCCGGCTTCCTCGCTGTTCCTGGCGCTGGACGTCCGGTCGATGCCGGACGGCGAGGAGAACCTCGAGGTGCTGCACGACATGGGCGTGCACGTGCTGCTACACGAGTTCGGCGGCGGGTTCGGCGGGCTGTCCACTGTGGACCGCAGTCCGGTGTGGGGCGTCCGGCTGGCCAGGCCGCCCTCGGAACGGCTTGCGCGGCAAGGGCTCGCGCTCATGGTGCCGCTGCTGCGGTCGGCCGGCGTGCACGTGATCGGCGGGCCGGGCGACCCGGACGAGCTTCGGGCGCTGGGCGTGGATCTCGTGGTCTCGCTGTGAGTGGTTGTGGCCGTCAGGGAGACCACAACCACTCACGTGCGATTTAGGCAGCGTCCTCGAACGTCGTGGCCTGAACCGTCACGGACCCGCCGAAGTTGCGCACGACCTCGGCCTTCTCCGCGGCGTTCGGGTTGGGGTTCGTGCACGACGTGCCGGCGCTGGCACCGGACATCAGGTCGGTGCACAGGCCCGTGCGACGGTCCGGCAGGCCCAGGATGTGGCCGAGCTCGTGCGCGGCGATCCGGGTCTTGTTGTGGCCCTCGGTGACCGCCTGGCGGCCCATCCAGATCTTGCCGCGGCCGAGGCTCGTCGTCTGGGCACGGGGCCAGCCGTTGTCCGCGACGATGGTGATGTTCGCAGCCCCGGAGACCTTGACCAGCTTGATGGTGTTCGGGAGCTGCGTGTTCCACACGTTCGCGCCCGCGTCGACGGCCGACACGAACTCAGCGGCGCCGGACGAGTTGTAGGTCAGTGTGCGGGGCGCGGCTTCCGCGGTGCCGATGAGACCGACCGAGAGGGCGGCAGCACTGGCGACCACAGCAATTGTTTTGCGCAGGGACACAGGAATCTCCTCGCAATGCAGGGTAATTGCACCCCGACTGTATCGCTGCGCCGTTGGGGCACAAGAAGAGTCAAGTGTGAACCGCCGCTGGCACGGTCAAGAGCGTTCGTAGGTGATCGGACGACCCGGATCGCGAAAGTACCGCACGGCAAGGCGAAACACGCCCTACTACCGGACTTCACGCGAACTCGGGCACCGGACCGGCCGCCGCCGAACGGGCGAATAACTGTTCACACGCGTCTGGCTCTGATGGACCAGAAGGCGCAACGACGATCAGGGCGATGCGGCGAAGTAAGCGGTGACCACGCGCATGTCGGCAGGCGGCGGAAAACTCGCGTTGTCCTCGCCCAAATCGCCGATCCTCACCGTCCACGCGGGTTTCGTCCTGTTCACCGGCGAGCACGAACCACTGGTTCCTGGTGATCTTGTCCAGTCGCTGACCCACCTGACGCGCCTGCCCTTCCGAGTACGAAGACTCGCCGGGTCATCGGTCGTGACGCGAGAAGGGTTACCGCACAACGCGAACGGGGCCGGTGCACACGGCACCGGCCCCGTTTCCGCGGGAAGCGGGTCTACGCGAACGAAGGCTGGCGCAGCGCGTGCTCCACCAGCGCGATCAGGATCTGCTTCGTGGACTGCCGGTTGCGGGCGTCGCACGGGATTATCGGCACCGACGACGGAATCGTCAGTGCGTCCCGGATCTCCTCCGCACGGTGGTGCATGAGACCGTCGAAGCAGTTCACCGCGATCACGTAGGGCAGATCGCGGTCCTCGAAGAAGTCGATGGGCGCGAACGCCTCGTCGATCCTGCGGGTGTCGACCATGACCACGGCACCGATGGCGCCGCGGACCAGGTCGTCCCACATGAACCAGAACCGGTGCTGACCGGGCGTGCCGAACAGGTACAGGATCAGGTCCTTGTCCAGCGACACCCGGCCGAAGTCCATGGCCACCGTGGTGGTCACCTTGTCCGGCACCATCGACAGGTCGTCGACGCCTACCGATGCCTGGGTCATCACGGCCTCGGTCGTCAGCGGGGTGATCTCGGAGACCGACCCCACGAACGTCGTCTTGCCGACGCCGAACCCACCGGCGACGACGATCTTCGACGACACCACGCTCAGGCCGGCCCCAGGTGACCCCGGACGACCCGGAGCACCGTTGCTCATGGGAACTTCTCTCTACTCAGGCTCTCATGGAAACGTGCAGCTGGGCGCGAATCTCCGGCGTCAGCTGGAGGCCGACCCTCTCCACCAGGCGGGTCATCGCGTAGCCGATGAGCCCGATGTCGCAGTTGGGTGCGGCGAGCACGGCGAGGCAGGACCCGTCGCTGATGGACATCAGGAAAAGATAGCCCCGTTCCATCTCGACGACGGTCTGTTTGACCTCGCCGGCCTCGAAACAGCGCGCCGCGCCGAGGTTCAGCGAGACCAGTCCGGACGAGACGGCGGCGAGCTGCTCCGCGCGGTCGTGCGGCAGACGGTCGGACGAAGCGAGCAACAGGCCGTCGGCGGAGACGACGATCGCGTGCGCGACACCGGCCACCCTGCTGACGAAGTCCTCGACCAGCCAGCTGAAGTTGTCCAGTTCCTCAGTCGCGGTGGTCACTGGCGTTCCCTTTCTGCGATCACGGGGATGCCTCCGACGGCCGAGTCGAAGAGCGACTCACGGCCCATCTGGACACCCTTCTGGTACGTGGCGAACCGCTGACGCAACCGGTCGGCGGACCGGCCTGGGATGGCGGCGGCGCTCGTCAGCTGGGGTGCCGGCGACGACGGCTTCGGCAGCGAACCGGGGACCAGGCGCGCCTTCGGGACGCGCTTGGGCAGACCGTTCTCCGTCGTCTGCGCCGTACCACCGTTGCCGAGTGCGCCCGCGGCCTTCCAGCCCTCGTCCGCCGCGCCCCAGTCGGAGTCGGCGTAGTCGGCGACCGCGCGCGGCACCGCCGTTGGTGCCTCGATCTTCACGGTGTCCGCCGAACGGTGCCGCTTGGGCAGGCCGTTCACCGTGGCGGGCTCCGCGTCGTGCTCCGCTTCGTCGTGCCCTGCGAGGTCGTGCCCTGCCTGGTCGTGCACCGGCTGGTCGTGCTCGGCGCGTTCCGGCTCCGCTGACGGAATGACCTTTGTGGAGGGTTCGGGCGCCGACGGGGTCTGGAACCACCGCGACAGGTCGTCGTGCGAGATCAACGGCTCGTCGACGATCGCCGGGAAGATCTCCGTGGCGGGATCGGCGGGACGGTCCGCCGGCGGCTCGTAGGAGTACCCCTCTTCAGCGGCATCCTCAGACGCCTCGATCCGCGCGGTGAACAGGCCGTCCGTGGACGTCTGCTCGATGCGGTGCCGGCCGGAGTTGTCGTCCTCGGTGACGGGGCCCGGCACCATGACCGGGTGCTCCGGCGTCCACTTCGGCACACCGGACAGGGCCTCGCCCGCGCTGGTGGACTCGATCGCGGAGGGAACCGGTGCGGCCGGCAACGGCAGCGCGGGAGCGGATCCCTTGTGCAGCAACGAGATCGGCAGGATCACCTGGGCGGTGACGCCACCCTCTATGTCGTCGTTGTTCCCGAGCGTCACGCGGATCTCGTGGCGCTTCGCGAGCTGGCCGACCACGTAGAGGCCCATCTCGCGGGCCACCGAGACGTCGACCTCCGGCGGCTCGGCGAGCTTCGCGTTGAACTCGACGACGTCGCTCTCCTGCATGCCGACACCGCGGTCGTGGATGCGGATGGCGACCTCGCCCTTGCGGGTCTCTATCGTCCGCACCGTCACCTTGGTGGTGGGCTTGGAGAACGCCGTCGCGTTGTCGAGCAGCTCGGCGACGAGGTGCGCGAGGTCGTTGACCACGCGGCCCTGCACCATGAGCTCCGGCGTCGGCGCGATCTGGACGCGCGCGTACTTCTCCACCTCGGACACCGCGGCGCCGAGCACCTCGGCGATCGCGACCGGGCGGGTGACGCGGCGGTTGACCGTCGTGCCGGAGAGCACCAGCAGGTTCTCGCTGTTGCGGCGCATCTGCGTCGCGAGGTGGTCGAGCTCGAACAGCGACGCCAGGTGGTCCGGGTCCTGCTCGTCCTGCTCGAGCCGGTCGATCACGCTGATCTGCCGCTCCACCAACGCCTGCGAGCGCCGCGACAGGTTGATGAACATGTCGTTGACGTTCGCGCGCAGTGCCACCTGCTCGACGGCGAGGCGGACGGCTTCGCGCTGCACGAGGTCGAACGCCCTGGCGACCTGACCGACCTCTTCGGTCGTGTTGAGCGGCACCGGGACGATCGCCTCCTCCGCGGCCCGTTCGGGGTCGCGGTGCGAACGAATGCGGCGAATCGCGTCAGGCAGCTGGTTGCGTGCCACATCCAGTGCGCTGCGCCGCAGCACTCGCAGCGGCCGCAGCATCGACTGCGCGACCATCGCCATCAGACCGAACGCGATCAGCAGCGAGATGGCGACCAGTCCGGCGTCACGCCACGCGGAACCCCGTGCCACGTCGGCAAGGCGCGTGGTCGTCGCGTCGGCCTGGCTCTCCAGCTCGGTCGCGACCTCGCGAACCAGGTTCGCGGTGTCCTGGCCGATCTTGAGCACCTCGGCGTCCGTGATGGACACGGGCTTGCGTTCGGCGTCCTGCGCGAGCGCGAGCCGCACCAGCCGGTTGCGACCGTCCACGGCCGAACCGGACACGACGTCCTGGAACTTCTGCTGGTTGCCGGCCGAGGCCACGTCGTTGAACTCGTTGAACGCCGCGTCCAGCCGGGACTGCGCGGCACGCAGCTCGTCCGCGGCGCCGGGCGCGAAACCCTTGCGCAGCGCGGTGGACGTCAGGATCGAGTTCTGCTGGCCGAGCTGTTCCTGCGCGGTGTAGAGCGCCTGCGCCGCCGTGACCAGCGGAACGATCTCCGGCTCGCTGAGGCTCGACACCGCGGCACGGTGCACCGTGCCGAGCGACGCGATGATCTGGTTGTACGCACTGATCACGGCGACGTCGGGGTACTTCGTGCTCAGCAACGTCACGCGCAGGCTGCCCAGTCCGGCAAGGGCCTGCAGCGACTTGGTGAACGACTCCTGCAAGGGCGCGCTCAAGGCCGTGGCCGTCGCGCCCGAATCCCTGTACTTGCTCAATTCCACATCGGTGAGACCCGTGCGGGCGGCGTGCTCAGGGCACGCGTTCTGCCTGCCGGCGGCCACACACTGCACTGCCCAGTCACGTTCGACCTGTAGAGCGTTTTCCACCTTCGCGGCCTGGTGGCTCACGGCGAGCTCGCGCTGGACGCTGCCGAAGAGTTCGACGTCGTCGAGCTGGGTGTTCAGCCTCAGGCCCGCAAGAGTCGCGGTAGTCAGGGCTGGTACTAGCAACACCACCGCGAGCTTGCTCCGCAACCGCCAGTTGCGTAGGCGGAACCGGTCGATGCCTCGCTGGTCCTCACGACCGCGCACCGTCAACACTCCCCGCCCCGTTTAATAACTGCAAACCTGGTGGATCTTGGAGTAAAACGCGCTGTTCTCATACCGCCGTTCGGACGACAAAACAGCTGGTTCGAGAATCAACAACTTGAACCGGGCGACTAAACGGCCCCTAAGCGATAATTCATCTGGTGGAAACGTTCGCGCGGGTGACCGTGATCACGGCCTGATCACAGTCACCCGCGCGGTTCGTCAACTACCGGAGGGCTGGATGAGCATCGGCTTGACGTCGAGCTCCTTGTCCATCATCTGGTACCGCACCATCAGCTGGACGACCCGCTGAAGCCGGGTCGCGTCGAGCGTGGTCGGGAAGGCACCGAAGTGGACGAGACCAGCGGTTTCCTTGTCGACCTTGGCGTACTCGACGAGCAGCGGCTCGACCGTGGGACGGTCGGCGGCTTCGGCCTGACCCTTGGCCATCGCGCGCTGGAACGCCGCGACGGTCTTGGGGTTCTCCTTGGCGAAGGCGCCGCTGGTGGCGTAGCCCGCGATCGGGATGTTGTCGGTCGGGCCGGACGCGGCGTCCAGCACCTTGATCTGACCGGCGGCGCGCTGCGCGCGAGTGATGAACGGCTCGACCATGAAGGCGGCGTCGACGGACTTGTTCTGGACAGCGGCCTGCATGTCCGGGAACGCCATCTCCTTGAACTTGACCGAGTTCACGTCCACGTTCGCGGCCTCGAGCGTGGCCTTCGCGGTGAGCTCCGCGATGTTCTTGAACGTGTTGATCGCGATGGTCTTGCCCGCGAGGTCAGCGGGGGTCTTGATGGCGGAGTCACCGCCGGCCAAGATCAGGAACATGTCGGGTTTTGCCTGGTAGCCGTCGGAGATGAGCTTGATTCCGTCGACTGCCTTCGCGGCGTCCTTCGATTGGGCGGCGAAGAACGAGACCCAGTTGCCGAACGTGAAGTCCAGCTCCTTGCTGATCAGGCCGGGGATCGCCGCGGCTCCACCCTGGATGACCTTCAGGTCGACCTCGAGGCCTTCGGCCTTGAAGTAACCCTTCTTGATCGCGACGTGGACGGACGCCACGTCGAGGATGGGTAGGACCCCCAGAGTGATCTTGGCCTTCTCGACCGGACCACTGGTGTTCTGGCCAGTCTGGGGTGCCTGCTCTGTGCCGCCGAGCGCACCACAGCTCGCCACGGTGGCGAGCAGCGTGGCAAGGGCGATGCCACGGATGGCCATACGGCGGACTCTTCGAGTCATCGGGAGCACTCTCCTGTCGGAGCGGTGTCGTCGTTGCGGGGAAGGATCGCGACGGTCAACCACTCAGAGTAATGACGCTGCTCCAAAAGACCCCAGTTGACCGACACGAGCAGGTTCCAGTCAACTACCTGCGGTGAGCATCTAAGCACAGCAGGTCTAGGGCTAGGAGAACCCCAGTTGAAGCGCTCCGTGACCGTTGTCGGCGCAGGGCCGGCCGGTCTGACCTTGGCAAACCTGATCCAGCAGTCAGGTATCGACTGCGTCGTGATCGAAAAAGCTAGTCGAACCCATGTGGAAACCCGAGCACGGGCGGGAGTCCTGGAACACCGCTCCGTAACCATGTTGGAGTCACTCGGACTGGCAGATCGTTTGCTGATGGAAGCAGACCGTCACGGTACGTGTGAATTCCGCGTGAGCGGCCAGGCGTTCCAGGTGTCCTACAGCGACCTCTACGGCGGCCGCGAACACTACGTCTACCCCCAGCAGGAAGTCGTCAAGGACCTCATCGGGGGATTTCTGGACACGGGTGGGGACATCCGGTTCTCGGTCAGCGACGTGGAGCTGCACGACCTGACGTCCTCGTCCCCCTCAGTGGCCTTCACCAGCGAAGACGGCACCCGCGAGACCATCACGAGCGATTTCGTGGCAGGCTGTGACGGATTTCATGGCGTAAGCCGGCCCTCCATTCCCGAGGGCGTGCTGACGGAATTCACGCATCAGCACGGGATCGAGTGGCTGGCCATTCTCGCGGAGGCCCCTCCGTCGACTAAAGCGATCATTTACGCGCTGCACGAGGACGGATTCGCGGGACATATGTTGCGGTCGCCGTCGATATCCCGCTTCTATTTGCAGGTGCCAGTCGGAACAAAGGCCTCCGATTGGTCCGACGAACAGGTCTGGGAAGCGTTGCACAAACGTTTCGCACTGCACGACTCGTCGTGGGGACTGACCGAGGGAAAGATCATCGAGAAGTGCGTGCTCGACATGCGCAGTCACGTGGTCGAGCCGATGTCGTACGGCCGGCTCTTCCTGCTGGGTGACGCAGCCCACATCATCACCCCGGTCGGCGCCAAGGGCATGAACCTCGCCATGAACGACGCCGCAACGCTCGGACGTGCGCTTATGGACTTCTACGCCACCGGATCCGAGACCGGTCTCAAGACCTACTCGGAGGACTGCCTGCGCCGCGTCTGGAGGGCACAGGAATTTTCACAGTGGATGGTGAACATGATCCACACCGATGTCAGCTCCCCGTTCTTCGGACGGTTGGCCCAGGCGCGGCTGGAGCACCTGGCCGAGTCCCCCGCCTACCGCGCCACCTTCGCGGAGAACTACGTCGGCCCGTGATGGCGAAAAGTCGACCCTCAAGGGTGAAATCCCCGCCCCCCTAACGGGTGACGCCCTCCCCCTAGGGATCTCAGTACGTCACAATCTGGGGCCAACTCCCGATGCTGGGGGATGTCGTTCGTCCATACGGTTCATCACGACATCCCCCGATCCACCCCACAGGGAGCTCGAGTTCCATGGCCACCCAGACCACGCTGCACGACTTCACCCTCAACCTCCTCGGCGACCTGGACGCCCGCGAGGCGTTCCAGCTCGACCCGGAAGGCACCCTCGAGGCCGCGGGTCTGGGCGACATCTCGCCGGTCGACGTCCACGAGATCCTCCCGCTGGTGCTCGACAGCGCGTCCGTCGTGAAGATCGACGCGATCGACAAGGTCCTGGTCGAGGCGGGCGACCTGACCGCCGTGGACAGCCTCAAGCTGATCACCGGCAACATCGAGGGCGTCACGGGCATCGCCGACGTCGCCGCCCCCTCCGCGATCACCGCGCTGGTCACCGACTTCGGCGGCCTCGGCGACGTGACCGGCACCCTCGACGTCGTCAACGCCGACGAGGTCGTCTCGGACGTCACCGGCATCGCCCACGACAGCTCCGTCGTCAGCACCGTGACCGACCTCGCGGACGTGCACGGCATGACCGACGTGGTCGTGAAGGACCTCGACGCCGACGTGCTCGTGAAGGACGTCGTGGACTCCGACGTGCTGGTCAAGGACGTCATCGGCTCGGCAGACGTCGACGTCAAGGACGTCCTGGACGTGACCGACAACGTCACCGGCAACGTCGTGCAGGACGTCGCTCAGGTCGGCGACGTGCACAACGACCTCGGCCAGGTCGTCGGTGACGTCAAGGTGGGCGACATCGACCTGCTCGACGGCGGCATCGGCAACGGCGCCGACCTCGACATCCACTTCTGATCTTCTGTGTTCGCCCTGTAGGCCAAGGGGAACCGCACGACGGGCGCTCAGCGCTCTGCCCCCGAGCGCGGGCGCCCGTTTCGCCACAACAGTGCTCACACCCTCCAGTTGGCACTGAGAACGCAGCTGAGCCCCGGACCGCGGTGGTCCGGGGCTCAGCTGTCAGGAACGACTGTCAGGACGAGACGGTCTCGCTCAGCGATTCCCGTTCCGCCGCAGCCCACTTCTCGACGTCCATGGTGGTCTTGCCGCCGACGTTCAGCAGCCGCGCCACCTTGGAGCGCAACGCCACGAAGGCCTCGTCGGTGCGCGTGGTCACCTGGTCGCGCTCGGCGGGAAGCGGCACCTCCAGGTCGGCCACCAGCTTCGCGGGCGAGCCGGACAGCACCAGGATGCGGTCACCCAGGTACACCGACTCGTCGATGTCGTGCGTGACAACGAGAACGGTCGTGTCGTGCTCACGGCGCACTCGAAGCAACAGGTCCTCCAGTTCGAACCGGGTCTGCGCGTCCACCGAGGCGAACGGCTCGTCCATCAGCAACAACGCCGGCCGGTACGCCAGAGCGCGGGCGATCGCCACACGTTGTTGCATCCCACCGGAAAGCTGCCACGGCCGCTTCTTGGCCGCCGCGCCGAGACCCACCCACTCCAGGGCTTCGGCGGCACGGGCGCGGCGCTCGGCGCGCGGCAGGGACCGCAGCGGGAACTCCACGTTGCCCTGCACCGAGAGCCACGGGAACAACGAGCGCGAGTAGTCCTGGAAGACCACCGCGAGGTGGGAACCCTTCAGGGACACGTCACCGCGGGAGGGTGCGATGAGTCCTGAGATCGTGCGCAGCAGTGTGGACTTGCCACATCCGGATGGTCCGACCACGCAGACCAGCTCGCCGGCGCGGACGGTGAAGGTGAGGCCGCCGATGGCCTCGTAGTCGCCGTAGGTGTGGCCCAGGTCGGCCACCTCAAGCATGTTGCTCATCCCTGCTCCTCGGTTGCCAAGCCAAAGCCCTGCGTTCCACCGCCAGAAGCACGGTGTTGAGTCCGTAGCCGAGCACGCCCAACAGGACGATGCCCGCCCACATGCGCGTGTAGTCGAACTCGCGCTGTGCCTGAATGAGTTGTGAACCGATGCCGTTGTCCGTGCCCACGAGCTCGGAGATGACCATCAACACCAGGGACAGGGACAGGGACACCCGCAACCCCGCGAAGATCTTCGGGGAGGCCGCGGGCAGCACGACGCCCAGAACCCACTGGTAGCGCGGGATCCGGAAGACCGCGGAAGTGTCCACTTTGGTCACGTCGACGGAACGGGCACCGTCCACGCTGTTGAGCAGAACCGGCCAGATCACGCCGAAGACGATCGTCGCGAGCTGCATCGACGTGCCCGTCTTGAACAGCAACAGGAACACGGGCACCAGCGCGGGCGGCGGGATCGAACGCAGGAACACCAGCAGCGGTCCCGCGTACTCCATCGCCCGGTCCGAGCGGCCGAGCAGCAGACCCAGCGCCACGCCGATCACCGACGCGATCGCCCAGCCCGACAACAGCCTGCCGATCGACGGCAGGATGTGCTCGGTGACGTTCTCCGGCTCCAGGACCCACCACTCCCAGGCCGCCGTCACGATGTCGGACGGCGGCGGGAAGAACGGGTCCTCGGCGACCATGCCGAGCAACTGCCAAACGACGACGAGACCGGCGAACACGGTCCACCGTTGAAGAAACTTGTTCACCAGGCCACCCAACGCCGGCGGACGCGCTCAAGACCGCTGTTCAGCAGGACGCCGATCACGCCCGCGACCACGGTGCCGACGAGCACCTGGTCCATCCGGCCGGGCCCGCTGCGGGCCTCCATGATGAAGTAACCGAGCCCGATCTGGCTGCCGGCCATGAGCTCGACGCTCACCATCACGATCAGCGCGGTCGTCGCCGCGAGCCTGATTCCGGTGAGGACGAACGGCAACGCGCTCGGCAGTGCCACGCGGAACAGCACACCCACGCGTCCGGTGCCGAAAACCCGTGACGTCTCGACGAGCAGGGGGTCCAGTTCGTCGAGCGCGTAGATGGTGTTGAACAAGATCGGCCACAACGCGGCGTAGACCGCGAGCGTGATCTTCGTTTCAGGGCCGAACCCCAGCATCACCAAAGCGAGCGGAATCAGTGCGACAGAAGGGATCGGGCGCAGGAACTCGATGACCGCGCGGGTCGCGTGGCGCACGGCGGGAACGCTGCCGAGCACCAGTCCACTCGGCACCGCGATGGCGATGGCGATCGAGATGGCGATCAGCACCGCCAGGACCGTTGCCACCACATGACTCATGAAGGCGGGAGAGGTCAACTGCGTGACGAGCTCACCGAACACGACGGACGGTGGCGGAAGCGAGTCAGCAGGTAGAAGGGGAGAGCGTCCTAAGAGCTCCCAGAGCGCGAGGAACCCGGCAATGCCGAGTAGTCCCCTTGTGAACGCACGCACTCGGTCACCCTAGAGAGTGGATCTCGGCTTCACAATGCGTGGTTGCTCAACTCCGGGTTGTTTCCCACACATCGCGGCGGTTCAGCAGACCTCTACGCGCGCCACTTCGCCGAAGCTCTTAACCCATTCGGAGTCCGTGAGCCGTGCGCCGTCTTTTTCACACATCCGCTTGATGATCGAGCCGGTGTCGAGGTCGTACGGCAGCAGCTCGGGATCCTGGCCTCCGCTGCGCACGAGGAAGTCGCGGTTCTGCGGCCGGTACACCGCGCGCGTCGAGTTGCCGTGCCCGACGACGTACACGAGCCGGTCCGCCGCACGGTCGTTCGGGTAGAGCTGGTGCACCTCGAAGATGTTGTCGCGGACGACGGCCACGCGGCCGTCGTCGGAGAACGTGACACGGGCTCCGGCACGCAACGCGGTGTCGAGCCGTGCGCGCAGCACGGGTGTTCCGCTCGGCACGCGCTGCCACACCTCGACGATCGACTCCGGTGACGAGTGCTCGACGGCGAGCCAGCGCCCGTCGCCGCTGTAGGTGATGCCGCGGACGTAGACGTGCTGCGGCAACGGCGGTCCCGCGGACTCGACGGTGCCGCCGATGCTCCAGAACTCGATGGTCGTGGTGCCGGTGACCGGGTCCCAGAGGCCGGTCGCGAGCTCACGGCCGTCCTGGCTCAGCGCGACGGTCTCGGGGTCGCGCACCGGCATCGGCAGCTTGCGGGGGTTGCGCGGGTCGCTCAGGTCGTAGAGCTCCGCGTGCTCGGACTCGTCCGGTGTCGGGAGCCCGACCTCGACCGCGTCGCCGACCTTGCCGACGAGCCGCGAGCCGTCCGGGCTCAGGTCGAGCGTGCGGAACCGGCTGGGCAGCGCCGTGAGGTAGGTGATGTCGCCCGCGTCGTTGACGGCCCACAGGTGTTCCTGGCCGGTGAAGTCCTTCGTGACGGCACGGCGTTCGGCGAGCTTGACGACCCGGTGGCGGTCGGCGAACTTCTTGCCCGGCACCGCCTTGTCCTCGTCGATGCTCCACATCCGGTCGGTGCCGTCCTCGTCGGTCACCGCGGCCATCTCCCCGCGCGGGGCGACCACGACCTCCGCGTCGTCCTTGGGCGTGCCGGTGAACGGGATGCCGCGCGCGACCGCGCTCGCGAGCCGCAGCACCTTCTCGGCCTCGGCCGACGGGCTGACCTCGTAGCCGACCAGCGCGTACTTGTCCGCGTACGGCCGGCGCTGCTCCAGCAGCGCCTCGGACTGCGACAGCGCCTTGCCGCCGAGCATTCGGTCGTTCATCTCGGTGATCTTGCGTTCGTTCGCGAGCGCGTAGACGACGGTGCCGGGCACCAGCGCGAGCAGCACCGCCACGACCGCGATCAACGCCGTCGAACGGCGCGTCTCCCGCTTGATGCTCCTGTCGACGAACTGGCGCTCGCCCACCGTCAAGAACTCGCCGAGCTCCTTGGCCTTGCGCAGCCGCGGGCCCCGGTAGAGCGCCAGCGGGTCGCGGTCGCTCGCCTCCCACAGCTCGATCGCGGTGACGAGCTGCTGGTGCGTGCGGAGGTTCTCGCGTTCCTCGTCGATCCACCCGGCGAGCCTGGGCCAGCGCAGCACGGCGTCGTGGGTCAGCTCGACGCCGTCCTCGGTGAGCGTCACCAGCCTGGCCTTCGCGAGGAGGTCCAGCAGGTGCGTGTCGATGTCCAGCCTGCGGGCGCGGCGTTGCGCGATCCCGTTGCGCTGCACGGAGACGAGCCTCAGGAAGATCTGCCTGGCCGCGCGCTGGTCGTCCTCGCCGAGGCTCGTGAAGAACGTCTCGGCGGCTCGCGCGGCGACGTGCTCGATGCCGCCGGACTCCTCGAAGCCCGCGAGCGACAGCGTCATGCCGCGCTTGCGCCGCCACGTCTCGACCAGTGCCTGCTGCACCAACGGCAGCGCGTGCTGGTTCGCCGCGTCGGCCACCAGCCGGGCGATGACCGCGGTCTCGACGGTGGCACCGATCTTGGCGGCGGGTTCGGTGATGGCGCGGCGCAACTGGTCCGCGCTCATCGGCTCGATGACGACCTCGGTGCCGCTGATGCGCTTCTCACGCCAGCGCTGCTCGTGGTCGGCGCGCACGGAGAGCACGACGTGGGGGCAGCGGGTGACGGCGGCGACGAAGTCCTCCGCGTCGAGCGCCTTCTCGAAGTCGTCGACGAGCAGCACGAGGCCGGGGCGGTGCTGGCGGATCCGCAGCCGGAGGTGCTCGGGGTCCTCCCGGAACTCCTCGGCCAGGCGGTCCGCGGTGGTGTTCTCGAAGACGCCGGCGAGGGCGGCGGCCAGGTCCCCGATCGGGTCCTGCCCCGGCGTGATCACCACGGCGTCGTCCAGGGCGGGGTGCAGACCGGCCCGCAGCAGCGACGTCCGGCCTGATCCGGAGGCGCCGAAGACGACGGTGAGGGGCTTGGCCCTGACCGACTCGACGACCTGCTCCACGAGGCACTCACGCCCGAAGTACCGCTTCGCGTCGTCCTCGGTGAACGGGGCGATGCCGGGGTACGGCGTGTTCGGGTGCAACGGCTGCGTGTGCTCGGCGGCGAGCTCACGCCAGCGCCTGGTCCACGCGGCGGGATCGGCCTCACAGGCACGCACGAACGCAAGCGTCAGCGCGAGCGACGGCAGCTTGCGCCCACCGGCCGCGTCGGACAACGCGGTCGGCGAGTAGTTCGCGCGCCTGGCCAGTTCGCGGTAGCTCGGTTTGCCTGCCTGGTCCCGCAGTCTGCGCAGGTCACCGGCGAACCGCAGCAACGCGGTGTCCTCCGGACCCAGCGGTCGTTCACCTCGTGGCATGCCGCCTCCCGGCCGGATTGTCCACCAGAGGTTCGCCCGCCGTCTAACGGCCTGCTAACCGCTCACCACCCTGACGTGCGCTTCGTGATCGTTCCACCTGCCAGGTGCTGGGCTTTCAGTCGCGGCACGGCGGGGTGAAGTCGAGATCACCGAAGTACTGCTCCCACTCCTCGCGGGTCATCCGCGGGATGGCCTGTTCGCAGATCCTCACCGCCGGGTCGCGCGGGTCGGCGTTCCACAGCCGCACCGCGCGGTCCGCACCGCCCGTCACGACCTCGTCGCCCTGGGGCGTCAGACCGACCGCGGTGACCGGCCCGGCGTGCCCGCGCAGCAGGGCCTGCTCCACCGGTTCGCCGGCACCGAGCCGCCAGAGCCGCACCAGCCCGTCGTCGGTGGCGATCGCGACGTGGTCCGCGCCGAGCCAGGCCGAGGTGACCTCGCCGCCGCCAGAGGGGATCCTGGCGCGCAGGACCGGGCCGCGCGGGTCGGTGGTGTCCCAGAGGTGCACGGCCGTGCGGGCGGTGGTCAGCAGGTGCTCGGCGCCGACGAACTGGGCGGTGCCGGCGAACTCCCTGGTCAGCGACAGGAGCTTGACGTCGCGCGGGTCGGTGACGTCGACCAGGTGCACGGCGCGGCCGGTGGTGACGGCGGCGAGGACCTGGCCGTCCGGGCGGAACGACAGGCCCGCCAGCGGCCCCAGGCCGAGCTGCGCCGTGGTGAGGAGCCGCGGGCGTTCGTCGCGCAGGTCCGTCCAGAAGCTCAGGGTGCCGGTCTCGTCGGTGGTGACGAGAGTGCTGCCCTGCCAGGCGATCGCGATGGCGCGCACGGGAAGCACGGGCAGTTCGCGTGGTTTGCCGAGGGAGACGTCGACGACGTGCACGGTGCCGTCGTCGCCGGCGGACGCCACCAGACCGCCGGTCGAATCCATCGCGAGAGCGGTGACGGCGCCGGAGTGCCGGGTGGCGTCGTAGGAGGTGCGCGGCGCCGGCAGGTCGGCCAGGCCCGTCAGCACGACCGTGCCGTCGCGGTGCCCGGTCGCGACCTGCTGCAGGGTCGGCCCGACCACGAGCGCGGTGATCTCGGACTGGGCCTCGCGCAGCACCTGGGAGGGCACGTCCTCCTGCCGCAGACCGTTGCGCGCCTGAGGTAACGGCACGAGCTGATAGGCGGCGAGCGCGACCTGCTGGGCCAGAGCGGGGTTCGTGGAACGCAGTGCGGCGGCGTCGCCGACGGCCCTCAGGACGGCGGCGTTGGCACGTTGCTCGTCGGCGGCTTTGCCCGCCTGCAAGGCGAAGGCGGTCGAGCTGGCGGCGACGACCACGAGTGCCGCCAGCGCGGCGAGCAGCTGACGCTGGCGGCGGGTGCGTCTTCGCGCGCTCGCCGAGACCTCCTGTTCCGCGGCCAGGCTCGCGGCGAGGAAGGCGCGTTCCCCGGCGTTCAGGGAGAGTCCGCCGGGAACGTTCGCGAGCCGGCGTCCCCGCAACAACGCGCCCGCGTCGCGGTCGAGCGACTCCCAGGTCCGCGTGGCGAGCGTGAGTTCGCGCTGTGCCTTGATGTTCTCGCGGTCCTCCTCCACCCAGCCCTGGAACGCGGGCCAGCCGCGGATCAACGCCTCGTGCGCCAGTTCGACGCCGTCGCGGTCGATCACCACGAGCCGCGCCGCCGCCAGCGCGAACAGCACCTCGTCGTCGGCTTCGAGCTCGGCGTGGTCCGCGCGGCGTTTCGTGTCCTCGGCGGTGACGAGCCGCAGCAGGATCCGTTTCGCCTGTTCCCGCCCGGCCGGGGAGAACGCGTCGAAGACCTCCTGCGCGGTACGGGCGACGGCGTGGTCGAGGCCGCCGACCTCCTCGTAGCCGGCGAGGGTCAGCGTCATGCCGCGCCGGTGCTGCCAGGTCTGCGCGAGCGCGTGCGACAACAACGGCAACACGGCCGCCTGCCCGACCGCGTCGGCCATGAGCCTCGCCAGCAACGCCGTCTCGACCTTGGCTCCCACGACCGCGGCGGGTTCGGTGATCGCGAGGCGGAGCTCGTCCGGCGTCATCGGGCCGAGCAGGAGCTGGGAGCCGTCGAGCGCCTCGACCAGTTCGGGGTACTGCGCGCAGTGGCCGTAGTAGTCGGCCCGGATGCCGATCACCACTTTCTGGCAGGCGGTGAGCGCCGTGATCAGCCACTGGCGGAGCTCTTCGTCGCGGCACAACGTGAACAGCTCTTCGAACTGGTCGACGACCACGAGGTGTCCGTGGCGGTGCCGGAGTCGCCGCGGGTCTTTCAGTTCGCCGGCGAGCTCGATCGCCTCCCCGCCGGTGAGCCGGGCGAGCGCGAGCGCGCACTCCTCCACGGGATTCGCGCCGGGAGTGAACAGCAGGACGGGTTCACGGGTGCGGGCGATGAGACCGGCCCGCAGCAACGACGACTTCCCCACACCCGACGGCCCGAACACACCCGTGAACCGGTTCTTGGTGGCGAGAAGCTCGGCCGTCAACCGCTCCCGCCCGAAGAACTTCGGCGCGTCGTCGGGCTGGAACATCGCGAGCCCGACGTACGGACTGTCCTCCGCCGCACGCGGTTCGGCCTCGGCCACCGCACGCCACCGCCGCGCCCACTCCTCCGGATCGGCGTCACAGGCCTTGGCGTACGCCTTCGTCACCGCGAGACTCGGCAACTTCCGCCCGCCCGCCGCCTCCGACAACGCCGCGGCCGAGTAGTGCGCCCGCCGGCTCAGCTCCCGGTAGGTGGGGCTGCCCGCGCGCTCCCGCAGCCGCCGCAGATCCGCCGCGAACCGCAGGACACCGCTCTCGCCCTCGTCGAGAGGGCGTTCCCGTCTCGGCATCCCGTCATTGTTCAGAGAACTTTGTTCAGCGGCGGACACATGACCGTGAACAACCCGTTCGCCCTAATGTCGAGGCAGACGCAACTACGGGGAAGACCCGGTGCTCGCGCCCCGAACCGGCGCCGGAGTGGCCGTGGGTGGCTCGCGCACGTGCCACCCACGGCTCACGAACTCAGCAGACGGGCACGCGCTCGATGTCCGGGAAGTACTTCGCCCACTCCCGATCGGACAGTTCGGCGCCGCCGAGGCACATGTCCCGCACGATCTGCTCGGCGTCCAGGCGGAACAGCCAGATGCTGCTGTCCTCCGTCATCACCATGAAGACGTTCGACCAGTTGCCGGCGGACCTCACGTCGGCGGTGAAGTTGTCGAAGCCCGCGACCTTCACCGGAGCGTCGCGGTGCGCCAGATCCCAGACGTTCGCCGTCCTCGCCGTGGAGAGGAGCACCTGACGGCTGTCCGGCGAAAACTTGATCATCGGCTCAGCGGTGCCGGCGAACTGCTCCGGCAGATCCGCCCAGTGGACGGGGTTCGCCGGATCGGAGACGTCCCACGCGGTCGTGATCGCGCTGCGCGGGTTCGGCAGCACCAGCAGGCGGCTGTCCGGGCTGAACTCCGGCCGGTTCGAGGAGACGGAGCTGTCGATCCGGCCTGCGAGGCGAAGTTCGGCCCCGTCCAACCGCCAGAGCTCGATCCGGCTGCCGCCTTCGTCAGCCCGCACCACCGCGAGCGTCCGGCCGTCCGGCGCGAGTCGCAGGTCGTGTGCGGTCTCACCGCCCACCGGCCCGATCTCCCGCATCTGACCGGAACCGTCGTGTACCCAGACCGTCGGCATGGCCGCGTTGTCCTGGCCGGTGCGCACGAGACCGGTGACGACGTCGACTCCGTTGTTGCTCACGACCGTCAGGTTGCTGAGCACGGGGAGATCGGCGAGCCTGCGCCCCTCCCCGGCCGGGGAGATGTCGTACAGCCCGTACTTGTCCTTCCCGGCGACGACCGCGCGGCGATCGTCCTCGCTGACCGCTGCCGGAACGGTGGGCAGGGAGCCGACCATCCTGTCCTTCAGGAGGTCCCACAGTCCTACGTCGGTCCTCCCCTCGTCGACCGCCGCGTAGAGCGTGCCGCCGTCGACCTTGACGACCTGCCGGCCGGAGCGGGCGGGCCTGTACTGCCTCTGCCGGGACGCGGCATCGGTGCTGAGCAGAAGATCGCGGTGGGCATCGCTGGGCGACACCCGGTACACGGCCAGAGCGAGGCGCACGGCCTGTCCGGTGTCCATCGGCATCCTGGCGAGCCACCTGGCCTCTGCGGCGGCGTTGCCCGCCACCGCGATGTCGCGTTGCGCGGCGGCGTCGTCGGCCTTCCTCATCGCGAACACGACGGTGCCCGCCAGCAGCAGTACCAGGACCGACAACACGGCCACGACCGCACGGGCACGACGGACGCGGCGGCGGCCTTCCGCCTGGCTCGCGCTGAGGAAGGCGCGTTCGGGTTCGGTCAGCGAGTCCGCGCTCAGTTCCGCGGCCTGGGCCAGCCGGGCGCCCTGGTAGAGGAGGTCGCGGTCGCCGTCCCACTCGGCGGCGGCCTCGCTGAGCTGGTGGTGCACGCGCAGTGTCTCGCGGTCTTCAGCGATCCAGTCCCGCAGTCTCGGCCAGGAGCGGATCAACGCCTCGTGGGTGAGTTCGGCGTGCTGCTCGGTGAGCGTGACCAGGCGGGCGTTCGCGAGGTGTTCCAGGACCTCGGCGTCGAGGCCTTCGCGGTTCGCGCGGCGTTTGGTGTCCTCGGTGCCTTCGCCCAGCGCGATCAGGCGCAGGAAGGTGCGGCGGGCGGTCTGCTGCTGGTCCTCGGTGAGCTGCGAGTACACGGCCTCGGCGGTGCGGGCGATGGCGTGCTCGACGCCGCCGGCCTGCTCGTAGCCGACGAGCGAGAGGGTCATGCCGCGGCGGCGGTGCCAGGTCTCGACGAGGGCGTGCTGGACGAGCGGCAGGGCGGCCGGCTGGCCCGCGACGTCCGCGACCAGGCGGGTGACCAGGGCGGACTCGACGGTGGCGCCGACGCGCTGGGCCGGTTCGGTGATGGCTCGGCGCAGTTCGTCGGTGGTCAGGGGGCCGACGAGGAGCTGGGCGCCGTCGAGGGCCTCGACCAGTTCGGGGTGGCGGCCGACGTGGCCGTAGAAGTCGGCGCGGACGCCGATGACCACGTGCGGGGCGCTCATCAGGGCCTGGACGAACCAGTCGCGCTGTTCGGGGCTCGCGAGCGTGAAGACCTCCTCGAACTGGTCGATCACCAGGACGAGGCCGGCGTCGTGCTGCCGGATCAGCAGGCCCAGCGCCGCGGGATCGGCGAGCTCGCCGCGCAGCACCACCGCCGAGTGCCCGGTGAGCTGGGCGAGGCGGACGGCGCACTCGTCGAGCGGCTGGACGCCGGGGGTGAAGATCAGCGCCTGCTTCAGCCTCGGCAGCAGGCCGGCACGCAGCAGTGACGACTTGCCGGAGCCGCTCGCGCCGAACACGCCGACGAACGGGCGCGCGTGCGTGAGTTCGACCAGTTTCGCGGTGAGTTTCTCGCGGCCGTGGAAACGGTCGGCATCTTCCTTTTGGAAGGCCTTCAATCCCACGTACGGGGCTTCACCCGTCGGTTCCGGTGGCGCGGCGATGTCTCGCCAGCGCTGTTCCCACTGCTGCGGATCGCCACCGCACGCCGTGACGTAGGCGAGAGTGACCGCGAGGCTCGGGAGTTTCTTGCCGCCGGCGGCGTCGGACAGCGTCGCGGCCGAGTAATGCGCGCGTGAAGCGAGCGCGCGATAGGACGGTTTGCCCGCCTTCTCGCGGAGTTTCCTCAGGTCGGCGGCGAACTGGCCGAGTTCGGTGTCTTCGCAGTCCAGCGGACGTTCGGTGCGTGGCATGTCGGTCTCCCCCTGAGACTGATTGTCCACACCTTGTTGTTCAAAGCGCACTTCCGACCCCTTACAACGTCGTCGCCATAGCGTTTCCGTCGCAAGGTGAATGGGGATTCACCGCAGGTCGCTCCTCCGGCTCTGGGGGCCGGAGGAGCGAGCGGGGTTCAGATTCTGATCAGAGGCCGACGAGCTTGTAAAGGCCGCCGACTTCCTGGCGGTTCAGCACCCGCATCGAACCCGGACGCTGGTTCCCGAGGGAGACGCCGCCGACAGCGACACGGACCAGCGACTGCACCGGGAAACCGGCGGTCTCCATGAGGCGGCGGACGATGTGCTTGCGGCCTTCGTGCAGCACGATCTCGACCAGCGCCTTGCCGGGAACGGAGCTGATGAGCTTGAAGGAGTCGACCTTGGCCGGCCCGTCCTCGAGCTCGATGCCCTCTTTGAGCTTCTTGTTGAGGCCCTTCTCGAGAGGCCCGGGGACCTCGGCGAGGTAGGTCTTCTTGACGTGGTAGCTCGGGTGCATCAGCCGGTGCGCGAGCTCGCCGTCGTTCGTGAGCAGCAGCAGGCCCTCGGTCTCGGCGTCGAGGCGGCCGACGTGGAACAGCCGTTCCTTGCGGCTGCGCACCAGGTCGCCCACGCACGGACGACCCAGGTCGTCCTCCATGGTGGAGAGCATCCCGTACGGCTTGTTGAGCGCGATCGTGACGACGTCCTCGCGGATCTGCACCCGCAGCCCGTCGACGTGCACGATCGCGGTCTCGGGGTCGATCCGCCGCCCCTGCTCGGTGACGACCTTGCCGTCGACCTGCACCCGCCCCTGCTCGATCAGTTCTTCGGAAGCGCGGCGCGAGGCGACCCCCGCCTGCGCGAGCACCTTCTGCAGGCGCACGCCCTCGTTGTCAGACATCGTCGATCGCATCCACTTCGGGCAGGAGCGGGGCGATTGGCGGCAGGTCGGCAAGTGACGACAGCCCCAACCGCTCCAGGAACAGTTCGGTCGTGCGGTACAGGATCCCACCCGTGTCGCTGTCGGTGCCCGTCTCCTCGATGAGCCCCCGTGCGACCAGGGTCCGGATCACGCCGTCCACGTTGACGCCGCGAACCGCCGCGATCCGCGCCCGCGTGACAGGCTGCCGGTAGGCGATCACCGCGAGCGTCTCGAGGGCCGCGCGGGTGAGTTTCGCGCGCTGACCGTCGAGCAGCAGCTTCTCCACGAACGGGGCGAACCGGTCCCGCGTGTAGAACCGCCAGCCGTCCCCCGCCCTGCGCAGGTCGATGCCGCTGCCGGACTCGGTGTACCGAGCAGCCAGTCTACGGAGTGCCGCCTTGATTCGCTTAACCGGCTGCTCAAGGGCACTGCTGAGCTGGTCTTCGGCGATCGGGCTGTCCACCACGAGCAGGACGGACTCGAGCGCGGCCTCGAAGACCGCGTCGTCGGTCAGGTCGGGCAGGCCGCTGTCCTCGATCGCCTCCTCGGGGGCGGCGGCGAGGAGCTGGGCCTCGAGGGCGGTGGCGTCTTCGGCGTCGGCCGGGTCGGGCTCGGGCTCGGGTTCAGGGGCCTCGGGCTCGGCAGCGGGCTCGTCCAGCACAACGGCGGCGGGAGCGGCGTCGTCGAGAGCGGCATCAGGCTCGGGCTCGGCGGCCTCGACCTCCGCCGCCTCGACCTCCGCCGCCTCGACTTCCGTGACCTCGGGTTCGCCCCCGTCGAACGCCGGTCCCGGCTTCTCGATCTCCGCCGCGTCCGGCCCGACCAGTGGCTCGCTCATCCGCCGTAGTCCTCATCCTCGTGGCCGGCGTGCACCTGCGCCTGCGCGTCGTCCAACGTCCCGCCGACCCACGTCACCTGCAGCGGCCCGAGCGGGTCCTCCTGCTCGAAGGCCAGCGACTTCTCCCGGTACAGCTCCAGCAGCGCGAGGAACCGCGCCACGACCTCCATGGTCTCGGTGCAGTCGGCGACGATCTCCGAGAACGACGCGGTGCCCTTCTCGATCAGAATCGCGCGCAGCATGTCGGCGGTCTCACGGATCGACACGCGGTGCTGGTGGATGTGGTCGACCGACAGCGTGCGCTTCTGCTTCGGGCGGAAGGAGGCGGCCGCGATCAGCGCGAACTTGTGGGGCGTGACGCCGAGCATCACCTCGGGCAGCAGGCCTTCGAAGCGCGGTTCGAGCGACACCGAACGCGGGTAGCGCCGGAACGCGCCCTGCTCCAGTTCCGCGAACAGGGCCGCGACCTGCTTGTAGGCGCGGTACTGCAGAAGGCGGGCGAACAGCAGGTCGCGTGCCTCCAGCAGGGCCAGGTCGTCCTCGTCCTCGACGTCACCGGTGGGCAGCAGCCTGGCGGCCTTCAGGTCCAGCAGCGTGGCCGCGATGACCAGGAACTCGGTGGTCTCGTCGAGGTCCCACTTGTCACCCATGCCGCGCAGGTGCGCGATGAAGTCGTCGGTGACCGTGTGCAGGGCCACCTCGGTCACGTCGAGCGTGTGCTGGGAGATCAGCTGCAGCAGCAGGTCGAACGGACCTTCGAAGTTCGTGAGCCTGACCTTGAACTTGCCATCGTCCGGAGCAGCAACCTCAGCAGGGGCTTCCTCGGTCACTGCTCGCGCAACCTGCGTACCAGCAACGACGCGTCGCCGTGCGTCTCGAGGTCGTCCAGCACGATGGCGATCGCCTCACGCACCACACGACCGCGGTCGACGGCCAGCGAGTGCGAGCCGCGCAGCACGAGCCGCGCCTGCTCCAGGGCCAGCAGTTCCTCGTCGGACACGTAGACCGTGATCTTCGTGGTGTGCTTGGTGCGGCCGGAACCACGGCGCTGCTGCGGCGTGACCTCGTCCGAGGAGACTTCGGGCGCGGGCGCGGCAGAGGTCAGCCGGAACAGTTCCGCGGCCCCCGGCAGTGAAGGGCGACGGTTCACCGGGCGATCACCTCGCGAGCCAGGCCGCGGTACGCGTTGGCGCCGGCCGAGCGCGGCGCCCAGCGGGTGATCGGCTCACCGGCCACGGTGGTCTCCGGGAAGCGCACCGTGCGGTTGATGACCGAGTCGAACACGATCTCGCCGAACGCCTCCACGACGCGTGCCATGACCTCACGCGAGTGCAGCGTGCGCGGGTCGTACATCGTGGCGAGGATGCCGGTGATGTCGAGCTTGGGGTTCAAGCGTTCCTTGACCTTCTCGATGGTGTCGATGAGCAGCGCCACCCCGCGCAGCGAGAAGAACTCGCACTCCAGCGGGATCAGCACACCGTCCGCGGCCGCGAGGGCGTTCACCGTGAGCAGGCCGAGCGAGGGCTGGCAGTCGACCAGCACGTAGTCGTAGTGGTCGATGACGGGACGAAGGGTGCGCACGAGGGTGTGTTCGCGGCCCACCTCCGACACCAGCTGGATCTCGGCCGCCGACAGGTCGATGTTGCTCGGCAGCAGGTCCATGTCGTCGATCATGGTCTTGCGGATGACGTCGGGAACGGCGGTGTCGTTCTCCATGATGACGTTGTAGATCGTGGTTTCCAGCTGGTGCGGGTGCACGCCGAGACCCACCGAGAGCGCGCCCTGCGGGTCGAAGTCGACGAGCAGCACACGCCGGCCGTACTCGGCCAGCGCCGCACCCAGGTTGATGGTCGTCGTCGTCTTGCCGACGCCACCTTTCTGGTTGCAGACGGCCAGGATCTTCGCCGGGCCGTGGTGCAGCAACGCCGGCGGATCAGGGATGTGACGACGCGGTCTGCCCGTCGGGCCGATGCCGTCGACCTGCTCCGTGGCGACGTCGTCCACCGGCGCGGCGTGCGGAGCCAGGCTCAGATCGGCACGGGGCGCGAAAGCGTGCTCCGGTGTCGACATGGCTGGCGATCCCTCACTGGTCGTAGTCGTCTCTCCGGGCGCAGCCTAGGCCGCACCCGTGCGAGCGGCAACGCGCCTCGCCGGGCCGGTGGGGGTGGGAACATGTTTTGGGGGTCGGCATGTCGCAGTCAAGACTTGATTAGACAGTGACATCCGTTCGTGTTCGCCGATCGGCGGCCGAGAGCACCACGTCCAGCAGGCCTGGGAACAGATGATCCAGGTCATCGCGGCGCAGTGACACCCACCGTTGATTGCCGCGGCATCGTGTTCGTGTGATGCCCGCTTCGCGTAATACCCGCAGATGCTGGGAAAGGGTCGACTTCGCTACGTCGACCTCGAAAGCCCCGCACAGCCTCTCGCCGCTCATCTGGATCTGGCGCACGACCGCGAGCCTTGTCGGGTCACTCAGCGCGTGCAGCACAGCGGCTAGATCAATGGCCTGTGGGGACGGCTCGTCCAAGTTCGGCACCTGCCCACCGTACCCGTGGAAGCCTCATGTTCCAGTGGCTCGAGGGTGTGCAGTTGCGTAGACCTCCCTCAAAGTCGTAACGGTTACCAGTGTGTACACCTGAGTGGTCGTAACCGATGCGTGCCCAAGGAGTTCTTGCACCACCCGAACGTCAGCACCCCCTTCGAGCAGATGGGTGGCAAACGAATGCCGCAACGTGTGAGGAGACACCACCGCCGTGATTCCAGCCTGCTCCGCGGCGGTCTTCAGAACGGTCCACGCGCTCTGCCGAGAGAGCCTTCCGCCCCTTGTATTCAAGAACAATGCAGGTGTGCCACGTCCCTTCGCCGCCAACGCGGGACGCGCTCGAACCAGGTAGGCGTCGACCGCCGCCAACGCCGGCCGCCCGACCGGAACCAGCCGTTGTTTCCCTCCTTTCCCGTCCAGCAGCACCGTCCGCTCGGAAGCGTCGATGTCGTCCACGTCCAGCCCGACCACCTCGGAGATTCGCGCTCCTGTCGAGTACAGCAGCTCCAGCAGCGCTTTGTCCCTGAGGTTTCCCACAGTTTCCAGGAGGGTGAGAACCTCATTGATCGGTAAAGCCTTCGGCAGCCTCTTCGGCGGCGACGGCGGATGAACGGCCCGTGCAACGTCTTGCGGCACAACGCCTTCACGGTGTGCGAAGCGGTGCAACCCGCGCACGGCAACCAACGTCCGTGCGGCAGAAGACGCCGCGAGCCCGCTCTCGCGCAGCACGGCCAGGAACTCACTCACCTGAAGCTCCGTCACCGCACCCAGATCCGTGACACCCAGGGACTCCAGGTGTTCGGTGTAGCGGCGCAGGTCGCGGGTGTAGGAGTCGAGCGTGTTGCGGGCGGTGCCGCGTTCCACGGCGAGGTGGTCGAGATAGGTCGCCACCAACTCAGCAATCACGCGAGCCCTTCCAACAGGATCTTCCCGTCACGCGCGTTGACGCCCTTGGCCAAAGCCGGATCCGACGCCACCGCAGCTTCAAAACCCTTGTCCGCCAACGCGATGACGTACGGCAGCGTCACGTTCGTGAGCGCGTACGTCGACGTGTTCGGCACGGCACCAGGCATGTTCGCGACGCAGTAGAACACGGAATCGTGCACACGGTACGTCGGCGCGTCGTGCGTCGTCGGCCGCGTGTCCTCGAAACACCCGCCCTGATCCACCGCGATGTCCACGAGCACGCTGCCGGAGCGCATCCGCGACACCAGGTCGTTGCTGACGAGCTTCGGCGCCTTCGCACCGGGCACCAGCACGGCCCCGACGACGAGATCCGCCCAACGGCAGGCCTTCTCGACCTCGTAGGCGTTCGACGCGATCGTCTGCAGGTGCCCGCGGTAGGTGAAGTCGATCTGCCGCAACCGGTTGACGTTGTTGTCCAGCACGATCACCTCGGCCTGCATGCCGACGGCCATCGTCGCCGCGTTCATCCCCGCCACACCCGCGCCGATCACCGCGACCTTGCCCGCCGCGACGCCGGGAGCACCGCCCAGCAGCACGCCGCGCCCGCCCTGGGCCCGTTCCAGGCAGTGCGCGCCGACCTGGGCGGCCATCCGCCCGGCGATCTCGCTCATCGGCGCCAGCAACGGCAAGGACCCGTCCGCGAGCTGCACGGTCTCGTAGGCGATGGCCGTGATGCCGGCCGACGCGATCGCCTCGGTGCACGACGGCGACGCCGCCAGGTGCAGGTAGGTGAACAGCACCTGGTCGCGGCGCATGCGGTGGTACTCGGGCTCGATCGGCTCCTTGACCTTCAGGACCAGGTCCGCGGAACCCCACACCTCGTCCGCCGTGGCGGCGATCCGCGCACCGGCGGCCACGTACTCGTGGTCGGGGAACGACGAGCCCGCGCCGGCGTCGCGCTCGAGGACGACGGAGTGTCCGCGCCGCACCAGTTCGACCACTCCGGCCGGTGTGATCGCGACGCGGTACTCGTGGTTCTTGATCTCCTTTGGGACACCGACCAGCATCGTCGCAGCGTATTCCCGATATCGATCTGCTGCATCGGATAACGTGGCCAGCCGTGTCAGAAGCATTCGGGCCTGAGCAGCAGCGCATCGGCAACCAGCAGCGCGAAGAGGCGATCACCGCGCTCAACGACCACTTCGCGATGGCGCGGCTCGACATCGGCGAGTACCAGGAACGCGTGAACCGCGCGTCCGGCGCGCAGAGCTACGTCGAGCTCGCGGAGCTGTTCCGCGACCTGCCGCAGCCCCACCCGCCGTTCCTCGCGCCGCCCTCGGTGCCGTTCACCGCCGTGCCCCCGCCGCCGCCCGGCTACCCGCCGCAGCCCAACCAGCCGTACTACCCGCCGCCCACCGGCCCGCAGCCGCAGTACGCGGTCCCGCCGCCCGGCATGGTTCCCCACAGCGTGGGTTACGACCCCGGCGCCCCGTGGGGCCGCGACCCGTACACGGGCGTGCCGTACTCGGAGAAGTCGAAGATCGCCGCGGGCCTGCTCCAGCTGTTCCTCGGCAACTTCGGCATCGGCCGGTTCTACATGGGGGACACCGGAATCGCGGTCGCCCAGCTGCTGACGTGCGGTGGCTGCGGCATCTGGTCGCTGATCGACGGCGTGCTCATCCTGATCAACGGCGGCACCGACGCGGAAGGACGCCCGCTGAAGGGCTAGTGGCCCGCCACTAGACACCCGCGATGTTGCGGCCCACGCCCCACACGAGCATGACGGCGAGAGCGGCGAATCCGACCGATGCCGGCACCGGTCGCCGTTCTCCCTTCCAGCGGCTCACCGTCCAGCGTGTGAAGAGCCAGGCCATCAGCGGTACACCGAGCACGAGCAGCACGGCGTTGAAGTGCCACGCGGCCACCACGTCGCCGTGCAGCAGTGCGTGCACCATGCGCGTGATCCCGCAGCCAGGGCAGTCGAGCCCGGTGAGCGCCTTGAAGGGGCACTTGGGCAACAGGTTGCCCGGCTGGTTCGGGTCGACGAACAGCAAGAGCACGGAACCCGCGGCGCCGGCCGCGAGCACGCTGAGGGGTCCCCTCATCCGTGAGAGAGAACCCTTCAGCGTCTGCATCAGTCCAACTTACTTCCTGCGCGCGGCGAACCGGGTCGGCTTGTCCCGAAACGGTGCGTCGGCCGGACGCGGCTCTGCCCGGTTCTCCAGCACCTCACGCGCCGCGAGCAGCCCGGCGACCGCCGAGGAGTTCACGATCTCGCCCGAGAGCACCATCCGCACGGCCTCGTCGATCGGGAAGCGGTGGATCTCCAGATCCGCCTCCTCCTCGCCCTGCACGTCACGGTCCACCTCGGACAGTTCGCGTGCCAGGAACACCCGCACGACCTCGTCGGTGAACCCGGGAGACGCGGCCGTGTCGACCAGCGTGTCCCAGCGCCCGGCGTCGAGCCCGACCTCCTCGGCCAGCTCACGGCGGGCGCCGACGACGGGCTCCTCGCCGTCGTGGTCGAGCAGCCCGGCCGGCAGTTCCCAGAGGTGCCTGCCCAGCGCGTGCCGGTACTGGTGGATCAGCACGACCTCACCGGCGTCGTCCACGGCCACGACCGCGACGGCGCCCATGTGCTCGACGATCTCGCGCTTGGCCGTGCCGCCACCGGGCATCTCGACCTCGTCGACCCGCAGCGCGACGACCTTCCCGACGTGCACGTCCTCGCTGGAGACCGTCCGGAAGTCGTGCCGGCTCACTTGCCGACCCCCGCGGTCAGAGGGAGGCGGTCGGCCACCCGGTAGTCGATCGCGGCCTTCACGAACGCCGCGAACAGCGGGTGCGGCTTCGTGGGACGCGACTTGAGCTCCGGGTGCGCCTGCGTGCCCGCGTAGAACGGGTGCACGTCCGCCGGCAGTTCGACGAACTCGACCAGGCGGCCGTCCGGCGACAGGCCGGAGAACACCAGACCGGCCTCGGCGAGCTTGCCCCGGTACGCGTTGTTGACCTCGTAACGGTGCCGGTGCCGCTCGGACACCTCGGTCGCGCCGTACGCCTGAGCGACGACCGACCCCGGCGTGAGCCTGGCGGTGTACGCGCCGAGGCGCATCGTGCCACCCATGTCGCGCTGACCGGCCACGACGTCCTGCTGGTCGGCCATCGTGGAGATGACCGGAGTGCCGCCCTCTTCGAACTCGCTGGAGTTCGCGTCCTCGATGCCCGCGAGGTTCCGCGCGGCCTCGATCACCATGCACTGCAGGCCGAGGCACAGGCCCAGCGTCGGCACCCCGCGCGTGCGGGTGTACTTCAGCGCGCCGACCTTGCCCTCGATGCCGCGCACGCCGAACCCGCCGGGGATCAGCACCGCGTCCATGCCGGACAACGCCCGTGCCGCGCCCTCTGGCGTCTGGCACTCGTCCGACGGCACCCACTTGATCTCGACCTTGGCGTGGTGCGCGAAACCGCCCGCACGCAGCGCCTCGGTGACCGAGAGGTAGGCGTCGGGCAGGTCGACGTACTTGCCGACGAGCGCGATCTTCACCGTCTCGGACGGGTTGTGCACCCGCTCCAGCAGGTCGCCCCACACCGTCCAGTCGACGTCGCGGAACGGCAGGTCGAGACGGCGCACGACGTAGGCGTCGAGGCCCTCGGCGTGCAGCACCTTCGGAATGTCGTAGATCGACGGCGCGTCCACGGCCGCGACGACGGCGTCGGTGTCGACGTCGCACATCAGGCCGATCTTGCGCTTCAGCGCGTCCGGGATCTCCCGGTCCGCGCGGCACACGATCGCGTCCGGCTGGATGCCGATGTTCCGCAGCGCCGCGACGGAGTGCTGCGTCGGCTTGGTCTTCAGCTCGCCGCTGGGCGCCAGGTACGGCACCAGGCTGACGTGCAGGAAGAAGACGTTGTCGCGGCCGACGTCGTGACGGACCTGGCGGGCCGCCTCGAGGAACGGCAGCGACTCGATGTCACCGACCGTGCCGCCGACCTCGGTGATGACCACGTCCGGAGTGACGCCGTCGGCGTCCGGCTCGGCCATCGCCCTGATGCGGCGCTTGATCTCGTCGGTGATGTGCGGGATGACCTGGACCGTGTCGCCCAGGTACTCACCCCGCCGTTCCTTGGCGATCACCTCGGAGTACACCTGGCCGGTGGTGACGTTGGCCTCGCCGCTCAGGTCTCGCGACAGGAACCGCTCGTAGTGGCCGATGTCGAGGTCCGTCTCCGCGCCGTCGTCGGTCACGAAGACCTCGCCGTGCTGGAACGGGTTCATCGTGCCGGGGTCCACGTTCAGGTACGGGTCGAGCTTCTGCATCGTTACCCGCAGGCCGCGCGAGGTGAGCAACTGGCCGAGACTGGAGGCCGTGAGCCCCTTGCCCAGGGAGGAGGCGACGCCCCCTGTGACGAAGACGTGCTTGGTCGTACGTGCCTGCTGCACCAACGGGGCTCCCGTGAAAATCGTGGGGGCCGAATCCCCCTATCCACGGGCCATAACGCTAACACGCCGCCGGTCACTCAGCGCACCACGACCCGGCAGATCACATCACCCGATCGGCGCAGCGAGGGGTTTTCCCGAACTCCCACGGCACGCGCCGGGATCAGGAATCGTTGTCACGTGACCTTCGACGTGGCAGGGAGCGCCGCACGAGCCATGCACGACCGCTCGGCGGCGTGGCGTTTCATCGAGGGTTTCGCGGCCGCGTGGGCCGAGCCGCTGGAACCGCAGGACGGCTGGAACCGGTCGGATCTCGCCGCGACCGAGGAGCAGTTGCTCGTCCGGCTGCCCGAGGCGGTGAAAGAGGCGCTGGCGCTGTTCGGCAAGCGTCCCGACCTGACCAGCAACCAGGACCGCCTGCTGACGCCGTCCGAACTGCGCGTGGTCGACGACGTCCTGGTGTTCCGCGACGAGAACCAGTGGGTGGCGGCCTGGGGCACCGCGCTGGACGGTGACGACCCGGAGGTTCGGATCAAGCTCGACCTCGTGGACAGGACCGAGGAGCGCTGGGACGCGTGGCTGCCCCGGTTCTCGCTGGCGTGCGTGGAGATGGTGCTGTCCGAGGCGCTGTTCCGCGACGGGGCCGACACAGCGGACAGGGAGACGTCCGAGGCGGACGTCTCCCTGCTCGAAGATCACTTCGCACTGCTGCCGCTGCACAGTCCGGGCACCCGCTGGTTCGCCGCGGATGACCTGATCGTCCGCGAGGACGACCGCCAGTGGCTGTGGGCCCGCGCCCGCACGCCGGACGCGCTGGACCAACTCCTGAAGGCCCTGCCCGGCGAGTGGACGACTGAGCACTAACCAGCGGTGCCGGGCGAGGACGCCTCCGCGTTGCCCGCGACACCGTAACGGCCGGAGCGGCCCTCCAGCTGTTCGCGCAACGCCATCACCACGACGACCTGGCCCGCCGGGGTGTCGGAGTTGTCCACCGTGGACAGGATCGACGTCGCGGCGGTGTCCGCGCGGACCACGCCGATCGCACCCGTGCCGTTCGCGGAACCGTTCGCACCGGCCAGCACGACACCCGCGCCTGCCCGGTCGAGCTGGGTGGCGAACCGCGCGACGGTCGCCGCCCGGTCCGCGGCCGAGTCACCGATCGCGGCTCCACCGGTCAGCACGATCGCGAGCTGCGCGGGCTTCACGCCCGAGGTCGCCTTCACGAAGCCCGCGTTGGTCAGCCCGGCGAGCGCGGACGCCGTCTCGTCGGCCGTGGCCTGCGGCTCGTTGTTGGACGGGTTGAGCAGCAGCAACGTCCCGAACAGGCCGCCCGCGCGGGTGCCGGGGTCGGCGGCCGTGGGCAGCTGCGAGCCGGCGGGCTGCAACCGTGCCACGAGATCGCGCAGCTGGTCGCCGCGGGACGGGTCGGCGAACGCGTCGGTCAGCTGGATCTCGCCGGTGACGGTGGCGCTCGCGGACTTCAGCAGCCCGGCGAGAGCGTCCCGATCGGACGGACGGGCGTCCGCCGTGGTCACGATGACGACCGTGCGTTCGGTGAGCCGGTCCTTGACCGCCAGCGGGCCGACAGACGCGGCGAACTTGTCCGCCTCGGTCAGCTTGGCGTTCAACGCGTTGCGGTCGTTCTGCAGGTCGTTCACCTGCTGTGCCAACGAGTTCTTCTCGTCGCTCAGCCCGGAGAGCAGCCGCCCGCTGATCGCGGTCGACCCCAGCACGACACCGACCGCCAGCGCGAGGAACACCGCGGTGATCGAAACTATGTGGTAGCGCAGCGTGATCACGAGAAGAACCCCTTGAACCAGTTGACGACGGATTGCCAGCCGTCGACCACGATGTCGACGTAGACGTGACCGACGCCGGACACCGCGAGGGCCGCCGCCATGGCGACGATCGCGGCGGTCACCAGCAGGACGATCACGCCCAGCGAGACCCGGCTGCGGTGCAACGTCGCGACGGCCTCCCCGTCGACGAGCTTGCTGCCGAGCTTGAGCCTGGTGAGGAACGTGGAGGGGTTGGAACCGGAGTGCCCGCGGTCGAGGAACTCGCGCAACGTCGCGCGCAGCCCCACCGTCACCACGAGGGACGCCCCGTGCGCCTCGGCGAGCAGCAACGCGAGGTCCTCCGCGTTGCCCGACGCCGGGAACGTCACCGCGCCGATGCCGAGGTCCTGGATCCGTTGCAGGCCGGGCGCGTGACCGTCGGTCTGCGCGGGCACGACCACCTCGGACGCGGCGCGCAGGGACGCGGTGCCGATGCCGTCGGGGTCGCCGACGATGATGTCCGGCTTGAGCCCGGCGTCGTGCAGCGTGTCCGCGCCGGTGTCGACGCCGATCAGCACCGGCCGGTACTCGCGGATGTACTTGCGGAGCTTGCGCAGTTCCTCCGCGTGCGACGGGCCGCCCGCGACGACGAGCACCTGCCGGTCACGCATCGGCACGTACACCTCGGGCACGCCGACGCCGTCGAGCACCAGCGCGCGTTCGCGGCGGAGGAACTCGATGGTGTTGGCGGAGAACGCTTCCAGCTGAGCCGACATGCCGGCCTTCGCCTCGATCATCGCGTCGGCGATGCTTTCGGCGTTCTGCTCGATCCCCTTGGCGAGCTCACGTTCTCCTGCGTACACGACACCTTCGTGCAGCCGGATCTTCGTGCCTTCCTTGATCTCCCGCAGCGCGACGGCGCCGACGTTGTCGATCAGCGGAATGCCCGCCTCGATCAGCAGTTCCGGCCCGAGGTTGGGAAACCGCCCGGAAATCGACGGTGACGCGTTCACGACACCGACGACCTCGGCCGAGACGAGCGCTTCGACGGTCCGCCGATCGAGGTCGACGAGGTCCATCACAGCGATGTCACCGGCACTGACGCGCCGCACCAGGTCGCTCGCGCGCCGATCAACCCGCGCGACGCCCGTGACACCGGGAAGTTCGTGGTTGGTGCGGCTCAGCAGCCCGGAAAGCTTCATGGGCCGATAGTGACTCACGGTGCGCACGCGACAGGTGAGGCACGCCGGGCATTTCTCGCTGGTCAGTCGTCGGGGTGAACTACTACGGCTCCAAACGCGAGAACCACTGCGCTTATGAGCACCCAAATACCGTTGCCGAACCCGGCTTCCAGCGCCGGATCGATGGCGATGTTGCCCTCCTGGTGAAAGCTGATCGCGTTCAGCAAATACACGAACAACATTCCGGTGACGCCCGCCAGCCCCGCCGCTCCGGCAAAGGCGACTTTCCGCCACCGAACGCCCACGAGCACCACGGCGGCCATCGCGACGATCGGGATGCCGAACAACGGTCCGTGCTCGTCCTTGGCGCCACCGAAGTGCGTGCTCCACCCACTGGTGACGTAGGCGGTCTGCGGCTGCCCGGGAGCGAGGTGGATCAGCAACTCCGAGAACGGCAGGAACGTGGCCCCGACCGCCGCCACCGCGGCCAGCCCGAGCAGCACGACGCCAAGGATCTTCCTCACGCCGCCTCCCGTTGCGCGGCAACAGCTCCCACGAGCCCGACCAGCGTCCCCACGACGAGGAACACCAGCCCGAACCCGACTGCGAAGTCCCCCTGCTGCTCGATCGCGTGCCCGCGTTCCGACACCACGAGCGCGCCGATGACTCCCACCGCACCAAGCTGCCCGGCGGCCCCGGCCAACGCCGCGCGGTTGATCCAGATCCCGGCCACGAGCAACGCGACCGTCACCACGACGGGCACGCCGTACCAGGGCGAAAGCTCCCCGGCGGGCCAGTCGCCGGGCTTGTTGAGCACCTCGGTCCCCCAGGCCCGCACCACGACCTCAACGCCACCGGCGTAGGCCGTCGAGTACCACGGCAACACCATCGCCGTGGCGCTCAGCACCACTCCGGCCGCGATCAACGCGATCGCCGTAGGTCTCCCGATCACCGGGGCTCCCGCTCGTCGTCGTCAGGAATGGCAATCCCGAACGGAGGCGTGTCGTCGTCGCTGTCGAGCTGGTGCACGACCACCCCGTCCCCCTCGTCCTCGTCCTCCACCGCCGGCTCGGGATTCCTCCGCTGGGCGAGCATCGCACCCACGAGCCCTGCGGCGGCCGCGATCAGCAGGAGGTAGAAGCCGTCGTGGTAGAGCAGCTCGTCCTTGCCTGCACCGCGCGGCGGCTCGGAGTCGATGAGCTCGTTCAGCTCCCGCAACTGGAACACGTAGAGGAACAGGATCCCGGCCAGCACTCCGGCCCCGGCCATGGCCAGTGGTCGTCCGGCGAACGCGGTCTCCTGACGCGCCAGCAGCACCACGGCGACCGTCATCATGATCGCCGCGACCACCACGGGCCACCCGGCGGCGAAGAGCGCGGTCTGCTCGACCGCCCCGTCCTGCGGGTTCGACGTGGTGACCCACAGGGTCGAGGTGGAGCGCAGATCGGCCCCGAACCCCTTGTAGACCGTGCTGAAGACGTCCTGGATCGACCCGATCACCGCCAGCACGGCCCCGAGCGCCAGCAGCACCCACGCGATCTTGCGACGCTCAATCACTCTTGGGCTCCACGATCACCGGATACCCGTACGGTGGCGTGTCGGTGTCATCCGCCTCGTCGATCTGGTGGATGACCACTCCTCCGCCGGCGCTCTCGGTCTGAACCGCCCGAGGCAGCTCCTGATGCAACACGGCCGCCACCACGGCCACTCCAGCCGCGACGATCAGCATGGTGACCCCGTCTCCCTGCGCCACCTCCATGGTGAACGGCGGCTCGAGGTCGGCCAGTCTGTCGGCCAGCCCCTGCAGCCGGATGACAGCGGACCAGGCCACGCCGGCCAGCAGCCCGGCCCCGAGCAACGATCCGACCCTGGCAGCGGGAACACGGAAGGCCAGCACCGCGGCCAAGGCCATGACCAGCGCGGCCCCCAGAGCGGGCTCCCCGAACTCAAGGGGCTCCAGAATCAGCAATTCGTGGAAGTCGTCGCGCTCGACCGCCCAGAAGGTGGCCTCGAACCGCAGGGTGCGCCCGTTGGCCGCGACCTGCACCGTGTAGGCGGGCAAGAACGTGGCCGTCACACCCAGCCCAGCGGCAACGACCACCAGCACGGCCCCGAACACCCGGCGCGTGGTCAAAGTTCCGGTAACGGTCACACCCCCATCATGCCGAAACAGGCCGCACCGCGACCGCCCAGCTGGGCCGCGATGACGAAGGCGGAGCCGAGGTCAGCCCTTCTTCTTGCGCCGCCGGACCACTGCCGCGGAGGACTTGTCCGCCTTGGCCGCGGCCAGCAACTCCTCGGCGTGGGCCCGGCCGGTGTCGGTCGAATCCATGCCGGCCAGCATCCGGGCCAGTTCGACGACCCGCTGCGTCTCGTCCAGCTTCCGCACGGCGGACCGCGTGAAGGTCCCGTCAGCGGACTTGTCCACCACGAGATGCCGGTCGGCGAACGCGGCGACCTGAGGCAGGTGGGTCACCACGATCACCTGGTGCGACCGGGCAAGCCGAGCCAGCCGACGCCCGACCTCGACGGCAGCCCGCCCGCCGACTCCGGCGTCGACCTCGTCGAACACCAGGGTGGGCACCGGATCGGAGTGCGACAGCACGACCTCCAGCGCCAGCATCACCCGGGAGAGCTCACCTCCGGAGGCCCCCTTGTGCACGGGCAGCGCGGGCGCACCGGGATGCGAGATCAACCGCAGCTCGACGTCGTCCACTCCGGACGACCCGGCGTGCAGGATCGACCGCCCCACTGCCAGCGCCTGGGCATCCCCCGCCTCAGCGTGCCGAGGCCGGACGGCCAGCTCCACCGTCGCGTGCGGCATGGCAAGCCCGTCGAGCTCCTCGGAAACAGCCTTCCCGAGCTCCAGCGCGGCCTCGACCCTGGCCGCGGTGACCCGCTCAGCCAACGCGGCCAGCTCGACAGCCAGCTCGTCCCGCCGAGCAGCCAGCGAGCTCAGGGCCTCTTCGGACGTGTCCAGCCCGCCCAGCCGAGCCCGAGCATCGTTGGCCCAGGCGATCACACCGTCTATGTCGGCCGCGTACTTCCGGGTCAGCGCCTTCAGCTCGGCCTGCCGCTGCAACACCGACTCGAGCCGGCCGGGGTCTGCCTCGAGGTGATCCAGATAGCCGGAGATCTCGGCACCGACGTCGGCCAGCAACGTCGCCGCCTCGACCAGCCGCGGCTCCATCTCCCGCAGCTTCGGGTCCTCGGAGGCCGACAACCGGCGAGCGGCCTCGGAGATCAACCCGAGCGCGCCGGGATTGTCGGGATCACCCTCCAACGAGCCGGACACCGCGAACTGCGCGCCCTGAGCGGCCTCGCGCAGCTGGTCGGCGTCGGCGAGCCGCCGGGCCTCGTCGTGCAGCTCGACGTCCTCGCCCGGCTTCGGGTCGACGGCGTCGATCTCGCCGAGGCCGTGCCGCAGCAGGTCGGCCTCACGGGCGAGCTCACGCGAGCGCTCGGTGCGTTCCTTCAGTTCCGTGGAGACGCGCAGCCACTCCTCGCGGACGGCCTGGTACGCGCGCAGCGGCTCGCTCACGTCGTCGCTCGCGAAACGGTCCAGCACGGCGCGCTGCTCGGTCGGGCGCATGAGACGCAGCTGGTCGTTCTGGCCGTGCACGGCGATGAGCTGCTCTGCCAGTTCGGACAGGACGCCGACCGGCACGGAGCGGCCACCGACGTGGGCACGCGAGCGGCCGTCGGCTCCGACGGTGCGGATCGCGATCAGCGACCCGTCCTCGTCGGCCTGGCCGCCGACCTCCTCCGCCACCTTCGCGGCAGGGCTGCCCGCCGGGGCCTGGAAGCGGCCTTCGACCACCGCTTTGTCGGCTCCGGTACGGACCCGCGACGCCTCCGCACGGCCACCGCCGAGCAGGTGCAACCCGGTCACGACCATGGTCTTGCCCGCACCCGTCTCACCAGTCACTACGGTGAATCCGGGGTCCAGTTCAAGGGTGGCCTCGTCGATCACGCCAAGGCCATTGATGCGCATCTCGGCCAGCACAGGGCGAACCTTACTTGTCGGGTCCGACATTTCCGGATGGATCCTTGCTCTGGGGGCACCATAGCCAGCGAGTGCCGACGCGCCGAGCGGCGCGGTCAGCCTGCCGATGGTCCCCGCCATCCCTTCACCGGCAGGGCGAACTTCTCGACCAGCCGGTCCGTGAACGGTGCCTGGCGCAGCCGCACGACCTTGAGCGGCACCGCGCCTTCCACGATCTCGATCCGCGCGCCGGCGGGCAGCTCGAACGTGCGCCGGCCGTCCGCGGACAGCGCCGCCGGGTGGCCCGACGAGTCGATCTCGAACGCCACGTGCGACTTCGGCGAGACGACCAGCGGCCGTGAGAACAGCGCGTGCGCGTTGCTCGGCACCACCAGGATCGCCTGCACGTCCGGCCACACGACCGGTCCGCCCGCCGAGAACGCGTAGGCCGTCGAGCCCGTCGGCGTCGCACAGATCACGCCGTCGCAGCCGAACGCCGACACCGGCCGGCCGTCGACCTCGACGACGACGTCGAGGATGCGTTCGCGGATCAGCTTCTCGACGGTGATCTCGTTGAGCGCCCAGGTCTGCGCGACCACGTCGCCGTTGACCTTCGCGACGAGGTCGAGCGTCATGCGCTCTTCCACGAAGTAGTCGCGCTCCAGCACGTGGCCGACGGCCTCGTGCAACGCGTCCGAGTCGGCTTCCGCGAGGAACCCGACGCGGCCCAGGTTCACGCCCAGCACCGGCACCCGCGCCGGGCGGGCGAGCTCGGCGCCGCGCAGCAGCGTGCCGTCACCGCCGAGGACGAGCACCAGCTCGGTGCCCTCGGCCGCGTGGTCGTCGGCGGGCACGACCTTGGTGCAGCACGACGGGCCGAGGTCACGCGCCTCGTCGTCGAGCACCCTCGTCGTGACGCCCCCGACCGCGAGACGGCCTGCCACCTGACGGGCGAGATCGATGTTGCTCTGGTGACCGGTGTGGACGACCAGCAGGACTTCCCTCATTGGGGCCCTTCTTCGACGGCGGTGCGCACCATCTCCTCCGCAGGGACGGGTTCACCCTTGCGAAGCCAGAGGAAGTACTCGACATTCCCGGACGGGCCGGGCAACGGGCTCGCGACGACCCCGTGCACGGCCAGACCGAGTTCTGCTGCCGCCCTGGTCACGTCGAGCACGGCTTCGGCACGCAGCTCGGGCTCACGCACGACGCCACCGGAGCCGAGGCGTTCCTTGCCCACCTCGAACTGCGGTTTGACCATGGGCAGCAGGTCGCCCTCCTCGTCGAGGCACGCGGCCAGTGCGGGAAGCACAAGCCTCAACGAGATAAACGAAAGATCGGCCACCACGAGTTCAACTTTGCCGCCGATGTCCTCGGGCGTGAGGGCACGGACGTTGGTCTTGTCCTTCACAACGACCCGGTCGTCGGTCTGCAGTTTCCAGTCGAGCAGACCTCTGCCGACGTCGGCCGCGACCACCTGACGCGCGCCTTTGCGCAGCAGCACGTCGGTGAAACCGCCAGTGGACGCGCCGGCGTCGAGGCAACGCCTGCCGGTGGGGTCGATCTTGAAGCCTTCGAGCGCGCCGATGAGCTTGTGCGCGCCTCTGGAGGCCCAGTTCGGGTCGTTGCCGATGTCCTTGACGACGACCGGGTCGGAGGTCTCCACGGCGGTCGCGGGTTTCGTCGCGACGGTGCCGCGCACCTTCACGCGCCCGTCCGCGACGAGTTGGCTGGCGTGCTCACGGGACCTGGCGAGCCCCCTGCGCACGAGTTCGGCGTCGAGCCGCACCCTGCGAGGCACTGTGCATCACACCTTGTCGATGCTCGACAGTGCGTCGGTGAGCGTCGAGTGCACGGCGTCGAACCGAGCCACGTGCTCGTCGAGGGGAACGTTCTCGAGCCCGTCGAGCCGCTCCAGCGCGCCGTCGATGGCGTCAGCCGGGTTGGGCGGAGGTCCGGGCAGGGGGTAGCTCACGGTCTTACGGTAGCCGATGGAGTACCGACAGGTCCGCGCCGACATACGTGGGCCTTTGCTCAGCCGGAAGCGCTTGCGCCTCTTGCTCCGTGGACACACCTGTGAGCACGAGCAGCGAGTCCATGCCGGCGTTGACCGCGCCCAGGATGTCGGTGTCGAGCCGGTCGCCGATCACCAGCGGACGGTTCGCGCCGAGGTCCTTCGCCGCCTGCTGGAGCAGCGGGGTGGCGGGCTTGCCGGCGACGAGCGGTTCCTGGTCGGTCGCGGTCTTCAGCGCCGCGACGAGGCTGCCGTTGCCGGGCAGGAGGCCGCGTTCGGTGGGCAGGGTGGCGTCGACGTTGCACGCCACCCACAGCGCGCCGTTGCGGATGGCCACCGCGGCCTCGGCCAGCTCACGCCAGCCGAGGTCCATGGACAGCCCTTGCAGGACCGCCACCGCGCCTTCGGCGGTGTCGGTCGGGATGAGTCCGCGCTTGAGCACCTCGGCCTCCAGGGCCTTGGTGCCGAGCACGAGCACAGTGGATCGCTTCGGCAGGCGTTCGGCCAGCATGGCCGCGCCTGCCTGCGAGGAGGTGCTCACCTCGTCGACGTTCGTCTCGAACCCGAGCTCGACGAGGTGATCGGCCACCATCTGCGGTGAGCGGGAGGCGTTGTTGGTGACGTAGCGGATCCCGACGCCCTTGCTTCTGGCCGCCGCGATTGCTTCGGCGGCACCCGGCACGGCCTCGGACCCTCGATAGACGGTGCCGTCGAGATCGATCAGCAACGCGTCGTACCTGTCGACCAACGTCTCGCTCACTGCTGCGGGGTCTCCTCCTGGGTCAGCTCGAACGCGCGCTCGGCGGCGTCCGTCTCCCCTTCGTCGTCAGCCTCGGCGGCGTTGAGGAACCACTTGACGGACTCCTCGATGCGACCGGCCGCGGCCAGGTTGTCGGCGTAAGCGTAGAAGAGCCGCGCGGAGTAGGGATTGCGCTGCCCCGGGTCGAGGTCCGGACCCTGCAGTGCGATCACGGCAGCGTCGAGCTGACCCATGTCGCGGCGAGCGCCGGCCGCGACGATCCGCAGCTCGATCTCGTCCTCCTGGCTGAGGTCCTTGACCGCCGGGTCCTTGGCGAGGTCGATCGCCCGCTCCGGCCGGCCCAGGGCCCGCTCGCAGTCGGCCATGATCGCCAGGTGGCCCGGTCCGGTCATCATCCGGCGCGCGGCCCGCAGTTCGCTGAGCGCCTCGGCCCACTCGTCCGCGAAGTAGGCGGTGAGACCCGCCGCTTCCCGCACGACACCGACGCGAGCAGCCTTGCTCCGCGCGTACCGCGCGTGCTCCAGAGCCAGCTCCGGGTCCTCGTCGATCAGCAACCCGGCCGCGGCCAGGTGCCGTCCGATGATCTCCGCGAGACCCTTGGGCAGGCTGCGCAGTTCGGCCTTGATCTCCGGGTCGAGCAGCGACAGGTCGGCTTCCTCCGGCAGTTCGGGCCGTCCGCCACGGGGCGCGGGCGCCTCGTCGGACGGCTCCGCGCTGTCGGCGTCGTCCTGCTCCGCACGGGGCTCGTCGTCCCGCTTCTGCGCGTCGACCGCGGCGTCGCTGTCAGCGGCGACCTCGGTCTCGGCGACCTCGGCGCCTTCAGCGACGACCTCGGCGTCAGCGGCCGGCTCACGACCGGCGGCCGCGCGCGTGGCGGCGGCGCCATCGCCCAGGCGGTACCCGGCGCGCTCGACGGCCGGGGTCACCTCGGCAGAGGCACCGGTGCCGTCCTTGTCCGTGGTCTCCTGCTCCGACTGACGCCCCTGGAAGCGCGCCGCACGCTCACGGCTGCGCTCGTCACGACGGTCGTCGCGCGGCGGGCCGGAACGCTCGTCGTTGCGGTGGTCGCCGGAATCGCTCTTCCGGTAGCCGCCACGGTCGTTCGAGTCGCTCTTGCGGAACCCACCGCGGTCACTGGAACCCCGGTCGTCCTTGCGGAATCCACCACGGTCGCTGGACTCGCTCTTGCGGTAGCCACCGCGGTCGCCCGAGTCGTCCTTGCGGAAGCCGGGACGGTCGCTCGAACGCGAGCCGCCACGATCACCGGAGTCGCTCTTGCGGAAGCCGCCGCGATCGCTCGACTCGCTCTTGCGGTAACCGCCACGGTCGCCTGAATCGTCCCTGCGGAAGCTGGGACGGTCGCCAGAGTCGCTCTTGCGGTAACCACCGCGGTCACTGGACTCGCTCTTGCGGTAGCCACCGCGATCGCCCGAGTCGCTCTTGCGGAAGCTGGGACGGTCGCCGGAGTCGCTCTTGCGGTAACCGCCGCGATCGCCTGAATCGTCCTTGCGGAAGCCCGGACGGTCGCCGGAGCGCTCGCCCCGGTAACCACCGCGGTCGCCGCCACGGTCACTCGAACCCTGGCCGCGATAGCCGCCACGGTCGCCCGACTCGCTCTTGCGGAAGCCGCCACGGTCGCCCGACTCGCTCTTGCGGAAGCCGGGACGGTCACCCGAGTCGCTCTTGCGGTAGCCACCGCGGTCGCCCGAGTCGTCCTTGCGGAAGCCAGGACGGTCGCCGGACTCGCTCTTGCGGAAACCACCGCGGTCACTGGAACCCCGGTAGCCGCCACGGTCACCGGAGTCGCTCTTGCGGAACCCACCGCGCTCGCCCGAGCCGGAGCGGAAACCGCCACGGTCACCGGACTCGCTCTTGCCGCGGTAACCGCCACGGTCGTTCGAGTCGTCCTTGCGGAAGCCGCCGCGATCGCTCGACTCGCTCTTGCGGTAACCGCCGCGTTCGCTGGAGCCCTGACCCCGGTAGCCACCACGATCGCCGGAGTCGTCCTTGCGGTAGCCGGGGCGGTCACTCGAACCCTGGCCGCGATAGCCGCCACGGTCACTGGACTCACTCTTGCGGTAGCCACCGCGATCGCTGGAGCCCTGGCCCCGGTAACCACCGCGGTCGCCTGAATCGTCCTTGCGGAATCCGGGCCGGTCGCTGCGGAAACCGCTGCGCTCACCGGAACCGGAACCCTGGCCGCGATAGCCGCCTCGGTCGCCCGAGTCGCTCTTACCGCGGTAGCCACCACGATCGCTGGAGCCACCGCGGTCGCTCGAACGGTCGCCGCGGTAGCCACCGCGGTCGCCGGAGTCGTCCTTGCGGTAGCTGCCGCGGTCGCTGGAACCCTGGCCGCGGTAACCGCCGCGGTCACTGGAGCCGGCGCGGTTGTCTCGACGGTCGCCGCTGTTGGTGCGGTCGCCGGAGCCTTCACCGCCCCGAGAATTGCTGCTGGAGTTGTTGCTGCTGCTGAACTTGCGGTCGCCTGATGGACGGCCACCGTCGGAATGGCGCGGTCGGTCTCCCTGGCCACGCTGACGGTCGCCGGGACGATCCCCGAACCTGGACACCAAATCCTCCTACTATGGACACGCTGAAAGGGGCCTGTGAGCGAAGCACTGTAATTGTGCCCCGCGATCACAAGCCCCTTCAGGGAAGTAAAGTTCGGCGGCGACCTACTCTCCCACACCGTAACCAGTGCAGTACCATCGGCGCAGAAGGGCTTAACTACCGGGTTCGGAATGGGACCGGGTGTTTCCCCAACGC
>NZ_JBIWKS010000014.1:102106-294986 GCF_044765805.1 Lentzea sp. NPDC102401 | reverse complement strand
GAACTCCTGAGGGTAAGGCTTGGGCACAGCGACATCCTCCCAGCTCACCATCACGGCAAGCCAACTCAGATGTCACCAATCCGTGCAGCAGACCCGATGACGGCGGTTCCTGCGCGTGTGACTGAAGGTCATCTTGCCGCAGCTACGCAGCGTATCGCGCAGAAGCACCCATTTGGGCGCGCCCTCAAAGGTTGATTATCAACCTTTGAGGTATCACACTCGGATACGAGTAAGACGATACGGCAACCTACAGGCACGACTGAAACGAGACCTAGCGAGGGCGGCATGTCGCATCAGATGTCCACGGCCAGCTCACAGGCACCTGAGGAGACCTCGGCTGCTCTGCCTCGGTCTTCGGCGGTAGTGAAGGCCTTCAGTCACGCGGCTGAAGTCACAGCTCGGCATCCGGTACTCGCTGCTGCGGCGAAGCTTGCCCTTGAGCACTGGATGCGAGCTGAAGCGCATCGGCTCGTTCACAACCTGCATGCGGACGACCGCATGATCGCTTCTGCGGCCAGGACGATCGCTGCGCGAGACGCTGGGTGCGCGGTGCTGATGGAGCAGATTGACGCTTGGGCGGCGACTTTGGTTGGTCCTCTCAGGACGTCGATGCTTCACTCAGAGTCGCTTGGTCAGCTCATCAGTCGGCTTTGCATTGCATGGACGCGGTGGCGGTTGCTCTCAATCGAAGGTCACCCGGCCGCGGTTCCAGGCGCTGAATCAGCGCTCGATCAGCTGACGGAGTTGTGCACCGCCTACGACGACCTGATCGCCGATCTGCGCGGCGGTCGACGGCACCTGCCGGTTCACCAGACGTCGACCGGTCTCTACGTGGCGGCGTGATCCATGGACGGGATGCGCGAGGTAGTCGGGGTGGTTGTTGCCGCCGACAGTCCGGCGGGGCGGCTTGTCAGTGCTCTCGATGACCTGGCGGCGCACTTGCCGCCCGCGGGGCGGCAGTGGGGATGCCCGTTGTGCCGCGTGGATTCGTGGCCGTGCCCCAAATTCCATGCTGCTGCCCAGCAGATCGTAGGAGCAAGGCTGCGGCTGGACGAGTTCGTGCCGTTCGACCTTCATCAACGGCTGTTCTCACAGGCCGAAACCCCGCGATCTCGGCAGGAGCCCAGGCTCGAAGCCTGGTTTGAGTAGGAGGTCCGTGATGGACGAGAACCTGACTGCGACCCTGACCACTGGTGTCTGGGAGCGCTTGGACTACCTGGATCGTTTGGCGCTTGAGGGGGACGATCTGTCTCGATCTGCGCTCGCCGAGACCGAGATCCTGCGACTGACGAGCGCGTGGCGGGCGCTGCTCAGCCAACACGCGCCCGATGAGCGAGGCCGTTGCCCGCAGTGTTCGGGGTGGCGCCGCCCTCGCCGCCACCCCTGCAGTGTCTGGACCACAGCCCACCAGTTGATTGCTGCTGACGGCCCGCCCGCAGCCGAACCCGGACGGCATGCCTCAGCCGCCGGTCGGTTGACCGTCGCCTCGCTGGTGGCTTCCTAAGCGGTCGAGGGAGCGCGGAGTTATCCCCTGGTTCCGCGCTCCCTCGACCTGCGTTCGGATGGTCGTGATTTTGCTGGAAGAGCCGTGATCGAGAGCAAATGCTGATCTTGTGGTGGATGACCTATCGGGCGTACCGAAATGAACGTGCGCTCTTCGTTGCGGACCAGTACGCAGCAGGGGCGAGGTTGTCGGAGATCGCCGTCTCGCTCGGCATGCCGGACACGCACATCGGCAGCGTCTATCCGCTGCTTGTCAGAGGTCGGTACCTCAGATGCCGGAATCGTCCAGAAGGGAGCGAATCTGATGGATGCCACTGTGGACTACACGCTCCAAGGCGACGCCGACTTGATTGAGCTCGTGCGAGCCGGAGTCATGGACGCGTTCGATCCTCTGTACGAGCGGCACGTTGCCGTTGCGACTCGGTATGCCCGCAGCCGCGTTTGGTGCGGCGCCGACGCCGATGCGCTCGTGTCCGAGGGCTTTGAGCGAGTGCTGGAAATCCTTCGTGCTGGAGGTGGTCCGAGGAACTCGTTTCGCCCGTACTTGCTGAAGACGATCGCTAACCGTGCTTGCACTAGGTGGCGTCAACAGGCGCGAGAGCTGCCGACCGAAGTCCCGCCGGTCGATCGCGTTGCACAGCAGCAGATGGGGATGGAGTCCTTTCAGGACTTTGCGCTGGAAAGGAGGTTGGATCGTGCTCTCGTCGTCCTGGCTTATGAGCAGCTTCCCAAGGCCTCCCAGGAGATTCTTTGGTACAGCGAAGTATTGGCCATGGCCCCAGCTGACATCGCGTCCAGGTTGAAGATCGGGAGCAATGCGGTTTCGCAGCGAGCCAGACGGGCGCGCAACGATCTTCGAACCGCCTTCCTTGCAGCTCATCTGCAGAAGGTACGGCCTCAGCCTGGCTGCAAGCAGACCGTGGACAAGCTGAGTAGTTGGACACGCAAGACGTTGTGCAACAGGGGAAAGAAGTCAGTCGAGCAACACTTCCTTCAGTGCCAAGCCTGCCGCGCGCTCGCTGATGAGCTGGCGATGGTTAACGAGTCGCTGCCAGGAGGACGTCCGCGTCCTGGCCGTAGGGGAACCGTGCTCAGAGCTGGCTGAGCTCCTCGAGCTAAGCCCTTGCTATGCAAGCTAAGCCGTCAAGCTGAAGTAGGGAGTCACCCTCGACCTCCGCTGCAATGGCGGCGCCTAGGCCTGCTGACGTGTCCGGCTTGTCGCATGGAGGTCGTTAAGGAGAGGCAAGAAATGATATCGAACCGCCTGTATCGATCGGTGTACGCCGAGACCCTTCGGGGACTCCAGAGTCAGGTGTCGACCGGTGAAATGGCCTTCGCAAACTTCATGGAAGTAAGCCGGAACACCGTCGTGAGCTGGCTTCAGGGGGACAAGATGCCCGGTCTAACCAGAAGCGTCAGGATCGCGCGGTTCTACGGCCGTGACCCGCAGGAGCTGCTGCTCGGGATCCACGCCGGCTCGATAGCCGATCCTCGGCTCGCTCGCATGGAGCTGCTACCCGAACATGATGTCCTGAAGGCGGTGCTTGCGCACGACTTGGCTGCATACCCGAGCCGAGGCGCCGCGTGGTGGACCTAGTGAGCAACGAGCCGTTCCGCAGAGTCAAGGGCCAGCAGGCCTGACTCGTAGATACACATTGCCCTAAAGCAATTAGAAAGGAAGCAGATGCCGAACGGCCAGTCGGTCACCCTCACGGCGCAACCAGTACGCAGGCTGACCAGCCAGGAGCGCACGACACTCATGGCTCAGCTGAAGGCACGTTATCAAAATGGCGCCAGCATCCGCGAGCTTGCTGCTGAGACTGAGTACTCCTACGGCACCATCCACAGGTTGCTCGGCCTCGCTGGCGTGACGTTCCGCGGACGTGGTGGAAGCCGTAAGCGGTCCGTGCCGGGAACATCCGTAGCTGCTCGGACGCTACGCCGACGGTGAAGAGCGGCGTTCATGCGCTAGGTGGCAAGCCGCCAAAACGGTTGCACTGGATGTGAGAGGCCGGTTTCGGCTGAGAGATTCGTCCCGAGTTCTGCGAGCCCTCGATCGCTCGCAGTTGTACGACCGTCCGGCGACGAGTCAGGAGGCTCGTTCACCGCCGTGGCGGTAGCGGTGGGTGGCCGTTAGCCACAACCGTTGCACATTAAGGAATCCCTGCGTTAACGCGCACAAGTTACGGAGGAACAGCAACATGTCGATTGCCACGATGCCCGAGGTGCTGGAGGAGAAGGACTTCCTGCTCGACCTGCAGGTCACCGAAGAAGTCGTGATCGGTGTCCCGGTGGCTTGCACCACCAACGACGGGTGCCCGCCCTCGTGCGCCTCCTCGTGCATCAGCAACGTCTGACCTGACCCGGAGGGCTGGCACGGGAGTCTCCCGTGCCAGCCCTCCCATCCAACGATGAACGAGGCTGGGGATGAACTCTTTCAAGCAGGCGGCGTACAGGAACTCTGGGGTGGCCCTGCTGCGGGCGGCGGTAGCGCCACTTAGTGATCTTCCGGATTGGTGGCCTGACCCGGCTGATCCGCAAGAGTGTCGGAGTTGGCTGCTTGCGGTATACGAGAAACCAGACCTTGCTGACGCGATCCGTCACGCGAGCTCAAGCCTCTCTGCTCACCTTGAGACCCTTCGGGCCGGCAGCACCGCTTTGCCGCCCAAGCAGCTGAGGAGCATCACTCTTTCGGTGGTGCGGTATCTGCTACGCCTCGTGGGGCGGCAGACACCGTTCGGCCTGTTCGCCGGGGTTGCTCCAGTGGCTGTCGGCGGTGCGGCAGTCGAATCGTGCTGGGGAACGGAACACCGCGCCTTCGCTCACGCAGAAGCGATGTGGCTGGCAGACGTCGTCAGCCAGCTGGAATCGTGCCGAGAAGTGCTGGCGCGACTCGATGTCGTATTTAGTGACCTGGCAACACCACGTGCTGGACGTGTCGAGATCCGAGTTGGTTCCAACCTTGTCACGGTGCAGGACACTCGTGCCGTGCAGGCGATACGTCGGGCTGCACGCACACCGGTGTCGGTGACTGGTCTGGTTGAGCTGTTCCCGCAGATCAGCACCGAGATCATCCTGGACATGATCGATTCCCTTGTGCGTCAAGGTTTCTTGATCACCGCACTTCGTGCGCCGTTGACCGTGGTCGATCCGCTCTCGCACGTCATTGATCGCCTTCGTGAGGCCGGGGTGGTGGAGATCCCGCTTGCTTCGTCGATCTTGACGCAGCTGGAGCTCACCAAGAAAGATCTAGACCTCCACAACGCCACTGAGATCGGCCGTGTGGAACAGCTTGCCGTCAGGTCTGCGTTGGTGGATCGCATGCGCGCGGTTTCGCGGGTCGGCCGCAGTCCGTTGGCGATCGACGTGCGCCTGGACGTGCAGATGAAACTGCCCGAACGTGTCGCGCGCGATGTGGAACATGCCGCGACTGCACTAGCGCGGCTGTCTGCTCAGCCCACAGGGGAACCGGCTTGGCGTGACTACTACCTCGCGTTCGTCGAACGATTCGGCACCGGCACCTTGATCCCGATTGCCGATGTCGTGAACCCGGATTCAGGCCTTGGCTTCCCACATAGCTATCCAGGCAGCGTGATGAGCACGCCGACTTCCATGCCGTCTGACCGTGAGCAGGTACTGCTAGCGCTGGTCTGGACGGCGTGGACTGATGGCAGCGACGAGGTAGTGCTCACGGAAGACACGCTCGATCAGCTGACCGTCGGCGACTTGACTACGCCGCGACGGATGCCACCACACGTCGAAGTTGCTGCACGCGTACACGCCGCCAGCGCTGAGGCGCTGAGGCGTGGTGACTACAGCCTGACGGTCGCACCCGCACGTGCGGCCGGCACGTTCACTTCCCGATTCACGACAATCGCAGAAGGTTCTTGCCTCGAGCAGGTCTACGCCGCGGTCCCGACCACCGCAGCCAAGGCACTGCCGGTCCAGCTGTCCTTCGCGCCTCTCTACTTCACTGGCGAGAATGCCTGCCGGACACCGGCCTACCTGCCGCACCTGCTTTCGCTGGGAGAGCATCGCGTTAACCTCTGCACGGCAGCAGGGGGCAACGGTCCCGAGGTTCTGGCGCTAGACGACATCGCGGTGACTGCAAGCCGTGATTGCCTGCACCTGGTCAGCCTTAGCCGCCAACAGGTGATCGAGCCGCAGGTGTTCCACGCGCTTGCTCTCGATAAGCAAGCGCCTCCACTAGCTCGATTCCTTGCGCACGTCGCGCGTGGCGTCGGCGTCGCATGGCACAAGTTCGACTGGGGACGGCCTGCCGAACGACTTCCTGTTCTGCCTCGTGTCCGGTACGGCCGCGCTGTGCTCAGTGCAGCTCGTTGGCGCCTTGACATCGCAGATGTCCCAGCTGGTCCCCGCAATGAACGCTGGACCAAGGAGCTCTCGCAGTGGCGACAGCGGTGGAGGTGCCCCGCCACGGTCGAGCTGAGAGATGATGACCGCTCCCTGCGCCTCACGCTCGATGAGCCGGCGCACGCAGAGATTCTGCACGACCACGTGGTGAAGAATGGTCACGCCATCCTCGGCGAAGTAGTCGCGCCCGATGCTCTTGGCTGGGCAGGCGGTCACGTCCATGAGATCGCCATCCCGTTGGCCAGTATTCGAACACCGGTATCGTCCCCGCTCGTAGCGCTTAGCCCCGTGCTAAGGACAAGTGATCACGGACAGATACCTGGCTCGGCGAACAGCACTTGGCTCTACGCCAAGCTCTTCACCCACCCAAGCCGTATGAATGAGATCATCACCGATCGGATTCCGCAGCTGCTGTCCGACATAGATTCGTCGCTGCGCTGGTGGTTTCTGCGCTACCGCGGTCTGCACGAGAACGACCACCTCCGCCTGCGTTTTGAGACGCCCGACAGCGGTACCCGAGCCCGCACAATGGCTGCACTCGGTGACTGGGCAGAGCGGTTGCGCGCCGAGAACCTTGTGGCGCGACTGAGCATCGACACCTATGTACCCGAGGTTGGTCGTTACGGGCAGGGGGGAGCGATGGACGCGGCCGAAAACCTGTTCATCGCTGACTCCGCGGCAGTCGCAGCCTATCTACGCCTCGCGGCCGAGTTTGCCATGAACCCCACCGTGATGGCGGTGGTCGGCATGGTGGACATCGTGGCCGGGTTCCTCGGCGACCTCGGCGCTGCGATGGACTGGTTGCGCGCATGTCCCGCACCTGCTGGGACACGGCCCGCTGACGGAGCTGCACTCGCCACAGCAACCGGGCTAGCCGCGAGGGATGCTTCAGACCGCTTCAGGTGGACTCCCCAACTCATTGAGACCTGGCGTGACCGCGCCGCTGCCCTGTCGGCTTACAAGGAGCGGCTACCCGCCGGAACAGATCTGGACGCCGTGCTGGAGTCATTGCTGCACATGCATCACAACCGTGTCATCGGAATCGACCGCGATGCGGAGAACGCACGGCGGCGTATGGCGTGGCAGGTCGCGTGCGCTTGGCACGCCAGGCAGCAGGCGACTGGCGCATGAACCTCGTCGACCTGCACACCCCGCCTCCTCCATCGTCTCCGGACTGGGGGCAATCGCTTGCGTCAGGTGCTGCCGGGATCACCCTCCTGCATCTAGAGCACGTCCACACCGGCACTGGACAGTGGAACACCGCGCGCACCTGGGTTCGCGCCATGACACAGCAGAAGGTCACCGCAAACCCAGACACAGCAGGGCTGTTCCACGGCGCTCCTGCTATCGCATTCACCCTGCACTCAGCCCGGCAACCCGCCTATGCTCAGTACTTGCGAACGCTGGACGACCACCTCACCGCTATCACCGTTCATCGCCTGCACGCGGCACATGACCGCATCGACCGCGGGCTACTCCCTCGACTACGAGAGTTCGACCTCATCAGCGGCCTCACTGGGCTAGGCGCCGTACTCCTGCACCTCAACAACCAGACTGACGTCCTGCAGGATGTTCTGGCATACCTTGTGCGCCTCACAGAACCGCTCACTGCCAATGGCGAACAGTTGCCCGGCTGGTGGAGCAGTGACGGCCCAACGGGACTCGCAAGCAGCGATTGGCCAGGGGGACACGCCAACCTCGGCATCGCTCACGGCATCAGCGGACCGCTTGCTCTTCTGGCAACTGCACACCGGCACGGTGTCACCGTGCCTGGCCAAACCGAGTCGATCGGTTACCTGCTCGACTGGCTCGATAAGTGGCGGGTTGGTGCTGGTCGAACCGCGTGGTGGCCAGGCATGATCTCCCGCGCTGAGTACCACGCCAAAGCGACGCAAGTGTCCGAGCCCCAACGTCCTTCGTGGTGCTACGGCACCCCTGGTCTTGCTCGCGCACAGCAGTTGGGAGCCATCGCGCTTGATGACCAGGCTCGGCAACGCGCAGCCGAGAGCGCGCTTGCCGGCTGTGTCACAGACCAACGGCAGCTCGCACTACTCAACGATGCCTCACTGTGTCACGGCTGGGCTGGACTAGTTCACGTCACGAGACGCGCAGCAGCCAACGCCTTCGACGACAGCCTTAGCGCTCTGCTGCAGGTCCTCGACGCACACCTGCAGACCTACCTGCGGCTCTACGGAACACCTGACGAACCAGGTCTACTCACGGGCGCTGCAGGCGTACTGCTGGCACAACACGCCTCGACAACCAATGCCGTGCCCGTCACCCAATGGGATGCCAGTTTGCTGCTTGCAGGCTGACTCCATCGGAGGAAGTCGATCTTAAGTGTCTCGAACCCGCTAACATCCGGCCTCTCGTACAGAAGGAAACAATGAACGACACGATCAATGTCACCCCTGAGTCGCTGCGTGCAGCGATGGTGGACCGCCTCACTCACGCCGGATACGCCCGCTCTTCCGCCGTGCAACATGTCCTGGGTACCGTTCCGCGCCACCTCTTTGTCACCCACGCACCCGTAAACGAGGCTTACGCCGATATCGCGGTGATCACCAAACGCGACGCCGACGGTACGCCGCTCAGCTGCGCCTCTGAACCCGTCGTGGTTGCCATGCAGCTCGATCAACTCGCGATCGAACCCGGCGACAGGATCTGCGAGATCGGTGCCGGAACCGGCTACAACGCGGGCAACCTCGCGGAATTGACCGGACCTGATGGCCACGTCACGACCGTCGACATCGATGCCGAAGTCACCGCCCAAGCTCGCAAGGCTCTCGATGCCAACGGCTACTCCCGCGTCGAGGTGCTCACCAGGGATGGCTCGCTCGGTGCACCGGAGAACGCGCCTTACGACCGAACTGTCGTAACGGTCGGCGCCTTTGACATTCCCGCTGAGTGGCGTGAGCAGCTCAAGCCCGGTGGTCGGCTTGTGGTGCCGCTGCGCTGGCGCGGACAGACGCGGAGCATTGCGTTCGTACGAGATGGCGACACACTGCGCTCGGACTCAGTGCATCTCTGCGGGTTCGTCCCCATGATCGGCCAGGACCACGAGGTCAACGGCAAGGTCGACGAGGCTGGGCACGTCGATCTCTACTGGGACTCTGACCAGAACATCAGCCTCGCCGGCCTGCAAGGTGTGCTCAGCCAGCCCAAGGTGCTTGCTTGGTCTGGTGTCATCGTCGGCGGCGAGGAGTCCTTTGACGGTATCTGGCTGCGGATGACCGCGACTGAGCCTGGAACCTGCCGAATCGCCGCGGACAAGACCGCTGTCGCGGAGGCGCTGTGCACGCCGATCATCCCCAGTCGTAGCCCGGCCTTGGTCGAAGGCGAGTCTTTGGCTTACCTCCACTACCGACGTAGTGAGGGAGGAGCGGAGCTCGGCGCGATCGGCCACGGCCCTGTAGCAGTGGAACTGGTAGAGCGGTTGTGCGACCAGATCCGCGCTTGGGGTGAGGACCGGACTGCCGAACCCGTCATCACTGTGCACCCAGCAGACACCCCGGACGAGAGGCTTGGCGTAGACCACGTCATCGCTAAGCGATGGAGCAAGCTGACGCTGGCTTACTGATCCGGGGTCGATCTCCAGCGCGTCGCCGTCTTAAGCGGTTTCGGTTCGTAGACAAGGTATTAGTGGGCCGTCGCCTGCCTAGCGACGGCCCACTACCACCTGCATTGCTCGGCCGCGTACGCCTGGGTCTCACGCTCGCGGTTGGTAAGTCGAACACATCTGGTTGCCGGGGGGACCGGTGAGGTTCGGTCGTGTAGTGACGTAGTAGGCGTTGACGACCTTGTGGGCTCCATCCCTGAAGAAGGGGCGGCTGCTGTACGGCGGGATGCAGGATGCGCCTGTGGTTCCTGTGCTCCAGTGGAACTTGATGAGGATGAAGCCGTCGCCGCAGTGAACGTAGCCGCCGGTCTGTTCGCCTTGTGGCGGGTTGAGCGGATAGAAGCCGCAGGGCCTCGGAGTGATCGCAGACGCGGTGTTGCTGCTGGTGTCGATCATGCCGACTGCTGTTGCGGCGAGGAGCATCCCGGCTGCAGTGACAGCCCGGGCGAGGTTGGCGTTCACGTGGTCTCCTTCGCTGAAGTGTTGACGCACTTCAGTCTTGGAGGGTCCACAGTGTACGAACAAGAGGTCTCCTGTATGCAGGTGAGCAAGAGACAGAAGACAATGACGCTGCGGTTGCGCGGACCCGGTCCGCGCATCGTCGGCTGAGTCGGCGATGACTTTGTTGACGAGACTTGAGCCCGTTTGTTGGCAACGGTGACCGCGTCGGTGGTGATCGGAAGCCGGTGTCGGTGAGTTTTGACCGCAGGGGGTTGCTGCGGTGGGAGCATGGTTGTGCTTCACTCAAGCGCGCTCGATCTCGTGGACTGTCTGCGTTACCTCATCTCGACGGATGGCAAGTCCACGTCGAAGCACCCTGGCCCTGTCGCCATCGCCCGCATCATCTCCCGTCTCAGGTAGGTCAGCCTCGAGTTCAACTGGGGCAGCGCCACCATTGGAGCCTTGGAAGTCGGCCACGTTGCAGTCGAAGCACCACCACATCGCGGTGTACCCGGCTGACGGCAAGCCGTGGCTGAAGGCGGGCCTCTCAGCTGGCCGGGTGAAAGCAGACATGTGGAAGCAGACCACCCGGCTGGTGATCGACACCAGGCAGGATGCGGCGCTGAGGCTGTATCTCATAAAGTCCGTCTGATCCAGGTGCTCGTCATCGCCTGTCTCGCCTGGCCACTACCGTCCAGGACACACCTTCGGACTGTCATTGATCCTCTGGATAGCACGTTTGTATGTCTCGGCACGTTTGTCGTCCACAGCCAGCTCCTCGGCCTTTTCATAGTCGACGAGTGCGACGTCCGAACGGCCCTGCCAGCATCTGACGAGGCCGAGCTCGCCGTACGCACCTGCCGCGACGGACCGGATCCAGGTTTTCCTCTTGTTCGCCTCGTAACTCCTCGTGACGTACTGCAGGTCTCTGATCGCCGGATCAGCCTCGCGGCCGTCGCCCAGCATCAGCTTGCACGTGTGAATGCGGCCGGTGCCGTACTTCGCCCGGGCATCCGCGTCATACAACCCGCCGCGCTGAACCATCGTCAGCACCTTGCGGTACTTCGCTTCAGCAGCGTCCAAATAGGACGAAGACTCCGGTGAACTCGTGCTCGAGCACGTCCCGTTCAGGGCAATGGCTCGTTGGTAGTCGATCTCGGCGAGTCCGAGGATGGCGCGGACGTAGTCCTCGTTGATCTTCAATGCCGCGTTGTACGACGCTTCCGCATCCGCCTGTCGATCGAGGCGGCCCAGGGCGTTGCCTGTCAGCACGTGAGCGAGCGTCTTGAGGTTGTCGGGAGCCTGTGAGTCCGCCAACGCCGTGGACAGGCTTTCTGTGACGGCGTTCCAGTTCTGGTTCGCATAGAACGCGATAGCCCGGAGCAGATTCAGGTAGGGCGCCAGCATCTCGGCGACCGACGCGTCTGCCTTGTTCTGGACCTCCAAGGCCGTTCCGATCGAGCCCTCGTCGAAGACCGGGTCGGCTGCGAGCTCCGCCGCCTCGTTCCATGTCCCAGGCGAACTGATGCTCAGCTCGATCTTGACGGTGAACCGCTGCGACTCCGGGATGAGGGTCGCGGACACGACGACGTCCGCTTCCAGGGTCTCCTTGACCTCCGCCAGGTACGTCGCACGTTCACGTTCGCCGTCATGCTCCTGCACGGCCTGATCGCACAGTCTGCCCACCCCGACATTCGGTCCTTGGTCACGGTAAGCGGCGCTGACCTGTTCAAAGAGAAGCCCGTTGACGCGCTCAGCGACCTTCTCCTGATCGTCGGACAAAGTCCGATCTTCTCGCCGAACCGCGACGTTCGCCACCGCCACCCGGTACGCACCAGGGATTTCCATCTCTCCCTGAAGAGAACAGTGGAGTTTTGACTGAACACTCAGAAAATCAGCCCAGATACCCAGTGCGCCGGTCAGGAGGACGAAGGCGACCACGATGATCGACCAACGCCCCAGGGTGTCGTCCCAGATTCGCCTGAAGCGCGCGTTGAGTCCTGTTTGCCCAGCTGGGGCGGGTCCACCAGGAGAGCTGGATCCGGTTGAGATATTCCCCTCCTCATCGAAAGAAGCTGAACAGCTGCCTGCGATTCGTTTTTTTGATCAACCTCGCGAAATGCCTGCGAACCAGCTTCTCACAACACTGCCAGGCTCTCGCTCAACCCCGCCCACGCTTTCCCGATTACGCCTGCTAACGTCTCGGCTTCCCTTGCGGCGAGGCTGAGGTGAAAGTTGTGGGACGACAAACAAATATTACGCTGGTCGCCATAATCGGCGCGCTCGCATTGGGTGTTCCTTTGGTGATCATGACGGGGTCGGACTCGACGGACGACCGCAGGACCGCCTCGCCGACATCGCCGACGATCCCTACCCGCGCCACGACCAACGGTCCGTCCCACACGGCGCTGCCGTCGTCGTCAATGGCGCCCGCGCCGACCGGCCCGAGCCTGAAGCCGGTTCCGAAGATCGTGTCGTCGAGCGCGCTCTGGCACATCAGCGACTACTGGCCCAAGGTCGCCCTGGGCCCGGGCAGCCCGTCTCAGACCCTGCAGACGGGCCAGCCGAGCGGGCCGTCACGAACCAGTGATGTGGCCGAGTCGAGCGGACGGGCCGAGACGTCCTCGGCCTCGCCCTCCGCAGGCGGGCCCTATGTAAGTCCGCTAAGCCGCACCGATCCCGTCCCTGCCGGCCTTGCAGCCCAGCTGTCGTACTTCCAGGGCGGTGGCAACCTGTGCTTCCTCGGACTCACCGACCTCACGGCCGTGGTGCGCTACCGCCCCGACCTCCCGTACATGGCCGCGCCGGACACGGTGAACGTGTGCATCTACGGCTACGCATCGACCGGTGACGTCCGCTTCGAGGTGCGCGACCCGTCCGGGAACCTCGTCGAGACCCACCACCTCAGCCCACAGGACCTCGATCAGAGCGAGGTCCTGACGTTCAGGCGACTGCACTCCGACCCGATGGGTATCTACGAGCTGAAGGTGATCCAGGGCGACCGGACGACGAGCACCGCGATCGACGTGCGCCCCGCTCCCAGCCCGCAGTTCATCGGAATCTTCGACCACCCGACCGGGGTACCGCTTGACGGCATGGGCACTGCGGTCGTCGCCGGAGACAAGGTCCGCGTCGCGGTAGGCGGCTTCCAGCCCAACACAACTGTCCTGTTGCACATCTACAGCAACCCGGATTGGAACGACGACTACACCGATGTGGTCGTCGACTACCTCACGTCGGTCCCTGTCACGGTTGATTCGAAGGGTGGCGGTGTGTGGGAGTTGCAGACCGCAGCGACCGATGACCGAGACGTCTACGTGCTGCACAGTGAGCTTGTGACCCGGCGGATGTTCCCGGCCCCGGACTCGCCGGAGGCCCCGTCGGCCCGCTGGGAGGTCAGGTTGCTGGTGGTGGACGAGATCGTCGATTAGGTGTTTTGACCTGAGAGGTTCGGGACGGGTGGCTGGCCCTTGAGCGCGGCGTAACTGAGGACGACATCGAACCAGTCGATGGAGTCGGCGACGGTGCCGATCTGCGAGACACGAGCGTGCTGGTCAACGAGCTGGTCGAGGCCGTCGACGACAAAGTCTTGACTAAGACCATCGCCCGTTACGGACGAGTCGATCTTCTCTGCGTCGACGAACTCGGCTACATGGAACTTGATCGCCACGGCGCCGAACTCCTGTTCCAGTCCTGACCGAGCGAGAAGAGGGGAACCCCGTCGCGATCACCGCCAACGAGTCGTTCGTCGGCTGGACCAAGACCTTCACCGACCGATGGCTCTGTGTCGCCATCGTCGACCGACTCACCTTCGGCGGCAACATCATCGAGACCGGTTCAGACTCCTGCAGGCTCGCACAGACCCGCGCCCGCACCATCCGAAGATCGACAAAGGTGGCCAAACTCGTCGACATTGATCATGCGCTTGATCCACAACTGCGGTCAGAACTGACCGACAGCCGCGGTCGGTTCTGACCTTCATAGCCATCGGCGATCACTGGGACGGCTAAGGTATTTCCTTAAGACTCTTGATCACTTGCTGGCGAAGCTGTGTGGCGTTGGGCTCGGTGTTGCCGTTGAGCAGCTCTGCTGCGGCAGACCAGGCTCTATGGGCAGCGCGTTGATTGCCGCAGTCAGCTTGGAGGTCGCCGATGCGCCTGAAGATGTGGGCCTGGCTCCAGGTGTCCCCAACGTTGCGGAACGTGGTGAGAGCGTCGTCGAGATGTCGCAGCGCGAGCTTGTGATCACCGGTTGACTCCGCAAGTCCCGCAAGAAGGTTGGACGCGCAGCCGGATGACACGAAGTCCTCTGTGTCGTCGAGAGTTTGCCGAACGACGGTGAGCAGATCGCGTGCCTCAGTGACGTCACCGAGCACGGCGCGGGTCATTGCGAGGTGCGCGGTTGCGACAGCATGCTCCCAGAGGTCGCCGGCTCCGATGCTGATCTGGCGAGCGGTCTCGCAGTGCGTGGTGGCGCTGTCGTAGTCGCCCAGTTGGCAGTAGGCACGTCCGAGGCCGACATGGCCGACCGCGATACCGCTGTAGTCGTCGAGCTCAGCTCGGATTTCCATGGCCTGCCGATACAGGCTTAGCGAGGACGTCGCCTGTCCTGCATCGATCCCAGCGTCAGCCAGTGTCTCGAGTAGCCATGCCTCAGCGTCCCGGTGATGTCCTTGTCGTGCCATTGCGAGCGCATCCCGCACCGCAGGAACCCACCACGACCAAGCCCTGCGATGGAAGATCATCTCGTTGATGACGACCGGCAGGTACGCCACGGTGGTGATGTTCCACTGCGCACCGCAGTGGACGAGTCGAACGAGTAGCTGCAGCTCGTCTTCGAACCAGCAGATTGCGTCGCGGCGGTGTCGGAATGTCAACGTTGTCAACTTGTGGTCAGGCAGGTCGAGAGGACGTCGAGGACGCGAGGGCCAGAGGAGTGCGGTCGCTGCGGCTCCGGTGCTCAGGTAGGAGTAGATGAGCCGCTGAAGCGCGGCGACGTTGATCTCCTGCGAGTTGCGTTCGAGGGCGAGTTCCTTGGCATAGGAGTGGACGAGATCGTGCATCACGAACTGGTCCTGTGGAGTGAGTTCGACCAGGTGCACGCTGGCAAGGGCCGACAGGTGTCCCAACGCGTACTCGGGCTGGAGCTCGGCCAGCGCTGAGGCTGCTTCGATGCGAATCGGACCTCCGGGATGCAGCCCGAGGAACCGAAATGTGGCGGCCATCTTGGTGGGCAGTGCATCGTGGGAGTAGGACAGGACCGTCCTCACCGCCGAGTCGTCGACAGCAAGTACATCGAGCGGCTGGCGCCGACTGAGTTCGTCAGCTAGTGCTCGCAGCGACTTGTGCGGCCACAAGGACGCGCGTTCCGCAGCGATGCGGAGGGCGAGCGGCAGGCGTCCGGCGCGTTCAGCGATGGCCCGGGCGGCGTCAGGGTCGGTGTCGAGCCGTGGTCCGACCACTGATCGCAGCAGCTCGTGTGCCTCGGTGCAGGTCATAGGGTGCACGGTGATGCGGACCGCACCCTCGCGCACGACCGCACTGGACAGGCGGTTTCTGCTGGTGATCAGGGCGAGCGAGGTCGGGGATCCAGGCAGGAGCGGACGGATCTGCTCGGCGTCCGCCGCGTTGTCCAGCACCACAAGCGTGCAGGTGCCCTCCAAGAGTGTCCGGAACAGGGCCGCCCGTCCGTCGAGGCCGCTGGGTATCTCCGGGGGAGTGGCGCCGAGTGCGAGCAGGAACGCGCCGAGCACCACCGCGGGGTCTGCGGGCGGGTCAGCGGCGTAGCCGCGCAGGTCGGTGAACAGCACTCCATCCGGAAAGTTCTCGGCGATCTCGTGAGCCCAGGTGATCGCGAACCCGGTCTTACCCACGCCGGCTGGACCGTCCAGAGCGATCGCTCCGTGATGCACGTCCAGGGCGGCTCGCGCGCGTTCGAGTACGTCAGGACGAGGCACGAAACCCCGTACCCCAGCAGGTAGCTGAGCGGGGCGAGGGCGGTCCCGTGTTGTCCGAGCGCGGGGGATCTGCACAGCCAGCTTCGCCAGCTGGCCTTCGGCTCCGAGTGCCTTGTCGATCGCCGCCGCGATCTCCGGGCTGGGCACGCTGCGGTCGTGCTCAAGGTTGCTGAGGTAGCCCCGGCTCACATTGGACTCTTCGTACAGTGTGGCCAGGGACTTCTTCTGCGCCGTGCGCAAGGCGCGCATTCGCTGCCCGAACGTCTCTGCGTTCGTTTGGGTATGTCCACTCTGGAGTGATTCGGTCGTTTGGATAGGTGTCTTCTGCTGTCTCTTGTTCAACGGAATACAGCTCCCCCCTAGCGTTCCCCCCTTGAACCTGCCAACACTGAAAGTGGTCAACCGACCACGTGCAGTAGGAACAGCAGGTCCGAGGAGGTGAGGGTATGCACACGACAAGTTGCCTCGTCATGTATTCCAGGCAACCAGGCGTAGGAAGTCACCCCGTTGAGCGACGACTTTCGTTGAAGATCAGAAACGCGTTCGGCTTTCACGCTCTCGACGGGAGGAGCGATGGCGGACTGGTCGACCTACGGAGTGCTCGGCCTCGTATCGGGCCCTGCGTTGATTGCTCTCGGCGGATCGATGGCGCGGTGCGCGCCGCTGTCATGGGGACGTGTGTCCAGAAGCGACTTGCCGGCGATGCTCGCTTCCGGCGCGCTGTTGAGCATCACCCTGGTTCAGGTCGCCGAGCGACGCCCGGAGTCCGCGGGCGCGGTGGTGTGGCTCGTGATCGTCGGCCTGCTGCTCGCCTTGATCGATTGGATTGGCCACCGGCTGCCGCATCGCATTGTCGGAGTCTTGTTGAGCGGTGGCCTGGTCCAGTTCGGTCTCTCCGGGCTCGTTCAGCGCAACGCCGAGCCGCTGCTTCGCGCAAGTGTCGCCGCGGTCGCGGTGTTCGCGATTGGCCTGGTGATCTACATGAGGTCCTCGGGACTGGGCGGTGGAGATGTGACGCTTTCGACAACGATGGCGTTCTTTCTCGGCTGGTTCAGCTGGCGCCATGTCGTCCTCGGTTTGATTCTGGCCCTCGTGTTGGCTGCGCTCGCTTGTCTCGCGCTGTCGGCTCTGAGAGGTGTTCAGCGCAGGCAGCCGATCGCATTGGGACCGGCTCTGGTCTTCGGATCGGTCTGCGTGATCTTGCAGGCCTGACGGAGGCCGGCTGATGTGCCTGCCGATGCCGGAAGAGAACCCCGTGATCGCCTACGAGGCGCCACGAGCGCTGCACCGCGCCGCCGCAACGTTCACCTTCATCGTTCTACTTGCTGTGTCCGACTACTTGCGCCCGGAAGTCAACTTCACTCCGGGTGTGCCCGTCGGGGTGGACCTTGTGCCCCCACACAGGTCCACTTCGGCACCTACGTTCACTACTCCGGTTTGGAGGCCTCGATGAGTAGGGCCGTACGTCTTGTCGCCCTGGGAACCGCTGTGTCGCTCCTCGGAGCATGTAGCCCGCGTCCCGGCGGCGAGGCGAAGCAGACCTCGACGGCTCCGCCGCCTGCTTCTACGACAGCACTCACTCCTGACGTAGCGAAGGAAAAGGCCCTCTCTGCTTACCGGGCCATGTGGGCTGACTTCGTCGCAGCAGGGGCCACATCCGACTGGCGTGCGTCTCGCCTCGGCCAGCACGCCGCGGGGACCGCCTTGAACAAGCTGACGAACAGCCTGCGTGCTGATCAGGAAAAAGGCCTGGTGACTAAGGGAAGTCCCGCACTAAGTCCTGAAGCCTCCACTGTGGACTCATCCGAAGAACCTCGGAAGGTCACCGTCACTGACTGCGGCGATTCGACCAACGCACTGAAGTACCGCAAGGACAACGGTCAACTCGCCGATGACGTGCCGGGCGGCAAGCGACGCATCACGGCCACCGTCGAGAAGCAGTCGGACGGTACGTGGAAGGTGACTGACTTCGGTGTTCGTGACCTGGGGACGTGTTAGTGATGCGCCGCACCGCAGCTCTGGCCGTGCTCACCGCAGCAGGCCTGTGCGCAGGAACGGTGCCTGCTCTGGCCGATGACATCTTCGGCGGTACCAGCTGCAGCCAGGCGCCGTCCGCAGAATGCAACGTGTCAGCAGGAACTCGCCCGCCGGGCCAGGTAACTAGCCAAGGACACCACAACACCGGCAGCAATGACGAGGCCGGCGAGGACGCCTTCGCGTGCCGTCATGTGCCAGTCGACGGTCAACCGCCTGAAGGCCAGCAGAAGGAATCTGGCGGGTGGTTCATGGTCCTGTGCTCGCCGGACGGCAAGGACCTCGACTCCCACGGCCCGATCTGGATCTCAGCAGGAGCACAGCGACCCGCTCCGCCCTCCCCGGAGCAGGTCGCGCAGATCGCCCGAAAGCGACTGCAGATGCCTCGTCCGGCCATCTCCGCAAGTCCAGGCGGAACTCAACTGGTGAACCTGCCGACATGGTTGTGGCTGGCCAACGGATGGGCACCTGTCTCTGCCACTGCGTCCGTGCCCGGCGTGTCCGTGACCGCTGTGGCTAAGCCCGTCTCGGTGACGTGGTCCATGGGTGACGGCGGCTCGGTCACCTGCAGCACCTCAGGCACCCCGTACACCGCAGATCATGATCCCAAAGGCCTGTCGCCCGATTGTGGCTACACCTACAGGAAGTCTTCGGCAGGGCAGCCTGCGGAAGCGTTCTCCGTCACAGCAACGGTGAACTGGACCGTGACCTGGTCCGGTGCCGGTCAGACGGGGGAGTTCCCGAACATGACGACCTCGGCCGCGACGACTCTGCGAGTGGCTGAAAGCCAAGGAATCACAACCGGCTGACCTGAGGCGCGCGTCCGACGGCGGCCGTCGACAACACATACCCGATTAGCAAGGCACGCCTGACACCTAAGTCGACGTGTCGCGATGGCGTCATGCCTGAAAGAGGTGAGTGATGACAACAACTGCGGCTTCCAGCGGCGCAGGTACGACGACGCGGAACGAGGCGTCGTTGAGTGGATGGGGAGGTCAGGCCGGTAAAGCTCCGTCGCGTCTGGCTGGCGGTGCTCGACGCCGTAGCGTTCCGCACCTGTTGCTCGGTGTCGTGCTGGTTCTCGCGTGCGCGGCGGGCGGGGTAGTCGCCGGCATGAATGTGGGGGACCGCGAGAGTGCGCTCGCGCTGGCTCGTCCAGTAGCAGTGGGTCAGGTCCTGTCCATACAGGACCTCCAACATGTCGACATGCCGCATGACAGCGGAATGGACCTCGTGCTCGCGGCGGCAACACCTGAAGTTGTGGGCCAGCCAGTTGCCTTCAGCTTGCCCGCCGGTTCCCTGCTCACGCGCTCCGTCCTTGGTGCGCCACTAATTCCAGTTGCAGGTAAAGCCGTTGCTGCTGTAGGGCTCAAACCAGGGCAGTTCCCTCCTGACCTGTCACCGGGGACGACGGTCACAGTGCTGACCACGCCAGGACAGAGCGTGGCTCCTGGATCGCCTGCGCAAGGTGCACAGACGTCGTCGTGGAACGCCGTAGTAGCTGGCGTTACTTCGCGCGAGGCGGAGCAGACGGCGGTGGTGTCACTGCATCTGTCCGAATCGGACGCTCGTGCGCTGGCCGCGGCTCCGGCGGGTCAGCTGAGCTTGATCGCGATTTCTGGAGGGGTGCGCTGATGCTTATCGCTGTTTGCTCCGTGAAGGGGTCGCCCGGTGTGACCACGTTGGCAGTGGCGCTTGGTGCTTGGTGGCCAGGTCCGCAGAGTCCGATCGTTGTCGAAGTTGACCCGGCTGGAGGTGATCTCATGGCGCGCTTCCGATTGAGCGACACACCAGGCCTTGTCAGTCTTGCGGCTGCGGCTCGCAGCCGTGGCGGTGACGATCCCAGTCTGGTAGCCCAGCACACCCAGATCCTGCCTGGTGGTCTCCAGGTAGTGGTTGGCCCGGTCGGTGCCGAACAAACTCGGGCTGCACTCGGGGTACTGGCTCTTGGCCCTGCTGCACCGTTGCGCCGAGCTGCGGATCAACCTGGTGTCACGATCATCGCCGACTGCGGCCGGGTAGATCCCGACTCGCCGGCACTTGCGATCATCCGTGCCGCGGACACGATGCTGCTCGTTGCCCGTCCTCGTGACGACGAGCTCGCCCACGTTGCGCTCAAACTGCAGGCGGCCCAGCAATGGTCACGCCGCCCGTGCTTCGTCCTGATGGGAGATGGCTACTCGACTGCAGAGGTCTCTGAGAACCTTCGGGTTCCCGTGATGGGCCGTGTACCGATCGATGACAAGGGTGCTGCTGCACTGCGTGGCCAGGCTCTGAGCCGACGAAAGCCCGATAAGTCATCGCTAAGCCGTGCCGCCGCCTCGATCGCGCGCGACGTCTATGCGACCTCTCAGCGTCCGTCCGCTACCACCACGCATTCACCGCAACTGCGGCTAGCAAGGCCCAGGGAACAGACGACGAGCGCAGTCGTGCATCCGCTTACGCCGAGCGCTGGCAACGGAGTGATGGCGCCATGAACCGCGCAGGCTTCGGAGATCCACGCCCGCCCACACCGGTGAACGGAACCGATCCTCACCTGCATGCCGCGCAGCACATGCCTGGCCCCGCGCACATTCCTACCCGTCCAATCGACGAGACCGCCGCTATCGAACGGCTGCGCCGGTATCTGCGGCAAGAGCTGTCTTCCCAGCTGAGTCAGCGCATTCGCGCCGATGAGTCTGCCGGTCGACCGCCTATGGACGGTCCCGGCCGCCAACATCTCGCTCAAGCCATCCTGACCGACGCTGCTGAGGCACACGCGCAGGCTGAGCTACGCAACTCTGCCAGCGGCGGGATGCTGGTGACACCCGATGCTGAGCGGAAGTTGATCCGTCAGGTTCTCGATGAGATCTTCGGATTGGCTGGTCTTGAACCGCTGCTGGCCGACACCGAGATCGAGAACATCAACATCAACGGTGATCGTGTCTTCGTCAAGTGTGCTGACGGCCGCCGCCACCGCTTGCCACCGGTCGTCGGTTCCGACACGGAGCTGGTCGAACTCATCCGCGACTTGGCTGCGCGCAGCGGTGTGGAGGAGCGGCGCTTTGACCGGGGCAGCCCGATCGTCAACTTCCAGCTTCCTGGTGGAGAGCGAGTATCGGCTGTCATGGCCGTCACCGCTCGGCCGTCGGTGAGCATCCGCCGCCACCGGTTCACCACGGTCACCCTCGCTGAGCTTCGAGGTAACGGCACCCTCGACCTCGCATTGGAGAGCTTTCTAGCGGCTCTGGTACGAGCTAAGCGCAACATCTTGGTCACCGGCGGCACCGCCATCGGGAAGACCACCTTGCTACGTGGTCTCGCATCGTCCATCCCCTCGTGGGAACGGCTGATCACTATCGAGGACGTGTTCGAACTCGGGCTCAACGAAGACGTCGATGCGCACCCTGACGTTGTTGCCCTACAGGCGCGTGAACCGAACATCGAGGGCCAAGGCGCCATCTCGCTGTCAGACCTCGTGTGGCAGTCCCTGCGGATGTCGCCAGACCGGGTCATCGTCGGCGAAGTCCGCGGTCCGGAAGTCATCCCGCTGACCAACGCGATGTCCATGGGCAACGACGGCAGCATGGGCACCTTGCACTCGTCCAGCAGCCAGGGAGCCTTCACGAAGCTCGCCGCGTACGCGGTTCAAGGCCCTGAGCGACTACCGATGGAGGCAACCAACCTTCTGGTAGCCGCGGCACTGCACTTCGTAGTGCACATCGACAAGCCGCGTGAGGACTCAAGCAAACGCGTCGTCTCCTCCATCCGCGAAGTCGTCGGCGCCGAGGGCGCCCAGATCATCAGCAACGAGGTCTGGCGACCAGGCCCGGACCTACGCGCAGTCCCAGGCGCTCCACTGCGCACCGACACCGTGGATCTGCTCGTCGAATCCGGCTACGACCCGGACCTGTTCGAACGCCGCGACGGGTGGTGGACACCGTGACAGCGACCGCAGCTCTGTTCGGCTTGCTGGGTGTTGGCATAGCCACGGGTCTCTTGCTGATCGTGGCAGGGCTAAAGGGTCGCGCCAGCGGCCTGGCCTCCTCGTCGCGGCTGAGCACATGGCTAGCCCTGCGCCCCGACCGCAAGCAGGTCGGCTGGCTGGTCATCGCCGCCCTTGCCGGGGTGGCTATCGGTGCGATTACCGGTTGGGTGGTCGGGGCCATCCTGACCGCGCTAGCGGTCGTCTGCCTGCCGCGGATCCTCGGCTCGAACATCGATCACAAACAGCACCTCGAGCGCATCGAAGCCATCGCCGCGTGGACTGAAATGCTGCGAGACACACTCGTGGCTGCGGCCGGGCTGGAACAGGCCATTCTTGCTTCAGCTCCTGCCTGTCCGGTCGCCATCCGTGACGAGATCGTCGAGCTGGCCGTTCGAGTAGAGCGTGGAGAACGTCTGGCTCCCTCGCTGCGCCGACTCGCTGACCAGCTCCACGATCCGACAGCTGATCTGGTGATCTCCGCGCTCGTCCTGGCCGCAGAACATCAGGCTCGCCAGCTGGCTGACCTGCTCGGCGAACTCGCGAGCGAAGCTCGCGAGCAGGCTTCCATGCGGATGCGGGTAGAAGCTGGCCGCGCCCGCACACGAACCAGCGTCCGGGTCATCGTGAGCACCACGCTGGCCTTCGCTATGGGCCTGGTGCTTCTCAACCGCGGGTATCTCGCGCCCTACGACTCCGTCTTCGGCCAAGTCATGCTGCTGGCCGTCGGCGCGCTGTTCGGGTCCGCATTTGTCTGGCTGGCAAGGATCGCACGCTTGCGCGAACCCGAAAGGTTCCTAACCGAACTCGAATCGATCCGGCGACACGACACCGAGACAGACGTCGACAACCTGCTCACAAGCAAGGGGGCGCCGTCATGATCGGCACGTTGTTGTGGGGAGCTGGCCTAGGAGTTGGACTGTGGGCCCTTGCTGTCTATGCGTTCCCGCCACGTCCCCCTCTGCGGACGCTGATCGACCGCTTGCACGCGACGCCTGCACCGCAGCCGATCCTCGCCACGGCCCCGGAAGGGTGGGTGCTCCGCCTGGGCGGCCCGTTCGTCAAACCACTCGCCTCGCTCGGGTTGCCGAGCGCCAGGTTGCGAAGCGACCTTGCAGTCACAGGCAAGAGCATTGAGCGCCATCTAGCCGACAAGGCCACGCTGGCGCTCACTGGGCTCGTGCTGCCGGTCCTGATGAACCTCGTGCTGATTGTGGCCGACATTGCCCCCGGCTGGGCACTGACCACGGTCACCAGCTTCCTTGTAGCCCTCGGCGGATTCCTCCTGCCGGACATCAGCGTCCGGCAGGAGGCTGCACGACGCCGATCGCTCTTCCGACACGCACTGTCTTCCTACCTCAACCTCATCAGGGTCCTGCTGGCCGGCGGAGCAGGAGTCGACGGAGCCCTTTCCGACGCCGTCAGCATCGGCAAGGGCTGGGCGTTCCAGCAGCTCCGACGCGCACTCGTCACCGCCAAGCTCACGCGCACTACGCCGTGGTCCGCGCTTAGCCAGCTAGGAACCGAACTCGATGTGCGCCAACTGACCGAGCTCGCTGCCTCCGTCAGCCTCGCAGGTACTGAAGGCGCCCGCGTGCGCGCCAGCCTTGTGGCTAAGGCCGCTGCACTGCGCACACGCGAACTCACCGACGCTGAGGGAGAAGCACAAGCAGCTACCGAGCGGATGAGCTTGCCGGTAGTGATGCTCTTTGCTGGATTCTTGATCTTCGTGGGGTTTCCGGCGCTCGCGAGCGTGCTGGGAGCGATGTGAGCACACCTGGCCAGTCCTAGAACGCCTAAGCAGAAGGGAAAACAGATGTTCACAGATGTTCAGATACTTCTGGTGCGCTTGCGCGCCGAGGTGGAGCGCTTGCACAACGACGAGCGCGGCTACGCCACCGAGACGATCGTGGTCACCGCCCTGCTGGTCGCGCTCGCGCTCGCCGCAGTGGCCGTACTTGTGGCGAAGGCCATCCAGAAAGCCAACAGCATCACCTTGTAGGCCGGTGAATTCGAGATGTTCTGTTACCCCAATCGACGCCACGCACCTAGCACGCGTGATCATCCACATCAGACTCGGTTGCCAGCTCTGCTGCGTCGGATACGGTCCGATGATCGGGGCGCAGGCACAGTGGAGCTCGTCATCGCGACGCCGCTGCTCCTGCTACTGATCTTGCTGATTGCCCAGTTCGCGCTCTACATGCACGCAACCCACATCGCCCAAGCCGCCGCAGCCCAGGCGCTGTCGGCCGTGCGAGTGTCTGGCGGCACCTCTGCAGGCGTCGCGGAAGGGGAACGAGTCCTCGCGCAACTGGGGAGTGGGCCCCTGCAGGGAACCTCGGTAAGCGTCCAGCGAGGACCGAGCCAAGCATCAGCGCTGATCACTGGAAGCGTGATCAACGTGCTTCCCTTCACGAACCTGGCGGTGCGCGCCGAAGCCGTTGGGCCGGTCGAGAAGTTCACACCGCCGACCAGCACAAGGACGGCGGCATCATGACAGCCCGCCGACATCACCTCCTCGCACGGCACACGCGTGATGGGGTGCGCTCGCTGCTCCAGGACGAACGAGGCTCCGCCGCGGCAGAGCTCACTCTGCTGACCCCATTGCTGATCGGGCTCTTGCTGCTCGTCGTGTTCTGCGGACGACTGGCTGACACGAAGCTACGGATCAACGACGCCGCGCACCAAGCCGCCCGGTCAGCCACACTGGCCAGAACGCCGCAGCAAGCCGTCACCAATGCACAAGCCACCGCCAATGCAGCCCTGGCCTCCGCAGGGATCACATGCCAGTCCATGTCGGTATCGACTAGTACGCAAGGCCTTCGACCAGGCTCAACGCTAACGGTCACCATCTCGTGCACCATCGGCCTGCAAGACCTGACCTTGCTCGGAGTGCCTGGCAGCCGAACATTCGAATCCAGCTTCTCCTCGCCGGTTGATGCCTGGCGCGGTACCTCCACCTCCTCCCGATCCGGTGGTGCCGAATGAACGTCGTCACCCACCTCCGACGCAGCGCGCAGAAGCTGCGAACAGACGAAGACGGGCGAGTAACTGCCTTCGTCGTCATCATCGCCCTTGCCGCGTTGTTGTTCGCCGGCCTCGTGCTCGATGGAGGCCTCGCCTTGGCCGCGAAGGTCCGCGCGATAGGCGAAGCACAGGAAGCTGCGAGAGCTGGTGCACAGGAAATCGACCTGGCTGCCTACCGCGTCAATGGCACTCTGCGCTTGGTTCCGCAAAGAGCCAATGCCGCGGCTCATGACTACCTTGCTGCTGCAGGCCACAGCGGCAGCGTTTCGCTTGCTGGCAACACGGTCACCGTGACTGTCAGGGTCACTCATCCCACCCAACTGCTCGGCCTGGCCGGCATCGGCTCGATCACCGTGACAGGAACTGGTACGGCCCAACCACAACGTGGCATCTCAGTAGTACTTCCATGACAGCGCAACGCATAACTCAACCGGAGGAGGCAAAGATGACGTCCCTCGACGAGATCGAACGTCGCGTTGAGGAGGCTGACGCCGCCCGCAGCAGAAGGCGATCGGCCGCCGCGAGGTGCATCAGCGAACTCGCGGCCTTGCGGTCGGACGCAGCCGCGAAACTCGCTGACATCGAACGCGAACTCGGAGACGTGCTCGCCGAATCCAGTGACGTGATAAGCGTCGAAGAGCTCGCGGAGTTCACCGAACTGCCGACCACGGATCTTCAGCTATGGCTCAACAGCCGCAAGACGTTCCGCACCAGGCGAAAGCGAGTGGCCCCGGTCACGGAGAGGGGTGATGCGAGCCGAACATCCTCAACAACGGCAAAAGCACCCTCGGCCGGCACGCCAGGTCAGCAGCAGCCCGGCGTCGCGATGCCTCGTACATCGGCGGAGATGCCCGTGCGCGCCCCTGCGCCGGTGACATGAACCAGACACCTCAACCACCCTCCACTGGCTCAGACGGCGAGCGCTGAGCCACTGCCTTGCCGCTCAAAGGAATCGAGCACGCCGTGACCGCACACGCAGACCTACCCCGTCGAAAGCCGGTAGAACAGCACAAGGGCCATCCTGTCCGATCGGTAGTCTCGTCCGCGGTGCGACTTGTGCGTGGGCTGTTCGCACTCACCGTCCTGCTCGCACTGACCGCTGGTCTTCCATGGGCCTTGGCACACTTCGTGGGATGGCCTCTGCCGAGTCATGTGCCGGACTGGGAGGAGATCGAGGCGACGCTCCTTAGCCCTATGAGTGCCCACTTCCTGCTCAACACCTTGGCAGTGCTGTCCTGGATCGCCTGGTTCTTTTTTGCCCTCGACGTCGTCCGCTGCGGTGTCGATGCAGTGCGAGGGGTCGCCTGGACACAGATCCGGCCGCCTGGACCACTCCAGGCCGTTGTCACGGCACTAATCGGTAGCGTTGTGCTGACCCTGCTCGGCAGTAGAACCTCATACGCTGCAACAGCTAGCAGCGCAGCTGTGCTGACGGATAACCCCGCTCCTGTTGCTGTCGTGGCGTCACTGAACCCAGGACCGACGACGTCCACGCCCTCACAGCCAATCGCTATCGCACACGCTGCGGAGACGTTGGTCATCGATCGATCAGCTCCTTCACCGCCAGGTACCGTCCGCGTCATCGAGGAAGTTCGTCCTCCTCAACACGGGATCTACGACAGCTTGTGGCGCCTCGCCGAACGCATCTATGGCCCAGGTGGCGGCACCCGCTGGCCAGAACTCTTCCAACTCAACAGGGGCGTCGATCAACCAGACGGGCACACCCTCACGAACCCCAACCTCGTAAGGCCCGGCTGGAAGATCATCGCCCACGTCACCGCACCTCCTGACGAAAGCGCGCACAGCGAGCCGTCTGCGCAACTTCCACCTCAGGAACCTGAACCCCCGACGAACACTCCACCGACTGCTCAGACCCCGTCGAACTCCGCAACGCCAGAACAGGGCGCCGACCGAGGCAGCGACACAGACGAGCAAACAGGTTCGGAGACTGAGTTCTTGCCTGGCGTATTCGTCAGCATCGGCCTCGCCGCGGCAGTCACTGCGGCCGTGGTGACTGCTCGGATGTGGCAGCGGCGCCGCTATCGCATAGGCAGCCGAAACCGCGCCGACCTCTCACGTCCGATCGCTCCCGTAGTCCGCGCTCTGCGTGCCGCACATGAACACGAGCAAGGAGCCGAACAGCCGACCCAAGACCCTGTGCTCCTCGATCTCGCACATACCCCCAGGCCCAGTCACGTTGCCGATGTGCCTGCGTCCGAACGGCGAGACGTCTCGGTGCCGACGACGATCGGCATGAGGGCAGGACGTGACCTTGCCCTGAACCTTGCCAGCACCCAGGGCCTCGGCCTGGCGGGCATCGGCGCCACCGCAGCTGCTCGTGCGCTTCTGCTGCATCTGCTGACCGAACGGCAGTCAGGTGGTAAGACCTGTGTTCTCGCACCTCGTCAAGACCTGTGCCTCATCCTCGAGAGCGAGGACCTGGAGAACCTGCCAGCCACGATTCGCGTCGTTGCCTCGCTCGATGCTGCCCTCGGCGAGATGGAAGCAGCGTTGCTCACCCGGACCCGCCATGTCGTCGAAGCAGCTGAACCCCAGAAGACCGCGGCGCCGCTTGTCCTGCTCGCAAGCGCCACGCAGCATGCAGATCGTCGCCTGCAAGCTGTCCTCGACAATGGCTCTGCCCTCGGCCTAGCAGGCGTGCTTCTCGGCCAGTGGCGTCCAGGCGCCACCGTGCTGGTCCGTCACGACGGCACTATCAGCGCGACCAGCCCCGGCACCGGCAGCACTCTCGCTGGCACACGCCTGTACCACCTACCCGCCACCGACACCGCCGAGCTGCTTGCCGTGCTCCACTCCGCCGGGAGCCCGCCCAGCGCGGCCGCGAGCAAGCGCTCCGACTCAGACGGACCCCACCAGGCGTCCCTAGCTAGTGGCCATCAGAACGACGTCACGTCTGCTGGCCAACGTTCAGCCGGCGAGCCGACCCGACTCGAATCGGCGAGCCGGAACACACCGGAAGCACCTTCGCTGGCCGAACCAGCCCTAAGCCCACAACTCTCCGAATCCCGCCTCAACGACGTTGATGTGACCTCGGCGGACGTTGACGGCACTGATGCGCGGCTTCAGATGGCTGCGGGGGTAGAGCACCTCGACGACCGGCACTCGCAGCCGCATCAGCCACCGGCGTACTGCGACGAAGTATTTACGGAGCCCATGTTGCAGGTGCGCGTGATGGGACGTGTCCTGCTTCATCTGAGCGATAGCGCAGGGCACCGCGAAGTCAACGGCGCTCTCACAGCGAAGCAGCGAGAGCTACTCGTCTACCTCGCACTTCATCCCCAAGGCGTTCGCCGCGAGGTACTCAACGAGGCCGTGTGGCCCGACAGCCAACCTCCGCGGCCGTACAACTCGTTCCACAACACGCTGTCGATGCTGCGCCGCTCGCTAAGCGACGCCACCGACGGTCTCATCAGCAACGCCATCCTCAACGACGACGGCCGGTACCACCTCGACGAGACGCTCGTGAGCGTTGACTACTGGCAGCTTCACCGCACCCTGCAGAAGACTCGGCCTGACGAAGCCTCCGCTCAGAGGCGCCTTTACGACGCGGTTGAGCTCTACAGCGGTGATCTTGCGGAGGACCTGCTCGTAACGTGGATCGAACCGCTCCGTGAGGCGACACGGCGAGACGTTCTGGACGCGCTCAGCACCCTGATCCGCGCACATGGAGATTCCGATCAGGAAATGACGCTGTCATTGCTGGAACGCACCCGAAAGCTCGACCCGTACAACGAGGGCGTCTACCAGGACATCATCCGCACCCAGGCCCGGCTCGGCGAGTACGCCGCCATCCCACGGACTCTCGCGCTCCTGGCCACCACACTCGACGAGATCGACCAACAACCCTGCTTCGACACCCTCAACCTCGCTGACTTCGTCCAGCGTCGCAGCGGTGCGCAAGGCCGCCTGCCGGGCAACGCTGCGGCCAGCTAGCCGACCTCGACGAGGTCGGCACGTCACCACCTGGACGCAGAACCGCGGTCGTAGCTGGCTGCCATGTTGATCACCGTCGTAATCGCCAGTGTCAAGGCTGCCTCGTCTGGGTCCCCGTGGAGCTGGCCTGGTTCGTAGTTGCTCAGATCGCGATCGCCGAACACCTTGCGACACTCGCTCAGAGTCATGCGGTCAGTCGTGCACCGCCTCACCACGTAGATCGGCGCGTTCAACGCGGCAAATCGCGCGTACCCCACGGTTGCGAATTCGCCGATCTGGACACCGTGATCCGTGACCAGGTGATGATCGATCGCGCGCCAGGTGATCGGTGTCGCTGCTTCTGCTGCTTGTTCAGTCAGGACGATCGCGGTGTAGATGTCGCCGATCAACGCGTGAATGTCAGTCACCGTTCGCCCTCTCCGCCACCAACTAACCGTGTGCTCCCCAGGCGCAAGTCGACGCCTCCTGGTGCGTCAGACCGCAACGCCTAGCTGCGGACGCCCGACGTTACCGTTGCTGGCTCGGGAGAAGGCACGACGTCCCAATCACGCCTCTCCCGAGACGGCGTTGCCTGGCTAGCGGTCGGCCGCTACCAAGCCGCGCGGTGAATGCCTTGGTCCGAGAGCGTTCACGGACTCAACCTGAGGCCCTGCAGTGGCTTTCGAACGCTGCGTCCCGTGCTGACGAAGTCTCCCGACCGACCGCAACTGTGCGGCGCTGCGGTATCGCGTCGAGATCGAGGGGCGTCTGGCCTGTGTGGACTTGACGGCGTGCGACGCCTACTGATCATTGATCTGGCGCCGTATGGTCGAGCGCGCATGTGATCCGGTGCGAGGGGTGGTGCAGGGGTGTGCATCTTGCGGGGCATCGACGGACCGATCACCTTCGCGGACAACAGGAACGCTCCCGAACTGCGGTGCTGTCTGAGCAATCAGTTCATCGTGGAGGGTGACCCCAGCGTGTTGTACGGGCGCGGCAACTATCGGAACACAAGGGAGGCCGAGGCGGTACGCCCTGGGTGGCGGCACGCGGACGAGCTTGCGGTCGACGAGCTCAGGGCTCAAGACGTTCACACGGAGAACGTGCGGCGGATCGCAGCACTGTGGCGAAGTGGGCACAACAGAGAACGAGCCCAAGGGGTGGCGTGGCCGTACGACGGTTCCTCGGTGATCGTCAACGCGGTCCTGTGGTTTCACCGGGAGAAGGCCGCGGAAGCCGTCCGCCAGGAGGAGTACGACCGGGCACGGGAAGCAGCTCGCAAGTGGCAGGCGGAGCGAGAACTTGGCATTCGGCGCTCCTCCCGTCTTCGCTGAACGTCCTGTTACGTGAGCATGCTGTTTGGGACATACTGACGGCAAATGTGCCGCAGTTTTGCCGCCGTTGGCACGCCGACGAACTCTTTGCGCGTAAGTGTTCTGCTGGGACGGGTCGACTCGTCGTTGGGCATGCAGGATCACCCGGCCTCAGCCATGATCGTGTCGTGTAGCAGAGTTCATCGGGCAGGTACGGTGGCAGGAGACGAACGTGTACGTGTCGCCGGAAATCGTTGCTGGATCTGCGGCTTGACCTCGGTTAGTGGGGAAAACTGCCAGGTCGTCGCCACAAGGTTCGCCGCTTTGCAGGCGTCATGATGGTCTTGTCTTCGGTTCACTCCCTCGGTCGGACTCTGCTGAGTGACGCTGTGACCGGAGCTACTTCTGGCCAGAAGTGCACATTTGGCCTCCGGACGAGCAGGGACGCGAAGGCTGAGAGTGTTTTGGCGAGATTCCAGGCCACGGTCCCGTGTAGATGCCTGTTATAGCGGAAGCTCTCAAAGTCACAGAACCCCCTGATCAGCCGGTCGCGAAGGCGCCGCGCCTGTTCGTGTTCCCGTCGACCTTCCTATGTACTGTCCCGTCTAGCTTCCCGCTAGGCAGGAAACCCCAGTGGTGGTCAAAGCCGCTGCTCAGTGCCTGTGAGGAGGCTTCCTGTGTGACACCTCACTCGCCTGACCGCAGGAAGTGGAACAGTCGGGCTGCTGGGTCCCTTGATGCCCGCGGGCCGCCTTGTTGTATAGACTTCCTTTGCTCCATTTTGATTGTGATGTCCAGCTACTCTGTGCATCGCATTCTGCTTCTTGAGCTATTTCTGTTTTGTGTCATTGTTGGCTATATGATGGTCGCGCTGAGCTTTGCGGAATTGAACTCCTGCACTTGGAAAGGATGTCCCGTGATGGCGCTAAAGAATCTTGAAAATGACCCACCGAATCCATTGCTCACCGATTGGTTTGGTGCTATCGTTTATGTATAGCGAGACGGGTTCGCACCCCGCGTGTCTCGCAACCACACAAACCGAATAGATTCCAGGAGTGGTCATCATGGCTGATGTCATGGTCACCGCGTGGAGCAACGGCGACGGATGGCTCAGCGTTGACACCGCTGAGTGGATCGCCGAGCGCGCGGAACACTGCGAGAAGCTCACGGACGACCTTCGTGAGTGGATGGAGAACCGGGATTTCAAGCACCCCACGACGGACGTACTCGTCCTTTGGGTGAAGGACAGGACCGGCGAGGACCCTGTTGGCCTCTATGGCGATGGGCTGTTCTGGGCTCACAACACGTGCAACATCGAGAACATCCTCTCCGATGATCTTGGCTTCGTCGTGTTCTCGGCCGGCGGCGAGCTGGGCGACCTGATGGTCACGATGAGCGGTGACGGTGGCCTCTACAGCCAGCCTGAGGTGTATCGCGACACCACCACCGACACGGTGTACTGGGGCGACTATGCGCACGCGTTCGGTCGCTGCGTGAACGATCACGAGTGGGAGACCTACGACGGCCACCGCTTGCAGCGGTATGACGGCGGCCTCTCCGACGCATCGCCGACGATCAGCGGTCAGGCGCGAGTGCCGTTCGGTGATCACCAGCGCGCCTACGTCGCGTGCCCGGAGTGCCGCAAGTCGCTCCGCTTCACTGCCTGAGCTGCCGACCCTCCTCCGCACTTTCGAACTTCCCTCACTGCGAGGTTTGCCATGTCCGCCATGCTCTCTGTCGATAGTGATCACCTGCGGTTCGTTGAAGACGACTCTGTGACCGTCTCCCTCGAATTCCCTTGGGAGAACGGACCGGACCGCCACTGCACACGTTGTGGTGAAGACCTTGTAGAGACATCGAACGGCTACGAAGACGACTCCGGGAGTTCCGTGTGTGACGAGGACTCCGGCGAGGCTCTGCCGCATGAGGCGGGGCAGGTCCCGTTGTCGTGGGTGAACTCCGCGACGATCGATGCGGACGAGGCCGAGGACTCGGTCACCGTGTCGATCAGCGTCGGGGACCCGCGCGGCGCCTTCACCTTCACGCTGCGCCGCGTTCCCGACGATGCGGTCGGCGACCTTGGTGGTCGCCTGGTGCTGCACGTGCCGTATCCCGGTGAGCCGTGCCCGCATCGGCAGTTGACCGCCTTGCATCCGGGCGCGTTCGTCGTCGGATGACCTGGGGCGGCGAGCGGTGGCCCGTGCTGCCGCTCGCTCGCCGGCGGCGCCTGGCCGCCAACAACGCGGCGCGCACGCGGGAGTTCGAACGGGGCTACGCTGATCCTGCCCTCCTGATGAAGGCGGGTTTGTGTGGTAGCCGGCGGGGGTGCGACACCTCCACCGTGAGGTGCCCCGTCGGCCCGCACCCCGGTGTTCTCCGGCGTGCCGCTCCTTAGATGAGCAACTCGATCTAACGGCCATCAATGGCCGCGGAGCGCCCTCATGTGTTCACAAAAGCAGCCTCGCCGACCTGTGCCCGACGATCCGCACCAGCACGCGATGAAGATCGCGGAGGCCGTCGATGAGACCTGGCATCGCGAACACGGCTCAGGAAACCTCGAATTGCCCGTCTCGGTCATCGGTGCGCTTGCCTTCATGGCTCCACCGGAGCCGGACCATGCGCGGACCGTTGACCAGCTGGTATCGCTTACCGCTGATGAGTTCGCGGACTTCAGCTGCGTGCAGTGGAGGATCTTCATTCGCGCGCGTCCTGATCTTGTGAACCGCGCGTGGCCCCTGATCTCGATGTGGCTCGGGGAGCGTCGCCTCGCCGAGGGAGATGTCTCGGCGGCGAAGTGTGTTGCGGACGCTGCGCTACGAGCGGGTCAGCTGCAGCTGACCGGCACGGAGCGACGCCGAGAGACGGACTTGTTCGGCGTCCTGCTCGAGGTGCTCCGCTCACGGAGCGCGAAGAGCGCTCGGGGGCAGTTCTACACACCGCAGTGCGTCGCAGACGTGATGGCGCGCTTGGTCGGCGTGCCGGGCGAGGGGGAGCGCGTACTTGAGCCGACTGCGGGAACTGGCGGTCTCTTCCGCGCAGCGGCCGAAGCGATGCGGGAGCTAGGTCGTGATCCATCCACAGTGGAGTGGTGGGCGGTGGACGTGGATGAGCTCGCGATCGCCTGCCTGACAGTCAACGCGGTCTTGTGGGGCCTAGGAAACAAGGTCGTGCTCGGCGTTGGCAATGGACTGACCGATGAGTGGATTCCCCGCGCGCTCGGCGAACGCAGGGAAACTCTCGGACTCGCGGCCACGGTCCATTCCGTTACCCGCCTTGAACTTCTGCTCCGGAACGCCCATCAGCACGCGGACGACTGACACAGCCGCAGAACGAGCCCACCGCCGAGCTGCGCCCGTAGTTGATCCACAACAACCGTTCGCATGGTCGCGCACCTCCAGTGTTTCGCGTGACCCCGGTAAAGCTGAGGTGACCACCAATGCCTGCAGACAACCCGACAACCGCGACGCCCAGCGAGATTGACGCCGAACTCGCCCGCCTGCACGCCGAGCGAGCCAAGGCCGAGGCGACCGTCGAAACTCTGACGAAACGCCACACGAGGTGGTTGCGGGAAAGTGCAGCTGATCTCGCGACAGCGCTGGAACCTCGGATCGAGCAAGCTCGCCAGCGTGCCTCCGACTGCGAGGCGGCGATGCAGCCACTCGACGAGGAGTTCGACCACCGGGGCGGATGGACACGCGCCTGGCTCGTCCTGAACACCGGTGGCCACGTCCACCGCTCGATGCTGTGCCGGACCTGCTTCGAGAGCACGAAGTTTGCTTGGCTGACCCAGCTCTCTGGCCACGACGAAGCCGAGGTCGTCGACCTCGCAGGCAAGGCCGCGTGCACAGAGTGCTACCCGAGTGCCCCGGTCGAGGTCCGAAACCGTCCCAGCAGGATCAAGACCCCGGAACAGCTCGCGCGAGACGAGCAAAAAGCCGAACGGGCGAAAGCGAAGGCGGCAAAGGCGATCACGGCGCCTGGCGGGCTTCCGCTGCGCACCACGCACAGCGGGGTGATCACGACCGAGTTCAGCGCGAGGCGCGAGTACTGCGAGCTGCTGAGCTATGCCCGGTACCTGGCCAAGCGGAACGTGGCGCACAACCGCGAGGCCATCGCGGAACACCACGAGGACGCGAGTCTCATCCTGACGGCTCTCGCGGCGAAGCACGACCGCACCGAGGATGACCTGCGTGAGGAGCTGGCGCCTAAGGTCGAGGCCAGGTGGAAGCGCGAGCACAGCAACTGGGGATGAGTTGTACCAAGGGATCAAAGTGTCATAGGAAGCCGCTGGTCTTGTGGAACCTGACCAGCGGCTTTCGTAGACCGTAGTGCCCACGTCAGATGCCTATGGCGAGCGCGAGCCAGCACACCAGCCTGAATTGTCAGGGATCACCGCTACGGTGCGGGACATGCGTAAGTGGCTAATCCATGCTGGCCGGCTGACCACGTCGAGTTTGTTCCCCCGCCCTCAGCTGAGTACCTGACGGCTCAGATCTGGCCAGGTTCAGGGATGCTGCGCCTGACGCGTGAAGAGCGGGTCTTCAAGCCGTTCAGTGATCTTAAGTCGTTGTGTGAAGGCGACGAGGTTGCCCTGTTTCGCCATGGTCGTGGTGGCGGTGTCATCGCTTACGGCTACGTAACGATCGACCACTCAGGAGGTGAGCCACTCTGGATGAGGTCATATGTCAGCATCAAATTCACCGACCTCTTCTTCGATCGTCCAATTTCGCAGGCCCGGTTGCGGGCGTTTCCTGCGCGGCGCACGGAATCACCTTGGCTTGGCCTGAGGAGGTTGAACGAGTTCTCGAAGCAGTAGTCGGGCCCTAGTCGCAGCTGGGCCTTGTCTGGACTCGGGCGAGCGGGGCGCTAGGCAGCGTCGGCCGCCGCCAAAGTACCCTCGCGCACATCCTGAAATACCGCTTTAGGGCGAGTATGGAACGAGGGCATTCAAGCGTCGTGCGCGGCGCACGAGATATGACGTACTCCCGAGGAGGCCTCCTCCCTGCTCTGTCCTTGTCAGTCTGTGGACGAAGTCTGTCATTCTCCCGTCGCTCCAGTCCTCCTTCCAGCCGCCGCTCGGAACAGGCGTTGTCCACGTTGCGATGTCACCACGGCTTTCGAGCACTGGACCCTGAACCACATGTGGAATGTCCTTGCTGCGGTCCACGGTGTTCGCCAGGGCATCACCTACGACGTACGGGTAGCCAGCTGCTGCATCTCGAAAAAGCTGCTCTGGAGTCTCAACGAACGGCGCGTAGGAGAGTCTTCCTGTAAAAGTAAAGCCAAGGGTGTATTGAGTCCCGTCTACAGTGAGCTGGGCACATATCACTCGTATGTCGCCGTTGGGTCGGCGCTCGTCCAGCCATACGCGTGCTGCTTTCTCGTCAGAGGGTTCTTCTGGGTGAAGACGATCTCTCACGCCGGGTTGGCTCATCAGAGGAAACCCGGTCCACTCGCCCCGCTGGTCTCGGTGAGGGATATCGGGGGCGACGTCTGAGAAGAAATTCAAAGCATCGAGCATCGTATCGGTGACGTTCGTGCCCAGTAGTCGTGTCTCGTAATCCGATTTGAGTCGTTGTGTACCCTGACGAAGTCGGTCATGCACTATGGCAGGAATCTCATCCCAGAACGTATAGATTCGCATACCGAGAGGGCCCCCGATAAGCGCGTGATCGTCCCTGGGGCGAATCACATGGGGCAGGTGCTGAGCAACGTTTCGAACATACTTCACGCCTAGGATGACGCTCGTGTTGGGGTGGATACCTGAGCTCGTGATGCTGCGGTACGTCTCAGAGTCACCCACGCTGTTTGTCAGCAGATCGTTGACTGTTTGAATGGCGGATAGGAAGCTGCGTACGGGAGTGCCGAGCTCGTCGATGCTGTCATTTCGGGCGGTCCGCCCGTAGTAGTCAGCGGCGGCCATCTGAGCGTCGCGCATGGACGCTTGGAGCGCGAGGAGTTCGTGGGACGCAATGGTCACATTTGTGGAAAGGGTCACAAGAGAAGCCTAAACCGGAGCTGTAGTTGGCCGCGATGCCGCTAGGTAGTCGTCGCCGCTCCAGCGGTAGGGGCTGACCTGCACGGGTTGGCCGAAGGTCGGAGCGTGAACCATCTTCCCGGCCCCGAGATACAGGCCGACGTGGTGGACGTCGCTGGGTGTGCCGTAGAAGACCAGGTCTCCCGGCATGAGCGGCTGGCCAGCAGGCACTAGCGGACCGGCTTCGTACTCCGGCTGCGTGGTTCGAGGGATGACAGCGCCTGCGGCCTTGTAGGCCGCCGTGACGAGACCTGAGCAGTCCCAACCGGTCTCGCCGTTGCCGCCCCAGACGTAGGGCTCGCCGAGTTGGTCGCAGGCGAACGCGATTGCCTTGGCTACAACGGGGTTGGGCGCCTGGATGTTGTTGCAGTCGCCGGTGCCGGTCATGGCGTCGCCGTACTTCTTCGCCTGGGCGAGTACGTCGTTGACATACCAGTCCGCGTGGTTGTAGGCCCAGATCGCCTTGCGGATGTCCCTCTGGGCGCCGGAATCGCACAGGTAGTGAGCTGCCGCGTAGATGGCGTCATGCTTGTTCCAGGGGGACGGCGGCTTCCGGCCGCCGGGCGGAAGCGGATGGCGCACGACGACGCCGTCGAACGTGGGCTGGAGGAACTGCATCGGCCCTCGTGCGCCCGCGTAGTTCTCGGTGCCGTTCGCGACGCCAGCCAGTGGGCTGCGGCCGTGATCGCTCTCGATCTTGCCGATGGCGGCGAGGATCGACCAGTCCAGACCGGGACAGGCCGGCGCTGCTGCCTGGTAGAGCGCGAGGTAGTCGCCGGGGATGTCAGCGAGCGCTTCCGTGCTCGGCTGGGTGCTGCTGTTGCCGAAGAGCCCTTTGACGATCACTTGCGCGATGCCGCCGATGACCAGGGATAGAACGATCACGGCGGTGATGGCGCCGATGGCGATCTTCACGCGCCACCTCCGAAGGGGCTGGTTGGTCGTGGCGGCGGAACCGGCTCCGGCGGTGCGAGGGCTGTGCTTGGCTCTCCGGAGGTGGCCGCGTTCGAGACTTGGGCTGCCGGAAGGGCGGCCTGCGGCCAGAGTCCGGCGAGTTCGGCGAGCCGCAGTCGACCTGGCCATCGCGGACTTGACGTGGTGACAGGCAACCACTTCGAGCCTGCCGGGTTGTGGCCCTCCGCGGCGCTGGTGGCGACGGGTACTAGCAGCGGGTCATCGAGCTGCGCCAGCCTGGTGGAGAGCGCGCTGCGGGCGTTGGCTTCGCGGCGTTCGGTGGGCAGCCACAGGAGTACCGGGGTGCTGATTCCTGTTGCGGTTGCGAGCTTCTCGTAGCCGTGGAGCTTGCTGCTGAGGGTGCCGAGGTCTTCCGTGCCGAAGTCGAACTCAAGGAAGAACTCGATCTCGTGGTCGTCCTCACGCCACCGTCCGTACGCGTCTGGGCGGACCATGTCGCCGAACAGGCGCATGCAGCGCAGTTCGGACCACCAGGCGGTGAGCTGTCCGTCTGAGCCGGGCCGTTGGCTGAGCGCGATCAGGCTGGTGAAGAAGCCGTTGGTCCCGACGGTGTGGGCGAGGCGCAGGGAGTGGGCGATTCCCATGGCGTCTTCGTGGCGGTAGCCGATCTTCCTCGGGTCAAGGCCGTCCTCGTAGGCGAGAGCCATCGCGCCGGCGTGGTCGAGCACGTAATGCATCGGCGCCGTGCCTTTGCTCACGAACGGCTGGAAGCGGTCGACGACTCGCCACTTGAACAGGTTGAGCAGCCGGTGGTTGGCCGCGCGCTTGCCCGGGAAGCAGAGTTCGACGATCTGGTGCACGGTGAGGACCTTGTGTTCGTAGAGCATCCTGGCCAGCCAGCGGTCTCGTTCTGTGAGCCGCCCGGAGAGCTGGGTGTGGTGTTCGGCCGTGGTGGCCGTTCGCGGCGTTGGGCGTTGCGGCATGTGCCCTCGCAGCGCCCTCTGGGGAGTGGGATTCGAGATCATGGGGGTGCACCTCCCAAGTGCGGAGAGGTCAAGCCGCGCGGCGCGGATCCACAATGGATGGTTGTGGCGCGGTAGCGGTGGCGGGTGTTGGACGGCGGCGGGTGTTCACCTTGGCCGCCATGCGAATGACCTTGGCGCGTCCCGGTATGGCGGGTGGGAGCTTCTCGGTCACTGCGGTGAACGCCGGCACCTCTTCGCCACCCACCACGAGGCGGACCGCGATGTGGAACACGCCGAGGTGCGATAGGTCGTGCTCGGACAGCCACGGCGACATATGCCTTGCCATACGCTTCGCGTCTTCCGGAGATACGTTGAAGACGTACTTCGTCCGCGCGTTCGCACTGATGCCCTCGGAGAGTTCCTTGGGCAGTTGACCTTCGTACTGATGGGCCAGCGTTGCTGACAGACCGTGAGAGCGGGCTTCGGCGAGGATGTCCTCGGGTGGGTACGGCAGGTTGAGGAAGTTGTGGCATTCGTCGACGTAGAGGCCGCAATCGCGCCGTTTCCGTTTGGGGATCGAGGCCCTACGTGTGGTGGCCTGCCAAGTGCTGGCGACGATGATGGAGCCGACCAGCTGCGCGGTTTCCATGCCCAGTGAGCCGCGTGGGATCCGGACGAGGCAGATCCCGCCGTTGTTGATCACGTCTTCCATACTCACGGTGGACTCGCCGTCGGCGATTGCCGCGCGGACGAAGGGCCGGAGCAGGAAGCCGCGCACCTTGTTCATAAGCGGAGCGATCACCTGCGCGCGGTTGGCCTCGGACAGATCCTCGTACCAGGACCAGAAGCCCTTGAGGACGTCATCGGTGATGTGCTCGCGTGCTCGCTGCCGGAACGCTTGCACGGTCAGCAGTTTCGGCAGATCTGCGAGCGAGGGCGTGCCGGGCATCGAGGTGAGCGTCAGCAGGCTGGCACGCAGGATGTCCTCGGTACGTGGCCCCCAGGAGGAGGCATAGATCCTTGAGAAGATGCTGACCAGGTTGTCGACCGCACGCACGTTGTCTTTGTCGTCCAAAGGATTGAGGACCGGCGGGCGCGCCTTCGAGTCGGCGTCGAAAAGCACGACCTTCTCGCCGAGCTCCTCCGGTAGACGCATGAGTATGTCGGAGACCAGGTCTCCCTTCGGGTCGATCACCACGACTCCGCGGCCGGCTTCGGCGTCGGCGAGGATCATCCTGGCCATGAGCTCGGACTTGCCAGAGCCCGTGGCGCCCAGGATGTGAACGTGATGCCGTGCATCCGCCACGTACAGCCCGACTGGCCGAGCGTGACCCGAGTCCGAGAGCCCGATCGGTTTGATGTGCTCGCCGACGCCGGGAACTCCAGGTGGAGGCGGCACGGCTTTGGCTCCGGCCCTTCGCAGGCCGGGCGTGGCTTCGTCGATCGGCAGGTGTGCGATCGCGCCCAGCTCTCGGATCGAGAGCAGGTCGCCCCGGCCCAGTCGGCGGTCCGCCAGCGCGGCAACGGGCTTGCGGAGACGGATCCGGCGGTAGTAGTTGTGCTCGGAGTAGGCGGCGAACGCCGACGCGATCGCGTGCCCGCGGCCACGCAGAACCTCCTGCGCAGCCCGGAGTTCGCCGGCGGTGGAGCCCGTGGGAACGGTGCTGGTCACCGCGTACCTGATGCGGGTCTCGAACTGGTTCGCGCGCAGCTTCTCCACCACCGCTCGGTCTTGAGCCGCGTGCTCCAGGCTGCTCTGCCGGTCTACGCCTGGGAGGTGGGGCCTCGTTGACCGCTGCGGCATCGTGCCAGGTGTGACCAGGTCGAGCAGTCTGCCGATCAGGTGCGGCGATCCGCCCATACCTTCGCGCCGAGCCGCCCGCCGTGCCTTGGTGACGCGATGACCGGCGACCGGGCGGGCGAGGAGCTGGACGCAGGCTCGCTCGTGTGGACCGAGCCCGACTGGCGCGCCGAGCAGGGCTCGGATCGGATCGACAGGGTGCTCGGTGCGGATCGGCAGCGCTTCCGATCGTGCGAGCCGCAGCTCGCCGCCGACGGCCTCGACCTTCCGGTTTTCTGCCTGGGCAGCGATCGGTGGCCTGGCGGGCGTTGTCCGGGTGTGGGCTCCGGGCCAGGCGGCCTCGATCGCGCGCTCGACCATACCGGGAGGTACCAGGCCTGGTACCCAGAACTGGACGTCGACGCCGTCGGCGGTGAACGTGAGTTCGAAGGTCAGGTGGGGTTGGCCGGCGAAGCGGCGCAACCATCCCGGCCGGAGCAGGCCGACCAGGTTGGACCACAGGGTGAGTGCGCCGGACGGGTCGACCGTGGGCGGCGCGAGCACGGTGATCACGCGGGCGTCGCTCATCAGCCGCTGGTGGTACCGGTGGCGCCAGCGGAGTCGCGCGATGATCACCGCGGTGGCCGCGGCTGCAGCCGCCGGACCAACGATCGGGCCCCACACCACGGCGAGGTCGCGCAGGTGCATGAGCACGCCGTGGAATGCTCCGAGTGGGTTGCGCAGGTACTCGCTCACAGGTGAGAAGTGAGTGGGGGACAAGGAGTGCACAAATACCTCCCGTGGAGTGGTCGGGCAGGAGAAGTCACGCAGCGTCGGCGTGTTGGGTGTTGTCGACTACCAGTCGCAGCTGGTGACGACGGCCTCGTGCGGCGCGCTCGGCGTCCACCTCGGCCTGCCACTCGGAGAATCGGCGCCCAGCGAGCCGCTTGAGGTAGGCGGGAATCCGGTTGGCAGGAATGCCCACCAGGTGTGGCCCGAGTACGGCCAGCAGGTCGCTCGCCTCTTGGGAGGCCCAGCCTGCTTTCGCAATAGCGGCCTCGTCCGGGAACACGTCGGCGACTCGGTCGGTGTCCGGGTTCAGCGAGGAGTCCTGGGTGCCGCCGTACGAGAAGACCCACAGGAAGTTCGGCGGCGGGCTGGCCTCGACGAGGCGACGGAACCGTTCGACTTCCTTGCTATAGGCGTAAAAGTTGGTGCCCGGTCGTGCGAGGCAGATCCGCAGCCAGGCCTGAAGGTAGGCGTCGGAGAAGAAGTCGCCGCTGTCGTGAATCCGGATCCAGGCACCATGGAACTTGGCCGCGCTCAACTCGGTGACCATGGCGGTCTCCCAGGCGGAGAGGTCGTCGAGGACGAAGGCGAGGTTTGCGTGGTGCTTGGCGCGCACGACCGGCCAGGTGTAGGTGCCGTGGCGGGCGTAGCAGGCTTGAGCACAGACACCTGCGCTTGGGCAGGTGTTGAAGGTCCGGCCGTCAGCCAGCCGCCCAGCCCACGCGGGCAGCGACCAATTCCATGCGCCGATCTGGCGCATTTCGCTGTTCTGTGTGAGCAGCCGCGTAGGACGATCAGATTTTCGGGAGATGGGCTGTGAAGCAGGTATGGGAGTCCCCTCGATGTGAGCTGGTGGACGTCGCGCACTCGCGACGCAGGCAGTCCGCTTAGGCGGCGTCGAGCTCGATCTGCGACATCTCGCCCATCGCGCCCAGGGCATCGTCGGCGCCGAGTTCGACGAAGGAACTCGCGATTCCTGAAGAGTTGTCGGAGTATCCGGCGAGTTCTGCGGGGTTGGATGTGACCAACTCGTGCTCGACCGGAGAAGCGATGGACTGGAACGCCACCCTCTGCGTCCCAGTCGACAGAAGCCCTTGCCCGCGATCTGCGGAGAGCAGGAACTGCCGTTCACCCATGGACAAATCGAAGGTGCGGCAGATCTCGTCGATGGCCTGAGAGGCTTGCCGCAAAAGGATCTGCGTGGCCGCGTTCGCGACAACCGCCTTGCCCAGATCCGAGCCCAGCACATCCGCGGTGTCCTGAGTGGCCACCGTGAGGCCAGCCCAATGCTTACGTGAGGCCTTGGCCATTCTGAACAGGAACTCGGCGCCTGCGGGCTCCTTCATGAGCAACCATGCTTCGTCGACCACGACCAGGCGCGGTTTGCGGATGGTGGGATTGGATACCTGCCGCCACACCGCGTCGAGTGTGAGCAGCGTGCCGATGGGCTTGAGCTCGTCGGCCAGGTCCCGCAACGAGAACACCACCAGGTGTCCCTCCGGGCGAGTCGACGTGGGGCCGGAAAACAGCCCGGAGAACGCACCCGTGACGAACGGCTGCAGCCGCGCCGAAAGCTCGGCGCCAGCTGCGTCGCCGCCCTCAGCGAGCACTTCCGCTAGATCCGCCAGCAAGGGTGCCGGGCGGGTCCAAGTCCGCGGATCCGAGGTGATTCCTGCGCGTTGGTAAGTCACGGTGATCGCTCGGTCCAGCGCTGCTCGCTCGGTCGCGGCGAGTTCGCTACCGAGCAAGACTGAGATCACGGTGTGCAGGAACAACGATCGGCGGATAAGCGCATCGCGCGGTGCGGTGCGTCGCCCATCCGGGCGCGTGTGGATCGGCAGATCCATCGGGTTGAGGCGAACCTGCTCGGCACCCAAGTGGACATACGTCCCGCCGACAGCTGCAGCGAGCCGGGCGTACTCGTCTTCCGGATCGATGACGTGGATCTCGACGCCGCGGTACAGCGACCGCAGCAGTTCCAGCTTGACCAAGTACGACTTGCCTGCACCCGAGCGGCCGAGGATCACGGAGTTGTGGTTGTCCAGGGCGAAGCGGTCGTGGTGCACGAGGCCTTGGCTGCCAACGTTGAAGCCGTAGAGAACCCCGGTCGGTGCACCGACCGAGGTCGGGTCTGGTGGAGGCAGGTCCGGTGATGTGAACGGGAACGCTGCGGCCAGTGCGCTGGTGTCAAAGGTCCGGCGCATGCCAACCAGGTCCAGGCCCATAGGCAGGCTGGTAACCCACCCTTGCAGACTGCGATAGGTGGTCGGCTTGCAGTCCAACAGCAGCGATGCCGCCAGCGCCCGCACTGCGGCAACCTCGTCGCCGAGCGCTTCCTCGGTGGGTGCGTGCACCGTGAGGTACAGGCCCATCCGATACAACTTGCCCTCACCACGCGCGACCCGTGCTGCCAGGTCGTAAGCGTCTTCGGTTGCCGCTTCAACCTGGGGGTCGAGCAGACGCCCTTTCTCGCTGGTGTGACGCCGGCCGGACTCCAGTTTGGACAGCTGCTTCTTCAAGCGATCAGCTGCGGTAACGGGGTCGATCGGCTCGATGTGCAACGACACGTCCACGCGGCCTGGATAGGTCAGCAGCGGCTGAAGCCATCCGTTGTGCACTTCGCGCGGATAGCCGGTCACGGCGAACGAGGAGACCCACTCGCCACCAACCTCCAACGCACGGGGCCGGACAGAGATGGCGTCCGGGGTGAACGCACTGGCCCGACCGTGTAGCGGTCGGTTCTTCGATCGGAGTTTTCCCTTAGCCCTCATCGTCGGAACCTCCTTGCTGCGGTGTCGTAGTCGTCGGGCTCCTCGGCAGCGTCGTCGAAGCCATCGCTCCAGTCGTTCTCTGCAACGGGAGGCTGGTCCTGAGCAATGAGCGCAGACGGCCCGAACGCGGTCTCGTCCCAGCCCTCGTCGGGAACCGTCGTGATGACCTCGTCCGACGCGGCGAGCCCAGCGTTCGCCGGAATCAGGCTGTCGGGGTTGCACGCCGCGGCCAGGACTGCGGTCGCTTGGCCAGCATCCAGAGGCGTGACCGTGATCCCCGTAGGAGAGAGCAACTCGACCGCCTCTCCGAGCCGGCGGGCCAGCCGGGCTTCAGCGGCTCGGCGGCTGGTGTCGTCGACCTTGTCAGCGTGCTTAGCGGTGCGACGTCGCGCAGCCAATCCCGCCAGTGGTGAGGCACCACCCAGCCCGTCCGTCGGGCCGGTAGCGAGCACCGGCTCGCGCAGAACAAGCAGAACCTGACGGCGCAGCAACTCGGTAGCGCGACCGAGTTGATCGAGATACGCGGCGTGCTCGCGGGCGGCCTGCTCCAGTGCTGGGTGCGGCAAGCCGCCAGCCTGGTCGTGAAGCTCCGCGATCTGTGCCGACAGATCCAGCCGTTCCGCACGGATGAGCACTTGCACCGGGGCGGTAAGCGAGTGCAGATACCGTCCGAAACTTGCTACCAGGGACTCCTGCTCGGCAGGGGTGCGGAGACCGAAGTTGATCGTGGAACAGACCGCGACCGCGGCTACACCGTCCTTGCCGAGATCGATGACTCCGGTGTCGGTCACCGCTTCCGCAGGAAGCCGTAGCGCGGCCGGCGACACCGCTGCACCCGGCTGCTTAGCGCTGCCCTGGCTGCCGATAGTGGCGCGGTCTACGAGCCATTCCGGAGCCGAGCGGATGCCCTCGGGCGCGGTGACTCGGTGCTGAGGACTCATCCGCTGCCTCAGCGCGGCCAAAGCCAGTCGGTCCATGCTGATGCCGTCACGTTGGCCGAGCGCAAGGAACGTGGCTATCACGCCGATCGGTACGGCGACGACTAGAAACAACGCCAGCGGAACGAGCCCACGGGTCATCGTGAACGTGCCGTACAGCACGATCCCCGTGACGGCGAGGATGAGCAGCTGCCGTGCAGTCAGGGAACCGAGTACGCGATCCTCGCGATCGACATCGGCGGGAATCCTTACCGGCACGCTCATTTCTCTTCACCTCCTGGAACGGACTTAGGCGCGCGGAAGATGGGCGGCGGAACGGAGTGCACGCGTCGGTAGGCATCGCCGATGCGCGGCTCTGGTTGCGCCTGCCGGAACACCGGCGCAGCGGGCGCGGGCACTGGCCTGGCAGAGGCCGCGGGCTGCGGCGGTGTCGGCGTGGCCGGTTGAAACCGCAGCTGTGGTGGCACCGACGCAATTCGGATTGGGCGGGCCGATGGCGCTGTCGAGCCTTCTCGCCGAGGCCCACCAGCGATCTGGAACTGCGGAGCCGAGCCTGGTTGGGTTCCTCGCCGTGTCCCAGTAACCGCGGGGGTTGGTGCTGAGCTGAACACCGGAATAGCCGGGCCCAGTGCCTCAGGTACGACAGCTGGATTGTGGACAGTGTGCTGCGGCTGTGGTTGCAGGAACTGTGGAATCTGGGATGGCACACGCGGATGCCGTGCGGCACGCAGACGTTGTGCGGCATGGGCAGCCTGCAGACGTTTGGCGACCATCGCCGGAGTAGGAGTGAGATGTGGCTGGGCGGGCCATGGAGGGCCGGATGGTGCGGGTGCGGGACGTGCCCTGCCAGAGGAGGCAGCTGTGGCTGCCTGTCGTCCCACGGCGTGTCCACCAAGCAGACCCATCGCTTTGCCGAACACGAATGCACGTGCCAGCCCGCCGACGAACGAGCGTTGTCCGCTGGAGAGCTGGGACTGACGCAGCACCCAGCCGGGGATCTTCACGAGGATCCACATCAGGGCGATCAGGACGATGAGGTTGACGATCCCGTCAGATGTGGGGGTGCCGAAGACGGTGAAACCGCCGGGCTGCAAGAACACCTTGAGAGCGCAAATCAGTGCCAAGCTCTGTCCGAGTTGGATGCCGAGCACGCCGGCTCCGGTGCGCCAGAACCAGCGCGCTACACCCTCCGTCTGCGGCAGGCCGTGGCACATCAACGCCAGGGGCGCACCGGCGAGCAGGATCACCGTGAGCGCGACTCGTTCTATGTAGCCGATCCCGAGCGCGACCAACAGAATGGTCAACACCAGGGAGAGCAACCCGGCGAACAGCCCGCCAGTGAGCAACGAGTTCGCGACCAACGCGACGAACAACTCGGTCACCGCCTGACCGGTCGCCCGCGGATCGAGGGTGTCGCCCAGTACTGCGACTGAGGCGGCGTTGGCGAAATGGATCGCCTGATCACCGAGGAACAGACTGAGGTTGGCGGCGAGGAAGCCAGTCACGACTCGCGGGGCGATCTCGCGAACCGAGTAGCGGGACTGCACACTCTCGTGTCCCATTAACACGATCCCCGCCACGAGAACCAGTAGTGAGTAGACGGCAACGACGAACAACCGGGACTGCTCCCAGATCTCGCCGATACGTGGCAACTGGTCCAGCGTTGGAGTGGACAACAACGTGCTGCCGATCCACCTCAGCAGCATGTTCAGGGCCTCGCCGACCAGCCTGTTCACGAACGCCGAGATGCCCTCGCTGACACACGCGCTGGGGTTGGTGAAGCCGCACTCGTCACCGGGCAACGCCGGTGCTGGGCTCACCTGTGGGATCGACGGAGATGTTGGCGAAGGTGCGGTCGGCTGCGGCAAACACCCTGGCGGAAGGGGCTGTCCTGGCTGATTCGCCGGACAAGATGGTGACGTGACGGGGGTAGTGGTGGGAACGGGGCTTGAGGGTGCGGTGTTGGGTGTCGCAGGCTGAGCGGACGCCGAGAGTGTGAACAGGCCGCCGAGCACTGTGAGCAGGCTGGCGAGCAGCATCCACACCGCCCACCGCCGCACAGGTACCGACCGAGTCGCAGCCATGGAGCGACCGGTCGCTGAGGCACTCTGCCTCACCGGTGCCGGCTTCCGGTGACGGCGCTTGGGGGAGTGGGTGCCGGTCATGGCTAAGCCCCCACGATCCCTTTGAGGATCTCCACGACCAGCGGCGCCAACGCCGCGCCGCCATAGCCCATGCACGCGGACTTGAAGGCGGTCTTCGACTTCTCCATCTCGCCGGGATCACCGGCGCCAGCGATCCGGCGTACGAACGCGATCGACAGGAACACCGTCGCCAAGCCCGCCAGAATCCCCATGATCCAATTGCGGATGTTGTTCAGAACCTGGTCGACCGACGCTGCCAGCGCGACCACGTGCACGGTGTCAGCAGCAGCGGCAGACCTCGCGGATACGAACACAGCGAGAGCTACGAGCGCCGTGGCCATCAATCGCCGCCGCCACCCAGACATCGGAGTGCTGATGCCGTCGCCGGGAGTTGAGTCTGTGAGCGTCAGGTGGGCCAAGACCGACTCTGAGGGAGCTGCGCACTGGCCTGTCAGGTCTGATGGGGTTCGCTTGAACGCGGCGGGTGCGTGACTGGTCAGGCACATGGCGGCACCTCCGAAGATCGGGTGGAGCGCGGGTTGGTCCCGCATCCCTTAACTCCGGATTTCGCGTCCGTTTTGGACACACGACCTTGAAGTTTCTGTCCTGATTCGCCGTCTTCTGTGGACACGGAAAGTGACGGCCTCGGCAAGGCGCGAGTGGATCCGACCGGGCGTGACAGGGCGATCGCCGTAGCGACTTGGTCGGTGAGCTCGTCGGCAGGATCGGACTCGGCGGCGCTGTCACGGAGGTATGCAACGAGTCGGAGCTCAGCGCGCTTGCGCATCTTGTAGGCCGCCCACTCGCCGATCTGGTGCTGGGCGGACCACTCTGCGAGAGGCACTTCTTCCAAGCGTGTTGCGCCAATCAGCGCGGCCTCGGTCTGAGTCAGGACTCCGTCTGCGACCGCGCGGGCGAGCACCAAATCGGGGTGCCCCCACGGCGCCTGCGGAGGCGTGGAACAAAACCCCGGCGCGACCGGAGTCGGACCCGACAGCGCCTTGGTGAGCTCGTCGTAACCAGACCTGTAAGCGTCCCAGCGGAGCCGCAGCATGATCCGCGGTGACCGCAGATCCACGGTCGCCAAGGCAGCCAGAAATCCTCGCAGCACCTCGGCGTGCACGTCTGCTGGATCGCTGGCCAAACGGTCGGTCAAGGTCGCCGCAACAGAGAGCAGCGCGGGCAACGCGACGCCAACCGCCGCAACAGTCCAGGTCGCTCCTTCAGTACGGGAGCGCAACACCAGATGCGCCCACACTGCGTCGCGCGTTGCCTGCGAACACTCACGAGCCAGCAGCCGGTCGCGGACCTCGTCCAGTGGGATGTCGCGGTCAGGCAGACCCGTGAAGAGCCGGCCGTTGAGCGATACCGGGTGGGGCCCGGTCACGAGCCAGTTGAAAGCGTCTCGTGCGACATCCAACGAGTTCGAGGAACCGTCGTCCCGGCTGCGGCTAAGTGCTGAGTTCCTTGTCATCTCATGACTCCCAGTTCGTCGTGGCGAACAACAACGAATCCAGGAAGCCATGGCAGGTACCAGTGAAATACCACGGCGCTACTAGTGGCTGACCAAATCGGTCTGCACGTGCTACTAGCGAGCTACTATTTAAGCCGCCAGCTATCAGGAGTCGGCGTACCTGCTGTTGCGGGAGAGTCGCGCCTCAGTGAGGCCTGTAGGTGTTTTGAGCTGCTTCTCTAGTAGTTCACTAGTAGTGAGCCAGTGTCTCTCGGCGCGTGGCGTCAGGAGCTGTGAGGTTGGCGGACGAGCGCTCAAGAAAAATCTTGAAGAGATTTAGCTGCTGCGCAGGGCGATTCGATGCCCTTCCCGCTCATCTGATGTTGCTGGCAGGGCTCGGCTGTGGGGCTTAAGTCAAGACGACCGATTTGGTGTTGCTCGCTTGCCCGCGGGAGTCAGCGCCAAGAAAATCTGTGCTGGCTTGTCCAAAACGAGGCCAAAAAACGGAGTTAAGGGTGTCAGAACACGCGGCATCCCATCCGTCGAAGGGCGCTAACGATGACCCCCGTACACCGCAACGACCCCTCGGGAGGCGACTCCCGGCACGGTGCCCCCGAGTTCTCGCCAGCCTCGATCTCGCAACCGCCAGCTCGGCGAACACGGCGTTCGCGCATCCGCTACGGCACGGCGTTCTCTGTGCCCACGGCGCGGCCGAACACCGTGTGGCCGTGTGCCCAGGACGCCTTCCAAGAGGGCACAGGTTTGCTCGCCAGCTGGCTACTAGCAGCCGTCGTCAAGATCGTCACTACCTACACCACGCCCGGTCAACGAGTGCTGCTTCTAGCTCCCGCTGCGTACCTCGCACCGCCTGCACCACGGCGCTCGCCGTCGCGACGCAACCACGCTCAGGACAACCCGTACGTCGGCCTTCACGAAGCGGGCTGGACCGTAGTCCGACTTGGCCGCGGCATCCAGATCTCGACTGCGGTTGCAGACCCTGGCCCCACAGCCGAGTCCACCGCCGGCCAGGTCGGCGAGCGGAGATCCGGACCTGAACGCGACGCGACAAGTCCGCCTGCCGAACGCGCGGTCGGACAGTCTGCAGACCGACTGGACGAACCCAACTCCGGCGCGACTGGCGATGGTCCAGATCTCTACGACCTGATCATCACTGCAGCCGCGCCACACACGCTGAGTTGGTTTCGACCCACGGACTGGGCGGACATGCTCACCTCGGCAGGCACACTCGCTGTCGTCACTCATGGTGACAACTCCAGCGGTCGGTTTATCGACCCAGCGGCGGTCCTCGTACCCGCCGCGCGCCAGGCCCAACTGCGCTACCTCGACCGAATCGTGTTACTGCGCGAGCCCGTTCACGGCGGATCGCTCAGGGTGGTGTCGTCGGCCGAACGCGACCGTTCCCCGGCCTCGTGGGGACGGTCGACTGCCTTCGTTCGGCACGAGCGTGCGCATGCTGATCTCTTGGTGTTCACCGGTCATCGCGCCGTGGCCCAACTTCTCGACGTTGCGGAGGCCTCCGATGACTGACGGTGCCCTGCGGTGGCGAACCTCGCCGTTGTCCATCTGGCCAACCGGCCAGCGCGCTCCACTCACCCAGCTCCGCGACAGCGGCTGCGTTGCCGGTACCGAGGCCGACACCGACCTGATCCCGCCGACCGTCGCAGCCCACGCGATCGAGGCTTACACGCGTCCCGGTGATCTCGTTCTAGACCCAGATTGCGGCTCTGGGACCGTCATGGTCGAGGCGCTTCGCAACGGCCGTCACACAGTCGGACTGACCACAAGCGCTCGGTGGTGGGCGCTTGCCCGCGCCAACGTCACCGCCGCCAAAGCAGCCGGCGCGTGGCATGGCGGCTGGGTTCTCGATGCACGGCCCAAGCTCCTGACGAGTGCCCTCGCTGCCGGGCTGGTCGGGCAAGTCGGACTGGTCTTGGCCTCCTTGCGTGCCACACCTGAGCACCAGCAGATCCGGGTCCGCGGCACTGACGTCGCAACCGATGATCTCGCCACCACGATGCAGTACTGCGAGCCGTTGCTCCGCTCCGGAGGACATCTCGTCGTGGTCGCCCGGCCGAGTCGGAATCCGGACGGGTCTCTGGCCGACCTCACCACACCGCTGATCGCCGCGGCGACCGCCGCCAGGCTGGCACCGGTGGAACGGTGCGTTGCGCTGACCGCAGAGATCCGAGGCTCTCGACTGATCACCCGCGCTTCTCTTGCCGAACGCCGCGCCGCGAGACGAGCCCGAGCAGAGCGCGCGCCGACCGCACTCACTGCGCACCTCGAGGTGCTCGTTTTCCAGCTCGCTCACGATGCCGAACTCGCCGCCGCAGCCAGCGTGCCACCGCGAGCTGAGGACGACCCCCTCCGCGCTCCCGCCAACGGGGCCGACCGATCGCACGGGAGGCGAGCGGCATGACAACGCGCCTGCATTGCCGCGAGTGCGGCTGGCACCCCCAGTTCCGACGTGAGCGCACCGCACGACGCGCTGCCGCCCGTCACCAGTGCGTCAACACGCCTATGGCCGAGACCTGTCCACCGTGGTGGTCCCGATTGTGGACAACTCTGTGGACAAGCCTCACAAGGCAACCGGTCGCAAGCGCCGTGAGCGGTTCTATCAGCCCAGCTGGCCGAGCCGACCGCATCCAATGGGCGGCGCTTAGGTCGCACCATGCAGAAACCACCCGGCGAGCCCGTGCGGCGATGGTCGACCTCGTGCGCTCCGGTTACCAGATCGGGCCACCGCCCTACGGCTATCGCGCACTGAGGATCCGCGTCGTTGAGCTGGCTGGGCACAGCAATCTGCGTGCGGTCCTCGTACCGGAATGGCAGACAGCCGCGGTCGTCCGGCAGATCTTTGCCTGGCGAGCCGACGACGGCCTGACGTTCGCAGTCATCGCTGAACGACTCAACAGCGACCCACGCCGGTACCCGCCTCTTACGCCCAACGGTCAGTGGACCGCCAAGGCAGTTACGCGGGTCGTGACCAACGTCAAGTACACCGGGCGCCAGGTCTGGGCCCGCACGGCAGCCGGTCGCCCCGTACCTGTGGAGCAGTGGGTCACGTCAGCGCCGATGGTGCACGAACCACTGGTCGACGAACGCACCTTCCACCGAGCACAGCCCAAGCGCGCGTCAGAGGGAGGTGGCGCTCATGCCAGCGCTGCGTGACCACTTCGCCGTGCGCCTCGGTGCTCAGTCCGAGCTTGTCTCGGTGAACGGGCTCGATGCTGTTTTGCAGGGGATGGCTGACCTCAAGGAACAGTCGGTGAACTGTGCCGTCTCGCGCTTGTCCGATGAGCAGCTGGCGATGCGTCGGGTCGTTGCTTACGTTCGCGGCATCTTCGACGGCGTCAAGCGAGTGCTGGCAGATGACGGAACTGCCTGGTTGAGCGTCGGGGACGTCGTGACGGGCGCGCGCGGAAGCCGCGGTTCCTCGCTGGTGAGCGTTCCGTGGCGCATCGCGTTGGCACTGCAGGGCGACGGCTGGATCCTGCGTAACGCGATCGTCTGGTCCACCGCAGGGGAGATGAGCCGGCGGACCTTAGCGCTCAGCAATACCTACGAAACGATGCTGCTGTTTGCCAAGCAACGTAGGTACAGCTTCGACCTTGATGCTGTCCGTCTCGCAGCGCAAGAGGGCCAAGCGCAACGCCGCAATCCGGGCGATGTGTGGTTCAGCGCGGGAGCCGCATCTCCGCGGCCGGAACTGCCATTCGACGTCGCATCGCGCTGCATCACAGCGGGATGCCCTCGTGAAGGCGTAGTCGTCGACCCGTTTCACGATGCCGCGTCGGTGGAGTTCGCCGCTGTGCAGTCAGGGCGCCGATTCACCCGCGCCAACTCCGAGCGAAGCGACGAGAGGCAGAGGTGGGCGGCATGAACAGCTGGAGCGGGCTCGTGCACCACGAGGGGTCTGGCGTCACCCTCCTCAAGGGAGATGCCCTGCGTGTACTCAGCACCTTGGGTGCCGCCAGCGTGGACTGCGTGGTGACCTCCCCGCCTTACTGGGGCTTGCGCGACTACGGGGTCGACGGTCAGTACGGTATGGAACTGACCGTCGAGGACTACGCGGCGTCGTTGCGCAGAGTCTTCGCGGAGGTCAAACGCGTCCTGGCACCTACTGGAACGTGCTGGGTGAATCTTGGCGACTCCTACGGCGGCTCGTGGGGGAACTACGTCGCGGCTGGCTCGTCGTCTCGCACCGCACAAGACCGCGTGCGTGAGAGGCGCCATGGCGCTCACCGGCCGCCGCAGTCGCGCATGCCACGCAAGTCCTTGGTCGGAGTTCCATGGCGAGTGGCGTTCGCGATGTGCCAGGACGGATGGTTGCTGCGCAATGCCGTCATCTGGCACAAGCCGAACGCGGCACCGGAATCGGTCCGGGACAGGTTCAGCACCTCCTACGAAACGGTCTTCCTGTTCACAGCATCCGACCGCCACTACCTGAGCTCGACCAGCGAGACAGACCTGTGGAGTGTTCCGGTCCGGGCCTACCGCGGCGCACACACAGCAGTGGGACCGGTAGAGATTGCAGCGAAAGCGATCGCACTCGGCTGCCCTCGTGGAGGCGTCGTACTCGATCCCTTCAGCGGTACCGCGACGACCGGTATCGCAGCGCGAACACTCGGCCACCGCTACATCGGTATCGATCTCAACCCCGCGTTCCACGACCTTGCGATCGCCCGGCTCGCCGAACAGGAAGAGGTGACGCCATGGCAGCCAAGCCGCTGACCGTCGCAGAAGTCATGGTGCTGCCCGCCGTCGTCGACATCGTGGTCGCAGGCCGCGCTTTCGGACTCGGACGCACGACCGCGTACATGCTGGCGCGCAGAGGTGAGTTCCCATGCCGTGTCGTGAGAGTCGGCTCTGCCTATCGGGTTCCGACCGCGGACTTGCGTCGGGAACTCGGACTTGAGCCGCTTCCTCCGCAGCCGGTTCCGAGTTCGCGACCGCAGTCGATCGTGGCCAAGGTGCAGGACAAGCGTCGGACTCGTCACTGACAGTCCACACTCGACACGAACGGATTCCTATGTCTCGGGCCAAGTTCACCCATTTCTCGGGCTCGCCCGGGCTCGCATCGCGGCGCGAGGATCGTGGACATGCGATCGAAGAGGACTGAAGCGGCGAAGGGTGTGCCGCTCGGCTCCACCTACAAACGCTGCTCCTGTCGCGACCCCCTGACGAGGCGGGAGCTTGGCAAGTCGTGCCCGAAGCTGGCCAGAAGCGAGCACGGTTCGTGGGCCTACCGCATCGAGCTTCCCGAAGACGAGGACGGACTACGCAGGCCGCGCCGCCGCATCTCGTTCGACAACGAGGTCGCGGCGCAGAAAGAACTCGACCTCGTTCGAAGCTTGCTCGCGATCCCCAAACAGGGCGACGCCAAGTCGCTCACGCGGATCGGCGACCTCATCGCGGAGGCGATCAAGAACAAGGAACCGATCCCCGACGCGGACACCGTCCGCGCTCGGGTTCGGCCCAAGGGCGGACTGCGTGACAGGGTCAAGTTCGGCCCATACCTCCTGGACTGGTTGCCGAAGCGCAAGGGGCTGTCGAAGAACACCCACCGCAGCTACGAGTCGCACATCCGGCTCTACCTGGTGCCGGTCCTTGGAGAGATCTGGCTCGACGAACTGGAGGGTGGCGACTTCACCTTCATGATCGAGCGCATCGAGGAGTTCAACGACCAGATTGAGGACCTGCGCAAGAGCACCGACCCTGACAAGCGGGCGTTGGTGAGGTATCGCCGTCCGGTAGGTATCGCGTCGATGCACCGGATCATGGCCACAGCACGTAAGGCGCTCAACGACGCGATGTACGGCGAGGCGCGGCTGATCACTTTCAATCCGGCCGTCAAGGTCGAGCTACCGCCCGAGGTACGGCCCAAACCGCTTGTGTGGACTGACGCCCGCGTGGCGCGCTGGGTGGAGACGGGGGAGATCCCCGGCAAGGTGATGGTCTGGACGCCAGAGCAGACAGGCACCTTCCTCGACTTCATCGCGCACCACCGCCTGTACGCGTACTTTCACCTGCTTGCTCATGCGGGGCTGCGTCGCGGCGAAGGCCTTGGGCAGTACTGGGTCGACTTCGACGAGGACACGGGGACCCTCGCGATTCGGTTCCAGCTGTTGCAGGTCGGCTGGGAGACCGAGTTCGGGACTCCGAAGACCGACAGCAGCGTCGCCATCATCACGGTCGACCGCGGGACGGTTCTGGAGCTGTGCGCTCACCGATCCCGGCAACAGCGTGAGCGTGACGAGGCAGGAGACGCCTGGGCCAACCTCGGGCTGATGTTCACCGAGCCCGACGGCTCACCGCTGCACCCAGCCGACGTCACCGACCTCTTCAACGCGCTCGTTGAGGAAGCGGGACTGCCGCCGATCCGCCTGCACGATCTGCGCCACGGAGCTGCGACCTTCGCACTCGCATCCGGGGCGGACATGAAGATCGTGTCCAGCATGCTCCGGCACTCCTCGATCACCATCACCGCGGACACCTACACCGGCGTACTGCCCCAGGTCGCACAAGCCACAGCTGAGGGCATCGCCCGTTTGGTACCGCGCAAGGTCACCTCATACCGGATCATGCCGGACCGTCCGGCGATCGAAGATCATCCGCGTCTCGGGCTCGTCTCGGGCTCGCAAACCATGATCCACAACGCAGAAACGGAGAATGAAGATGAACCCCCGAAATGCCAAGAAGCAGGTAGAGACGAATCTCTACCTGCTTCTCTGGAGTACGCCGCCAGGGACTCGAACCCCGGACCCGCTGATTAAGAGTCAGCTGCTCTAACCAACTGAGCTAGCGGCGCTTGTTTGTGTGCCGGAGGCTTGCTCGTTCCGACGTGAAGAACGTTAGCACAGGGGTTCCAACGGGTTTTCACGCGGGTCACCCGTTCGACGTTTTGAACCCCGTGTGCAGGAGCCACTGGGCCGCCGCGTAGGTCGGCATGACGCCGGTCGACGCCACTCGCGCCGCGCGTCCCCTGAGGACGAACCGGCTCGCGCCGAGCAGGGCGTCCGAGACCGCGAACAGCGCCGCACCACCGAAAACCCGTCGTGCGCCGGCGCCTCGGGCCGTGGAGGCGGCGGCGACCATCGTGCCGAGTGTCAGGGCGTAGAGGCCTACCGGCTTTCCCATCGGGCCTGCCGCTCGCGCGAACACCACGGCTCCCGCGGCCGAGGCCACGACAATGGGGACGACGGCCTTGCGTGAGCCGGGTGACGAGCGGCGGGCCAGTGCGGCGGTGTAGCCGACGTGGGCGACCAGGAAGCTGAAGAGTCCTGTTCGGAACGCCTTGTCCGAGTCGCCGAGCAGTGCCACGTCGCCGAGCCACGAGCCGGCCAGACCGACCGCCATGCCGGGGTCGTGAGGTGGGCTGGCGACGGCCAGTACGGGCATCAGGGCGGTCTTCGTCACAGTGCGCGCGGGCTTGGCGCCGCGCACGGCTGCCGCGATCGAGTCCACGATCGCGGCAACCGCGTACGCCTGCTTCTTCATGAGCTCAGACTAAAAGCCTCAGCTCAGGGTCACCGCCGTGTCGTCGATCACGAACGACGTCTGGAGCGAGGCGTCCTCCACACCGGTGAACTTGACGGTCACCGTCTGGCCAGCGAACGAGGACACGTCGAACGTCTTGAGCACGTAACCCGCTGCCGCGTTCGTGTTCGAGAGCGTGGCGAGGGTGGTGGTGCCCGCGGTGACCGTCAGCTTGTCGTAGACGGTGCTGCCGGTCTCCTTGGTGTCGATGTGGACGTAGAACGTCAGCGACGCCTTGCATCCGGCGGGGATCGTCACCGACTGGGACAGCGTGTCGGTGTGCGAGGAGCCGTAGCCGTTCAGCCAGGACGACCACGTGCCCGAACGGGCGGGTTCGCCGTCCGCGCTGTGCTGGCCGATGACGCCCGAGGACGCCGTCCACGACGTGGCGCCGGACTCGAAGCCAGGGTTGGCGAGCTTCTGGCCGGAGCAGTTGCCGCCGCCGGTGCCGACGGTCCAGCTGAACGACGCCGTGCCGCTCTTGCCGGCGCTGTCCTGCGCGGTCACCGTGACGTTCGAGGTGGCGGCGGTGGTCGGGGTGCCGGAGATGGTGCCATTGCCGGAGTTGATGGAGAGGCCGGCGGGCAGGCCGGTGGCGGACCAGCTGTACGGCGCGGTGCCGCCGCTCGCGGACAGCGGCAGGCTCACCGCGGTGCCGACGGTGCTGGACTGGTTGCCGGGGTTGCCGATCGTCACCGTGCCGGTCGCGCTGCACGTCGGGTCGGCCGACTGCGCGGGCACGCTGATCGCGTCCCAGGCCGCCTTGACCGTGTTGAACTCCGCGCAGCTACCGGGGTAGAGGTTCTTCGCGGCGGTCAGCGTCCACGTGCGGTACTTGAGGTACGAGCTGCTGGAGGTCTTGAGCAGCATGGCGTTGTAGAAGATCTTGATGGCCTTCTCGACGCCGAGACCGGTGATCGACGTGTTGTTGCACGTGGTGCTCGTCGGCTGGCCGTTGGTCGGGTTCGTGCCCTGTGAAAGCAGGTAGAACCAGTGGTTGCCGGGACCCGCGGCCGCGTGGACCTCGGCGTTCGGGATCGAGCTGGAGTAGCAGTTCGCGTGGTTCAGCGCGGACGGGTTGTACATGTTGCGGATCGGGCCGTTGCCGACGAGGTTGATCGTCTCGCCGACGAGGAAGTCAGGCGTGTCGTAGGGCGACGGCTCGTTGGCGAACCACTCGGTGGTGGCGCCGAAGACGTCCGCGACGAACTCCTGCGTGCCGGACCCGGAGATGCCGCCCGGCGTGTGGTCGTCGATGCCGTGGCCGAGCTCATGTGCGACGACGTCGATCGAGCCGATCCACTGACCCGCGGTGTTCTTGCCGATCTGGACCTGGCTGCCGTCGTAGTAGGCGTTCTGGTCGTTCAGGCCGACGCGCATCGGCCAGCCGCCGCCGTTGCCGTCGAAACCGTTGCGGCCGAGCCACTGCGAGAGCATCTTCGACTCGGTCTGCGCCGCGAACAGAACGTCGACGCAGCCGGTCTCGCGGTTGGTCTGGGTGCCGTTGCCCCACGTGTCGGTGGTCTTGGTGAACGTCGTGTTGTTCGCCGCGTCCTGGCAGCTGACGTTGGTCAGCGTGGGGTCCTTGAGCGAGTAGTTCGAACCGGAGTGCGTGGTGGCGATGGTGACGGGGTTCGGACCGTTCCAGCCGCTGGTGCCGGTGCCGTGCATGACGCGTTCCTGCTTGCGCAGCACCTTGCCGGTGGCGGCGTCCACGACCACGTCGAGCTTGCTCGGGCCCTCGGAGTCACGGCCGGTGACGGTGACCTTCCAGGCAAGCGTCGGAGCGGAGTCGAGCGCGTAGACGACCTGTTCCGCGGCACCGACGCCATCCACAGTGGACATCGCGGTCTTCGCGGTGGTCTCGGCCTGCGCCTTGGTGACGGAAGGCGTGGTGCTGGCGAGGTCGATCGTCGCGTTCTGGCTGACGGAGGTCTGCAGGACCTGGCCGGTCGAGTTCGTGACGACGACGAAATCGCCGCCCACGACCGGAATTCCCTTGTACGTCCGGTCGTACGGGACGTACTTGAGGCCGTTCGTCGACGAGATCACGCCGTGGCGGACGAACGCGTCGTTCGAGCCGGCGTGCAGCTGGGCAGGGCGGCTCTCGACGAGGCTCGCGGCCGCGTCCACGGCCAATGCCTCAGCGGTCTGAGTCGGTTGGGCGGCGGCGGTCTGCGCGCCGGTCTGGGTGAGAACGGCTGCGACCAGTGAACCTGCCGCGGCCAGCACGAGTGTGCGTCTGGCTTGCATTTTTCTCCTCGTTGCAGGGCGAACGGACCGGCCCTCGGTTGCAGGGGGAGCCGGTGCGTTCGTCGAGGTGAATGTGGTGGCGGAGCAGGGAAAGGATGAGTTGCGCGGCGACCGTTAACAAGTACTAACTTATTCACACCAACAATTCGTGCGCATTTGTAGGACTTGCGTCCGCGCATTCCTTTGTCTGGCTCGATGTTCGATTTGCCCCGAGAAGTCTGCGCAGGGCGGTTGGCGTGTGTCCGAGGTGTTCGCGCACTGTGCGGCACAGGTGCGCCTGGTCGGCGAACCCGAGGTCGGCGGCGAGCGCGGCGAGGCTGGGTTCCCCTTCCGCCAGGCGATCCAGCGCGCGGGAGACGCGCATCCCGTTGCGGTAGCGGGTCAGCGACACCCCGAGCTCACGGGTGAAAGCGCGGCTCAGGCGGTACGGCGAGACGGTGAGAAGATCAGCCAGCGGAATCAGTCCGGACGCTGCCGGGTGGTCGTCGCCGATCACGCCACGAGCCTTCGCCACCAACGCGCTGTCGCCGCTGCCGCCCGGGGTGGGAGTGGAGACGACCTGCTGGACGGCGCGCGCCACCAGCCCCACCAGTTCCTCGGCCCCGTCGTCACGCGCGGCCAGCAGCAGTCGTCTATGGGCGAGATCGAGCCTGCCGTCCACGTACAGCGACGATCCGGCGAGCAGCGGCGCCTCGCCTGCCAGCGAACGCCACAGGTCGGGCCGCAGACTGATCGACGTGCACACGTCCCCGCCCGCGGGATGGGAGAAGTGCTCCTCCTCACCGGGTAAACCGAGATAGCCGACCGTGCGATCCAGATCGGTGCACACGCCCCGGACCCGGCGCCGGAAACCGCCACTGCGCACGAGCACGAGCCGCACGTCCGCGCGCGGCCTCTCGGCCGACCAGCCGCGGTGGTCGTCGCGGCAGTCCACCGCGGACACGGTGAACTCCGGGCGGGCCGCGAGAGCGATGAAGGAGAGCACCCCTTCAGGCTAGGGACGGGGTCTGACATTTTTCGCGCGCAAGGATGTTCAAGACCGGAGAGGCGGTCGCGGAGCAGGCTGGTGCCCGTCGATCCAGAAGGAGAAGAACATGCCCGCCCAGCTCACCACGATCGTCCTCGACTGCGCCGACCCCGGCCCGCTGGCCGAGTTCTACCGCGCCGTCACCGGGTGGAAGATCACCTCCAGCGACGACGATTCCGTCTATCTGGGCGAGAACGGCGTCCAGCTCGCGTTCGTCCGCGTGCCGGACCACCGGCCTCCGTCGTGGCCGGGCTCGGACAAGCAGGCGCACCTGGACTTCCACGTCGAGGACGTCGCGCTCGCGGTCGAGCAACTGCTCGAACTCGGTGCCACCAAACCGGATTTCCAGCCCGGTGAGGGCCAGTGGACCGTGCTGGCCGACCCGCAGGGCCACCTGTTCTGTCTGGCGGCGTGACGCGTCATGGCCTCCATCAGCCTGGAAATCATGATCGAGTCCAGCGCCGACGACGTGTGGAAGGTCATCGGCGAGTTCGCCACCGGCCCGTCCCGGATGGCCCCGGGGTTCGTGGTGGACACCCGGTCCGAAGCCGACTTCCGCACCGTCACGTTCGCCGACGGCACCGTGGTCACGGAACGGCGGATCGGCGTCGACGACCAAGCGCGCCGGATCGCGTACTCGATCGTCGGCGGCTCCGTGGAACCGATCCACGACAACGCGTCCATGCAGGTTTTCCCCTACGGCGAACGGCGTTGCCGACTGGTGTGGACGCGTGACGTGCTGCCCGACCGGCTGGCCGCGCCCATGGCCGACTCGATGTCGCGCGGACTCGAGGTCGTCAAGCGGACGTTCGAGAAGTCGTAGTGCGACAACGGAAAGCGGCTCGCCGCACGATGTGCGCTGACCGTGGAGGTCGGCCGTAGCAGGGTGGCTTCACCGTGCTGGTTGAAGTAGTAGCTGTGCGCGGTGGAGCACTGGCCGAGGGAGAACACCGAGTTCTGCGTGACCTTGGCGCGCATGCGTTCGAGGAACTCGTCGTTGGCCCGTTGCGTGATCTCGAAGACCGACGAACCACGGGAGCGCATCGCCGTGAACAGCCGTCGAACGTGCGCCATCTGGCACTCGATCGTCGTGAAGTACGAGAGTCCGCTGTAGGAGTAGGGACTGTTGAGTGACAGGTAGTTCGGGAACCCCGGCACCGTCACGCCTTCGTAGGCCTGGAACCGGTTCTGCCGCCACCACGCGCCGAGATCCCTGCCGTCGCGCCCGATCACCTCGAACGCCGGGAAGTTGGTGTCCCACAGGTTGAATCCCGTTGCCAGCACGAGGACATCGATCTCGGTGCGGCCCTGCGCCGTCTCGACACCGGTGGCGTCGATTCGTTCGATCGGCGACGTCTCCAGCCGCACGTGCGGTCGCGCGAACGTGCGGAAGTAGTCGTTGGAGAACGTGGGCCGCTTGCAGCCGAACGAGTAGTCCGGCGTGAGCTTGCGACGTAGCTCCGGATCGCGGACCTGACGGTGCAGGTGCGCCCGGCACCACCGCTCCGCCAGCCGGTTCACGACCCGCAACTGCCTGTAGCGCACCACTCCCGAGATCATCATCAGTTCGAGGACCGAACTGCCGATCCACCGCACGGTCCGTTGCGCGAACGGCAGCCGCGCGAACAACTTCCTGACCGGCGACGGGATCGGGTGGTCGGGCTTCGGGCTGACCCAGATCGGCGTGCGCTGGAAGATGGTCAGCGCGGACGCCTGCTTCGCCAGTTCGGGGATCAGTTGCACAGCGGTGGCCCCGGTGCCGATCACCGCCACCCGCTCGCCGGTCAGGTCGGCGGGCTGCCACGCGGCGGTGTGGAGCACCTTGCCCTGGAACGACTCGACGCCCGCGATGTCCGGCGTCTTCGGCATCGACAGGAACCCCGTGGCGGTCACGAGGTACCGCGCGGTGAAGGTCTCCTCACCCGCGACGACCTCCCAGCGATCGTCCCGCCAGCGTGCGCCGGTCACCGTCACGCCGAAGCGCATCAACGGCCGCAACCCGTACTTCACGGCCACATGCTCGGAGTAACGCTTGAGTTCGGAACCTGGCGCGAACAACCGTGACCAGTGCGGATTCGGCTCGAACGAGTACGAGTAGGTCGGGGACGGGATGTCGACGGCCAGCCCCGGATACCTGTTCACGTGCCAGGTGCCGCCGAGGTCGTCCTCCCGCTCCAGGATCAGCAGGCCGTGCAGCCCGAGCCGTTTGAGTTCGATCGCCGCGCCCATGCCGCCGAATCCGGCGCCGACCACGATCGCGTCGTACTGCGGGGCCATCCCGACCTCCTGCTGAAACGGAATCGCATGTCAGTTTCGGAACCGTATGTCAGTTCCGAGGTGATCGCAAGACTCCGCAGGTCATAGACTCAGGCGCATGACGTCCAGTGCCGAGCCCGTCAGCCGCGCCGAGCGCAAGAAGCAGGAGCTGCGCCGCGAGATCATCGACGCGGCCTTCGACTGCTTCGCCGAACGCGGCTACCACGCCACCGGAATCGCCGACGTGGCCACGCGCCTGGGCATCGGGCACGGCACGTTCTACCGCTACTTCCAGAACAAGCGGGACATCGTCGACCACGTCGTCGACGACCTCGTCGGCCGCATCACCGGCGCCCTGACGGCCGAGAACGCGCCGGACGCGGTGTCGACGCTCGCCGAGTACCGCGAGCAGTCCGCGCGCATCGGCGAGTCGCTGGCCCGCATCTTCGGCGAGGACCCCCGAGTGCCGCGCCTGCTGCTGTTCGAGGCGCCCGGCATCGACCGCGCCATGGCCGAACGGATCCTCGACCTGTTCGACCTGGCCGCCGCGCTCACGTCCGCGTACCTCTCACACGGCGTCGAACTGGGCTACCTGCGCGCCGACCTCGACGTCGAGAACACGGCCAGGGCGATCAACGGCATGATCCTCGGCACCGCGATCTCGTCGCTGCGCACGCCGGAAGCGCAAGCGGCGCAAAGCGAAGCACTGCGGCGCGTGATGTACGACGGCATCGCGGCAAGAGGCTAGCCGAGCCACGTCCGTGCGGCGACGACCAGCGCGTCGACTCCGGTGGTCAGCGTCGGCTCGATGTCCGGCGCGTACTCGGGGGAGTGGTTCATCGCGACCGGCTGACCGGGTTCGCGGGTGCTGAAGTCCGTGCCACCGAGGAACCAGAACACCGTCGGAACCCCTGCGGCCGTGCCGAAAACGCCGACGTCCTCGCTGGCGTTGACCACCGCGCCGGGGATCAGGTTCTGCTTGCCGAAGTGCTCGGCGAACGCGGTCATGGTCGTCGTGGTCGCGTCCGGATCGGACACGAGCACGGGAGTGCCGTCGTACCAGTCGAACTCGGGCTCGCGCGGTGCTCCGGACGCGGCGGCCTCGGCGCGGGCGATCCGTTCGACGGCGGCACGGACGATGCCGCGGACGTGCTCGTTGAACGTCCGGATGTTGACGCCGATCTCGGCGGTCTCCGGGATGACGTTCTCCTTGGTGCCGGCCTGCAACCGCCCGACCGTGACGACGGCGCGTTCGGACGGTGCGATCTCGCGCGCGACGATTCCTTGAAGCCGCACCACGACATGCGCGGCCATCAGCACCGGATCCACCGCGGTCTCCGGCGCCGAACCGTGCCCGCCCCGGCCGAACAACGTGACCCGCACCGAGTCGGACGCCGCCATCAGCGGCCCGCTGCCGTACGCGATCATCCCGGCGGGTAGCGGGCTGACGTGTTGCGCCAGCACGACTTCCGGCTTGCCGAACCGTTCGAACAGTCCGTCGGCGACCATGTCCCGTGCGCCGCGACCCAGTTCCTCGGCGGGCTGGAACACCACGAGCAGCGTTCCCGACCACTCCTCACGGGTCTGCGTCAACCGCTCGGCCGCCCCGATCAAACACGTGGCGTGCATGTCGTGCCCGCACGCGTGAGCCACCGGTACGTCTTCGCCGTCGGTGTTCGTTGCACGAGCCGTTGACGCGTAGAGAAGTCCGGTCGTCTCCTTGACGGGCAACGCGTCGATGTCCGCCCTGAGCATCACGATCGGGCCGTCGCCGTTGCGCAGCACGCCCACCACGCCGGTGCCGCCGACCTCCGTCGTGACGTCGAAACCCAGCGGCTGCAAGGCGTCGGCGAGCACGCCCGCGGTGCGGAACTCGTGCAGCGACAGTTCGGGGTGACTGTGCAGATCGCGGTAGAGCTCGTGCAGGTCGGTCATCACCAGATCCTGACCACTGCGGGCGGACAATGCAAAAAGGGCCCCGACGAACCGGTCGGGGCCCTTCATCACAGCAGGTTGATCAGCCGATCATGCGCGTGCCGCCCCAGCCCCAGCCGCGAACGGTGCCGCGGTAGCCGCTCTCCTCGCCGGCATCGACCCAGGCGAACTCCACCAGGTTGCCGTCGGTCGCGACGACCGTGAAGTGATCGATGTCGCCACCCGCGATCAGGCGGACCCCGGTGAAGCTGCTGCCCGTGGCGGGGTACTCCGTGACGCCGCCCGCCTCGTTGACCCAGTAGGAGACCGAGTGGTTCTCGTCGCCCTTGACCTCAAGGAAGAGGTAGGGGTCGAGACCCGTGATGCTGCGCGTCGCGCCCCAGCCCGAGCCGCGAACGACCCTGCTCATGCCGTTGGAGCCGTCGATCGTCCAGTAGACGAGCTCGCCCTGGTTGTTGATCTCGATGAACTGACCCAGGCTGGTGCCCGTGATCAGGCGAGCGTTGTTCCAGCCCGTGCCGATGACGGCCTCGGTGTACCAGGAACCGTTCCACGACCACTTGGACAGGCGACCGTCGTTCTTGATCTCGAGGAAGTTCTGCTCGTCGAGGGTCGTGATGGTGCGCGTGCCACCCCAGCCCCAGCCGCGGAGCTGCTTGGCGTAGCTCTCGCCGGAGCGCGACCAGTGGACGAGCTCGTTGGCGGCGTTGATCTCGAGGAAGGTCTGCCCGTTGGTCGTGAGCGTGGTCGCGCCACGGTCACGCGGGAGGCCCTTGCCCGAGATCGAGTTCTTGTCCCCCTGCGCCACGCTCGGGGTGGCCGCGACGACGGTGACCATCGCCGCGATGCCGAGCACAGCTGCCATTACACGCTTGAATCGCATTGTTCGACTGCCCCCATGACAATCAGTCGTTGTTTGACGCCGCCCATCGTGGCGGTAGTTAGCGCAGGTCACAACCTATTTGTGCGCTATGTGAAACATCCGCGACACGGAGAGCGATGGAGGAGGTGCGCGGAGTTCCGCGCTCTTGTTGCCGCACGTGTGCGGACTTCCTCAGTCCTGGCCGAGTTTCGGCAGTTGGTCGATCAGCACGGCCAGCGAGCGCAGCAACGCCTCGCGGTCCGCGGTGGGCAACTGCGCGAGCAAGCGTTCCTCGCCCCGCTGGATCTCGGCCTGCGCCGCGCTGTGCCGGCGGCGGCCCTCTTCGGTGATCGTGACGAGCCGGGCGCGCCGGTCCGCCGGGTCGCGGGTGCGTTCCAGCAGGCCGTCGTTCTCCAGTTCGTCGAGGACGCCGATGATCCGGCTCTTGTCCGCGCCGATGAACTCCGCGAGGGCGGCCTGGGTGCGCACCGGCTGGCCTTCGACGGTGTCGAGCACGACGTAGCCCCACATGCTCAGACCGTGCGCGCGCAGCACCGGCTGCTCGGCGGCGACCAGCGCTCGTTGCAGCGGCGCGATCATCGCCGCCAGGTCACGTCGCCGACCATTCACGAACAGGATGATAGCTACCTTGCACTGATAGTAAGCATCTGCCTATCGTAGGCATATGCTTATCAATGACCTGCTGACTCTGCATCACACAGCGGTAGGGACCAGCGTTGAGATCGTGTCCAAGGTGTCCGCCGACGACTTGGGAAAGCCCACGCCGTGTTCCGAGTGGACACTCGCCGAGCTCCTCGCTCACATGACCGCCCAGCATCACGGGTTCGCCGCCGCTGCCAGAGGTAAGGGCGGGGATCTCGCGGCCTGGGAGGTCTCCGTCAGCTCGCGGCCCGTCGTCGACTACGCCGAAGCCGCAGAGGACGTGCTCGCGGCCTTCGCGGAACCCGAAGTGCCGCAACGGGAGTTCGAGCTGCCGGAGTTCGGGGCGCGGTTCCCCGCGATGCAGGCGATCGGCTTCCACCTGATCGACTACGTCGTACACGGCTGGGACGTCGCGCGTTCGCTCGGACTCGACTACCACCTGGCCCCGGAACTGGCCGAGCCCGCGCTGCGGATCGCGCTGGCGGTGCCGGACGGTGAAGCCAGGCTGAAGCCTGGCGCGCCTTTCGGGCCCGCGCTGGTCGCGGACGACGACGATCCGTTGAACCGCGTCCTCACCGCCTTGGGGCGTTCGCCGAAGTGGTGAGGCCTTCAGCTGTGCGACACGATGAGGCGGAAGCCCGCGTCCCACTCGGCGAGGTCGATCAGGTCCTGATGGCGTTCGTGCCATCGGCCACTGTCCAGGTCGGTGCGCAGCCGTCGGACACCCCGATCGACCGCACCGGGATCCGTTTGGGCGAGGGCGGAACAGGCGCGGCGGACGCGGGGAGCGAGGTAGGCGGCCGGGCGTCGCCAGTAGGCCGGGAACACGCCGTCGGTGAAGTCCCACGGCAGCGGCAGAACGGTGACGCTGTGGGCACCGAGTTCGTGCGCGATGTCGTCCGCTGAAGGCCTGGTGAGTTCCAGATCAGCGATCTCCGGCACGTACTCGCGGACGAACCAGAAGTCGGCGTGCCGGCGTGTGTCGTAGGCGAGGACGACCTGAAGTGGCGCTGTGCGGCGGAGTTCGGCGAGACCGGCGCGCCAGTCGGTCCAGTGGTGGACGGTGAGCACGGCCAGCGCGGCGTCGACGGCGTGGTCGCGGAGCGGCAGGGCTTCGGCGACGGCGCGCACGGCGGGGCTCGCGCCGGGTGGTCGTTGCCGGATCATCTCGACGGACGGTTCGAGGGCGAGCACCGTGCGGTCGCGCGGTTCGTAGGAGCCGGTGCCCGCGCCGACGTCGGCGATGGAACCGGCCGTGCCGAGCGCGGCGAGAATCTTGGCCATCCAGCGCGGATCGGTGCGCCGTCCCCACGAGTACCCGGTGCCGATCTCGTCGTACAGATCCGTTCCGCCCATACGTCCCCCCGGCTTTCGAGAGTAACGAAAGTGGCCCGGCTGACGCCGGGCCACTCAAGGCGGCGTTACGGGGTGACCGGTGCGTTGGTCAGGCCCTTCACCGCCCCCGTCACGGTGTTGGAGGCGTAGACGACGTTGGGCATCGCCGTGCACTTCGACACCGAGGTGATGTTGATGGCGTACTGGCCCACGCCGCCGAGGTCGGAACGGTTGTCGCGCCAGACGTTGCCGCAGCCGTTGGGCAGGCTGGGGGTGGTGCTGGTGTTGTGCGTCTCGTAGCCGTTGGCGAAGGTGCCAGGGCTGCGGAACGTGCCGGTGTTGCCCTCGATGAGGTACCCGATGCCCTTGACGTCGATCCAGGAGTCGGCTGAGTTCTGGCCGCTGATGCCCTGACCGTCGAAGGTGTTGCCGCGGATGATCCCCTCGTAGGTGCCTTCCTTGACGTCGATCGGCTCGGCCGCGATGTTCGGGCCGATCCTGTTGTTCAGCACCTGGACGCGGTCGCTGCGGTCGATGCCGCCGGTGTTGCCGTGGCAGGCCCAGTTGGAGTTGGCCGAACCGAGGTACACGCCTTCGCCGTAGCCGGGCTGGACCAGGCCGGTGTCCGTGATCGTGGAGTCGCGGATGATGCCGTCGGCCGAGGAACGGCGGAAGTGGACGGCTTCCTCGTCGACGTGGTGCACCGAGACCGAGTCGATCGTGGTGTGGTGCGAGTTGTCGAGGACGATGCCCTTCTTCGACTCCTGGACGGTGAACCCGGTGAGGTTCCAGTACGGGGAGCCGAAGACCCACAGGCCGTAGCCGGAGTCCCAGCCCGCGGTGGGCGCGGGGCAGGACGGGGCCTCGCCGGTGGGGCCGTCGTTGATGAGGACGGCGTCCCGCGGGCCGCTCAGGGTGATCGGCTGGGACGCGGTGCCCGCGCGGCCGTTGACGACGAACGAGCCGCGGTAGGTGCCCGGCGCGAGCTTGATCGTCTGGCCCGCGGTGGCCGCGGCCAGTGCAGCCTGGAGCTGCGCCGCCGTGGAGACGTCGACCGTGGTGCCGCCGCCGGTGCCCGGACTGGTCGTGGCGCTGACCGCCGTGCTCGTCGCCGACGTGTTGCCCGCCGCGTCCTTGGCACGCACCGAGAACGAGTACGCGGTGGCGGCGGACAGGCCGGTGACCGTGGCCGACGTGCCGGTGACGGTCGCGTTGACCGTGTTGCCGAGCAGCACCTCGTAACCGGTGACGCCGACGTTGTCCGTGGACGCCGTCCACGCCAGCGACACCGAGCCGGACGTCACGCCCGTGGACCGCAGACCCGCCGGCACAGAGGGCGCCTGCGTGTCTGCGGGAGGAGTACCGCCGCCACATGCGACGCCGTTGATCGTGCAGTTCGTGGGCAGGCTGCCGCCGGAGGCGTTGAAGCCGAACTTCGTGCTGGCGCCGGGTTTGACGGCGCCGTTGAAGCTCGCGTTGGTGAACTTGTGGTGCTGGCCCGTGGACGTGCGGACGGAGCTCCAGGAACTCGTGATCGTGGTGCCGGACGGCAGGTCGAACTCGATCGTCCACGACGTGCTGGCGGCGTCACCGGAGTTGGTGATCGTCACGTCCGCGCCGTAGCCGCCGTTCCACACCGACGTCTGGGTGACCGCCGCCTTCAGCGCGGGTGCCGCGGCCTGCGCGGACCCGCTGCTCAGCAACGCCGCGACCGTTGCCGTCACCGCGGCGAGCGCGAGTGCTCGTGTGCCCATCAGTTGCCTCCGCAGGACTTGCCGTTGACGGTGCAGCCGGTGGGAAGACCGGCACCCGAGGCGTTGAAGCCGAACTTGGTGCTGGCGCCGGGTTTGACGGCGCCGTTGAAGCTCGCGTTGGTGAACTTGTGGTGCTGGCCCGTCGACGTCCGCACGGAGCTCCAGGAGCTGCTGACCGTGGTGCCCGGCGGCAGGTCGAACTCGACCGTCCACGACGTCGTCGCGGTGGTGCAGCCGTTGGTGATCGTCACGTCGGCGCCGTAGCCGCCGTTCCACACCGAGGTCTGGGTGACCTTGGCGGAGACGCACGAACCCGCAGGCGGCGTTGTCGTGGTTGTGGTGGTCGTAGTGGTCGTGGACGTGGTGGTGGCGCTGGTCGGCGGAGTGCCGTTGACCGAGGTCAGGAACAGCGACGCCGCCGAGTCCGTCTTCGTGGCGTCCACGCCGTGGCCGCCGGTGAAGTCGCGCTGCTCGTTGGTGGCCCAGTCGGTGATGGGCGTGCCGCCGATGTCCAGGTGCTGGTAGGCCGTGCCGTTCCAGCCGAACTGGTAGATCCGCGAGTGGTCGGCGTAGTAGTCGTTGAACGGCCCGCCGGTCGCGGTCTGCTTGGTCATCGTGTTGTTGAAGAAGACGTTGCGGGGACCGGACGCGCCGGACCACTTCACGGCTTTCTTGCCCGCGCCCCACCAGATCGGGAACCAGTTGGAGTTGTCGGGACCGCCGCCGCCCTCCTCACCGCAGTTGGCGCGGCAGTTGGCCGAGCGGTGCGCGTAGGGCACCCGGACCGTGTTCAGCTCGAACAGGTTGTTGCGCTCCCAGCCGCCGTGCAGGTTCAGGTCGGAGTCGAAGTCGTTGCCGATCACGACGTTGCCCGAGGCGGACCACTGGAACGTGAAGTGGCGCAGGTTGCGGGAGGTGTTGCCGGTGTACAGCGAGTCCCACACGCGCGAGCCGCGGAAGTAACCGTTGCCGCCCTTGCCCTTGTTCCACGAGCCGTCGAGCTCGTTGTTCATGATCTGGAGGTTCTTGGCCTCCTCGGTGACGATCGGGTGCGAGCCCGTCATCTCCGCCCTGATGCCGCGCACCCAGGAGTTGGCCGCCCACTTGAAGACGATGCCGTGCATCTCGGCGGCGGGCGCCATGTTGCCGTAGTTGTTGATCGCGTCGGCCTGGTCGAGACCGGGCATCGCCTGCGTGAAGCCGAAGTCCTCGAAGCCGACGCCCTCGACCGGGTCGACGAGCGGGGACACCTTCGAGTCGTACGTCGTCCCGTCGATCGGCGCCGAACCGTCCGAAGTGGAGTTGACCGGGACGTCGTACTCGAGCGGCCGGTCCAGCGTCACGGTGTTGCCGGAGACCGAGGTGACGGTGAAGATCTGCTGCCGCATGTGCATGTTCAGCATCGGGAACCCGGCGCCGGTCGCCTGCTGCTGCTCGTAGAACTTGACCGAGTTGGCGGCACGGACGTTCACGAACATGCCGGCCTTGATCCTGGTGGCCGACTGCACGGTGATCGTGCGGTCACCGGTCCTGGCGGCAGTGGCCACCTTCGCGCCGACCTTCCAGTGCACGTTCACCGTGCCCTCGAAGATGTCCTTGCGGTTGGCGGGAGCCGCGGCGTAGTCGCTCGCGTAGCTCGGGTCGACACCGCGCGACTGGACCCGGAACAGGCCGCGGCCCGGCCACAGCCAGCCGCCCTTGCCCGCGCCGGACGTCATGCCGTCCTCGTCCCAGTCGGAGCCGTCCGGGGTGAGGGCGTCGTAGAGGGTGTTCGCGTCCGGCCGGTAGGTGATCTTCGTGGCGTCCTTGCCCGCCCCTCGAAGAATCAGGTAGTCCGCGTCCACGTGCAGTTCGCGCGACACGGCCAGCCCACCGGCCGGCAGCGTGATCAGACTCAGCTTCGTGTAGCTCGCGGACGGCGAACAGGACGTCTTGATCGAATCGATGGCTGATTGCAGACCCGCGGAATCGTCCAGGCCGTCATTCGGCTTCACGTTGAACTGGCTCGCCAATTCGGCAGCGGTGATCTGGCACTCCGCAGCGGAGTTGATCTCACTCGCGCCGGGGAGGTTCTGGCCACCCCGATAACCGGCTTTGCTCCAGTCGTACAGCCCGCTCACGGGCGCCCGGCGATTGCCGGCCGAGGTGTCCAGCCCGGTGAGCGCGCCCGCGCCGGGAGCCGCGCCCGCGGCGTTGACCAGCACGGCGACGCCCGCCGCGGCGAGAGTGCTCACGATTGCGAGCGTGGCGGCTCGTCGTAGGCCATGACTTCGGGACACGCATGCCTCCAAGGAACAGTTCGACCACGTATGTGGGGCGGCTCACATCGTGGAGTCGAATTGTGAATAGTTCCTGAGGTCTCGTCAATGATTCGCGCTCAATTCGCGAAATGTTCGAGCATGTGAAAAATCAGATATGTGAATTAGGAAAATGGCACCGTTTGCAGAAGTCTGTTGAGCCTGCTCGGGGCATGATCGAATCCGGTCGCCACAGAAGAACCGGGAAAAGCAGAGAAGCAGGTCACAGAAACTGTGACCTGCTTCTCTGGAGTACGCCGCCAGGGACTCGAACCCCGGACCCGCTGATTAAGAGTCAGCTGCTCTAACCAACTGAGCTAGCGGCGCTTGTTTGTGTGCCGGAGGCTTGCTCGTTCCGACGGGAAGAACGTTAGCACAGCGCCTCCACGCGCTCCCAATCGGCTGGTCAGCGCGGGTTTGGGGTGCATCTGCCACGTAACGATCCGGCCACTTGCGCAACTTCGGTGCACTCCCTGTCGTCACCTAATCGGGGGACGCCAAAGCGACTTCGTGCAGGCAGTCTCGGGAGTGGCGACAAGCAGATCGGAAGTACGTCGATGGGGATGTGGGGCAGGCGCGGTCGTGGGGTCGTCGCAGCGGGTGTCGCTGTGATGCTGATCGCAGGCTGTTCAGGGGGCGGTGACAGCGGGACAGGCGGCGCCGGCGGGGAGTCGAGCGCTGCTCCTCCTCCGCCGAAGCCCGTCACGCTGACACTGGCGCTGAACGACGGTGCGGCGGACGTGTCGCCCGGTCTGCCGGTCATCGCGACCGCGGCGGACGGGAAGCTGACCGACGTCAAGCTGACGAACCCCGACGGCAAGGTCGTCGAGGGCAAGATGAACCCCGAGTCGACGCAGTGGACGAACACCGAGCCGCTCGGGTACTCGAAGACGTACAAGCTGTCCGCCACGGCGACGGGCGAGGACGGCAAGCCGCAGACCAAGGAGTCGTCCTTCACCACGGTGAAGCCGCGCACGCTCACGTACGTGTCGACGAACCCGCAGGACGGCACCACCATCGGTGTCGGCCAGCCGCTGGCCTTCTACTTCGACGAGCCGGTGGCCGACAAGGTCGCGGCCGAGAAGATGCTGGAGATCACCACCGAGCCCAAGGTCGAGGGCGCCTTCTACTGGTTCAACAAGAAGGAGGTGCACTGGCGTCCGGAGAAGTTCTGGAAGTCGGGCACCAAGATCACGATGAACATCAAGGTCTACGGCAAGCACATCGGTGACGGCATCTACGGCCAGGAAGACCGCACGATCACCACGACCGTGGGCGACGAGGTCATCTACGAGGCCGACGGCCAGACGCACCAGGTCAACGTCAAGGTCAACGGCAACGTCGTGCGCACCATGCCGACCTCGATGGGCAACGCGGCCAACACCACCCCCCACGGCACGTACGTGCTGATGGAGAAGCACGACCACATGATCATGGACTCGACCACGTACGGCCTCGCACTGGAGAACGGCGGCTACAAGACGCCGGTCGACTGGGCCTACCGCATGTCCAACAGCGGCATCTTCTTCCACAGCGCGCCGTGGTCCATCGGCGACCAGGGCAACCGGAACGTGAGTCACGGCTGCCTCAACCTGTCGCCGGAGAACGCCAAGTGGGTCATCGACAACAGCAAGCAGGGCGACGTCGTCATCGTCACCAACTCCGGCGGCCCGCCCCTGGAGTCGTGGGACGGCTTCGGCGACTGGCAGGTGCCGTGGGCCCAGTGGGTCCAGGGCAACCGCTGACGCTCTAGGAGACCGTCACCTGGCCGCCCGACACGGCCAGGTGACGGTTCACCTGCACCGCTTCCAGCATCCGCCGGTCGTGCGTCACCAGCAGCAACGTGCCGGGGTAGTTCTCCAGCGCCGACTCCAGCTGCTCGATCGCGGCCAGGTCGAGGTGGTTCGTCGGTTCGTCCAGCACCAGCAGGTTCACCCCGCGGCCCTGCAGCAACGCCAGCGCCGCCCGCGTCCGCTCACCCGGTGACAGCGACGCCGCCGGACGCTTCACGTGCACCGCCTTCAGCCCGAACTTCGCCAGCAACGTGCGCACGTCGGCCGGGTTCATCTCCGGCACCGCTTCCTCGAACGCGTCCACCAGCGGCAGGTCGCCCAGGAACAGCCCCCGCGCCTGGTCCACCTCGCCGACCACGACGCCGGAACCCAGCGTCGCGTAGCCCGAGGTCAGCTCGACCCGGCCGAGCAGCGCGCCCAGCAGCGTCGACTTGCCCGCGCCGTTCGCGCCGGTGATCGCGACCCGGTCCGCCCAGTCGATCTGCAGGTCCACCGGGCCGAGCCGGAAGCCGCCGCGTTCGACCACCGCTGCCCGCAGGGACGCCACGATGGCACCGGAACGCGGGGCCGCGGCGATCTCCATCCGCAGCTCCCACTCCTTGCGGGGCTCCTCGACGACCTCCAGGCGTTCGATCATGCGGTCGGTCTGGCGGGCCTTCGACGCCTGCTTCTCGGTGGCGTCGGCACGGAACTTGCGGGCGTTCTTGTCGTTGTCCGTCGCCTTGCGCCGGGCGTTCTTCACGCCCTTGTCCATCCACGCGCGCTGCATGCGTCCGCGGGCCTCCAGCGAGGCCTTGGTGTCCGCGAACTCCTCGTAGTCGTCACGGGCGTGCTGACGGGCCCGCGCGCGTTCTTCGAGGTACGACTCGTAGCCGCCGCCGTACAGGCGCACGGAGTTCTGGTGCAGGTCGAGCTCCAGCACGCTGGTGACCGTGCGCGCCAGGAACTCGCGGTCGTGTGAGACCACCACGGTTCCGGCGCGCAGGCCCGTGACGAACTTCTCCAGCCGTTCCAGGCCGTCGAGGTCCAGGTCGTTGGTCGGCTCGTCGAGCAGGAAGATGTCGTAGCGGCTCAGCAGCAACGACGCCATGCCCGCGCGGGCGGCCTGGCCACCGGACAGCGAGGTCATCAACGCGTCGAGGCCCACGGTCAGCCCGAGGTCCGACACGACCTCCAGGGACCGTTCCTCCAGATCCGCGCCGCCCAGTACGAGCCACTGGTCGAGCGCGTCCGAGTAGCCCTCGTCGTTGCCGGCGGTCAACGCCTCGGTGGCCACGTCCAGAGCGGCCTGAGCGGCAGCGACTCCGGTGCGGCGGGCCAGGAAGTCGCGCACGGTCTCGCCTTCGAGACGTTCGGGCTCCTGAGCGAGGTGGCCGACGTTGGCGGACGGCGGGCTGAGCGAGACGCGACCCGACTCGGCGGGGATCAACCCGGCCAGGGTCTTCAGCAGCGTCGACTTGCCCGCGCCGTTCACGCCGACGAGCCCGATGACGTCGCCGGGGGCGACCACCAGGTCCAGGTCGGAGAACAGGACGCGGTCACCGTGACCCGCGGCGAGATCCTTGGCGACGAGCGTGGTCATGAAGACTCCCTGAACGTGAAGAAAGGCCCCCGCGAGTGCGGAGGCCTTTCGACAAAGGGTGAGTGACGGGACTTGAACCCGCGACACCTGGGATCACAACCCAGTGCTCTACCGGCTGAGCTACACCCACCATTGCCAGTCGTTGACCGGCGAGGAAAGCATAGCAACGAGAGCTACCGATATTGAAATCGGGGGTCAGTCGGCGTTCTTCAGCAGGTCAGCGGCCACGGCCTGGGCCTGCTCCGACGACGGGCCCGGCTGCGGCACGAACGCCGTCCGCCGGTAGTACGCGAGCTCCCGGATCGACTCGACGATGTCGGCGAGCGCCCGGTGCGCGAGACCCTTGCCCGGCTGCGCGTAGTAGATGCGCGGGTACCAGCGCCGGCACAGCTCCTTGATCGACGACACGTCGACCATGCGGTAGTGCAGGTGGGCGTCCAGCGCCGGCATGTCGCGGGCGATGAAGCCGCGGTCGGTGGCGATGGAGTTGCCGGCCAGGGGAGCGGTCCGCGGGTCGGGGACCCACTCCTTGATGTAGGCCAGCACGGCGGCCTCTGCCTCCTCCATGGAGACGGCGGACGCGCGCACCTCCTCGGTCAGGCCCGACTTGGCATGCATCTCCATGACGACGTCCGGCATCGAGGCGAGCACGTCGTCATCCGCGTGGATCACGATGTCCACGCCGTCGCCGAGCACGTTGAGCTCGGCGTCCGTGACCAGTGCCGCGATCTCGATCAGAGCGTCCTTGCCCAGGTCGAGTCCGGTCATCTCGCAGTCGATCCACACCAGACGATCCATCACGCCGGAAACATTACTGCGCGAGGCGTCAACTTCGAGTGGCGGCGTGCGGCAACCTGATTACGCTCCTCCTGCATGACGGCCCAAGCTGAGATCGCTGCTGGATACGCGTCCGAGGGCGCGGCCATCGAACTCGGCGCCGTGCTGGTCGACGGCACCGTGGAGCCGACCGCCCACGTCCGCATCCCGTTGGCCATGGTCAACCGCCACGGACTCGTCGCGGGCGCAACGGGAACCGGCAAGACGAAGACCCTCCAGTTGCTCGCCGAACAGCTGTCCAACAACGGCGTTCCCGTGCTGATGGCGGACGTGAAGGGCGACTTGTCCGGTCTGTCGCAGCAGGGCGGCGTCAGTGATCGGACCACGGCCCGCGCCAAGGACACCGGCGACGACTGGCAGCCGCAGTCGTACCCGACGCAGTTCCTGTCGATCGGCACCGGCGGTCTCGGGGTGCCGCTGCGGGCGACGATCACGAGCTTCGGCCCGATCCTGTTGTCGAAGGTGCTGGGCCTGAACGACACCCAGGAGTCGACGCTCGGCCTGATCTTCCACTGGGCGGACTCGAAAGGCCTCCCGCTGCTCGACACCAAGGACCTGCGCAGCGTCATCCAGCACCTCACCAGCGACGAGGGCAAGGCCGACCTCAAGGGCATCGGCGGCGTCTCCACTTCCACGGCGGGCGTGATCCTGCGGGCGGTGGTCAACCTGGAGGCACAGGGCGGCGACAAGTTCTTCGGTGAACCGGAGCTCGACCCGGCCGACCTGATGCGGCAGCACGACGGCAAGGGCGTCGTGAGCCTGCTCGAACTCGCGGAACTGCAAGGCAATCCGGCGCTGTTCTCCACGTTCCTGATGTGGCTGCTGGCGGAGTTGTTCGAGACGCTGCCCGAGGAAGGCGACGTCGAGAAGCCCAAGCTCGTCTTCTTCTTCGACGAGGCGCACCTGCTGTTCTCCAACGCCTCCAAGGCGTTCCTCGACCAGATCACCCAGACCGTGAAGCTCATCCGGTCCAAGGGGATCGGCGTCTTCTTCTGCACGCAGCTGCCGACCGACATCCCGAACGACGTGCTGTCGCAGCTCGGCGCGCGCGTCCAGCACGCATTGCGCGCGTTCACGCCGGACGACCAGAAGGCGTTGGCGCGCACGGTGAAGACATATCCGACGACGCCGCACTACGACCTGGAGAAGGCGCTCACGTCGCTCGGCATCGGCGAGGCGATCATCACCGTGCTCAGTGAGAAGGGCGCGCCGACGCCGGTCGCGTGGACTCGCCTGCGGGCGCCGCGGTCGTTGATGGACACCATCGGCAACGACGCGATCAAACAGGCTTCCCAGGCGTCGGACCTGCACGGCAAGTACTCGGAGACGATCGACCGCGAGTCGGCCTACGAGCAGCTCATGCAGAAGGTCGCGCCGCCACAGGAAGAACAGCAGGAACGATCCCCGGAACCTCCTCGCCGGGAGAAGGAGGAACCGGGGATGGTCGAGAAGGTGCTGGGCAACAGCGCCGTGAAGTCGTTCCTGCGGTCAGCCGGCAGTGCCCTGGCGCGCGAGATCACGCGAGGTCTGTTCGGGACTTCGCGCAAGCGACGCTGACAGCACCGCCGCGCCGATGCAGAGGGCGCCCGCGACGTACCAGGCCAGGTCGTAGCTGCCCAGGTGGTCGCGGGTGAGCCCGGCCGCGGACGCCGCGACGGCCGCGCCGAGCTGGTGCGACGCGAACACCCAGCCGAACACGACCGGCCCGGACATGCCGAAGTACTGGCGGCACAACGCCACGGTCGGCGGCACGGTCGCGACCCAGTCCAGGCCGTAGAAGATGATGAACACCAGCATCGACGGGTGCGCCGACTCGCCGAACAGCTGCGGCAGCAGCATCAGCGAGAGGCCGCGCAACGCGTAATAGGACGCGAGCAGTAACGCTGAATTGGCCAGGTCGGTCAGCCAGCCGGACGCGATCGTGCCCACGATGTCGAACACGCCCACCAGCGCCAGCAGCCCGGCGGCGGTCGTCGTCGGCATGCCGTGGTCGTGCGCGGCGGGGATGAAGTGCGTGCCCACCAGGCCGTTCGTGGACGCTCCGCAGATCGCGAACCCCCCGGCCAGCAACCAGAACGGCCGGGTCCTGGCAGCGGTGGCCAGCGCGCCCAGAGCACGCTTGGCCGCGCCACCGGACGGCGGCGGGGGAGTGTCCTCGGTCGCGCCGAGCGGCAACAGCCCGACGTCACGCGGGTACTCGCGCAGGAAGAACGCCGCCAGCGGCACCACGGCCAGCGCGGCGATGCAGATCACCAGCGACGCGTACCGCCAGCCGTAGGACTCGGACAGCCAGGCCACGGTCGGCAGGAACACGAGCTGACCGGCCGCACCACCCGCCGTCAGCACGCCCGTGACCAGGCCGCGGTGCTTCACGAACCAGCGTCCGGTGATCGTGGCGACGAACGCCAGCGCCATCGAGCCGGTGCCGAGCCCGACCACGACACCCCACAGCAGGACCAGCTGCCACGACGCGGTCATGAACACCGTCAGCCCGCTGCCGATCGCGACCAGCGTCAACGCGCAGGTCACCACGACCCGCACGCCGAACTTGTCCATCAGCGCGGCCGCGAACGGCGCGGTCAGCCCGAACAGCAACAGGTTGATCGAGATGGCGAGGGAGATCGTGCCGGTCGTCCAGCCGAACTCCGCTTGCAACGGCTCGATCAACGCACCCGGCGCCGCGCGGAACGACGCGGCACCGACCAGGGCGATGAAGGACACGCCCGCGACAACCCAGGCCCAATGGAGTCTCACGCCGACAAGGTTCAGCGATGACCGACGCGGCGACCAGTGGCCCGATGGCCAACATGTGAAAGAATCAGGCCATGCACCGGATCGCCGTTCTCGCGCTCGAGCAGTCGGTGGCGTTCGACATCGGCAGCTCGACGCACATGTTCGCCCGGCTCGCGGACCGCTACGAGGTGGTCGTCTGCTCGCCGGACCGCCGCCCCATCCCCACCACCGGCGGCTTCACCATCGCGCCCGAGCACGGCTTGGAGGCGCTCCAAGACGCGGACACGGTGCTCGTGCCAGGCACCCACTACAAGCCGGCACGTGAGGGCTGGCTCGAACCGGCCGTGCTGGAGGCGCTCACGACGACGAACGCGCGCCGGATCATGTCGATCTGCACGGGCGCGTTCGTGCTCGCGGCGGCCGGGCTGCTCGACGGCAGGCCCGCCACCACGCACTGGGGCACCACCGACGAGTTCCGCGCGCTCTACCCGAAGGTGCGCCTCAACCCGGACGTGCTGTTCATCGACGACGGCGACATCCTCACGTCGGCGGGCGTCGCCGCGGGCATCGACCTGTGCCTGCACGTCATCAGGTCCGACCACGGCAGCGAGGTCGCGAACTGGATCGCCCGCTACTGCGTCGTCCCCGCGTGGCGGCAGGGCGGTCAGTCCCAGTTCGTCGACCGGCCGGTGCCGAGCTACCCGGACACGTCCACCGCGCTCGCCCGCGAGTGGGCCTTGGAGCGCCTCCAAGAACCGCTCGACCTCGCCGCGATGGCCGCGCAGGTGCGGATGAGCGTGCGCACGTTCACCCGCCGGTTCCGCGCCGAGACGGGGATGTCGCCGGGCCAGTGGCTGACGCAGCAGCGCGTCGACCGCGCCCGGCACCTGCTGGAGTCCACCGACCTGCCGATCGACCAGGTCGCGAATCACGCGGGCTTCGGAACCGGCGCGGCGTTGCGTCAGCAGCTGGCGGCGTCGGTCGGGGTCTCGCCGAGCGCCTACCGTCAGACGTTCCGCTCGGCGTGACCCCAGTCCACAAAGGACCTACTCGTCGATCAGGAACGGGCGCAGCAGATCGGGCACGGCCTCATCGGCCAGCGCCAGTCCGTCGGACTCGCCGACGTCCGTGACGTGGTAGACGCCCGCACCCGCCGCGGTCGTCGCGCCGATCGTCACCAGACCGCTGCGGCGCTGGAAGAACGACCGGTGGATGCGCCATCCGATGATGCCGGTGCGCTGCAACGCGACGGTGCTGCGCACGAGAGAGTTGTTGCGCGTCACCAGATAGCGCTCGTCCAGGGCGTTGCCGAGCGAGCGGTAGTTGTCCCAGCCGACCAGCGCGGCGAACGGGATGATCGCCACCGGGATCGGCCACGCCCACGACGGCGCGAAGATCGCGAGGCCCACCGCGATCACGATCCACGGCATCACGTGCCGGATCATGCTGCGACGCAACGCGGCGAACGGGTGCTTGCGCAGCCGCAAGGTCGTCGGGTCGTTGCCGACCTTCAGCACGTCCCGCGACACCTGGTGCGCCACGGACAGCGGCGCGGGCGGCAGCAGCAGGTTGCTCTCGCCCTTCGAGCCCAGACCCGTCGTCACGGCGGCGAGCTTCGCGCCCTTGCCGGCGCGCACCAGCAGCGGTTCCTGGATGTCGACGCCGCGAAGCCGTTGCTCCTCCACCGAAACCGAGCGGGTGGTGAGCAGACCCCGTTGCACGCGCAGGGTTCCGTCCGGCTCACGGGTCAGGCGGTAGTTCCAGAACTGGAGGATGTACAGCGGGATCGACAGCACCAGCCCGAGCACGGCCAGCACGATCAGGAACCCGGCGAAGAGCGCGAGGCTGGGGTTCTCGAACAGCCACTCCCACAGGTCCTGCACGGGGTGCAGGCCGAGGTCGTCCGCGTAGTTGGACAGCACGCCGAACACGGCGCCGATCGCGACGAGACCCGACAACGACAGCGGCGCGAACTTCAGCCACTTCAGGTCGAGCTGCGAGATGACCTCGGACTCGGGCAGCGGAACCGGTTCCGCGTCCTCGCCCTCCGGAGTCGCCCTGGGCGCGACTCCCTTCCGCAGCAACAACAACCGCAGCCGTTCGGCCTCCTGCTGCGTCACGGCGTCGAGGGTGAGGCCGTCCGTGCCGGGGACGTCCTGCTGTCCCGTGCCGATCCGCACCGCCGACAGCCCGAAGATCCGGTGCCCCGGCTTGGAGGTGAGGTCGACCGTCCTGATGCGATCACGCGGCACCGCGAGCTGCTTGCGGGTCAGCAGACCCGTGTGCAGCTCGACCTGGTCGCCGGTGATGCGGTACTTCGTGGTGCGCCAGAGGAGATAGCTGAACGCGAGGATCGCCGCGACCGTCGCGCCGCTGGCGATGAGCCGCCACTTCTCGCCGTTGCCGGTGAACAGCAGCACGAGGATCGGCACCAGCATCGCGATGCCCTCGTTGAGCGGCCGCACGACCAGCATCCGCACGTGCAGGCGGTGCCATTCCTGCAGCGGCTCGGTGAACTCCGGCGCGGCGGGCAGCTCGGCGGGGGTGCTCACGTGGCATCACCGGGGGTGGCCTGCGTCGTGTTCGTCAGTTCCACCACGAGCCTCTGCGCGACCTCGTGCTCCAGGCCCTCGATCTCCACGGGCCCGGCGGCCGACGCCGTCGTCACCGTGACGGTCGACAGGCCGAGCAACTGCTGGAACGGCCCTCGTTTCGTGTCGATCGTCTGGATCCGCGACACCGGCGCGACTCGCCACTCCTGATTCAGCCAGCCGGACAGGGTGTAGACGGCGTCCGGCGTGGTCTCCCAGCGGTGGACGCGGTAGCGCCAGCTCGGTTCGACCGCGGTGTGCACGATCCCGACGACCAGCGTGGCGATCATGAGCGCCAACTCCCACGTCGGCGGGTTGCCCACCAGCAGGAACACGATCAGCTGGGGCACGAAGAGCACGAGCCAGAACACGGCGGCCTGCATCGTCCACAGCAGGACGGACTTCGGGCTCACCTGGTGACGAGGCGTGCGCAGTTGCAGAGTCACCCCACAAGGGTGCCTCACCCGTACCTGGTGGTGTGGTCAGGTGTGTCAATTGGTGTGTCGATGGCCGGGGTGGTCTTGCTTGCGAGGGAGGCAAGACCACCTCGGGCAGGGCGGTCGATCAGGGCTGGGAGCAGTACGGCGGGGTGAACCCGGCGTCGCGGTCGTCAGCCGAGGCCGCGCCCGACATCGCCAGCAGCGCCCCCAAACTGAGGATCACGGCCGCGACGGTTCGAGCGATAGTGTTCAACTTCATTAAGGGGCTCCTTCGATAGGTGGCGGCCGTGGATGAGGGCAGGAAGTCGTTGACGAGGTTCGGTGCGCGGTTGCGGGCGGTCCGGCTGCAGCGAGGTTTGTCGCAAAAGGACCTCGCGTGCCCCGGCGTCTCGATGAGCTACGTGTCCCGGCTGGAGTCCGGCGAACGGGTGCCGTCGCCCACCGTCGTCCGCAGGCTCGCCGAGGTGCTCGGCGTCGACCCGTCCGAGCTGATGGTCGACGAGGACCGCACCGCGATGCAGGACGAGGCGCTGGCGTGGTGCGAAGCGCTGCTCGCGTACCACGACGGTGACCTCGTGATGGCCGTCGATCTGCTGGAAACGCTGGGAAAGCGGTCCGACGAGGAGATGTTCGGCTGGTGCGTGCGCTGGACGCGCCTGGTGATGCTCGCGCGGCAGCGAGACCACGAGGGCCTGCTGCTGGCGGGGGCGAAGCTGCGCAAGTCGTGGTCTCCCGGTCCGGCGGTGGACGCGCTCGTGGAGATCCTGCGCGCATCCTCGTTGCGGCGCCTCGGCCGGACGGCCGAATCCGTGAAGGCCGCGACCGAGGCCGTCGAACTGTCGAACGGTGACGGCGAACGGGTGCGTCGCGTCCACACGCGTGCGCTCATCTCGTTGTGCGCGGAGCTCACCGGGGCCGGCCGCCTGGCGGACGCCGAACAGGTCGTGGACCAGCTTTCCGCGCGGCTGCCCGAACTCGGCCGCGACCGGCTCGCGATCTCCACGTGGTGGGTGCGCGCCAAGGTCGCGGATCGCCTGGGGGACCGGATGGAGGCCGCGCACTGCATCCGCGAGGCCGTCGCGATGCTGGACGACTTCGACGGCGATGCCGAGTACCGCTGCCGCGTCCGCCTGGCCGGAGCGTCCATCACGCTGCGCACGCCGGGAGCGAACCTCGACGACGTGGTCGCGTTGCTGGACAAGGTGGAGACGACGGTCGCGGCCATGCGCCGCCAGGAGAACCTGCTCGCGCACGCCCGCGCGTTGCGGGCGGAACTGGCGTTGCGCGACGGCGAGGTCGACCGGGCCCGCGAACTCGCGGAGATCGCGCTGGCGACCGGCCAGCTCGACGCCGAGCAGCAGCTGCGGTGCCACCTGCTGCTCGTGCGGGCGGCGGACGAGGTCGACGCGGACGGCGGCGCCGACGCGCGCACCGCACTCGCCGCGTTGCTGGAACACATCAACCCCGAAGGCGTCGATCCGCTGCTGTGGCGAGACGTGGCACGCATCGCGCTGCGCAAGCACTAGCCCGACGTACGGGCGTTGCCTCGTCATGACCGCCCCTCGCTCATTAACTGGACACCTTGTTAACGGAGCATGACACAGACCAGTTACCCATCACATCACCCAATTGCACCGCGTGAACATGGGTAAAACACCCGGGAACCGGCAGTTCCCGGTCGACGGCAAGCGACCGAACGGGCGATGGCCCGCCTGTCCGGTCGGCCCAGTTGTCAAGGGGTTGACTGCGAATGACTAGCTGGTGGTGAGGTTCATCCACCAGACGATGGCACCGGCGCGTCCGTTGACGTCAAGCGTCGTGTAGATGCGCTGGAGGTGGTTCTGCACCGTCTTGGGAGACAGGCCGAGCGACTCCGCGATCATCGCCGTGCTCGCTCCGGCGGCCACGAGCCGCAGCACCTCGATGCCGCGTTTGGTGAGTCCCGCTCGCAGGGCGCGGGCGATCCGGGTGTTCGTGTGCTCCGCGGTACCGGTTTCGTGGAGCTCGCCGGTGTGCGGGACGCGCATCACGGTGTCCTCCCGCTTGGGCTCGAAACGCCTGTGCGCCAACTGTTCCACGAGCCGTGACGACAGGTCGTGCTCGCGCATCCGCAGCAGATCGCGACCTTCTTGCAGCTCCCACAACCGGTACTGCTCCAACTGCAGGCGCGCGTGCCGCAACGCCCGTTCCAGATCGCCGGCTCGTTCGTGCGCCTCGCTCAGCTGCTGGTGCGCGTGCACCGCCACTTCCCGTGCCAGGCAGCTCATCGCGAGTTCGGCGGCCTGGGTGAGCTGGGCGATCTGCTCGGGGTAGCGCGCCCGCGCACCGCTGAGGCGCGCCCGCGCCATCAGCGCCTCGGCCCGCGCCACCGGGCGGTTCCTTCCGGCAAGCAACTGGTCAGCGCGCTGCCAGCTGCGGTGCGCGCGGTCAAGTTCACCCAGATCAATGCGCACGTGTGTCAGCAGGACGTTGACCATCGCCATCCGCACCGGATCGCCGAGCGTCTTCCACCGGTCCCGCACCTGAGCGCACAACGCTTCCGCGCGGCGGATCTTGCGCACGCACGGCTCGCCGTCGAGGCTGCAGCGGTTCTCCTCGGTGCGGATCATGCAGTGCTCGTGGTACTGCATGCGCATCACCCGTGCCTGTTCGAACAGCACCGAGCCGATCAGCTCGTTGTCGCCGGTGAGCTCCGCGAGACCCAGCGCGCGGGCGAAGGAGTTGAAGCTCCGCTCCCGCGAGTCGAGCCGCAGTTCCACCACGGCACGGGAAAAGCTGCACCGCGCCTGCAGTCCGATGTGGCGGTTCGCCGCCGCGATCTCCTGCACCTTGTCGATCGTGTCGAGCGCGCTGGGCCACAGCCCCCGCTTGCCGAGCGCCACCGACTGCGCCAGCACACCCTCCGCGACGCCCTCGACGTCGTCCAGCCACGCGAACGCGGCCACCGCCTTCTCCGCGTACTCCAACGCCTCGCCCGGCCTGCCCTCGTCCAGGGCGATGCGTGCCTCGCGCAGGTTGTGCACGGCGTTGGAACGCGGATCCGCGGTCCTGCCGGGAACCGTCATGGTGAAGCCCCCTCATTCGGAGGCTGACTCTAGTGGTGCTCGCGCAATTGACGTTTCAACACTTTTCCGGCCGCGTTGCGCGGCAACTCGTTGACGAAGAAAACATCCCGGGGAACGGAGTATCGCGCCAGATTCGCCTTCACGTGTTCACGTATGTGTTCGGCCGTCAGGGTTTTCGCGCCGACGACGAAAGCCGCCAGGCGCTGGCCCCACTCGTCGTCCGGCACGCCGAGCACCGCGACCTCCGTGACGCCGTCCAGCGTGGAGAGCAAATCCTCGACGTCGTGCGGGTAAACGTTTTCACCACCTGACACGATCATCTCGTCGTCGCGTCCGGCCACGAACAGCAGGCCGTCCTTGAGATAACCGAGATCGCCGGTCGACATCAGGCCGTCCAGCGATTCCTTGCTGGTGCCGTTGGTGTAGCCGTCGAACAACATCTCGTTGCCCACGAAGATGCGCCCGGTCTCGCCCGGCGCCACGGGCTTGCCCTGATCGTCCACAACGGCCAGTCTGGTGCCGAGCGGCGGCTTGCCCGCCGTGCCCGGCTCGCGCAGCATCTCCTCCGGTGTCGCGATGCTCGCCCAGCTCACTTCCGTTGAGCCGTAGAGGTTGTAGAGCACCGGGCCGAACTCCTGCAGCGTGCGGGCGGCGACGCGGGGCGGCAGGGCGGAACCGCTGGAGGCGATGACCCGCAGGTTCGGCCGGTGCTCGTGCTCCAGCATGCGTTGCAGCATCACGGGAACCACGAACATCGCGGTGCACCTGTCGGCGTCCTTCAACGCCTGCGCCGGATCGAACCTGCGGCGCAGCACCAGGGTGGCGCCGAGCACGAGCCCGAGCTGGAACGCGGCGAGGCCCCACGCGTGGAAGAGCGGAGAGGTGATGGAGATGACGTCACCGTGCCTGAGCGGAATCCGCGACAGCAGCGCGGCGGCCGGGGCGAGGCTCGCGGGTTCCGGCCTGCGGGCGCCTTTCGGCGTGCCGGTGGTGCCGGAGGTCAGGATGATCAGGCGGCCGCGCGGAGGCCTGCGGGGCAACGAGGTCGTGGGCCCGTTGGCGATCAGCGACTCGAGCTCGTCGGTGAAGAACACCGGGACGTCCGCGGGCAGTGCGTCGGCGAACTCGCGGTCGGCGACGATCCTGCCGATCTTCTGGTCCTGCGCCACCTGGGCCAGTTGTCCCTTGCTCAGGCCGGTGTTGAGCAGCACGGCGTCCGCGCCGATCTTCGTGCACGCGGTCATCGTCTCGATGAACGCGCGGCCGTTGCGGCACAGCAGCCCGACGCGTTCCCCAGGGCGGAAGGCGTGCGCGAGCCGGCTGGTGCGCTCGTTCACTTCCGCGTATGTGAGCACGCCGTCGTCGTCGATGATCGCGGCACGGTCCGGGTGGCGTCCCGCGCCCGTCTGGAAGCCCCACGCCAGCGTGATGTCCCACTGCAGATACCCGCGCACGGTGCCGGAGAGCCCGCGCGGGCCCAACGGCCGGATCACTCCGGCTTTGACCAGGGTCAGCAGCACGCGGGTCACCATGCGACCCACTCTGCCATCTACCTACTAGCGAGTAGGTAACGGTGTGACGGCGGTCACATGTCAGTGTTGGATGCGCTCACTACCGCGTCGCGCAACGCCGCCCGCAGCCGGCCGACCTCGAGTGGAGTCAGCACGGCGGCCTCTCCCGGCGGCACGGTGATCACGATGTGTCCCTGGCTGACGAACACCGTCATGTCCCGTCGGCGCGAAGCGATGTCGCGGCAGCTCACCTGCCACTCCTCTTGGGCTCCCACGGGTTTCTTCCTCCAGCTCACTCGGCGCGCCGGCCCGGTGGTGCCGGTGCTCGCGTCAGAGAGACGCGCGTCACCGTTGGTCATGACGGAGGTTTCGCGTTCTCCGTTCAGCGACCGTGCCGAGCTGCGGATAGCGTCGCACGTGGGACGAGACTGGGTCACCTGAAGGGGTGAAAATGGCGGAACCGCAACGCATCGTGATCGTAGGAACTGGCCTCGCCGGTGCCTCCGCGGCGGGCGCGCTCCGAGACCGCGGCTACGGCGGCAAGATCACCATGTTCGGCACCGAGCACCACCGCCCGTACGAACTTCCCGCGCTGTCCAAGGACCTGCTGCTCGGCAAGGCGGCCGAACCCGCGTGGGTGCACGAGCCGAGCTTCTACTCCGACAACGAGATCGACCTCCAGCTCGGCGTGTCCGTGCTGGAACTGCGGCCCGGCGATCACACGATCGTGGACTCGGATGGAGCGGTGCGCACCTACGACCGGTTGCTGCTCGCGACCGGATCGCGTCCACGCGTTCTGCCTGGCGCGCAAGGACATGTGCTGCGCACGCTGGACGACTCGCTGGCGCTGAAGTCCGCGTTGCGCGAAGGCAGGCACGTCGTGATCGTCGGCGCGGGCTGGATCGGGTGCGAGGTGGCGTCCGCGGCCCGCGCGCACGGCTGCCGCGTCACGGTGGTCGACCCGCTGGCCGAACCGCTCGTGCGCGTGCTGGGCGCCGAGATGGGTGCGATGTTCCGCGGCCTGCACACCGAACACGGCGTGGAGTTCAAGCTGGGCACGGGTGTCGCGAGCTTCTCACCGGTGGGCGTGCGCCTGGACGACGGCACCGAGCTGCACCCGGACGTGACGGTGCTGGCCGTGGGGGCCTCGCCCCGTCTCGAACTGGCCGAGGCCGCCGGCCTGGAACTGGCCGAGGGCGGCGTCGCGGTGGACGCGTTGCTGCGCACGTCCGCGCCCGACGTCTTCGCGGCCGGCGACATCGCCGCGCAGGACCACCCGCGCTACGGCCACCGGGTCCGCGTCGAGCACTGGGCGAACGCGAAGGACCAGGGCACGCACGTGGCCGGGCCGCTGATCGGGCTGGACGAGCCGTACCTGAAGTCGCCGTACTTCTTCACCGACCAGTACGACCTGGGCATGGAGTACCGAGGTCTCGCCGGCCCTGACGACGAACTGGTCGTGCGCGGTGACGTGGCCTCGCGGGAGTTCATCGCGTTCTGGCTGCGTGACGGACGGCTGCGGGCGGCCATGAACGTCAACGTCTGGGACCACGGCACGGCGTTGAAGGCGCTGGTGGACGCACAGGCGACCGTGACACCGGAGCAGTTGCGGGACGCGGACCTGGGCGCGCTCGTCTAGGTCGGCTAGATGCAGGAGCCGTGCATCGGACCCTCGCCGCGCGAGAGGTCCTGCAGGGCCTTGCGAATGACCGCCATCTCCTCGGCGGTGAAGCGGGAGTGGAAGGCGCGTTCTACCTCGGCGAGCGCGTCACCCGCCTCTTTCTGCAGTTCCCGGCCCTTGTCGGTGATCATCGGCGTGCGCACGCGCCGGTCGTTGGGGTCGGGAACGCGCATGACCAGGCCGATTCGCTCCAGCTTGTCGAGCTCGCTGGTGAGCGTGGTCTTGTCGAGCCCGAGCATCGCACCGAGCTTGAGCTGGGTGCGCTGGGCTTCCTCGTTGGCGAGCGCACCCAGCACCAGCTGACCGCGCAACGAGATCCCGAACTTGGCGATCTCGTCGGCGTACGCGGCGCCGACGCGCTGGGCGGCGCGGTGCAGCAGCCAGTTCAAATCCCACTTCTCCAAGCAGGCTTCGACGAGTTCCGGCTGCTCCTCCATGTGTCCCATCCTACATCCCGGCGGAGATGTTCTCGACTAAGAACATCTTGACTCGGAAGTTCTTCGCTCGTATGTTCCGAGTATGACCAATCTGCTTCACATCGACACGAGCATTCGGTACGAGGGCTCCGTGACCCGCGAGATCTCCAACGCGTTCGCGGAGAGCTGGCGTGCCGCGAACCCCGGCTCCGGCTACACCTACCGCGACCTGCACGCGTCGCCGATCCCGCACAAGGACGGCACGGACCAGGGCATCGCCGCCGGCCTGATCGCCGAGGTCGACGCCGCCGACGTGCTCCTCATCGGCGCGCCGATGTACAACTTCTCGATCCCGTCGACCCTCAAGGCCTGGATCGACCAGGTCGCGACCTCCGAGCACTTCGCCCGTGAGGACGGCACGTTCGCGTGGGGCGGCAAGCGCGTCGTCGTCGTGACGGCCCGCGGCGGCTCGTACAAGCCGGGCACGCCCCGCGAGGGTTTCGACTTCCAGGAGCCGTACCTGCGCGCCGTGCTGTCGATGGTCGGCCTCGACCAGAACCTGGAGTTCGTGCACGCCGAGCTGACCCTGGCGGACGTGGTGCCGCAGATGCACCAGTTCCGCGAGCTCGCCGTGGAGTCGCTGGCCGACGCCCACCGCGTGGTCAAGGAACTCGCCAGCGCCTAACCTCGATCGTGTGATCGACAAGGTGGCTTGGATCTACTTGAAGGACGGCCGCGTGCTCGGCACCCGGTCGGCGGGCAAGGACACGTACTACCTGCCCGGCGGCAAGCGCGAGCCGGGCGAGTCCGACGTCGAGACGCTCGTGCGCGAGATCCGCGAGGAGCTGTCGGTCGAGATCGACGCGGCGTCGGCGAAGCACCTGGGGACGTTCGAAGCGCAGGCGCACGGCCACACGTCGGGGGTGACCGTGCGCATGACCTGCTACACCGCGTCGTTCGACGGGGAACCGGTGGCGTCGGCCGAGATCGAGGAACTCGCCTGGCTCACCACCGCCGACGCGGACCGGATCTCACCGGTCGACCGGATCATCTTCGCCCACCTGCGGGACGCCGGGGTGCTGTCCTGACGTTCGCGGACCGCGGCCGCGAACGCCGTCCACAGCGCCGAACACGATGGTCATCGCCGTGGCGCTGACCTGGCCGAGCACGGCGGGCGGTGTGCGTTGCTGGACCAGCGTCGCCACCGCGATCACTGTCCAGGCGAGACCCACACCGTTCACGAATCCCGACACCAGCACCGCGGTCAACCATCCCGCGCCCCGAGCGGCGGCGAGGACGCCCAGGAACTCGGGCCCGTACCGCAGACCGTGCTCCACCAGCGGAAACGCCGCCGGGGTGTGCAGCGAGGAGGCGAACAACGCCGCCGTCGTCCCGAAGAACGACAGCACGAGGCCGGCGAAGTACCAGCGCACCACGTCGTGACCCCAGGAACGACGAAAGAGGAGAGCGCTGCTCTCCTCCCACTTCAACATATAGCGCATGGGGGGCCTTGCCACAAGACCCCGGTTGTGCTTCATCATTTCCCGGCCAACGTCATCTACCTGGGGAAATGGGGAAGACTCCATGATCGACGTCATCATCGCCGGCGGTGGACCGACCGGCATGATGCTGGCTGGCGAGTTGCGTCTGCACGGCGTGAGCGTGCTGGTGCTCGAACGGGATTCGGAACCGACGAAGGTCGTCCGTGCGCTCGGCATGCACGCGCGCAGCATCGAGATCCTGGACCAGCGCGGCATCGCCGCCCGGTTCCTCGACGCGGGCACGACGCATCCGCTCGCCGGGTTCTTCGCGGGCATCGACAAGCCGGCGCCGGAGCGGCTGGACACGAAGTACCCGGTCGTCCTCGGCCTTCCGCAGCCGATCACCGAACGGATGCTCGCCGAGCACGCCACCGAGCTCGGTGCCGAGATCCGGCGTGGCGCCGCGGTGACCGCGTTCGCGCAGGACGACGAGGGCGTGACCGTCGAACTGGCGGACGGCACGTCGCTTCGGGCGCGGTACCTGGTCGGCTGCGACGGTGGCCGCAGCACCGTGCGGAAGCTGGCCGGCATCGACTTCCCGGGCGAGCCGTCGCGGGTGGAGACGCTGCTGGGGGAGATGGAGATCGGCGTGCCGTGGGAGGAGGCGATGCCGTTGATGCTGGAGATCCGCAAGACCCAGAAGCGGTTCGGCATCGGCCCGATCGGCGGCACCGCGACGTACCGGGTCGTCGTGCCCGCGGAGGGGGTGAACGAGGACCGCGCGGTCATGCCGACCCTGGACGACTTCAAGGAGCAGCTCGTCAAGGTCGCCGGGACCGACTTCGGCGTGCACTCGCCGCGCTGGCTGTCCCGCTTCGGCGACGCCACCCGGCAGGCCGAGCGCTACCGGTCCGGCCGCGTGTTCCTCGCGGGCGACGCGGCGCACGTCCACCCGCCGACCGGTGGCCAGGGGCTCAACCTCGGCGTGCAGGACGCGTTCAACCTGGGCTGGAAGCTCGCGGCGGCCGTGCACGGCTGGGCTCCCTCCGGCCTGCTCGACACCTACGAGGCCGAACGGCACCCGGTGGCCGAGGAGGTGCTGAACAACACCCGCGCGCAGATCGAACTGATGAAGGTCGAGCCGGGGCCGCAGTCCGTGCGGCGGCTGTTCACCGAGCTCGTGGGGTTCGAGGAGGTCAACCGCTACCTGATCGAGAAGATCATCGCGGTCTCCGTCCGGTACGACCTCGGCTCGGACAACGACCTGGTGGGCAGGCGGATCGGGGACCTCTCGCTCAAGCGCGGTGGCCTCTACGACCAGATGCACGCAGGTCGCGGCATCCTGCTCGACCAGGCGGGGACGTTGTCGGCCGGCGGCTGGGCGGACCGGGTCGACCACGTCGTCGACGTCAGCGAGGACCTCGACGCGCCCGCCGTGCTGGTGCGGCCGGACGGGCACGTGGCGTGGGCCGGCGAGGACCAGGAGGCGCTCGAACTGGAGCTCGCGCGCTGGTTCGGGACGGCCGGCTGAGGTCACCCGTTCGAGGCCCGGAGGCGCTTTGTCACACTGTGCGGCGTGTCCGAGCCGATGACAGCCGTGCTGCTGCGCGCAGCCGAGCTCACCGCCTCGGGGAAGCCGCGGCAGGCGATCGACCTGTTGCGGCCCCTCGTGGCGGCGAACCCTCGGCACGCCGAGGCGTGGTGCCGGCTCGCCGCCGCCCACCTCGACCTGGGTGAGGCGGACCAGGCGCTCGACTCGGCGAAGCGCGCGATGGTGCTCGACGGCGAGCCCGCCTGGCCGCAGCGGCTCGCGGCCCTGGCGCTGAGCGACCTCGGCCGGCACGTGGAGGCGGCGGTCGCGGCGCGGGAGTCCGTGCGGCGCAAGCCCGGCGACTGGCGTTGCTACGTCGTGCTCGCCGAGGTCCTCGCGGACAACCCGGACGGCGCCGTCGAGGCGTTCGACTCGGCCCTGCACGCCTCCCAGCTCGCGCCGACCGAGGCGCGGGCGTTCCAGGTGCTCGGCGACGCGGCCCTGCGCATGCGCGACTGGGGCACCGCCGAGCACGCGTACCGGACGGCGATCAAGCTCGACCCGTCCGACGCGGACTCCAAGGCGAACCTCGCGACCGTGCAACGGCGACGTTCGTCACGGCCCACGCAGCTGCAGTTGAACAAGGTGCAGGTTTGGCGCGCGCTGCGCATGCTCTCGTTGCTGCTGGTCGGCGGCGGTTTACTCGCGCTGATCGCCGGCATGCCCCGCCCGACGCCCTACCTGGGGTTCTTCACCGGCGCGCTGGTGCTGTGCTGCCTGGTCGTGGCGTTGCGGCTGCGTCCGTTCAAGCTGCTGTTCAGCCTGCGCAAGCTCGCCGTGACCGTGTCCCTGCTCGCCGCTTCGGCTCTGATCCTGGTCGGCTGGACCGTCGCGTTGTTCCTCGGCGCCACCACGATGCAGCCACTTGTGCTTTCCTGGTTGTGCGCTGTCGTGGGGGGAGCGCTCGTCTACGTCGGTGGAGGCAGGAAGCGGTGATGCGTCGCAACGCGGTCGCGCTCGCGTTTCTGCTGTTCCTCGGACAGCTGTTCATCGTCGCCGCGCCCGCCGAGCCCGTCACGGCCGGTTCCGTCATCCGGCACGGCCACGACTTCGCGAACCTGCCCGTCACCGCACCCAAGCCGCACAACCCCCAGGCAGCCCAGGTCCCGCAGGCCCAGGTGCCGTCCGACGTGCCGCCCGTCGCGAGGCCCGCGATGCCGATGCGGTTCGTCGTCGCCTTCGCCCGGCGCGTGCACCGCACGCCCGACGGCATCCGCTGGACGCCGCAGCGGGATCGTTCACCGCCTTCCGGTCGCTGAATCTTCTTTTCCAGCAACCCTCTTCGGAAGGCTCACTCACCCATGTCGCGCGACAACGCGCGCCGGGGTCTTCTCGTGCGCGGTCTCACAGCGCTCGGGGTCCTCGTCGCATCCGCTTTTCTTCTGCTCACCACAGATCCCCGCCTCGGCCTCGACCTGCGTGGCGGAACCCAGATCGTCCTCGAAGCCAAGGGCGACTCCGACGCCGCCGACCGTTCACTGGAGGTTCTGCGCCGTCGAGTCGACGCTCTGGGCGTCGCCGAACCGGTGATCGCCCGCTCCGGCGAGAACCGCATCGTCGTCGAACTGCCCGGTGTCCAGGACCCCGCCGAGGCCGTGAAGGTCCTCGGCCAGACCGCGCAGCTCACCGTGCAGCGCAACGGCCAGACCGTCATGACCGGCGAGGCCATCTCCGACGCGCAGTCCACGCGCAACCCGCAGGGCGCGGGTTTCGTGGTCAACATCCAGTTCCAGGGCGATGGTGCGAAGACCTGGCAGAAGGTCACCGGTGAGGCGGCCTGCGAGCCGTCCGGCACTCCCGGCAGGCAGATCGCGTTCGTGCTGGACGGCAAGCCGATCTCGTCACCGGAGGTCAGCCTCGACACGCCGTGCGGTGCTGGTCAGGCAGGTGGCGCGACCACGGTCACCGGCCGTTTCTCCCAGCCGGAGGCCAAGGAACTGGCCCTGGTCATCCGTTCCGGCGCGCTGCCGGTGCCGGTCGAGGTGATCGAACAGCGCACCGTCGGCGCGACCCTGGGCGCCGAGGCCATCGAGGCCAGCGCCAAGGCCGCGATCATCGGCATCGCGCTGACCTCGTTGTTCCTGATGGTCGCCTATCGCCTGGCCGGCTTCCTCGCCGTCCTCGCCCTGGTCGGCTACGCGGGTGTCGCCTACGCCGGGCTGCTGGCGGTGGGGGCGACGCTGACGTTGCCGGGTCTGGCCGGCTTCGTGCTGGCGATCGGCATGGCGGTCGACGCGAACGTCCTGATCTTCGAACGAGCGCGCGAGGAGTACGCCCGGAAACCCAATCTCCGCCGCGCGTCCGAGAACGGTTTCCGCGGCGCGTTGAGCGCGATCGCGGACTCGAACGTGACGACGCTGCTGGCAGCCGGTCTGCTGTTCTGGCTGGCCACCGGCCCGGTCCGGGGGTTCGGCGTCACGCTGACCATCGGTGTGCTGGCGTCGATGTTCAGCGCCCTGGTGCTGTCGCGCGTCCTGGTGGTCTGGGCCCTCGGCACCCGTTTCGTCGGCCGGCACCCTCAGCTGAGCGGCCTGCACACGTTGGGCTGGGTCCGCCGGCGCCTGTCCGTCGTGCTGTACCGGCGTCCGTCGTTGTGGCTGATCAGCGCGGGTGCCGTGGTGCTCGTGGCGTTCGCCGGTCTCTTCGCGCGCGGCCTGAACCTGGGCGTCGAGTTCACCGGCGGCCGCATGCTCGACTTCACCGCGGGCGGCACGATCGACGCCGGGCGCGTGCGCACCGCTCTGGGTGACGCGGGCTTCTCCGACGTGGTCGTCTCGTCGTCGGGCAACGAGGTCTCGCTGCGCACCGGCCCGATCGACGAGGCGCAGTCCGCGCGGATCGGCCAGGTGGTGAGCTCGGCGGTCGACGGCGGCGCCCGCCAGTCGAGCAACGAGCTGATCGGCCCGTCGCTGTCGTCCGAACTGCGCCGCAACGCCGTGATCGGCCTCGCCATCGCGGTGGCCGCCCAGCTCGGTTACCTGGCCATCCGATTCGACTGGCGCCTCGGCGTGGCCACGGTCGCCGCGCTGCTCAGCGACGTGCTGGTGCTGGTCGGCATCTTCGCGTGGATGGGTAAGACCGCGGACGGCGTGTTCCTGGCGGCCCTGCTGACCGTGATCGGTTATTCGGTCAACGACTCGGTCGTGGTCTTCGACCGCCTGCGCGAACTGCGCGGGTCCCGCCTGAAGGCCTCGTACCCGGACGTCGTCTCCGACGCGGTGGTCCAAACCGTGCCACGAACCGTGAACACCGGCATAGGCGTGCTCTTCGTCCTCGCGGCGTTGCTGGTGCTCGGCGACGGATCACTGGCCAACTTCGCCACCGCACTCCTGATCGGGCTGGTGGCGGGCACGATGTCCACAGTGGTCACCGCCGCGCCCGTCGCCATCTGGCTGGAGTCGCGCTGGCCCCGTCGAGCAGTTTCGAAGAAGCGCCCGGTGGCAGCACGGGCCTAACGTTCCGCGCATGATCACTCATGTGCACTCGGTCACCATCAACGTCCGCGATCTCGACGAGGCTCTGGCCTTCTACGTGGACGTGCTGGGCTGGGAGAAGCGACAGGACAGCAACGAGGCGGGCATGCGCTGGCTGACCGTCGCTCCTCCCGGCGCCCGGACGGCGTTCGCGCTGACCCTGGCGGACGCGCCGAACGTGTCGTTCGCGACGGGCTGCGGCATCTCGCTCATCACCGGCGACATCGACGGCGACGTCGCCGGGCTGGTGGACAAGGGGGTGCGGGTGAAGGGCGCGCCGGAGACCATGCCGTGGGGTGATCGGGCCACCTGGTTCAGCGACCCTTTCGGCAACGAGTTCTTCCTAGTGCAGCTCGCTTCGTAGCAAAGTAGGCGGCATGACCTCCTTCGCCGGGTACCAGAACGAGATCTACCTTCAGGGGCTCGGTGGCGCCGTGCCGCCGTTCACCACCGATCCGGACGCGCTGGAGCAGTCCGCGCGCGACCGGCTGGGACCGGGTCCGTTCTGGTACGTGGCGGGAGGTGCGGGATCGAGCGCCACCGTGCGCGCGAACCGCGAGGCGTTCGACCGCGTGCGGATCGTGCCGCGGATGCTGACCAATGCGACCGAACGGCATCTCGGCGTCACCGTTCTCGGCACCGAGCTGCCGGCGCCGGTGATGCTCGCACCCGTTGGCGTGCAGTCGATCCTGCACCCGGACGGCGAGCTGGCGACCGCGCGGGCGGCGGCCGAACTCGGCGTGCCGATGGTGCTGTCGACGGCGTCGTCGCACACCATCGAGGAGGTCGCGGAGGCGTCCGGCGACGGGCCGCGCTGGTACCAGCTCTACTGGCCGAACGACCCCGACGTGTGCGCGTCGCTGCTGGATCGGGCGCGCAAGGCCGGGTACACGGCGCTGGTCGTCACCTTGGACACGTGGACGCTGGCGTGGCGGCCGCACGACCTGGACCAGGCCTACCTGCCGTTCCTGCGTGGGGTGGGCACGGCGATTCCGTTCAGCGACCCGGTTTTCCGCGCCGGCCTGCAGAAGTCACCGGAGGAGGACCTGCCGATGGCGATCCTGCGGTGGGTGCAGCTGTTCACCGGCACCGACAAGTCGTGGGACCAGCTGGCGTTCCTGCGCGAGCACTGGGACGGGCCGATCGTCCTGAAAGGAATCCAGCACGCGGACGACGCGCGCAAGGCCGTCGAGTACGGAATGGACGGTGTCGTCGTCTCGAACCACGGCGGCCGTCAGGTGGATGGTGCCGTGGGTTCGCTGGACGCGCTGCCGTCGATCGTCGAGGCGGTGGGGGAGCAGGTCGACGTGCTGTTCGACTCCGGGATCCGCACCGGTGCGGACATCGTGAAGGCGCTGGCGTTGGGCGCGAAGGCCGTGATGGTCGGGCGACCCTTCGCGTACGGGTTGGCGCACGGCGGCCAGGTCGGCGTGAAGCACGTGCTGCGCAGCCTGCTCGCGGACTTCGACCTGACGCTCGGGCTGTCGGGTCACCGCAGCCCGGCCGACCTGGGGCCGGACGCGCTGCGGTTCTCCTGAACGACGTCGGCCGGGCCGCAGCTGCGACCCGGCCGACGTGGCGGTTCTTCTTCGCCTGTTACGGCATGGTGGCGGTCATTCGCGCCAGCGTGCCGAAGTCGGCCGGCTGCACCCGCAGCCAGCCGTCGCTCTTGGCCGCGAGATACCGCCCGCTCGGCGTGTCGATGTACGTGAGCGGGTTGACGCAGCGCTGCTTGCGGCCGAGGTGGTCGCGCTTGGCCGAGAACACCTGACCACCGCCGGTGCGCGGCTGGCTCATGATCTCGTTGAGCTGCGCGACCAGTTGGTCGTTCGGCGTGCTCGTCGGCCTGCTCTGCTGCATGAACGACCCGGTGTCCTCGTAGGACTGCCGCGGCTTCTGCTGCAGCGCCTCCTCGGGCAGCGTGATCGGGTTGCCCCTGCCCGCCGGCGTGGGCGGCAGCGCGCCGACCAACGCCTGCGGTGCCTCGTCCGCGCGCACCGGTTCGAGCACGAACTGCTGGTCCTGCGTGAGCACGATCCGCAGCGCGTCCTGGCCGTTCGACACGACCAGCACGCTCTGCTGAGGACCGTCCTTCAAGCTGAAGAACGCCCAGTACTCCACGCCGGCCTCGACCACGAGCCGCAGCGCGTTCGCCAGATCCGGGTGGATCTGACCGCCGCGCGCGAGCCCGTACTGCTCGAGCTGCGCCCACGCCGACCGCTGCAACCGTTCGAGCTCGCTCACGTCGCCCGACTCGAGGAGATCCTCGTCGAAGTCGACCTGAGCGATCAACGCACGGTGCAGCGTCGGCAGGCCCGCGGCCTGCCACGCCTGATAGAGCGCCGTGACAGGGATTGCGACCCTGCTCCGCAGCACGATTCCCCCTTATCCGCCGATGACCGGCGGAGCAACCATCGTTCCGTCGCCGAAGATGTCCTCGGTCTCCTGCAGGTAGGACGCGGACTTGTGCTCCTTGTCCTCCTCGCCGTCACCGCGACCGCCACCGGCGCCCATACCTCCGGCACCCATGCCCGCCGCACCACGGCCACCGGCACCCGCCGCACCGGCACCGGACGGCCCGAAGCCACCAGCGCCACCACGACCGTCACCGGCAACACCGGACGCGCCACCGAAGCCGCCGCCCATGCCGCCAGGACCACCCATGCCCTTGGCCGCCGCAGCACCACCGAGGCCGCCGCCACCGGGTCCGCCGAGGCCACCGCCACCGCGACCGCCGCCGGCACCACCGCCGCCGGGTCCGCCCAGACCACGACCGCCGGGACCGTTGGGTCCACCGGGCCCACCAGGGCCGCCGGGACGGTTGCGCGGGTTGTTGGGGTCGAGCGGCCCGCCAGGACGCCGCGGGTCGTTCGGGTTGAACACGCCGTCCGGCGGCTGGGTCGGAACGCCGATGTTGGGCGGCGGACGCCGCCCGCCGTCATCGGTGGGCGGCGGAGTGAACTTGGGGTCGTTGACGCCGGACGTGCCGGTGTCGTCGCCACCACCGGTACCCGGCGGCGTCCAGGTGGACAGGTCCGTGCCGTCCTGGCCACCGCCACCGTTGCGGTCGCCGCCGCCAGGGTTGCCGATGGTGGGCGGAGGCTGGCTTTGCATCCCGACCTTGTCGACGTTGTTCTTGTCGCCGCCCGGTTCTTCTTGGACGCTGCCATCGGTTGCGGTCGGCGCGATGAACGTCGGCTGGTTGCTCATGCTCGCGTTGACCGCGCCCGCGTACTGGTTGAACGCCCGGACGTTCTGCTCGCTGACCTGCTGGTTCTTCTCGAGCGCCTTGTCGTAGTCGGTGTCCCACGGACGCCAGTCGTTCAGGAACGGCTTGTCCGGAACCTTCGGCGGCATGGACATCGAGTTCTTGGCGTCGGCGTACGCGCTGCCGACGGTGTCGGCGGTCGTGCCCGCCTGGGTCGCCGACTCGCCGGTGACGGTTGCCCACGTCGCGAGCGGTGAGGTGCTTCCACGGGCCGAGTCACCCGCGGAGCCCTCCCAGGCGGCACCGGAATCGCTCACGGCCTTCTCGATCAACTGGGCGACATCCCCGTGTCCGCTGGAGAGACTGCGCCAGGCCTGCGAGGTGACCGAGGTGCTCTGGCTCGGTCCCTTGCCGTTCTCGAACCACTTGTAGATCGTTTCGCCGCCCGCGAAGGGGAGCATCGCGAAGCCGCCGATGTTCGGCTCATCCCCAGCCATCTCGCTACCCCTTCAGGTTTGTGATGATCAGCTGTGCGACCCGCTCGGACTCCGCGCAGGCCGGCTTGGTCGCGCGCTCGTCCGCGGCGGTGGCGACCTGAATGGTGATCGAGTCGTTCTTCGAGGCCTGCAGTGAGGTCAGGCAACCGGTCGACGCGTCGGTCTGACTGGTGGAGTAGAGCCGCACGCCGTCGACCTTCTTCTCAGTGAAGACCGGGTTGGCTTTGACGTTGTTGACCATGTCCTCGAAGGGCTTGTTCTCGGTCACGTGCACCGTGTACTTCGAGTTCTTGATGACGTCCTGGCCCCTCCACACACAATTGGGGCCGAGTTCGCCGGTGCCGGGCTCTGGAGCTCGCACAGAACCAAGCGTCGTCACCTGGCTCGCGGTGAGGATGCTGCACGGGCTGCTCACGAACTTGGCGATGCTGAGCCCAGCGTCGGACCCGTCGCTCGTGGGCTCGCTGCTCGACTGACCGGTGCCAGTCGGCTGCGCCGTGGTCGGATTACCGCCGGTCTGGGTGGCCGTGCACCCCGTCAGTGCGCCGAACGCGAGCACAGCGGTGAGCAGGGCGGTCATGCGCTTCAAGATCGTGTCAGCCCTTCATCGCGGACTGCGCCGCGTCGTCGGTGGCCTGGTACTCGGCAAGTGCCTTCTCGATGTTCTTGACGGTCTGTTCCAGAGCCTTCTGCGCTTCCTGGTTCGCCCACAGGTATCCGCCGGGCTCGGCACCAGCCGTCTTGCGCATCGCGAGCGTCGCATAGCCGCTGTAGGGGTCTGGACCGGGAGCACCCGAGTTCTGGATCTCGTCGGACTTGTCCCTCAGATCGATCAGCTTCTCGATTGCCTTCTTCAGGCCGTCGATCATCTTCTGCGCCTGGTCAGGATCGACGCTGAACTTCGCGACTCCGCCGCCGCCCGCACCAGCGGCTGCTCCCGCCGCGGCGCCCATGGCGGCGCCGACACCCTTGCCGACGGCCCCGGAAGTGCTCACGGGTACGAGTGCGTCGAACATCAGCATCCTGGCCAGCTCCCCTCAGAACTCCACACCCCTGTTAGAGGATTTTCGCATAGGACCGGTTCCCTGCGGAGTCGAACGGATCAGCTGATCAGGTCACATGGCCGATTCGTTCAAGACCCCGCTCCATGACCGGCATAGGTTCGAGGCATGATCGAACAGGCGAGGAACTTCCTCTGGCTCAACGCCCGCACGCTGGAACAGCGCTGGTTCGAACACGCTTTCGGCGGCGGGAAGGCCGAGCACGTCGTCCAGGCCGTGCTGGCCTACCGCAACGACGACGGCGGCTACGGGTACGGCCTCGAACCCGACCACCGCGGTCCGACCAGCCAGCCGCTGCACGCCCTGCGCGCCCTTCAGGTGTTCGTCGAGGTCAACGCCCCGGAGCAGGCCGAATCGATCCTGCGCTGGCTCACCGAGACCTGCCCTGACGGCTCCGTCCCGTTCGGCATGTCCACCTCGAAGGACCACCCGAAGGCACCCTGGGTCGCCGCCGACGACCAGGGCGGACTCCTGCTGACCGCCCAGATCGCCGCCGCCCTCCACGCGCTCGGCACGACCGACCCGTGGCTCGACAAGGCCACGAGCTACTGCTGGCAGGAGATCGAGAAGCTAGAGAACACCCATCCGTACGAGTTGCGAGCAGCGGCGATGTTCCTGGACGAGGTGCCGGACCGGTCCCGCGCCGAGCTCGCGGCCGAGAAGCTCAAGCACCTCCAGCCGAGCACCGAGGGGTACGCGGACGGCGAAGCACTCGAACCTCACACCTACGCGCAGAAACCCACCAGCCTCGCCTGCGGCTGGTTCACCGAGAAAGAACTCACCGAAGACCTCGACGAACTCGAGCGAGGTCAGCAGGAGGACGGCGGCTGGAACTTCGGGTTCCCCGCCTTCACCCCGGTCGTCGACTTCGAATGGCGTTCCATCGCCACGGTCGACGCGTTGCTGACCCTGCGCCGCTACGGTCGGATCAGCTGACCCAAAGACACCCCAGCCAACGCACGCACCTCGCGGGCCAGATGAGCCTGGTCCGCGTAGCCGGCCTCGAAGGCGACCGAAGAAAACGGCACGCCGTCCCAGGCCAGCCGCAGTGCCGCGTCGAACCGCAACACCCGCTGCAACACCTTGGGCGGATACCCGAACGCGTCCAGGCACCGTCGCCGCAGCTGACGTGAACTCAGCCCGATCTTCCACGCCGCCGACGCCACGTCCACGGAACGCAGCAGGGAAGCCGTCGCGGCCACTGCCGGGTCCACGACCACCCGCGAAGCGCAGAACGCCACCATCTCGGAGAACGATCCGAGCCGCGCGGCAGGCACCAGCTCGGACAACGGCACCCGCAGATCCCGGACGGCGTGCGCGGGCACCCCGAACACCGACGTAAACGCCCCCGGCGGCAACCTCACGCCGTACAACGTCCCGGGAGCGACCACGGCGAGCTGAGCCGAAGTGTCCGGACCGGCCACGAACAAGGCACCGGTGGCGGGCGCCCACATCAGGTCCGTGCAGCCGTCCGGCACCACCCGCTGCACGGTCGGCGCGGCCACCGTGCGCGTCCAGAGGCAGGCCAGGCCCGCGGGAGCAGGACGTTCGGCGTACACAGACCGACCGTACCTGTTTCCGGTCGCTGCAAACGTTGTCATCCGTGGTGGGTAAGACAAAACTCCCGTCGCCACACCCCCACGAGGAGACGACCGAAGGACAACTCCATGCGAGGCAAATCCCTGCGCACAGCCTTGGCCGCAACGGTGGTGCTCACCCTGACCGGAGCGCCCTCGGCGACGGCTGCCCCGCCCACGTTCACCCACCCCGGCGTGCTCGTGAGCAAGGGCCAGCTGGACGTCATGCGCACCCGCGTCAACGCCGGCACCCAGCCGCAAAAGCGTGCCTACGACGCGATGATGGGCTCCCGGTACGCATCCCTGTCGTACACGCCGCACCCACGCGCGGTGGTCGAGTGCGGCCCGGTGTCCAACCCCGACAACGGCTGCACCGACGAACGCGAAGACGCCATCGCCGCCTACACCCACGCGCTGGCCTGGTACGTGACGCGCGACGCCAGGTACGCCACCAAGGCCATCCAGATCATGGACGCCTGGTCCGCCACGATCCGCGACCACACCCACGACAACGCCCACCTGAAGACGGCGTGGTCGGCGTCGAGCTGGCCGCGCGCCGCCGAGATCATCAAGCACGTCTACGGGACCTGGCCCAACGCGGGCAGGTTCGGCACGATGCTGCGCGACGTCTACTACAACGAGATCCAGGGCAGCGACCCCCGCACGGGCAACTGGGAGCTCAGCATCGCCGAGGCCATCGTCGGCATCGGCGTTTTCCTGGACGACAAGGCCATCTACGACCGCGGCATCAGCCTCTACCGCGCGAGGGTCCCCGCGTTCATCTACCTCACGTCCGATGGCGCGCTGCCGAAAACCGTGCCCAGCAACAACCTCGACACCCGCGAGAAGATCATCGGCTTCTGGCACGGCCAGTCGACGTTCGTGAACGGCCTCACCCAGGAGACCTGCCGCGACTTCGTCCACACCGGATACGGCCTGTCCGCGATCTCGCACGTGGCCGAGACTTCCCGGATCCAGGGCGTCGACCTCTACCCCGAGGTCGGCACGCGCCTGCGCGAGGCACTGGGCTTCCAAGCCACCTACGAACTGAACGGGCCGCCGTCGTGGCTGTGCGGCGGAGCGGTCAAGCGCGGCCTCGGGCCGATCACCGAGGTCGGCTACAACGCCATGCACAACAGGCTCGGCAATCCCATGCCCAACACCGGGACGTGGACGACCCAGCGCCGCCCGCTCGGCACCAACAACCTGTTCGTGTCGTGGGAGACGCTGACCCACGGCGACAACCTGGGCTAGAACGAGAAGAAGGGCCCGTTTCCCAGTGACGGCTGTACGAGCCTGGACCGCACGAGGTGACCACGGAGGGGGTCCGGGGGCGAAGCCCGCCGGGCGGGGTCTGGGGGTTGCACCCCCAGAAAACACAACGGGGCGAGCCGGTTCGCGCTTTCCGCGAACACAACTCGCCCCGAGTTCCGTGGACGATACTGGGATTGAACCAGTGACCCCTACCGTGTCAAGGTAGTGCTCTCCCGCTGAGCTAATCATCCGTGTCGTACGGATGACATTCTAGCGGACGAACCGGTCCCCGCGCTCAGGGGGTCAGAGGCCGAACTTCACCCAGTTCACGCTCACGTAAGCCGCCGGCTGGCCGCTCGTGAACGTCACGTACACGTCGTGCGTGCCGGAGATGTCCGAGATGTTCGCGGGGATCGTTCTCCACGCGTCCCATCCACCGGTGTTGCCGACCGCGAACGACCCCGCCGGAGTCGCCGTGCGCGATCCGAGCCGCACTTCGACCAGGCCGCTCACCCCGCTACCGGCGCCGGAGGCCACGCGCGCCAGGAACTGGCGGGCAGGCCCCGAGCCGAAGTTCACGCCGGAGAACTTCAGGTAGCCGCCGTTCGCGATCTGGTGAACGCCGGAACCACCATCCCCTGGCGCCACCGAACCACCGGAGCGTTCCGAGGCGTTCTCCGCCTGCAGCTCGCTGTACGCGGAGCCCCCACCGCCGGGGTTCGACGTGGTGGTCGTGGTCGTCGGGGGAGTGGTGGTCCCGCCGCCAGCCGAGTACACGGCCACGTAGTCCACGACCATGGAGTGCCCGGACTGCGTGGCCGCGACAGGGGTCGGCTGGTTGTTGTTCAACGCGTTCGGGAACGCGCCGCCCATCGCCAGGTTGAGCAGGATGAAATGCCCGGCGTGCGACGTCATCGCGTTCCACACGTTGACGCCCACGCGTGCCTGCGTCACCTGGTGGAAGGACTGGCCGTCGACGAACCACGTGAACGTCTTCGCGGCGTCGTCCCACTCGAAGCGGTAGGTGTGGAAGGCGGACTGGCAGGACGAGCCGGGGCACGCCCGCGAGTTGCCGATGCCGGTGAACTCGCCGCAGGCACCGCCGGGAGCGACGTCGCAGTGCAGCACGCCCCAGACGGAGTTGATGCCGTTGACGTTCTCCATGATGTCGAACTCGCCGATGCCCGGCCAGTTCCAGTAGTTGCCGCGGTACGGCGCGCCCAGGGTCCAGAACGCGGGCCAGTAGCCCAGAGCGGCTTCACCGGTCACGTTCGGCATCTGGATCCGGCCCTCGATGGCGAGCTTGCCGCCGGCCGCCGGCTTGAAGTTGGAGCGCTGGGTCTCGATGCGCGCCGACGTCCAGTTGCCCCCGCCGTCCTTCAGGGCGGTGATGCGCAGGTTGCCGTTGCCGTCGAGCTTCAGGTTGTTGGTGCTGTTCGTGTAGTTCTGGATCTCGCCAGTGCCCCAGTTGGCAGGTCCGCCGGGGTAGCCGTGGCCGGTGTCGATGATCCAGTTGGAGCTCGACGGCAGCGATCCGTTGGAACCGTTGAAGTCGTCACCCCACACCTGCGTCCATCCCGCGGCAGGGGGTGGGATCGAAGCGTTGGCGGACATGGCGGCGATCGCCAGGGGTACCGCGGCAATAAGAGCTGTCGTGGCCGCGAGGATGCGGCGTCGTTGCCTCATGCGCGGGTGACCTCCTTGTCACGGGTGCAGTCCATTTATGAGAGCGCTCTCACGGGGTAAGAGCAAGCCTCCGTTCGGACTAACGCCCCAAAACGCACCAGGTTGCGCGGCGTCTCGTTTGGACTTACTTCGCGTCCGCGTAGCAGGTCACGGGCACCGCGTTCATCGGAAACCGCACCGCTGTCCCGCCGAACAGAAGCCGCGTCGCCTCGCGCCCGGCTTCGGCGATCGCCTCGATGACGGCGTCGGCGTCGGCGAGCGGGCAGTGCACGAGCACCTCGTCGTGCTGGAAGAACACCAGGTGCGCGTCGGCGGGCAACCGGTTGCGCAGCACGCCCAGCAACGCCGCCGTCCAGTCCGCCGCGCTGCCCTGGACCACGAAGTTCCGGGTGAAGCGCCCCCAGTTCCGCGCCGCCTGCCGCGACGAGCTCGACGACTCACCCGACTCGTCGGCGCCCCCGGTCAGCTCCTGCCACGCCGCCGACGGCGTGGGTGACGTGCGGCCCAGCCGCGTGCGCACCATACGGCCCTGCTCGCCGGCGCGCGCGGCGTCCTCCACGTAGCCGACGGCGATCGGAAACCTCTTGCGCAGCACGGCGAGCAATGGCCCGGCCTCGCCAGAGGTGCCGCCGTACATCGCCGACAGCATCGCGATCTTCGCCCGCGGCCGTTCGCCCTTGAACGAGTCCTCCGCCAGCGACGCGTAGAGGTCGTCGTCCCCGCAGACCTCGATCAACCGCGAATCCCCTGACAGGGCAGCGAGAATCCGCGGTTCGAGTTGCGACGCGTCCGCCGCGACGAGGCACCACCCGTCGTCGGCGATCACCGCCTGCCGCATCAGCCGCGGAATCTGCAACGCGGCTCCACCACGCGACGCCCAACGTCCGGTGACGACGCCGCCCACGACGTAATCCGGCCGGAACCGCCCGTCCTCGACCCACGTGTCGAGCCACGACCAGCCGTGCGCCACCCACAGCCGTGCGCGCTCCTTGTAGTCCAGAAGTGGTGCCACGGCAGGGTGATCGACCTTCTTCAACACCCACCGCCGCGCCGACGGCACCTCGATGCCCGCCCGCGCGAACGCCCGCACGATGCTGGCCGGCGCGTCCGGGTTCATCTCCCGCCCGCCGAACGCCTCCTGGATCTGATCCGCCAGGTCCTGCAACAACTTCGGCCGCTGGCCGGGTGCGGGACGCGGCCCGAGGACCTCCTCCAGCAACCTGTTGTGCACGTCCTCCCGCCACGGCAACCCGTGGTGCGTCATCTCCGCCGCCACCAGCGCCGACGCCGACTCCGCCGCGATCAGCAACCCGAGCGCCGGATTCCGTTGCTGCGAACGGAAAACCAGCGACAACGCGGCCAGCTCGTCCGTGTCGCCCGGCAGCGTCACCGGCTCCGGCCCGAACAACGTCAGCGCGTCGTCCTTCTTGGGCGGCCCGACGTCGGCGGGAGCGGGCAACCCGAGCACCCGGGCCAACGCGCCAGGCAGCTCCTTCGGCTCGCGATGCCGGCCCTCCACGCCGAGCAGCAACGCCTCGGTCAGGTGCAGGTCCCAGCACCGGTCGACCCGCACCCCGGCCGAGAGCAGCACCGGGTAGATCTCGGACGTGTCCGCCCACACCCAGCGCGGTCTGTGGGCGCGCTCCAGCGACGCGACGGCCGAGGCGAGCGACGAAGCTGTCATCACGGGACCAGAGGGCGTCCCGTCATCGTTCAGCTTCTGCCACCGCCCGGCACCGTCCGCCTCGGCAACCAGAGCGACCAGCACACCTGGGATTGTGCCGAACAGGTCTGACAATTTCAGTCCAGGCTGAGACTTTCACGAGTAACCAGTACATGAGCGGCGCGCGCCGGGAGGTAGCGCTTCGCGCAGCGCGGCGTCGTGATTGGAAAGGTTCTCAGTCAAACCACAGGTCATCTCCTAGTGGGAGCGCTGCCACAGTGCCAAACCAAGGAACGCTCACATTGGGAGAGCTCTCATGACCAACGGCAACGCGGCCACCGGCCTGCGCGACCTCAACGCCGGCATCCCCGACGCGGCCCAGCTCAAGGGCGCTGTCTCGGCGGTCTACGACGACGTGGCGTCGTGGTCGCGGACAGGCGACTTCTGGAACTGGGGCATGCACTGCCCCGAACTGCTGAACGAGCTCAACGGCCTGCGCCCGAACTTCAACGCGGGCGTGAGCGACGGGTTCTCGGAGCAGCTCTACTTCCAGACCCTGCGCGGGCTGCCGTACACGGCGAACGACTTCAGGACCCTCAAGGTCCTCGAGGTCGGCTGCGGCATGGGCGAGGGCCTCAACTTCCTCACCCGCCTGATCGACCCGGCCAGGGCGGTCGGCCTCGACATCTCCGGCGCGGCCATCCGCAGGGCCAACGCGATCCTCGCGCGCGGCGACCGGCTCACCTACGTCGAGGGCGACGCGGAGAGCCTGCCGTTCGAGGACGGCGAGTTCGACCTCGTCATCAACGTCGAGAGCTCGCACAACTATCCCGACGTCGAGAAGTTCTTCCGCGAGGTGGCGAGGGTCCTCAAGCCCGGCGGTCACTTCTCGATCATCGACGTCTTCGACCCCCGCTCCAACCAGCGGTTCCGCAGCAGCTTGCAGCAGAACGTCACCGAGTTCGACTGGATCGCGGAGCGCGACGTCACGGAGAACGTGAAGAGCGCGATCCGCCAGCGGATGGCTCCCGGCAGCTTCTTCCGCAAGGAGTACGCCCGCAAGCAGATGCCATTGCGGGCCCGGATCATCGGTGGCCTGAACGGCGCGCACTACGCCGGCGCCGACTTCATCGGCCACAAGGACACGCTGTCGAAGGTGCTGGAGCTCGCCCGCATCCGGACGAAGTTCGTCGGCGAGTACGAGAGCTACCGTCACCACCTGGCCCGTCGCGGGTAGCTGTTGGAGCTTCTCCAAGCCAGTAGGCAATGGAGTGAAGGAAAAACGGGAAAAGGCCACGATGGTGTGGTCTTGCTATCCCTCGCCTGGTGACCGGCCGACTATGAAGCCGTGGACCGAGCACTCAGCGTCGCCGCATTGCTGGATCCCACCCACCAGGTGGTCCCCTTTCACGGCAGAGAATCCGAACTGCGCACACTCACGCTGTGGCGCGACAGCCCCGCGCCGCAGGCGTCTCTGCTGCTGCACGCCCCGGCGGGCGCGGGCAAGACCAGGCTGCTCCAGCACTTCCGGGAGGAGCTCTGGGACGACGACGCGCACGGCAGGCTGCTGGTGATCGACGACGCCGATCGCCTGCGGTGGCATGACGTCTTCGTGCAGTTGCAGGACACGCTCCGGCACGGACCAGCGCGCACACGGGTGCTGCTGGCGGCGAGGACCACGGGCTGGTGGTGGTCCTCCACCCGCCAGCGCATCGCGGACTTCGACCACCAGGTCACCGCCCTCGAACTGGCCTCGACGCTGGACGACCGCGCCGAGTCGTTCACGCTGGCCTGCCAGCACTTCGCCAAGCACCTCACGGTGACCGCGCCGGACGAGCCACCGCCGAACATCGCCGGGGAGACGGTCCTCGACCTGCACATGGCCGCGCTGACCGCGGTGCACGGCGACCCGTGCGACGTGAACCGCACCCAGCTCGTGCGGCAACTCCTCAAACGCGACGACGGCCGCAAGACCGGCCGCATCGCCGAGGACTACCACGCGGTCGCCACCCCCGACACCCCGGACCCGGACCTGCTGGCCCGCGCCGCCCTGCGCTGGCCGAACCTCAGGCCCAGGCTCGACGAGCTCGTCACGGGCAACCCGGAGATCGTGCGCGACATGGCCCGCGACAGCCTCCGCGTCGCCGCGGAGATCGGGTCGTTCGCCACCCTGGAGACCATCGCCCGCCAGGTCTTCCGCGACGAGCGCTTCGCCACGGACGCGATCCCGTCGATCCTCACCCACCGGCTGATCGAGCGCGCCGACGACGTCCTCGAACGCGCCGAGATGTACGGCATGCTCAGCGCCCGCACGATGCTGTGCGGCCTGCGCCAGGAGTCCGTCGAGGCCTCCCAGGCCGAGGTCGAGTGCTACCGCGAGCTCGCGAGGCAGGACCCGGAGAACCGGCCGTTGCTCGCGGACGCGTTGGGAGACCTGGGACTCCGGCTCATCAACGCGCAGCGCAACGACGAGGTGCTGGCCGTCTCCGAGGAGGCGATCGACCTCTGGCGCGAGATCGCGGAGGCCGACCCGGAGTCCATCCCGCAGCTCGCGTCCGCCCTGGAGCAGATCAGCTACCGCTACCAGACGCTCGGCCGCGACGAGGACGCGATGACCGCCATCAGCCGCGCCACCCTGCTCTTCCAGGAGCTCGCGAAGAACCACCCGGCGCTGTTCCGCGCCGACTTCGCCAGGGTCGCCGCCGCGATGGCCCGCCGCTTCCACGTCGAGGGCAACAAGCAGCACGCGGCCGACTCGATGCAGCTCTCCATCGCGAACTGGCGAGTGCTCGCCCAGGAGGACCCGCGCTTCGAACCGGAACTGGCCCGCAACCTCGTCGCGGCGGGCACCATGCTCGTCGACCTGGGCAGGGCCGAAGCGGCCAGCGAGGCGTTGAAGGAGGCCATCGACCTCTTCCGCCGCCTCGCCGTCGCGAATCCCGAGACGTTCGGCACCGACCTCGCCGAGGCACTCACCCAGCGCAGCCAGGCTCTGAGCGAGCTGGCCGACGACATCGACGCCGCGCTCACCGCCCGCGAGGCCGTGATGCTCTGGCGCGAGACGGGCGACCGCAAGGGCCTGGGCGCCGCACTGCTCAACGTCGCCAAGGTCGTGGGCGACGTCGGCGCGGCCGAGGAAGCCGTTGAGGTGTATCGGGAACTGGCGGCCGAGGACCTCGTCTGGAACCAGGCGGGCCTCGTGATCGCCCTCGCGATGCTCGTCGAGCAGCAACTCCTGCACGACCAGGACGCGCAGGCGCTGCACACCGCCGACGAGTGCCTCGAACTCTGCCACCGCCTACCTTCGCAGCTCGTCGAGTTCTTCGGCGCGAAACTGGCGCCACCGCTGCAGAACACCGCCCGCGCGCTGTCCGAAGCGGACCATCACGTCCGCGCGTTGCGGATGTCCGAGTTCGCGGTCGGCGTCTGCCAGGCCCTGAAGGCGAGGACGGCGCCCACCGTCTACCTCTCGGCCCTGCAGCAGCACGTGTGCAGACTCCGTGGCGCGGAACGGAAGGAAGAGGCGCGCAACACCGCGCACACGGCCGTCGTGCTGTGGCACATGGCAGGCCTCGACCTCGACCGCCACGCCGGTTACGGCGACGCGCTGACGATCTACGGGCGGTTGTGCGCGGAGACGAAGTACGAGACGGAGAAAGCACTTCGGCTCACCCACCGCGCGGCTGACGTCTTCCGCGAGGCAGGTGAGCCGGTGAAGTTGCGGTTCGCCCTCGAAACGGCCGCCGAGCTCAGCTCTTCGTGAGCAGCGAGCGCACGAAGAACGCCACGTTGGCCGGACGCTCCGCGAGGCGGCGCATGAAGTAGCCGTACCACTCGTCGCCGTACGGAACGTAGACGCGCATGCGGTTGCCCTCGGCGGCGATGCGGCGCTGCTCCTCGGGCCGGATGCCGTACAGCATCTGGAACTCGTAGGTGTCCTTCGAGCGCGCGGACGCCAGGTCGGCGGCGATCGCGATCAGGCGCGGGTCGTGCGAGGCCACCATCGGGTAGCCCTGCCCCTCCATCAGCACCTTCAGGCACCGCACGTACGACAGGTCGACGTCGTGCTTGTCCTGGTACGCAACGGAAGCAGGCTCCTGGTAGGCGCCCTTGCACAGCCGCACGCGCGAACCGGAGTACGCGAGGTCGCGGCAGTCCTGCTCGGTGCGCTTGAGGTAGGCCTGCAGCACCGCGCCGACCCACGGGAAGTCCACTCGCAGCTCGCGCAGGATGCCCAGCGTCGAGTCGGTGGTGGTGTGGTCCTCCATGTCCAGCGTCACGGTCGTGCCGACGACACCGGCGGCGGCACAGATGCGACGGGCGTTCTCCAGCGCGATCTTCTCGCCGTCGACGGCCAGCGACTGACCGACGGCGGACAGCTTGACCGACACCTCGGCGCCCTCGGTGAGTCCGTGCGACTCCAGTCGTGACAACAGCGTCAGGTACGCCTCGACGGTGTCGTTGGTCTGCGACTCCTCGAAGGTGTCCTCACCGAGGTGGTCCAGCGTGACCAGACGACCGTCGCCGAGCACCTCGGCGGTCGCGCGGATCGCGGAGGAGACGTCGGCACCGGCGACGAACCGCTCGACGACGGGCCGGGTCAGCGGCGTCGACTCGACGAGCTTGCGGGCGCTCGCGTTGCGGGCCGCGAAGAGAAGGCTGGAGCGCAACATGGTTCACGTCCTCAGGGTGTGAGAGGTGAGGGGAACGTCCCGGTGCTTGTGGCTCAAGGACGTTCCCCTCACTTCAGAAGGGCTGGATCTAGCCCTGGTGCGGGTGGAGGTGGGAGGTGGGCGCCGCGAAGGTCTCCTTGATGGAGCGCGGGCTGACCCAGCGGAGCAGGTTGTGGACCGACCCCGCCTTGTCGTTCGTGCCGGACGCGCGGCCGCCGCCGAACGGCTGCTGGCCCACGACGGCACCGGTCGGCTTGTCGTTGACGTAGAAGTTGCCGGCGGCGAACCGCAGCTCTTCCTGCGCGTGCGCCACGGCGGCACGGTCACGCGAGATGATCGAGCCGGTCAGACCGTAGGGCGCCGCGCTCTCCATCTGCTTGAGCACGGTCAGGTAGTCCGCGTCCTCGAACACGTGGATCGCGAGCACCGGGCCGAAGAACTCGGTGGTGAACACGGAGTTCGTGGGGTCCGAACCGACGAGCACGGTCGGCCGCACGAAGAAGCCGTCGCTGTCGTCCGCGGTGCCACCGGCGGCGATCTCCAGCGAGGAGTCCGCGCGAGCGGCCTGCAGCACGCCCGACAGCTTGTCGAACGAGCGGCGGTCGATCACCGCGCCACCGAAGTTCGAGAAGTCCGTGACGTCGCCGTAGGTCAGGGCGTCGACCTCGGACAGGAACTGGTCCTTGATCTTGTTCCACACCGAGCGCGGCACGTAGGCGCGCGACGCGGCGGAGCACTTCTGGCCCTGGTACTCGAAAGCACCGCGGATCAGGGCGACGCGCAGCACGTCGGGGTCGGCCGACGGGTGCGCCAGGATGAAGTCCTTGCCACCGGTCTCGCCGACGATGCGCGGGTACGAGCGGTAGTTCGCGATGTTCGCGCCCACCTGCGCCCACAGCTTCTGGAACGTCGGCGTGGAGCCGGTGAAGTGGATGCCCGCGAGGTCGGGGGACGAGAGCGCCACCTCGGACACCGCGAGGCCGTCACCGGGCAGCAGGTTGATGACGCCGGGGGGCATGCCGGCTTCTTCGAGCAGACGCATGGTGAGGTGCGCGGCGAACGACTGGGTCGGCGACGGCTTCCACAGCACGACGTTGCCCATCAGCGCGGGCGCGGTCGGCAGGTTGCCGGCGATGGCCGTGAAGTTGAACGGCGTGATCGCGTAGACGAAACCTTCCAGCGGACGGTGGTCCGTGCGGTTCCACACGCCGGGGGAGGAGATCGGCTGCTCGGCCAGCAGGGTGCGGGCGAACTGCACGTTGAAGCGCCAGAAGTCGATCAGCTCGCACGCCGAGTCGATCTCCGCCTGGATCGCGGTCTTCGACTGGCCGAGCATCGTGGCGGCGTTCAGCGTCTGCCGCCACGGACCGGCGAGCAGGTCGGCGGCGCGCAGGATGATCGCCGCGCGGTCGTCGAACGACATCGCGCGCCACGCCGGAGCAGCCTCACGGGCGGCCCGCAGCGCGTCGGTCGTGTCCTGCTGCGTCGCGCCGGCGAGGGTGCCGAGGACCGAGCGGTGGTTGTGCGGCTGGACGACGTCGAAACGCTCGCCGCCACCCATACGCTGCTCGCCACCGATGGTCAGCGTCAGATCGAGCGGCTCCTTCTGCAGCTCGACCAGCTTGGCCTGCAGCTCAGCGCGCTCCGGGGTACCGGGGGCGTACTGCAGGACCGGCTCGTTGACCGGGGCGGGAACCTGGGTGACCGCGTCCACTCGCAACTCCTTATGGGCTTGTTCGGTACGCAAACCGTAAGTCCGCGCGACCTGGCCTCGGTTGTGCGAAACGCCAAGATTCACCAGGTCAGATGTACGATCGAACAGTGTCGAGCCTCCGCCACGTTCTCATCGCGCTGGGCGATCCGCTCGTCGAACTGCAGGTTGCCCCGCAGGGCCTGGAGGTGGACGTGCGCGATGTGGTGATCATGGATCCGGACGACCCGCCGGACGTGGCGCAAGGTGACCTCGCCCTGCTCATCGGCGCCCGAGGCCGGGCCGCGTTGCCGCTGATCAGGGCCGCGGGACGAGCCAAAGCCGCCGCGGTCGCGGTCAAGGAGTCGTCCCAGGCGCTCGAACAGGCGGCGACGGACGCTGGAGTGGCGTTGCTGGAAGTCCGGCCCGAGGTCCGCTGGGGCCACCTCGAGTCGCTCGCCAAAGGCGTCCTGACGACCACGACCGACGACGGCGAGGTCCTCGGCGACCTGTTCGCGCTCGCGCAAACGATTGCCACCCTGACCGGCGGCATCGTCAGCATCGAGGACACCGCGAGCCGCGTGCTCGCCTACTCCCGCTCGTCCGACGAGGTCGACGAACTGCGACGGCTCTCGATCCTCGGCCGCCAGGGCCCGGAGCCGTACCTGAAGATGCTGCGCGAATGGGGTGTCTACAACCTCCTCCGGTCAGGAGAAGAGGTCGTCCGCATCGACGAACGCCCCGAACTGGGCATCCGGAGACGCATCGCCGTCGGCATCCACGCCGGCCGCCAGCCGCTCGGCACGATCTGGGTGCAGGAGGGCGACCAGCCGCTGACCGACCAGGCCGAACGAGCGCTGCTCGGCGCCGCCCGCGTCACCGCCCCGCACCTGATCCAGCAACGCAACCAGCCCACGTCGAGGTTCCGCGAGAACCTCCTGGCCGCCCTGCTCACCGGACGGATGGACGCCGCCACCGTCGCCGGTCAGATCGGCGCCGACCCGACGAAACCCGCCGCGGTGGTGGTGTTCGCGGTGCGCAGCGCCGAAGGCGACCGCAGCGAACACGAGCTGCGCCGAGCCGAGATGACCGGGCTGATCTCGGTGCACGCGGCGGCGTACCGGCGCAGCGCGCTGGTCAGCGAGTCCGGCGGCCGCACCTACGTCCTGCTGCCGGACCTCGCCCCGAACGCCCAACTCCTGAGCCTGACCAGGGAGATCGTCACCACCGCACGCCGTCACCTGCACACGGCCGTCCAAGCCGCCGTCGGCTCGACGGTGTCCACACTGGACGACGCGCAGATCTCCCGCCAGGAGGCCGAACGCGTGCTGGACGCGATGGCCCGCGACCTCGACGCCGAGGTGGCGACGCTCGCCGACGTCCGCTCCCAGGTCCTGGTGAGCGAGATCCTGGCGTTGCTGCAGGACAATCCGCGGATCCGCGATCCGAGGATCGACGCGCTCGACCCGGAACTCGCGAAGTCGTTGCTGACCTACCTCGACGCGCTGGGTGACGTGCGCGCCGCGGCAGACCGGCTGCACGTCCACCCGAACACGCTCAGGTACCGGCTCAAGCGGATCGACCTGGATCTGGACGACCCGCTCGTCCGGCTCGTCGCCCAGCTTCAGCTCAGGATGCGGTAGAGCAACGCCCGTTCCGCGATCGTCCACGTCGTCGTGGTGAGCAGGTACAACCCGGCGGCCAGCGGCAGGTACGCGGCCACCAGGATCGTCCCGAACGGCAGCACCTTGACCAGCCCGGTCATGAACCCCGGCTGGGGCGTGGTGGTCATCCGCGACTGCTGCCACTTCACGGTCAGATAGGCGACCACGGCGAGCAGCCCGAACAGCACGAAGAACACCCACGCGAAACCGGTCGTGAAGTGCGAGCCGAGCGAAATGCCGAACAACGTGCCGTCCAGCAACGGGTTCGGCGTCGTCACGACCTGGTAGATGACCATGAAGAACGGGACGGTCGCGAGCATCGGCAGCATGCCGGCGAACATCGACACGCCGTTCTTCTTGTAGACCTTCTGCGACTCCTCCGAGAGTTTCATCAGATCCTTGCCGTACTTCTTCTGCAGCTTCTGGATCTCCGGCGCGAGCTTGGCCTTGGACTTCTCGCCACGCACGGCCGCGCGGTAGAAGGGGTGCAGCACGAGCCGCACGACGATCGTGAACAGAACGATGGCGAGCGCGGGCATGCCGAAGCTCGCCAGGGCAGCGCCCAGGTCAGCGAACAAGGTGTGTTTCTCCGTCTTGAGTCAGGGAAGTGCGGGACGTGTCAGAACGTCCGGCATCCCGGTGCTCGGGGACGGGCTTTGCCTGCGGCGTCAGGGTTTCGCAGCCGCAGTTGGGCTGAGCGCTGGGCTCGTTCGCGGATCGAGAGCGACCGCGCCGGTGCCACCGACAGCGGCACCAGCGCGACGACCACGATCAACGCGAGGGCGAGCGCGGTCACGGCCGCGACGACCTCGGTCGGAGACGAGAACAACGTGAAGGCGTAGAGGGCAGGCAGGAAGACCGCGAGCATCAACAACGCTCGCTGCTTGGTCTCCGGCCGCCACATGCCTTGCAGACTACCTGCGCTTGACGGGAATCGGGGCGGTCTCCAGCAGGCTGCCCGCTTGGTCGTAGAGCCGGACCTGCTTCGGCACGCCCAGGCTCGGCCACCACGTCACGATCCAGCCGTCGCCGAGACTCGCGGTCACCTCCAGCGCGTCCTCGGTGACGATGACCGCCTTGCCGACCTTCGGGCTCACCCGGCCGATCAGAACGGTCGTGCTGATGTCACTGCCCACCTCCGTCATGCCGATCTGCGGGGCGAAGTCGGCGAACAGGCGGTCGCCGAGCGGCTCGCGTTCCTCGATGCCGCCGTGGGCGCCCAAGCCGACGGCATTCGGTGTTCCCCAGCACAGTGCCTCGGATTGCGGACTGGTGAACAGCACCATCGTCGTGTTGCCGCGGTGGTCGGTGACCGACACCTCACGCGGGGCCGGCCAGACCGGCTGGCCCTCGACCCCGCGCTCCGCGTCGTGCCGGTCGAGCGTCTTCCCGCACTCCGCGATCATGGGTGACATGTCGCCGGGCGCCCTCGGCTCGGCGGTCCACGATGCGGAGGCGTCCTGGTTCGTCGGGGTCCACAGCACGAGCGTCACGGCGACGGCGGCCACGAGAGCCGTCGCGGGCACCGTGAAACGCCACCACCGCCGGGACGGCTTCGAACTGATCTCGTTGAGCAGCGCGTGCTTGCGGACCTGGAGCCGCATCGGTTCCAGCTGCGGGATGTCGGGCTTGATCACAGTGCCTCCTCAAGCAGGGCGCCACGCACGGTGCGTTGCGCGCGAGCGAGTCGGGACTTCACCGTGCCGACCGGGATGCCGAGCACCCTGGCGATCTGCGCCTGACTCAGGTCCGACCACGCGGACATCTCCAGCACCTCCCGTTCCCCGGCGGGCAGCTTCTCCAGCTCCGCGATCACCGTCCTGGTCCTGGCCTCCGCGTCCACCCGCCGTGCCACGTCATCGGCGGGCTGTGGCGGAACCTTGTCCAGCGCGGTCTTGTACCGCTTGCGGGCACGTTGGTGGTTGCGGGTGACACCCAAAGCGACGGTGTACAGCCACGGCAGGAGCGACTCCTCGACGGTCACGGACGTGCGTTTGCGCCAGGTCTCCATGAACACCACGGACACCAGGTCCTCGGCGACCGCCCACGTACCGGTGCGGCGCAGGCAGTAGGCGAACACGGCTTGGGCGTGGCGTTCGAACAGCAGCCCGAACGCCTCGCTCACACCGGCCCGGACCTGCCCCCAGAGTTCTTCGTCGGTCACGGACCCTCCTCTCTGCCCCGCCTATGTCCGCGGCGGGCAGAGCGGTTCACGACTCGACCAGACCCGGCCGTTCGGGGTGGTCGTAGCGCACGAAGAGGTCGGCCACCGGCTCGTAGTCGTCGAACGCGGGCAGGGTCCACTCCTCGGCGGTCCTGCGTTTCAAAGCGCCGGGGGAGAGCCACAGGTGGACCGTGAGCTCGGCCGGCAGCCACCGGTCGAGCATCAGCGTGCCGTCGACGAGCACGACCCCGTTCTCCGGCAGGTCGACGTACTCGGCGCGACTGGCCCGGTCGGTGGCGGCGTTCCACAACGACGGCAGCACCTTGCCGTCCATCGCCGGGTCGAGCACCTCGCGTTGCAGTCCGCCGAAGTCGAACCAGTCGTGCCGGTACGAGTACGAGTCGGTGCGGCCGTGTTCGAGCCGCACCGAGGCCGGGCGCAGGAAGTCCTCAAGAGACACTCGTTGCACCGCACGGCCCAAGGCACGCAACGGTTCCACGGCGGCGTCCGCGAGCCTGCCAGGTTCGGCGGCGGGTGCGCCGTCGATCAGGACGCGCACCCGTCCGCCGATCTCCGACACCTGGCCGACGATCTCGGCGACGAGCGTGTCGAACGTGAGCGGCCGGACCTTCACCGCCAGTCCAACGGTGGTCGCCAGTCCGCCCAGGCCGTGTCCCACCAGATCTCGCCGGACGCCAGCATCTTCTCGATCTTGAGCCCCTCGGCCCTGATCTCCTCGGCCTCCCGCGCGGAGTACTTGCCCGACGCGACCTGCTCCTCGAACTCGTCGAGGTCGCGCTGGGCCCAGGTGCCGTCCGGGTCGAGGGTGTAGTCCAGGGCGTGGTCGAGGGTCTCGAACCCGTCCTCGACGCGGCGGTAGGGCGCCTGCAGGTTCAGGTAGTAGTTGCCGAACGTCCTGTTCTCGCCCTTCCAGAACAGGTCGACGGAGTAGGCGTCCCGCGGGCGGTGCAGCATGAGCTTGCCGTGGCCGCGCCAGAAGCCGCGTTCCGGCTTGTCCCACGGGTGCGGGTGGTGGTGGTCGGGGTAGGTGAGCCGGGTGCCCGGCTCCACGAACACCGCGAGCAGCCCCGGCTCGTCGGCGATCACCCTGGTCGGCATCTCGGACCAGACCTTGCCGTGCAGCACCTCACGCCGCACCACGACCTCACCCGGCGTGAACAACCTCATGGTCAGAACTTACGTGATCACGCTCGGCCGCGTCCTCGGCCAGCATCTTCCGCTTGAGCACGGGCACGGCGTTGGTGACGCGCAGGAACGTCCGCTGGAACGCCGCCGCGATCCGTCCGATCACGGGCTTGTGGACCAGGCTGTTGCCGTCCATCATCTCGCGCGAGGCCTCCACGGCCTCGAACCCGTACTCGATCATCTCCTGCTCGTACTCGCCGATCGCCTCTACGACGTTCTTGCCGTTGTGGGCCTCGATCAGCTTGCGGGACAACAGTTCCGCGTCGCGCAACGCGGTGTTCGCGCCGATGCCGCGGCCGGGCGTCATCAGGTGCACCGAGTCGCCGATCATCGTGACGTTGCTCGGCTTCCACGGCCGCAGCCGTTCGGACGTGCGGACCCTGATCTGGAACACGGTCTCCGGCGTGGCCAGCGCGAAGAGCTTGCGCAGGTTCGGGTGGAACTTCGGGGTCATGGTCAGGACGGCCTGCTTGAGCTCGGCCTGGCTCATGCCCTTCATGTCCGGGAACTTGTCGTGCGCGGCCGCGTAGCCCCACATGATGTAGTCGTCCTCGACGCCCGTGCCGTCGAAGCGCATCACGTGGATGATCACGAACTCGCCGTGGGGCCCGAACAGCAACGTGATGCCGCCGTCGGCCAGCGGGGGCAGCAGCTTCGCGTTCTCCTCGGTCAGCGGCAGCTTGCCCGCGATCGACGTGATGCCGGTGTCGACCACCTTGGCGTCCGGCAGGTGCTGCCTGCGCACCCTGGACTGCGCGCCGTCCGCGCCCACCAGCACGTCACCGGTCGCGGACGTGCCGTCGTCGAAGAACGCGGTGACGGTGCCGTCGTCGTTGCGGGTGAAGCGCGTGAACGTCTTGTCGAACCGGACGACGTCGTCCAGGCCGCCGAGCAACGCCGTGCGCATCGCGATCCGGCTGACCGACTTCTCGCTGCGGCTGTCGTCGAGATCCGTCGCGATGTCGCCGACCAGCAGTTCCTTGTACTTCTCGGTGCGCATGACTATGTGTTTCGGCGGCCGGGCGGTGGTGCGGACGAACTCCGCGAACACGTCCGGAGGTAAGCAGCTGTGCAGCGCTTTGCTTCCGTCCGGGCTGATCCCCACCCGGTAGCCGATCAGCATGCTGCGCGGCGTGCGGTCGCGTTCGAACAACGCCACGTCCACGCCGGCCTTCTTCAGCCCGTGCGCCAGGCACAGGCCACCGGTCCCCGCTCCGATGATGAGTACGCGCATGACAACTCCCCCTCGCCAAATCTCTTAGCAAGGAAGATATTCAGTTCACGAGAGTCTTGTCAATCGTCCTGACTGAGTCTCCTGAGCCGCGCGGTGGCGATCGCGAGCCGGACGTCGTCCGGCGGCAGCAGCTTGACCAGCTGTTCCAGTGCCTCGACGTCGTGTTCGCCGGAGTCGGTCTGGGTGAAGGTCCACAGCGCGTTCGCGTCACCGCGCTGCAGGACCGCCTTGCGCACGCCGGTCGCGAGGTCGTCCCGCTCGGCCAGCACGACGGGTGCCTCGGAGCGGCGCAGCAGCGAGCCGCGGTACCTGCTCGCGGCCAGCGGCACGTCGGCGGACTTGAGCGCGGCCCGCACCGCCAGGAAGTCCGTCTCGACGTCGGCGGTGAGCCGGTACGGCCTGGTCGCGAGCACGTCCGGGCCCAGCTGGGCGCGCAGCCGGTGCAGTTCGGCGCGCACCGTCGTGGGGTTGCCGCGTTCGCCGTAGAGGTGCAGCGCGAGCTGGTCGGCGGTCAGCCTGCCCTGCAACGTCAGCGCGCACAGGATCTCCGCGTGCCGCAACGAGAGCGGCACCTCGCGGCCGTCCAGCACGACCTTCGGCTCGGGCAGCAGGAACGACAGCGACAGCACGCTGCGCCGCACGTGCCGCTGACGTGGAATGCGCAGCAGGTAGCCGTGGGCGAGCGGCTCCAGCACGGCTTCGCGGCCGTCGGGCAGCTCCACCCGGTCCGTGGAGACGTCGACGCGTGGGGGCAGCAGCCCGTACGGCTCGACCGCGACGACCCTGCCGGTGGGACTGAGCAGCGCGCCGGGCTCACCGCGCAACGCGATCAGGTGCCGCATGTTGCGCGCCCGCAGCTCCTCGTCCTGCGCGTGCATCCGCGCGAGCATCTCCGACTCGGCCAGCCGGGCCGACGCGGACACCAGTGCCACCATCGAGGGATGGACGGTCTCGATCGGGCCACTGAGATCGACGACCCCGATCGTGGCGCCCGTGTCGGGGTCGCGGATCGGGCTCGCCGCACAGGTCCAGTGGTGGTAGGTCCGCACGAGGTGCTCGGCGGAGTGGACCGTGACGGGGGAGTTCACCGCCAGCGCCGTACCCATGCCGTTCGTTCCCGCCGCACCCTCTGACCAGAGCGTTCCCTCGGCCAGGCCGACGTTCTCGGCGCTGCCGCGGGTGTCCTTGGAGCCCTCGCACCACAGGATGTGGCCCTGGGCGTCCGCGACGATCATGATGTGCTTCGCCTCTTCCGCGAAGCCCAGCAACGTCTCGCGCAACAACGGCAGGGTCGGGTGCAGCGGATGCCGTTCGCGCAGGTCGGACAGCTCGTCGGCGGCGAACACGGTCGGCGCGGTGTGCAGGTCGGGATCGACGTTCGCGGCGAGTGACCGCTGCCACGACGCGGAAATCACTGAGCGTGGCAAATCAACCGTGTGAGTACCACTCAACACGGCATCTCTGACTCGACTCAGCAACAGTGCGTGTTGCCCGGGTTCGTGGGTCACTGATCCATCCACGGCTTGCAACGAGCATGCAACGTTCTGCTGCCTACTTTCTCATTTCCCCCACCTCAGCCTCCGTGTGGGCCCTCTTCTGGCAGGGAGTCGAGAATGACGCAGTACGCGGCACCGGGGCAGCCCGGCAGCGTGGTCGCGTACCGAGCGAGGTACGACCACTTCATCGGCGGCGACTACGTGTCGCCCGTGGCCGGCGAGTACGCCGAGAACGTCACGCCGGTGACCGGTGAGGTGTTCACCGAGGTCGCCCGCGGCACCGACGCCGACCGCGCCCGTGCACTGCACGCCGCCAGCGGCGCCGCACGCGCGTGGGGGAGCACCACGGCCCGAGAGCGCGCCACCGTGCTGTGCGAGATCGCGGACCGCATCGAGGAGCACGCGACCGAACTCGCCGTCGCCGAGACGTGGGACAACGGCAAGCCGGTCCGCGAGGCCCTGGTCGCCGACATCCCGCTGCTGATCGAGCTGTTCCGCCAGTTCGCCGCCGTCGTCCGGGCCGAGGTGGGCGAGGTCGAGCAACTCAGCCGCGACTCCTACGACTACCGCTCGTTCCAGCCGCTCGGCGTCGTGCACGAACGCGTCTCGTGGACGTTCCCGCTGATGAACGCCTGCCGTGTGCTCGCGCCCGCGTTGGCCGCCGGCAACGCCGTGGTGCTGGAGCCCGCGCTGCAGACGCCGGCCTCGATCCACGTGCTGCTGGGCGTGATCGCCGACCTGCTGCCGCCCGGCGTCGTCAACGTCGTGACCGGCTCCGACGACCATCCCGTCGTGGCGGGGCGCTGCCCGAACATCTTCTTCTCCGACGTCGCCGCGTCGCGAGACGGCTTCCTGGACAAGGCGTTGGAAGGCTTCGCGATGTTCGCGGCCAACCAGGGCGAGATCTCCACGGCCCCGTCGCGCGCGTTGATCCAGACCGCCGTCTACGAGGAGTTCCTGCACCTCGCGACGGTCCGCACGCAGTCGTTGCGGATGGGCGACCCGCTCGACACCGACACCATGGTCGGCGCTGTCGTGAGTCTTGCGCAACGCGATCGAGTTCTTGCGTACGTGGAGCGCGGCAAGGCCGAGGGCGCGCGGTTGGTCGCTGGTGGCTCGGCCTCCGGCCACTACGTCGAGCCGACGATCTTCGAAGGTGACCACAGGTCGTCCGTGTTCTCGGAGGACGTGCTCGGGCCTGTGGTGTCGGTGACCCGGTTCGACGACCGCGATGACGCGCTGAAGATCGCCAACGAGGCCGCCGCCCAGCTCGGCGCCGGCATCTGGTGCCGCGACGTCGCGCTCGCGCACAACGTCGGCCAGGAACTGCGCGCCGAGCGGGTGTGGGTCAACAACTACCACGCGTACCCGGCGAACACCGCCGTGCTCGCCGACTACCGCCGCGTGAAGCACCTGCTGGTCAGCTACTCGGACCGTGGGCAGGGGTATTTCTGAGGACTACTTCTTCCAGGGCACCTGGGTGCTCGCGTAGAAGTTGATGCCCTGGATCTTCCAGCGCGGTCCCTGCGCGCCCAGGCGTGGGGCGAAGCGGTCCCAGTTGTGGACACTCGCCGGTGACCAGCCGAGTTCTGCCGCTACCGGGAGCCTCGGGAACGCCATGTACTCGATGTCCGCGGAGGACTTCAGCGTTTCGGTCCACAGTGGAGCTTCGACTCCGCGGACGTTGGCTTCCGTCACGCCCTTGAGGTACGCGCCGGGGTTCCAGCTGTAGGCGTCCTTGACCTCGACCAGGCCCGCCCAGTCCAGGCCGAGCTTGGTGTCCTTGTTGTACTTCATGTCGAGGTAGATGCGGTTGGCCGGGGACATGACGATCTTGTTGCCGCGCTGGGCCGCCGCGGCCACGTTGGCGTCGGTCGTCTCGGTGCCCCAGAACTGCGGGATCGCCGTGGTGTCCTTGGTGGTCTTGATGAACTCGTGCCAGCCCGTGGTGGTCTTGCCGTACTTCTTGACGAGCGGCAGGACGCGGTTCATGAACGTCGTGTAGTCGGCGTCGGGGGTGCTGAGTGCTTCGTCGCCGCCGAGGTGGAAGTACGGGCCCGGGGTGATCGCGGAGACCTCTTTGATGACGTCTTCCACGAACTTGTAGGTGATGTCCTTGTTGATGCAGAGGGAGCTGAAGCCGACCTCGGTGCCGGTGTAGAGGGGGCGCTTCTTGCCGTCGCAGTTCAGTTCGGCGTAGCTGGCCTGAGCGGCGTTGGTGTGGCCCGGCATGTCGAACTCCGGAATCACGGTGATTCCCCGGTCGGCCGCGTAGCGGACCAGGTCCTCGTACTCGTCCTGGGTGTAGAAGAGTTTGCCCGTGCGGCCGCCTACCTCTGTGCTGCCGCCGATCTTCGTCAGCTCCGGCCAGCTCTTGATCTCCAGGCGCCAGCCCTGGTCATCGCTCAGGTGGAGGTGGAAGTAGTTGATTTTGAACTGCTGGATCTGGTCGATGTAGCGCTTGACCTGGGCCGGGGTGAAGAAGTGCCGGGAGACGTCGAGCATGGCGCCTCGGTGCTGGTACCTCGGGTGGTCCAGGATGCTGGCTCCTGGGACCTGCCAAGGGCCCTGTTGTCTGGTCTTCGCCTCTGCCTTGGCCGGCAGGAGTTGGCGGAGGGTGGAGATGCCGTTGAAGTGGCCTGCCGCGGTGTTGGCGCGGATCACGACCTGTTTCGGGGTCACGTCCAACTGGTAGCCCTCTGGGCCCGTTCTCGGGTCTGCGCCGGAGGTCAGGACGATGCCGTCGCCTGTCACGCCGTCAGTCACCGGTAGGGCGTAGCCGGTGGAGGGGCGGAGGATCTTGGCCAGCAGTTCGGCGGGCTTGCGGGCGTCCGGCGAACCCAGTTGGATCTTGGCGGCCGCCGAGAGAGTGAAGGTCTCCGCCCTGGACTGCACCTGGACCGGCTGGGGGACCAGTTCTTGCAGGGCGGTGGCTTTGGCTGCCTCGGCTGTGTCGGTCACCAGCACTCCTGATCCGGCGATCACCAGTGCCGCCAGTGCGGCCTGCAGTTGTTTTGATTTCACGCCATCCTCCGGACACGAGGGGACCTTGGCGGCGTTCGGTCACGGTTTCAGGGGTTGGTCTTGGCTGTCAAGGTTCAGACCAATTCCAGGCGAGGTCCGCAGGTGGGTCACCTTGGGGGTGGGTGGCTGCTAGAGGTGTTCCTTGCTCAGCTTGTGCCACAACGCCGGGAGTGCGGCTTCCGTCCTGTGCGCGAGTTCGACTTCCTGGCCGTAGAGCAAGCCGAAGGTGAAGCCGTTCTCGTCGCCCCTGCCCAGTTCCAGCAGCACTGGGCGTGCCACCACCGAGTCCTGGTGGTGGCCCAGGAGGGTTTGGACGTCCTTCGCGCGCTTGCGCAGGGCCTTGGCGTGCTTGCCCAGTGCCGGTTCGGCTACTTCTGCCGAGTAGCGGAGGCGTTTGGCCGCCTTGCGGGCCTCGTGCAGTGGCTCGTCGCTGTCGTTGACCTTCAGCGCTTCCTCCACGCGGACGTCCAGGCGGTGGCGGGCCTTTTCCACCAGGGGCGGGAGGACTTCCTTCGCCTTGCCTGAAGCCAGAGGTGTGAGAGGGGGTGCGGTCAGGAGGGCGTCGATGGTGTTGAGGAGGGTGAAGTAGCGCCCGCTGTCCAGGGCCGCTACGGAGTCCTTGTGCGCCTTGGCTTCCAGCGGGGCGAAGTAGCGGGTCATGCGGGCCGCCACGTCGCCCAGGGCCAGTTCTGGCGGTAGGGCGTGGAGGTTGTTCTCGAAGCGTGTGCGGAGTACTTCGAGGTCACGTGAGGTGCCCAGGACCGAGGCGAGCCACTTGAGTTCGTCGGCGAGGGCGCGGGTTTGTTCCCGGTCGACGATCTTGCCGAACGCTTGCAGTGCCGAGCGCATGCGGCGGGTGGCCACTCGCATCTGGTGGACGGCGTCGTGCTCGTCGCGGCGGACTCGGGGGTCCTGGTTCTGCAGCGCTGCGCGTTGGTCGTAGAGGTAGGCGAGCAGGACGTCGCCTGCTGTCGGCTTCTTGCCGAGGGTGGGGCCCGCGTCTCGTTTCACGCCGATCACCTGGGAGAGCTTGGACTTCGACGAGGACGGGACGATGCCCGCGTCGCCCAAGTGGCGTTCCACGGTGTCCAGGAGCTTGCGGTCGCCGCTTTCGCCCAGCTCTACTTCGATTTCGCGCCATGAGGTCGTTGTCGTTGAAGAGCCCATGGTTTGGGCGGTGACGACGTCGTCGACCACCTCGGCGAGCATGTCGCCGGTGCCGTTGGTCAGTTGCCAGCGGCGGCGGTTGGTGCGGATTTCGGCCACTGGGGCGAGGTTCTGGCCTCGGGTGTGGGCGCGTACCAGGGAGGAGAGGTCCTTCGGGGGCTTCTTCACGGCTTTGCCCAGGGGGACGCGCAGTTCTTGGCGGGAGTCCTCGCCTGCCGGGAGTTTGAGGTGCCAGCCCTCGTCGTCGCCGCCCACGCGCCTGCGCAGGGTCACGCCGGCGCGGGCCAGGCGGTAGTCGTCCGTGTCGAAGTACGTGGCTTCGAGGTCGAACTCCTCCGGGCCGGTGGCCACGCCGGTGATCTCGGTGAGGTCCGGCAGACTCGCGTCCGATGGTGCCTCGTACTTGCGTTCGGTCTCAGTAACGGAGGTCGCCATTTTCTATTAATACCTCGTTTTGTCCCAGTTCACCCAGTGTCGTGACGGTGCGTGAGGGGTGGCTGCCACGGCCGGGCGGAACCGCTCCTCGAATGCGTGTATTCGTCGGGTACCCGCTTTTGCGCGTCCCTACTGTCCGGTTCGCTGGTCGCGTGCCCACGGAGAAGGAACGGCTTGACGTGGTCGAGCCCCAGGTCGCCACGTTGATCAGTCATGTCGGTCAGCTGTCCGCGGAACTGGAGCGCGTCACGGCTCGGCTGACGGTGCTGGAACGGCGGTTGTCCGGTGCCGGTGACGGGCCGCTCGCCGACCTCGACGCGGTGTCCGGCGAGGTCGAACCGCTGGTCGAGGCGCTGCGCAAGGCATGGGACGCGGAACAGGAGATCCTCGCCGATCCGGCGCGGGTCGACCTCAGGGCCGAGGTGCTGGAGTTCGACGGGCTCAAGGCTCGCCGCGACGAGGCCAGGTCCAAACTGGACGGTGGGCGGGTGCCCCGGTTCGAGCGGGACGCGCTGTCGCACGAGGTCCGCCAGATGGAGTGGTTGATCAACGCGAACGAGGCCAGCGCGCAGCGGGCGGCCGAGCGGCTGGAGGCCGACGAGGACGCCGTGGGGGAGGAGTGGCGCACCGAGGCCGTGCTGGCCGGGGACAAGGCTCGCGGCGAGATCAAGGACGCGGCCGCGCGGCGCATCTCCGAGGCGCTCGGGCAGTACGCGCGCATGCCCGTGTGGTTCCGGGTCGGGCTGGGCGAGATTCCCACGCCGGACCCGTCGTTCTGGCTCGAGTCGGCGATCGCGGTCCTCGCTTACCGGCTGGAGTACGGCGTCACGGACGCGGTCACGCCGCTCGGGCAGCCGCCGTCGGCCGCGTCCGGGAGTGAGAACTGGGTTCGCCGCACGAACGTCTACGCGGACATCATCGACCGCCTCACGACGTTGGCCGCGACCTTCCACCTGCAGTAGCCTGTTCTGCAACCGACGGGTTGCAGAAGGGGTGGGCGAGTGAGTCAGGTCGACGACGTGCTGGCCGCGCTCGCGGATCCGATGCGACGGCGGGTGCTCGACCTCGTGGCGGCCAAGGGGCCCGTGTCGGCGTCGACGCTCGCCGGTGAGCTGCCGGTGAGCCGTCAGGCGATCGTGAAGCACCTGGTCGTGCTGGAGAAGGCCGAGCTGGTGGCGTCCGTCCGCGCCGGCCGGGAGAACAACTTCTCCGTCCGGTCCGGCGCGCTCGACGCCACCGCCACGTGGATGTCCTCGCTCGCCTCCCAGTGGGACCAGCGGCTGGCCGCGATCAAGAAGCTCGCTGAAAGCTGAACGAGCCGCCGACCATGGTCGCCAGCACCGGGATCTCCGCGATCGCGTCGCTCGTGCGCGGGTCGTCGCCGAGCACCACGAGGTCCGCGAGCTTGCCCGGCGTGAGGCTGCCCAGCACGTGCTCCTTGCGGCACGCGTAGGCGCTGCCGAGCGTGTAGGCGTGGATCGCTTCCTCGACGGTGATCGCCTCGTCCGGTCCGATCGCGCGACCGCTGGATGACCGTCGGCGCGCCATGAACTCGATGGCGCGCAACGGGGCTCCGTCCGCGACGGGGCGGTCCGAGCTGCCCGCGACGGTGATGCCGTGGTCCAGGAACGAGCGGCCGCGGTACATCCACGGTGCCCGCGTCTCGCCCATGATCTCGCTGTAGTCATCGCCGTAGGACCACAGGAACGTTGGTTGGACGACGGGAACCATGCCGAGGCTCGCGATTCGGCTGAGCTGTCCGGGGCGGACCAGACCGCAGTGTTCGATGCGGTGCCTCGCGTCCGTGCGTGGGCGTTGGCGTTGTGCTTCTTGGACCGCGTCCAAGGTGACATCGATCGCGCGGTCGCCGATCGCGTGGATCGCGAGCTGCCAGCCCGCGTGGTGGCCGTCGATGATCGCCGCCCGCAGGAACTCTTCGGACTCGGCGAGCCGGCCCGCGTTGTCGCTGCCGAGGTACGGCTCGGACAACGCGGCCGTGCGGGCCATCATGCCGCCGTCGGTCCACAGTTTCAGGGCGCCGATCGACAGCACGTCGCTGCCGAAACCGGTGTGCAGGCCCAGGTCGATCGCGCGCGGGATGCCGTCCGACGGGTCGGCGGCGACGTCGTGCAGGACGTGGGCGGACACCATGAGCTGTACGCGGATCGGTAGCTGAGCGCGTTGGTACGCGGCCGCTTCGAGTGGGCTGCTGGCGATCAGGCCCGCGCCGATGCCCGCCTCCGCGCACATCGTGACGCCCTCGGACAGCACCTGCCGCGCACTCGCGTGCAGCTCGGCGGTGATCTCGTCGAGTGAGTAGGGCAGTCGCAACGTGCGCGCGGCCAGCTGTTCGTTCTCGGTCAGCCAGCCGTCGCTCGTGATCTCCGGAAGTTGCTTGAGCACCAAGGAGTTCACGACGCACGCGTGCCCGGACAGGTCGGCGACGTACACCGGTCTGCCGTCGCTGATCCGGTCGAGGTCCAGGGCGGTGAGCAGGCGGTCCATGATCCGGCGGTCGTAGCCGGACGCCTCGATCCAGCCCGTGCCGGGGGCGTTGGCGAGGCGGTCGAGGATCTGCGTCACCGCGGTCAGGCCGGTGATGTCGATGGTGCGACGGCCGTTCCACGCCAGGTGCGTGTGGGCGTCGATGAAACCCGGCAGCACCACGGCGTTGCCGAGGTCGACGGTCTCGGCGGCGGGCAGGTCCTCGACCTGCTCGTCCAGCCCGGCGACGCGGCCCTGCCAGATGCCGATCGTGTGCGCGGCGGGGCGTGCCGGGTCCATCGTGATGGCCCGGCAGGCCGTCAGCTTGAGATCGAGTTTCACGCGGTCGCGAGGACCGGCACAGGAGTGTTGGTCAGCACGGACGTGAGGATCTCACCCGAGCGCACGGCGACGTTGGACAGGAGCGACGACGTGATGCCGTGCGAGTGCTCGGTGCCGCCCTGCAGGTAGATGCCGCCCCTGAGCGACGTTTGAAGGCGGTAGTCGCGGCCCACGATCAGACGGCCGGCCTCGTCGCGTGCGCAGGTCACGTCCAGTGAACCGAGGACCGGCGCGGCCTCGTCGTAGCCGGTCGCGAGGAGCACGAGGTCGGTGTCGACGAACTCCTGCTCACCGGTGACGAGCGACTGGATCACCGCACGCGCGCCGTCCGGCGACTCCTCGACCGCGACGAGCCGGGTCATCTTCATCATCTTCAGCCGCTCGGTGCCCAGCACCTTCTCCTGGTACGTGGTGCGGTAGAGCTGCGCGATGAGGTCGATGTCGACCACGGAGTAGTTGGTGTTGCGGTGGTAGTCCATCAACCGCTGCTTCACGGCGTCCGGGGCGTCGTAGTAGTGGTCGACGGCCTCGGGGTCGAAGATCCGGTTCGCGAACGAGCTGTCGTCCGCGGGGCTGTAGCCGTAGCGGGAGAACACCGAGCACACCTCGGCGCCGGGGAACTCGCGGTGCAGGTACGCCACGGCCTCCGCCGCGCTCTGCCCGGCGCCCACGACCACGCAGCGCTTCGGGTCCGTCAGCTCGCCGACGCGGTGCAGGAACTCGCTGTTGTGCCACACGCGATCCGACAGCGTGATGCCCTCGGGCACGGTCGGGCGCAGTCCGGTCGCGAAGACGAGGTTGCGAGCGTGGTACACGTCACCCGTGGCTGTTGTCACCTCGAACAGGTCGTCCTGGATCGCTTCCACGCCAACGGCTTCGGCGCCGTACGCGACCATGTCGTCGACCTGGGCCGCGGCCCACTCGAAGTAGTCGTGGAACTCGACGCGCAACGGGAACAGGTTCTTGTGGTTGACGAAGTCGATCAGCCTGCCTCGGTCCTGGAGATAGCACAGGAACGAGAAACGGCTGGTCGGGTTCCGCATGGTGACCAGGTCCTTGAGGAACGAGACCTGCATGGTGGCGTCGTCCAGGAGCATGCCCCGATGCCAGCCGAACACCTGCTGGCGTTCCAGGAACACCGCGGTGACAGGGGTTTCGGCCTGCTCGTTGTGCTCGGTCAGAGCGATGGCGAGCGCCAGGTTCGAGGGACCGAACCCGATACCGACGATGTCGTAGATCGGATGCATGAGCACCGAACTTAGGGCAGCCTAAGCTATCTGCGCAAGCCTTCAGTTAGGTTAGCCTGACCGTATCGCAGTCAAGTGAAGGAGGACACCCCCATGAGGGTCGTCATGTTCGGGTTCCAGACCTGGGGTCATCGCACCCTGCAGGCACTTTTGGCGTCCGAGCACGAGGTCGTCCTGGTGGTGACCCACCCCAAGGGTGAGGGTGCGTACGAGAAGGTCTGGAGCGATTCGGTCGAGGAGCTGGCCCGCGAGCACGGCGTCGAGGTCCTCGTCCGCGAACGCCCGGAGGACCAGGAGCTGTTCGACGCGCTCAAGGCCGCCGAGCCGGACGTGATCGTCGCCTGCAACTGGCGGACCTGGATCCCGCCGCAGGTCTTCGCGCTGCCCAAGCACGGCACGTTGAACGTGCACGACTCGTTGCTGCCGAAGTACGCGGGCTTCTCGCCGTTGATCTGGGCGCTTCTCAACGACGAGAAGGAGGTCGGCGTGACGGCGCACATGATGGACGACACGCTCGACGCCGGCGACATCGTGCTGCAGCGCTCGGTTCCGGTCGGCCCGCGCGACACGACCGCCGTGCTCTTCGAGAAGACGCTGGAGCTGTTCGGCCCGATCACGGTCGACGGTCTCGCGGAGATCGCGTCCGGTCGCACGGACTTCCAGAAGCAGGACCGTTCGCAGGCCTCGTTCTTCCACAAGCGCGCCGAGGAAGACCTCCGGATCGACTTCACCTGGACCGCCGAGGAACTGGATCGCCTGGTGCGCGCGCAGTGCGCGCCGTACCCGAGCGCGTACTGCTTCCACCGCGGCCAGCGCCTCGAGATCATCGAGGCCGACGTGTCCGCCGAGGTCTACGGCGGAACTCCCGGCCGGATCTTCTACCGCGAGGGCGACGGCGTGACGATCGTCGCGGGCGCCGAGGCGAGGCGCGGCAAGAGCAAGGCGTTGCTGGTCAAGAAGGTTCGTACCGCCGATGGCACCGAGCTCAAGGCGCACGAGTACTTCAAGCACATGGGCGGCTATCTGACCTCGCGTCCGTAGCTCCGACACGCGGATCACGGGCCGGGTGACCGGTCCGTGATCGGCATGGTCGATCATTGCCGCATGAATCGTGCGGCGGTGACGTCACTGGTGGTCTTCGTGCTGCTCGTGGCAGTGGGTTGGTACCTCACGAATCTCCAGTCTTCCCAGGAGAATCCGCCCAACACGCCCGCGCCCGTTCCGACCGGTTCGTCGGACCTCGCCGCGTTGAAGATCGCGCCGGAGAGCAAGATGACCGGCTACAGCCGCGACCGCTTCCCGCACTGGGCCTCGCAGGGAAACTCCTGTGACACCAGGGAGATCGTGCTGCAGAAGCAGGGCACCGACGTCAAGCAGGACAAGGACTGCAAGGCGGTCTCCGGCACCTGGAACAGCGCCTACGACGGCGTGGTGATCAAGGACGCCGGCGAGGTCGACATCGACCACACCGTGCCCCTCGCGGAAGCGTGGCGCTCCGGCGCCGACAAGTGGACCGACGACGAGCGCAAGGCGTTCGCCAACGACCTCGGCGGCATCCAGCTCCTCGCCGTGACCGCGAAGTCCAACCGCTCCAAGGGCGACCAGGACCCGGCGAAGTGGAAGCCGCCGGTCGCGGCCTACGGCTGCACGTACGCGCAGCACTGGATCTCGGTGAAGATCAGCTACAAGCTGACCGTCGACCAGGCCGAGCACGACGCCTTGGCCGTCCTGCTCCAGACCTGTTAACTCGGCCAGAACCCGGGGTTCGGGGTCGGTGTGAACTCGATGAGTCTGCTCGTGATCTTCCCGGTGAGCAGGTCGTGCAGGAACGCGGTCATCGGCCCGTCATAGCTCTCCCACTCGCGGAAATCCGCGTCGCCGAAAGTGATCGTCCACTCGTCGGGTGGACCCTCGGCGCGCCAGAACAGGATGCAGCCGCGATCGGCCCTGCCCCACGGAACCAGGCCGTCCGGAGTGTCGTACGCATCGCTCAGGTAGTTGCTGAGCGAGTCCTCGTCGGCGACGGGCGAGATCACCTCGACGACGTGGTCGAAGACACCGTTGCCGAGCGCCGACATCAGGTGCTTGTAATCATCGGGGAACACGAACCCCAGGTGCTCCTCGGCCTCCGCCCACGCCTGCTCGGGCACACCCTTCGGCTCCTGCCTGAGCAACCTGAGAAGGTCCGCACTCCCCGACAACTCTTCCCCCTAGCCGACCTGGACGGACTCGAACAGGCCGGACAGCTTCCAGTGCGTCACGTACCCCATGGCCTCGGCCGCGATCAGCACGTCGAGCTTCCCGAGGTTCGTGCGCGCCGGCATCTGGTACGCCTTGCCGCGCCGCGCGTCGAGCACCAGCGGGACGGCGCCGGGCAGCGTGTCCGCGACCGTGTGCTGCAGGATCCGCAGCCCGACGTTCGCCGCCTCCCTGGTCAGCGGCAGCTCCTTGGCGTGCACGAGCACCGCGTAGGTCGTGCCGTCCTTCTTGCGCAGCCCCAGGTGCGGCCGCACCTTCAAGGTCAGCTCACCGGCGCGGTAGGTGGCGCCCTCCACCGGCACCCCGGTCGCCTTGAAGGCCGTCAGCCAGGGCAGGAAGCCGTCGGCGATCTCCTCGAACGCCCGCGGCTGGCCCGTGCGGTTGGCGTTCATGATCGCCTTCTTGAGCTCGATCTCCGGCTCCGTCGAGTTGACCGCTCGTCGCATGGCGTCGCGGATCGGGTTGTAGAACCCGCACACCCTGGTATCGGAGGCCAGGTACATCCCCCGCTGTTCCGACACGATGTTGATGCGTCCACGCTGACCGCTCATGACGTACTCGGTGAACGACAGTGCGGTGACGCTGACGTTGTTGTCCGGCAACGTTTTCTCCCCTCGTACCGCGAGCTTCACCTGACGTTATCCGAGGGGTCTGACAAAAACGGCGCTGCTCCGAACGGTGCAACGGTCACTTTGTGTCGAACAGTCACCCGAGTGGGTGACACGTAGAGTTGCGACCTAGATCGCAATCGGTAAACGGACGGTGACGGACCGGCAACCGATCACACAGATGACCGTTCGTCTGCCGTTCGCCGACGCTCACCGAACGCTCACCGCAAGACCAGCGGAAGTAACACTCCGTAGAAGATCAACTCAGCAGAATGGGTTCGTCAGGAGGAATCACGGCGAGGGAGCACGATGGCGGTAAAGGCGGAGCGTTCACCCGATAGAGCGGGTGACGTGGAGGTTCCGCAGCCGCGGCTGTCTGCGAGGTGGCTGACCCACCCCGGCACCTGGCCGCACGCGGCTCAGGTGACGGTCATCCTCGTGCTGATCGCACTGCTGCTGTGGGCTATCGCCGTCACGCTCGGCCCTGACCAGGCCTTCATCGTCGGCTCCGCGGGCGTCGCGGCCAAGCTGATCTGCATGTACCTCGACACCCGCGTCACGCGCTAACGTCCGTATCGCTCCGCGGACCGCGCGCGAGCCTTCTCCGCCTCGACCTCGCGGTCCTTGGGCGGCGCGGTCGTCACCAGCGCGTCGAGCAGTTCCTGCGTCGCCGCCGCCACGGCCGCGACCGCCCTGTCGTACGCGGCCTGGTTCGCCGCGGACGGTTTGGCCGCACCGCCCACCTTCCGCACGTACTGCAGCGCCGCGGCCTGCACCTCGTCGGACGTGGCGGGCGGTTCGAAGTTGTGGAGCACCCGGATGTTTCGGCACATGACTCCACTATGGCCTGTTGGGCGGCGCCGCGCGGGTGTGGATGCGCTCCCCCTGCTTGCCGAACAGGCTGATGATCTCGGCGGGCCGTCCGTCGGCGCTGCTCAGCGCGTGCGGCTGGCGGCAGTCGAACTCGGCCACCTCGCCCGCTCGCAGCACGACCTCCTTGTCGCCGATCCGCAGCCGGACCTGCCCGCTCAGCACGTAGAACCACTCGTAGCCCTCGTGCACGCGCGGTTCGTGCAACTCGGCGTCGGAGAGGATCATCTTCCACGCCTGCAACGGCCCGATCGACCTGGTCAGCGGAATGCCGACGCGGCCGTGGTCGAGCTCGCGCGGCTTCATCTGCACACGCGGATCGCCCACCTCCGGTGCGCCGACGAGGTCGTCCAGGGTCACCTGGTAGGTCCGCGACAACGGCAGCAGCAGCTCCAGCGTCGGCTTGCGCTGGTCGGTCTCCAGTCGCGACAGCGTCGACTTCGAGATGCCCGTCATCTCGGACAGCGACGCCAGCGTCAGTTCGTGCTCGGCCCGCAGCGCGGCGAGCCGTTGCCCCACGGTTGTTGCCATAACGGCAACTTACTTTGCCAAAACTGGACTGTCGACCGCACTGTTGGTGCATGACGTACGAAGTGGTGATCATTGGTGGGGGAGCGGCCGGACTGAGTGCCGCTCTGATGCTGACCAGGGCGCGCCGCAGCGTGCTCGTGGTCGACGGTGCCGAGCCGCGCAACGCGCCGGCCGCGCACATGCACAACTATCTCTCTCGCGATGGCCTCTCGCCGTTGGACCTGCTCAAGCACGGACGGGCCGAGGTCGAGGGCTACGGCGGAGAGATCGTCAACGACGACGTTCGCGGCGTGACCAGGACCGACGACGGGTTCGCTGTCGAACTGGCCGAGCGCACGGTGCACGCCCAGCGCCTGCTGTTCGCGACCGGTCTGGTCGACGAGGTGCCGGACAACCTGCGCGAACGCTGGGGCCGCGACGTCTTCGGCTGCCCGTACTGCCACGGCTACGAGGTCCGCGACCAGAAGCTCGCGGTGTTCGGCGAGGAGATGAAGGTGAAGCTGGTCCGGCAGTGGTCGGACGACGTCACCCACGTGCCCGCGGTCGACGGCATCGAGGTCGAGGACGACCGGCTGGTCGCGGTGATCTCCGGCTCGGAACGCATCCCGGCTGACGCGCTCGTGTACTCCGCGCCGGTCAAACCGCGCGACGAGTTCCTGCTCGCGTTGGGCGCAGAAACCGAAGAGACCATGGCAGGACCGTTCGTACGCACGGACGCCAAGGGCCGCACGAGCGTGCCCGGCGTCTACGCGGCGGGCAACGTCACGGACCCGACGGCCATCGTGATCGTCGCCGCGGCTCAGGGAGCCCAGGCGGCCGGAATGATCAACATGGACCTGCTGGGCCTCATGCCCGCGGGAGGCTGATCCGGAACGTCGAGCCCTCGCCGAGAGTGCTCGTCACCGACACCGTGCCGCCGTGCGCCTCGACCAGGTGCCGCGTGATCGCGAGCCCGAGCCCGCTGCCACCCGTGCGGCGGCTGCGGGACTTGTCCGCGCGCCAGAACCTGTCGAACACGTGCGGCAGGTCGTCGGAGGCGATCCCGGTGCCGGTGTCCGTGACCTCCAGGATCGCCCTGTCCTGCCACTGGAACAGCTTCACGACCACCTCGCCGCCCGGCGGGCTGTAGCGCACGGCGTTCGCGACGAGGTTGCCGAGCGCCTGCCGCAGCCGCACCGGATCCGCGCTGATGTGCACCGGCGTGGTCTCCGCGCGCAGCAGGATCTCCCGGTTCTGCTGCGCGTTGACGACCTGGTCCACGACGTCGTCGAGCGCGATCGGTTCGGGGTGGAGCCGGAGCGTGCCCGCGTCGGCCTGGGCGAGGTCGTGCAGGTCGTCCACGAGTCGTTGCAGGAGAAGGGATTCCTCCAGCAGCATGGCGATCAGGTGCGGGTCCGGTTCGGCCAGCCCGTCCTGCGTCGCCTCCAGCCAGCCGGTGATGTTGCCCAACGGCGTGCGCAGCTCGTGCGCGACGTCGCTGACCATGGCCTGCCGCTGGCGTTCGGTCTCGGCGAGCTTCTCGGACATGGAGTTGAACGACCGCGCGAGCTCACCGATCTCGCCCGCCCCGCCCGCCACCCGTGCCGTGCGGTCGCCTTCGGCGGTGCGTTTCGTGGCGGCGGTGAGAGCTCGGATCGGCCGCACGAGCTGGGTGGCGGTGAGCCACGACGCGAACCCGGCGAGCGCGAGAATTCCCAGAGCCACCAGCGTGATCCGGGTGGCGCCGGTCGTCGAGAGGTCGATCGCCATCGGCTCGTCACCGGTCGGTGAGGTGAGGAACAGCTGGGCCGGCGCCGCGACGTACGGCCTGAGCTGCTCGCGGCGCGAGGTGTCCATGCACGCCACCACCTCCGGCGGCGCGCCGTTGACGGTCGTGATCTCCCAGTCGAAGTTGTCGGGACCAGGACCGGGTGGCTTGTCGTAGTTCCTGCCGTACGGCACGCGCTGGTCGAGGCACTTCGAAAACAAGGCCTGGAGTTGCCCGTACGCGGCCTTCTCCGTCACCGTGAGCGTGTAGAGCCGGTAGCCGACCGAACAGTCGTCCCAGGTCGAGAGCTCGCCGGGGCCGAGGTTGGACAGCCGCGGCCGGCCGTTGGGCGCCTCCATCAACGTGATCCTGTTGCTGGTGCACTGGAGGAGCTGGTCGGCGTAGGCGTGCAGCGTGCGGTACTCCTCGTCGGCGAGCTTGAACGGCCCGACCGCCCTGGGATCGATCTTCCCGTTGACGTTCAACGGGTCGACCAGCGCCTTGGGGGTGATGGGCAGTTGCGGCGAGTTCTTGCCACCGGTGTCGACCAGCGTCGTGCCGTTGCCGTCGGTCAGCGCGATGCGGCGGTCGTACTTCTGCGCGATTCCGTCCACATCGGACTTCGCACCGGCCCAGTCCTTGTGCGTGGCCGCGTAGTGCACCAGCTCGTCGAAGATCTGCGCGTCGGTCTCGAGCGCGTCGCCCTGCTCCTGGCGGATCGCACCTGTCGTCGCCTGCGACGCGAGCCACGCCGTGACGGCGATCGAGCAGGCCGCGATCACCAGCGAGAACAGGAAGAACCGGACGAGGAGGCTTTTCATACCAGCTTGTATCCGATGCCGTAGACGGTGAGAAGCCGTTCCGGCCGGCGCGAGTCCTGCTCGATCTTGCGTCGAAGCTTCATCATGTGCACGTCAACCGTGCGTGCGGTGATGAACCCGTCTTCGAGGAGCTGCTCACGCGTGAACACCCGTTGCGGCTGCGCGGCCATCCTGGCCAGCAACCGGAACTCGGCGGGCGTGAGGCTCACCAGTTCGTCCTTGACGCGGACTTCGTGCCGGATCGGGTCGACGGTCAGATCGCCGACCTTGAGCACCGTGGCGCTCGTCTCGCGCGCACGGCCGGTGCGCCGCAGGATCGTCCGCACCCGCGCGACCATCTGCCGTGGACGGAACGGTTTGGTGATGTAGTCGTCCGCGCCCAGGTCGAAGCCGAGCAGTACGTCGTCCTCAGTGGACCGCGCGGTGAGCAGCACGATCGGCACGTCCGACTCGGCCCGGATCGCGCGCATCACGTCGATGCCGTCGACCAGCGGCATCATCACGTCCAGCACCAGCAGGTCGGGATTGCGGCGCCGCGTCTCGTCGATCGCCGCCCGTCCGTCGTGCACGACCACCACGGAATGCCCGTCGTGCTCCAGGTACCGGCGGACGAGTTCAGCCTGGTGAACGTTGTCCTCGGCGACGAGAATGTGGGCACACACAGTGCGAAGTATGCAGGCCTTCACGACAGTCAAGCGGGACGTAAACAGGTTCTTCATCAGTTCCGGCGAGCGTTGCCGCCATGAAGGTGCACCTGGCTCTGGCGACGGTCGGGCTGACCGCGATCCTGCTGACGACGACGCAGCTGGCAGGAGAGACGTCCCCCGCGGCGGCTCCCACCACACCGTCGACCGTCACGCCCGCCGAGGTCGCCTCCTCGCCCGCCCCGCTCCCGCCACCACCGCCCCGCGTCTACGCCTCCAGCTCGGACCTGCCCGACGGCCCCGAGTTCCCGGAGTCTGGCGCGGGCACGTTCCACGTCGTTCCGGGAAACGGCCCGGTCGTCGGCACGGGCCCGTTGCGGACCTACGCCGTCGAGATCGAGAACGGCATCACCGTCGACGAACAGGCCTTCGCGGCGTTCGTGGACGCCACTCTCGCCGACCCGCGTGGCTGGACTGCTCGTGGCGCGCGCTCGGTGCAGCGCGTCTCCGGTTCCGCATCGGTGCGCGTGCGGCTGACGTCCCAACAGACCGCCCGGAACGTGTGCGGCTTTGAGATCCCGGTCGACGTCTCGTGCCGCGACGGTAACCTCGTGTTCCTCAGCGCCGCCCGCTGGATCCGTGGCGCCGTCGCGTTCCTGCCTGACCTGAACGCCTACCGCACGTACATGGTCAACCACGAGGTCGGGCACGCGTTCGGGCAGGGGCACCAGCCCTGTGGCATCGCCGGCGGCCCGGCGCCGGTGATGATGCAGCAGACGTTCAGCGTGTCCAACGACGAGATCGTCCGCATCACCGACGGCGTGCCTCAGGGCGCGGTCATCCCGCAGGACGGGAAGGTGTGCACGCCGAACGGGTGGCCTTTTCCGTGAGCTGCTCACTTGTGGTTGATGTCCGTTTCCATAACCTGGCGGGATGGACGTGGACACGAGGCTGCTGAGATATTTCGCCGCCATCGCCGAGGAGGGCAACCTCACGCGCGCGGCGCACCGTCTCTTCGTGTCACAACCATCGCTCACGAAACAACTCAAGCACCTGGAGTCGCAACTGGGTGTGCGGCTGTTCACGCGGTCCAGCACCGGGATGAGGCTGACGGAGGCCGGCCGCGCGCTCGCCGCGCGCGTCCCGCCAGTGCTCGCGGGCTGGGACGCGGCGGTGAGCGAGACCAGGAGCGCCGCCCGCGTGCTGCGCGTCGGTTTCCTGGCCAGCGCGGCGAACGACGCGACGCAGGCCATCGTCAAGGCGTTCGGGAGGCTCCGGCCGGGCTGGCGGGTCGACCTGAAACAGGCACCCTGGTCGGATCCGACAGCGGGCCTGGCCGGTGCGGAGGTGCCCGTCGCGTTGTTGCGATTACCCTTTCCCGGCGAGGAGGCGTTCGGTGTGCGGACGTTGTTCAGTGAATCCCGTTGCGTGGCAATGCCTTCCACGCACCCGTTGGCCTGCCGGTCCTCGATCGACTTCCACGAGTTGTGGGACGACCCGGTCGTCGTCGCCCCCGCCCTGAAGGGAACCTGGCGCGAGCACTGGCTGGCCTTGTCCGAAAGGGACGGTCGCGAGGTCCGCGTCGGTGCCGTGACGGACCACCCCGACGAGTTCCTCGGCGCGATCGCCGGCGGCTGCGGCGTCGCGCTGGTTCCGGCGTCCACGTCCCACTTCTACTCGCGGCCGGACATCGTCTACGTGCCCGTGAGGGGCGTGAGCCCCAGCGAGGTGGCCGTGGCGTGGCTGCCGGACCCCGGTGACGCAGCCACCGACTTCGTCCGCTGCTGCCTCGACGTCACGCGCTCGCGGCGCACCGGCTGCGGCACTCGCTCGGGCTGAACCCGTGCACGCGCTTGAACGCGGCGCTGAACCCGAACGCGTCCGCGTACCCGACCTTGCGCGCCACCGACGCCACGGTCGCCGACGACTCGGCCAGCAGATCCGCGGCCAGCGCCATCCGCCACTCGGTGAGGTACGTCAGCGGCGGCACCCCGACCAGCTTCGCGAACCTGCTCGCCAGCGTCGTCCGCGCCACCCCGGCCTCCTTGGCCAGCAGGGCGAGCGTCCAGGCCCGTTCGGGACTCGCGTGCATCGCCGCGAGGACGGGCCCGACCACCACGTCGGCCTGGGCCCCCAGCCACCCGTCGCCGTGCTCGCGGTCGAACCACTCCTTGAGCGCGCACACCATCAGCCAGTCCAGCAACCGATCCATGACGACTCTCGGCCCATCGGTGTCAACGGACCCGTAGAACTCCGCACATCCGTCCGTACCCGGTGCCACCAACGCGTTCGGCAACACCGCCGTGAGCCGCTGCGCCACGGCTCCCGTGACCTCGTACGTCCCGCTCACCACCGACGCACGCCCTTGCGCCGCAACGGACTCCTGAACCACAAGGATGTCCCCGGCCCTGGCGGTCTGCCCGCGCACACTGATCTCACCGGACGCCACCGCGTACAAGGTGAGTCCCGGCAACACCCGCGTTCCGTCGATCTCGGTCCGGCGCACCCCAGCGCCATCCGCGCGCACCCCGCGCAGCAGTTCGTCGAACGGCTCCATGCCGTCCACGATACGGCCCGAACGATCGAACATCATCGATGAACTCTCACCCATGTCCTCTCCCGGCCCACGCGGGTTGGCTGAGAACATGACTGAAGAGATCCTGGTCCTGGGCGTGACCGGCAAGACGGGCCGCCGCGTCGTCCGCACCCTCGAAGCCGCCGGTCTGAAGTCCCGCAAGGCCTCCCGCGCCACCGGCTTCGACTGGAACGACCCGTCGACCTGGAAACAGTTCCTGCACGGCGCCACCGCCATCTACCTGATCGCCCCGGAAGACCCGTCGGCCGCGGCCCCGTTCGTCGAGCAGGCGGCAACATCTGGCGTCCGCCGCCTCGTCCTGCTCTCCGGCCGCGGCCTGGACAAGACCCCACCGGACGTCTTCCAGGGCATGCACGCCGCCGAGAAGGCCGTCCGCGCGAGCGACCTCGCCTGGACCGTCCTGCGAGCCAACAACTTCAACCAGAACTTCTCCGAGGAGGTCTGGCAGCCCGAAATCGAGGCAGGCCGCCTCTCCCTGCCCGTGGACGACACCCCGGAACCGTTCGTGGACGTCCAGGACATCGCCGAGGTAGCCGCCCTGGCCCTCACCACAGACGACCACCAGGGCCAGACCTACGACCTGACCGGCCCGGAAGGAGTCACCTTCGCCGCCGCGGTGTCCCAGATCGCCGCAGCCACCAGCCGCCCCATCGACCTGGTGAAACTCACCCCGGCCGAATACCGGGAGACCCTGCTCGCCCAAGGAGCCCCAGAAGAGGTGGCCACCGAACTGAACGGCATGTTCGAGGCCATGCGCAACGGCCATCTGGCCACCCCGACCGACGACATCGCCAGCCTCCTGAACCGCCCGGCCACCAGCTTCGAGACCTACGTCTCCGAAACCTGGCGCTGACGAGGCAACAACAGGTGCACGGCAAACCCGGCAGCCGTGGCCATCACCGCCTGATAGACGACCGACACCTGGTACCCGCCCCCGACGAGGAACACGGCGTCCAGCCCGGTCGTCCACCAGCCGGCCAGCTCACCGAGCCCCAGCACGTGCCACCCGAAGAACCCGGCACACCACCCGGCCACCACCCAGGCCGCCTGCCCACCTCGCCGCACGAAGAGAAACACCGACACCGCGGCCACGGCATTGAAGGCGAGGGCGATGCCGGTCAGCGTCGCGTCTGGGTTCCACAGCAGGCTTGCCGCCGTTTGCACCACGAGCACACCGACGACCAGCCCAATACCCAACCGCGTCTTGTCCACGAGCCCGATTATTCAGCTCCGCGTGTGGCTCCACGGCGTGGGCCCGTGATCGAAAACGACGACGGCCTCTGACCTGTTCGCACAGGTCAGAGGCCGTCTTGATGAGGCGCCCCTGGCAGGATTCGAACCTGCGACCTCGGGATTAGAAGTCCCTCGCTCTCTCCACTGAGCTACAGAGGCTGGAGGGGTGCGAAAGTGACCACGACGCGTGGCCACCGGTGCCCCCACCGGACACATCGTCCGGAGTCGATCGACTGTTTCCGCCCTACGTCCAAATGGGTGACGAAAACTGTCTAAACGTGACGCGGATCACGTCCGTGGGGCCGTTGAGGCTCTCTCCACGAGGGAAACGTCGAGTCTCGTCGGCCGTGGCGGTCTTCCGCCGGCCAGTAACTTCAGCGCCAGTTCGCCGGCTCGGCGGCCCTTGTCGGCCAGGGGTTGACGCACAGTAGTCAGTGGCGGGTCGCTGTAGGCCGCTTCGGGGACGTCGTCGAAGCCGACGACCGAAATGTCTCCCGGGACGGTCAACGCCAGATCGCGGGCCGCTTGGAGGGCACCGAACGCCAGTTGGTCCGACGTGCACAGCAAAGCGCTCGGGCGCGGCGTGCGGGTGAGCAACCACCGCGCGCCGAGACGTCCGAGTTCGCGATCACTGCCGCGCGCCTCCCACACCGGAACATTGTCCGGTTCCACCCCGGCTTTTGCCAAAGTGTCGAGGTAGCCGCCCAGGCGGTCGCGGCTCACGCGGAACGGCACGGCCGAACGGCGCTCGTGCGAGACCGGCCCGGATACTCCGTCCGGGTGCAGCGCGAAGGTCAGCACGCCGAACCTCAGGTGTCCCAGTGCCAGCAGGTGTTCCGCGGCCGCGGAGGTGCCGGTGTAGTCCTGCACCTCGACTCGCGCCGAGCCCGGCAGCACCGGCTGGTCGATCACCACGAGCGGCAGTCCGCGGGCGGCGACGGCGTCCAGGGCCGGCGCCGAGTCGGGCAGTGAGTAGGCGACCATCACGTCCGCCTGTGCGCGCGACACGATCGAGGGGCGCGGCCCGCCCGTGGAGTCGCCGGGCATCAGCACGAGGCTGTGGTCGTGGCCGTCGACCGTCTGGGCCAGGCCGTCGAGCACGATCGACAGGGCCGGATCCGAGAACGCGCCGGACAGGCCCTGCGGCAGCATGAAACCCACGGCAGCGGACGAACGGGTCGCCAGCGAGCGGGCGACCGGGTCGGGTCCCGAGTAGCCGAGAGACCGCGCCGTTTCGAGGATGCGTTCGCGCAACGACGTCGACAGCTGGTCCGGCCGGTTGTACGCGTTCGACACCGTTGCCCTGGAGACCCCTACGGCCGCGGCGACGGTGTCCAGCGTCGGCCTGCGTCGGCGGTCGGAGTCCACGGACGCATCGTATGCGAGAGATCGCACCCCGATCGGTGGCGCTGCTGAAGCGCTTCAGTCATGCTGGATCGCATGTCTCCGCGCTTTGCCACGTTCGTCGTCTTCCTGTTGAACGGCGCTGTCTTCGGCACCTGGGCCTCCCGCGTGCCGGCACTCGCCGGGCAGATCGGCGCGGACGTGGGCAGCCTCGGTCTGGCGCTGCTCGGGGCGAGTGCCGGCCTGGCGTTCACGGCGCCGTTGGCGGCACGGATCTGCGCTCTCTACGGGTCGCGTGGAGTCCTGATAGCGAGCAGCCTCCTCAGTCCGCTGCTTCTGCCCGTGCTCGCCTTGTCGCAGTCACCGCTGCAGTTCGGACTGACGTTGGTCGCACTAGGCGCGAGCATCGCCATGATGGACGTGTCGATGAACATCGCCGCGGTCGTCGTCGTTCGCGCCCTGCAACGCCCGTTGATGCCGCAGTTCCACGCGGGGTTCAGCGTCGGTGGTCTCATCGGCTCGTTGGGCAGCGCCGCCGCCGCTCAGGCGCACTGGACGCCCATGAAGCACTTCCTCGTGGCCGCGTGCGTGGGCCTTGTCGTGACAGCGGTCATCGCGAAGTACATCCCCGGAGGAGTAGGGGAGCGTCATAGGGAAGAAGTCGCCGAACGCGCCAACGTGCTCAAGAGCCCGGTCCTCTGGCTGTTGGCGAGCGTCGCGCTGTGCAGTGCCATCGCGGAAGGGGCGGCGGCGGACTGGTCGGCGTTGTTCATGGTGCGTGAGCGAGGAATGGGAGACGCGGCAGGTGCCTACGCCTATGCGGGCTTCTCCGTCGCGATGGCGCTCGCACGGTGGTTCGGCGAACCGATCCAACGCCGCCTCGGCCCGCACCGCCTGCTCGCCGCGGGTGGTGGCCTCGCCGCAACGGGGCTGGCGCTCGCCGTCGTGGTCCCGTTGCCGGCGGCCGGGTACGTCGGGTTCGGCCTGGCGGGGCTGGGGCTCGCGTTCTCGTTCCCGGTGGTCATGGATCTGGCGAGCGAGACCGGCAAACGTGCGGACGGCAGCGGCGGCGAACGCCAGCTGGGCCTCGTCACGACGATCGCCTACACGGGCTTCCTCGCCGGACCGCCGATCGTGGGCGGGCTCGCGCACGTCAGTTCCCTCGTGCTGTCGCTCGGGTTCGTGGCGCTCGTCACGGCGCTGATCATCCCGGCGACGTGGCTGGCCAGGAGGGCCGCTAGGCAGGCGGCATCCGTTTGAGCGCTTCCTGCCTGATCGGCTCCAGCGCGGAGGTCACCTTGCTCTCGGCGGAGCCACCGGCCATGCCGATGGCGACCATCAACGACTCGTCGCGCGTCACGGCGATGGTGGCCGTGCACACCATGTCCTTGTCCACGGCCGGCCGGGTGCAACTGAGCCAGGTGGCGTGCTTGGCTGTGTCGACCTCACGGCCCGCCGTCTGCGACTTCTTCGACTCGTCGAACGACCGGTAGGGGACCGCCACCAGCACGTACGGGCCTTCGTTGAGCGCGTAGAGGCACGAGTTCGCCAGTTCGGCGCGGGGCACGGGCTGGAACTTGAGCGTGCCGAGCGGCTTGAGGTCCTTCTCCGTCACCAGGGTGCACGGGTCCACGCCCGCGGTCTTGCGCGGCGTCGCGATGGGGAGGGGCGGCAGCGGCGCGGCGACGGGTTCGCCCTGGACCGAGTACGCGCAGCCGGCCAGCGAGAGCAGCACTGGCAGGAGGAGGAGAGAACGTCTCACACGGCGCAACACTAGAGCGTCGTAGGCTCCAGGCGTGCCAATCGAACGCTCCACCAAGACGGGTTTGGTGCCCCTCGTCGTCATCGGCTTCGCGGTGGCTTCCCTCGCCGCCGTCGCGCTCAGCTCGATCGAGAGCAACCCTCCAGTAGGGGTGCAGATCGTGCGCGTGCTGACCGAGACGGGTGCGGTGGTGACCATCGGCTCGTTGTTGTTGGCGGCGTTCCTCGTGCCACCGCAGAAGTCCGGCACTCTCGCAGCGGACGGTTACGCCGCGATGCGCACCGCCGGTTGGTTCGCGCTGGTGTGGCTCATCGGTGCTCTGCTGTCGGTGCCGTTCACCACGGCGGCCGCGATCGACCGGCCGGTGAGCTCGTTCACCTTCAGCCAGATGATCGCGACGGCGATGCTGCTGGAGCAGTCGAAGGCCTGGCTGTTCACGGCGATCATCGTGGCGTTGCTCGCACTGGGGTGCCGTCTGGTGCTGTCGTGGGGATGGACGACGGTCCTGCTGTTCGGAGCGATCTTCGCGTTGGTGCCGGTCGCCGTCACGGGCCACTCGTCGTCGGGCGGGTCGCACGACATGGCGACGAACAGCCTGTTGTTCCACCTCGTCGCCGCCGTGCTGTGGGTGGGCGGCTTGATCGCGTTGCTTGCGCACGGCAGGCGTGGCGGCGCGCACCTTCCCCTCGCCGCGACGAGGTTCTCGAAGATCGCGCTGGTCTGCTGGATCGTCATGGCCGTCTCAGGTGTGGTGAACGCGCTCGTGCGCATCACGCCGGTCGACCTCGTGACGTCCACCTACGGCTGGCTGACGCTCGGCAAACTGACGTGCCTGCTGCTGCTCGGCGTGTTCGGGTACTTCCAGCGCGAACGCGGCGTCAAGGGCGTGGTCGACGGCAAGCCGCACGCGCTGCTCAAGCTCGCTGGCCTCGAAGTCCTGCTGATGATGTTCACGATCGGCCTGGCCGTGGCGCTGGCCCGCACGCCTCCGCCCGGCGGCAGCACCGAACTGCCCAGCCGCACGGAGATCGCGATCGGCTACGACCTCGACGGACCGCCGACGCTCGCGGCCATCCTGTTCGACTGGCGCTTCGACCTGATCTACGGAACCGCGGCGCTGGCCCTCGCCCTGTTCTACGTGCTGGGCGTGCGCAGGCTGACCAAGCGCGGTGACAAGTGGCCGGTGGGACGCACGGTCGCGTGGCTGTGCGGATGTTTCTCGCTGCTGTTCGCGACATCGTCGGGCATGGGCCGGTACTCGCCGGCGATGTTCAGCGTGCACATGGAAGCGCACATGGTGCTGTCCATGCTGACGCCGATCCTGTTCGTCCTGGGTGGACCGGTCACGCTGGCGTTGCGCGCGTTGCCGGTCAACAAGGAGGTGCCAGGCCCGCGAGAGTGGGTGCTGGCCTTCGTGCACTCACCGGTCGCACGGTTGCTGACGAACCCATTCGTGGCACTGGGTTTGTTCGTCGGGTCCTTCTACGCGCTGTACTTCTCGGGGATCTTCGAGGCCGCGCTGCCGTTCCACTGGGCGCACCTCGCGATGAACGCGCACTTCATCCTCGCCGGTTACGTCTTCTACTGGCCTGTGATCGGCGTGGACCCGTCGCCGAACAAGCTGCCGCCGCTCGGCCGGCTGGGGTTGCTGTTCGCGTCGATCCCGTTCCACGCGTTCTTCGGTGTCGTGCTGATGAGCTCCGCGACCGTCATCGGCGAGCAGTTCTACCGAGGCCTGGCGCTGCCGTGGGTGCAGAACCTGCTGGAGGACCAGCGGCTCGGCGGCGGCATCGCGTGGGCGGCGGGGGAGATCCCGTTGCTGGTGGTCATGGTCGCCCTGCTCACGCAGTGGGCGCGGCAGGACGGCCGGGACGCGAAGCGGTACGACCGCAAGGCCGACGCCGATGGGGGCGCCGACCTCGAGGCCTACAACGCGATGCTGCGGAAGATGGCCGGTAAGGACTAGACGGACAGCGGGCGGCGGAATCCGCGGACCGCGAAGAACGCGCCGATCACCGCGATCGAGCCGCTCGTGACAAGTGCGCCGAGCACACCCGTGACGGGGTGGGCGAGCGCCAGGCTGCGGGCGGCGTCGACCGCGTAGGTCAGCGGGTTGATCTTCGCGATCGCCTGCAGCCAGCCCGGCAGGCCGCCCACCGGCACGAACGCGCTGGACGCGAACATCAGCGGGAACATCGCCAGGAAGCCCACGGTCTGCATGAGCTCCGCCTTGCGGACCCACGCGGCGATCGCGATGAACACCCAGCTCAGCGCCCATCCCACGACCAGCGCGAGACCCAGTGCGGCGAGGGTGCCGAGCATGCCGCCGTCCGGGCGGAAGCCGAACACCAGCACGCCGAACAGGATCATCAGCACCAACTGAAACGCGGTGCGGACCGCGTCGGACAGGTTGCGTGCCAGCAGAACCGTGCTCGGACGGATCGGCAACGAACGGAACCGTGCGAGCACACCGTTAGACATGTCCTGCACGAGCCCGATGCCGGACGCGAGAGAGGACTGCATCGCGGTGTTCACGAGGATCGCGGGCAGCAGGTAGTTGATGTAACTCATGCCCGGCGGGAAGTTCGCCGTGGACGTGATGCTGCCGAAGATCTGGCTGAACAACGTCAGCATGATCAACGGCTGCAGGATGCTGAAGAAGACGAGTGCGGGCGTGCGCAGCAGCGCGCGCAGTGAACGGCCGGTCAGCACGAGGACTTGCGTCGGGTAACTGCTGCCGTGCCAGGTCAAGGTCGCCATGATTTCCCCCTAGTTCGCGGCGAGAGTGAGGTAGACGTCGTCCAGCGTGGGCTCCTTGAGGCCGATTTCGTGCGCCTCCAAGCCGTTGTCGTCCAACGCGCGCACGACCGTCGCAAGGTCGCGTGACCCGCTGACAGGGGTCGTGAGCGTGAGGCCTTCCGCGACGGGGTGGAGCCCCACGGAGTTGATGGCCTTCAGTGCGATGTCCACTTCGGACACCGAGTCGAGCGTGACGGTCACCGTGCGCTGGCCGACCTGGGCCTTGAGCTCCGAGCTCGTGCCGGACGCGACGACCTTGCCGTGGGACAGCACGGTGATCGAGTCGGCGAGCCGGTCGGCCTCGTCGAGGTACTGGGTCGTGAGCAGCACCGTCGTGCCGTCCGCGACGAGCTTCTCGACGATCTCCCACATCGCGAGGCGGCTGGCCGGGTCGAGGCCGGTGGTCGGCTCGTCCAGGAACAGCACGTCGGGGTTGCCGACCAGCGACGCGGCCAGGTCGAGGCGGCGCCGCATGCCGCCGGAGTAGGTCTTGGCGTTGCGCTTGGCGGCGTCGGTGAGGTCGAACTGCTCCAGCAGGTCGTCCGCGCGCTGGTGGGCCTGCCTGCGGCTGGCACCGAGCAGGCGGGCGATCAGCACGAGGTTGTCGTGGCCGCTGAGCTGCTCGTCGACGGCGGCGAACTGGCCGGTCAGGCCGATGCGGCTGCGGACCTCGTGGCTCTGCTTGACGACGTCGAACCCCGCGACCTTCGCGCTGCCGCTGGACGGCGGCAGCATCGTGGTGAGGAGGTTGACCAGCGTCGTCTTGCCGGCGCCGTTGTGGCCGAGCAGGCCGAGCACGGAGCCCTTCTTCGCGGTGACGCTCACGCCGTCGAGGGCGGTCACGTCACCGAACTTCTTGCTCACCTCGTGGGCTTCGATCATGAGCTCAGTCATTTGCTCCCCCTGGTTTGAGTGCTCCGTGCAGGAACAGCTCCACGAGCTGCTCCGGATCGACCGTGGTCTCGCCGAAGCCCTTGCCCTGCAAGCGGTTGGTGAAGACGAAACCGAGCAGCAGGCGGGCGGCGTGCTCGGGGCTCGTGCGCAGGTCCGCGTCGCTGAACAGCTCCGCGATCGCGTTCGAGACGCGCTGCATGCCCGCCTGCGGGCCCCTGTGCTTCTCGTGGTCCTCCTGGCTCGGCTGGTAGCCGGACTCGCGCAGCGCGCCCATGACGCTCCACATGCGGTCCAGGTAGCCGCTGACCGTGCTGGTCGCCTCCACGAGCCGCTTCTCGATGGACAGGTTCGCGGGCACCGCCTTGATGCGGGCCACTTCCTCGTCGGAGAGCAGGGCTCGCTGGATGACGGCGCCGAGGAGCTCGGCCTTGTCCTTGAAGACGCGGAACACCGTGCCCTCCGCGATGCCGGCCGCGGCGGCGATCTGACTGGTGGTGACGTTCGCGCCGGCCTTCACGACGAGCGGCAGCGTGGCCTGGACGATCGCTTCGCGGCGATCTTCCGGGCTCATCGCGGGGGCGCGGCGGCGGCGTGGTTCCTCTGACACGTCCGCAACTGTATGAGTGAGTCCTCACTCATGTCAATGAGTGGGCGCTCACTCACTCGCTCGGCTCCAGCGTCGCCCTAGCACGCACCCCCGACAATTCCGCGGTCCGAGGCTGTTCAAGATCTCGACCTGTCCACACCCCGGGAGTTGTCCACAGATCCGCCGCCACCCCGCCCGCACCACCTGCCTCCGGAGCAACCTGGACCGGAACCCCGCGACCTGGAGGCAGCCCGATGTCCTGGAATTCCACCGTGATCACCGTTGTTGGAACTGTCGTCAGCGAGATCACGTACAAGCACGGTGAGGACGGCAGGACGAACGCGTTCTTCCGCATCAACTCGACCGAGCGCCGGTACAACACGGCACTCGGCGACTGGGAGGACGGCGAGACGTTGTGGCTGGGTGTCTCGTGCTGGCGCAAGCTCGCCGACAGTGTGAAGACGACCCTGTCCAAGGGTGACCCCGTGATCGTCCAGGGCAAGCTGCGCATCCGTCAGTACGAGAAGGACGACGTGAAGCGGCAGGCCTTCAGTCTGGACGCGTTGCACGTGGGGCTGGACTTGAGCCGGGTGCAGTCACTGGGCTCCGCCCCGCTCGTTGAACCGCGAGCCGGAGATCTCGCCGAGGAACCCGTTCCGTTCTGAGCCGTTCGGGGCAACCCGTACCCGGACTTCGGGAACCCGCCCGATCCGGCGGCGGCGCCGGAGAAGATGTACGTACTGCGATCCACGGAGAAGGAGGGAAGCTCGTAGATCGGGGCCGCTGAGGACCGATCGCCGAGAGTCGTTCACGTTCGAACGGAACGGGCTGGTCACCGAGTCGCGTGACGCTCGTTTCGGGGGTGGGCGGCCGCTTGTCGGCGACCGAGGTCAGGAGCCTCTGAGCACCGCTCTACGATCGCGACCATGGCCGAGTTCATCTACACCATGAAAAAGGTGCGCAAGGCGCACGGTGACAAGGTCATCCTCGATGACGTCACGATCATGTTCTACCCCGGCGCGAAGATCGGTGTGGTCGGTCCCAACGGCGCCGGCAAGTCGAGCGTGCTCAAGATCATGGCGGGGCTGGACACACCCGGCAACGGCGAGGCCTACCTTGCCCCCGGTTACACGGTGGGCATCCTGCAGCAGGAGCCGCCGCTCAACGAGGAGAAGACCGTCCTCGGCAACGTCCAGGAGGGCCTGGGCGAGATCAAGGTGAAGCTGGACCGCTTCAACGAGATCGCCGAGCTGATGGCGACCGACTACAGCGACGAGCTGATGGAGGAGATGGGCAAGCTCCAGGAGGAGCTCGACCACGCGAACGCGTGGGACATCGACTCGCAGCTCGACCAGGCGATGGACGCACTGCGCTGCCCGCCGCCGGACGCCGACGTCACCAAGCTCTCCGGTGGTGAGCGCCGTCGTGTCGCGCTGTGCAAGCTGCTGCTGAGCAAGCCCGACCTGCTGCTGCTCGACGAGCCCACCAACCACCTGGACGCGGAGAGCGTCCTGTGGCTGGAACAGCACCTCGCGCAGTACAGCGGCGCCGTGCTCGCCGTCACCCACGACCGGTACTTCCTGGACAACCTCGCCGAGTGGATCCTCGAGATCGACCGCGGCAAGACCCACCCCTACGAGGGCAACTACTCCACGTACCTGGAGAAGAAGGCCGAGCGTCTCGCGATCTCGGGCAAGAAGGACCAGAAGCTGCAGAAGCGGCTGAAGGACGAGCTCGAGTGGGTGCGCTCCGGCGCCAAGGCCCGCCAGGCGAAGTCCAAGGCGCGTCTCGACCGCTACGAGGAGATGGCGGCCGAGGCGGAGAAGACCCGCAAGCTCGACTTCGAGGAGATCCAGATCCCGCCGGGCCCGCGTCTGGGCAACGTCGTGGTCGAGGCCGACAAGCTGAAGAAGGGCTTCGGCGACCGGGTTCTGATCGACAACCTGTCGTTCACGTTGCCGCGCAACGGCATCGTCGGCGTCATCGGTCCGAACGGCGTCGGCAAGACGACGCTGTTCAAGACCATCGTCGGCCTGGAGGAGCCGGACGCCGGCAAAGTGAAGGTCGGCGAGACGGTCCTGCTGTCCTACGTCGACCAGAACCGCGGCGGCATCGACCCGAAGAAGAACGTGTGGGAGGTCGTGTCCGGCGGACTCGACTACATCCACGTCGGCAACGTCGAGATGCCGTCGCGCGCGTACGTCAGCGCGTTCGGCTTCAAGGGCCCGGACCAGCAGAAGCCCGCGGGCGTGCTGTCCGGTGGTGAGCGCAACCGCCTCAACCTCGCGCTCACGCTCAAGCTCGGCGGCAACCTGATCCTGCTGGACGAGCCGACCAACGACCTGGACGTCGAGACCCTCGGCTCGCTGGAGAACGCTCTCGAGCAGTTCCCCGGCTGCGCCGTGGTCATCTCCCACGACCGGTGGTTCCTCGACCGCGTCGCCACGCACATCCTCGCGTGGGAGGGCACGGACGAGGACCCGTCGAAGTGGTACTGGTTCGAGGGCAACTTCGAGGGCTACGAGAAGAACAAGCTCGAGCGCCTGGGTGCCGACGCCGCGAGGCCGCACCGTGTCACGTACCGCAAGCTGACACGGGACTGAGAGGGCAACGGCGACGTCGTGGCGGCGAGGGGCGAGGCGCAGGCGAACGTCGAGGTGAGCACGCTGGTCGTGCCCGCCTGGATGCTGCGTTGGCGGGCACCGGAGCTCGCCCTGGTGCTCGGCGAGCGCGCACTCGCGCTCGCCACCACCCGCCGCGACGAAGCCGACCGCCTGCGGGCGGAGTCGCTGGTGGTCTTCGCGAGCAACCGCGTGGGCCGCGGCGTCCGCATCGCCGACAGGGCGATCGACGCGCTGAAGGCGGCCGAGGCCGCCGGCGAACACGAGACCGCGTGGCTGTTGCGGGTCGAACTCGCGGCGTGCGCGCGGTCCGTGGGAGCCCCGCTCACGGGGTTCGCCGCGGTCACGCCGGTGCTCGAAGCGCCGGACGTGCCCGCGGAACTGCGGGCCTCAGCGCTGGTGCAGGCCAGCGAATGCCTGGTCACGGTCGGCCGCGGCGACGAGCCCACGCGGGCTCTCGCCGAGGCGGACCAGCTCTACGTCGCCGACACGACGCTCGACGACGACACGCGTCTGCTGCTGCGCGGCCTCATCCGCGCGGTGCAGGCCGCACAGCACCGGCGGTGGGGCGACCTCGCCGCCGCCATCGGTGCCGCCCGCGAAGGCCTCGATCTGCTGAGCAGGTTCTCCGACCCGTCAGCGGACAGCGGACAGGGCGTCGGCCGGCTCACGCTGGAACTGGTGCTCTCGCTGATGGACGCGAACCGCCTGCTCGACGCCAGCGACGTCGGCACCCCGATGCTCGACCTCCCGGTGCGCGCACCGTCGGCGTCCACGACGGGGTGGTTGCGCCTCGCTCTGGCCACGCGTGTGCACCTGCCCGCCGGCAGGGTCGCGCTGGCCCGGGAGATGCTGCGTGAAGCCGCGGCGAGCGCCGAACGCCACCAGCTCGACACGTTGCTGGCCGAAAGCCTGCTCGCGCTGGCCCACGTGCACGAAGTGTCCGGCGAACTGGCCGACGCGCTGAAGAACCTGCGCTCAGCCCACGCCGCGGAACGCCGCCGTGCCCGCGCCGTCTACGCGGTGCGCGCCCGGCTCGCCGCCGAGTTCGCCGGTGTCCACCGCCAGCCGGCCGACCTGCACCAGCAGCTGGCGAGCGTGCTCCGCCCGATCGAGGGCATGCAGGTGGTCACCGACGGCGTGCTGACCGCCGCACTGAAGCAACAACTTCGGCAGTGGCGTCAGGTCCAGGTCCGCAAGGGCGATGGGCTGAAGGTCAAGCGCGTCCGGCGCGCTGCCGAAGACATGACCGTGGAAGGTTTGTCCGCGGCCCGACAACACGCCGCCGACCGGTGGCGCATGGTCCAGCCGTTCGGCGAGCCCGATGACAAGACCCCGGAACCAGTGGAACTGCCACCCGAATCCCTGCCGTCATCTGATTCCCCCTCCTCTGACCGCACCGTCCCCGCCTCCGGCCTGATCGCGTCCGCTGGAGCCATGGTGAGCGGCCGCCGCCGCGCCGCTCGCGTGGCCGCCGGTGAGATCGACGACGACCGGCCCACCACGATCGCCGAAATCCCCATCACACCAGCGCTTCCGGATCCCGAGCCGCAGCCGCGGCTCACCGTCGAGCAGGAACGCAAGCGCAAGGTCGAGCAGCAGCTCATGGAGTTGCAGCGCGAGGCCCGCCGCCAGATCGAGGCGGAACGCCAGGCCCGCGCCGAACAGCGCGCCCAGGCCGAACGCGAAGCCCAGGCCGCCGAGGAAGCCGCACGCCAGGAGGCCGCCCGCGAAGAGGCAGCCCGCCAGGAGGCCGCGCGCCAGGAAGCGGCTCGCGAAGAGGCCGCGCGTCAGGAAGCCGCCAGGCGGGAAGCCGCCCGCCAGGAAGCGGCGCGCCAGGAACTCGCCCGGCAGGAGGCGGCTCGCCAGGAAGCCGCGCGCCAGGAGGAGGCTCGCCGCGAGGCGGCCCGCCAGGAAGCGGTCCGCCGGGACGTCGCCCGTCAGGAAGCGGCGCACCAGGAAGTCGCCCGCCTGGCCGTGGAACGCGAGGAGGCGGCCAGAGAAGCCGCCGTCCGCGAGGAAGCGGCCCGCGCCGAGGCCGCCGCGCGCGCCGAGGCGTCGAGCTCCCAGTCGGAAAGCGTGCTGGACATGCTCAAGGCCCAGGGCCTGCGAGCAGGAGGCCGCCGCCGGGCCCGCGACGCCGAGCCCCAGTCCGAAACCCCGTCGTGGCGCGTGGAACCCCCGTCGGGCCTGCGCCAGACCGACCCGGCGGCAGAGCCCGCGCACCCGCGGAACTTCTTCGCGGACTCGGGCGGCCCGGCCCGCCCGGACTACTTCTCGGACCAGGACACGCCGGACGGCCCGACCCGCTCAGGCCTGTCCGCGGCGTTCTCCCGTGCACCGGCGGCCCCGGACTTCGGCCCGCACCTGGACGACCCGGCCTACCCACTGCACACCCCGGCAGGAGGCTTCCCGGCCGCCGCCGCGGACCCGGACGAGCGCAAACTCCCCGACCTGGACTTCAGCGGCCTCGACTTCAGCACCCCGAAGCCGAAGCCCGCCGTCTCGATCCCGGTCCCGCCCGCCCCCGCGGAACACCCGGACGAGGACCCGGAGCCCGAACACAAACCGCTCCCGTCCATCCCGGACCCGATCCCGTCCGTGCCGACCCCGGCCGAGATCCCGCAGGCCCCGGAACCGGACCTGATGTCGACCACGTTCCTGAGCTCGGCGGACATGGACGACGACACCTCGGACGTCCCCACGACCCCGGTACGGGTGCAGTCGCAGGCCGAGCAGCCCCGGCCGACGTTCGGCACCCAAACCAGCTTCGGCACGCAGCCCACTTTCGGCACCCAGGCTTTCGGTGCCCAACCGGGCTTCGGCTCCGATGCCGGCTACAGCTCGCAGCCCGCGTCCTCCGACCAGGCAACGTCACCCGAAGCGGTCGCACAGCCGGACCTCGCGACCCAGCCGAACGGCTTCGACTCGGCGAGCTCCGAGGCACCGACCGAGACAGGTTTCCGCGCGGTCGCCCAGCCCGACCCTGCCACCACGAACGACCGCGCCGATCGGACAGGCCGTCCCAGCAGCCGCCGCAGGCCGAGCGACCTGAGCCTCGCCGACCTGCTGGCCGAAGCACTCGTCGCCTACGAAACGGGCCGCCGCTCCGACGAGGAACAGGTAGAAGCGGCAGACCTGAGCGCCCCGCACTGGTCAGCGGAGGAACCAGAGCCAGAAGCCACTCCCGGCCGCACCACCGAAGCCGAGCCGTCCACCACGGCGGACACCCCCTTCGGGACAGGAGAGTCGTTCGGCGCACAACGCCCTTCGGCAGAAGGCGCGACGACAGACCCTCAAGCCGGCTCGGACACCCCTTTCAGGCAGGGCAGCCCCTTCAGGCCGCAGCTGGGACGGTCAGCAGAGGCCAGCTCCTCCCCGGACGCGCTCCAGCAGGGGCAGCCCTTCGGCTCCCCGGAGCCCGCAGCCGCAGACCAGCCCAGCTCGGAGGCGTTGTTCCGGACCGGCCTCTCCTTCGGCGCGCAGCACGACCAGGCGGCGGATGCCCCGACCGGCGACCGGCAGAACTCCGCGGCGGACACCTCGCCCGGTTCGGACGGGTTGTTTCGGCGAGGTGAGTCGGTAGGTGGCCGGCACGAGTCGCCGGCAGAGCCCCAGCCCGGCTCGGACGGACTGTTCCGGCCCGGCCGGTTCGGCTCCCAGCAGGACGCGGCGGCGGAAGTCTCGCCCAGCTCGGAGACTCCGTTTCGGCCCGGATCGTCGTTCGGTTCCCAGCAGGATCCGGCGGCCGAGGCCCCGCAAAGTTCGGAGTCTTCGTTTCGGACGGGTCTGTCGTTCGGTTCCCAGCAGGACTCCACAGCGGACACAGCGTCTGGTTCGGAAGCGTCGTTCCGGCCGGGGCGGTCCTTCGGCGCGCAGCAGGATCCGGTGGCGGAAACTCAGCCCGGCTCGGACGGACCGTCCCGGCACGGCAAGTCCGGATCCCAGCAGGATTCTGAGGTGGAAGCCGGCTCCGGTTCGCAGACGCCGTTTCGGTCAGGCCTGTCGTTCGGCACCCGGCAGGACTCCGCGGCGGACTCACCGTCCGGTTCGGACACCTCGTTTCGACCAGGTTCGTCGTTCGGTTCGCATCAGAACCCGGCGGCGGACACCTCGTCCGGTTCGGAAGCGTCGTTCAGGCCTGGCCAGTCGTTCGGTTCCCAGCAGGATCCGGCGGCAGGAGCCGCGGCTTCCCCGGACGGGCTGTTCGGCTCGAGCCAGTCGTTCGGCACGCAGCCGGTGACGGATGCCCAGACCGGCTCCGACGTCTCCTTCCGGCCTGGCCAGTCCTTCGGTGTCCCGCAGCCCCCGGCAGGGACCGAAAGCCGGTCGGCCACGGACCTCGCCTTCAGCACCACGCCGTCGTTCGGCACCCCCCAGCCGAACCAGGAGTCGTACTTCCTCTCCACGCCGCCCGTGGAGTCCGAACAGGAGAAGACCGGGCCGATCACCCCGGTGGGTGCCGCGCCGGACAGCGAGACCACCGGTCCCATTCGCCGCGTTCGTCCGGACGGGCCGGCGGGCTGGACGTTGCCCGGGGCGTGATGGTGGCCAGCACCACACCTCAAGCCTTGCCCAACCCCGTCCGGCCGGTGGCGGGGGAGAAGGCGCGGGAGCGTCGGGACGGCGACCTGGTGTGAGCGGGTCGGTGATCTCCCGCGGTTCGGTGGTGGTCACACCCATGATCGGATGAATGCTGTGGATCGGCCGGGTGCCGGGTCTGGTGGAGGTTGCCGGAGCCGGCTGGTGTCCCGGCGCGTCGCACGATGCGGAAACCCTTGTCGCCACTGATGATGTGACTCGATTCAGCCCACGATTCAGTGGTCCGTCAGTGCCCCTCCCGTTGCCGGTGACGGCCGCCACCCCATCTAGGGTGGGGTCGGACCCGGCACACAGAGGTGCCGGATAGCGTGGAGTCGCCTGAAGATGACCTCGACTGGAGCCCCGACCCGAACCGACGACGTCTCCGCGGCCCCCGCCGCGGGCGATGACAGTCGACCGGCCAGTCCTGAGCAGGTCCGTGACGAGCTGATCGAACGGGCCGCCGCCAATGCCCCCGAACTCGCTGATCTGATCCGCCTGTTCTACCGCCACGTGCCCGCCGAGGAAGTCAACGACGACGACCCGGTGGACCTGGTCGGAGCGGTCCGGTCGAACTACCAGCTCGCCGAGAGCCGCGTTCCCGGACGCGCCGCGGTGCGCATTCTGAACCCCACCCGCGGGACCGACGGGTGGCAGTGTCCCGTCACCGTCGTGCAGGTCGTCACGGACGACATGCCGTACCTGGTGGATTCGGTCGCGTCCGAGCTCACGCGTGGTGGTGTGCAGGTGCAGCGCGTCGTGCACCCGATCGTCGTCGTGCGGCGCGACCCGGTCACCGGTGAGCGCATCGAGGTGCTGCCGACGGCCGATCCGGCCGATCCGCCCGCGGACGCGCTGGCCGAGTCGTGGATGAACGTCGAGGTCGACCTCATCACCGACCCCGATCGTGCCCGCGAACTCGAGACCCGCCTGCTGACGGTGCTGACCGACGTCCGCGAGGTCGTCGAGGACACCGACCGCATGGTCACGACGGCGCTGCAGCTGGCGGACGAGCTGGAGAAGGACTCGTCCGAGGCCACCACGGACGGCTCGAAGCTGCTCAAGTGGCTCGCGGACGGGCACTTCACGTTCATGGGCTACCGGCAGTACGAGCTGGTGCGGGAGGACGGCGAACCCGCGCTGCGGGCCGTGCTCGCGAGTGGGCTCGGCGTGCTGCGCCAGGACAGCCTCGCCGCGCGCAGCCTCACCGCCGGGCCGGACAACGGCGCGCAGGCGCTGAGCCCCGACCTGCTGGTGCTGACGCAGGCGAGCGCGCAGAGCAGCGTGCACCGCAGCGTCTACCCCTACTACGTGGGCGTGAAGACGTTCGACGCCGAAGGCAACGTCTCCGGCGAGCACCGGTTCCTGGGCATCCTCAGCACCACCGCGCTGCACGAGGACGTCCTCGACATCCCGGTGATCGAACGCCGCGTGCGCGAGGTCATCCACCGCGCGGGCTTCCCGCTGCAGTCGTACTCGGGTCAGCGGATGCTCGAGGTGATCCAGAACTACCCGCGCACCGAGCTGTTCTCGGTCGACGCCGACACGCTCTACCAGACGACGACGGGTGTCATCGCGCTCGCGGAACGCCGCCGGCTGCGGTTGTTCCTGCGCCGCGACCCGTTCGGCCGTTTCTTCTCGTGCCTGGTCTACCTGCCGCGCGACCGCTACACGACGACGAGCCGCCTCGCGATGCAGGAGGTGCTGCTCGCCGAACTCGGGGGTCTGAACCTCGAGTACAGCGCGCGCATCGGTGAGTCCGCGCTGGCCCGTGTGCACTTCATGGTGCACACGGAGCCTTCGCGCACGCTGGAGCCGGACGTCAACGCGATCCAGGGCAAGCTGGCCGAGGCCATCCGCAGCTGGGACGACCGCATGGTCGAGGCCGTCACGGGCGACAGCGGCGAGCTCGGCGCCGAGTCGGCCACGGAGCAGGGCCAGCGGTTCGCCGCGGTCTTCCCGGAGGCCTACAAGGAGGACTTCAACGCCGCCATCGGCCTGGAGGACTACCGGCGCATCGAGGCGCTCGTCGAGGGTGACCTCGACATGGTGTTCTACGTGCCCGAGGACGCCGAGCCGGGCGAGCGGCGGTTCAAGCTGTTCCTGACCGGTGAGGGCATCACCTTGTCGGACGTGCTGCCGATGTTGCAGCGCATGGGCGTCATCGTGGTCGACGAGCGGCCGTACGAGATCGCCCGCGAAGACGGAGTGCAGTGCTGGATCTACGACTTCGGCCTGCGCATCGACAAGGCCGCGCTCGCGCAGCTGTCCGAGTCCGACCTCGACCAGGTGCGCGTGCGGTTCCAGGACGCGTTCGCCGCCGTCTGGCGCGGTGAGGCCGAGGTCGACAGGTTCAACTCGCTGGTGCTGCAGGCCGGGCTCACCTGGCAGCAGGCCGCGATGCTGCGCGCGTACGCGAAGTACCTGCGTCAGGCGGGCACGCCGTACTCGCAGGACTACATCGAGGACGCCGTGCTCAGCCACACGTCCGTGGCGATCGCGCTGGTCGCGTTGTTCGAGTCCCGGTTCGACCCGCGGCTCGACGACTCCACGCGCACCGACCGCACCGAGACGATGGTCGTCGAGACCGGCAAGCTGATCGACGACGTCACGAGCCTCGACGCGGACCGCATCCTGCGCAGCCTGCTCACGCTGATCAACGCCACGCTGCGGACGAACTACTTCTTCCGCGACGCCGACGGCAACGCCCGGCCGTACCTGTCGGTCAAGCTCGACCCGCAGGCCATCCCGGACCTGCCGGCGCCGCGGCCGAAGTTCGAGATCTTCGTGTACTCGCCGCGAATCGAGGGCGTGCACCTGCGCTTCGGCAGCGTCGCACGCGGTGGCCTGCGCTGGTCCGACCGCCGCGAGGACTTCCGCACGGAGGTGCTCGGCCTGGTCAAGGCGCAGGCCGTGAAGAACGCGGTGATCGTGCCGGTCGGCGCGAAGGGCGGCTTCGTCGTCAAGAAGCCGATCGCCCCGACGGGCGACCCCGGCATCGACCGCGAGAACTTCATGTCCGAGGGCATCGCCTGCTACAAGATGTTCATCTCGGGCCTGCTCGACCTCACCGACAACCTGATCAACAACGAGGTCGTGCCCGCACCGCAGGTCGTGCGCTACGACAACGACGACACGTACCTCGTCGTGGCCGCGGACAAGGGCACCGCGACGTTCTCCGACATCGCCAACGGCGTGAGCCAGAGTTACGGCTTCTGGCTCGGCGACGCGTTCGCCTCCGGTGGCTCGATCGGCTACGACCACAAGGCCATGGGCATCACGGCCAAGGGCGCGTGGGAGAGCGTGAAGCGCTCGTTCCGCGAACTCGGCGTGGACACGCAGACCGAGGAGTTCACCGTCGTCGGCATCGGCGACATGTCCGGTGACGTGTTCGGCAACGGCATGATGCTGTCCGAGCACATCCGGCTCGTGGCCGCGTTCGACCACCGGCACATCTTCATCGACCCGAACCCGGTCGCGGACACCTCGTTCGCCGAGCGCGTGCGGCTGTTCAACGTGCCGCGCTCGTCGTGGGACGACTACGACCGCTCGCTGATCAGCGAGGGCGGCGGCATCTTCCCGCTCACGGCCAAGTCGATCCCGATCTCCGAGCAGGCCCGCGTCGCGCTGGGCCTGCCGGAGGGCGTGGTCAAGCTGTCGCCGCCGGAGCTCAAGAAGGCCATCCTGCTGGCGCCGGTCGACCTGCTCTGGAACGGCGGCATCGGCACGTACGTCAAGGCGTCGACCGAGTCGCACGCCGACGTCGGCGACAAGGCGAACGACGCGATCCGCGTCGACGGCGCCGACCTGCGGGTCAAGGTGGTCGGCGAGGGCGGCAACCTGGGCCTGACCCAGCGCGGCCGCATCGAGTTCGCGCGCACCGGCGGCAAGGTCAACACCGACGCGCTCGACAACTCGGCCGGCGTCGACTGCTCCGACCACGAGGTCAACATCAAGATCCTGCTGGACCACCTGGTCCGGGAGGGGTCGCTGGAACAGTTGCAGCGCAACGAGGTTCTCGGCGAGATGACCGACGAGGTCGGCGAGCTCGTGCTGGCGGACAACTACTCGCAGAACAACGTCCTCGGCGTCAGCCGGGCGCACGCCGCCCCGATGCTGTCGGTGCACGCGCGTCTCACGGCCGACCTCGAAGCTCGCGGCGCTCTCAACCGCAAGCTGGAGGCGATGCCGAGCGCGGCGGAGTTCAAGGCGCTGGAGAAGAAGGGCCAGGGCCTCACCTCGCCGGAGCTCTCCACCCTGCTCGCCTTCACCAAGCTCACGCTGAAGGAAGAGCTGCTGGCGAGCGAGATCCCGACGATCGACACGTTCAAGAACAAGCTGCCGGACTACTTCCCGACCTTGTTGCGCGAACGCTTCGGCGCGGCCATCCCGAACCACCCGCTGGCGAAGGAGATCATCACCACGGTCGTCGTCAACGAGGTGGTCGACGGCGGCGGTGTGTCCTACGCCTTCCGCCTGGCCGAGGAGATGAGCGCGTCGGCGACCGACGCGGTCCGCTCCTACGCCGTGGTCACCGAGGTCTTCGACCTGCCGTCGATCTGGCGCGAGATCCAGGCGCTCGACAACGTGGTGCCGACGGAGGTCCAGGACAGCATGGTCCTGGAGACCCGCCGCCTGCTGGACCGCGCGTCCCGCTGGCTGCTCTCCAACCGCCCGCAGCCGCTGCCGGTGGGCTCGACGATCAACCGCTTCCGCGGCGTGGTCGAGGAGCTCAGCCCCTACGCCTTCGACCTGTTGCAGGGCAAGGAACTGGACGTCGTCGCGGGCAAGGCCGACCGGTACGTCGAACAGGGCGTCCCGGCCGAGCTCGCCCGCAAGGTCGCGGCGCTGCTCTACATGTACGGCCTGCTCGACGTCACCGAGATCGCCGAGCTCGCCGAACGCGAGTTCGGCCCGACCGGCGGCGCGGGCCCGGAGCGCACGCACCGGGAGACGGCCGAGCTGTACTTCTCGCTGTCCGACCACCTCGACATCGACCACATGCTGGACTCGGTGACGAACCTGGAGCGCGGCAACCGCTGGCACGCGCTGGCCCGGCTGGCTCTCCGCGACGACTTCTACTCGTCGCTGCGGGCCATCTCCGTCGACGTGCTCAGGGCGAGCGACGAGGGCGACACGGCGTCCGAGAAGATCGCCAAGTGGGAGCAGGCCAACGCTTCCCGCCTGGCTCGTTCGCGTGGCGCGCTGGAGGAGATCAACCGGGTCCACCAGCTGGACCTGGCGACCCTGTCCGTCGCCGCCCGACAGGTGCGGAGCATGGTCCGCTAGCAGGAGCACGAACGAGAACCGGGGCGTCGCGGAATCCCCTCCGCGGCGCCCCGGCGTTTCTCAGACGACCTGCTCCAGTTCCGCGCGCTGCGCGATCGCCCTGCCGAGCCACTGCCGTCCGATGACGACCAGCAACGCGACGCCGATCGCCGCGATCGTGCCGACGGCAGAACCCATCCACAGCCCGAGGACCTCCATGCCGTCGGCGGGCGAGGGGATGTCCGCGAACGTGACGTAGACGAACAGCGACGCGAGCACGGCACCACCACCGGCGATGGCGCCGATCGCGATGTTCGTCCACAAGAGCGAGCCGGACTCGAACACGGTGCCCTCACCCGCCCGCTGCAGCATTCCGCCCAACGCCAGCGCGAGGACTTGAAGGCACGCGATGAAGACGATCGCGAACACCACGAACGGCAGCCGCACGGACTCGTAGGGCGGGAAGAGTTCGACCTCTCCCTCCGCGGTCCCTGGGATCACCACGACCTGCGCGAACAGGCCGCAGAGGACCGCGAAGCCGAGCAGAGCCTGCAGGAAGAACACCACTACGCGAGACATAGATCGAGTATCGAGAGCTGCCTATCGATTTTCAATCGGCTGGTGTGGAGGTCCTGTGAAGGTTCGTGGACGGTAGGGTCCCTGCATGGGTGTCTTCGTCACTGGTGTGCGGCCGCGATGGTCGGACATGGATGCGTTCGGTCACGTCAACCACGCGAACACGGTGACGTTGCTCGAAGAGGCCCGCATCGAGCTGCTGTTCACCGAGGCGGCCCGCCACGGGGTCAAGGAACTGGCCGAGGGCATGGTCGTGGCGAAGCTCGTGGTCGAGTACCTCGCGCCGATCGTGTTCACCGGCGAGGACGTCCTGGTGGAGATGTCGGTGCGGGAGCTGAAGTCCGCGTCGCTGACGCTCGACTACGTGGTGCGCGGCAGCCGCGACGTGAACAGCCCCGTGGTGGTCAAGGCGGAGACGCTGATGGCGCCCTACAACGTGACGACTGCACGACCGCGCCGGCTGACCGAGGCCGAGCGCGACTTTCTCGCCGGGTGGCGGGCAGGGGGAAACGGTGCCTGAGCTGGTGTTGGCCGACGCGGCCGAGAGAGACGACCTCGGGGCGTTCGCCGCGCGGGCGGTGCGGCTCGACGCGCAGACCGTGGTGCGGCTGCGCAACCGCGACGAGAAGCTGCTCGACGCGTGGGTGGCCACGCCGTTCGACACGCTCGCCACGCGAACCGTTGCGGGACAGGCGACTCCGGCGGACGTCACGGTGTCCGGGTCGGAGCTGCTGACGGGCCTCGCGGTGATGCGCGACGAACGCATCGACCCCGGTCCTGCCAAGGACCTGATGTGGCGTTCGGCCCTGCCGCCCGCGGAGGGCTGGCTGGTGGTCGACCGGCTGCCGGTCGAGGTCGTCGCGAAGATCGCGGACGAGGGCGTCGAGGTGGCCAGGGAGAACACCGGGCCACAGGGGACGCCGCCGGCCTCGTTGCTGGACCAGACGGTGCTGACGGTCAGCGGGTCCGGACTGGACGTGAAGATCGCGCTGCGGGTCCTGTTCGCGTTGTCGGGCATGGGTTTCCTCGGCGAGGACGGCGACGTGCGGGTGACCGCGACCGACTCGTGGCTGCGGATCGACGCCCGCTACGGCGCGGTCGTCCGCCGCCGTCACTCGATGCTGCCGCTGCTCGTCTGACCTGGAGTTAGGTCCAGGTTCGTCGCCGCGGAATTCGTGACGCGGCAAGCGGATGCGCGTGGCACGATGTCGCGCGTGTCCGCCGAACCGCAGCAGGAGACCGAGTACCGGGTCTCGACGCTGGAGCTCTTCTTCGACCTGGTCTTCGTCTTCACGATCACGCAGCTGACCCAGAAGCTGGCCGACGACATGTCGCCGGCCGGGTTCGGGCAGGTCGTGCTCATGCTGTTCGTGATCCTGTGGATGTACTTCGGGTACGTCTGGCTCACGAACTCCGTCCCACCGAACACCACTCTGCGGCGGGTGCTGCTCATGTGCGGCATGGGCGGGTTCCTGATCATCGCGCTGGCGATTCCCTCCGGGTTCGCCGCCGCCGGGCCCGCGTTCGGGGTCGGGTATCTGATCGTGAACCTGGTGCACTCCGGGCTCTTCATCTCGGCGGGCGGGCCGGGGTCGGCCGCGGCGATGGCACGGCTGGCACCGTTCAACCTCGGCTCGGCGGGCCTGGTGCTGGCCGGCGGGTTCCTGCCGCCCATCTGGCGAGCCGCCGCCTGGGCCGCGGCCGTGGTGCTCATGGTCGTGTCGCCGTACGTGAACCGGCGGCACGGGGAGTTCCGGATCAGGCCGGTGCACTTCGTCGAACGGCACGGGCTCGTGGTCATCATCGCGATCGGCGAGTCGATCATCGCGATCGGCATCGGGGCGGCCGGCCTGCCGCTGAACCTGCAACTCGTCGTGGCGGCGCTGCTCGGTCTCACGCTCGCCTACCAGCTCTGGTGGTGCCACTTCGGCAGGGAACAGGACATCCGCGCCGAGCACCGCCTGACGACCATGACGCAGTCCGAACGGGCACGCGCGGCGCTGTCGGCGTTCGGCTGGGCGCACGTGCCGATCCTGCTGGGCATCATCGTCGTGTGCGTCGGCATCAAGAAGACCATCGGGCACGCCGCCGAGCACCTCTACCTCAGCGGGGCCCTCGCACTCGGCGGGGGAGCGGCGATCTTCCTGGTCGGCCAGGTGCTCTTCCGGCACCGGATGGGCATCGGCACGAACAAGTGGCGCATCACCGCCGCGGTGCTGGCGCTCGCGACGGTGCCGATCGGGCTGTGGCTCGCGATCGCCCAGGTGGCCGCACTCGTGCTCGTGTTCGGTGCGTTGCTGGCCGTGGAGGACAAGCTGCGGGCGTGAGGCACGCCCGCAGCGGAGAAATCCCTCAGGCGAGCCAGACGGCGGTGTCCGGGGGTAGCTGGTCGCCGTCCATCGGACCGGACGACAGCAGCACCTGACCGGGAGGCAGCGGCACGGAGGCACCCGAGGTGTTCAGGGCGCAGATCAGGCCGCCACCCTTGCGCCGGAACGCGAAGCAGCCGGCCGGTGCGCCGTACCACTCCAGTTCCTCACCGGCGAAGCCCGCGTTGGACTTCCGGTGCTCCAGCGCCTCGCGGTAGAGCGAGAGCATCGAGCCGGGGTCTTCCAGCTGCGCCTCGGCCGTGAGGTGGTCCCACTCGTTCGGCTGCGGCAGCCAGGTGTTCACGGCCGTGGAGAACCCGAACGGCGGGCTGGTGCCCTCCCACGGGATCGGCACGCGGCAGCCGTCCCGGCCGCGCTCGGTGTGCCCGGAACGCTCCCAGGTCGGGTCCTGCAGGGCCCAGTCCGGCAGCTCCACGTTCGGCAGGCCTAGCTCTTCGCCGTTGTAGAGGTAGATCACGCCCGGCAGCGCCAGCTCGACCAGCGTCATCGCGCGGGCCCGCTGCTCGCCCAGCGCGCCGCCGCCGTACCGCGTCACGTGGCGCACCACGTCGTGGTTCGAGAGCGTCCAGGTCGCGGGCGTGCCGGTCAGCGCGACGGCACCGAGCGAGTGCTCGATCGCCGAACGGACCGCGTCGGCGTCGAAGCCGGCCTCGACCAGCCGGAAGTTGAAGCCCAGGTGCAGCTCGTCGGGACGGACGTAGGCGGCGAAGCGCTCGTCGTCCTTCACCCAGATCTCACCGACGGCCATGGTGCCGGGGTAGCCGTCCATCACCTTGCGGATCATGCGGTGGATCTCGTGCACGCCGTCGTTGTCGAAGCGCGGGTCGTGCGCGTCGTCGGACAGCACACCGGGTGCCTGCGCGCGGATCTCCATGTCCGGCAGGCCCTCGGGCTTGGCCATGCCGTGCGCCACGTCGATGCGGAAGCCGTCGACCCCGCGGTCCAGCCAGAACCGCAGCGTCTGCTCCAGGTCGGCGCGGACCTCCGGGTGGTCCCAGTTGAGGTCGGGCTGCTCCGGCGCGAACAGGTGCAGGTACCACTGGCCGTCCGGTACGCGGGTCCACGCGGGACCGCCGAAGACGGACGTCCAGTTGTTCGGCGGCTGCGAGCCGTCGAAGCCGCGGCCCTCGCGGAAGATGTAGCGGGCGCGCTCCATGCTGCCGGGACCGGCCTGCAGCGCCTCCTGGAACCACACGTGCAGGTCGCTGGTGTGGTTCGGGACCAGGTCGACCGTCACGCGGATGTTGTGCGCGTGCGCGTCCGCGACCAGCCGGTCGAACGCGGCCAGGTCGCCGAACATCGGGTCCACGTCGCGCGGGTCGGCGACGTCGTAGCCGTGGTCGGCCATCGGCGAGCGGTAGAACGGGGTGAGCCACAGCGCGTCGACCCCGAGCAGCTCCAGGTAGCCGAGGCGGGACCGGATGCCGTCGAGGTCGCCGACGCCGTCGCCGTTGGAGTCGGCGAAGGAGCGCACGTAGACCTGGTAGAAGACGGCGTCACGCCACCAGACGGACTCTTCGGCGATCTCGGGACTGAGGTCGGAGGAACGTCGCACGGGGGGTCATCCTGCCATTCGTCTCGCTGCTAAAGGACCCGAACGGGTGATGGGCGCTCAGGAGAAGCTGTTCATCAAGCTGTTCGCGGCCATCTCCATGTAGTCCCAGAGCTGCTTGCGGTGAGCCTCGTCCAGGCCGGCCTCGTCGACGGCGATCCTCATGCAGCGCAGCCACGCGTCCCGTTCGATCGGTCCGATCTTGAACGGTACGTGGCGCATCCGCAGCCTCGGGTGGCCCCGGTTGTCCGAGTAGGTGTGGGGGCCGCCCCAGTACTGCATGAGGAACAGCCGCAGCCGCTCCTCCGCAGGTCCGAGGTCTTCTTCCGGGTACAGCGGGAGGAGGACCTCGTCAGCCTTCACCTCTTTGTAGAAGCGCGCGACGATGCGGTGGAACGTCTCCTCGCCACCGACCTGTTCGAAGAAGCTCACGGGGTTTCCCACACACCCATCCTGACTCACGGCAGCCACCGCGCGCAGGCCGCCCCGGCTGTTGGCTCTGCCATAGGCGTGTGAACTGGCAGGACGCCTGATGATCACCGTCTCGAATGGGTGTTCTAACTCACTTGGCGGTGAAGCCCGCCTCTTCCAGCGCCGGCATGAGCTGCGCACGCAGGTTCCGCTGGACCGCCCACTGACGGCCGGGGCGCGTCTTCACGGTGACGCGCAGGGTGATGCCGTCCGACGTGAACTTCTCGACGCCGAGCACCTCGGGCTTGGCCGTGATGTCCGACTTGAGCGGGTCCTTGTCGGCCACCTCGCGAGCAGTGCGGTCCAGCACCTGGGTGGCCTCTGCGAGGTTCGCGCCGTAGCTCAGCGGCAGGTCGACGACCGCGACCGCGAAGCCCTGCGACGAGTTGCCGACGCGCAGGATCTCGCCGTTGCGGACGTACCAGACCGTGCCGCCGGTGTCCCGGATCGTGGTGGTGCGCAGCGCGACCGCCTCGACGGTGCCGGTCGCCGGGCCGAGGTCCACGACGTCGCCGACGCCGTACTGGTCCTCCAGCAGCATGAACATGCCGGCCAGGAAGTCCTTCACCAGGTTCTGGGCGCCGAAACCGATGGCGACGCCCAGGATGCCCGCCGAGGTCAGCACCGGGGTGATGTCCATCCCGACCACGATCATGATCTCGAGGAACGCGATACCGAAGATCAGGATCGTGACGATGGACTTCAGCACCGAGCCGATCGTGCGGGCGCGCTGCTCACGGCGTTCGGAGATGAGGTTTCCGAGCGCCTGCGGAGCGCGTTCCCGCAGCGGCTTGAGCAGGCCCGGCTTCTTGCCTTCCTTGCCGGGAGTGGTGATCCGGTCGATGACCTTGCGCAGCATGGCCCTGAGGATGAAGGCGGCGATCAGGATCACCACGATCTTGATCGCGCCCGCCAGGATCGTGGGGCCGTACCTCTCGAAGAACGCGACCGCCTGAGCGGTCTTGTTCGCGGCGTCATCCACAGGACTCGTCGCCAACACGTGCTCGTGCCCTCCTACAACTCCATGCCAGTGGCATTCGCGAGAAACGTCAGCTGGTCCACGGCGAGAGCCACCGTCCGGCTGACGGACCGGCCCGCGTGACCGACCTCGGTCTCGCGGCGGATCAGCACGGGGTGCTTGGTCGGATCACTGGACGAAGCGTGCTGCAGAGCTGCGCACATCTTCCTGGCGTGGTTGGGGTCCACACGAGAATCCGACTCGAACACCGCGAACAAGACCGAAGGGTACTCAACGTCCGTTACCACTCGGTGATAAGGCGAGTAGGAGAGCAGCCAGCCCAGTTCCTCGGAAACGCTTGCGCTGCCGTACTCGTCGGCCCACAACCGTCCGAGCAGGAACTTCTCGTAGCGCACCATGTCGAGCAGTGGCGCTGAGCACACCACGGCCGCGTAGAGCTCGGGGCGCTGGGTCAGCGCGGCGCCCACGAGCAGGCCGCCGTTGGAGCCTCCCATGATCGACAACTGCTGCGGCGTGGTCCAGCCGTCGCGCACCAGACGCTCCGCGGCGGCGTGGAAGTCGTCGAACACGTTCTGCTTGTTGGCACGCATGCCGGCGAGGTGCCACTCCTCGCCTTCCTCGTCGCCACCGCGCAACGACACGTGCACCCACACGCCGCCCGCCTCGACCCACGCCAGCGTGGTCGCGCTGTAGCCGGGGCCGCGGCCGATCGCGAAGCCGCCGTAGCCGGTGAGCAGCGCGGGACGAGGCAGGTCGGGCTTCTGCTCGCCGCTGACGACGAACATGTGGACCGTCGTGCCGTCCTTGGACGTGTACGCGATCTGCTGGGTCGTCACGGTCGGCAGTTCGACGCGACCCGGTGCGGCCTCGTGCAGCACCGTCTCACCCGTGGCCTTCGAGAACCGGAACACCGACTGCGGCGTCACGAAGTCCGTCCACCCGAACCACAGCGTGTCCTGGTCGTGGGCCGTCTGGGCATCCACAACGGACATGCCGTGCACCGAACCCGTGCCGGGCAGCGGGATCTCCTGGACGTGAGCGCCGGTCGCGGCGTCGTGCAGGTGCAGTTCGGACACCGCGTGCCGGGTGCGCAGGATGACGAGGTCACCGTTGAGCCAGCGCACGCCGTCCAGCACCGAGTCCGGTTCCTCGCTGATCAGCTCGGTCCACTCGGTGGGGTTCCCGGGGTCGGCCACGCAGAGGCGCTGCCGGGGCGCGCCGTGGTTCGTGTGCAGGTAGAGCCTGCCGTCGCGGGCGACGAACGCCGAGCACTGCACACCGGCCTCGGTCAGGATCACCGGCTTGAGCGCGGCGTCGCCGTGCAGGTCCGCGATCCACACGGAGTCGTGCTTCATCGTGCTGGGCGCACCGCTCACGACCAGCCAACGGCCGTCCTGCGACACGGTGAGTGAGTAGTAGAAGGTGTGCGCCTGGCCGTCGCCGTGCACGTTGAGGTCCGTGGCGGGATCCGCGCCGACGCGGTGACGCCACACGCGGCGATGGAACAGCTTCTCGTCCTCGGGCAGCAGCGCCGGGTCGAGCTGGCGGACGTAGAAGAACTCCTCGCCGCCGGGCAGCCACCCGATGGAGGAGTAGCGGCACCGGTCGATGGGGCCCTCGATGAGCTCGCCCGACTCGACGTCGATCACGTGCAGCAGCGAGTGCTCGTTGCCGCCGACGGACACCTGGTACGCGAGGCGCGTGCCTTCGAGGCTGGGGGACCAGCCGTCCAGGGTGGTCCGGCCGGACGGGTCCAGGGCGCTGACGTCGAGCAGCACACGTTCGGTGCCGTCGGTCTCGTGCACCATGACGACGGGGTGGTCCCGCTCGGGACCGCGGCGGCTGAAGAACGCCCTGCCCGCGCGCCAGGTCGGCGTGGACACCGAACCCGTGCGCATCAGCTCCTTCAGACGCTCGCCCAGGCGTGCGCGACCAGGCATCGCGTCCAACCAGGAACGTGCGAGGACGTCCTGTGCCTGCGACCACTCCGCGGTGCGGGGGTCCGCGGTGTCTTCGAGCCACCGGTACGGATCGGCGACGACGCGCCCGTGAATCTGCTCGGCGATGTTCAGCCGCTCGGCGATCGGGTAGGTGATCGTCGCAGGCAGTGGAGTGGAAGGAGCCTCTGTCACCTTGTCAAGGGTAGCGGGCTCTTGAAAACGACTTCCGATAGGGAGTGAGTTCACCCCAGGTTTGATCACACATCCATGACGCGTCACTTATCACACGTGATTTTTTCCTGGTAAGTGTGGTCTCCTATGGCTGAACCGGTGGAGGTGGTCGCGTGCCAGACCGACAACCGACCCCTATCGGCACCTCGCTACCAGGCGAGACGGCGCCGACGGTCCCCCCATGCCGAAAACCGCCCGAGTTGCGGGCCGTGCCGGATGGGGATCGAGACGGGGGAGGTACCGGTCCGACGCCGGCTGTTTTCCCCTGGGGAAGACGCAAGGTCCTGCTGCTGAACGCCACGTTCGAGCCGCTCACGGCGTTGTCACTGCGCCGCGCGGTCGTCCTGGTGGTCTGCGGGAAAGCCGAAGTCGTGCACGGAGACGCCTCCGGGCTGGTGCTGCACTCGTCGAAGTCCGAGGTGCTCGTGCCGTCCGTGATCCGGCTGAGCTCCTACGTTCGCGTGCCTTATCGCGGTCGCGTGCCGATGACCCGTGCCGGGCTCATGCACCGCGACCGTTATCGCTGCGCCTACTGCGGCGGGCGGGCCGAGACGATCGACCACGTCGTGCCGCGCTCGCGTGGCGGACCTCACACCTGGACCAACTGCGTCGCCTGCTGCGCGAAGTGCAACCACCGGAAGGCGGACAAGATGCTGTCCGAACTGGGCTGGCGGCTGCGCGTCGTTCCCGTGGCGCCACGTGGCCCGCACTGGCGACTGCTCGCCGGCGTGGCCGAGGCTGATCCGCAGTGGTTGCCGTACCTGGGCGAACCGGCTGCCTGAGGCTGGGTCGTTCGAGTCAGGCAGCGAGGGAGAAGTCGTTCTGGCGTGCCGTGATGCGCACGGAGTCGTCGAGCGCGGTGATCCGGACCGAGTCGTCCATCGTGATGCGCACGGAGTCTTCGTGTGCGGTGATGCGGACGCTGTCCTGCTGAGCGGTGATGCGCACCGAGTCGTCGTGGGCGGTGATCCGGACGCTGTCGTCCATGGTGATGCGGACGGAATCGTCGTGCGCCGTGATGCGCACGGAGTCGTCCATCGTGATGCGGACGGAGTCCTGCGCGGTGATGCGGACCGAGTCGTCGTGGGCCGTGATGCGCACGGAGTCGTCCATGGTGATCCGGACCGAGTCCTCACGCGCAGTGATCCTCACCGAATCCTGCTGAGCGGTGATCCGGACGGAGTCGTCGAGTGCCGTGATCCGGACGGAGTCGGCGCACGTGATCCTGACCGAATCGCTCGCCGTGATGCGGACCGAGTCGTTCATCGTGATGCGCACGGAGTCGCTGGCCGTGATCCTGACCGAATCGCTCGCGGTGATCCGAACGGAGTCGTTCATCGTGATCCGGACGGAGTCACTGGCCGTGATACGCACTGAATCGTCCTTGTAGCTCGGAAGAGTGAAGGTCACGGCCTGGGGGCGGGTCATCGTGAACATTTTGTGTCCTCCAGCTTGCTCGGGGCGGGTGCGCAAGACCCGTATAGGTGAAAAGCTAAGAGGTGGGTGATCCGGGAACAAGACCCCAAACCGGCACCCGTTCGCCGCCGACCGGGTGAGGCCTGACCGGGTGTAACCGCTGCGCCGCACGAGAGCACTCATTGGCCTTACTGGCGGGTATGGACACGCTCTGTAGCGTTCAATCTGATGGAACGTGACATGCGTCATAGCGCAAAAGGCGTGCATGGACGGGGTTTCCGAGCGCTCACCGCTGCCTGGGCGGTGTCGCTCGTGGGCGACGGCGTGCGCATCGTCGCGCTGCCCCTGTTCACCGCCGCCAGCACCCGCAGTCCGCTCGCGGTGTCCGCTGTGGCCGTCGCGCTCACGTTGCCCTGGTTGCTCGTCGCGCTGCCCGCGGGCGCCCTTGTGGACCGTTGGAGACCGAGAACCGTTGTCGTGGTGGCACATTGGCTGCGCGGCGGGGTGACCGGAGTGCTCGCGCTGGCAGTCCACACCGGACACGCGACGGTCGTCGTCTTGTGCGCCACGGCTTTCGTGCTGACCTCCGCGGAGACGTTCGCGGACTCGGCGTCCCAGGTGCTGCTCGTCGAACTCGCCGGCGAGGACGAGCTGGAGGCGGCCAACGGCCGGTTCGTGACGGTCGAGACGATCGGCATGGATCTTGCGGGGCCACTAGCCGCCGCGGTGCTGTTCTGGTGGGCGCCGGCGGCCTGTTTCGCACTCGACGCGCTCTCGTTCGTCACCGCCGCGGTGCTCGTGTCCCGCGTGCCGGACATCGCTCCCGAGCGTTCGGGCACTGATCTTCGCGGACAGCTGGCCGAGGGCATGCGGTTCCTCGTGCGGACCCCTGGCCTGCGGTCACTGGTAGTTGCCGTTGCAATCACAGCCGTCTGCGCGGCCGCGATCAACGCCATGCTGGCGCTCTACTCCATCCAGGTGCTCGGCCTCGCCGAACCGGTGGTTCCTGTTCTTGTCGTGTGCATGGCGGCCGGTGCTCTGCTAGGCGTCCGGCTGTCCCCGCGGCTCGCGGCGCGGTGGGGCGCGGGACGGGTCATGGTCGGGTTCCTGGCGTTGCTCGGCGCCGCGTTCGCGTTGTTCGGCCTCACGCCGTGGCTGGCGGTGGCGGTGCTCGCGTGCGTGTTGTTCGGCGTGGGGTCCGCAGGCTGGAACGTGCTGTCCGCGACCCGCCGGCAACGACTCACACCAGGGCCGATGATGGGGCGTGTGACCAGCGCTTATCGAGTGGTCGCCTGGGGGCTGTCGCCGCTGGGCGCGGGCCTCGCCGGACCGCTCGCCGAGGTGACGTCGCTGGGCACCGTCTACGTCGTGGCGGGCTCGATCGTGGGATTCAGCGCGATCTTGCTGGCCCGGCCGCTCGCGCGCGGCTGAGTTCGGCTACCGTACCCGCCGTGACCATCGTGGAGACCGTTCTCGTCTTCGCGTTGATCCCGCTGGCGATCTACGGCGTGATCACGCTGCTGACGGTGAGGCCAAAGGCCACCCGGATTCCCCGGTACCGGCCCGGCCAGGAGTGGGGCTACGCCCCGGTGTGGTGGAGTGCGAACCCGGCAGGGTTGAGCGCCGAGCACCACAGCGCCGCCGAGTCCGGTGCCTCGGACTCGACCGCCAAGGGAGGCGCACGTGGCAACTGGTAAAGCGATCGTGGCCGTCGACCCGTCGACGCTGCCCGTCGGCGCCGTCGTGACGAACAGCGGCCGGGTGTCCGCGGCGAAGATGTACGAGCCGCACGCGCCGGAGCTGCCGTTCACGCCCTCCCAGCTCGCACAGCTGGACGAGGCGCTGACGCTCTCCAGCCGTTCCACGGGCCTCGACTTCAGCGTGTACCTGGGCGAGCTCGGCTCGAACGCTCACGAGCGCGCGCAGGAGCTGCACGCCTCCACCGAGCGTCCGACGCACCACGTCCTCGTGGCCGTGTCGCCGGGCGAGCGCGTCGTCGAGATCGTGACGGGCGAGGAGTCCCACCGCCGTCTCGCCGACCGCGGTGCCAAGCTCGCGGTGATGAGCATGGTGGCGTCCTTCAAGGAGGGCGACCTCGCGGGTGGCCTCGTGTCGGGCCTGCGCATGTTGACCGACCAGGCGGGCAGCGCACCGCGTTCCTGATCTTGTTCTCGAACGCCCCCGGCACGCCGCCGGGGGCGTTTTTCACGCGCTGACGTCGTTGCGGGCCACCACCAGGTCGGAGATCTTCTCCCAGCCGAGGCTGCGGTAGAGGTGCACGCCCGTGGTCGACGAGAACAGCAACCCGGTCGTCGCCCCGTCCGCCACGGCCTCCCGCACCAGCGCACCCATCACGACGCTGCCGAGACCACGCCGCCGATGTGCCTCCGCCGTCTCGATGCGGTGCGCGACAGCGTCTTCCCCGACCACGGCCATCAACCCGCTGGCGGCCGCCTCGCCGTCCGCCAGCACCTGAACCCCGATCACCGGGCCCCTGGTCACCTCGACGGTGTAGCCCTCGGGCGGGTCCGGGAACGGGTGGCCGGCCAGCGTGCGCCGCATGAACGTCTCGTCCGGGCGTGCGACGACAAGCCCGGCCGCCTCGATCTCCGCGATCACCTCGTCCGGCGAGTGCGTGGGGACGCTCAGCCAGCTCGGTTCCTCCGTCGCGGCGACGATTCCGGCCAGCGCACCGGCTTCCGCGTCGTCCGTGGCGATCCACTCGAACACCCGGTGCGACCGGTTCACGTGGACGACCAGGTGGCCGTCGCGGTACTCCGACGTCAGACCGTCGGCCGCGATCCAGCCGCGGTGCCAGCGCTCCACCAGTTCGCCGATCATGCTTCCCCCTTGTCGTTCGCCGCGATCACGACGTCGGAAATCGTGTCCCAGCCCAGTTTCCGGTACAGGTGCAGGCCCTCCTCCGTGGCGAACAGCAGCCCGTCGCTCGCGCCCGCCTTGACCGCCTCCTGGACCAGGGCGCCCATCACGACGCTGCCGAGCCCGCGCCGCCGATGCGCCGGCTTCGTCTCGATGCGGTGGGGCACAGCGTCTTCGCCCACCACGGCGATGAGACCGCTGGCCGCCTCCTCGCCGTCGAACGTCACCACGACCTCGATCACGTCTCCCGGCGTCACCCGCACCGAGTAGCCGTCGGGGGGTTTCGGCGCGGGGTGGTCGAAGAGGCCGCGCCGCATGAACGTCTCCGGTGTGCGGGCGACCAGTCCGGCCTGCTCGACCACGCGGGTCACCTCGTCCGGCGAGTCCGTCGCCACCGTCAGCCAGGTCGGCACGGACTGGAGCTCCACGTCTTCGGCGTGCTGCATCACGTTCGCGTCCCCCGCGAGTATCCGTTCCTCCTCCCGGCCGGGCAGATCGGCCCAGACGTGCCAGTTGTCCAGCAGGTCGTGCGGTTCCACCTCCTGCGCCCTGGCCCAGCCGGCGATCCAGCGATCGACGAACGCGCCGAGCTCCACGCACCGGTCGAGCCGGTCGGCCAGGTCCTCCGTGGACGATTCCAGCACGACGTCGACTCCGTTGCGCCGCAGGTTCTTCAGTAGTCCGAGGAAGTAGTCGGGCATCGCCTCGAACGCCACGCCGGGCTCGTGCCACACGAGCGTGATGCCCGGCACGAACCACCACTCCTCGTACATCCCGGTGATGGCGTAGACGCTGCCCAGGAACCGGCCGGGCCCGACCAGCGCCTCACTCAGCGCCAGGTGCAGGCCGAACTCGTCCGTGGCGTGTCTGCCGTCCACGTGGTGCACGCCGGCCGTGGGGCGCGTGCGGGGTGCTTTGGCGGCGATCTCGTTCCACCACATGCGGCCCTCGGGAGACAGTGGCGCCCACAGGTTTCGTTCCGCCGGAACGCCTTCCATCCAGACGCGCCAGGCCCCGCGGGCGGCGGGAGTGGGCCGCTCGGCCACCGTCCAGTCCTCGCCGTAGCGGGACTGGTCGAGCACGACGTCGAAAAGTCCTTCACCGGCAGCGGACGGGGACGTCGACGCGACGTCCAGCGCGACCCCGGCGTGCGCCACGATCCGGCCGCCGCGGTCCAGGGCGCGCAACCCCACCCACGGACCCTGCTCGTCGACGGGCGCCGAGGGCCGGATGCGGCCGGGGTTGTCGCAGCCGATCAGCGTCACCGGTGGCCAGACGCTCTCGAACGAGCGGGGAAACCCTTCCACGGCACGACATGTGCCGGTCTCCCGCAGGTCCTTGTACAGCGTGTACGCCGGGGGAGTGCCGAAGTCGCCGCCGTCGATCAGCTGGCTCACGCAGGCGCTCGCGACGAGATCACCGCCGGGCAGTTCGGCGTGCACGACCAGATCGCCCAGCAGCCACCACTGCGAGCCCGAGACGCTGAGGTGGAAGTCGCCGGTGAGCTCGTCCGGTGCGACGGTGCATCCGCGCAGCACCAGCCGTTCGCGCTCGGGCGGCACGGGATCGGCGAACAGCCCGTCGACGTCCACGACCCGTGCCAGGACCTCGTCGACGAACTCCCCGTCCTCGAGCCACCAGCGCACGACCTCGTAGCGAACTCTCACCGGACCTCCCCAGGACAGCCGCTCGACGCTATGGGAAGGCCCCGCAACGCGCGAACGCATTACGGGGCCTTCCCCAGCACAAGCTTACGAGCGGTCGAACTCTTGTGCCGCAAGGGCGCGCACGATGCCCGCGCGTCCCTCGGACACCAGACGGCGCAGGGCGGGCGGGTGCTCGTCCGCCAGCCACGCGTCAGCGGCCTCCACAGTGGACTTCGCGATCGACCACGCCGGGAACATACCCACGACCATCGACTGCGCGCGCTCGGAGCTGCGGCGGTCCCACACGCCCTTCACGTCGCGGAAGTAGCGCTCGACGTACGGCGCGAGCAGCTCCTTCTGGCCGGGGTGCGAGATGCCCGCGATGATCGCCTCGCTGACCGCGTTGGGCAGGTCGTCGTCGTTCACGGCGCGGTCCCAGGCCTCGTCCTTGGCCTCGACCGTCGGGCGCAGCGCACGGGTCGACTGCGCGCGGCGGTGACCGGTGGAGGTCGGGTCGCGCTCCTCCTCTGCGTTGATCTCCGGCAGGTCCGCCTTGCCGTGCGCGACGAGTGCCTGCAGCAGACGCCAGCGCAGGTCGGTGTCGACGTCCAGGCCTTCCAGCACCGCGGTGCCGTCGTACCAGCCGCGCAGCACGTCCACAGTGGAGTCGTCGAGCACCGACGAGGTCAGCGCGTTCACGAACGCCAGCTGGTGGTCGGAGCCCGGCTCGGCCGCCTGCGCCAGTTCCAGCGCCTTGGCCACGAACCGGCGCCAGCCCTCCGCCCGCCACGAGTCGTCCGCGTAGGACGACAACGAGGTCTGAGCCTGCAACAGAAGCCGTTGCACCACACCGACCTCGGACTCGGAGTGCAGCCCGCGGAGCACCAGGTTCACGAAGTCGCGGGCCTTCAGCTCGGCCTCACGGGTCATCTCCCACGCGGCCGACCAGCACAGTGTGCGCGGCAGCGGCTCGGCGATGTCGGAGATGTGGTCGATCAGCCCGGCCAGCGAGTCCGGGTCGAGGCGCATCGTGCAGTACGTGAGGTCGTCGTCGTTGACCAGCACGATCTTGCCGCGGTGCACGCCGACCAGTTCGGGAACCTCGGTGCGGTCGCCCGTCACGTCCAGCTCGTGGCGGTGCGTGCGGACCAGCTTGCCCGTGCCGTCGTCGTCGTAGACGCCGATCGCGATGCGGTGCGTGCGCAGTTCGCCTGCGCCCGGACGCGCGCCACCCTGCAGCACGGCGAACTGGGTGAACTTGCCCTGTGCGTCAACGGTGAACTTGGGGCGCAACAGGTTCAGGCCCGTCGTCTCCAGCCACTGCGCGCTCCACCACGACAGGTCGCGGCCGGACGCCTCCTCCAGCGCGCCCAGCAGGTCCGCGAGCGTGGCGTTGCCCCAGGCGTGCTTGCCGAAGTAGACCCGCAGGCCCGCCAGGAAGTTCTCCAGCCCGACGTACGCGACGAGCTGCTTGAGCACCGAGGCGCCCTTGGCGTAGGTGATGCCGTCGAAGTTGACCTCGACCGCCTGCACGTCGGAGATGTCCGCGGCGACCGGGTGCGTGCTCGGCAGCTGGTCTTGCCGGTACGCCCACGACTTCTCGATCTTCGCGAACGTCGTCCAGGCCTGGCGGTACTCGGTGGCCTCCGCCTGCGCGAGCACGGACGCCCAGGTGGCGAACGACTCGTTCAGCCACAGGTCGTCCCACCAGCGCATGGTGACCAGGTCGCCGAACCACATGTGCGCCATCTCGTGCAGCACGGTCTCGGCGCGGCGCTCGTAGAGGTAGCGGGTGACGCGGCTGCGGAAGACGTAGTCCTCGAGGAACGTGACGCAGCCGGCGTTCTCCATCGCGCCCGCGTTGAACTCCGGCACGAAGCACTGGTCGTACTTGCCGAACGGGTACTGCACGCCGAACGCCTTGTGGAAGAACCCGAAGCCCTGTTTGGTCTCCGTGAACAACCGCTCGTGGTCCATGTGAGGAGCGAGCGAGGCGCGGCAGTAGATGCCGAGCGGGATCTTGAAGTCACTGCCATCATCATTTTGGCTGACGAACTCGTCACGCCATTCCGCGTAGGGACCGGCGACCAGGGCCACGATGTAGGTCGACATCGGCTTGGTGGTGGCGAACGTGTGCACGTCCGAACCGCCCTCGCCGTCCTCGGTGGCGATGATCTCGCCGTTCGAGATGACCTTCCAGTCGTGCGGCGCCGTCACCTTCATGGAGTAGACGGACTTGAGGTCGGGCTGGTCGAAGCACGCGAACATGCGCTTGGCGTCCGCGGTCTCGAACTGCGAGTACAGGTAGACACCGCCGTCGACGGGGTCGACGAACCGGTGCAGGCCCTCGCCGGTGTTCATGTACCGGCAGTCGGCCTCGATGGTGAGCTCGTTGGTCTCCGCGAGGTCCGGCAGCTTGACGCCGTCCTCCTCGCGGTAGTCGGAGACGTCGAGCTCGCTGCCGTTGAGCACAGCGCGGTGCACGGTCGCCGCCACGATGTCGATCCACGAGGAAGCACCCGGAGTCCGGCTGCGGAACACCACGGTGGTGGTGGAGCGGAACGTGTCCGAACCCGGCTTTCCGCCGCCGTCGGTCAGGTCCAGCTCGATCCGGTAGGACTCCACTTCCAGCAGCTCAGCACGGTCCTGAGCCTGGTCGCGGGTGAGGTTGGGCGCGGCCACTGGTCACCTCGTCTGCCGCGCGTGTGGTTACGCGCTGACGTCGTCGGGAATGGTTATGACTCCCGCATCCAATCACGGAACCGGCGCACGGGAAGAGATGACAGGGTGATCTGGTTGGGCTGATGGGGCGATAACGCCACCGACCGTCACTAAAGGGGCACGCATGACCGACAAGGCGAAGGTCGACTTCTACTTCGACCCTCTTTGCCCGTTCGCCTGGATCTCCTCCCGGTGGATCCTCGAGGTGGAGAAGGTCCGCGACATCGACCTGAGCTTCCACGTGATGAGCCTTGCCGTGCTGAACGAGGGCCGCGACCTGCCCGAGCAGTACAAGGAGCTCATGACGAAGGGCTGGGGTCCGGTTCGCGTGGCCATCGCCGCCGAGCAGAAGTTCGGCAACGAGGTGCTGCCGAAGCTGTACGCCGCGATGGGCACGCGCATCCACAACGAGGGCAACCAGGACTTCGACGAGATCATCAAGCTGGCTCTCGCCGACGCCGAACTGCCGGCCGAGCTCGCCGAGGCCGCGCACTCGACCGAGTACGACGAGGCGCTGCGGGCGTCGCACCACCGCGGCATGGACCCGGTTGGCATGGACGTCGGCACGCCGACCATCCACATCGACGGCGTCGCGTTCTTCGGCCCGGTGCTGACGAAGATCCCGCGCGGCGAGGAGGCCGGCACGATCTTCGACGGTGCTCGGCTGCTCGCCGGCTTCCCGTACTTCTTCGAGCTCAAGCGGACCCGTACGGGTGAACTGGACTTCAGCTGAGTCCTGCCGGGCGCTTCTGATCTCTTCGGCTGAGTTTTCTGTCAGGGGTGCTCGCTAGCGTCTCCTGACATGGCACACCACCGCGTCGAAGTCGCAGTTCAGGGCCCTTGGTCGTTGGCGACGTCGAGGGAGTTCTGGGAGGGCTTCACGCCGTCCGCGCTGCCCGCGCGTGCGGGAGAGGCGCTGCAGGCGACGTTCCTGGTCGAAGGTGAGTGGCGCCGTGCCTCGGTCTCCGTGACCCAGCACGGCGCCACTGCCGTTCTGGAGCTGTCCGGCGAGGGCGACCTCGACCTGGCGGCTTCCCAGGTCTGCCGCTTCCTGTCGTTGGACGTCGACGGACGGGCGTGGCCGGACGTCGGTCTGCGCGATCCGGTGATCGCTGCCGCACAGGCTTCCTTACCCGGCTTACGGCCGTGCGGCTTCTACTCGCCGTACGAGGCAGCGGCGTGGTCGGTGCTCTCGCAGCGGATCCGCGTGTCGCAGGCGGCCGTGCTGAAGGCTTCGCTGCTGCGCGACGGCGTGTTCCCGGCACCGGCGGAGTTGCTGCGGCTCGACCTCGACCTGCCCGGCCGCAAGCCCGAGTACCTGCGTGCGGTGGCCGAGGCCGCGCTGGACGGGGTGCTGGACGCGGTGGCGTTGCGTTCTCTCAAGCCCGCGGCCGCTGTGCTGGCGGTGCAGCAGGTCAAGGGGCTGGGGCCGTTCGCGGCCGAGCTGGTCGTGCTGCGCGGGGCGAACGCTCCGGATGCCGTGCCGCACAACGAATCTCGGCTCACCGATGAGGTTTCCGAGTGGTACGGGCGGCCGCTGGCCGAGGTGTCCGAGGCGTGGCGGCCGTACCGGACTTGGGCGTCGGTGCACCTGCGGGTGCTGCGTGAGCGGCGGCTGGGAGGTGCGATGGCGTCTGCCTGAGCGTGCCGGCGGTGCCTGCCCGTGCTCGCGAGACCGAGGCCTTCGACGCTGGGTGCCGGCACGGCTGCCCTCGCTCACCAGGTCGAGGTCGCGCTGGCTCGGGTTGCTGGGCGTCTCGTTAGCCGAACCACTCTGGGTTGGGACGTCGCCGATGTCAGTCGCTGGGGATGGCGTTCGTGGTGTCCGCTCTGATCACCTGGGGCGGGGTCGCTGAAGTTGGTTGTGGGTCGTCTCGCTCACCAGGGCACCCGCGCTGGGACGTCGGCGATGTCAGCAGCCGGAGGACCGGAACCTGTGGTGGCCGCCCTGCTCGACTGGCGAGGTCGCCGAAAGCGGTTCGCTGGGCGTGGCATCCGCAGTGCCCGCCCTCGCTCACCAGCCGGCCCTCCGGCTGCCACCGCCCTCCGCCACCCGTCGGCTCATCGGGCCGCCTTCCGGTCGGCGTGACCGCTGCCAGCGGATGTGACAGGCTGACTGCTGTCAGCGCCGCAAGTGTCACAACCGCCTGGAGGGCTCCCGTGATCGAGGTCGTCAACCCCGCCACCGAGGAAGTCATCGGCACGCTCGCCGAGGGCACGCCGGCCGACGTCGACGTGGCCGTGGCCGCCGCTGTGGCCGCCTTCCCGGCGTGGGCGGAGACCTCGGTGGACGAGCGGGCGAAGGTGGTCCGGGCGATCATCGACGGTCTGCGTGAGCGGGCCGGCGAGCTCGCGGCGACCATGACCCGGGAGATGGGCACGCCCCTCACCTTCAGCCAGAAGGTGCAGGTCGCGAACCCCGTCGCCATCGCCGAGGGGGTCGCGGACGTGCTGGAGCGCGGCTACTTCGAGCCTGAGGAGATCGGCAACTCGCTGGTCTTCCGCGAGCCGATCGGGGTCGTCGCCGCCATCACGCCGTGGAACTTTCCGTTGCAGCAGATGGTCGCGAAGGTGGTGCCGGCGTTGGCCGCCGGGAATACCGTGGTGCTCAAGCCGAGCGAGCTCGCGCCGGGGACGGCCGATCTGCTCGCCGAGATCATCACGGCTGTCACTCCGGCGGGAGTGTTTCAGCTCGTGCACGGCACCGGGCCCGTCGTGGGTGAGGCGTTGGCCGCGCATCCGGACGTGGACATGGTGTCGTTCACCGGGTCGACGAAGGCTGGTCGCCGGGTGTCCGCTGTCGCCGCCGAGACGGTCAAGCGGGTCGCGCTCGAGCTGGGTGGCAAGTCGGCGTGCATCGTGCTCGACGATGCTGATCTCGGGCGGGCGGTGAAGATCGCGGTCGCGAACTCGTTCATGAACAACGGTCAGGCGTGCAGCGCGTGGACTCGGTTGCTGGTGCCCGCGGACCGGCATGACGAGGCCGTCGAGTTGGCCGCTCAGGCCGCGAAGAAGTACACGTCGGCGGATCCGGGCGAGCCGTCCACCCGCATCGGGCCCGCGGTGTCGAAGGCACAGCGCGACCGTGTTGTCGGCTACATCCGCAAGGGTGTCGAGGAAGGCGCGACGCTTGCCGCCGGTGGGCCGGAAGCCCCGCTGCCGCAGGGTTTCTACGTCGCGCCGACGGTGTTCGGTGGCGTGACGCCGGAGATGACGATCGCGCAGGAGGAGATCTTCGGGCCGGTGCTGTCGGTCATGCCCTACGCCGACGAGGACGACGCGGTGCGGATCGCGAACTCCACCATCTACGGGCTGGCGGGCGGTGTGTTCTCCGCGGACACCGACCGGGCACTCCGGGTCGCCCGGCGCCTGCGGACCGGGCAGGTCGACATCAACGCCGCCGCGTTCAACACGAGCGCGCCGTTCGGTGGTTACCGGCAGTCGGGCAACGGGCGTGAGTTCGGCCGGTTCGGGCTGGACGAGTTCTGCGAGGTCAAGTCGGTCCAGCGCTAATTGGGCTGCGCACGACGCCATGGCGGCGTATCACTGCTGCCATGGCTGACTCGGCACTGAGCATCAGGACCATCACCGACTCCGACCTCCCCGAGTTCCAGCGGGTGATGGCGTGGGCGTTTCTGAGCGACTCGATGGGGGAGGACAGCAAATGGCTCAAGGTCCTGGAGAAGGACCGGGCGCACGCTGTCCTCGACGGTGACGAGCTGATCGGCACCGCCGCTGTGCTCACTCGCGAGATCACCGTTCCGGGTGGCCTGCAGGCACCGGCCGCCGCGGTGACCGTCGTGTCGGTGAAGCCCGGCCACCGGCGTCGCGGCGTGGCGTCGTTGATGATGAAGACGCAGCTGCACGGCCTGCACGACACCGGTGAGCCGATCGCGATGCTGTGGGCGTCGGAGGGCGGCATCTACCGCCGGTACGGCTACGGCGAATACGCGACCAGCATCGCCATGCTGAAGATGCCGACGCGGATGGCGTTCCACCCCGGTGTGCACGTCAGCGACGCACGGATCCGTCAGGTGTCGCGAGAAGAAGCCCTGCTGGTCATGCGCGAGATCCACGAACGGGTGCGCACCACGCGGGTCGGCTGGCTGAGCCGGGTCGAGCACACCTGGGACGTGCAACTGGCCGATCGCGAGATCGATCGCGGCGGACTCTCCTCGTACCGCTACTGCCTGCATCCCGAGGGCTATGTGGTGTTCCGGGTCAAGGCGGACAGTGTTTCGAGCGAGCTGCACGTGCGCGAACTGGTCTGCGAGACCGAGCAGGCGTACGCCGACCTCTACCGGTTCCTGCTGGACATGGACCTCGCGGGGGAGATCTCCTTCTACACCGCCTGGGACGACCCGATCCTGCACATGGTCGACAACCCGCGGATGGTCCGCCGCGAGGCCGGCGACGCGTTGTGGATGCGGATCGTCGACATCGACCGGGCCCTCCCGCTGCGCCGCTATTCGTCCGATGTGGACAGCGTGCTGGAGGTCGAGGACTCGTTCTGCCCGTGGAACTCCGGCCGTTGGCGCTTCACGGCCAAGGGCGGCGAAGCCACCGTCACGCGCACCGAGGACCCGGCGGACGTGTCGCTGGACATCGCGTCGCTCGGCAGTGCTTTCCTCGGCGGGGCACGGCTTTCCGTGCTCAAGCGCGCACACCGCGTGGTCGAGCACACGCCCGGTCACGTCGACGCGTTGTCGATGGCGTTCCTCGGCGCACGTGAGCCGCATTGCCCCGAGGTGTTCTGACGGAACTCAAGGCCGCGGTCGCTCGTTGACGGTTCACCTGGTGTGGGAGGTAAAGCCGTGGCCGCCGTGGTGTGGATTGTTGTGCTGGTACTGCTGATCGCAGGGGTGTTCTACCTGGTCAGCCAGAGCAACGCGCGCAAAGCGCGGGAGCTCGACGACGCCAAGGCGGAGGCACGCCGCTGGGTCGAGCGGCTGGGCGGGCAGGTGATGAGCCTCACCGGCAGCAACGCCGCGTCGACGCAGGCGATGGCGGACGCGTCCGAGCGCTTCACCGCCGCCGGCTCGCAGATGGAGCAGGCTCGCACGATCCCGCAGGCACGGCTGGTCACCGAGACCGCGATGGAAGGCCTGCACTACGTGCGCGCCGCGCGCGAGGCCATGGGCATGGACCCCGGCCCCGCGCTGCCCGAGAGCGCGGGCCAGAAACAGGCGGGCGCCGTCAGCGAGGACCGCCAGGTCGCCGTCGAGGGACACCAGTACGCCGCGTCGCCGCACTCCGGTTCGGGCACGCCCTACTACTACCCCGGTGGCATGGTCGCCGGACGTCCGGTGCCGCGTGGCTGGTACTCCGAGCCGTGGTGGAAGCCCGCGCTCGTGGCCGGCGCGTGGGGCGTCGGCACGTTCCTGCTGATGGACGCCATGTTCTCCGGCATGCACGGAGTCGGCGACTACGGCATGGGCGACATGAGGATGGGCGACGTCGGCATGGGAGACATGGGTGACATGGGCGGTGTCGCCGACGCGGGCGATGCCGGTGGATTCGACTTCGGCGACATGGGCGGCTTCGACTTCTAGCCCGTCAGGGCTGGCAGGCGGGGCACCAGAAGAGGTTGCGCGCCGCCAGTTCCGTGGTCAGGACCTCGGTGCCGCAGATCAGGCACGGCTCCCCGGCACGGCGGTAGACGTACACCTCACCGCCGTGCCGATCCACGCGTGGCGCGCGGCCCATGGCACGGGGCATGTGCTCGGCACGGACGGTGTTGATCTTGCCGACCTTCACGCCGTCCTTCATCAGCACGACCAGGTCCGCCCAGATCGCGTCCCACAGCTCACGGCTGACCTTGTTGCCGACCAGCAGCGGGTTCACGTTGTGCCGGAACAGCACCTCGGCGCGGTAGACGTTGCCGACGCCCGCGAGGATCTTCTGGTCCATCAGCAGCACGGCCAGCGACTGCTTCGACCGGATGATCCGCTCGTAGGCGCGGTCGGGGTCGGCGTCGCGACGCAACGGGTCGGGCCCGAGACGCTCGCGGATGAGCTTGACCTCGTCGGAGTTCAGCACCTCGCACGCGGTCGGGCCGCGCAGGTCGGTCCAGTGCGTCTCGCCGGCCATCCGCATCCGGACCTGGCCCACGGGCAGCAGGACCGGCAGCGGTGACTCGGTGAACGTGCCGTACAGGCCGAGGTGGACGTGGACGATCGCGTCCGGGCCGTAGACGTGGAACAGGTGCTTTCCGTGCGCCTCGGCGCGGACGAGCTTCCGTCCGTCCACAAGGGACGCCGCGAAGCGTCCCTGTGGACTCGTGACGGTCACGGGCCTGCCCGCGTACCGGCGCTGGTGCAGCCGCGCGAGGCGGTGCAGCGTGTGGCCCTCAGGCACGCTTGTTCTCGTAGGCGCTGACCTGGTCGATGCGGCGCTGGTGCCGCGGCTCGCCCGAGAACGGCGTCTTGAGGAACGCCGACACGATCTCGGTCGCCTCTTCGGTCGTGTGCTGACGAGCGCCGATGCCGACCAGGAGAGCGTCGTTGTGCTGGCGGGCGAGCTGCGCGGTGTCGACGTTCCACGCCAACGCGGCGCGGGCGCCCTTCACCTTGTTCGCGGCGATCTGCTCGCCGTTGCCGGAGCCGCCGATCACGACGCCGAGGCTGCCGGGGTCCGAGACGACCTTCTCCGCGGCCTCGATGCAGAACGACACGTAGTCGTCCAACGCGTCGTACTCGTGGGCGCCGACGTCGACGATCTCGTAGCCCTGCTCGGTGAGAGCCGTGGACAGGTGGGACTTCAGTTCGAAGCCAGCGTGGTCTGCTGCCAGATAAACGCGCACGTCACGGAGTCTGACACGCTGGGGGGTGTGTTCAGCCAGGAGGGGTACCAGCTGAAGCTGGAATGGGGGCCCGAGGGCGTAGGCGCTCTGCGGGACTGTGACGTGCTGATAGTCGTCGACGTGCTGTCGTTCACCACGTCCGTCGACCTGGTCGTGGGCAACGGTGGCCAGGTGCGGCCGTCCCGGTGGAAGCCGGCGTCGGGCAGGACGCTGCGACCAGCATCACTCGTCGAGACGACCGGACTGGTCGAACTGCCGTCGCCGAACGGGTCGAACCTCTGCTTCCTCGCGGCCGAGACCGGCGCCCACGTCCTCGCGGCCTGCCTGCGCAACGCCTCGGCGGTGGCCCGGCGCGCTCAGGAACTGGGGGAGACCATCGGCGTGATTCCAGGCGGCGAGCGATGGGGGCTCGACATCCTCAACGCGGGTCCGCGCGAGTTCGGACCGCTGCGGCCGTGCGTCGAGGACTACCTGGGTGCGGGCGCGGTGCTCGCGGCGCTGGAGGGCAAGGCTTCTCCTGAAGCGCTGCTGGCAGCCACGGCGTTCCGCGACACCGACGTCGAGACCGCCGTGCGGGAGTGCGGCTCCGGCCGCGAGCTGATCGAGAACGGTCACGCCGCGGACGTGGACCTGGCCGTCCGGATCGGCGTGAGCGACGCCGTCCCCGTGCTGGTCGACGGGGTGCTGCGGTGATCGAGATCGCGGACGGGATCTTCGTCCTCCGGCACACCGAGCTGGACCTGACGCTCGGCCTCATCACCGGATCAGGTGATTCTCTGCTCGTCGACTCCGGCATGGACCCGGCACTCGCGCGCCAGGTGAGGCCGTCGCGGATCGTGTTCACGCACAACCACTTCGACCACGTGATGGCCACCGAGGCGTTCCTGCCGTGCGAGGTGTGGGCACACGAGGACTGCGTTGTCGACGACAGCCTCCTCGACGACCGCGCCAAGCACTACGACGACCCGTTCGAGGGCACGCTCATCGCGCCCACGCACACGTTCCGCGACACCGTCACGCTCGACGTCGGCGGCCGCCGGGTCGACCTGCACCACTTCGGCCCCGCGCACAGCTCGCACGACGTGATCGTGCACGTGCCGGACGCCGGTGTCGTCTTCGCCGGTGACCTGGTGGAACAGGGTGCTCCCGCTCAGGCAGGCCCGGACGCGACGCCGTCGAACTGGCGTCACGTCCTGGATCTGATGCTCGAACTCGACCCGCGGATCGTCGTGCCCGGCCACGGTGACCCGGTCGACGCCCAGTTCGTCCGCGGGATGGCTATCCCGGAGGCCAGGTGAGACCGCGCCCGCCGAGGACGTGGCAGTGCACGTGGAAGACGGTCTGGCCGCCGTCCTTGCCGGTGTTGAAGACGAGCCGGTAACCGGACTCGTCGATGCCCTCGGCCTTCGCGACCTGGTGCGCGGTGGCGAGGATCTGCCCCGCGAGCACCGGGTCGACGTCGCCGATCGCGGTGTGGTGCTCCTTGGGGATCACCAGGACGTGCGTGGGCGCCTTGGGGTCGATGTCGCGGAACGCGAGCGTCGTGTCGGTCTCCGTCACCAGGGTCGCCGGGATCTCGCCCGCGACGATCCGGCAGAACAGGCAGTCGGTCACGCCCGCATCGTATTGGTACCGATGGACTCTGTCGTTCATGCCCGCCGACGTTGAATCATGGCCGGGTGAAGGGCACCAAACTGATGATCGTCGTGCGGTGCCTCATCAGTTTCGCGCTCGGTGTGCTGCTCCTGATCCTCGCGATCCGCTTCGGTGAGGCGCTGTGGCGGGCCGTGCAGTAGTTCCTCAGTGGACGAAGCAGAACTCGTTCCCCTCGAGGTCGCGCATGACCTGGAAGCTGCCCTGCTCGTCCGTGACGACCACACCTTCACGGGTGCCGCCCAGACTGACCGCCTTCACGACCGCCGCCTCGATGTCGTCGACCTCGAAGTCGAGGTGCAGCCGGTTCTTCACGTCCTTGCGTTCCGGCACCGGCTGGAACGACATCCGCATGCCACCGGGCGGCTCGACGTGCGCCCAGCCGTGCTCGCGGTTCACCGGCTCACCGCCGAGCAGTTCGGCCCAGAACCGGACGAGCCGGGACGGGTCGTTGCTGTCGACGACGATCTGCTGCAGCCTCAACTCTTCACCAGATTCTCTCGGGCCCAGTCGCAACACAGGTCGAGCAGCCCGAGGACCTTGCGGCCCTGCTCGGTCAGCTCGTACTCGACCCGCGGCGGGTTTTCCTCGAACGCCTCGCGCGAAACCGCGCCATCGCGCTCCATCGCCCGCAACGTCTCGGTGAGCACCTTGGGCGTCACGCCCGGCAGTTCGGCGCGGAGTTCGGTGAACCGCCGCCGCCCGTCCTGCAACGCCCGCAGCACGTGCGCGGTCCACTTGTCACCGATGCGGTACGGCAGGTCCCCATGCGTGCATTCCACCTGCTCACCCCCGATATCGTTGCGGAAACCGGACACCCGCACCCTACCTTCGCGTTCATGGCGAAGATCGTTGTGTTCGGAGCGTCCGGCAAGGCAGGCAAGGAGATCGCGGCCGTCGCGGAGGCTCGCGGCCACGAGGTGACCAGGATCGGGCGCGACCCCGGCGTGCAGGCCGCGGCCGAGGTGGCGGCAGGTCATGACGTCGCGGTGAGTTCGGTGGCCGACCTCTCGCGTGACGCGGCGGAGTTCTACCGCGAGGCCGCGAGTGCGCTCGTGGCGTCCGGCGCCGGACGGATCATCGTGGTCGGCATCTACACGTTGCTGGAGACCTCACCGGACGTGCGGGTCATCGACGGCCCGGACTTCCCGGACGAGCACAAGCCGTTCTGCCTGGGCCACGCGGCGGGAGTCGAGGTGCTGGCCGAGTCCGAGGCGGACTGGCTGGTCATGAGCCCGTCCGGCAACTTCGGAGGCACGCCCACGGGCCGGTACCGCCTGAGCGAGGTCGATCCGGCGGACGAGCTGACCTACGAGGACTTCGCCGTGGCCTTGGTGGACGAGATCGACAACCCGAAGCACCGCCGCACGCAGATCGGTGTGGCGTCGGCGTGACCTAGCTCATATGGGGGTCCGGGGATCTCCCCGGCTGGGGTCTGGGGGCTTGGCCCCCCAGATAAAGGCGAGAGGCCGACCCGGTCTGCGTTCTCCGCAGACATGGATCGGCCTCGGCCGCGAGCGGGCGACGGGAATCGAACCCGCGTAGCTAGTTTGGAAGACTAGGGCTCTACCATTGAGCTACGCCCGCCTGCCGCCCCTTGAAGGGGCTGCGATCAATACCTTAGCGGGTGGCGGTAAGGTGGTTGCAACCGGGGCGTGGCGCAGCTTGGTAGCGCACCCGCTTTGGGAGCGGGGGGTCGCAGGTTCAAATCCTGTCGCCCCGATCGGTTGTCGAAAGCCCTCGGCGAAGGAACCTCGCCGAGGGCTTTTGGCTCATTTCACCAGGTAGCGGCTTGCCCAGGCGGCGAGCACCTCCGCCACGTACGCGGCGTCCGCGCGGTCGGTCAGCAGGTGGTCGGCGCCGTCCAGTGAGACGAACGACTTGGGGTGGCGGGCCGAGTCGAAGATCAGCCTGGCGTTGTCCACGCCCACCGTGTCGTCCTGCGGGGAGTGCATGACGAGCAGCGCGCGGTCGAGGCCTGCGATGCACGCGGTCTGGTTCTGCTGGTTGATGTCGAGCAGGAAGTCGTTGCTGATCCGGAACGGCCGCCCGGCGAGCAGCACCTCGGCGACGCCGTGCGCCTCGATCTTCTCCTTGGACGGGCCGAGCAGGTGCTCGACGTGGGTGGTGTCGGCGGGCGCGCCGATCGTGACGACGGCCTTGACCTCCGGCATCTGACGGGCCGCGGCCAGCACGGCCGCGCCGCCCAGCGAATGTCCGATGAGGACGCTCGGAGCTCCGATGGTGTCGCGGAGGTGGTTCGCCGCGCACACGAGGTCGTCGACGTTGGACGTGAACGTGGTGTTGGCGAAGTCGCCGTCGGACTGGCCGAGGCCGGTGAAGTCGAACCGCAGCACCGCCACCCCGCGTTCGGCGAGCAGACGGGAGATCCGGGTGGCCGCCACCGAGTCCTTGCCGCAGGTGAAGCAGTGCGCGAACACGGCGGTGGCCACGACGTCGCCCGCGGGCAGTTCGAGCCGGCCCGCCAGTGCCTGGCCGTCGATGCCCGCGAAGACCGCTTTCCGGTTGTCCATGCCCTCTATGGTGCGTCACGTGCGCTACCAGTACCTCGACGACCGGCTGCGGCAGGCGTTCGACCACGCCGGGCTCGACCGCGGGCAGCGGTCGTTGCTGCAGGGAGTGCTGCGCGCACTGGACCCCGACGCGCACCTCGGCGAGCACGTCGCGGGCCTCAACAGCGCCGTTCTCGCCGTCACGCGTGCCAGGACGGCCCTGGAGAGTCACGCGACGGAGGACCAGCCGCGGTGGAACCTGTTGCGCCGCATCATCACCACCTCGCTGGCGTGCATGGACGCGGCTAGGCCCGCGTACGCCCATGGCGGCGCCGAGGAACTCGCCGAGGCGCGCAAGGTCCTGAAGGGCGTGGACGCGGCCATCGCGGCGGACGGGCAGCGGCTCGATCCTCAGGTGACGGCCGCCGCGGCCGCGAAGCTCGACCCGGAAGCGCTCGAGAAGGTCGTGAAGGAGTGGATCGCTCCACTGTGGAACGGCGTCGGGCTTCCCTTGCGCACCAGGATGATCGCCGAGATCGCCGTCGTCGTGGCGATGCACGGGCGGGACGGCAGACAGCTTCGCACGGACCTGCTGCGGTGGCTCAAGAAACCCGGTGATCTGGCCGGAGTGCTGTGGCCCCGGGAACGACGGCACGTCGTCGCGCTCGTGGTGAGGGGCGCGCGAGTGCTCCGGCACCTGGACGAGCTGCTGCCCGAGGCGCGACAGGAGCCCCTGCACCGCAACAGGTTGCCGAAGGACGACTTCCTGAAGGACGCCGTCACCGGGTCGTCGGTGCTGGTACGGGTGCCGGTCGAGGCCGCGGACGTGCACACGGCCGCGCTGAGGGCCCGCCGGATTCTCAGCGAGGTGCTCGACCAGTACGCGGCGGGGGAGCGGCTCACCGAACTGACCATCGCGCCGGTCTGGCAGGTCAGCGCGCCGGGCGGGCGGGTCACCCGCGGCACCGAGCACCAGCGCACCGTCGGCAACGCCTATCCGCTCACCGCGTACTGGCCGGCCGAACTGCGCAGCGCGATGCGGGTGGCGAACCTGGCGCGGCAGGTCGACGCGCCGATGGCGAGCGCCGGGCTCGCGTGGAGTGCGCTGGAGGCGACGGGGCTGGATCCGAGCAAGATCGCGTGGCTGGCCAAGGCCTGTGCGCTGCAGATGTTGCGGCAGCACCTCGTCAGCCTGCACGTCGTGGTCACCAACCACGACACCGAACTGCGCAAACCGCTCGACGAACACGTGCCGACCACCGGTGTGAAGCACCACCTGAAGTCCGTGGACGCCTGGCTGGAGGTGCTGATCGGCCACAACCGCCCGGACGCACGGCTCGACGCCGCCCAGAAGGCCATCACCGCGCTCGCCGAGAGCGAGGGCGGCCTGGTGCAGGACCTCGCGGAACTCTGGCGCGACCGGCTCGCGGACTCGAAGGTCCTCGCCGCCTGGCTGCGCGAGCAGGAGGACACCGCCGCCGCGCTGCTGGAGTGGCTCTACGTCACCAGGAACCTGGCGTTCCACGCGGGACGGTTCGCCTCGCCCGCCGACACGCTGACCGCGCACGGCGGACAGGCCGTCGCCGATCTCACACTCGAGTTCCTCGGAAACTGGCGGACCGTCGAAAGACGTGCCCAGGACGAACGAGGAAGCCGGCAGGAGACCTCCGCCGTGGAGATCTACCGCCGGCTCGCGCAACGACAGGACCAGCTGGTGGCCCGGCTCAAGCGAGCGGGGTCCGTGCGCAGGCTCAGCGTCGAGGACATCTCCGGCCCCGACGAGAAGTGGTGGTCGCGCGGCAGGAGTTGACGCCCGTCAACCCAGAACGATGGTTACGGCTTGGGCTTCGTCAGCCAGTCCTCGACCCGGTCCGGGTTCGCCTCGACCCACCGCTTCGCCGCCTCGTCGGGCGACATCTTGTACTTCGCGATGAACGACGCGACCGTGTCCTGCTCGTCGTTGCTCCACTGGAAGTTCTGGATCAGCCGGGCCGCGGGGCCGCCCTTGTCCATGAACTTCTTGGCAGCGATCTTGTCGAGCTCGTAGCGCGGGTAGTCGCAGGCGACCTGGGCCGCGTCCGCGTCACAGCCCGCCTTGTACTCCGGCAGCTCGATCTTGACCAGCTCGATGTCGAGGTGCAGCCACTGCGGCTCGAAGAAGTAGCCGATCAGCGGCGTCTTCTTCTCCTCGGCCTGGCGGAACGCCTTGATCGACGCCTGCTCGCTGCCCGCGTAGACGACCTTGTAGTTGAGGTTCAGGTTCTTCACCAGGGCCTCGTCGTTCGTCACGAACGACGGGTCGCCGTCGAGCACCTGGCCCTTGCCGTCGGACAGCGGGGTCTTGAACTTCTCCGCGTACTTGTTGAGGTTCTGCCAGTTCGTGATGTCCGGGAACTCTTTCTTCATCCACGGCGGCACGTACCAGCCGATCACGCCCTTGTTGCCGGTCGGGCCCACCCGCACGGCGCTGCGCTTCTCCTCGATGTACTTCTGCTTCAGGTCCTCGTGACCCCAGTTCTCCAGGATCACGTCGATCTCGCCGGAGTCGAGGCCCTGCCAGGCCGTCTGCTCGTCGACTTCCTTCTTCGTCACCTTGCAGCCGAGTCGTTTCTCGGCGAGGTACGCGACCACGGCCGCGTTCGCCTCGTAGCCGACCCACGGGTTGACCGCGATGGTGACGGAGTCGCAGGGCTCCGTCGGTGCTGCCGAACTGGAGCGGGGTGACGCCGTTGATCCACCGCCACAACCGGTAATTGTCAACACGAACGTCATTGCCAGAGCGATTCTGGGGGCTTGCACGAACAGCTCCTCGTCGGGGGGAAGAGCGATGCAGAAGACCGCTCAGTTCAGCTTTTCCCGATCGATCAGACCGCGTCAAGTCATGGGATGATTGGTTGTCCACAATGGATCAGACATGTATCGACCCTTGACCGTATCCGTGCGAAGGTCAATGCTGTCGCGCATCGAGAAACGGTGTGCGCAGTCCGCAACAGGTCGGAGTGGTTTGGCGTGGATCCCGTGATTTCGGTCAGGGACCTGTGGAAGGTGTTTGGCCCCAAGGCATCTCAACTGGTGGCCTCGGACGAGCTCAAGGCGTTGTCGCGGCAGGAGCTGATGGACCGCACCGGTTCCGTTGCCGCAGTACGGGGAGTCGACTTCGACGTCGCTCCCGGTGAGATGTTCGTGGTCATGGGCCTTTCTGGATCGGGAAAGTCCACACTGGTCCGCTGTCTCACGCGGCTGGTGGAACCGACCGCGGGCACGATCATGTTCGAGGGCGAGAACATTCTCGAAGCGGACCCCAGACGTTTGCGTGACCTGCGCCGGAACAAGTTCTCCATGGTGTTCCAGCACTTCGGCCTGCTTCCTCATCGGACAGTCGCCGACAACGTCGGTTACGGGCTGGAAATCCGCGGGGTACCGCGGGCGAAACGTGTGGAGCGTTCGCAGGAAGTGATCGACCTGGTCGGACTTTCCGGCAACGAGAAGTCCTATCCGGATCAGCTCTCCGGCGGCATGCAGCAACGCGTCGGTCTCGCACGCGCACTCGCGGGCGACCCGGACGTCCTGTTCTTCGACGAACCGTTCTCCGCGCTCGACCCGTTGATCCGGCGCGACATGCAGTCCGAGGTCATCAGGCTGCACCGCGAGGTCGGCAAGACGATGGTGTTCATCACCCACGACCTGAGCGAGGCGCTCAAACTGGGCGACCGCATCCTGATCATGCGCGACGGCAAGGTCGTGCAGGTCGGCACCGGTGACGAGCTGGTCGGCGCGCCCGCGGACGACTACGTGCGCGACTTCGTGCGGGACGTGCCCAAGGCGCACGTGCTGACGCTGAAGTGGATCATGCGCCCGCCGCGTCCCGACGACGAGCTCGACGGGCCTGAACTGTCGCCGGAAACCGTTGTGCGCGAGGCCGTGCGCAGCGTCCTCGGCGCCAACAAGCCGGTGAAGGTCGTGCGGGACGGCGAACTGCTCGGTGTGGTCGCGGACGAGGAGATCCTCGGGGTCGTGGCCGGGGAGGCGTGAACATGGTTGCCGTCGCCGCCCCAAGGCAACTTCCGCGCAAACCGCTCATCTTCGCCGGGATAGTGCTGGCCTGGCTGGTGCTGTGGCTGGTGTTCCGCAACGTCGGGACGCTGTCGCTCGGCGCCGCCGACCTCACCCCGCTGCACCGGTGGGTCAACGACGTCAACGACGCCGTCGGCGCGTCCAGGAACTCGAACCCCGTGTTCCTGTACTTCTTCAACGAGATCCGGCTCGTCATCGACGAGTTCGTGACCTTCATCCAGGCCCTGATCGCGCAGCCGTCGTTCGGCCGGCCCGTGCCGGTGATCGGCTGGCTCGGCGTGGTCGCGATCGCCGGCTTCGTCAGCCTCGCGGTCGCCGGCTGGCGGGTCGCGCTGCTCGCCGTTGCGGGCTTCGTGTTCCTCGGCCTGCAGGGCCTGTGGCAGGAGAGCATGGACACGCTCTCCCTGACGCTCGCCGCGGTCGTGATCTCCTTGCTCATCGGCATTCCGCTGGGAATCTGGGCGGGACTGTCCGATCGGGCACACCGGATCCTGACGCCGGTGCTCGACTTCATGCAGACGATGCCGACGTTCGTCTACCTGGCGCCGCTGACGTTGTTCTTCCTGATCGGCCCTGCCTCGGCGACGATCGCGACGCTGATCTACGCCGCTCCGCCGGCGATCCGGATCACCGCGCACGCCATCCGCTCGGTGCCGCGCACCACGGTCGAGGCGAGCGAGTCCCTTGGCGCGACGCAGAAGCAGACGCTGGTGAAGGTACTGCTGCCGTCCGCGCGCAAGACGATCGTGCTCGGCGTCAACCAGACGATCATGGCCGCTCTGTCCATGGTCACGATCGCCGCGCTGATCGACGCGCCGGGTCTCGGCAAGACGGTCATCAAGGCGTTGCAGACCCTCGACGTCGGCACCGCGTTCAACGCGGGCCTCGCGATCGTGGTGCTGGCGATCGTGCTGGACCGCGTGACGACGGCCGCCGCGAGCGAGCGCCGCAAGCTCCCGCGCTGGGCGTTGTTCGGCGGCCTCGGCGTCACGGGTGTCTGCGTCTACCTGTCCTACACCTACCTGTGGGCGGCGGAGTTCCAGTCGGACGTGGAGATCGGCAGCTCGATCCGCAAGGGCGCGACCGTCGTGACGGAGTGGGCGCAGGACTCGTTGCCGGTGATCACGGACGGCTTCAAGGACTTCGTCACGTTCGCGTTGATCAACCCGCTGCAGGCGCTGCTGGCCGAGTCGCCGTGGTTCCTGGTGGCGCTGGTGATCGTGGCGCTGTCGTTCATGATCGGCGGCGTACGGTCGGCGATCGTCTCCGCCGTGTGCGTCGCGGCGCTGATCGCGACGGGCCTGTGGCAGGACTCGATGATCACGCTGGCGTCCACCCTGGTCGCCACGATCCTGGTGATGCTGCTGGGAATCGTCGTCGGTGTCTGGATGGGACGCAGCAGGCGGGCCGACCGGTTCATCCGGCCGATCCTCGACGCGGCGCAGGTGATGCCCGCTTTCGTCTACCTGGTGCCCTTCCTGGCGTTGTTCTCCGCGTCCCGCTTCACCGCGATCATCGCGGCCGTGGTGTTCGCGGCGCCGGTCGCCATCAAGATCATCGCGGACGGCATCCGCGCGGTGTCGACCGCGACCGTCGAGGCGTCCACGGCGCTCGGATCGAGCTCGTGGCAGACGATCGTGAAGGTGCAGCTGCCCATGGCGCGCGGGGCGTTGACCCTCGCCGCCAACCAGGGCCTGATCTACGTGCTCTCGATGGTCGTCGTCGGCGGTCTCGTCGGCGCCGGCGCGCTCGGCTACGACGTGGTGGCCGGCTTCTCGCAGGGCCAGTTGTACGGCAAGGGGCTCGCGGCCGGTGTCGCGATCGTCGTGCTGGGCGTGATGCTCGACCGCCTCACGCAGGCGGCCGCCAAGCGGTGGACCAACTAGGAGGTCTGGAAAGTGGCTAGGCACAGCGTGCTGGGAGCAGTGCTCGTAGGAGCACTCGCCCTTGCTGGTTGCGGTGGCGCCAAGGTCGGTGACACCTCCTCGGGTGCGACCGGCGACTGCGGCACGTTCAACCTCGCGATCAACCCGTGGGTCGGTTACGAGGCGAACGCGGCCGTTCTCGCGTACGTGGCCGAGAAGGAGCTCAAGTGCAAGGTCACCAAGAAGGAGCTCAAGGAAGAGGTGGCCTGGCAGGGCTTCGGCACCGGTGAGGTCGACGCCGTCGTCGAGAACTGGGGCCATGACGACCTGCGCAAGAAGTACATCGACGAGCAGAAGACCGCCGTCAGCGCGGGGTCCACGGGCGTGAAGGGCCAGATCGGCTGGTACGTGCCGCCGTGGCTCGCCAAGGAGCACCCCGACATCCTCGACTGGAACAACCTCAACAAGTACGCCGACCAGTTCAAGACGTCCGAGTCCGGCGACAAGGGCCAGCTGCTCGACGGCGACCCGTCGTTCGTGACCAACGACGAGGCTCTGGTGAAGAACCTGAACCTCAACTACAAGGTCGTCTACGGCGGCAGTGAGACCGCGCTGATCCAGGCCTTCCGCCAGGCGGAGAAGGACAAGAAGTGGGTCATCGGCTACTTCTACTCGCCGCAGTGGCTGCTCAACGAGATCAAGCTCGAGAAGGTGAAGCTGCCCGAGTACAAGGCGGGCTGTGACGCCGACGCCGAGAAGATCGCCTGCGACTACCCGGACTACGACCTCGACAAGCTCGTGTCCAAGAAGTTCGCCGACGCCAACGGCCCGGCCTTCCAGCTGGTCAAGAACTTCAAGTGGACCAACGAGGACCAGAACACGGTCGCGAAGTACATCGCCGAGGACAAGATGAAGCCCGAGGACGCCGCCAAGAAGTGGGCGGACGCCAACGCCGACAAGGTCAAGGCGTGGCTGCCCAAGGCCTAGTCAGAACGTGAGAAGAGCCGTGGGGGGGGGGGGGGGGGGGGGGGGGGGGACCCCCACCCCCCCCCCCCCCCCCCCCCCCCCCCCGCCCGCCCCCCACCCCCCCCCCCCCGGGGCGGGGGGGGGGGGGGCCCCGCGCCGCCACCACCCCCCCCGCAC
>NZ_JBIWKS010000014.1:0-102096 GCF_044765805.1 Lentzea sp. NPDC102401 | reverse complement strand
ACCCCGGCCCGGCGGGGGGCCCCCTCGCCCTCGGGTGGGGGGCCGCGGCGGGGGGGGGGGGGGGGGGCGGGGCGGCCCCCCCCCCCCCCCCCCACGGCTACCCCCGGCATCAGGCGGCCTGGTGACCGTTGGGTACCTCAGGCTCGTGCCGATGTGTCATGCGGTGCCACCACGACCGCGGCTTCCCGCCGTTGCGGTAGTACTCCTGGACGCGGCGGGCGTCCTCCCGCAGGGCTGCCTGCCGGTAGTCCATCTCCGCCTTGATCGCCTCGGGCGTCCACTCCATCTGACTCACTCCTCAGTGCGTTTCTCTCGCTTGCTGACAACGATGAGATTGCTCCTGAGGGGTGGGCCCTCACATCGGACGATCACCTAAGGCATCGCCGCAAATCCCTTACGCCGGTGCTGCCGCAGCCCGTCAGGGGCTCCGGGTGGCCGGGTAAGGTCTTGGACCGAACGGCGCATTTCGGGCACGACGGGGTTTCGTGATCTCCTCGGGTGCGCTTAGGTCGGACGGACTCCACGAGCGAACGTGGAGGCCTGGGGGATATGGGGGAACTGAGGCATGCCCTTTTCCAGATCACGCGCGGCCGTGCTCGGCATCGCCGTCGCGACACTGGCGGTACTGGCTCCGGGGGTGGCGCACGCCGACCCGCCCGGCAACGACGACTTCGACTCGCCGACGGTGATCAGCACGCTGCCGTTCACGGCCGAGCAGGACACCTCCCCGACGCGGGCGGTCGACGACCCGCGGCTCGACTGCTCCAACAGCCCTGTCGTGGGCTCGGTGTGGTTCACCTACACCGCCACTGAGGACGGCCTGCTGCGCTTCAGCGCCGCGCGGGGCGGAAACAACCTGGCAGCGGGGGCCTACACCGGTGAACGCGGTGACCTGCGGCCTGCTGGACTCGACTACTGCGCCGGTTTCGTGACCAGCGCGGCGACGGTGCGGATCACGGCAGGCACCACCTACCACCTGATGGTCAACGACGACCGCCGGCTCGGCAGCGCGCTGAAGCTCACGGTCGACCGGGTCACCGCCCCGGCCAACGACGACTTCGCCGACGCGAAGGTCGTGGCGTCACTGCCGTTCACCGGCGAGCCGGCCGACTTCGGGGCCGCGTCCGCGCAACCCGACGAGCCGTTCGGCAGCTGTTCCTCCGAGGGAGCCGCTTCGGTCTGGTACCGCTACACGCCGGCGCGGAACGAGTTCCTCCTCACCGAGACCGAGTCGGCGTACGTCACGGTGTACGAGGGAACCACGTTCGAGGACCTGCGAGCGCGCAGCTGCGCCCCGTTCCCCGGCTACGGCGGGCGAGTCGTCGAGCTGACGGCGGGCAGGACCTACCACCTGCAGCTGACCGGGTCGTCGATCACCGGTGCCCGGCTGAAGCTGTCGGAGGCGCCGGAACTGAGGACGTTCGTGAGCTACACGAACTACGGCGACCAGTCGGTCTACGACACGGCGACCAGGTTCGAGGTGAGCCACGCGTACGACTTCGACTCGCCGGTGACCAGCGAGTGGGACTTCGGCGACGGCACGACTCTGCCCGCGACCGGAGTGAAGGAACAGCAGCACCGCTACACCGCGGAAGGCTCGTACACGGTGACGGTGCGGTCGAGGTCGGCCGACGGACGCACCAGTTCCGGCACGCAGACCATCGTGGTCAAGACACGTGACGTCGGCATCACGTCGTTCAGCACGCCGAGCGGGACCATTCCCGGCAGGCCGGGGACGCTGACCGTCGGACTCGCGAACCACCGGTACGCGGACAGTCCGCGCGTCGAGTTCTACAAGAGCGTCGACAACGACTGGAAGTACATCGGCGAGCGGACCGTCCAGATGGCGGCGGACAGCACCGCCGAGGTCTCGCTTCCCTACCGGTTCACCACCGAGGACGCGGCGGTCGGCAAGGTGGCGTTCCGCGCCGCGGTGTACCTCCCGTCACCGGCGCGGGACTCCCGTCCGGACAACGAGGTCGTGTCGATCCCGACGTTCGTGCTGCTGACGAACCCCGGTCCCGCGCACGACGCCACCATCACCGGGTTCACCACGCCGGCCAACGCCGCGCCCGGCGAGCAGAAGCCGATCACCGTGCAGGTGCGCAACGACGCGTTCGCCGAACGCGCGGTCGTCTCGCTCCACCGGCTCGACGGAGGGTTCGGGACGCTGATCGGCGAACAGACCGTCGACCTGCCGGCGTCCGGCACGATCGACGTCCCGTTCGCGCACACCTTCACCGCCGAGGACGCCCGGATCGGCAAGGTCGCGTTCCGCGCGTCCGTGCGGCTGACGTCGTCGAGCGACTCCCGTTTCGCGGGCAACGTGGTGACGGCGGTCGCGACCACCGTGGGCAGGCCGGCGACCGCCGCCGTCCTGAACTGATCTGGGGGGATCATGAGACACATCAAGCACTTGCGCGTTCCGCTCGCCGCTCTCGCCGCGGCGGTGATCGCGACGTTCGCACCCGGAGTCGCGCTCGCCGCACCGGCGGGCGACGACTTCGACAGCGCGACCGAGATCACCGCGCTGCCCTTCACCGGCGCGCTCGACACCACCGGTGCCACCCGCAGTTCCGACGACCCGTACGCCTGCGACGGTTTCGGCGACTCGACCCTGTGGTTGCGCTACACCGCGCCCGCCGACGGGATCGTCCGGCTGCGCCTGCAGAGCGATCGCCGCTACACGTCCTTCGGCGTCTTCACCGGGCAGCGCGGTGCGTTGACCACGGTGCCGGGCACCTGCACCTACACGCCTGAGAGCACCTTCCAGGTCACCGCGGGGACCGTCTACCACGTCATGGTGAGGGAAGGGTCCGCGTGGGAGAGCGGACCGCTCGGGCTCAGCCTCCGCACGGTGTCCCCGGAGCCGAACGACAACCGGTCCGCGGCACGGGTGACCACGCTGCCCGCCACCCACACCGGCGACCTCCGGCTGGCGGGTTCCGAACCCGGCGAGACACCGCCGAGTTGCAACCCGCAGGCCACGCAGTCGGTCTGGTACCGGTACACGGCCACCCGCACCCGGTACGTCAGCGTGGGCATCGACCGCGGCTCGATCAGCGTCCACCGCGCCGGCGATCTGTCCGAAGTGGACTGCGTCACCGGGTACGAGGACGCCGTCTTCGCCGCGACCGAGGGCGAGAGCTACCTGATCCGCGTCACCGAGTCGGCGCAGAACGCCACGGCCTTCCGGCTGGAGATCGGCACCGCCCGCGCGCTGTCCCCGCAGATCAACCCGTATTACGGCTCCGACGGCCGGGCGGCCGGAGCTCAAATCGGGTTCTCGGTGTACTCCGGCGACACGCACAACCGGAACCTGGTGAGCGGCACCATCTCGTTCGGTGACGGCACTTCGTCGCCGATCGAGGGCGACTACTACACGCACCGGTATCAGCGGGACGGCGAGTACCAGGTCACCATGACCGGCTCGACCCGCGACGGCCGCACCGGCACCGCCTCGGTGACCGTGAGGATCGAGACGCACGACGTGGCCATCACCGGGTTCGTGGTGCCGGCGGGGATCACGCCCGGTGAGACGAAGCAGGTCAGGGTGACGGTGGCGAGCCCGTTGCGGGCAGAGGAGGTCAAGGTCTGGTTCTTCCGGGCCGGTCCCTTCAGCGGGCAGGACCAGCTGATGGGTCACCTCACGCAGCAGGTGTCACCGGGCGGCACGACCGAGTTCCCGTTCGTCTACACCTTCACCGCGCAGGACGTGGCGGAAGGACAGGTGACGTTCCGCGCGGTCGCCACGTTCACCAACGAGCAGATCAAGGACGCGAAACCGGCGGACAACGAGGCCCGGGCCACGTCGGCCCTGCATCCGCAGTAGGCGTCGAAAGGGGCGGGGTGCCGAAAGCACCCCGCCTCTTTGCTGTGTCCGGCCTACTTCTGCATGGCCGTCACGTCCGCCGCCCACTGCCACGGCGCCGCGGTGCCGCCGGGTAGCGAGTTGAAGTACTCCCAGCCCGCCACACCACCGAAGTTGGTGTACTTGGTCTTGAGGCTGCGCACGGTGTTGCCGAGCGTCGTCATGTTCACGTAGCCCGACCCGCCGTTGGCCGAGTTGGTGAGCACGCCGAGCACGACCTTGTTCGCCGGCATCAGCCGCCGGTTGATGATCTGGTCGTAGTTCGCGGTGCTGCCCGCGTTGCCCCAGCCGTTGTAGAACTGGCCGTTGAACCACGCGATCTTCGAGCCGTGGCTGCGGTACAGCTCCTCGTAGTTGAAGCCGGAGAGGTTGCCGCCGCCCCAGAGCGCGCTCGCCACCGGTGACAGCGTGACGATGAAGTTCGCGCCGAAGTCGGTCTTCAGCTGGTCGATCACGCGCCGGATGCCCGCGATCGACATGCGCTCCTCCACGTCGAGGTCGACGCCGTTGAGCTTGTAGGTGCGGATCGTGTCGCGCAGCAACGGGTAGTAGGTGTCGAACTGCGTGTCGAGCCGGGTGAACGAGCCGGGCGCGGCGCCGCCCACCATGCCGATCACGTTGACGCCGCGGGCCTGCATCGCGGCGAGGTCCGCCCACATCTGCGTGTAGCGCGAGTGGGACGGCGGGTGGTCGTTGAGATGCACGATCCTGTTGTCGTTGAGGTGGATCGCGGCGACCAGGACGTCCGTGACGCCGGTGTTGCGGTCGAGCAGGGGCTTGGGCGAGACGTACGTTCCGGTCGCGCCGTTGCTGTACTGGGTCTGGTAGTAGACGACGGTGCGCTTCTGGGTGGCCGCCTGGGCCGGTGGCGCGGCGAGCGCCACCAGCAGCAGGGCCAGGAACAGCTTCCTCATGCGTTACCTCGCAATCCGCAGGGTGATCACTTGGAACGGGCGCAGCACCACCTCTGCCGACGCGTCGGCCAGGGGCCGTTCGAGCAGGTCGGTCTCCTGGATCCGGGTGTGGGCGAAGGAGGTGCTGATCGAGGCGCGGGCACGGCCGCCGTGCGCCTCGTAGAGCCGGACGATCACGTCGCCCGACCGGTCGTCGGCCAGCTTCACGGCCTCGACCCTGACCGCGGGGTTGTCCGTGCGCACCAACTCCTCCGGTGCGTTCGAGCCGCGGACTGCCCGCGGCGGCAGGTTGATGCGGTACCCGGCGTCGATGGCCTCCGGGATGCCCGCGCCGACCACGAGGGCGTAGCGGAAGCGGTGCTCGCCCTGGTCGGTCTCGGGGTCGGGGAACCTCGGTGCGCGCAGCAGGGACAGGCGCACGGTCGTGGTGGTTCCGCCGTCTTCGCGGGTGGTGCGGGTGACCTCGTGGCCGTAGGTCGAGTCGTTGACCACCGCGACGCCGTAGCCGGGTTCGCCGACGTGCAGGTAGCGGTGGGCGCAGATCTCGAACTTCGCCGCCTCCCACGAGGTGTTCGTGTGCACCGGGCGGTGCAGGTGGCCGAACTGGGTCTCCGCCGTGGAGACCTCGGCGCGCAGGTCGAGCGGGAACGCGATCTTGAGCAGCTTCTCCCGTTCCTGCCAGTCGACCTCGGTGTCGAAGTCGACCTGCTTGGCGCCCTCGCGCAACCGGATGGTCTGGGTGAGGACGGAGTCGCCGAACTTCGCCCGCACCACGACGCCGTCGGAGTCGTCGACGCGTTCGGACGGGATCAGGTCGGCCTTCCAGTTGCGGTAGAACGGGTCGATGTCCCAGGCGTCCCACTGGTTCGGGTTGTCGCGGTGCAGCTGTGGCATGCCCGCGAAACCGTGCGGTGGCAGGACTTCGCGGTCTTCTTCGAGGTCGAGAACGGACGTGACGATGCCCTCGGTGTCGATCGTGACGCGCAGCCGGCCGTTGTCCATCACGCCGTCAGCCGGTGCCACGAACGGCCTCGGGGGGCCTCCGCCGAGCACGTCGAACGTCAGCTCGTCGTCGCCGTCGCCCTTCAGCGCGTCGATCGCGGACGCCGTCAGCGCCTTGAGCTCGGACGCCACGCGGGCGTAGGTGGCTTCGGCCTCGCGGTGCACCCAGGCGATCGAGCTGCCCGGCAGGATGTCGTGGAACTGGTGCAGCAGCACGGTCTTCCACAACCGGTCGAGCTCGTCGTACGGGTAGTCGGCGCCTGCCAGGGCGGCCGCGACGGACCAGTGCTCGGCCTCGCGCAGCAGGTGTTCGCTGCGGCGGTTGCCCTGCTTGGTCCTGGCTTGCGTGGTGTAGGTGGCGCGGTGTTTCTCCAGGTACAGCTCGCCCGCCCACACCGGCGCGTCCGGGTACTCGTCCTGCGCGGCCTGGAAGAACTCGCGCGGAGGCTCCACGCGGACGGTCGGCGAGCCTTCGAGGTCCGCGACGCGGTGCGCGGTCTCCATCATCTCGCGGGTGGGGCCACCACCGCCGTCGCCGTAGCCGAACGGCACCAGGGACCGCGATGCCTTGGCGTGCTCGGCGAACTGGCGTGATGCCCGTGCCAGCTCCTCGCCTGAAAGCGACGAGTTGTAGGTGTCGACGGGCGGGAAGTGCGTGAAGATCCGCGTGCCGTCGATGCCCTCCCACCAGAACGTGTGGTGCGGGAACTTGTTGATCTGGTTCCACGACAGCTTCTGGGTGAGGAACCAGCGCGAGCCCGACAGCTTGATCAGCTGGGGGAGTGCCGCGCTGTAGCCGAACGAGTCGGGCAGCCAGACCTCCTCGGTCTCGACGCCGAAGTTGTCCAGGAAGAACCGCTTGCCGTGCACGAGCTGACGGGCCATCGCCTCGCCGCCGGGCATGTTCGTGTCCGACTCGACCCACATGCCGCCGACCGGCACGAACTGTCCACTCCGGACCTTCTCGCGGACGCGGTCCCACACGTGCGGGTGGTGGTCCTTCATCCACTCGTACTGCTGGGCCTGCGAGCACGCGAAGTAGAAGTCCGGGTACTCGTCCATCAGCTTGGTGACGTTCGAGAACGTGCGCGCGCACTTGCGGACCGTCTCGCGCAACGGCCACAGCCAGGCGGAGTCGATGTGAGCGTGGCCGATCGCGGAGACCTTGTGCGCGGAGGCGTTGGCGGGCAACGCGAGCACGCCGGCCAGCTCCGCCCGCGCGAGGTCGGCGGTGGCGGCCACCTCGTTGAGGTCCAGCGCGTCCATCGCCCGGTCCAGCGCGTGCAGGACCTTGTGCCGGCGCGGGTCGTGGTCCGGCAGCTCCTTCATCAGACTCTGGAGCACCTCGATGTCGAGCATCAGGTGCCACACCTGCGGCTGGAACACCGCGAGCTCGGCCTTGAGGATCTTGTACAACGGCTCGGTGCCCGCGGTCGCCTTGTCGCCCAGCGCGGTCGGCAGGAACGGGTGGAAGTCGAGGATCGTCGGGTTGCCCGCGGCCTCCAGGTAGAACAGCACCTCGGAGCCGTCGACGGGCAGGTAGGTGTTGCGCGGCTCGATGCCCTTGATGGGCACGCCGTCAGCCGTGTACGCGAGGCCCTCGGACTGGAAACCGGGGCCGGGGTGGGTGAAGCCGAGGTCCAGCACGACCTCGACCTGCTTGCCCTGCCACGCCTGCGGGACGCTGCCGGTGAGCCGGAACCAGCTCGTGCTCCACGGCGCACCCCAGGCGTCGCCGACGCGCGCGGGTTCGTAGGTGGCTTCCAGGGCCTCTTCGACCGGGACGGGCTCGTCCGGAACGGTCCAGACGGCGAGTTCCAGCGGCGCGGTCTCGCCGTAGACGGCCGGGCGGATGCGTTCCTTCAGCGTGCGGTTGAGTCGTTCTTCCAGCAGCGCGCGTTCGTCGTGCACGTGGTCACCCCAGTTCGATCGAGGCCCGCACGCCGTCCCGCGCGAGGCCCATCCACTCGTCGAAGAAAGCTCCGCCCGGACCCCACGAGGGCCGGTCGCCGTGCAGCTTGATCGGCGTGCGCTCGGCCGGCACGTGCGCTGCCTCGCGCACGATCCGGGCGATCGCCTCGCCGAGCGGCTTGACCTCGCGTTCCGTCGTCAACAACCCCAACTCGTACTCGCGTTCGGGGAAGTCCACCAACGCACGGTCGACGTCGTGCGAGCACCACCACGTGACGCCCCACAGGTTCGAGCAGGTCAGTGCGTTCGCAAGCGTTTGCTCGGCGAACTCCGGCGCCTGTTCGGCGGTGATCTCGGGCTGGGCGGCGCCGACCTCCTGCAGCCACACGGGCCGTTGCGGGTCCTCGGCGTGCGCCTTCGCCAGCTCGATCAGGTACTCGGCGTGGTGGACGCTCTCGGGACTGAGCGATCCGTAGCGCTGCGCGGTGCCGTTGAAGACCCACGAGTGCACGGTCGTCATCGCGCCCTTGTTGGCCGCGTGCTCCGGCAGGAACGCGTGCTCGCTCTCGTACCAGACGGCGTCGTACTCGGAGTGGACGTGCGGGTGGCCCGGAGCGGCCTTCTCGCACTCGGCGAGCAGCGCGTCGATCCACTCGCCGGCCTGCTGGGGCGAGCACGGGTTCGACTCGGTGAGCAGGTTGACCTCGTTGCCCAGGGTGAAGCCGAGGAAGTTCGGCTTGTCCCGCAGGGCCTCGGCGAGCGTGCGGACGTAGAACCTCTGCCCGCTGATGACGTCCGGGTCGGTGAAGATGTTGCGGCGGTGCCAGGTCTGCACCCACGACGGGTAGAAGTCGAAGCTCGACAGATGCCCCTGCAGGACGTCGACCTGGACGTCGAGACCTGTCTCGCGGGCCGCGTCGAGCATCTGGGAGAGCTGCTCGACGGCCTGGGGACGCACCAGTCCGCGGTTGGGCTGGAACACCGGCCACAGCGGGAAGACCCGCACGTGGTCGAGGCCGAGCGCCGAGATGGACTCGAAGTCGGCTTTGACGTCGTCGAGGGAGAAGTCGAGCCAGTGGTGAAACCAGCCCTGGGACGGGGTGTAGTTCACGCCGAAACGCAAGGTTGAGCTCCTCGGGGTGTCAGCCCTTGATCGCGCCTTCTCCCACTCCGCGGAAGAAGTGCTTCTGCAGCAACAGGAACAACAGGATCAGCGGCACGACGGCGATGATCGTGCCCGCCGCCACCAGCCGCTGGTTCTGCACGAACGTGCCCTGGAGGTACGCCAGGCCGATGGTGAGCGTGTACTTCTCCTGGTCGCTCAGCACGATGAGCGGCCAGAGGAAGTCGTCCCAGCTGAACATGAACGAGAACAGCGCCACCACGACCAGCGTGCCCTTCACCGACGGCAACCCGAGCCGGGTGAAGCGCTGCCAGGCGTTGGCGCCGTCGATGACCGCGGCCTCCTCGACTTCGGCGGGGAGTGCGAGGAACGCGTTGCGCAGCAACAGGACGTTGAGGGCGGCGATCGCGCCGGGCAGCACGACGCCGGTGAGGGTGTTGGTGAGCCCGAACCCGCGCATCACCAGGAACAGCGAGATCATGATCGCCTCGAACGGCACCAGGATGCTGCTGGCGAAGATCACCGCGGCGAACCTGCGGCCCCGGAACTTGAGCCGCGCCAACGCGTAGCCGGCCATGGCGGCGCCGAGGCAGTTCGTGACGACGTTGACGCTCGCGACCCCGAGCGAGTTGAGCGCGAAGTTCCAGACCGGCACCACGTCGGCCACGGCCGCGTAGTTGCCGAACGTCGGGTCGTCCGGGATGAAGTCGGGGACGAACACGTCCTCGTTGGGGCCCTTGATGCTCGTGGCGAACTGCCACAGGAACGGCCCGATGCTGATCGCGAGGATGCCCAGCAGCCCGAGATAACGCAGTGCCAGGTAGACGTGGGCGCGCTTCACAGCTGATCCTCCCGCCGGTTGAGCTTGAGGGTGATCAGCAGCAGGCCCAGCAGGATCACGAACAGCACCACGCTCAGCGCCGAGGCGTACCCGACCTCACCGGTGAGCCCGCGGCCGACGGACTGGATGAGCATCACCAGCGTGGTGCTCGCCCCGCCCGGACCGCCGGACCCGCCCGACAGCAGGTAGACCTCGGAGAACACGCGGAACCCGTTGACCGCGCTCAGTGCCGCGACGAGCACCATCGTCGGCCGCAGACTCGGCACGGTGACCGACCAGAACCTCCTGACCGGTCCCGCGCCGTCGACCATCGCGGCCTCGTGCAGGTCCTTCGGCACGTTCGCGAGCGCGGCCAGGTAGATCACCATGTAGTAGCCGAGGCCGCGCCAGACCGTCACCACCATCGAACTGACCAGCAGCAGCGTCGAGTCGGTCAGAAACGGGATCCTGTTGCCGCCCAGCGCCTCCACCATGCTGTTCACCAGGCCGCGACTGTCGAGCAGCCACGTCCAGATCAGCCCGACCACGACCGTGGACGCGATCACCGGCGTGAAGAACGCCGTCCGGAAGATCCCGATGCCCGGCACGATCTTCTGCGCGAGCATCGCGACCAGCAGCGGCAACAGCACCAGCGGCGGGACGACGCCCACCATGTAGAGCAGGCTGTTGCGCGCCGCCGCCCAGAACTTCGGGTCCCCGAACATCCGCACGAAGTTGTCCACACCGGTGAACTGGCCGCCGCCGAGCGCACTAGCGTCCGTGAACGCGAGCACGATCATGTTCAGGAACGGGAAGAGGACGAACAGCAGGCAGACGGCCAGTCCTGGAGCCAGGAACAGCCACGGCGTGTACGGGCGATGAGTCATCTGCGGCTGCCTACTTCAGGAGCCGGTTGCACTCGTTGACAGCGTCGTCCAGCGCCTGCTTCGGCGACTTCTTGCCGAGCATGGCGTCGGCCAGCTGCTGCAGAAGTGCCTCGCGCATCTGGTCGCTGAACTGCACCGGCGTGTAGTTCACCGCGGTCTTGAGCTGCTTGGCCGCCGCCACCCGCACGCGCGCCTCGTCGGTGCCGTCCTCCGTGGTGAAGTACGGGTCGTCCCCGCCCTTCGACGTGCTCGGGAAGATCGACGCGAGCTTGGCGAACTTCACCTGGTTGTCGGCGTTGGTGACGAACCTGCCGAACGCCAGCGCCGTCGCCTGGTTCTTGCTGCTCTTCGGCACGCTCACGCCGTGCAGGAACATGTTGGCGCTGCCCGTGTTCGTGATGGGCGTGGTGATGCCGATGTTCGCGTAGAGGCTCGGCGCGTCGGTCTTGAACTTGCCGAGGTCGTACGCGCTGCCGGAGTTGAGGGCCGTCTGCTGCGCCATGAACTTCGCGCCGGCGCCGGTGTAGTTCTGCGTGAGCGCCTCGGGAATCAGCGCGCCCGCGTCGTACATGCGCTTGTAGCTCTCGACGAACTCGACGCCCTTGGGCTCGTTGAAGGTGAACTTGTCGTTCTCGAACAGCTTCACGCCGTAGAGGCCGAAGTCGGCGATGCTCGGGGTCTGGCCGAGGATCGCGATCTTCTTCTCGGCGAGCTTCAGCGCCTGCTCTTCGAGTTCCCTGAAGTTCGTGGGCGGCTTGTTCGGGTCGAGGCCCGCCTGGCTGAACAGGGCCTTGTTGTAGAAGATCGGGCCGGTGTTGAGGTACCAGGGGAAGCCGTAGCAGCCGCCCTTGCCGGGGATCTCGAACGCCTGCCAGGCGTTGCCGAGGTACTCGGGCCTGGCCTCCTTGAGAGACTCGTCGAGGTCGACGAGCTGGCCGGCCTTGGCGAGCGGGAAGCTCAGGTCCGGCGGCACGTTGATGACGTCGGGAAGACTTCCCGCGCTCGCGTCCGCCATGACCTTCGCCAGATACCCGTCCGCGGGTTGGTCGACCCACTTCACCGAGGTGCCCTGGTGCTGCTTCTGGAAAGCGTCGATGACACCGTTGACGTAGTCGGTGTACTTGGGCTTGAGGGACCAGGTCTGGAACGTGATCTCGCCCGTGACCTGGCCGGTTCCGCCTGTGGACGTGCTCGACGTCCCGGACAGTCCGCATCCCGCCACGGGCACCGCCGCCAGGCCCGCGAGGAACGTGCGCCTCTTCATTGACACCCACCTCCTTGGTCGCGGACCCTAGCTAAACCGGTTTATCTCCGGCTAGCCTCCGAACGTCTTGTTGTCTCGTTCTGGACAGGGTGCGGGTGCGGTGAAGAGGCCAACGATCAAGGACATCGCGGCGGCGGCAGGGGTGTCCAAAGGCGCTGTCTCGTTGGCGTTGAACGGCCGGTCGGGCGTGTCCGAGCGGACGCGGTCGCGGGTCCTGGAGGTCGCGTCGACCCTGGGGTACCGGCCTTCGGTCACCGCCCGGGCGCTGTCCTCCGCCTCGGCCGACGCCGTGGGGCTGGTGCTGGTGCGGCCGCCCCGCGCGCTGGGGGACGAGGCGTTCTTCTTCCAGCTGATCGCCGGGATGCAGTCCGAGATGTCCTGCGCGCTGCTGTTGCAGGTGGTGGACTCGCGCGAGGCCGAGATCGCGCTGTACCAGCGGTGGTGGGCCGAGCACCGGGTCGACGGGGTGTTCCTGGTGGACCTGCTGGTCTCGGACCCCCGGGTCGACCTGATGTCCGCGCTGGGGTTGCCGGCCGTGGTGGTGGGTGGCGCCGGGCACCACGGGGAACTGGCCTCGGTCTGGGCTGACGACTACGCGGCCATGACGTCTGTCGTCGAGTACCTGAAGTCGTTGGGGCATCGGCGGATCGCGCGGGTGGCCGGGTTGTCCTCGTTGCTGCACACCGTTCGGCGGGACTCGGCGTTCGCCTCGTCCGTTGTGGACGGTGTCGTGGTGGCCGGGGACTACACGGCCGAGTCCGGGGCGCGGGCCACGCGAGAGCTCCTGGCGATGGCCGCTCCGCCCACGGCGATCGTCTACGACAACGATGTGATGGCCGTGGCCGGAGCCGAGGTGGCCGCGTCGCTCGGGGTCGCCGTGCCGTCCGAGTTGTCGCTCGTGGCCTGGGACGACTCGGTGCTGTGCCAGCACGGGCGGCTGACCGCGTTGTCCCGGGACACGTTCGCGTTCGGGGCCCGTGCGGCTCGGGCGCTGGTGGCCGTGATCGGCGGGGCCTCGCCGACCGACGTTGAGGACGTGCTGCCCGAACTGGTGGTCAGGGGGAGCACCGGGACGGCACCGGCGGTGCAGGTGGGGTGAGACCACCCCACCTCACACGTCAGGTGAGAGAGGCGACCTGGTCGCTCACCACCTGGGCCGCCGCGGACACCAGGGCCGTCACCGCCGGGTTCGTCGAGTTGTCCTGGCGCCAGCCGAACTGCGTGTAGACGCGGAACGTCGAGGACCAGGGCAAGCGGACCAACCTGCCGTCGGCGAGCTCGGCGGACACGGTGACCTCCGGCATGAGCGCGATGCCCAGGCCCGACGCCACCGCGCGTTTGGCGGCGTCCACCGAGTCCAGCTCCAGAACGGGGGCACGGGTGTCGTCGTAGCCCAGGGAGTGCTCGAAGAGTTCGTGGTACGAGGCGCCGTTCTCGGCACGGATCAGCGTGCTGCTCGTGAGGTCGTCCTCGGACAGCGACTGGCGCTGGGTGAGCACGTGGTTCGGGCCCGCGATCATCACCAGGGGCTCGGGGCACAGGACCGTGGTCTCGAGGCCCTCGCGGGGCTCGATCGCGCCGATGAAGAACGCGCAGTCCAGTTGGCCGTCGCGCACCGAGTTCAGGTTGTTCAGCGCGTTGCGGGAGTGCAGCGAGAGTTGGACCGACGGGTAGCGCCAGCACATGTATTCGATGAGCGGTAGCAGACGGTAGTCGGTCAAACTCTGTGCGGAACCGATGACGAGTTTGCCGTGCGGCTCACCGTTCATCGTGATGGCTTTTCGGGCCTTTTCGGTGAGGTTGATGATGTTTCGCGCGAACGGCAGTAGTTCCACGCCCGCGGAGGTCATCTGGATCCCTCTGGGAAGGCGTCGGAAAAGGACGACCCCGAGGCCCTCCTCCAGCGCCTTGATGCGGGTGGTGATGGTCGGCTGCGAGCAGTTGAGCGTGGCTGCGGCCTTGGTGAAGCTCCCTGTCTGAACCACGGTCGTGAACGCGAGAAGCTGGCGTGTCTCCATCAGGCGGATCCTCGGGGTAAAACGGTGCGACGACTTTTTCTCGTTCGTTCCCGTGGTCCTGTTACGGATGGTGCGGGAGCAGTAACGCTACCTGTCAGCCGCGCCAGAACGATTGGTGCTTATGGAGTCATCTTGATCGGTCGGGAAAGGCTGTTTCGGCCGAAAGAGTGAAATTGAGACGGACGCTTTGACGGGCGGTAGCGGGGCGACTCTTTTGCGTTAAGTGGTTCGCTCGGCGAACAAAAAAGCACCGCCGGAGACGAACGGTCGCGATGCGGCGGTTGATCTTGCGGGTGCCGGGTGAGAGGGGTCTGGAGGCTCCGCGGTTCCGTGCGGACCGGGGTGGCGGCGGTCACAGCACGGGTCTCGCCTAGACTCGCTGGAAATCCGGGCGCCCAGGTGGTGGTACCGGCTGTCTTGCACGTTCTTTGTTCGTTACGAGGAGTCCACGTTGAAGAGCACCGTCGAGCACCTGAGCCCGACGAGGGTCCGGATCAACGTCGAGGTGCCGTTCGACGAGCTCAAGTCGAACTTCGACCAGGCGTACCGGAAGCTCGCGAAGCAGGTCCGCATCCCCGGCTTCCGCCCCGGCAAGGCCCCCGCGAAGGTTCTGGAGAACCGCATCGGCCGCGCCCCGGTCCTGGACGAGGTCATCCAGGAGGCCATCCCGGCCAAGTACCTGGAAGCCGTCAACGCCGGTGAGGTGCGCACGCTCGGCCGTCCCGACTTCGAGGTCACGAAGATCGAGGACGGTCAGACGCTCGAGTTCACCGCCGAGGTCGACGTCCGTCCCGAGATCACCGTGCCCGCGTTCGGCGAGCTCGCCGTGACGGTCGACGAGCAGGAGGTCACCGACGAGGACGTGACCACCCAGCTCGACGAGCTCCGCGCTCGCTTCGGCACGCTGACCGGTGTCACCCGCCCGGTCGAGACCGGTGACTTCGTCGTCGTCGACCTGTCCGCCACCGTCGACGGCGAAGAGGTCGAGGAGGCGCGCACCAGCGGCCTGTCCTACGAGGTCGGCTCCGGCCAGCTCGTCGAGGGCATCGACGACGCGCTCGTCGGCGCGTCCGACGGCGAGACCAAGACCTTCGCCACCACGCTCGTCGCCGGTGAGCACGAGGGCCGCGAGGCCGAGGTCACCGTGGTGCTGAGCAGCGTGAAGGAGCGTCAGCTCCCCGAGCTCGACGACGAGTTCGCGCAGCTCGCCAGCGAGTTCGACACGCTCGAGGAGCTCAAGGCCGACCTGCGGACCCGCCTGGGCCGCGTCAAGAAGATGCAGCAGGGCGTGCAGGCCCGCGACAAGGTCCTCGAGGCGCTGCTGGAGACCACCGAGGTCCCGCTGCCCGAGGGCATCGTCCAGGGCGAGATCGACGCGCGCAAGCACGACGCCGTGCACGCCTTCGACCACGACGACGCGAAGTTCGCCGCCTGGCTGACCGAGCAGGGTCAGTCGGAGGAGGAGTTCGACGCCGAGCTCCGCACCGCCGCCGAGCAGGCCGTCAAGACGCAGCTCGTGCTCGACTCGATCGCCGACGCCGAGCAGGTCACGGTGTCCGACGGCGAGCTGACCGAGCGGATCATCTACCAGGCGCAGCGCTTCGGCATCTCGCCCGACGAGTACGTCAAGCGCGCGCAGCAGTCCGGTCAGCTCGGCGCGATCTTCGCCGACGTGCGCCGGGGCAAGGCTCTCGCGAGCGTCGTGCGCCAGGCTGAGGTGAGCGACTCGACCGGTCAGAAGCTGGACCTCGACGAGCTCTTCGGCGAGACCAAGTCCGAAGAGGACTCGGAGAAGTAAAGCCCTTAGCGAACGCGGGCGGTGTCGGGCATCTGACGCCGCCCGTCTTCGTTAAGGTCGATCGCAGAGAGTTTTGACATCCAGATTCGTTCCACCTGGAGTTAGGCAGGCAGACGTGACGCAGCACTCCTTCCCGACCCCCGAGATGCGGTCGGCCACCGCCGGGATGAACCTCAACGACTCGGTGTACGAGCGGCTGCTCCGCGAGCGGATCATCGTCCTGGGTTCACAGGTCGAAGAGGGCATCGCGAACCAGATCACCGCTCAGTTGCTGCTTCTCGCCGCAGAGGACCCCGAGAAGGACATCACGCTTTACATCAACTCGCCGGGTGGTTCCGTCACGGCGGGCATGGCCATCTTCGACACGATGCAGCTCATCCAGCCGGACGTGGCCACGTACGCGATGGGCCTCGCCGCCTCGATGGGGCAGTTCCTGCTCTCGGCCGGCGCACCCGGCAAGCGCCACGCGCTTCCGCACGCCCGGATCCTCATGCACCAGCCGTCGGCCGGTGTCGGCGGTACGGCCGCGGACATCGCGATCCAGGCGGACATGCTGACGCGCACCAAGCGCGAGATGGCCGAGCTCATCGCCGAGCACACCGGCCAGACGCTCGAGACCATCACCCGCGACTCCGACCGCGACCGCTGGTTCACGGCGCAGGAAGCGCTCGAGTACGGCTTCGTCGACAAGGTCGTCACCAGGGCTCAGCCCGTCGGCGACTCGAACAACTGACGTCAGCTAGGAGACCTCAAGTGAGCCAGTTCCACATGCCTCAGTCGCGGTACGTGCTGCCGTCGTTCGTCGAGCGCACCAGCTATGGCATGAAGGAGTCGAACCCGTACAACAAGCTCTTCGAGGAGCGCATCATCTTCCTCGGCGTGCAGGTTGACGACGCTTCGGCGAACGACGTCATGGCGCAGCTGCTGGTGCTCGAGTCCGAGGACCCCGACCGCGACATCCTGATGTACATCAACTCGCCGGGTGGCTCGTTCACCTCGCTGATGGCCATCTACGACACGATGCAGTTCGTCCGCCCGGACATCCAGACGTACTGCCTCGGCCAGGCGGCCTCCGCCGCGGCCGTGCTGCTGGCCGCTGGCACGCCCGGAAAGCGCCACGCACTGCCCAACGCGCGAATCCTGATCCACCAGCCTTCGATGGAGGGCGCGTACGGTCAGGTGTCCGACCTGGAGATCCAGTCGAACGAGATCCAGCGCGTGCGCCGCCTGATGGAATCCACCCTCGCGCGGCACACGAACCGGACGGCGGAGGAGGTTCGCGAGAGCATCGAGCGCGACCGGATTCTGACGGCCGAAGAGGCCAGGGAGTACGGCATCGTCGACACGGTGCTGCCCTACCGCAAGCTTTCCGCCAAGTCCTGAGCGACGGCGGACAGGCGAGGTGCTCGCGAAGAGCGCTCGCCCATCCGCCTCCCGGTGATTCTGGGGCCACCCCAGACCCCGGGCCTGGTGCCCATGCTCTGGGAAACCCCAGAGCCCGGGCACTGCGCGCCCACCCGACACGCCGACGTGACCGGTTATCTGGCCTGATCGGCGCGTCGGGGGGACGCAGGTCCTCCCCTGAAACGGGGGCGGCCAGGTACCGTCAGGAGAACGGGCTCAGCACCCACAGCCAGTGGGACTGCCACAGCAAGTCAGCAGGCGCACTACAGCAGGTGTGCGCCGGAGGGGACAGAGGTCAGCGGTCATGGCGCGTATCGGTGACGGCGGCGACTTGCTGAAGTGCTCTTTCTGCGGAAAGAGTCAAAAGCAGGTGAAGAAGCTCATCGCCGGCCCCGGCGTTTACATCTGCGATGAGTGCATCGATCTCTGCAACGAGATCATCGAGGAGGAGCTGGCCGAAGCCGGTGACGTGAAGCTCGACGAGCTGCCGAAGCCCGCCGAGATCCACGAGTTCCTCGACCAGTACGTCATCGGCCAGAGTGACGCCAAGCGCACCCTGTCCGTCGCCGTCTACAACCACTACAAGCGCATCCAGGCGGGCGACCGCGGGCGCGAGGGTCGTGACGACGGCGTCGAGCTGGCGAAGTCGAACATCCTGATGCTCGGCCCGACCGGGTGCGGCAAGACCTACCTCGCGCAGACGCTCGCGAAGATGCTGAACGTGCCGTTCGCCATCGCCGACGCGACGGCGCTGACGGAGGCCGGGTACGTCGGTGAGGACGTCGAGAACATCCTCCTGAAGCTCATCCAGGCCGCCGACTACGACGTGAAGCGCGCCGAGACGGGCATCATCTACATCGACGAGGTCGACAAGATCGCTCGGAAGAGTGAAAACCCGTCGATCACGCGCGACGTCTCCGGTGAGGGCGTTCAGCAGGCACTGCTGAAGATCCTGGAAGGCACGACGGCGTCGGTGCCACCGCAGGGTGGCCGCAAGCACCCGCACCAGGAGTTCATCCAGATCGACACGACGAACGTGCTGTTCATCGTGGCGGGTGCGTTCGCAGGCCTGGAGAAGATCATCCAGGACCGCGTCGGCAAGCGAGGCCTTGGCTTCGGTGCCGAGGTCCGCTCCAAGGCCGAGGTGGAGGCGTCGGACTTCTTCGCCGACTCCATGCCGGAGGACCTGATCAAGTTCGGTCTGATTCCCGAGTTCATCGGGCGTCTGCCGATGGTCGCCTCCGTCACGAACCTCGACAAGCCGTCACTGGTGATGATCCTCACCGAGCCGAAGAACGCTCTGGTGAAGCAGTACCAGAAGCTCTTCGAGATGGACGGCGTCGAGCTCGAGTTCACCAAGACCGCGCTCGAAGCGATCGCCGACCAGGCGATCCTGCGCGGGACCGGTGCTCGTGGCCTCCGGGCGATCATGGAAGAGGTCCTGCTGCCCGTGATGTACGACATCCCGAGCCGCACGGACGTCGCCAAGGTCGTCATCACCGAGCAGACGGTGAAGGAGAACGTGAACCCGACCATCGTGGCCCGGCAGCCCTCGCGCCGGGAGCGTCGGGAGAAGTCGGCCTAAAGGCCATCAAGTCGAAAGGGCGCCTGGTCTCCAGACCGGGCGCCCTTCGTCGTTGCGAGGTCCTAAGGTGGAGGCATGTCGTTGCCTCACGTGCTTCTGCTCCACGGCTACACCGGTTCCGGCCCCGGCCACTGGCAGCGCTGGCTGGCCCAGACGGTGTCCGAGCACGGCGGCCTCGCCGACCTGCCGCACTTCAGCAGCCCCGAGGCGCCCGACCGCGACACCTGGCTCAGTGAGCTCGACACCCACCTCGAAGCGCTGCCGGCCGATCGCGAACGGGTCGTCGTCGCGCACTCGCTCGGCTGCTACCTCTGGCTGCACCACGCGGCCCGCGAGAACATCGCCCACGTCGACCGCGTGCTGCTGGTCGCCCCGCCCGAGCTGGACCACCCGGAACCGGCCATCAAGTCGTTCTTCCCGGCCCCGCTCGACCCGGCGGGCCTGCGCCGTGCCGCCACCGAGACCCGTCTGATCGCGGGTGAGGGCGACCCGCACTGCTCGATGGAGGCCGCCAAGCAGCTCGCCGAGGCGTTGCGGATCGAGATCGACGTGCTGCCGGGCGCCGGGCACATCAACATCGACGCGGGCTACGGGGAGTGGCCCGCGGTGCTCAAGTGGGTGCGGTCGAAGACGGTGCCGCTCTCACCGCGCTAGACATCACTTCCTTGGGGGGAACGTGATCGACCTTGACGAGCTCGTCGAGGAACACGGCGTCGTCGGCGCCCAGCTCGCCGTCCTGACCGACGGCGAGATCGCCGACGTCGCCGCGGGTGTGTTGAACGCCGACACGCGCGCACCGGTGACGACCGACTCGCTGTTCCAGATCGCGTCGATCACCAAGGTCTGGACGGCGACGCTCGTCCAGGAGCTCGCGAACGAGGGCCGGCTCGACCTCGACCGCCCGGTGCGCGACGTCCTGCCGGGCTTCCGGCCGGTGATCACACCACGGCAGCTGCTGATCCACACGTCCGGCATCGACGGTGATCTGTTCCACGACACCGGTTCCGGCGACGACGCCGTCGAGAAGTTCGTGGCGCGCCTGGCCGATGCTCAGCAGATCACCCCGCCTGGCGAGCTCTGGTCCTACTGCAACAGTGGGTTCACCGTGCTGGGCCGGATCGTGGAAGTGTTGCGCGGCAAGCCTTTCAACACCGTCCTCAAGGAACGGCTCGCTGCACCGCTCGGTCTCACCGTCGCGACGACCTACGCGGAGGGCGCCGCACTGCACGTCGCGGCGGGGCACGTGGACGGACAGCCGGTCACCGATCCGGGACCGGAGTCCGACTGGCCCGCCGGGTCGGCGCTCGCGATGAGCGCCCGGGACCTGCTCGCGTTCGCGCGCATGCACCTGGCGACACCGGCGTTCGCGGTCATGCGCGAGCCACGGGTGTCGTTGCCGGACTTCGGCTATCGCGCGTCCTGGGGCCACGGCTGGGAGCTGCACGACTACTCCGGTGGCCTGGTCGTGGGCCACAACGGCGGTAACAAGGGGCTGAGCGCGTACCTGCGGGTCGCGCCGGAACGCGGGGTCGCGGTCGCCCTGGTCGCCAGTGGTGGTCGGCCGCAGGCGGTGTTCGACTCCGTCATCGAGAACGTCTTCAGCGGACTCGCGGGCGTGCGCAGGGCCGAGTCGCCGGTCCCGCCCACCGATCCTGAGCCGGTGGACGTGGAGCGAGTGGTGGGCACCTACCGTTGCGCGGGCCATGAAGTGGTTGTCACGCAAGCAGATGGCGGCCGCGTGCTGGTCCGGCTCGACGGCGAGGAACGCGAGTTCGTGGCGCTGCGCGACGACGCGTTGATCGCCGTGGAGAAACCGCACACCGTGCTGGTGCTCATGAACGACCTGCTGCACTTCGGGCGGGCAGCCGCCCGGATCTGAGAACTCCTGGGGGAGAAGCATGATCAATCTGGACGAACTGATCGCGGAACACGGCGTCGTCGGCGCCCAAGTCGCCGTGCTGCACAACGGCGAAATCACTGACATGGCAGCAGGTGTGCTGAACAACGTCACCGGCGAGAAGGTGACGACGGACTCCCTCTTCCAGATCGGGTCGATCACCAAGGTCTGGACGGCGACGCTCGTCCAGGAACTGGTGAACGAGGGTCTGCTCGACCTCGACCGTCCGGTGCGGGACGTCCTGCCGGAGTTCACGCTCGCCGACGACGAGGCCGCGCGGATCATCACGCCGCGCCACCTCCTCACCCACACCGCGGGCTTTCAGGGCGATCTGTTCCACGACACCGGCAACGGTGACGACATGCTCGAGAAGTACGTCGAGCGCTTGGCGGACGCGCGGCAGGAGGCTCCGCCGGGCGAGTTCTACACCTACTGCAACAGCGGCTTCACGTTGCTCGGCCGGATCGTCGAAGTGTTGCGCGGCAAGCCTTTCCGCGTCGTCATCAGGGAACGGCTGATCGACCGGCTCGGTCTGCGCACGGCGGCCGCGAGCCACGCCGAGTACGCCGTGCAGACCGTCGCCACCGGGCACGTGGGCAAGGAGCTGAAGCCCGCCGGCAAGTTCATGGCCGAGGGCGACGCGCCGGCGGGCACGGTGCTCGCGATGAGCGCGCACGACCTGCTGGAGTTCGTGCGGATGCACCTCGGCACGAGTGAGTTCGACGCGATGCGCGAGGTTCAGGTCGTGCCGCCGGACTTCGGGCACGGCGGCAAGCAGGGGCTCGGCTGGGCACTGCACGAGTACACGAACGGTGTCACCGGCATCGGCCACACCGGATCGACGCTGGGATACCGGGCCTACCTGCGGGTGATCCCCGCGGCGGGGCTCGCGATCGCCGTGCTCACCAACGGCGGCGAAAGCCTGTCGCTGGCCCGTGCGGTCTACGACGACGTGCTGGGCGACCTGGCGGGCATCGCGGTGCCCTCCTTCCCCACGCCGCCGCAGTGGCCGGTGCCGGTGGACGTCGAACGGGTCGTCGGCGTGTACCGGTCCACCGGCCTGGAACTGCACGTCACCGAAGGCGACGGCGGCAGGGTCAAGCTGCGGTACGAGCGGCTCAACCCCGACTGGGAAGCCTTCGTCGACGGGGACGAGCACGAGTTCACCGGACTGCGGGACGACGCGCTGATCGCCGTCGAGAGCGCGGACGGGTACCACGCGGTGGCCGTCCTGTGCGGACGCGACGAGCAGGACCGGGTGAAGTGGCTGCACTGGGGTCGCGCGGCCCGCCGGGTCTAGACGGCGCGCTTGGCGTACTTGGCGAGGAACTGCACGACGTCGGGCGTCACCTTCCGGTACAGCCCGTCATCGTGGCCGCCGCCCTTCACCGCGCTCACCTCGGGCCGCACCTCGCGGATGAACCGGCGGGTGCCCTCGATGAACTTGTCGCGGTCGCCGATCCACACGCCCAGCGCGGTCGGGCCGGTGGACCTGATGTGGCGCAACGGGTCGAGCGACGCCCACTCGCCCTCGTTCTTGAACGCCCTGCGCTTGGCCATCTCCGGCCACGTCGTGATGAGGCCGGGGGAGATGACCGCGGCGGCCGCGATCGGGTCCCCGCGTTCGGCCCTGCGGCGGGCGTAGAGCAGCGAACCGAAGCCGCCCATCGACACCCCCGTCACCGCGAAGGGCTCGCCGTAGCCGCGTTCCTTGAGCCAGCGCGGGACCTCGTCGAGCAGCATCGCCATCGCGTTGTCGCCGGGGACGTTCTCGTGCCAGTAGTTGTCGCCGCCGTCGACCGCGACGAAGCCGAACGCGGGCACCGAGCCCTTCGCGACGGCGCCGGCCAGGACCTCGGGCAGGTTGCCCACGGCCGCGTGCCGGGCGTCGCCGTGCAGACCGTGCAGCAGGATCGACATCGGCAGGCCGCGGGGGTTCGCGCCGGCCGGGAGGTAGAAGGCGAGGGTGACGTCACGGTGGCGGGCGGCCGAGTACACGCGTTCGAAGCGGATCGCCGGTTTCGCTGCCGAGGCGGTCCTCACCCGGTCCGCGGTCGCGATCTGCTGCTCTACGGCGTTGGACGACGACACGTACGTCGCGACGCCGGTGGCTGTCGCGATGACCACGCCGATCGCCGCGAGGAGGGTGCGGCGGCTGTACCTCGGTTCCCCCATGCTCACCTCATCGCGTGGGCACCGTTCCTCGTTTCCTTCTCAGAGGACGGAACGCACGCGTAAGGAAGACAGTTCCTCACTCGAATAGCCCAGCCACGTCAGCACGTCGTCATTGTGCTCGCCGAGGGCGGGGACCGCACCCGGTGTCCACTCGAAACCGGCCACCGGCGGCAGCAGCATCCGGGCCGTTCCGCCGGGAACGCGCACGTCAACCCAGGTGTCGAGCTGCGGGTGGGTGGGCAGGTCGGTGACCGGGCGGGTCAGCGCGGCCGGCACGTCGGCGGCGTCCAGAGCGGTCAGCGACTCGGCCGCGGTGAGGTCCGAAAACGCCTGTTCGAGCAGTTTCTGGAGCTCCGCGCGATGCTCCACGCGGGAGGCCACTGTGGCGAACCTCTCCTCCGGCGCGAGCCCGATCAGGTCGCAGAGACGCTGCCACTGCCCGTCGTTCTGCACGGCCAGGTGCACGGCGCCGTCCGCGCAGGCCACCGGACCGTACGGCGCGATGCTCGGGTGGTGCGCGCCCGACCGCGGGGCCGCGGCACCCGTTCCGGCGGCGTAGAGCATCGGCTGGTGCATCCACTCGGCCATCGCTGCGAAGAGTGACAACCGCAACCGGGCGCCTTCACCCGTCCGGCCCCGTTGCAGCAACGCCGCGAGCACCGCCGCCTGCAACTGGACGCCCGCCGCGATGTCCGCGACCGAGATCCCGGCGCGGGCCATCACGTCGCCCTCCCCGGTCAGCGACACCAGCCCGGCCTCGGACTGCACCAGCGCGTCGAACGCCTTGCGGTCCGCGTACGGGCCGTCCCAGCCGTAGCCGGACAGCTCACCGACGATCAACGTCGCGGGAAGCTCCAGCGCGAGCCGCTCCCACACCCGTGGCGACAGGTTGCACAGCAGCACGTCAGCGCGCGCGACGAGCCGTTCCAGCACCTCTCGGCCGTCGGGGTGGAAGATGTCCAGGGACACCGACTCCTTGCCGACGTTCGTCCACGCGAAGTACGACGACACCTCGCCGCACGACGAGTCGTAGTGACGCGCGAAGTCGCCGGCGCCAGGCCGTTCGATCTTGACGACCCGCGCGCCGAGATCAGCCAGCAACCGCGTCGCGTACGGCACCGCGACGGCCTGCTCCAGGCTCACCACCACGACACCGTCAAGCGGTCTCAACCACGCGCTCCCCACCGGTGTAGACGTTCATCGAGTCGCCGCGCAGGAAGCCGACAAGAGTCATGCCCTGCTCCTCGGCCAGTTCGACGGCGAGCGACGATGGTGCCGACACCGCCGCGAGCACCGGAATCCCGGACATAGCGGCCTTCTGCACCAGCTCGAACGACGCCCGACCGGACACCATCAGCACCGCGCCGCGCAACGGCACGAGGTTCTGCAGCACCGCCCAGCCCAGCACCTTGTCGACGGCGTTGTGCCGGCCCACGTCCTCGCGCACGACCAGCAGCTCGCCATCGACAAACAGCCCGGCCGCGTGCAGCCCGCCGGTGCTCTCGAAGACCTTCTGCCGTTCCCGCAACGCGTCCGGGAAGCCCGTCAACGCCTCGGCCGTGACCTTCACCTCGTCCAGTGCGGGGGAGTAGCGGGTCTTGAGCTTCACCGCGTCCAGCGCGCCCTTGCCGCACACCCCGCACGACGACGTGGTGTAGAAGTTCCGCTCCACCCCCGTGTCCGGCGGCGGCACACCCTCGGCCAGCGCGACGTCCAGCACGTTGTAGGTGTTCATCCCGTCCGGCCCGGTGCCCTCGCAGAACCGCGCGATCGAGATGTCCTCCGACGACCCGATGACACCTTCGCTGAGCAGAAAGCCGTGCGCGAGCTCCACGTCGTGACCGGGAGTGCGCATCGTGACGGCCAAAGCCTTGCCGTTGACCCGCAACTCCATGGGTTCCTCGGCGGCGAGCGCGTCAATCCTGCGGCGCCGACCGCTCGGCGACACGCGTTCGACCGCTCGGCGCACCGTCACTCGGCCCATGTGCACATCTCCTTCGGAACGCTATGTTCCCCAGCGACCAGGCTACGTGGGAGGGATTCCGGGGCATGGACGACGTCGTGATCGTGGGGGGCGGCCACAACGGGCTGGTGGCGGCCGCGTACCTCGCGAAGGCGAGGAAATCGGTCAGGGTGCTGGAGAAGCTGCCGCACGTCGGCGGGGCGGCGGTGAGCGCCTCACCGTGGGAGGGCGTCGACGCCCGGCTCTCGCGCTTCTCGTACCTCGTGTCGCTGCTGCCCGACCGGATCGTGTCGGATCTGGGGCTGAAGCTGGCACTGAAGTCTCGTTCGGCCTCCTCGTACACGCCGAACGGCAGGTCGGGGCTGCTGGTCGAACGCTCGCCCGGCGCGGCGACGGTGGCGTCGTTCGAGGCCGTCTGCGGGTCGCTGGAGGACTGGGAGCGGTGGCAACGCTGGTACGCCGACCTGGAGCTGATGGCGGAGGCATTGGCGCCGACTCTTTTGGAACCGTTGGTGTCACGGGAACATCTGCGCGTGCACGTCGACAAGGTGGTGCGCGGCCGGTTGTGGGAGCAGGTCTTCGAACGGCCGATCGGCGCCACGCTGCAGGAGCTGTTCGACAACAACCTGGTGCGCGGGGTCGTCGCCACGGACGCGTTGATCGGCACGCACTCGTCGCTGCATTCGTTGCGCGCCAACAAGTGCTTCCTCTACCACGTGATCGGCAACGGCACCGGTGAGTGGAAGGTCCCGGTCGGCGGCATGGGCGGGGTCACCGCCGAACTGGAACGGGTCGCGCGCGAGGCCGGTGCGCGGATCATCACCGGCGCCGAGGTCACCTCCGTCGAGTCGGACGGCAGGACCGCTTCAGTGACGTACGGGGACCAGACGGTCGAGGCCCGGTTCGTGCTGTCCAACGTGGCGCCGTCGGTGCTGGGACGGTTGCGGGGCCTCGAAGTCCACGACGCGCCGGGGTGTCAGCTGAAGATCAACATGTTGCTGCGCAGGCTGCCCGAGCTGAAGTCCGGGGTCGACGCGCGGCTGGCGTTCGCGGGCACGTTCCACCTCGACGAGTCCTACGACCAGCTGGAGACCGCCTACCTGGAGAGCGCCGCGGGCCAGGTGCCGTCGGTGCTGCCGGGTGAGATGTACTGCCACTCGCTGACCGACCCGTCGATCCTCGGGCCGTCGCTCGCCGGTCACGAGACGCTGACGTTGTTCGGTCTGCACCTGCCGGCGTCGTTGTTCGAGGGCCGCAACACCGAGCTGCGCGACGAACTGGTGAAGCGCTACCTCGACCAGCTCAACGCGCATCTCGTGGAGCCGATCCAGGACTGCCTGGCGGTCGACGCCCAGGGCAACCCGTGCATCGAGGCGCGCACTCCGCTGGACCTGGAGGAGGAGCTCGGCCTGCCAGGTGGCAACATCTTCCACGGCGAGCTCGACTGGCCGTTCGCCGAGAGCGACGACCAGGTCGGCAAGTGGGGTGTGGAGACCGACGTGGACAACGTCTTCGTCTGCGGCGCGGGTTCCCGGCGCGGTGGCGGCGTGAGCGGCATCGGCGGCCACAACGCGGCGAACGCGGTTCTCGAACGCATTTGAGACATTTTTGATGACACTCCGCGTCATCTCTGGTTACAGTTGGCGGCGTGGGGGACTTCTACGGGATCGCGGAGATCGCCGACGCCATGGGGCTCAGTCGGCAGCTGGTGGCTGTCTGGCGCAAGAGACGCTCGCACGGCATCCCTGAGCCTGACGCGGAACTCGCGTCCGGCCCGATCTGGCGGCGCGAGACGGTCGAGCCGTGGATCGAACGCACGCGCGGTCGGCTGGGCCTCGCGGGCACGCGCGAGTCCGCGAGCAGGAGCCTTCGTCTGCGCACCTGCCGCCGGGTGCTGCGGCTCGCGGCGTTGATGCTGGAGGAACCGCAACGGCCGCGGGTGCTCAACGAGGCTGCGGACCAGTTGCGCGACCTCATCCACGAGGTCGACCAGGCCGCGGACGACGTCGTCGGCGCACTGCTGCGTGAGCTCATCGAGCCGGTTCGCGACCCGGACGTTCCGGCGGAGTTGCTGCGGGTGCCGGTGATCGAGTCGCTTCCGCTCGTGACCGCCGTAGCGCGCAACTCGCCAGACTGGTGACGAGCGCGCCCAACGCGGCCAGCGCCATGTCGGCGTGCGCGTCCCACATGTCGCCCTGTTGGCCGTTGTAGGCCTCGGCGACATCGGGGGCGAGCGTCATCGCGATCGCCCACTCCAGCAGTTCGTAGAGCGCGCTCGTCGCGAGCACGATCTCCACCGACCGCACCCACCTCCGCCGCAGGATCGCGGTCAGGCACACGCCGTACGCGAAGTGCACGAGCCGGTCGAAGTGGTTGCGATCCCAGGAGAACGCCTCCGACAGCCGCACGCCGAACAGCGCGTTCGTCCAGTCGTCGTACGGGACGAACGAGTAGATCCACCTCGCCGCGATCGTGTGCAGCGCGAGGAAGGCGAGCGCCCACGCCCACTGCGCGGTGTCGAGGCGCTTCCTGAGCAACCACAACGCCACGATCGCCACCGCCGTCAACGAGCTGTGCAACGCCTGCTCGGCGGGCCATGGCGGGTTGATCCACGTCACCGCCACCAACGCACCGAACGCCCCCAGCAGCCACAGCTGTCCCCGTGTCATGCGCACAGCCTGGCGGATCTTGGGCGGTTTATATCAGGATTTATATATCAAGGAACCTTGCTAAAGGTTTATTGATGTGGGTACCGTGGTGTCATGACCGACAGTCCGATCACTGACCCCAAGGCGCTCCGGGCGCTCTCGCACCCCGTTCGGTGGAAGCTGCTCACCCTGCTCACGGACGAGGGGCCGAGCACGGCGACCCAGTGCTCGGTGCGGGTGGGAGAGAGTGTCGCCAGTTGCTCGTACCACCTGAACATGCTGGCCAAGTACGGGTTCGTGGTCGAGGTGGAGGGTCCCGGCAGGCAGAAGCCCTGGCGGATCGTCAACCGGCACCAGTCGATCACCACGGAGGGCCTGGAGGGCGAGGCCGCGCTCGCGGCGGAGACCGCCGCGCTGGCCTTCCTTGATCAGGAGTTCGAGCGCACCCGCGAGCGCATGCGGCAGTACGACCACCTGCCGGCGGACTGGCGCGAGCACGTGGGTATCACGGGAGCCACCGCGTTCCTCACTCCTGAGGAACTCAAGCAAGCACAGGAGGAACTGCGGGCGGTGATGTACCGGTTCGAGCAGCGCGTGGAGAACCCGGAGTTGCGCCCTGAGAACTCCAAACCGGTCCGCTTCTTCCTGAGCGCCACCATCTCGCCCGAGTAGCACCAACGAACTGAGGGGAATCGTCATGTTCTCGCACCACGACACGTTCGCTATCGCAAAGCAGCGCCAGGCCGACTTCGAGGCCGACGCGGCCGCGCGCAGGCTCGTTCGCGCACCTGAGGAAGCCACGCGGCCCGAGAAGCGGGTCGGCGGAGGCTTACTCGCCACGGGTCGTCGCCGCTGGAGGCTGTTCGGGCGCGTTCGACCGGCGTAGCGTGTGACCTCCCCGCCGCCGTAAACGTTTTCACGACGTTACAACGGGGAGGACATCCGTGTTACGGAGACTCGGCGTGGCGGTGACCGCGGCACTGCTGGGCATCACGATGCTGGCGGAACCCGCTCAGGCGGCGGACTTCAACGTCAGGGACTACGGGGCCGCCGGCAACGGCAGCGCGAACGACACAGCGGCCATCGACAGGGCGATCACCGCGGCGAACGCGGCGGGTGGTGGGACCGTGCGGTTCCCGTCCGGCACGTACCGCTCGCCCAACTCGATCCACATGAAGAGCAACGTCACGCTCCAGCTCGACTCCGGCGCCACGATCATGGGCGCGAGCGGCAGCGGCTACGACAAGCCGGAGCCCAACCCCAACGACAAGTACCAGGACTACGGGCACAGCCACTTCCACAACGCCATGATCTGGGGCGACCGGCTGACCAACATCGGGTTCGTCGGCGCTGGCACGATCGACGGCGGTGGCGCGCTGATCACGGGCAATCCGGACAGCGGGCAGGCCGACAAGATCATCTCGTTGACGCGCTGCGAGAACCTCACGGTCAGCGGCATCAAGCTCCGCCGCGGCGGGCACTTCGCGATGCTGATCAACGGCTGCCGCAACGTCACGTCCGACCGGCTCACGATCGACACCGCGAGCGACCGCGACGGCTGGAACGTCATCAGCACCACCAACGTCACGATCACCAACGGCAACTTCGCGGGCAACGACGACGCACTGGCGTTCAAGAGCGACTACGCGCTCGGCCAGAAACTGAGCAACGGCAACGTGAAGGTCTACGACACCAAGCTCAGCGCGGGGTGTTGCAACGCGTTGATGTTCGGCTCGGAGACGTGCGGCGACTTCACCGGCTACGACTTCCAGCGCATCGACGTCAAGGGGTCCAACAAGTCGGGGCTCGGACTCGTTTCGATGGACGGCGCGGTCATCTCCGACGTGCACTACCGGGACATCACCGTCAGCGGCGTGCGGTCGCCGATCATGCTCAAGGTCGGCGCCCGCAAACGCTGCGGCAACAGTCCCGGCGTCGGCACCATCAAGAACATCACCTACGACAACATCACTATCAACGGCGCCTCGCCGTCGTTCAGCCCGACGATCATGGGCGATGTCGACGGCCACGTCACCGACGTGACCTTCACCAACGTCAAGATCAACGTGCCCGGCGGCAACGGCACCATGTCGACGAACCCGCCGAGCAACGACCGCACCAACTACAACCCGAACAGCATCGGCACCCGGCCCGCGTACGGCTGGTACGTCCGTTACGCCGACCGCATCAAGTTCCTCGCCAGCGCGGTGTCGTTCACCAGCAACGACGGCAGGCCCGCGGTGATCGCCGACAACTCCACCGACCTCACGTTCGACACGTTCGGCTGGGAACGCGGCACGAGCAGTCCGACGGACTTCCTCTTCCGCAACACCAACGGTTTCTGCGTCCGCAACTCGGGCTCGCCACGCGTGCAGAACACCGGTTCGACCGAGAAGTGCGGGGTGAACAACGACTTCAGCCTCGCGGTCGACCCCGCGTCGCGCGTGGTCAAGCCGGGGGAGACGGCGTCGTTCACCGTCAGCGCGGCCTCGACCGGTTCGCCCGGCCCGATCAGCCTCAACGCCGACAACGTGCCCGCCGGGACCGTCGTGCAGTTCAGTCCGCCCACGATCAACCAAGGTCAGACGTCCACGATGACCGTGGCGACGCTGCCGGACACACCGCACGGGTCGACGAACATCAACGTGATCGGCGCGGCCGGTCAGATCACGCGCTCGGCCGTCGCGATCCTGACCGTCGGCGACCAGCCCGCGGAACTGGAACTGAGCGGACTGACCGTGGCGGACACCGGGAACGCGGGCGACTGGTCGGTGCAGACCGGCCTGCGCACGGGTGTCGCGCAGTACGGCGACCGCGACTTCACGTTCAGCGCGGTACCGGGCGAGGTGGCGGGAGCGAAGTGGATCCGCACGGCCAACGACTCGAAGTCGGCGACGCAGAACCCGTTGGCGCGCTTCACGATCAACCGCGACGCGCTGGTCTACGTCGCGGTCGACACGCGGCTCGGCAAACGCCCGTGGATGGACGCGCTGTGGCTCGACAGCGGCCAGCAGCTGGTCAACACCGAAGGGTCCCCGAAGACCTTCCGCCTGTACGCCAAGGGCTTCCGGGCGGGGGAGGTCCAACTGGGACCCAACGGCGGTGCCAGCAACTACACGGTGCTTGTCGAGTAGAAGAAAGTGCCACCGTGTGGTGGGGGGGGGGGGGGGGGGGGGGGGGGGGGCGCCCCCCCCCCCCCCCCCCCCCCCCCCACGGCGGGGGGGGGGGGGGGGTGGGCCCCCCCCCCCCCCCCCCCCCCCCACCACACGGTCATGGCTAAATAGCTTCCAGGCGCACGATCACCGACTTGGAGGTAGGCGTTCCCGAGATGTCCGCCTTGGAGTCCAGCGGCACCAACGGGTTCGCCTCGGGGAAGTACGTGGCCACGCATCCCCGCGCGGTCGAGTAGGAGACGATCCGGAACGACTCGGCGCGGCGTTCGACGACGCCCGTCGGGTCGTCCTTCCACTCCGAGATGATGTTCACCATCTGCCCGTCGGAGAACCCCAAGGCCTTGATGTCGTCGGGGTTCACGAACACCACGCGACGGCCGTCCTTCACGCCGCGGTAGCGGTCGTCCAGGCCGTAGATCGTGGTGTTGTACTGGTCGTGGCTGCGCAGGGTCTGCATGATCAGGCGGCCCTCGGGGATCTCGATGACCGTCATCTCGTTCGCCGTGAAGTTCGCCTTGCCGGTCGCCGTCGCGAACTCCTGCGAGTCACGCGGCGGGTGCGGCAGCACGAAACCGTCGGGCTGACGGACGCGCGTGTTGTAGTCGGTGCAGCCCGGCACGACACGGGAGATGTGCTCGCGAACGACGTCGTAGTCCTTCTCGAACTCCTCCCACGCCACGGGGTGCGAGGTGCCGAGCGTCTTGCGGGCGAGCCGGCAGACGATCGAGACCTCGGACAGCAGCTGCTCCGACGCGGGCTTGAGCCGGCCGCGGGAGCGGTGCACGACCGACATCGAGTCCTCGACCGTCACGAACTGCTCGCCCGAGTGCTGGACGTCGCTCTCGGTGCGGCCCAGGGCGGGCAGGATCAGCGCGGTGCGGCCGTGGACGACGTGCGAACGGTTGAGCTTCGTGGAGACGTGCGCCGTCAGCGAGCACTGCTCCAGCGCCTTCTCGGTCACCGGGGTGTCCGGGGTGGCGCTGACGAAGTTGCCGCCCATCGCGATGAACACCTTGCCGCGGCCCTGGCGCATCGCGTTGATGGCGTCGACGGTGTCGAAACCGTGCTTGCGCGGCACGGAGATGCTGAACTCGTTCTCCAGCGCCAGCAGGAACTTCTCCGGCATCTTCTCGTAGATGCCCATCGTGCGGTCGCCCTGCACGTTCGAGTGGCCGCGCACCGGGCACAGGCCCGCGCCCGGCTTGCCGATCATGCCGCGCAGGAACATGACGTTCGTGACCTCGCGGATCGTCGGCACGCTGTGCTTGTGCTGCGTCAGACCCATCGCCCAGCAGGCGATCGTGCGCTTCGAGTCGACGAACATCCCGGCGACGCGCGTGATCTGCTCGCGGGTCAGGCCGGTCGCGGTGAGCACGCCGTCCCAGTCGAGTTCGCGCAGGCTCTCCGCGTACGCCTCGAAGCCGTGCGTCTTCGCCTCGATGAACGTCCTGTCGAGCTTGTCCCACTGCAGCAGCAGGTGACCGATGGCCTGGAACAGCGCCTGGTCGCCGCCGACCTTGATCTGCACGAACTCGTCGCTCAGCGCGGTGCCGCGGCCGACGACGCCCGCGACGTTCTGCGGGTTCTTGAACCGCATCAGGCCCGCTTCCGGCAGCGGGTTGATCGCGATGATCTTCGCGCCGTTCTTCTTCGCGTCCTCCAGCGCACTGAGCATGCGCGGGTGGTTCGTGCCGGGGTTCTGGCCGATGACCACGATGAGGTCGGCGAGGTCGAAGTCCTTGATCGACACCGAGCCCTTGCCGATGCCGATGGTCTCGTTCAGCGCCGAGCCGGACGACTCGTGGCACATGTTCGAGCAGTCCGGCAGGTTGTTGGTGCCGAACGACCGCACCAGCAGCTGGTAGAGGAACGCGGCCTCGTTGCTGGTGCGGCCGGAGGTGTAGAAGATCGCCTCGTCCGGTGATGACAGCGATGTCAGCTCTTCGGCGATGAGGGTGAACGCCGCGTCCCAGCTGATCGGTGTGTAATGCGTCGCACCGGGCCTGAGGACCATCGGTTCGGTGATCCGGCCCTGCTGGCCGAGCCAGTAGTCCGTCTTCGTCCGCAGGCTCTCGATGGAGTGCTCGGCGAAGAACTCGGGCCCGATTCGTCGTTTGGTGGCTTCCTCCGCGACGGCCTTCGCGCCGTTCTCGCAGAACTCCGCCATCTTGCGGTGACCCTGCGGTTCGGGCCACGCGCAACCAGGACAGTCGAAACCTTCACGCTGGTTGAGCAGTCGCAACGTCTTGACCGTGCGCCCGACACCCATCTGCTCGACCGCGCGGTCGAGCGAGACGAGAACACCGGGAATACCCGCTGCCCAGGTCTTGGGGGTGCTGACTTCGAGCGCGGACTCGTCGACGTCGTGCTGCGGGGGCTTGCTGCTCATACGTCCATTGTTCGCTGATCGAGGTCGGCGCCGCCAGCGCCCCCGAAGAACGCGGCGGCGCCGTCGACACGGGCCCCAAGGGGTTTGAACGGTCCGTGACGGTCAATTGTGAGCGCCGTCACTCTCGTCCGGCACCTCTGAAAGAGTGATCAATCGCAGCTGTTCTCGGTCGGCACCTGTCCGTCCACGGAGAAGTACTTCCTGTCGTCACCGGCGACGCCCTCACCGTGCTTGGGCGGCTCGGTGAACTGCGGCGCGAGGAAGCCGTCCTTCGCCGCCTGGCACGCGATCGAGTACTGGAAACCCGTCGAGTCCGAGGGCCACAGTCCTTCGGGAGTGATCGAGTAGGTGACCTTCTCGCGGACCGCCGCGACCATCTCCATCTGGCTGAGGAGCTTCTTCGGCTCCGGCGGCTCGAACGCGTAGGCGAACACGTAGTCCGCCGTCACGGCCGGATAGCCGTCCTTCTCCCCGAGAGTCATCTTCCCGGACACCTTGATGCCGTTCGGGAGCAGCTTCGTGCCCTGCTTGAGGCGGGTGGTCCAGCCCGCGATCTCCTTCACGACGTACTCGCGCACCTCCGGCGCCAGCATCGCGAGGAACCGGTCCGGCTTGTGCTCGCCGAGCATCACCGGGTCGAGGTGCGACGCGATGAGCGCCTGCCGGACCTGCTCGAACGCCGGATTCGCGTCCGGTGCGACGATGCCCTTGTCGCCGTCGGGCCACTGCTCCGCGGGCGTGCCGGCGAACGGGACCTCGACGTTCGCCCCCGCATGCGGCAGCTTCACGTCCGGCATCGAGACCTCGCCGAACTTCCCCGCCCGGTAGAGCCCGAACAGCACCGCGCCGATGACGACCAGGGCGATGGCGGACACGACCTTGCCGCTGTGTCTGCCTCGTCTGGCCTTGCGGCGTTGCCTGCGGACGTCCCGCCTGGCGCGCTTGTTCGCGGCGCGGATCCAGGCCGCGTCCTTCAGATCAGGATGATCATCAATGTCGTACTGCAACGTTCCCCCCAGATGTTCGGGGCACATCTTCGGTCACTCCGAACCACGCTGTCGACCGGCTTGCGGTTGCCGCGGGGGCGTTATCAGGTATCTCGTTTCAAGTCGAGACCCTGGCCTCCGTAGACTTCACGGCTGTGACTGAACTCGACACCGCAACCCAGCGTCCTGACCTCCCCGCCGCGTGGACTCCGGCGGAGGTAGAGGCGGAGCTGTACCAGCGGTGGGTCGACCGGCGTTACTTCGAGGCCGACGTCAAGAGCGACAAGCCGCCGTTCACGATCGTGCTGCCCCCGCCGAACGTCACCGGCAGCCTCCACATGGGCCACGCGATGAACCACAGCGTGATGGACGCGCTGTCGAGGCGCCGCCGCATGCAGGGCTACGAGGTCCTGTGGCTGCCCGGCATGGACCACGCGGGCATCGCGACCCAGAACGCCGTCGAGCGCGACCTGGCCAAGCAGGGCATGTCCCGGCAGGACCTCGGGCGCGAGAAGTTCGTCGAGCGCGTCTGGGAGTGGAAAGAGGAGTACGGCGGCAAGATCCTCGACCAGATGAAGCGCCTCGGCGACGGCATCGACTGGTCGCGTGAGCGCTTCACCATGGACGAGGGGCTGTCGCGCGCCGTCCAGACGATCTTCAAGAAGATGTACGACGACGGCCTGATCTACCAGGCCGAGCGGATCATCAACTGGTGCCCGCGCTGCCAGACCGCGCTGTCGGACATCGAGGTCGACCACAGCGAGGACGAGGGCGAGCTCGTCTCGATCCGCTACGGCGACGGGGACGCGTCGATCGTCGTCGCGACCACGCGCGCCGAGACGATGCTGGGCGACACCGCGGTCGCCGTCCACCCGGACGACGAGCGCTACCAGCACCTCATCGGCACCGAGGTCGAGCTGCCGCTGACCGGCCGCCGCATCCCGATCGTCGCGGACGCGCACGTCGACCCGAAGTTCGGGACGGGCGCGGTCAAGGTCACGCCCGCCCACGACCCGAACGACTTCGAGATCGGCCAGCGCCACGGCCTGCCGAACCTCACGATCATGGACGGCCGCGCGACCATCACCGCGCACGGTCCGTTCGAGGGGATGGACAGGCTCGAGGCGCGTCCGGCGATCGTCGCCGCGTTGCGCGCGGAGGGCCGGATCGTCGCGGAGAAGCGGCCGTACGTCCACTCCGTCGGCCACTGCTCGCGGTGCAACACGGTCGTCGAGCCCCGCTTGTCGCTGCAGTGGTGGGTCAAGGTCGAGACCCTCGCCGAGGCCGCGTCCGCCGCCGTCCGCGATGGTCGCACCAAGATCCACCCGGCCGAGCTGAACAAGCGGTACTTCGACTGGACCGACAACCTGCACGACTGGTGCATCTCGCGTCAGCTGTGGTGGGGCCACCGCATTCCGGTCTTCTACGGCCCGAACGGCGAGGTCGTCTGCGTCGGACCGGACGACGAGGTCCCGACCGGTGAGGGCTGGCGTCAGGACGAGGACGTCCTCGACACGTGGTTCTCGTCGGGCTTGTGGCCGTTCTCCACGCTGGGCTGGCCCGAGTCCACTGAGGACCTTCGCAAGTTCTATCCGACGTCGGTTCTCTCGACCGGCTACGACATCCTGTTCTTCTGGGTCGTCCGGATGATGATGTTCGGTCTGTACGCGATGGACGGGGTCCAGCCGTTCGACCACGTCTTCCTGCACGGCCTGATCCGCGACCAGTACGGCAAGAAGATGTCGAAGTCCAAGGGCAACGGCATCGACCCGCTGGACTGGATGGAGCGCTACGGCGCGGACGCCACCCGGTTCACGCTGCTGCGCGGCACGAACCCCGGTTCGGACATGGCCGTCGCCGAGGAGTGGGCGGCCGGCTCCCGCAACTTCACCACGAAGCTGTGGAACGCCACCCGTTTCGCTCTGGCGAACGGCGCCACCGTCGAGCGCCCGTTGCCGGAGCGTTCCGAGCTGACGGCGGCCGACCGCTGGATCCTCGACGAGCTCGACGCCCTGGTGTCCACTGTGGACAGCAACTTCGAGGCGTTCCAGTTCTCCCGTGCCTGTGAGGCGCTGTACAGCTTCACATGGGACGAGTTCTGCGACTGGTACCTGGAGATCGCGAAGGTCCAGATCGCGGACGGCCGCGCCGAGGCCACGCAGTCCGTCCTGGGCCACGTCCTCGACGTCCTGCTGCGCCTGCTGCACCCGTCGATCCCGTTCATCACCGAGACGCTGTGGACGTCGCTGACCGGCGGCGAGTCGCTCGTCGTCGCCTCGTGGCCGTCCGTCTCGGGTGCCGAGCGGGACGCCGACGCGGCAGCGGAGATCGAGGGCCTGAAGAAGCTCGCGACCGAGATCCGCCGGTTCCGTTCCGAGCAGGGCCTCAAGCCGGGCCAGAAGGTCGCGGGCAAGGTCCGCGGCGCGTGCTGCGTCGGCCTGATCGACCAGGTCCCCTCCGTGCGGTCGCTGACGCGGCTCACCGAGCCGGGCGACGAGTTCACCGTCTCCGCGACGCTCGAGGTCGGCCTGCCCAAGGGCGCGGTGAAGGTCGAGCTGGACCTGTCCGGCACGATCGACGTCGCCGCCGAGCGCAAGCGTCTCGCCAAGGACCTGAGCGTGGCGCAGAAGGAACTCGAAGGCACGACGAAGAAGCTGGGCAACGAGGCGTTCCTCGCCAAGGCGCCCGCCGACGTCAAGGCCAAGATCGAGGAGCGCAAGGCCACCGCCGAATCCGAGATCGCCCGCATCAACGAGCGCCTGGCCGCGCTCCCGGAGGCGTAAGCACCGTGGAAACGAACCTCGACGAGTTCCTCGACGTCGAGAACGAGCTCAACCAGCGGTGGCCCGAGACCAAGCTCGAGCCGTCGCTGGACCGGATCAAGGCGCTCGCCCACGTGCTGGGCGACCCGCAGACGTCGTACCCGGTCGTGCAGCTGACGGGCACGAACGGCAAGACGTCGACGTCGCGCATGGTCGATGCGCTCTTCACGCGCATCGGCCTGCGCACCGGCCGGTTCACGAGCCCGCACCTGCAGCTCGCGACCGAGCGGATCAGCCTGGACAACCAGCCGATCAGCCCGGAGCGTTATGTCGAGGTCTACCGCGACATCGAGCCGTACGTCGCGATGGTCGACTCCCAGTCCGAGATCCGGATGAGCAAGTTCGAGGTGCTCACCGGCATGGCGTACGCGGCCTTCGCCGAAGCGCCGGCCGACGTCGCCGTCGTCGAGGTGGGCATGGGCGGCACGTGGGACGCGACGTCCATCGTGGACACCCGCGTCGCCGTGCTCACCCCGATCGGCATCGACCACACCGAGTACCTGGGCACCGGTCCCGAGGACATCGCGGTGGAGAAGGCCGGCATCATCAAGCCGGGCGCCGTCGCGATCGTCGCCGAGCAGACGCCCGAGGTCATGAGGGTGATCCACGAACGCGTGGCCGAGGTGGACGCCATGATCGCCCGCTTCGGCAGCGAGTTCGGCGTCCTGACGCGCGCGGTCGCCGTAGGCGGCCAGATGATCACCCTGCAGGGCCTCGGCGGCGTCTACGAGGACATCTTCCTGCCGCTGCACGGCGAACACCAGGCGAAGAACGCCGCACTGGCGCTCGCCGCCGTCGAGGCGTTCTTCGGCGCGGGTCCCGAGCGCAAGATCGACATCGAGATGGTCCGCGAGGGCTTCGCCTCGGTGATCACTCCGGGCCGCCTGGAACGAGTCCGCTCGGCCCCCAACGTCTTCGTCGACGCCGCCCACAACCCGCACGGCGCCGCGGCTCTGGCTCGCGCGCTGGAGTCGGAGTTCGGCTTCCGCAAGCTGGTCGCCGTCGTCTCCGTCATGTCCGACAAGGACGCCGAGGGCATCCTGGCCGCGCTGGAGCCGGTCGTGCAGGAACTGGTGATCACCACCAACTCCTCCCCGCGCGCCATGGACCCGGACGTCCTCGCCGGCCTGGCCGTCCCGATCTTCGGCGAGGACCGCTTCGAGGTACGCCCCCGCCTGGTCGACGCCATCGAGGAAGCCATCCACCTCATCGAGGACGAACAGTCCGGCGGCGGCGTGATCGTCACCGGCTCCGTCGTCACCGCAGGCGAAGCCCGCGCGCTGTTCGGAAAGGAGCCGGCATGACCACCCCGGCCCCTCTGAAGAAGGACCCGATGAAGGCGTTCCGGGGCATCATGGCCGGCACGCTGATCCTTGAGGTCATCGTCGTCGCCCTGGCCCTCCCGGTGATCGCCAAACTGCACGGCGGCGTCACGTCCCTGGTCGGCTGGATCGCCTTCGGCTTCATCGCGGTGTTCATCGCGATGTGCGCGTTCGTCCGCAAACCGTGGGCGATCGGCGCCGTCGTCGGCCTGCACGTGCTGCTGATCGCCACCTGGCTGCTACTGCCCGCGATGGGTGTGATCGGCGTGATCTTCGGGCTCGTCTGGGCGTACCTGCTGTGGCTGCGCAAGGACCTGCTCAAGCGGATGGCCGAAGGCCGGTTGCCTGCGCAGCAACAGAAGCAGGCCGAACAGCAGTCCTGACTGGTCGGGTCGGACACGCCCATTCCCGGGCCCAGGCGAATTCGAAGGTTCTTGTTGCGACCGGACTGCTTCTGGGCGCCCTGCGCGATTTCGCACGAGTACTTACCGGTGATGGCCGCAAGATAATAATGCGGTCCCACTGCGTCTCCTTCCCGATACCCGCTGCTTTCTCGTTGATGGGAAACACCAACGAGAAAGCAGTTCGTACCGCTGCTCGTCGCAATGCCGCGGCCACCTCGCCTTGTTCACCCGATCGTGCTTTGAAACCGGGACGGGTCCCGCGACCTGGCGCTATGCTGCTAGACGCACGATTCTGCAGGGAGGGCACTGGGGATGAGCGGGACCAAGGTCGATCTGGAGACACTGCGCGCCGCGATCAAGGAGTACGAGTCCGTCAAGGAAGAGCTCGCGCTGGCTCACAAGTCCGGTGAAGCCCTGATCACCGTCAAGGGTGCGGGCAAGGACATGCCGAGTCAGGTCTACGCGAACTGGGCGAGCGCCGCCGGCAAGGGGCACCAGCTGTCCAACGAGCAGTTGCAGCAGACGCTCGACACTCGGATCGAGAACTTGAAGGCCACGCTGCGGCAGTACGAGCAGACCGAGCAGGGCAACCTGGACAACCTCAAGTAGAAGGACTGAGCTGTTGCGCATCCGAACCATCGTCGCAGGCATCGCAGCACTCGCACTGCTGGCCGGCTGCGGCGACAGCGGTGGTACGACCGGCACGCCGACCACCGCCACCCAGTCGAGCAGCACCAGCGACAGCGGCGGAGCTCCCAAGATCGAGAACCCGCTCGACGTCAAGGCCTTCGAAGCCGACCCGTGCAGCACGGTCACTCCGGCTCAGGTTGAGGCGTTCGGGCTGCCTGGGGTGACTGGAAGGGTGAACACCACCTCACCCGGTGCTTCCTGTGCCTGGTTGGGATTGAGCATTCCGGCGAAGATGGCCCCCAGCGTGACGATCCTGCCGGAGGGTACGAACCTCTCCACCATCCTCCCGAACAAGGACACGACGTACGAGAAGTTCGAGTCGCTGCCCGCGATCCAGGGCTACCCGACGTACATGGCGCTGGTCGCGGACAGCCGAAAGAACGGCTACTGCTCTGTGCTCGTCGGGGTCTCCGAGCAGAAGGCGTTGCTCATCTCGCTCCAGAGTGACCAAGGCAGTCCTAGGTTCGCCGACCCGTGTGCCGCTATCACCGAGTTCGCCAATCTCGCCGTCACCACGATCAAGGCAGGTGCGAAATGACACGGCCCGCGCCCAGTTGCTTCACCGAGGACAACACCAGAGCCGAGGGGTTGTCGGGAGCTCAGATCTACTCCCAGATGACCAGCGGTCCCGGTACGGGGTCGGCGCAGGCCGCGGCGACCACCGCCGCGGCGTTGGAGCGCGGCTACGCCGGCATCGAGGCGCGGCTCAGGCGGGTCGGCGAGACGCTCGGCGAGGCGTGGACCGGGGCCAGTGCGGACGGCGCTCAGGCCGCCGCCAACCCGATCAACCAGGCCATGATCCAGATGCAGGACGCGCTGCGGCAGGCCGATCACTCGATCTCGAACCAGGTCTACCAGTTCAACCTGAACAAGAACCAGCTCAAGGACATGCCGGCGGCCAAGCCGGACACGAGCTTCTGGGACGACGCGACTCCTTGGGACACCGACACCGAGGACAAGGTCAACAGCTACAACGCTGAAGAGAAGCACAACCGCGAGGTCTACAAGGAGTTCCAGAGCGCCAGCAACACCAACCGCGGTGAGCTGCCGAAGGAGTTCCCCGGCGTCACGGCCGACACGTTGCAGGTCGAGATCGCCAACACCGGTGGCAACAACGGTGAGGAAAAGACCACGACGAGCAGCACCACCACCTCGCGCTCGTCCACGTCTGGTCTCCCGAACTCCACGAGCACGCCGCAGAGCACGACCAGCACCGGCTGGACCGTGCCCACCACGAACGGCGACCAGACCACCACCACCACCACCAGCTCGTCCGACACCACGAACACCAGCAACACCAACAACACCGGCAGGCCCTCCGTCGGTGACAACCTCACCGGCAAGCCCCCGGTCGGCGGCGTGATCGACAGGCCGAACAACACCGGCCTCCCGCCCATGGGCGTGCCCGTCCGCCCCACCACGGGAGGCCCCGGCGGACCTGGTGGCACCGGCCCCGGTCGAGGCCCCGGTGGCATCGGCGGTCCCGGCGGAGCAGGCAAGTTCGGCGGCGGCGCGGGTGCGGGCGGAGCGGGCAAGTTCGGCTCCGGCGGCCTCGGCAGCGGAACAGGTGGCACGTCCGCCCAGCAGCCCGGCGGCAAGGCCGGTGTGTTCGGCGGCATGGGCGAGACCGGTGCGAACGCGGCCGGTCGAGGTGGTGCGGCAGGCGCGGCGGGTCGCGCGGGCGGCGCCGGCATGGGCGGGATGGGTGGTCAGGGCCAGAAGGGCCAGGGCGAGGACGACTTGGAGCACAAGTCCGCCGACTACCTCATCACCGAGGAGAACACGAACGAGATCATCGGTGACATGCCGATGGTCGCACCGCCGACGATCGGGGGGTGACGTGCTTCGGTCGTCCATCCAACTGTCTGACCTCGCCTTCGACGTGCTGTGGAAGCAGGAGAAACTGGGGGAGTACCACCCCGCGCTGTCCGTCGACTCGCCTGGTGAGACCGAGGACGAACGCGTGCTCATCGAGCGCGACGTCATCGGTGAGCTGCGCCGGGTCGGGCTCGACCACCCGGACGTCCGGGGCACGCTGCACCTGATCGCCAAGGCGGAGCACGACTACTCGGCCTGGATCGCGGTCACGCCGAACGAGACCAGGCCCGTGGTCGTGGCGGCGAACTCGCAGCACGGTGTGCTCGCCGTGCACGACAACGGGTTCGTGCAGCTGCACCCGATCCGGCCCGACAACGCGCCGGAGGTCCTCGCGATGCAACTGCCGGACGTGCCGGCCGGGCGTGGCGCGTCGATCAACGTGCACGCGACCGAGATCAACGTGCACCAGCCTGGCAAGGCGTCGCCGTCGATCTCGTTGCGCCAGTTGCTCGCCCAGCCCCGCCAGGGCACGGCGAAGCTGTACGCGGCGAAGCGCAACGGCGAGGGCAGGCAGCGCGCCAAGACCTTCCTCACCACGATCGACTTCGAGGACGGCCGCTGGCTCGTGGTCAAGTACACCGACCACAACCACCAGACGTGGGTGCACGCCACGCCGGCGACACGCCAGATCATCACGGACTGGCTCAAGCGCCTCACGTAAGAGATTTACCGCCGCATAACCGGACTGCCGCAGCGTCGCGGCTGTGAGAAAGCCATTCGCCATCGCCGCCGCACTGGCCGCGACGCTGCTGTCCGTAGGAATGGGCACCGCCCACGCCGAGACCGTTCCCGGTTGTGCCTCTGCCCAGCAGATCGGCACCACGGGCTACGTGAAGTACCAGGGCGCGACCATCGCGTCGGTCAAGCAGTTCGCCGGGTGCGGCAAGAACTTCGCCTACACCTGGGTCTGGGACTCCTACGCCAGGAACCACACCTACCGCGTCTCGAACTGGATCGCGGTGATCGACGGCACCGAGGAGTACCCCGGCGGCGACCTCCGCAGCGGCACCAAGCAGGAACTGTGGGGCGCCGGTGCGGCCACACTCGACAAGTGCACCCGTGCGGTCTCCAGCGTGACCGTGCCGGGCGGCGGCTACGTCAGTGGCTGGACCGACAAGCGCTGCTGAAGTTCACCTCGGGTTTCAGAACTGGCCAGAACCGGCGACTAGAAACCGCGCATGACCTTCGACCGTCGCACGTTGTTCAAGGCAGGCGCACTGGGCACGGCCGCGGCGCTGGTGCCCTCGGGCATCAGCCTCGCGAAGACCGACCGCCCGATCCTCACCCACGGCGTGCAGTCCGGCGACGTCACCTGGGACGGCGGCATCGTGTGGACGCGCGCCGACCGTCCCTCGCGGATGCTCGTCGAGGTGTCCAACGACCCCGACTTCCGTTTCTCCCGCCGCGTCCGCGGCCCGTTGCTCACCCCGGACACCGGCGGAACCGGGCAGGTCAGGGTGTCGAGCCTGCTGCCCGGCCGCCCCGCCTACTACCGCGTCACGGCCGAGGACCTGCACGGCCGCACCCGCAGCGAACCCGTCACGGGCAGCTTCACCACCGCCCCGCTCGGCCGCGACGACGTGCGGTTCGTGTGGTCCGGCGACGTCGCGGGCCAGGGCTGGGGCATCAACCCCGACATCGGCGGCATGCCGATCTTCCAGGCCATGGCCGACCGCAGGCCCGACTTCTTCGTCCACAGCGGCGACAGCGTCTACTCCGACGGCCCGATGCAGGCGAGCGTCACGCTCCCGGACGGCCGGATCTGGCGCAACGTCGTCACGCCTGAGAAGTCCAAGGTGGCCGAGACGCTCGACGAGTACCGCGGCCAGTTCGCCTACAACTTCCTCGACGACAACGTGAAGCGCTTCGCTTCCCAGGTGCCGGTCTACGCACAGTGGGATGATCATGAAGTCACGAACAACTGGTACCCCGGCGAGATCCTGGAACTTCCGCAGTACACCGAGAAGCGCGTGGACGTGTTGGCACAGCGCGCTTTCCAGGCGTTCCACGAGTGGATGCCGATCGACCGGAAGCGCGCGGTCGACGGCCGCGTCTACCGGAAGTTCGCGTACGGGCGGAACGTCGAGATCTTCGTGCTCGACATGCGCACCTACAAGGACAAGAACACCTCGCCCAAGGACCAGCCGGGCGTGATCCTCGGCGCCCGGCAGGCGAAGTGGCTCGTCGACGCGCTCAGCCGCAGCACCGCCACGTGGAAGATCATCGCGGCGGATCTGCCGATCGGACTGACCGTGCCGGACGGCGCCGACATCGAGGGCGTCGCGAACGGCCTGCCGGGCGCCCCCAACGGCCGTGAGCACGAGATCGCGTGGGTGCTCAGGGAACTCAAGCGCCGCCGCGTCAAGAACACCGTGTGGCTGACGGCGGACGTCCACTACACCGCCGCGCACCACTACTCGCCAGACCGCGCGGCCGTGGGTGACTTCGACCCGTTCTGGGAGTTCGTGTCCGGCCCGCTGCACGCCGGAGCGTTCGGCCCGAACACGCTCGACCCGACGTTCGGCCCGCAGGCCGTGTTCGTGCACGCCCCGCCCGCCGCCAACACCACGCCGCTGGACGGGTTCCAGCACTTCGGCGAGGTCAAGGCGTCGCAGCACGAGCTCACGGTGTGGCTGCGCGACGCGACGGGCGCTTCGCTCTGGTCCAAAACGCTCAGGGCCGCCTGACGCGAGACGTAGTGTCGGTGGGTGCCCATCTCGTTCGACACCTCCGGCTTCCGTCAGCTCGACCAGAACAACTGGCAGCACCCGAGCGGTGACCAGGCCGAACTGACCTACTACGGCGTGGACCCGGACCTACCCGCCGGACTGGACGACCTGCAGAGGCTCAGGCACCACCTCGCCCTGATCCACGGCGAGACCGGCTGCCTGATCGAGGCGCACGTCGTCCAGCTCGGCGGGGTGCCCGCGCTGCTGCGGATCGTCAAGATGCCGCTGCCGAACCAGCCGAACGGGCAGGGCTTCGTCTGCTCCTTCACCATCCCCAAGGCCAACTGCAGCGCGGTGCTGCAGCTCGGGGCGATGGAACGCGGCATGACGGGCACCCGCGAGGCGATCCTGGCCGCCGAGATCGGGTTCCAGAACTGGATCAAGCCGCACCCGTACGCGCCTGAACTGCAGGGCGTGCTGCCGTTCCACGCGGGCGATGACCCACGCCACGACGCACGGTTCCCCGACCACCCGTTGTCGCGCGCACGGGCGTGGGCGCATCACGTGGTCCGCACGGCACAGGTGGATCCGCAGTTCGCCTCCCTGCCGCCGTTCCAAGTTCAGCCGCCGCCACCGGTCGCGCCAGGTCAGACGCTGGTGACCGCGCTGCCGAGCCTGCCGGTCAAGGACTTCGTCGGCCTGCAGATCGGCGAGGAGACGACGTTCTGGCGGATGACGGACCCGAAGCTGCGGGAGATGCTCGGCCGTGGCCTGATGGGCCGGTCGCCGCTCGCCGAGACCAGGTTCCGCGACATGCTCATGATCGACCCCGAGACGGGCGAGGCGATGATCCCCGACCGCTTCACCACCAACGGCGAGATGACCGCGCACGGCACGCGCCTGACCCAGGTCACGCTGCACCAGGCGGACGCCGAGCTCTCGGACGAGGACGTCCTGGACGCCTTCCGGTGGGCCGGTCAGATGTGCGGCGAGGCGGCGGAACGCGGCGAGTACCTCTCCCTCGAACCGATCGAGAACCAGGGCGGGCAGGCGGATCCGCACGTCCTGCTGGCCGTGCAGCCGCACGAGGGCCAGCCGATGGCCATCGCCCAGTTCTCGCCGGCGCCGACCGAAGGACCGCTCGCCGGCTCACCGAGCCGCAGCGCGCCGGCGACCCGGGAGTCCGTCGTGGGCATCGGCCTGATCGCCGGGATGGCGGTCAACGAGTGGCGCTCGCATCCGCTGCGGATGGCGATCACCTACCAACGTCCGGCGGGCTGATCGCAAACATTTGCAGTGCTCGATGTATTGTTTCCCGCTGTTTGTCGTGGTTTCGTGCAGCAACCCTGCAAGAGTTTGCGACAAGGAGGTCGCGATGCGTCGGGTCGTCGCCGCGCTCGCTGCACTGGTTCTGCTGCCCTTCACACCCGTTCGGGCCGTTGCCGCACCACCGCAACGTCTGGCCGTGGGGGAGGTGGTGGACATAGCGCCCGGTGTGCGCGACGGGGACGCGAGACTCGCGTTGCCTCCCAAGCGGGACGACCTGCGGGGCGAGCGCTTCTACTTCGTGATGCCCGACCGGTTCGCGAACGGCGACCCGGGCAACGACCGCGGCCGCTCGAACGCCGCCGAGAACGGCTTCGACCCCGCTGACAAGGGCTTCTACCACGGCGGAGACCTCAAGGGCCTGCGCGGGAAGCTCGACTACCTCGACGGGATGGGCATCACGGCGATCTGGATGACGCCGATGTTCCTCAACCGCTGGGTGCAGGGCGACAGCGCCGGCTACCACGGCTACTGGACGCTCGACTTCACCAAACTCGACCCGCACTTCGGCACCACGCAGGAGATGCGCGACCTGATCAAGGACGCGCACCGGCGTGGCATCAAGGTCTTCTTCGACATCGTCGCGAACCACACCGCCGACGTGATCAAGTATGCCGAGAACAAGACCCAATACGTCAGCACGGGCGCGCAGCCGTACCTGGACGCGGACGGCAAGCCGTTCGACATCGCGGACTACGCGGGCAAATCCACGTTCCCGAAGCTCGACGCGAAGAAGTCCTTCCCGTACACCCCGGTCAAGGACGGCCAGACGAAGTACCCGTTGTGGCTCAACGACTCAACGCTCTACCACAACCGCGGCGACTCGACGTTCTCGGGCGAGTCGAGCGAGCAGGGCGACTTCTCCGGCCTCGACGACTTGATGACCGAGCACCCGCGCGTGGTCAACGGCATGAAGGACATCTTCACCAGCTGGATCGACACGCTCGACATCGACGGCTACCGCGTCGACACGGTCAAGCACGTCAACCTGGAGTTCTGGCAGGCTCTCGCGCCGCACGTGAAGCAGTACGCGAACCGCAAGGGCAAGAAGGACTTCTTCGTCTTCGGCGAGGTCTTCGACTCCTCTCCCGAGAACACCTCGAAGTACACGACCACCGGCAAGATGCAGGCCACGCTGGACTTCCCGTTCCAGAGCAGCGCGCTGAGCTTCCTGTCCGGCAAGGGTTCCCAGCGCCTCGGTGAGGTGCTGCTGGACGACGACCGCTACACCGACGCCGACTCCAACGCCTCCTCGCTGCCCACGTTCCTCGGCAACCACGACATGGGCCGCGTCGCGTGGATGATCCGCAACGACAAGCCGGGCATCTCGGACGCGGAACTGCTGGAGCGCCTCAAACTCGGCAACACGCTGATGTACCTGTGGCGCGGCAACCCGGTCGTCTACTACGGCGACGAGCAGGGCTTCGCGGGCACGGGCGGCGACAAGCTGGCGCGTCAGGACATGTTCGCGTCCAGGACGCCGGAGTACATGGCGGAGAAGCTCGTCGGCAGCGACCGCACCGGCGCCCAGGACAACTTCAGCACGACCCACCCGCTGTACCAGCAGCTCAAGGCCCTGGCCGCGCAGGTCGACCGCGATCCCGTGTGGCGTGACGGCAACCAGGTGCTCCGGTACGCCGACGGTGACGTCTTCGCGTTCAGCCGCATCCTCGGCCGCGAACACCTCGTCGTCGCGAACGCCGGCACCTCGCCCGCGACCGTCGCCGTGCCCGTGTCGTCCTCGGCCTTCGAGAACGCGCAGGTCCAGAACGGCCGCGTCACGGTGACCGTGCCCGCGCTGTCCTCTGTGGTGCTCAAGGGAACCAGCGACGTCGCGAAGTCGAAGCCCGCGCCCGTCCTGGTCGCCCCGGCCGCCGGAACGGTGCTGGACAAGCGCGTCGAACTCCGGGCGGACGGCATCAGCGCGCCCAACGCGGCCGCCACCTTCGCCGCCCGCGTCGAGGGCACCCGCGACTGGACGGTGCTCGGCACCGACGACGCCGCTCCCTACCGCGTTTTCGCTGACCTGTCGGCACTTCCGGGCGCGGCCGTCGGCAAGCGCGTCGAACTGCGCGTGGTGGCGAAGTCCGGTGAGATCGGCGCGGACGGCGCGTTCGTGTCGCTCGTGGCCGCGCCGCCGATCCCCGATCCCGGCACGAAGAACCCGGACTGGCTGGTCGTGCACTACGCGCGCGACAACTACGACGGCTGGGGCCTGCACGCCTGGGGCGACGTCGAGACGCCGACCGAGTGGAACGCCCCGCTGCCGTTCGCGGGGGAGGACGCCTACGGGCGCTTCGCGTGGATCAAGCTGAAGCCGGGCGCCAGGTCGGTCGGACTCATCGCGCACAAGGGCGACGAGAAGGACACGTCCGTCGACCGGTTCGTCGACCCGAGCGTGACGCCCGAGATCTGGCTGAAGCAGGGCGATCCGGCCGTGCACCCGTCCGAGCAGGCGGCGACGGGCAAGGCGGTCGTGCATTACGTCGGCGACGCGTCCGGTGCGGTGGTGCGCGTTGCCGGACGGGCTGACGTGCCGTTCACCAACGGCATCGCGGAACTTCCGCCGACCACCGACTTCTCCGTCGTGCGCGGCACGACCGTGGAGGCTTCCGGCAAGTTCACGAGTGGCCACTCGTGGGTCGCGGGCGGGAAGGTGCACGCTACGAAGGCCGCCGCCGAGAACCGGGCGGTGATCCACTACAACCGCGCGGACGGCGACTACACCGACTGGACGATGTACCACTGGACGGGTTCCGCGGAGCCGTCGCCGGGCTGGAACCAGTCGCGCGTGCCGGACGGGCGTGACCAGTTCGGCGTCTACTGGTCGGTGCCGCTCGCGGTCGGCGCGGCGGGGCTGAGCTACATCGTTCACCGCGGCGACGCCAAGGATCCGGGTCCCGACCAGTTCCTCGACCTGGGGCAGAAGGGGAACGAGGTGTGGCAGTTGCAGGGCAACGAGACGTACCTGCTGCCGTCCAGTGTCGGCCCGGCCGCCGATGACGACCTGACCAAGGCCAAGGCGATCTGGATCTCCAAGGACAAGGTCGTCTGGGACGTGCCGTCCGTGCAGTCCGACGGTTACCGCCTGGAGTACGGCTCGCGGGTGTTGCGACTGTCCCCGACGACTGAAGAGGTTCCGGCGCAGTTCCCGCACCTCAAGGGCAAGCCGGTGTTCGCCGTGCGCGGGTTCGTGGACGAGGCGTTGCGGGACAGGCTCTCCGCCGTGCACGTCGACGCGGGTGGCGCGATCCGGCACCGCACGAGCGTGCAGATCGCGGGCGTGCTCGATGACCGGTTCGCTGCTGCCGCAACGAAACTGACGTTCGGGCCGACGTTCGACCACGACTGCGCGTCGGTGAGGTTGTGGGCGCCGACCGCCTCCAACGTCAAGCTGCGCCTGTTCGACCAGCCGTCCGGGGAACCGAAGAAGGTCGTGCAGCTCAAGCGCGACGACGCTTCGGGTTCGTGGACCGGCACGGGTGACTGGAAGAACAAGTACTACCAGTTCGAGGTCGCCAACTGGCAGCGCACGGTCGTGGTCACCGACCCGTACTCCGTGGCGTTGTCGGTGAACTCGACGCACTCGCACTTCGCCGATCTCAAGGACAGCAAGTCCATGCCTGCCGGGTGGTCGAAGGATGTCGCGAAGGGCATGGGCGGCGCGATCACCGAACTGCACGTGCGCGACTTCTCGATCAACGACCAGTCCGTCCCGGCAGCGGATCGCGGCACCTACAAGGCGTTCACGCACCGCGACTCGACGGGCATGAAGCACCTCAGGACGCTGGCCGCGGCGGGCATGGACACCGTGCACCTGCTGCCGACGTTCGACATCGCGACGATCCCCGAGAAGCGCTCCGACCAGGCCACTCCGGCCTGCGACCTGCCCTCGCTGCCGGCGGACTCCGACCAGCAGCAGGCCTGCGTCGGCGCGGTCGCGGCGAAGGACGGCTTCAACTGGGGCTACGACCCGTTCCACTACGACGTGCCCGAAGGCTCGTACGCCACGGCGGACGCGCAGAACGGCTCGGCGCGTTCGAAGCAGTACCGTGAGATGGTGAAGTCGTTGCACGACAACGGCAACCGCGTGGTGGTGGACGTCGTCTACAACCACACGGCGGCGTTCGGCGACGCACCGACGTCCGTGCTCGACAAGGTCGTGCCCGGCTACTACCAGCGGCTCAACCTCGACGGCTCGGTCGCGAACTCCACGTGCTGCGCGAACACCGCGACCGAGAACGCCATGATGGGCAAGCTCGTCGTGGACTCGGTGGTGCGCTGGGCGCGCAACTACAAGATCGACGGCTTCCGGTTCGACCTGATGGGCCACCACCCCAAGGCGAACATCCTCGCGGTGCGCGCGGCTCTGGACGCGCTGACCGTCGAACGTGACGGCGTGGACGGGCGCAAGATCGGCGTCTACGGCGAGGGCTGGGACTTCGGCGAGGTCGCCGGCAACGCCCGGTTCGAGCAGGCCACGCAGGCGAACATGGCCGGCACGGGCGTCGGCACGTTCAGCGACCGGCTGCGCGATGCCGTGCGCGGCGGCGGTCCGTTCGACGACGACCCGCGCGTGCAGGGTCTTGGCTCCGGTCTGGCCGGCGACGTGAACTCCTCGCCCGCCAACGGCGACGTGGCCGCGCGGCTGGAGAACTACAGCGACCTGGTGAAGCTGGGCATGGCGGGCAACATGGCCTCGTACCGCTTCCAGTCGACGGCCGGGCCTGTCGTCACCGGCCGGGACGTGAACTACAACGGCACGGCCGCCGGGTACACCGGACAGCCGCTGGAGGCGATCACGTACGTCGACGCGCACGACAACGAGACGTTGTTCGACGCGTTGACCTACAAGCTCAAGCCCGAGACGTCCGCCGCCGACCGCGTGAAGATGCAGACGGTGGCGCTGGCACCGGCGTTGCTCGGGCAGGGGCGGCCGTTCGTGCACGCGGGTACCGAGTTCCTGCGCTCGAAGTCGTTGGACCGCAACAGCTACGACTCGGGGGACTGGTTCAACGCCTACGACCCGTCGTTGCGTGACAACGGTTTCGGCCGCGGGCTGCCGCCGAAGGCCGACAACGAGTCGAAGTGGCCGTACGCGAAGCCGCTGCTGGCCGGGCCGAAGCCGTCCTCCGCGGACATGAAGGCCTCGCTGGACGCGACCCTGGAACTGCTGCGGATCCGACAGTCGTCGCCCCTGTTCTCCCTGGGGTCGGCGGATCTGGTGCAGCAGAAGGTGTCGTTCCCCGCGGCCGCGTCCGGCGTGATCGTCATGCACGTCGACGACACGGCCGGGCCCGATGTCGACCCGGCTCGTCGCGGGCTGGTCGTGGTGATCAACCCGTACCCGACGGACCAGGCCGTGACGCTGCCCCCAGGTGACTGGAAGCCCGTGACCAGCGAGAAGAAGGTCGGTGCCGCGCGTTCGGTGGTCGTGCTGGAGCGATAGTCCCGCTGAGAAATAGTTTCGTTCTGGATTAGTTTGGTACCGTAGTGCTCATGGGCACGACGGGGTGTACTGACCTGATGATGCTTCTGCATCGGACGTCGCACGCGCTGGAGACAGAGCTGACGGCGAGGCTCGCGGAGATCGGACTGACTCCGCGAGCCCGCTGCGTGTTGTCTGTCGCGCTGGACGCGGAACGCACGCAGACGGAGATCGCCGACGTGGTCGACATCGACAAGACGACCATGGTCGTGACGATGGACGCCCTCGAATCCGCCGGGTACGCCGAGCGCAGGCCGTCGCCGACGGACCGTCGTGCGCGCGTTGTGGTCGTGACCGACTCGGGGCGCGAGATCGTGGCGAAGGCCGACGACGTGTACGCGGAAGTCGTGGGCAGTGTCCTCGGTTCGTTGCCGGACGACGAGCGTGCGGGCCTGGTCAACGGCCTGACGAGGCTGGTGGAAGGTCGTCTGGGTACTGTCGTGCCGTGTGCGAAGCCGCCGCGCAAGCGTGCTCTGCGTCATGCCGTTGGGTAGAAGATAGTCCCGTACAAAACCATCTGCTACGGTTCCTCTTATGACTTCAGGGGGACCGAAGACGGATTCGCGCTGGCTCGCGCTGATCGTGCTGTGCGCAGGGATGTTGATGATCGTGCTGGACCAGACGATCGTGAACGTCGCGCTGCCCGCGATCGAAGAAGACCTCAAGTTCGGCCAGGCCGGTCTGGCCTGGGTGGTGAACGCGTACCTGATCGCCTACGGCGGTCTGCTGCTGCTCGCGGGGCGTCTGGGCGACCTGATCGGGCACAAGAAGGTGTTCCTGATCGGCCTCGGCGTCTTCACGGTCGCGTCGCTGCTGTGCGGCTTGTCCCTCAGCGCCGAGATGCTGATCGTGTCTCGCTTTGTGCAGGGTGCGGGCGGTGCGCTGGCCACGTCCGTGACGCTGGGCATGGTCGTGACGATGTTCCCCGAGCCTGACGAGCAGAGGCGCGCCATCGGCGTGTTCAGCTTCGTCGCGGCGGCGGGCGCGTCCCTCGGCCTGTTGCTCGGCGGTGTGCTGACCGACGCCATGTCGTGGCACTGGATCTTCTTCGTGAACATCCCGATCGGCATCGTGGCCGCCGTCGCCGCCGTGCGCCTGGTGCCGGACTCCGTCGGCCTCGGCCTGCGTGAAGGCGCGGATGTCCTTGGTGCGCTGCTGATCGTCGCCGCGGTGATGCTCGGCGTCTACACGATCGTCAAGGCGGAGCACTACGGCTTCGGCTCCGCCCACACGCTGGGCCTGGGCGCCGTCGCGGTGGCGTTGCTGGCGGGATTCGTGCTGCGCCAGCGGACCGCCGCGAAGCCGTTGCTGCCGTTGCGGGTGTTCAAGTCCCGCAACGTGACCGGCGCGAACCTCGTGCAGATCTCGATGGTCGCCGGCATGTTCGGGCTGTTCTTCCTCGGCACGCTCTACATGCAGCTCGTGCTGCAGTACACGCCGTTGCAGATCGGCCTGGCGTTCATGCCCGTCGCCGCCGCGATCGCGGTGTTCTCGGTGTCGCTGTCGGCACGCCTGAACACCCGGTTCGGCGAGCGCAACATGCTGATCGTGGGGCTGCTGTTCATGCTGGTCGGCATGGTCGTGTTCACGCAGGTGCCGGTCGACGGCTCGTACCTCGCGCACATCCTGCCCGCCGTCGCGCCGCTGGGCATCGGCCTGGGCCTGTCGTTCCCGGCGCTGATGACGCTGGCGATGTCCGGTGCCTCCCACGACGAGGCGGGCCTCGCGTCCGGTCTCGTGAACACGACCGCGCAGGTGGGCGGTGCCCTGGGCCTCGCGGTGCTGGCCACGACCTCGACCACCTACACGTCGTCGCTGCTGGCCTCGGGCGTCGGGCGGCTGGAAGCGCTGACCTCGGGCTTCCACCTGGCGTTCTGGATCTCGGCCGTGCTCGTGGCGGTGGCTTTGGGACTGGCGGTGTTCGTGCTGCGGCAGGTCACCGTGTCGCGGGACGCCGGACCCGTTCTGGTGCACTGACGGAAATGCGGAGAAAAGGGTGTCGAGGTCAGCCCCGACACCCTTTCTTCTTGCCGCGGACTAGATCTGCAGCTCGGACTCGATGCGCTTGAGGTGGTGGCGTGCCAGCGCGAGGTTCGAAGAATCCCTTTCCAGCACGAGGTACAGGAAGAGCGAGCCTCTGGATTTCATGCCGCTCATCAGCCGGATCAGGTGGTACTGGCGGTGCAGCGTGATCAGGATGTCCTCGATGGTGTCGCTCAGGCCGAGGGTCTGCATCACTCGGAGCTTCGACCGGACGACCTCGGTGTTCCCGGCCGCCGCGACCTCCAGGTTCAGCCAGTCACCTCCGCCGCTGGTGCCGAGCGACATCCCGCTGTCATAGTCGACCAGCGCGACGCCGACGGCGCCGGAGATGGACATGGCCTCTTTCATTGCGATATCGATGTTCATCAGACTCCACTTTTCTGTGTCAACTGGTGATCGAGGCGACGTGACCGGTTTCTCGCTCCTCGATCGCATGCGGACACGTCTCCACATTGCCGAGAGCAATGAACCCAATTCGGACATGTGCTGCGACCATTTTTATTCGGTGGACGGTGCGTTGGGTGCCATGATCGAGCCGATCCGCTCGATCACGGGACGGGACTCGTGGAGAAGACGCCCGAGGTTGAGTCCCTTGTCCCCGAGCACGACCATCAGCGCCGTCCTGCTCACGGCGTAGACGGCCATGTAGCCGCTGCTGCCGAACACCACGGTCTGGTTGAGCTTGCCCAGGCCGATCACCTCCGCCGCCTGGCGTGCGATGCCGAGGTCGGCGGCGGCGAGTGCGGAGATGTGTGCGGGCTCGACGTTCTTCGCCACGTCGGTGAGAATGGGAATTCCGTCGGACGCGGCCAGCACCGTGTCGGTCACTCCGGCGACGTTTTCTCGAAGCTTCCGCAGTTCGGCGGCCAGGGCGTCGTAGTCCAATGCAGTTCCTTTCCGCTGGTCTGCCCTGTTTCTGTGCGGGGGCGCAACGAGGGCAGGCCCCAGTGTGAAAAACTGAAAGCGGTCGCCGGCGGGGCGATTTCCAGCAGTTCTTCACCGAGCATTCGGGAGATCTCGACGGTGACCGAGTGCAGGCTCCGTCCGGTCGCGAACGCCATGTCCCGCGCACTGCGTCTGCCGGTGGCGAGCGCGATGATCTCCCGTCGTTCCGCGGTGGACGGCTCGGCTCCAGGAGCGGCCACCACGCGGTCCAGGTAGGGCGACAACGGGACCGGCAGCGAGGCGACCACGTCCAGTCGCCCGGCCGTGTCCGACAGCAACACCTCCGGCGCGACACCGTCGGCCGAGGGCAGCAGGGGTTCGTCGGCGTTGTCCTCGACGACGCATCGTTCGACGTCACCGGCGGCGACGGCGAACGCGCCGTCCTGAATGGCGGTCATCGCGACGGCCTGGATCTCGTCGGGCCCGAGGTGCCCGCGAGCGACGAGCGCCGCTTGAAGCGACCCCGCCTCGACGCTCTCCACCAGCGCCGCGTTCCAGTCCTCCACGCTGACCCTGCCCGAGCTCAGCAGCAGCACCTCCACTCCGGGTGAGCCCGCGCTGTCCACCGCGACCACCGCGCCGTCACGCAGGTGGAACACTCCGCCCGCGTTGCCCATGACGCGCAATGCCCCGGTGAGCCGATCAATGTGGCATTGCGCCAGGGTGTGCGCGAGGACGTCGAATGCGGCTCGGTAGTCGCGTTTCAGAAGTCACTCCGGGTTAATTCGAGATTACTCGGCGGAATCCTGGCCTACTCATCACCCAAATGGGCACCTATGCTCATCTGAAGAGCGACCGCCGCTGTTACTTCTTACCCGCAGGAGTCGTACGGGCACGCCCGAAATCACACGATCGAGTGAAGCATTCCAGATCGTGTGGCAATGTCGCTGATGCATTTATTTTACGTCTATGGAAATTGTCAGTGCTCGGCAAGTTCTTCGCGCTTCCGGACGTCTTCCGTGCGCAGGATCTTGAACTTGCGGTCGTGGGCGCCGAGGACCTTCAGGAAGCCGGGGCTCGTCTCGAACACGTAGACCTCCTCGGCGTCGTTGATCCGCTCCTGGGGCACCCACGGCGTGCTGACGATGGCGGCGACCGCGAGCGCCGACCCGGCCAGCAGCCAGGCGAACCACTTGAGCAGCCACCGCGCGTTGCGAATGGCCAGCACCATGGCCGCGCCGATCACCACGGCCCCGAGCGCAAGCCACCAACGGTGGTACGTGAGCGTGTGGGACACCATCAGCGCGATGAGCACGATCAGCGTGAGAAGCGCCGTCGTGTTCGCACGCTCGGGGTCCTTGCGCGTGCGGAGGTAGAAGAAGAACGTCGCCGGCGTGACGATCATCAGCTTCAGCCCGGTTGTGGAGGCCTGTGCGGGAGGCCGGTCGCGGCCGAGCGTGCCCTATAGTGGCTGGTGTGCGGGGCGAAGGGCTAATACCGGAAGCCTCGAAATGTCGCGACCGACACAGCGTGACAGTCGCCGCCGGGCGGGCGGAGACACAAAACGCCTGTGGAGACCAGGTAAGACCGAGCAGTCGGGCACAGGTCGATGAAGCAGGAAGCCATCGGGGTGTCGTGTGAGCGGCACGGACGAGAATCCTCGCCGTTCACGGCGTGAAGCACGTCAACCTGTGCCCACATCCCGTACCTGTTCTTCAAGGAGTCACACCGTCGTGTCCGAGCGCACCCTGGTTCTCGTTAAGCCCGATGGCGTTGCCCGTGGTCTCGTTGGCGAGGTGATCGCCCGCATCGAGCGCAAGGGGCTGAAGCTCGCCGCCCTGGAGCTGCGCACCGCCGACCGCGCCACCGCTGAGCAGCACTACGCGGAGCACGACGGCAAGTCGTTCTACGGCGACCTCGTCGACTTCATCACCGGTGGGCCGTTGGTCGCCATCGTGGTGGAGGGTGTCCGGGCCATCCCGGCCTTCCGTCAGCTCGCCGGTGGGACCGACCCCGTCGAGAAGGCCACGCCCGGCACGATTCGTGGCGACTTCGGGACCGAGGTCCAGTACAACCTGGTGCACGGGTCGGACTCGGCCGAGTCCGCCGAGCGCGAGATCAAGATCTGGTTCCCGAACCTCTGAGGGTTCTGGCCGTTGGGGGGACGCCTGCGTTTGCGCGGGCGTCCCCCTCTTGCGTTGGGCGGGAACGCGTTGGTGGCACGACTCGTGACGAAACCACCCCACCCAAGACCGCACGGTGAGGACTGCTCGCCTTCGGCTCCGCGAGTGGACCGGGCTCAGGCCCCTCGTCGTGGGCTGGCGCCCAGGCCACCCGCCGCCGCGCCGTTCAGGGTGGTGCCCTCCGGGTAGCCGAGCGGCAGGTACATCCACACGTCGTCCCAGCGCTCGGTCCCCACGGCGATCGCGTTCGGCATGCGGCCGCATTCCTTGAAGCCCAAGGCTTCGTAGAGTTCGATGGCGCCGTGGTTGTTGCCTCGCACGCCGAGCATGACGATCTCGATGCCCTGGGCGCGGGCGTGTGCGATCAGGCCCTCCACCACCAGCTTGCCGAGGCCCAGACCACGGGCTGAGGGGTGGGCCATGATCTGCTGGATTTCTGCGCGGTGCTGGAAGACGGCGGTGGTGCCTCGGCGCCACAGGCCCACGGCTCGTACTACGCCGTCCACTGTCGCTGTCGCGAAGGCGGCGTTGTTGTCGCGGACCTGCTTCAGGACGGTGTCCAGCCAGGTCGAGATGCGTTCGCGGGTCGGGGGCTCGTGGTAGCCGACCGCCCCGCCTGCCGCTACTACGTCGTGCACGACTGCGTGGATCTCGGTGCGGAGGGTGTCGTCGGCTTCCGAGAGCCACTGCAGGTTCGTCGTGGGCATGGGGCGATCGTAATTGCGTCGAGAATTGTCAGACCTGTTCGTTAACGTCGGGCGGGTGGACAACCTCGTTGAGGCCAAGGCTCTGACCAAGCACTTCGGGTCGTTCGAGGCCGTGCGCGGCATCGACGTCGAGGTGCGCAGAGGTGAGGCGTTCGGGTTTCTCGGGCCCAACGGGGCGGGGAAGTCGTCGACCATGCGGATGATCTCGTGCGTCTCCGGGCGGACCGGGGGCGAGCTCGAGGTGCTGGGCATGGATCCGGCCACCCAGGGGCCGCGGATTCGGGCTCGGCTCGGGGTGGTGCCGCAGCTCGACAACCTCGATACCGAGCTGACGGTTCGGCAGAACCTGCAGACCTACGGGCGGTACTTCGGGATGTCGCGGCAGAAGTGCCGGGAGAAGGCCGAGGAGTTGCTGGAGTTCGCGCAGCTCGCCGACCGGGCCGATCACGAGGTCGAGCCGCTCAGCGGCGGGATGAAGAGAAGGCTCACGATCGCGCGGTCGCTGGTCAACGATCCGGAGTTGCTGCTGCTCGACGAGCCGACCACCGGGTTGGACCCGCAGGCGCGGCATCTGTTGTGGGACAGGCTGTTCCGGCTGAAGCAGGACGGTGTCACGCTCATCGTCACCACCCATTACATGGACGAGGCCGAGCAGCTGTGCGACCGGCTCGTGGTGATGGACGGCGGGCGGATCGCGGCGGAGGGGTCGCCCAGCGAGCTGATCACCAGGTACTCCACTAGGGAGGTGCTGGAGCTGCGGTTCCAGCCCGGTGCGGAGAAGCCGGATCTCGAACGGTTCGCGGAACGGGTCGAGGTGCTGCCGGATCGGTTGCTGCTCTACACGCAGGACGGGGAGGCGACCCTCCAAAGAGTCCACGAGCACGGGGTCGCGCCAGTGCAGAGTCTCGTGCGGCGCAGTTCGCTGGAGGACGTGTTCCTGCGGCTCACCGGCCGGACGCTGGTGGACTGATGCAGACGCTCAGGGCCTCCTGGTTCGGCTTCGAGAAGCACTGGACGTGGTACCGGCGCAACTGGCGGGCCACGGTCGTGTCGAGCTTCCTGACGCCCGTGTTGTTCCTGCTCGCGCTCGGGCTCGGGTTCGGGTCGCAGGTGCAGTCGACGGCGTTGATCGGCGGGGTGCCGTATCTGGAGTACCTCGCGCCCGCGCTGGTCGTCGTCACGGCGTTGCAAGGGGCCACGTTCGAGTCGACGTACGCGATCATGTCGGCGTTCCTGTGGCAGAAGTCGTACGTCGGAATGGTGGCCACGCCGATCACGCCCGCGCAGGTGCTCTACGGGCAGATGTTGTGGATCGGCTCGCAGATGTTCGTGCGGTCCGCGGTGTTCGTGGGGATCGCGGTGGTTCTCGGCGCGGCGGCCGGGCCTGGGATCCTCGTGTCGATCCTGGTCGCGACGCTGGCGGCGCTGGCGTTCAGCGCGCCGTTGGTCGCCTACAGCGCGACGTTGGACAAGCCGGACGGCTTCACCACCATCTTCCGGTTCGTGATGATGCCGATGACGTTGTTCACCGGGGCGTTCTTCCCGGTCAGCCAGCTGCCGGACTGGTTGTTGCCGCTGGTGTGGCTGACGCCCGCGTGGCACGGCATCGAGCTCGCCAGAGGCACGACGTTCGGCACGATGGACCTCTTACCGGGGTTGGGGCACCTCGCGTACCTGACGGCGCTGACGGCCGCGGGCATCGCGCTCGGCGTGAAGTTCTTCCACCGGAGGCTGGCGGTATGACGCAGACCCTCGATCGCGAGAAGGCCGTGCCCGCCAGCGTGGGGCTGTTGTGGCGCGTGATTCCGCCGGGGCTCTACGGCGGCAAGGCGAGCATGCTCGTCGAACGGGCCGCGCTCGTGAACCGGCGTGCTTGGTTCGTGCTGGTCGGCGGGGCGTTCGAACCCGTGTTGTTCCTGTGGTCGCTGGGGCTCGGGTTCGGGCAGATGGTGACGGCGGTGGCCGGGCCGGACGGGCGGCCGATCAGCTACGCGGCGTTCGTGGCGCCCGCGCTGCTGGCGGCGAGCGCGATGAACGGGGCCGTGTACGACGCGACGTTCAACGTGTTCTTCAAGTTCAAGTACGTGAAGCTCTACGACGCGATGCTCACGACGCCGATGGGGCCGATGGACATCGCGATCGGCGAGATCGCCTGGGCGCTGATCAGGGGCGGGCTGTACTCGGCCGGGTTCCTGGTCGTCATGCTCGGGATGGGGCTGATCTTCTCGCCCTGGGCGCTGCTGGCGTTGCCGGCGGCGCTGCTGGTGGCGTTCGCGTTCGCCGCGGTGGGCATGGCGGCGACGACGTTCATGCGGTCGTGGCAGGACTTCGATCTCGTGCAACTCGCGGTGCTGCCGCTGTTCCTGTTCTCGACGACGTTCTACCCGCTGTCGGTCTACCCGGGCTGGCTGCAGACCGTGGTGACGTGGACGCCGCTCTACCACGCGATCGAGCTGATGCGGGGCCTCACGCTGGGCGTTGTCGGCTGGGGCATGCTCGGCCACGTCGCGTACTTCGCGGTGCTGGCGGCCGCCGGAACGGTGGTGGCGGCGCGCCGATTGGGCAAGTTGTTGCTGGACTGAGGCGCGATTCGGCCAGCCACGTGAGGGCCGTTACTCTGGTCGTGTGAGTGTCGAGTCGGTTTTCCCCAGGTTGGAGCCACTGCTGCCGCGGATCTCGAAGCCGGTGCAGTACGTCGGCGGGGAGCTCAACGCGACCGTCAAGGACTGGGACGCGGCGTCCGTGCGCTGGGCTTTGATGTACCCCGACGCGTACGAGGTCGGGCTGCCCAACCAGGGCGTCATGATCCTTTACGAGATCCTCAACGAACTGCCGGACGTGCTCGCCGAGCGCACGTACGCCGTGTGGCCGGACCTCGAGAAGCTCATGCGTGAGCACGACGTCCCGCAGTTCACGGTGGACGGCCACCGCCCGGTGAAGGCGTTCGACCTGATGGGCATCAGCTTCGCGACGGAGCTGGGCTACACGAACATGCTGACGGCGCTGGACCTCGCCGGCATCCCGCTGCACGCGAAGGACCGCACCGAGGACGACCCGATCGTGGTCGCCGGCGGGCACGCGGCGTTCAACCCCGAACCGATCTCCGAGTTCGTGGACGCGGCGGTGCTGGGCGACGGCGAAGAGGCCGTCCTGGAGATCACCGAGATCGTCAGGGCGTGGAAGGCCGAGGGCAGCCCCGGCGGCCGTGACGAGGTGCTGACCAGGCTCGCCGAGACCGGCGGCGTGTACATCCCGCGGTTCTACGACGTGGAGTACCTGCCGGACGGCCGCATCCAGCGCGTCGTGCCGAACCGCGACCGGGTCCCGTTCCGCGTCTTCAAGCGCACCACGATGGACCTCGACGCGTGGCCGTACCCGAAGCAGCCGCTGGTGCCGCTCGCCGAGAGCGTCCACGAGCGGATGAGCGTCGAGATCTTCCGCGGCTGCACCCGCGGCTGCCGCTTCTGCCAGGCCGGCATGATCACCCGTCCGGTGCGCGAGCGGTCCATCGAGGGCATCGGCGCCATGGTCCAGAAGGGACTGGCGGCGACCGGCTTCGAAGAGGTCGGGCTGCTGTCCCTGTCCAGTGCCGACCACAGCGAGATCGCCGAGATCACCAAGGGCCTCGCGGACCGCTACGAGGGCACGAACACGGGCCTGAGCCTGCCGAGCACCCGCGTCGACGCGTTCAACATCGATCTCGCGAACGAGTTGTCCCGCAACGGAAGGCGCTCGGGCCTGACCTTCGCGCCCGAGGGCGGCAGCGAGCGGATGCGGCGCGTCATCAACAAGATGGTGTCCGAAGAGGACCTCATCCGGACGGTGTCGGCCGCGTTCTCCAACGGCTGGCGGCAGGTGAAGCTCTACTTCATGTGCGGCCTCCCGACCGAGGAGGACGAGGACGTCCTGCAGATCGCGGAGATGGCGAAGAACGTCATCCGCGCGGGCCGGCAGGCCAGCGGCCGCAACGACGTCCGCTGCACCATCTCGATCGGCGGGTTCGTGCCCAAGCCGCACACGCCGTTCCAGTGGGCCCCGCAGTGCGACCCGGACGTGGTCGACGACCGTCTCCGCAAGCTCCGCGAGGCCGTCAACTCCGACCGCAGCCTCGGCCGCAACATCGGCATGCGCTACCACGACGGCAAGCCGAGCCTCATCGAAGGCCTGCTCAGCCGCGGTGACCGCCGCATCGGCAAGGTCATCGAGGCCGTGTGGCGCGACGGTGGCCGGTTCGACGGCTGGAGCGAGCACTTCTCCTACGACCGCTGGACCGCGAAGGCGTCGGAACAGCTGGAGCCGCTCGGCGTCGACCTCGCCTGGTTCACCACCCGCGAGCGCGAGGAACTGGAGGTCCTGCCCTGGGACCACCTCGACTCGGGCCTCGACAAGGAATGGCTCTGGGCCGACTGGCAGGACGCGCTCGACGAGCGCGAGCAGGACGACTGCCGCTGGACCCCGTGCTTCGACTGCGGTGTCTGCCCGGCGATGGGCACGGACATCGAGGTCGGCCCGACGGGCCGCAAGCTGCTGCCGATCTCCCCGGTCGGCGTCGGCTCGCCGGTGAAGAACCCGTCGCTCACGCCGTAGCTCAACCGCACGCGGGGACCTTTCGTTCGGTACAAGCGAACGAAAGGTCCCCGCGTGCGTTCGTTGTAGCGGGTGGCTACTTCGTGACTGCGGCCAGCGCGTCCACGAGTCCGTGGCCGTAGAACGAGTTGTACTCCGAGTACCCGGTGCAGAACGCGTCCTGCACACCCGTCCCGTTCAGGTCGTAGTCGCCGGGACAGGCCAGCGTCTCCGCCTGCGCGTTCAGCATGCGTCCCAGCGACACCGCGTCGGTCTCCGGATGCGTCGACGCGATCAGCGCCGCCACCCCCGTCGCGTGCGGAGTCGCCATCGAGGTGCCGCACGAGTAGTCGTAGCCGGACGGCACGGTCGACAGCACGCAGCCCGTCGGGGTGCGCGGATCGCCACCCGGCGCCGTCACGTCGATCGCGCCCAGCCCGTACGAGCTGTACCCGGCCTTGGTCTTGGTCGACTCGACCGCCGACACGCCCACCACGTTCTTGAGCTGCGCCGGAAGCACCACGCACGTCGAGTCCACCGGCCGCGTCTGCGCCTCGCCGTTCGTCGGCGACATCGAGTCGCGGCCCGGCCGGGACAGGTCCGCGCCGGCGTTTCCAGCGGCGGCGACCGTCAGCACGTTGCGCGAGGTCGCGTAGTCCACGGCACGTCGCACGGCCTCGTAGATGACGCGCTGACCGGGCTCGCTCTGGCAGGTGAACAGGTACGGGTCGATGAAGTAGCTGTTGTTGGTGATCGTCATGTTCTGTGAGGCGGCCCACATGAAGCCGCACACCGCGTACTCGGGGTAGATGAACCCGTCGTCGTCCACGACCTTCACGGACGCGATGCGCACGCCCGGTGCGACGCCCGTGGTGCCGCGGCCGTCGTCCGCCGCGGCGATGGTGCCGGCGACGTGCGTGCCGTGGGCGGAGGTCGTCGGGATCCAGGCGGACGGTGACGTGTCGGGCTTGCCGGTCAGGCATCCCGCGGACAGCTCGGGGGCCAGCGCGTCCACCAGATCGGGGTGGCGGGCGTCGACGCCGGAGTCCAGGACGCCCACGACGACGGACTTGGAACCCGTCGTGATCTCGTGCGCGGCCGGCGCCTTGATGAGATCCATGTCCCATTGTTCGGCCGAGCGCACGCCAGAGGGCCGGAACAGCTCCGTGTCGTCCTTCTTCCGCTTCACCGACCGCTTGGCGATGCTCTCGCCCTGGGCGCTGTACGCGCGCTCCGGGCCGATCAGCCTGAGGAAACCCGGGTCGGGCGAAGTGGCCACCGCGACCGAGATCTGCGGGTAGTAGACGGTGGTCAGGCCGCACGCCTCGGTGATCTCCGCGTTCGCCGCCTCAGCGGGCGTGGACTGCGGAAACACCACCAGGTAGCGCAGCAGCGGACCGGGCTGGATGCAGGACGGGGCCTCGGGTGCGGGGTCCGGTTCCGCGCCGGCGGGCAGGGACGCCGCCAGACACCCGGCGACGAGCAGTGCGGTCATTGCCGCCGCTCGAGCGCGGTGGGGCAGAGGCACCAGGGACCTCCAGTCGGCAGGGCGTCCAGTCAGCCGGACCGTAGCCACGCGCAACGATCTAGACAAGCTGAACGTTCTGAATCAGGTTCACGGTACCGTCCTACTGGACGAACAGCCTGCGCCGATGGGACCGCTCACCCGTCGGAACACCAAGGGGAGCACCGCTGAGCCGCAACCTGCCCAACAACCCGTCGGCCGTCGCCGTGCAGAAACTGCGCCTTCGCTACACCAAGCGGGGGAGGCTGCGTTTCACTTCGCACCGCGACATCGCTCGCACGTTCGAACGTGCGCTGCGCAGGGCAGGCGTACCCATGGCGTACTCGCAGGGGTTCAGCCCTCACCCGAAGGTGTCGTGGGTCGGCGCCGCGCCGACCGGTGTCGCCAGCGAGGCCGAGTACGTCGAGGTGTCGGTGGTCGAGGAACTCGACCCGGAGGCGCTCAGGATCGCGCTCGACGAGGCGTTGCCACCCGGCATCGACGTCGTCGACATCGTCCAGGCGCGCGGTGGCAACCTCACCGAGCGCATCGACGCGAGCGAATGGCGGATCGAGCTCGACGGTGTCGAGCCCGATGAGCTCGCGAAGGCGGTGAGCGTCTTCCTCGCGGAGGAGTCCGTCGAGGTCGAGCGGCTCACCAAGAACGGCACGAAGATGCTCGACGTGCGGCCCGCCGTCGTGTCAGCGCTGGTCGAACCACGTTCGAGCGACGCCGGACACGATGACACCGCTTTGTCACGACCGTGTGGGATACTCATGACGGTTGTACGGCAGGTAACGCCTACCGTGCGACCCGACGACGTGCTGAATGCGCTTCGCGTCGTGGCCGATCTCGTGCCGCCGGTACCTGCGAGAGCAACCCGGATGGCCCAGGGAAGGCTCGACGGCGAGGGCAGGCTGGTGGACCCGCTCCAGCAGGACAGAGAGTCCTGACGAGCGCTGACGGTGTCAGTTCGGTTCGGACCAACCTTGTGATGCGCATACAGGAGGAGCGGCGCTGACAGCGGCGTCGTCGTGGGACCTGCGCAAGCGTGCGCCCAGTGAGGCGCCACGCCGCTGCGCGCGAGGCAAGGATTCCCGCCGCGAGCAGCGGCGGAGAGAGACCAAGAGAGGCCCCTGCGCGGCCGCGTCCTCACGGGACGCGCCCGGGGGTGGAGGAGCTGCATGTCGAACAAGGACAAGCCTGCCGGTGTCACCGGCGGGCAGGGCGTGGTTGCCGCACGCCCTGAACTGGCGGACCTGCCGGACAAGTTGCGGGTCCACGCACTGGCCAAACTGCTGGACGTCAGCAGCAAGGACGTGATGACGGCGCTGGCCGACCTCGGTGAGGTCCCCAAAAGCGCGCAGTCGAGCGTCAGCCGCGACGTCGCGCTGAAGGTCGCCGAAACGCTCGTCGACTGGGACGACGTGGTCACCGGTGAGGTCACCGAGGACTACGAGGCGCCCGCGATCCCGGCGTTCGAGGCACCGGCGCTCGCGCCGATCTTCGCCGCGCCGAGCGCGGTGTTCCTGCCGCCCCAGCCGATCGAACGGCCGAAGGCCCCGCCCTCGCCGTTCGTCGTCGAGGAGGAGCCGGTCGCCGAGGAGAAGTCCGTCGGCGAGATCGCCGCGGACGAGCTCGAGGCAGCCGAAGCCGCCGAGGCCGACGCCGAGGTGGACGGTGACGACGAGGCGGACAGCCGTCGCCGGCGCCGCCGTGGCCGTCGTGGCCGGGGCCGCGGCAAGGGCACGGACGCCGAGGGCGGCGAGGAGACCGACGAGGCTTCGGCCGAGGACGCCTCCGAGCCCGCCGAGAGCGATGACGCCGCCGAGGCCGAGGACGAGGGTGACGAGAGCTCGACCCGTCGCCGCCGTCGCCGCCGTCGCCGCAAGACCGGCGCGGAGGACGAGGTCACGTCCGAGGACGACCCGCCGAACACGGTCGTGCACGTCCGCGAGACGCGGGACGCGCGCGACGACAAGGCCGACTCCGAGGCCGCGCAGAGCGAGGTGCGCAGCATCCGCGGCTCGACGCGCCTGGAGGCCAAGCGCCAGCGCCGTCGTGACGGTCGCGAGGCCGGCCGCCGCCGCGCTCCGGTGCTGACCGAGGCCGAGTTCCTGGCCCGGCGCGAGGCCGTGGCCCGCACGATGGTCGTCCGCGAGCGCGGCGACCGCACCCAGATCGGCGTGCTGGAAGACGGCGTGCTGGTCGAGCACTTCGTCACGTCGTCGGGCTCCGGCTCGATCGTGGGCAACGTCTACCTCGGCCGCGTGCAGAACGTGCTGCCGAGCATGGAAGCCGCGTTCATCGACATCGGCCGCGGCCGCAACGCCGTGCTCTACGCCGGTGAGGTCGACTGGGACGCCGCCGGTCTCGAGGGCAAGTCCCGCAAGATCGAACAGGCCCTGTCCAGCGGCGACAGCGTGCTCGTCCAGGTCACCAAGGACCCGGTCGGCCACAAGGGCGCCCGCCTCACCACGCAGATCAGCCTTCCCGGCCGCTTCCTCGTCTACGTGCCCGGCGGCGGTGCCACGGGCATCAGCCGCAAGCTGCCGGACAACGAGCGCAAGCGCCTCAAGGACATCCTCAAGCGCGTCGTCCCCGAAGACGCCGGTGTGATCATCCGCACCGCCTCCGAAGGCATCGCCGAGGAGGAGCTGGGCCGCGACGTCACCCGTCTGCAGGCTCAGTGGAAGGTCATCAAGGAGAAGTCCGCCAGCACCTCCACCAAGGCGCCGACGCTTCTGTACGAAGAGCCGGACCTGCTGGTGAAGGTCGTCCGCGACCTGTTCACCGAGGACTTCGCCCAGCTCGTCGTCCAGGGCGACGAGGCGTGGGAGGTCATCGACTCGTACGTCCGCCACGTGGCGCCGGACCTGCAGGACCGCCTGAAGAAGCACGTCGGCAACAACGACGCGTTCGTCGAGTACCGCATCGACGAGCAGCTGATGAAGGCGCTCGACCGCAAGGTCTGGCTGCCCTCGGGTGGCTACCTGATCATCGACCGCACCGAGGCGATGACGGTCATCGACGTCAACACCGGCAAGTTCACCGGTTCCGGCGGCAATCTCGAAGAGACCGTCACGCGCAACAACCTGGAGTCGGCGGAGGAGATCGTCCGCCAGCTCCGGCTGCGCGACATCGGCGGCATCATCGTCATCGACTTCATCGACATGGTCCTGGAGTCGAACCGCGACCTGGTGCTGCGCCGCCTGACCGAGTGCCTCGGCCGCGACCGCACGCGTCACCAGGTCGCCGAGGTCACCTCGCTGGGTCTCGTGCAGATGACGCGCAAGCGGGTCGGCACCGGCCTGCTCGAGGCGTTCAGCCAGACCTGTGAGCACTGCCGCGGCCGTGGCGTCGTCGTGTCCACCGAGCCCGTGCACTCGCACGGTGGTGGCAACGGTGGCGGCCAGCAACAGCAGCAGCCGCAGCAGCAGAGCGGTGGCCGCAAGTCGCGCCGCAACAAGGGTGGCGGCGAGCAGGCGGCCGAGACCACCGAGGTCGTCGAGGCGTCCGTCGAGGCGCCGGAGGCCCCGGTCGAGCCCGAGATCGTCGAGCCCGGCGAGCCCGAGGACACCTCCGAGGACGTGGTCGCGGCCGACCAGGAGCACGAGGCCCACGGCCGTCGTCGCCGTCGTCGCCGTGGCCGCGACAAGGAGCCGCAGGCCGTGGTCGACGCGGTCGTGGTCGAGGAGCAGGCGCTCAACGGTCACGTGCCGCACGAGGTCGCGGAGGACCCGGCGCCCGTCGAACTCGAGCCCGTCGTCACCGACGCCGAGCCCGAGGTGATCGAGGAGACGGCCGACGAGCTCGTCGAACCGGTCGCCGAAGAGGCGCCGGTCGAGGTCGCGAGGCCGCTCGTGACGGGACGCATCGGGTCGCAGCGGCCGTTGCCGGTGTTCGAGCCCGAGCAGGAGCTCGTGGAGGCCTCGGAGCCGGTCTCCGCGCCCGAGCCCGTCGCCGCGGCCCCGGTGGCCGCTGTGGAGCCCCCCGCGGCACGTCCGCGGCGTCGTGCGGCCAAGCGCGCCGCCGGTGCCCCCGCCGCGGAGGCGCCCGCACCGATCGTCGTCGAGGTGCCCAAGCAGCCCGAGGTCCAGATGCCCGCACCGGTGGTCACCACCACCCGCAGGCGCCGCGCCGTGTCGCGGCCCGCGGGACCGCCGGTCCAGGAGGACTGACGCGAATGAAGTGAGAACCGGGGTCGCCTGCGGGCGGCCCCGGTTTTCGCTTGTGAGGGACCGCACAGCCTGCGGGAACGCGATCAGGGCACCCCAGTTTGCTCCGGCAGTACCCACTCCCGTAACCTTGTGGACGGCCCGCCATCCGACGGGTCCTGTCGTGTGCCCCCTCTGCTGTTTTCCTTCGCAGACGGGTTGGCGCATGGCCCGTCACCATCGAGTAGCAGGAGACTTCCGTCCTGATGTACGCGATCGTCAAGACCGGCGGCAAGCAGTACAAGGTCGCTGTCGGCGACATCGTCGAGGTCGAGAAGCTCGAGGGCGAGCCGGGCACCGAAATCTCCCTCCAGGCGCTGCTCGTGGTCGACGGCACCGACGTCACCGCAGACGCGGCGTCCCTGGAGAAGTTCTCGGTGACCGGCAAGCTGGTCGAGCACACCAAGGGCCCGAAGATTCGCATCCACAAGTTCAAGAACAAGACCGGTTACCACAAGCGACAGGGTCACAGGCAGAAGCTGACCCGCGTCGAGGTCACCGGCATCACCGGTAAGTGAGGACCTGACTTCTCATGGCACACAAAAAGGGTGCGTCCAGTTCCCGCAACGGCCGTGACTCCAACGCCCAGTACCTGGGTGTGAAGCGGTTCGGCGGTCAGGTCGTCAAGGCCGGCGAGATCCTGATCCGCCAGCGCGGCACCAAGTTCCACCCCGGCGTCGGCGTCGGCATCGGCAAGGACGACACGTTGTTCGCCCTGCTGCCCGGTGCGGTGGAGTTCGGTTCGAAGCGCGGTCGCAAGACCGTCAACATCGTTCCGGTCGCGGTCTGAGGACCGTTTCCGCAACGTAGTCATACCTCTGCGAGGGGCGGGACCGGTCAACCGGCTCCCGCCCCTCGTTGTTTGTCCAAAGTCTTTTGAGAGGAAGTATTTCCGTGGCCCGCTTCGTAGACCGGGTGGTGATCCACGCTGCCGCCGGCAACGGGGGCAACGGGTGTGCTTCAGTGCACCGCGAGAAGTTCAAGCCCCTCGGCGGCCCGGACGGCGGCAACGGGGGCCGTGGCGGCGACGTCATCCTCGTCGTCGACTCGCAGGTGCACACCCTGCTGGACTTCCACTTCCACCCGCACGCCTCCGCCACGAGCGGCAAGTCCGGCGCCGGCGCGAACCGCGACGGTGCGAACGGTGAGGACCTGGTCCTGCGCGTCCCGGACGGCACCGTCGTGCTGACCGAGTCCGGCGAGGTCGTCGCGGACCTCGTGGGCGAGGGCACCCAGCTCATCGCCGCCAGTGGTGGCCGTGGTGGCCTCGGCAACGCCTCGCTCGCGTCCAGGGCCCGCAAGGCCCCCGGTTTCGCGCTGCTCGGTGAGCCGGGCGAGACGCGCGACCTGGTGCTGGAGCTCAAGTCCGTCGCGGACGTCGGCCTGCTCGGCTTCCCGTCGGCCGGCAAGTCGTCGCTGATCTCGGTGCTGTCCGCGGCCAAGCCGAAGATCGCCGACTACCCGTTCACGACGCTGGTCCCGAACCTCGGCGTGATCACCGCGGGCGAGACCATCTTCACGATGGCGGACGTCCCCGGCCTGATCCCCGGTGCGTCGCAGGGCAAGGGCCTCGGCCTCGATTTCCTGCGCCACATCGAGCGCACCGCCGTTCTCGCGCACGTCGTCGACTGCGCGACGTACGAGCCGGGCCGCGACCCCATCGCGGACATCGACGCGCTCGAGAAGGAACTCGCGGAGTACACCCCGTCGCTCGGCGGCAACTTCGAGGACCGTCCGCGCGTGGTCATCCTCAACAAGGTCGACATCCCGGACGCCCAGGACCTCGCCGACATCGTCCGTCCCGAGATCGAGGCCCGTGGCCTGCCGGTCTTCGAGGTGTCGGCGGTGACCCGCCAGGGCCTGCGCGAGCTGACGTTCAAGCTGGCCGAGGTCGTACGCGAGTACCGCGCCGCCCAGCCGAAGAAGGAATCGACCCGAATCGTCCTGCGGCCGACCGCCGTCGACGACCAGGGCTTCACCGTGATCGAGGACCCCTCGGTCGAGGGTGGCTTCATCGTCAAGGGCGAACGCCCCGAGCGCTGGATCCGCCAGACCGACTTCTCCAACGACGAAGCCGTCGGTTACCTCGCGGACCGCCTCAACAGGCTGGGTGTCGAGGAAAAGCTCGTGAAGATGGGTGCTGTTCCCGGTTGTCAGGTCACCATCGGCGACCTGATCTTCGACTGGGAACCGACCACCCCGGCCGGCATCGCGATGACGATGACCGGACGTGGCACGGACATCCGTCTCGAGAACAACGACCGCATCGGCGCGCACGAGCGCAAGGCCCTGAAGAAGGCCCGCCGCGCGCCCGGTGACTACGGTGATGTCAGCGAGGAGTAAACCCGTGACGGCCCCCGCGGTCTCACAAGCTCGAACCGCGGTCGCTTCGGCGAACCGCATCGTGGTCAAGGTCGGCTCTTCTTCTTTGACCACAGCGGAAGGTGGCCTCGATCCGGCGCGTCTCGACGCGCTGGTCGACGCCCTCGCCGCCCGTGCCGCCTCAGGTAGCCAGGTCGTGCTCGTGTCCTCGGGCGCGATCGCCGCGGGCCTGGCGCCGTTGAAGCTGTCCCGCCGCCCGCGCGACCTCGCCACCCAGCAGGCCGCCGCGAGCGTGGGGCAGCTGACTCTCGCGCACGCCTACGCGAACTCGTTCGGCCGCTACTCGTTGACCGTCGGCCAGGTTCTGCTGACCGCTGACGACGTGGTGCGCCGCGCCCACTACCGCAACGCCCAGCGCACGTTCTCGCGTCTGCTGGCTCTCGGGGCGGTCCCGGTCGTGAACGAGAACGACACCGTTGCCACCGAAGAGATCCGCTTCGGCGACAACGACCGTCTCGCGGCTCTGGTCGCTCACCTCGTCGGCGCCGACGCGTTGTTCCTGCTGTCGGACGTGGACGCTCTCTACTCGGGCGACCCGCGCAAGCCGGGAGCCGTCCGCATCTCCGAGGTCGCGTCAGCGTCCGATGTGGACGGTGTGCAGGCCGGAACGGTTGGCGCGTCCGGCCTCGGCACCGGCGGCATGGCCTCCAAGCTCGCCGCGGCTCGCCTCGCCTCGTCGGCGGGCATCCCGGTGCTGCTGACCGGTTCCGCCGAGGCCGGTCGTGCGCTGACCACCGCCGACGTCGGCACCGCGTTCGCCGCCACGGGTTCGCGCCTCACCGCACGCCGTTTCTGGCTCGGCTACGCCACCGACGCCAACGGCCGCCTGCACCTCGACGACGGCGCGGTCGCCGCGGTCGTGGGCAGGCGCCGTTCGCTGCTGGCGGCCGGAATCACCGGTGTGGACGGCGACTTCGAGGCAGGCGACGTCGTGGAACTGGTCAGCCTGGCCGGCGAGGTCGTGGCCCGCGGCGTGGCGGCCTACGACGCGGCGGAGCTGCCGTCGTTGATCGGCCGCAAGACCCACGACCTGCCGGAGGAACAGCGCCGCGAGGTCGTGCACGCGGACGACTTGGTGCCACTGCATCGCTAGTGTCGGTGCATGGCACGGATGCACGATGTCGTCATCGACTGCGCTCATCCCGCGTCGCTCGCCCGGTTCTGGGCGCAGGTGCTCGACGACCACGAGTTCGCCCCGTACGACGAGGCCGAGCTGGCGCGGCTGAGCGCCATGGGGATCGACGACCCCGAGGACGACCCGTCGGTGCTGCTCGACGGGTCACCGCGGTTCTTCTTCAACCGCGTGCCGGAGCCGAAGACGGTGAAGAACCGGGTGCACGTCGACCTGTGGTGCGACGACGTCGAGGCCGAGGTGGCGCGGCTCGTCGATCTCGGTGCCTCGGTGGTGAGCCGCGACGGCGTCTGGTTCGTGCTGACCGACCCCGAAGGCAACGAGTTCTGCCTCAGCTCAACCGAACACCCTTTGTCTCCGGAAGGGTGAGCACGACGAGGAACGTGATCACCGCGCTGACCGCGACGTACCAGAAGAACACGGTGCCGCCCACGGCCTGGATGACCAGCGGGGCGGTGCCGCCGAACACGGCGACGGTCAGGTTGTACCAAGCGCCGATGCCGAGCCCGCGCAGTTCGGTCGGGAACAGCTCGCTCATGATCGCGGGCGCGATCGACGTGATCGCCGTGTAGAGCCCGAGCCCCACGGCGAACACGATCACGAGGTTCGTCAGGCCGGGTTTGACCAGGCTCGACAGCGGCACCACCAGCAACGCCATCGCCGCCGACCACACGAGCATCTGCGGTTTGCGGCCGTAGCGGTCCGCCATCCACCCCATCGGGTACTGCAGCGCGATGAACACGACCGTGCCGATCGACAGCGCCAGGAACACGTCGATGTCGTTCGCGCCCTTGGACTTCACCGCGAACGGCGTCAACGCGCTGAAGAACGTGTAGAAGCTCAGCGTCGAGAGCAACGTGATGCCGATGAGCTGCCCAACAGCCTTGGGATGCTCCTTGAGGGTCATCATCAACGGGTTGCGCAGGCTCTCGGCCTTGGCCTTGTTCTCCTCGAACTGGTCGGTCTCCTTGAGTTCTCGTCGCAGCCACAGTCCGATCAGGCCCAGCACGCCGCCGATCAGGAACGGCACGCGCCAGCCGTAGGAGGCCATCGCGGCCTTGTCGAGGTTGCGCGACAGGAAGAACCCGAGCAGCGACGCGATCAGCACCGCCGCGCCCGTCGAGATGTAGAAGAACGACGAGTAGCGGCCGCGGTGGGTAGCGGGCGCGATCTCCGCCAGGTACGCCGACGCGTTCGACACCTCGCCGCCCAGCGCCATGCCCTGTGCGATGCGCGCGAGCACCAGCAGAGCCGGGGAGAGCCAGCCGACCTGCTCGAACGTCGGCAGCAGTCCGATCGCGACCGAGCCGCCGGACATCAGGACGATCGTGAACAGCATCGCGGTGCGGCGTCCTTTGACGTCCGCGAACCGGCCGAGCAGATAGCCGCCGAGCGGGCGGAAGAAGAAGGCGAGCGCGAACGTCGCGAACGTGCTCAGCAGCGCGGCGGCCTCGTTGCCGGAAGGGAAGATCTGCGTGGCGAAGTAGATGCTGAAGGCCGTGTAGATGCCCCAGTCGTACCACTCGACCGCGTTGCCGGCGCTGGACGCGACAAGCGTGCGTACGGGCAGTCGATGCGTCTCCGAAGTAACCGCCATAGACGCACCCAATCACACAAGGCGACGAATTGGGGCGTACGTCTCAACGGGTTCATTGGTCAGGAAGTCAACGATCATCGCGTTGCACAAGGCGGGTTTCTCGTGCAGAAGCCCGTGTGACGTGCCGGGAACGACCGCTAGCTCGGCATTCGGCAGTGCCCGGTACATGGCCGTGGCGTGCTCCAGCGTCACCTCGTCGTCGTCGCCGATCATGATCAGCGCCCGGTTCGGAAGCTTCCCGAGATCTGTTCCGGTCAGCGCGGGCGAGCGGCGGTGCATCGGCGTGAGTTCCGTGGCCGGGTCCCAGCCGTCGTGGTGGTAGACGCCGCACACGACCACAAGCCGTTGCACGAGATCAGGTCTGAGCACGGCCGTGAGGAGAGCAACCGTGGCGCCGTCGCTGCAGCCGAGCAGGTGAGCGGGTCCGGTGCGCTCCAGGAACTTGATGGTTTCCTGGGCCATTTCGGTGTGGTCCTGAGTGGCCTGATCGACGCGATGGGGTGCGTGCAGGGCGAAGTCGGCGAGAGCGTCGAACTGCGGCCCGAACGCCGAGGGGTCCGCGCCGCCGGGGTGCAGAAGTACGAGTGAGTCAGCCATGTGCGGTGGACCTCTCTCGTCGTCGATACTCATCGCTGTGCGATCTATTGGTTTGGTGACGTTGGTGGTCCGCGACTACGACGAGGCGATCCGCTTCTACGTGGAGGGACTCGGGTTCACGCTGGTCGAGGACCTTCCGCAGGGCGACAAGCGCTGGGTCGTGGTGTCGGCGGGGCAGGGAACGTCGCTGCTGCTGGCACAGGCTGACACAGGTCTGCAGCAGGCACGGGTGGGCGACCAGACCGGCGGCCGCGTCGGGTTCTTCCTGAACACCGACGACTTCGACCGCGACCACGCCCGCATGGTCGCTTTCGGCGTGCACTTCCGCGAGGAGCCGCGTGACGAGGTCTACGGTCGCGTGGCCGTGTTCGAGGACCTCTACGGCAACCGCTGGGACCTGCTTCAGCCCGCCCGCGCCTGACCGGGCGACACCCCGACGATCCGTTTGAACGCCCGGCTGAACGCGGCCTCCGATTCGTACCCGAGGCCGCGGGCGATCTCGCTGACCGTGCTGTCGCGGTCCTTCAGCTTGTTCATCGCCACGTGCATGCGCCACCGCGTGACGTAGCGCATGGCTGGTTCGCCGACGAGTTCGGTGAACCGCGCCGCGAACGCCGACCGGGACATCGCGGTCTGGTGTGCGAGCCGCTCGACGGTCCACGGCTGGGCGGGATCGCGGTGGATCAGCGCGAGCGCCTGCCCGATCTGCTGGTCCTGCAACGCGCCGAGCCAGCCGGTGCGCGCGGCCGGGTCGTTGGCGAGCCACGAGCGGATCGTCTGGATGACCAGCACGTCCGCGAGCCTGGTGATGACCGCTTCGCCGCCGGGCCGCACGGCTTGAGCCTCGGCGGCCATGAGGTCGATCGTGGCGCGCATGTCGTCGGCACGTCGCACGTACAGCACGTTCGGCAACACGGTGATGAGGTGCTTCGCGGCCGGATGGTCGAAGCGGACCGCACCGCACACTAGGTGCGTTGTGGCGCCATCGCCACCGTGCCGCAGGATCGCGTAGTTGTCGGTCTCGAACTCGTGCGGCAACGTCGTGACGATCGGCGACTCCGCGTCGCCGTGGAAGAGCCGGTGGCCCTGCCCACCGGGGACGAGCAGCACGTCGCCGGGTTCGAGCGAGGTGACCTGGCCGTCGACCTCGACATCGCACCGGCCGCTGGTCAGGACGTGGAACCACAGGCAGTCCGCCATGTCGGGCATCGTCAGGCCCCACGGTTCGGTGAGCTCGGTGCGGCAGTAGAAGGTGCCGGACATCCTCAACAGGTGCAGTGCCTCGCCCAACGCGTCCGTCATGGTGTTGATTCTGGACGAACGAGCAAGCTCGCGCGATGAATTGTCATTGAGAGTCCGGCGCTCGCAGGTCAGAGTGAGCGCCATGGGGACAATCACGCTGATCGCAGCCGCTGCCACCGGTCTGATGGCCGGTCTGTTCTTCGCCTTCTCCGTCGCCGTCATGCCCGGTCTCGCCGACCTGCCCGCCGAGCAGGCCCGCGAGGCCATGCGCCGGATCAACGCACGCATCCAGAACCCGGTGTTCCTGCTGGTGTTCCTCGGCACCGCCGTCCTGTGCGGCATCGAGGTCTTCCAGGGGCGGATCGTCGGCGGCCTGGCCTACATCGTCGGGTCGTTCCTGCTCACGATGATTGTCAACGTGCCGATGAACAACCGTCTTGAGCGGACCGACGACGCCTACTGGCCCGAGTACCTGCGCACTTGGACGATCTGGAACCACGTGCGCGCGTTGGCCTGCCTCGCGTCGATGGTCACCCTGCTACTCGGATTCTGAGGCCGTTCTTGGGGCGCATCGCGGCGAGACCGGTCGGCGTGAGGCGCTGGGGGAGCAGTTCGGGTTTCGGCCGTTGCAGCAACGCTTTCAGCATCACGGTCAGCTCGGTCGTGGCGAGCCCGGCGCCGACGCAACGGTGCGGGCCTCCGCCGAACGGCAGGAACTCGTGCGGCGCCGGCTTGGTCTCCCAGCGGTCCGGATCGAACTTCAGCGGGTTCGGGAACACCTCGGCCAGCCGGTGCGTGACGTACGGGCTGTACAGCAGGAACGTGCCTTGCTTGATCTTCTTCCCGGCGAACTCGAACGACTGCGCGGCGACCCGTGCCGAGACGACCGCCGGCGGGTACAGCCTGAGCGTCTCGTTGACGACGTTGGCCAGGTAGTCGTCGTCCTGCCGCGCTCGCTCCCAGACCCCGTTGTGCCGCAACAGGTTGAACACCGCCCACGCCATCGCGCCGCTGGTCGTCTCGTACCCGGCCGCGATCAGCGTGACGATCTGGTCGCGCACCTCCAGGTCGCTCAGTCCGTCACCCTGCACGAGAGAGGTGAGCACGTCACCGGCCGTTTTGCCCTGACGCGTCTCCTCGATCGCCTTGTACACCCGCGCGTCGACGGCTCGGCGCGCTCTCATCGCGTTGCGCCACGCCGGAGCCTTCATCGTTCTGAGCACCTTGACGACCGCCGGGTTGCGGTCGATCAGGTTGATCAGCACCTGCAGGTGCGCGCCGAAGAAGTCCGAATCCTGCGCCAGTTCCTCGCCGAACAGCGCGTGGATCGTGCTGCGCCGAATCGCCCTGCGGAACTCCTGGTAGGCGTCGACGGTCTCGCCCGGCCGCCACGCGTCGATCGTCGCCTCGGCGTTGGCCCGCATGACCGGCACGTAGCTCGCGATCTGCCGATGCGCCAACGCGGGCTGCACGAACCTGCGCCGCCGCTTGTGGTCCTCGCCGTCGCTCACGATCAACGACGTGGGCCCGTCCACCGGCACCAGCGACTGGAACGCCTGTTCCACCTCGAACAGCTCGGAGTTGCCGAACACGAACTGGTTCGCCTCCGGCCCGAGCAGGTAGGTGTACGGCCCCACCCGCACGACCGGTCCGAACCGCCGGTGCAGACCGGAGAGGAGGTCGGCCTGCCGGTACCGCACGACGTCCGGAATCATGGCGCTGACAGTGCCACACCGCACCGGGGGCCGGTTCGCAACGGCCGCACGGTTTCACTGCCCACCGTGGACGTCGGTGGCGTGCGCATCGCCTGCCGCCGCGAGGGAACCGGCCCTGCCGTCGTGCTGCTGCACGCCCTGGCCGGCAGGTCCTCGCCGTTGCAAGGCCTGCTCCGGCCCTGGTGATCGGCGGCGGTCCGCGCAGCACGATCCCGGGGGAGAGGCTGGTCGAGGTGACCGCCGAGAGCTCGCACGCCGAACTGACCACGATCGACGCGGGCCACCGGATCCACAGCAAGCGGCCCGAGGAGTTTTGCGACGCCGTGCCGCGTTTCCTGCCCTGACGGCCAAACGGCTCACATCGATTCGCTTTCGGGTGAAGGTCGTGCCATCCCGAACTACTTTGCGAGATCCTTTCGCCGGGTCGGGGGACTCTCTGCACGGAAGGCATCCTTGATGTCCCGAGCCAGGCTCGCGATGGCACTCACCATCGGCCTTGTAGGCGCGAGCGTCGTGTTAGCGCCATCGGCGTTCGCCGACCACTTCGTTTCGAAGACTTTCAACCCCACCGGCGGCGAACAGACCTACGTGATCCCCGCAGGCGTCAAGAAGCTCCACGTCGTCGCCATCGGCGGACGCGGCGGCCAGGGTGCGGACGGCGGCGACGACTCGGGCCCGAGCGGCAGACCTGGCCACCGGGCCGAGGCGGACCTGGCCGTCCCCGCGGGCGTCACACAACTGGTGGTCGGCGTGGGCCAGAACGGCGGCGACGGCAACGGCGCGACCGGCGGCGATCCTGGCTACGGCGGCGGCGCGTCCGGCGGTTTCGGCACCCCGTTCGCGGGCGGGGCAGGCGGTGGCGCGAGTGACGTGCGGATCTGCTCAGGACAGTCGTGCGACAAGGTGATCGTGGCCCCAGGAGGCGGAGGCGGCGGCGGACGCTGCTTCGCGATCGGCTGCCTCTCCGGCAACGACGGAGGCAACGGCGGAGACAACAACGGCGGCACACCCGGCATCCCCGGCCCAGGCGGATTTCCCGGCTTCCCGGGCATCTTCGGCCTCGCCGGCGTAGGCGCGCCGGGCAATCCCGCGACCGCGGGCGGTGGCGGCGGTGGAGGAGGCGGCGGTGGCTGGTACGGCGGCGGAGGCGGCGCGTCCGGCTCCCAGGCGCCGACCCCGCTGGCCGTCGCCGTGGACGGCGGCGACGGCGGCCACGGCTCCGCACGGGCAGGCACCGGCGTCTCGAACTTCTCCACGGCCGAAACCGCCGACGAGCCATCCGTGACCATCAGCTACCTGGTCGAATCCACCACGATCACCTACACCGGCCCCACGTCCGGCTTCACCGGCGACCCGGTGACCCTCTCCGCCCGCCTCACCACCGCGACCGGCCCGGTGGCAGGAGCCCAGTTGGTGTTCCGCCTCAACGCCAGCGAAACCTGCGTCGGCACCACCAACACCGACGGCGTCGCGACCTGCTCGATCACCCCGGCCGAATCCGCGGGCAACTACCCGCTGGCGATCGGCTACGGCGGCGACGTGACCCACCAGCCGTCGAGCACCGAGGTCCAGTTCGCCGTCATCCGCAAACCGACCACGCTCACCTACACCGGCGCCCTGACCGGAGACTTCCACGACCCCGCGACGGTGTCCGCCCGCCTCACCCTGACCGGCTCCGGCACCCCGATCGCGTCCCAGCCCGTCGTGTTCAAGCTGAACAACGCCGAAACCTGCACAGGCACCACGAACGCCGACGGCGCGGCCTCCTGCTCCCTGACGCCCGGCGAACCGGCGGGCACCTACCAGCTGACCGCGACCTTCACCGGCAGCAAAGCCCTCCTCCCGTCCAACGCCACCACGGATTTCGCGGTGACCAAAGAAGAAACCACCCTGACCTACCTCGGCGACACCAAGGTGGCCAACGCAGAACCAGCCCGCCTGTCAGCCACACTGACCGAAGACGACACCACCCCGGTCGCCGGACGCAGCATCCAGCTCACCCTGGGCGGCACCCAGTCCTGTGTGGACACCACCGACGCCACCGGCCTGGCGGAGTGCACGGTCGCCTCCCCGAACCAACCGCTCAACGCAGCCGCGACCGTGCCCGTAACAGCAACGTTCCCCGGCGACCAGTTCTACGAACCGAGCACCACCTCCGCCACGCTCGCCCTGCGACACATGACAGGCCGAGGCTTCGGCCTCTCCGGCAAGGCGGCGGGCCTCACCGTCGCGCCGACCCCGGACACCGGCGAAGTCCGCACGGCCCAAGCCACCACCACCGCGCCACCCTGCGCCGCAACGATCTCAGCCCCGGTAGGAGCCTGGGCGCTGTGCACGTCGGTGACCACGACCCTGGCCCCCGGCACCTCGACCACCCGCACGTCCGTCGCGGAACTGGGTGTGGGCCTGGTGGCCCTGCGAGACGTGGTGGCAACCTCCCGCAGCACCTGCGGCACCACCACCGGCACCGTCACCATCGGCGCGCTGACGGTCGCCGGCCTCCCCGTCACCGTGGCAACGGCACCCAACACCACGATCTCGTTGCCCGGCGGCAAGATCGTGATCAACGAACAGGTCCCGGTACCCGGCGGCCTCAAGGTCAACGGCGCCCACATCACCCTGCCCGGCGTGGACCTGGTGGTGTCGTCCGCGACCTCGGCCATCCATCACTGCTAGTGGTGATGTCCAGGGACGTTGTCCCGTTTTGGGTGTGCGACGCCCCGTTGACGGGCGTGTTCACGCTCGGCAGGGCGACACGATGCACCCGTCTGACCACGACCTCGCCCGGCAACGTTCCGGGCGACACCACTCACGGGAGGGGGGTCAGTTCGTCACCGCCAGCGCGAACGGCAGTACCGCGGACACCCCCTCCTTCCTGAGCATCCGAGCCGCCACCGTCATCGTCCACCCGGTGTCGATGTGGTCGTCCACCAGCAGAACCGGACCGTCCACACCGGACAGGTCCGGTACTTCGCCCGCCCGCACCAGCCCGGCCAGCCGCTGCGCGCTGTTGGCCCGGTGCGTCGACTCACCGAGCCACACGGTGCCCAGGAACGGCAGCCGCCCGATCGACGCGATCTTCTGACCGAAGCTGCCGACCAGCTCAGGGCGCCGGCGCGAGCCGACCGTCACCACGCCGACCGGCCGTTCGTCCCAGCCCCACGCCGTCAGCACCTTCACGCAGGCCGCGAACACGTCGTCCGGGATCTCGCGGTCGGCGCCGTCCGCGAGCAGGTCGCGCAGCCGGTTGCCCCAGCCGATGTCGGTGAGGCGGCCGAGCGCCCTGCCCGTGGCCGCCACCTCGCCCGCCGGGATCTTGCCGGACAGCGGGACGCCGATCGCGCCCATGCCCGTCGGCCACATCTTGCGCGGCGCCACGTCCAGACCGGGGCGCAGCAGCCGTTCGCGAGCGGCCTCCGCCGCCACCTCGGAGACCTCGACCGACAACCGCTCGCCGGTGCAGTTGTCGCAACGCCCGCAGTCGTGCGAGGTCGGGTCGTCGAGCTGGTCCTGCAGGAACTTCATCCGGCACGAACCGGTGCGCTGGTACTCGATCATCACCTGCTGCTCGGCCTTGCGGGCCTCCGCGATGCGCGCGTACCGCTCACCGTCGTACTCCCACGGCCGGCCCGTCGACTCCCAGCCGCCGCGCACCCGCCGGACCGCGCCGTCGACGTCCAGCACCTTCAGCACCACCTCGAGCCTGCCGCGCGACAGCTCGACCATCGGTTCGAGCGCCGCGGTCGAGAGCGGTTTGCTCGCGCCGTCGAGAGCGGACAGCACCTGCCGCACCACCACCTCCGGCGGGAACGCCAGTGACGTGAAGTAGGCCCAGATGTCGCGGTCCTCGTGGCCCGGCAGCAGCACCACCTCGGCCCGTTCGACGCCACGGCCCGCACGGCCGATCTGCTGGTAGTACGCGATCGGGGAGGAGGGGGCGCCGACGTGCACGACGAACCCCAGGTCCGGCTTGTCGAAACCCATGCCGAGGGCGGAGGTGGCGACGAGCGCCTTGACCTTGTTGCCGAGCAGGTCCTCCTCGGCGCGTTCCCGTTCGGCGGGCTCGGTCTTGCCCGAGTACGAGGCCACCGCGAAGCCCCGTGAGGCGAGGAACGCCGCGATGTCGTCCGCCGCCGCGACCGTGAGCGTGTAGATGATCCCGGAACCGGGCATGCGGTCGAGCTGTTCTGCCAGCCACGCGAGGCGCGACTCCGCGGTGGGCAGCAGTGCGACCGACAGACGCAGGCTGTCGCGGTCCAGCGGCCCCCGCAGCACCAGCGTGCCCTCGTCGGCGCCGAGCCCCAGCTGCTCGGTGACGTCGTGGACCACCCTGTCGTTGGCCGTCGCCGTCGTCGCCAGCACCGGCACGCCCGAGGGCAGCTCCGTCAGCAACGTCCGCAGCCTGCGGTAGTCCGGCCGGAAGTCGTGGCCCCAGTCCGAGATGCAGTGCGCCTCGTCGACCACGAGCAAACCCGCCGACGCCGTCAGCGACGGCAGCACCGCATCGCGGAAGTCAGGGTTGTTCAGCCGTTCCGGACTCACCAGGAGCACGTCGACCTCGCCGGCCGCGACCTGCTCCTGCACCGCGTCCCACTCGCCGGGATTCGCGGAGTTGATCGTCACCGCGTGCACACCGGCCCGTGCCGCCGCGTCGATCTGGTTGCGCATCAACGCGAGCAACGGCGACACGATGATCGTGGGCCCCTCACCGAGCTGACGCAGCAATGCCGTCGCGATGAAGTACACGGCCGACTTGCCCCAGCCCGTGCGCTGGACGACGAGAGCCCGGCGGCGCTGTGCCACCAGGGTGTGGATCGCGGTCCACTGGTCCTCGCGCAGCACCGCCTCCGGGCCCGCCAGTGCCCGGAGCCGTTCCTCCGCCAGTTCTCGCAACGCGATGTCGTCCATGAGGCGCAAGCTTGCCAGGCCACTCTGACAATTGTGATTGTCGCAGGTCGTAAGCTGTGTGGCGTGACTGATGACCTGCGCGATCAGGTGCACGCGGCAGCTCGCCGCGCCCGTGTCGCCGCCGACGAACTAGTCCTCGCCACCCGTGAGCGCAAGGACACCGCGCTGCTCGGGATGGCCGCCGCGCTCCGCAAGCGCGCGCCAGAGATCATCGAGGCCAACCAGAAGGACCTCGAAGCAGGCAGGGCGGCAGGCCTTCCGGAGAACATCCTGGACCGCCTCACGCTCACCGAAGCTCGTGTCGACAGCGTCGCCGCAGGCCTCGAAACCGTTGCGGGACTTCCGGATCCGGTCGGCCAGGTGATCACCGGCGGCATCCTCCCGAACGGCCTGGAGCTCAAGCAGGTCCGCGTCCCGATGGGCGTCGTCGGCATGGTCTACGAGGGCCGCCCGAACGTCACGGTCGACGCCGCCGGTCTCGCCCTGAAGTCGGGCAACGCCGCGCTGCTGCGGGGTTCCTCGACCGCCGAGAACTCCAACACCACGCTCGTCGCCGTCCTGCGCGACGCACTCGAAAGCGTGAATCTGCCGGCCGACTGCGTGCAGCTCCTGCCGTGCCACGACCGCGCGTCCGTCACGCACCTCATCACCGCCCGCGGCCTGGTGGACCTGGTGATTCCGCGCGGTGGCTCAGGTCTGATCAACGCCGTGGTCGAACAGGCGACGGTTCCCACGATCGAGACCGGCGTCGGCAACTGCCACGTCTACGTGGACGCGAACGCCGACCTCGACATGGCCGAGGCGATCGTTCTCAACGCCAAGACGCGGCGCACGAGCGTGTGCAACGCGGCGGAGTCCCTGCTGGTGCACAAGGACGTCGCGCACGAGTTCGTTCCGCGTATCACCAAGGCGCTGCAGCAGGAGAGCGTGACGATCCACGGCGACGAGCAGTTCGCGCAGCTGCCCGATGTCGTCGAGGCCAACGACGCCGACTGGGGCACCGAGTACCTGAGCCTCGACATCGCGGCGAAGGTCGTCGACTCGCTGGACGAGGCGGTGAAGCACATCGCGACGTACGGTTCCGGCCACAGCGAGGCCATCGTCACGAACGACGTGGCGGCCGCACGCAGGTTCACGGCCCGTGTGGACGCGGCGGCGGTGTTCGTCAACGCCTCCACGGCCTTCACGGACGGCGCGGAGTTCGGCATGGGCGCGGAGATCGGCATCTCCACGCAGAAGCTGCACGCTCGCGGCCCGATGGGCCTGACCGAGCTGACGTCCTCTAAATGGGTCGTGTGGGGCGAAGGACACACACGCCCGAAGGCGTAGCTCTACGTTCGGAGACATGGCTCCCACCTACCCGTTCTCCGAAACTGACGGCCTGACCCTCGATCCGACCTATGAACGTCTACGGCGTGATGAGCCCGTCACGCGCGTGACGTACCCGTACGGCGGCGAGGGTTGGCTCGTCACGTCCTACGAAGAGACGAAGTTCGTCCTGGGCGACCCGCGGTTCAGCCGTGCGCGCACGGTCGACCAGGACGTGCCGCGGATGCAGCCCCTTTTCGCACCGGGCGGGTCGATCCTCACGCACGACGGCGCGGACCACGCGCGCATGCGGCGGTTGGTGTCCAAGGCGTTCACGGTGCGCCGGATCGAGGAACTGCGGCCGCGCGCCCAGCAGATCACCGACGAGCTGCTCGAACGCCTGGACAACCCTGGTGACCTGGTCGAGGGCTTTACCATGCCGTTCCCGATCACGGTCATCTGCGAACTGCTCGGGGTGCCGTTCGAAGACCGCGAGGACTTCCGCAAGTGGTCGAACCAGGCGCTGTCCACGGTCGGCGGTTACACGCCTGAAGAGGCGATGGACGGCGTGATGAAGCTGTACGCCTACTTCACCGACCTCGTCGCGAAACGCCGTGCGCACCCCACGGACGACTTGATGAGCGCGCTCGTCGCCGCCCGTGACAACGACGACAGGCTGAGCGAGGACGAACTCGTCCGGTTCGGCATCACGTTGCTGGTCGCGGGGCACGAGACGACGGCGAACATGCTCGCGAACAGCGTCGTGACGCTGTTCGACCACCCGGACGCCATGAAGCGCCTCCAAGACCACCCCGAGACGCTGCCGAACGCGATCGAGGAACTGCTGCGGTTCATCCCGCTGGGCAGCGGCGCCGGCTTCCCCCGCATCGCGACCGAGGACGTCCAGGTCGGAAACGCGCTGGTGAAGGAGGGCGATGCCGTGCTGGTGGTCCTGTCGTCGGCGAACCACGACGAGGCGATGTACGCCAACAGCGCCGAGCTGGACCTGGAACGCGAAGTCGGCCAGCACCTGCAGTTCGGCCACGGCATCCACTTCTGCCTCGGCTCGCAGCTCGCCAGGATGGAACTGCGGGTGGCACTCGGCACGCTGCTACGCCGGATGCCCGGTCTGCGGCTCGCGGAGCCCGTCGAGTTCCGCAAGGGATCGCTGGTCAGGGGCCCGCTGAGGCTTGTCGTGGCCTGGTGAGAAAAATCTTGGACCAACTCGCGTAATGGGGGACCGGCCCGCGCGTTCCTCCAATGCGCGCGGCTTTGCTTCGGGGTAAGCCGCGACCCGAACGGCCCGTCCTCCCCCTGGGCCGTGCGGTGTGATCAGCACGACCGGCGTCAGGCCATGGGAGCGGCCCGACGCCGGTCTACGCTGTTTCGATGCGCATCGGCGTCATGGGCGGCACGTTCGACCCCGTCCACCACGGCCACCTCGTGGCCGCCAGCGAAGTGCAGGCCAGGTTCGACCTGGACCGCGTGATCTTCGTGCCGACCGGACAGCCCTGGCAGAAGTCGTCGCGGGAGGTCTCCGCCGCCGAGGACCGCTACCTGATGACGGTCATCGCCACGGCCTCCAACCCCCGGTTCTCGGTCAGCAGGGTCGACATCGACCGCGAGGGCCCCACGTACACCGTGGACACGCTCTCAGACCTCAAGAAGCAGTACCCGGACGCCGACCTGTTCTTCATCACGGGCGCGGACGCGCTGGAGCAGATCCTGTCGTGGAAGCGCGCGGCGGACGCGTTCGAACTGGCCCACTTCATAGGTGTCACCCGTCCGGGCTACACGTTGAACGACCGGCACCTGCCGCCGGGGTCCGTGTCGCTCGTCGAGGTCCCGGCCATGGCCATCTCGTCGACCGGATGCCGCGCGCGTACTGCATCCGGTCAGCCCGTTTGGTACCTGGTCCCCGACGGTGTCGTCCAATACATCGCAAAAACAGGTCTGTACTCCGAGTCGTAACCACGTTCGAGTGGATTTTGCGTGCATCCGAGCGCTCGGGGAGCAACAATCAGCGGGTTGTTGCTGGTTCGTGGAAGGCAAGACTTTGGCTACAGGCACCGTGAAGTGGTTCAACGCCGAAAAGGGCTTCGGCTTCATCGCGCCCGACGACGGCTCGGCTGACGTCTTCGTGCACTACTCGGAGATCCAGTCCAAGGGTTTCCGTTCGCTCGAAGAGAACCAGAAGGTCGAGTTCGAGGTCGGACAGGGCCAGAAGGGGCCGCAGGCCCAGCAGGTCCGCCCGCTCTAAGGCTTCGGCACCGGTGAAGGCCACCTCAGGGCGCTGAGGTGGCCTTCGTCATGCGTGGGTGTGAAGTACACGTTGGCGCGCGCCGGTACCCTCAGTAACTCGTGTGGGCGTATCGACGCTCGCCGGAAGTCAGAGGAGTGACGTGGCAGCCACCGACGAGGCACGACGGCTGGCGCTGGTCGCGGCGAACGCAGCGGCCGACAAGAAGGCGCACGACGTGATGGTGCTCGACGTCTCCGACCAGCTCGTGATCACCGATGTGTTCGTGATCGCGTCCGCTCACAACGAGCGGCAGGTCGGTGCGATCGTCGACAACATCGAGGAGAAGCTGCGGGAGGCCGGCACGAAGCCGGTGCGCCGCGAAGGGGCCCGCGAGGGCCGGTGGGTGCTGCTGGACTTCGTGGACGTCGTGGTGCACGTCCAGCACACGGAGGAGCGCAGCTTCTACGGCCTGGAGCGGCTGTGGAAGGACTGCCCGCGCATCGAGTTCGAAGCGGACGTCCCCGCCGATTCCACGGCTGAATGAGGTAGCTGATGGCCCTGAGCCGGCTCGTGCTGTGGCGGCACGGTGAGACCGACTACAACGCGACAGGTCGTCTGCAGGGTCATCTGGACTCGGCGCTCACCGAGACCGGCTTGAACCAGGCCAGGTTCGCCGTGCCGGTGCTCGCCGGGTTCGAACCTGAGATCGTCGTGGCCTCCGACCTGCAACGCGCGCGCAACACCGCCGGCGTCTTCACCTCGTCGACGGACGTTCCGCTGCGGATCGACGAACGGCTGCGCGAGACCCACCTCGGCAAGTGGCAGGGCCTGAACGTGACCGAGGTGGAGCAGGAGTGGCCGGGCGCGGTCACGGTGTGGCGCACCGATCCGACCTTCGCGCCGCCGGAGGGCGAGTCGCGCGTCGAGGTGGCCGAGCGGGCCATCCAGGTGGTCAACGAGGTGGACGCGGAGTTCTCCGGCACCGTCCTGCTGTGCGCGCACGGTGGCCTGATCAGCGCGTTGACCGGGCGGCTGCTGGAACTGCCGGTGGAGAACTGGTCGCAGCTCGGCGGCATCTCGAACTGCCACTGGACCGTGTTCACCCGTCGCAACGACCGGTGGCGGCTGTCGTCGTACAACGCGGGCACCACGCGTTGAGACTGCTCGTCCTCGGGGACTCGCTGTCGTTCTTCGGGCCTTCCGGGCCGCTGCCCGCTGATCATCCACGCCTGTGGCACAACGTCTGTGCCGAGGCGCTGGGTGGATCGGCGGAGCTCGCGGCCGGGTTCGGGTGGACGGCGCGGGACGCCTGGTGGGCGTTGACCGGGGACCCGCGGATCTGGTCGTTGCTGCCTCGCACGGACGTGCTGGTGTTCGCGGTGGGCAGCATGGACACGCTGCCCTCGCCGTTGCCGACGTACCTGCGCGAGGGGCTGCGTTATGTGCGGCCGGACTGGCTGCGCCGTTGGGTGCGTTCGGGCTATCAGGCCGTGCAGCCGCGGTTGGCGCCTTATACGCGCGCGTCGTTGCCCCCTGCGCTGACGGCGCGCTATCTGCGGGACATGCACCAGTCGGTTCGCAATCTTCAGTACACGATGCCGGCGGTCGGGATCGTGCCGTCGGTGCACCGCGCGGCTACGTACGCGTACGCGCATCAGGGGCACGCGGCTGCGGTTGCGGCTGTGCGCGGGTGGGCCGCAGACGCGGAAGTGCCGTTGCTGAACCTGCCCGCCGTGATCGGGGAGCACGTGCGGTCCGGTGCCGGAAATCCGGACGGGATGCACTGGGGCTGGGAGGGACACGAGCTGGTGGGCAGGGCGATGGCGGAGTTGATCTCTTCCTTGGACACCATCTCGTCCGTGGCGTTGGGTCCCTCGGAGGAGTGAGCCCCGTAGGCTCGTCGCTCGTGCGCATCTCCATCGTCACCGACTCGACGGCATACCTGCCTGAGGGGTTCGCGAAGCGCCATGCGATCACTGTCGTGCCTTTGCACGTGGCGGTGGACGGTGCCGGACGCCTCGACGGCGTCGACTTCGGTCCCTTCGAACTGGCCGCCGCCCTCGCCGAGCACCGCCGGGTGACCACGTCCCGTCCCACGCCTGGCGAAATGGCCGCCGTCTACCGCGAGGCGTTGTCGTCCTCCGATGCGGTCGTGTCCGTACATCTCTCTCGTGAACTGTCCGGGACGTGGGAGGCCGCACGGCTGGCGGCCGAGGAGGTCGGCCCCTCGCAGATCCGCGTCGTCGACTCGCGGTCGACAGGCATGGGACTCGGGTTCTCGGTCTTGCGCGCGTGCGCTGCCGTGGCGGCTGGAGGTTCGCACGCCGAGGTGGAGGACGCCGCTTCCTCTGCCGCGTCCCAGACGCGGATGTTCTTCTGCCTCGAGACGCTGGAGCACCTGCGCCGAGGCGGCCGGATCGGCACGGCGGCGGCGCTGGTGGGGACCGCGCTGGCGGTGAAACCGTTGCTGCACATGGACGACGGCCGGATCGTGCCGCTGGAGAAGGTGCGCACGATCAGCCGTGCCGTGGGTCGTCTGGTCGATCTGGCGGCGGCAGCGGCGGGCGACGGTCCGGTCGGACTCGCCGTGCACCACCTGGCCGCTCCCGAACGCGCCGCGGAACTGGCGACCCGCCTGGACGAACGGCTGCCCGGCTCGACGGGATGCGTGATCTCGGAGGTGGGCGCGGTGATCGGCGCGCACACGGGCCCAGGCGTGCTGGGAGTCGTGGTGCTGCCGGGAGGACCGGACAGTCTCCCACAGACCCCCGACAATTCCCCGTCCTCACGGCCCGAGTGATCGCGACCTGTCCACAACCCGCGAGTAATCCACAGCCCCGGAGCCAACCCGACCTCCCCGCCCACCCCGCTCCGTAACGTCGCTCGCATGTTCCCCCGCTCCCACCAGGACACCCTCCCGACCGAACGCCTGGCCGCCCTGGCCGACAAGGTGAGAGCCGACCCGACCCTGGTCTACGCACGATCAGAGGACTCGGACGAACACGGCCCGCCTCGCCGCCGCTTCTCCCTACCGCGCCTCCCACGCCGAGGCCTGCTGGCCTTGGGCGTGGCCGTGGCGTGCGCGGTGATAGGTCTGGGCAGCTGGTGGCGGAGTCCCGCCGCCGAACCCGCCCCGGACCTGGCACTGGTGAGCACCTCGGCCCCGGCCCCCGAACTGGTCGTGAACGTGATCGGCGAGGTGGCCACGCCAGGCCTGATCACCGCACCGTCAGGCGCACGGGTGGCCGACGCCATCCGCCTGGCAGGAGGCATGAAACCGGGCACCGACCTCCACAACCTGAACCTGGCCCGCAAACTCACCGACGGCGAGCAGATAGCGGTGGGCATCCCGCCCCCACCTCAAGGCGGCGCGGCCCAGGCCGGTGCGTCCCAGCCGAAGCTGAACCTGAACTCCGCCACGACGACCGAACTGGACGCCCTCCCCGGTGTGGGCCCGGTGACGGCTCAGCGCATCGTCGACCACCGCACCCGCAAAGGCCCCTTCGCCTCGGTCGACCAGCTTCGCGACGTAGAGGGCATCGGCGATTCGAAGCTGGCCAGGCTGGCCGAGCTGGTCCACACATGAGCCTCGCCACCAAAGCCCTGGCCCTCTATCACCGCGCCAGGGCCCAGTACCGCCACCTGACGGGTCCGCCACTCCTCCCGGCCGACCACTACCACCCGGTCCGCCGGCTGGTCATCGCCTTCCCGGTCCACCGCTCCCCAACCCCACTCCACCGCCGATCCCGCCCGCTGAGGACAGCCCTCCGCCACCTGCTGACCGAAGCCTTCCCGCCACCCCCACCCGCCCCACCGCGCCCAGCGCCACCCGCTCCGCTCCCAAGCGCGGCGGTTCCCCGCCAACGTCCTTGCCGCTTGTGCGCGGCAACGGTCCACCCCTGAATCTGCTGCTGGCACAACGGAGTCAGTCGCTTCCCCGTGCCTTGCCGTCCGATGTGCTTTCACGTCAACCGCAGCCCTCCGCCACTTGCCGGCCGCAGCCTTCCCGCCACCCCCACCCGCACGCCCGGCGCCATCCGCTCCATTCCCCAAGCCCTTCGGTTGCCCACCGGCGTCCTTGCCGCCTGTGCGCGGCAACGGTCCAACCCTGAACTTGCCGTCGGCAGAACGGAGTCAGTCGCTTCCCCGTGCCCTGTCGTCCGATCCGCCTTCGCTCCAACCGCAGCCCTCTTCCTCGCCGCACCCGTGCTGCGATCCCGGAACCTGCCGCAATCCCAACGAAACCCAGCGGGGCCTGCTCGCCGAGCCGTGATTCCCCACCCGAACCGGCCGCCGGTTCGCACTCATCCCTGAGCAGCGGCCGCACGTCACCCTCGCCCCCAACTCACCGATCGGAGTCAGCCATGCCCTCGGTCCGCATCACCCGCCACGCCCGCATCGACACCGCCTGGCACCACCCCGCAGCCCGACGCCCCCAGATCCAGCCGCAAGTTCTCCCACGCCACTCACGGCCGCGCCCTCCGAAGCTGCCCCAACCCCGCCAGGGCAGCCCCACCCCTGACCCGAGACCTCCCGCCGACCAGGGGAGGCCCCGATGTCCCGCAAACACCCGATAACCCACGACTACCGCCTGGTCCCAGCGGCCGCCGCAGTCTGGACCACCGCCGTCTCCGGCCTCTTCGTGAGCTGGCAGGCAGCGGCGATCACCGGCCTGGCAGCAGGAGCCGTAGGCCTGATCGCCTGGCGAAGAGCGTGGTGGACCAGGACCTGCGCGATAGCCCTCCTGATCTCCGGCCCGCTGGCGGCGGCCTGGGTAGGGGGCCACGTCCTGCGAGCCGAGTCCCACCCGCTCCGCCTGGCCGCCGACGAGGGCCGCACCACCACCCTGACCGTCGAGCTCACCACCAGACCGAAGGGAATCCGAGCCGCGGGTTTCGGCGGAACCCAGGCAGGTGTGGAGAACGTCGTGATCAGAGCGACCGCGAACGGTGCCCAGCTCGTGCTGCTGGCCCCGGCGGACAAGTGGCGGAATCTGTTGCCAGGTCAGAAGCTCACGGTCAAAGGCGCGCTCGCCCCACCCAGGGGCGGCGACCTGACGTCGGCACTGCTGCGGGTACGAGGTCCTCCGGGTGATCCGCAACCGCCGCCGGTCTGGCAGGCCTGGGCCGACGAACTCCGTGACGGCCTGCGGCAAGCCAGCACGGTGCTGGACGACGAGGAGGCCGGTCTCCTGCCGGCGCTGGTGGTGGGCGACACCGAGCAAATGGCACCGCGCATCGTGGAGGAGTTCCGCACGGCGGGCCTCTCCCACCTGCTCGCGGTGAGCGGGGCGAACCTCGCCATCGTGTGCGGTGCGGTCTACCTCCTGACGAGGCGGCTCGGTCCGCGTCCGGCGGCCTTGGCCGCTCTGGCGGCGCTGGTCGGGTTCGTCATCCTGGCCGGGCCGGAGCCGAGCGTCCTCAGGGCCGCGGTCATGGGTGCCGTCGCGTTGGTGGGGCTGGTGCTGGGCCGGCAACGGTCCGCGGTGCCGAGCCTCGCGACTGCGGTGGTCGTCCTGGTGCTGCACGATCCGGCGCTGGGTGGTGATCCGGGGTTCGCGTTGTCCGTGGTGGCGACGGCGGCGTTGGTGCTCGTCGCGCCGAGGTGGGCGCGGGCGCTCAAACGGCGTGGCGTGCCGAACGGGCTGGCCGAGGCGATTGTCGTGCCGATGGCCGCGAGTCTCGCCACGGCTCCGCTGGTGGCGGGGCTGTCCGGGCAGGTGAGCCTGGTGTCGGTGGTGGCCAACCTGGTCGCCGGGCCGGTGGTCGCGCCGGCGACGGTGCTGGGTGTGCTGGCGGCGGCCGTCGCGCCGCTCTCGCCCCAGGCGGCCGAGGTCATCACCCACGTCGCCGGGCCCGCGGTGACCTGGCTGATCCAGGTCGGCCGGCAGGCGGCCTCCGTGCCCGGTGCGGCGGTCGGCTGGCCCGCCGGCTGGGCCGGGGCGATCGCGCTGACCGCCGTCACCGTCGCGGTCGTGTTGTTGCTGCGGTTCAAGAAGACGCGGACGTTGGTCGTCGCTGTGCTCGTCGGCGGGTTCGTGGTGCTGGTGCCGATGAGAGTCGTGGCGCCGGTCTGGCCGCCTGAAGGGTGGAAGGTCGTCAGTTGCGACGTGGGCCAGGGCGATGCGCTGGTCCTGGCCACCGACACAGCGGACACGGCGGTTCTCGTCGACACCGGGCCCGACCCCGGCGCGGTGGACCGGTGCCTGAAGACGTTGGGAATCAAGAAGATTCCGCTTGTGGTGCTGACGCACCTGCACGCGGACCACATCGGCGGTCTCGACGCCGTGCTCACCGGGCGTGCGGTGGGCGCTGTCGCGGTCGGGCCGCTCAAGGAGCCCGCGTGGGCGTGGAGGGAGGTCAGCCAACGAGCCCGCGCCCGGAACGTGCGAGTGGTCGAGCCGAAGGCGGGCGAGCGGTTCACCTTGCCAGGACTGGAGTTGGAGGTGCTGGGACCGAGGCGGCCGCCGGTCGCCCAGGACGAGAACACGACGGTGAACGACTACTCGCTCGTGCTCAAGGCGCACACGAGGGCAGGCCGGGTGTTGCTCACCGGCGACGTCGAACTGGCCGGCCAGGCGGCGTTGCTGGGGGAGCGGGACCTCAATGCCGAGGTGCTCAAGGTGCCGCACCACGGTTCGCGGTACTCGCTGCCCGCGTTCCTCAAAGCGGTGCGGCCGCGCGTGGCGCTGGTGAGCGTCGGCACGGGCAACAGGTACGGGCACCCGAGTCCGCACGTCCTCGACGTGTTGCGGACGGGAGGTGCGTTGGTGTTGCGCACGGACAAGGACGGAGACCTGGCTGTGTTGCCGGGAAACCGAATCGTACGAAGGAGAAGAGATGGTCTGGGTCAGGTTGTTCAACGCGCGCTACCCGATTCCCGGTGGCACGCCAGGACTCGCATGGGCGCTGTGGCAGACGAACTACTCGGCGACGCCGTGGCCGCACGACGAACTCAAACCCGATTTCGGTTACTACATCTGCGAAACGCTAGAAGACGGCACACGCGCCATCACGTACCGGGCGACGACCACGCACGTGCTGCCGCCGACGAAGGCCGCGACCCCTGAGGAGGCCTACGACCTCGCCGCGGAGCACGTGTTCGACGACGGCTTGCGGATCGCGCCGGACGTGTGGCACGACTACCACTACAACGCGCTCAAGGCGGAAGCCCCGTGGCCGCAACGGATCGTGGCATGGCGCGCGAACGTGGAACCGGTCGGACCACACGTCGTGGACGGCCTGCAGCGCTTCCCGCGCACGGGCTGGCTCAGGACGGACGCGATCACCTTGTGAGCCAACGATTTCAGTGATGTGGCCGAGCGCTGAGCACCGCCTCATCGCAAGCAACGCGGAGCCGATGATCGAGCACAACGCGGTTCGGGGACGCGGGCGCGCCCCCGAACCGGAGGGAGGTGATTAACCCAGTGCCTTGATGACGGCTTCGGCGGACGCCGGGACCGTCGCGCGCGGGCCGATCGTGTCGCCGAGCGCGTCGAGGGTCTTGAGGCCGTCGCCGGTGATCAGCAGCACGGTCTCGGCGTCCGGGTCGAGCTGGCCCGACTCGAACAGCTTCTTCGCCGTCGCGACGGTCACGCCGCCGGCGGTCTCGGCGAAGATGCCCTCGGTGCGGGCGAGTAGCTTGATGCCCTCGACGACCTCTTCGTCGGTGACGTCGTCGATGGCGCCGTTGGTGCGGCGCACGGCGTCGAGCACGTACGGGCCGTCGGCCGGGGCGCCGATCGCCAATGAGCGGGCGATCGTGTCCGGGCGGACCGGGCGGATGACGTCGTGGCCCGCCTTGAAGGCGGCCGAGATCGGGGAGCAGCCGGTGGCCTGCGCGCCGAACACCTTGTACGGCGTGGCTTCCACCAGGTCGAGCTGGCCGAGTTCGCGGAACGCCTTGTCCACCTTGGTGAGCTGCGAGCCGGACGCGATCGGCACGACGATCTGGTCGGGCAGGCGCCAGCCGAGCTGTTCGGCGACCTCGTAGCCGAGCGTCTTCGAGCCCTCCGCGTAGTACGGGCGGACGTTGACGTTCACGAACGCCCAGTCCTCGTTCTCCGCGGCGAGTTCCTGGGCGAGGCGGTTCACGTCGTCGTAGTTGCCGTCGACGGCGATCAGGGCGCCGTCGTAGACCGCGCTCATGAGGATCTTGGCGCGCTCGAGATTGGAGGGAACGAGAACGACCGACTTCCAGCCCGCGCGGGCGGCGGCCGCGGCGACGGCGTTCGCCAGGTTGCCGGTGGACGGGCAGGCCAGCACCTTGAAGCCGAGTTCGCGGGCGGCGGCGAGCGCTACGCCGACGACGCGGTCCTTGAAGGAGTGGGTGGGGTTGCCGGTGTCGTCCTTCACCCAGATCTTGCGGACGCCCAGGGCCTTGGAGAGGTTGTGCGCCTCGACCAGGCGGGTACCGCCGGGATCGGTGTTCGGGTGCTGTTCCACAGTGGACGGAACAGGGAGAAGGCCGCGGTAGCGCCAGATCGACCTGGGGCCGGCCTCGATGTCCTCGCGCCGGATCTTCCCGAAGTCGTAGGCCACTTCCAGCGGCCCGAAACACTCGAGACAGGCGTACTCAGGAGCGAGAGGGGTTTCGTTTCCGCACTCACGGCACAGCAGCGCGCGGGCGGGGCCGAGGTCGAACTTGGTGCTCGTAGGCACAGAGACAGCAGTCATCGCGAGGTATCTCCTCATCTTTCCCGCGAAATCGAACGGGTCGGAATTGGCACCGTGATCGTCTTCTACGCGCAGTTCTGCGCACAGCGGTGACGCCGGTTGCCGGGGCTTCGTCGGGCCGTTCCCTCTGCCCCTCTGGATGAGCGGTGTTCAGTTGTGGCTACCAACGTACGGCACCTGTCCGGTGGTCAGCCACCAACGTCCACGATTCGGGACGTGGGAAGATGCGGAGCGTGAGCGCACCGGAGTCACTGCACCTCGTCATCGGCGAGGAGGAGTTGCTGGTCGAACGTGCTGTTCGGGCGGCTCTCGAGGCTGCCCGCGAGGTCGATTCGACCGCCGACCTGACCCGCGTCCAGGTGACTGATCTCACGGCTCCGGAGCTGGCCGAACTGGTGAGCCCGTCGCTGTTCGCGGAGGGTCGCGTGATCGTCCTGCAGAACGGGCAGGACATCAGCAAGGAGGTCGCCGACACGGTGCTCTCCTACGTCAAAGCGCCTGCGGACGGGGTCACGCTCGTCGTCGTGCACACGGGCGGTGGTCGCAGCAAGGCGGCCAAGGACCTGCCCGGGCAGCTGAAGAAGGCCGGTGCCGCGGTCACGGAGTGCGCCAAGGTCACCAAGTCCGCTGAGCGCGAGGCGTTCGTGCGCAACGAGGTGCGGCGGGCGGGCGGCAAGATCGACCCGGAGGCCGTCGCCACGCTCATCGACGCCGTGGGCACGAACCTGCGCGAGCTCGCCGCGGCCTCGTCGCAGCTCGTCTCCGACACCGACGGCAAGGTGACGGTCGAGGAGATCCGCCGCTACCACCAGGGCAAGGCCGAGGTGACGGGGTTCGCCGTCGCGGAGAAGGCCGTCGTCGGTGATCGGGCCGGCGCCATGGAGGCGTTGCGCTGGGCCATGCAGCTCGGCGTGCCGCACGTGCTGGTCGCGGATGCGCTGGCGGACGCGGTGCGCACGGTCGCGCGGGTGACCGCCGTGGGGCGCGCCGACCCGTTCAGCCTGGCCGGTCCGCTCGGCATGCCGCCGTGGAAGATCAAGAAGGCGCAGGCCCAGTCGCGCGGCTGGGACCAGGCGGGGCTTGCCGACGCGATGCAGGTGGTCGCGGGGCTCAACGCCGACGTGAAGGGCGTGGCGGCCGACGCCGACTACGCGCTGGAACGTGCCGTGCTTCGGATCGTGGCCGCGCACAGCCGCCGTTGATCCCAAGAGAGATCACTGCGAGCGCGGGATCCCGATCAGGTACTGGGCTCCCGTGAAGCCGGGTTCGACGCCGATCGTCCACACGAACGACTCGGTGCCGTCCAGGCCGTCGACCATCCGCCGCAGTTCCGCGCGCCCGTACATGCGCAGGAACGACACGACGCTGTCCCAGAACATCATGAACGGCAGCACCGGCACGACGTAGGTCAGCACCAGCCGCAGCACGTAGCGCGGCAGGGGATTGCGCTGGAACGGCGCTGCCAGCAGCACGGCCAGTGTGAGGAAGAACGGGAAGACCAGCACGTAGAGCCACGACCGCTTGGTGTCCACGACGACCATCGGCTGCCGGGTGTCGACGGCGTTCTGCAGCATGCGCGTGGCCAGCGCGGGCGGGAAGTGGTGGAAGGCGCCGTAGATCGTCCGCGTCCCTTCCAGCCGGCAGTCCGTGGCGTCGACCGGCGACGGCACGTGGTCCACCGAGCAGCACGGGTCCGGCAGCCGCCGCCGGTTCGCCGAGGCGACGCGTTCGAAAGCGGGCACGTTCGGCACCAGGTCCGTCAGCGTGACTTGGGTGTGGACACCCGAAGCGTGCAGCCGGCGCTGGATCAGCGGCACCGGGCCACCAGAACCGGCGCAGAGGTCGACGATCCGATGATCCGCGCCCGACCGCAGAGCCAGCGCCAACGGCCGTGCGTACTCGCGCGCGGCGTCCGTCAGCCGGTAGATGGTCGTGATGGACTCCGTGTGCAGCGTGCGCAACACAGCCGGCGTGCCGTCGAGATCGTGAAGCTCGACGAAGTCGATGCGCGGAAGCGATTCCATGGAGCTACGCCTACCGTGCCCGAGGCCACATGCGAAAGGGCTCCACCTCCGTGAGGAAGTGGAGCCCTTTGCAGAAGCTCGATGCGAGCTACGAGCGAGATCAGCCCTCGAGGGAGTTCGCGCGCAGTGCCATCGCCGACTTCTTGTTGGCGGCCTGGTTGGCGTGGATGACGCCCTTGCTGGCGGCCTTGTCGAGCTTGCGGGACGCGTCCTGCAGCAGCTCCAGGGCCTTCGCCTTGTCACCGGCCTCGGCAGCCTCGCGGAACTTGCGGACAGCCGTCTTCAGGGACGACTTGACCGACTTGTTGCGAAGGCGAGCCTTCTCGTTGGTCTTGATCCGCTTGAGCTGGGACTTGATGTTCGCCATGCGACATCACCCTTCTTGTCGAAACCGGAGTTCGTGACGCGCTATGTCGGCACCGGCCACAAGGGCCAGGTCTCCTCCACGGCGGAGAGCCGCGCGTTCACGACGACGAAGGATATCAGGCCAGCTCAGCGCACCGTGAAGGTGGCCTTCTCGGCACCCACCACGGCCTCGTAGCCGCCGCGGGCGACCTCACGCCGTCCGTCACCGTCCACGTCGCCGACGGTCAGGGCCAGCTGCGAGAGCTTGAACGACACCTCGACCTGCTTCGACTGGCCGGCAGCGAGTTCCACACGCGTGAAGCCCACCAGCCGGGCGTCCGGCGTCAGCACGGGGGAGGCCGGCTGCCGCACGTAGACCGGCACCACGACGGTGCCCGCACGCCCACCGGTGTTCGCCACAGTGAACTTCACCACCCCGTTCGAACGATCAACGGACACCGAGGTCCCCGAGGTCGTGAACGACGTGTACGACAGCCCGTGCCCGAACGCGTAGAGCGGGTCGTACTTCGCGCCCGCCGAGGTGTTCGCGCCGGGCAGCTGGTCGTAGGTCAGCGTCGGGTCGCCCAGCGCCTTCGGCCACGACACCGGCAGCTTGCCGCTCGGGTTCACCACGCCGAACAGCACGTCGGCGATCGCCCTGCCACCCTCGCTACCGGGCAACCAGCCCGCGACCAGCGCGTTCGCGTCCGCCGCCGCACCGAGCACCTGCGGACGCGCGGTCAGCAGCACCACGACCACCGGCTTGCCGGTCGCCTGCACCGCGTCCACCCACGCCTGCTGCTCGGGCGTCAGCACCGGGTTCTCCGTGTCGGCGGGACCCTCCGCACCGGGCTTCTCACCCAGCACGACGACGACCGCGTCCGCGCCGTCCGCCTCGGCCACCGCCGCTGCCTGAGTCGGAGCGTGCACGACGGACGCACCAGGAACGGCCTCGCGCACACCGGTCAGCACGGTGGCAGTCGGCGGCAACGGCGAGTCGTCCGGCACGCCCTGCCACTCGACGGTCCAGCCACCGAGCTGACGGCGCACGTCGTCCGCGGTCTCCCCGGTCACGACGATCTTCTTGGCAGACGCCGAAAGAGGCAGCACGCCGTCGTTCTTCAGCAGCACGGTGCCCTCGGCGGCCGCCTGGCGGGCGAGCGAGCGATCCGCGTTCACCACGTTGCCGTCGGCCTTCGCCGGGTCCACGTACGGCTTCTCGAACAGCCCCAGGTCGAACTTGAGCTTCAGCACCCGCCGCACGGCCTGGTCGATCCGCCCGCGCGACACGGAACCGTCGCGCACGTTCGCCAGCAGCAACGACGTGAACTCGGCCGCGTTCGACGGTTCCATCGCCATGTCCACACCGGCGTTGACGCTCATCGCGATCGCCGTCTTGTAGTCGGGCGCGACCTTGTGCCGGTCCACCAGGTACTTCATGTCCTGCCAGTCCGAGACCGCGACGCCCTTGAAGCCCATCTTGTCGCGCAGCTGGGTCTGCAGCATGTACTTCGACGCGTGCACCGGCACACCGTTGAGCGAGCCGGAGTTGATCATCACGGTCTTCACGCCCGCGTCGAACTGCGCCTGGAACGACGGCAGCACGAGGTCCTGCAACTGCCGGATCGGGATCTGCGCCGCCGCGCGGTCGTGCCCGTTCGCCGGCGCCGAGTACCCGGCGAAGTGCTTCGCCGTCGCGGTCAGCTGCGCGGTGTCGTCCACCTTGGACTGCTGCCCGCGCACGTTCGCCGCCGCCAGCTGCCCGGCCAGGAACGGGTCCTCGCTGTAGGTCTCGTAGAAACGGCCCCAGCGCGTGTCCCGCGCGATGTCCGACACCGGCGCGAAGTTCCAGAAGACACCGGTCGCGCGCAACGCCTTCGACGCCGACACGCCGATCTTCTCCTGCAGCCCGGGGTCCCACGTCGCGCCGAGCCCGATCTGGTGCGGGAACATCGTCGCGGAGATGACGTTGTTGTGCCCGTGCACGCCGTCCGCGCCGTAGATGATCGGGATCTTCAACCTGTTGTTCTCCAACGCATAGCGCTGGATCGCGTTGTTCATCTCGGCCCACGCCCTGGGCGTGTTGTCGAGCGGCGCGTCACCGCCGCCGGACAGGATCGAGCCGACGTGCGCATCCGCGAGCACCGCCTTCAGGCAGGAGTCGACCAACGGCCCGTTGACGTTGTTGCAGTCACCGCGCAGCTTCCCGACGCGGATCTGGGCCATCTGCCCGATCTTCTCCTCGACCGTCATTCTGCGCAGCAGGTCCTCGACCCGCCGCTCCGATGACGCCCGACTGTCCAAATAGATCTCTTTACCCGCCGCCAGACCACCCGCCGGTGTCAGCGACGCGATCACCACAGCAACGCCCAGCACGCCGAGACCAGCGCGCTTGCGGGAGAACAAAGACAAGACTCCTCCACGTACCCCGGTGCGCCCGCCGCACACGATCGCGTGGAGGAGTCGGTCGAAACACCCCCGAACGGATGAACTCGATGACAGCGTTTTCATGCTGGTGAAACGCCTGTTCAGCCGCCCAGGAGAGTGCGGGTGAGTGACTGTTTTTCTTCCATCAGCCCGGCCAGCGCGGCCGAGATCGTGGCCTCGTCGAGCCGCACGCGTCCGACGCCCGGTTGCTCGTCCAACGCGAGCAGCGTCGCCCGCCGCACGAGCTCCTTCACGAACGACGCCGTCACGCCCTCACTCGCTGCCACGATCGCCGACGCATCGGGAAGATCGAGATCGGTGCCGGCGGCGTAGAGCCGCAGCAGCCGTTCGCGGGCGTCCGCGTCGGGCAACGGCACGTGCGTCGCGAGGTCGATCCGGCCGGGCCGCCGGGTGAGGGCCTGCTCCAGCACGTCGACACGGTTGGTGGTGAGCACGAACGTCACATCCGCCTCGGAACCGATGCCGTCCATCTCGTTCAGCAGCTCGAACAACGCCGGGCTGCCCGACTCGGTGTGCCGCCGGTCCTCGGCGATCAGGTCCACGTCCTCGACGACGATCACCGATGGCGCGAGCTTCCGCGCCATCGACGTCGCCACCTTCAGGAGCTTCAGCATCGCGACGCCGCTCAGCACGATCACCGTCGAGGACTCCAGCCGTCCCATCAGGTACCGGATCGTGTGCGTCTTGCCGGTGCCGGGCGGTCCGTGGAGCAGCAGTCCGCGTTTCAGGTGTTGTCCGTGTGCCGTCAGCCGTGCGCTTTGCTCGGCCGTGCGCACGACGTGGCGTTCGATCACGTCCAGCACACCCTCGGGCAGAACAACGTCCTCGGGGCGCAACGACGGTCTCGGTAGGAAGGTGAGGAGCTGGTTGCGCCTGTGCTCGCTGAGCCCGAACGCCATCACCTTGCCCTGGAACAGGTTGTGCCGCGCGATCTGCCCTTCGACCGCCTCGCGCGTGGCCGTCGCGATCTCTCTCGACCCTGCCAGCACCTGCAACGAACACAGGGAGTCGCAGTCCTCTCCCGGACCCTGCAAGGCGAGGACCACCGGCTCGCCGTCCGGTGACCGCGAGAGGACCAGTCCGAGCTGCACCGCCTCGACCGCGGTGTCGGGACCGGTGGCCACCGTCGCGTAGTCGACGGGCCCGAGCCCGAAGCTGCCGTCGTGGACCGCCCCGCTCACCATGTCCACGAGGTACTGGAACGCGCGCTTTCCCGCTATGCCGAACCACTCCGCCTCCGGGGAGTGCTCGGCGAGGTACGTCTCGATCCCGTGGTGGACGTTGACGTGCTCCCAGGCCATGAACTTGGCCGTCACGGTGGGAACCTGTGCCATCGGAATGCCCATGTGCCCGGAGACCTTCCGGACCAGCGTCGACTCCGCGCCGTCGGAGACCAGTTTCCTGGCCTCCTCCAACAACCCCTGCAGAGCCAACGCAAGCGATCGTGCTTCAGATGTGTGGAGATCTGTCATCGACTTCCACCGTACGCACGACCCGTCCGGTCAGTCCTCGGCGTTCTGCTCAGGATTCTTCGGTGGCCTGCCCCGACGTGGCATTTTCTTTGCCCCATCGGGCAACCGGCCGGCCTCCGCCAGCGCACGTCGCAGCAAGAACTCGATCTGCGCGTTGGTGCTGCGCAGCTCGTCGTTCGCCCACCTGCTCAACGCGTCGTGCACCGCCGGGTCCAGCCTGAGCAGAACGCTTTTACGCTCAGCCATCAGGTGTAGAGCGATCCCGCGTTCACCACGGGCTGAGTGGATCGGTCACCGCACAGGACGACGAGCAGGTTCGACACCATCGCCGCCTTGCGTTCCTCGTCGAGCTCCACGACGTCGTGCTCGGCGAGCCGGGCCAGCGCGAGTTCGACCATGCCGACGGCGCCCTCGACGATCCGGGTCCGTGCCGCGACGACCGCGCTCGCCTGCTGCCGTTGCAACATGGCGTGCGCGATCTCCGGCGCGTACGCGAGGTGCGTGAGTCGTGACTCGATCACCTTCACGCCGGCGGACTGCACGCGTGCCGAGATCTCGATCGCGAGCGTCTCGGTGATCTCGTCCGCGTTCTCCCGCAACGACAGACCGGTCTCCTCGTGGTTGTCGTACGGATAGCTGTTCGCGATGTGCCGTACGGCGGTCTCGGTCTGAATGCCGACGAACCGCACGAAGTCGTCGACCTCGAACCGTGCGCGCGCAGTGTCCTCGACCTGCCACACGACCACGGCCGCGATCTCGATCGGGTTGCCGTCGGCGTCGTTGACCTTCAGCGTCTGGGTCTCGTGGTTGCGGATCCGGGTCGAGATCTTCTCCCGCGTGGTGAGCGGGTTCGCCCACCGCAGACCGTCCGTGCGCACCGTGCCCACGTAACGGCCGAGGAACTGCAGCACCCGCGCCTCACCCGGCGCGACGGTGAAGAGTCCCTTCCAGATCAGCGCCGCCGCCAGCACCAGCAGAACGCTGGCGATCATCCATCCCACCGGCGCCTCTTCGGTCGTCACGGCGTAGTCGATCCCCATGATGATCGTCCACACGGCCAACGCGAACACCGCCAACCCTGCGAAGAACATCGGCAGACCCGACAGCTCCCGCGCGTGCTTCTCACGGACGGCAGGTGCGGGCATGTGCACTGTCGCATCGATCGTCGCACTCATTCGGACCCCCTGTCGAAGTAGTATCTAAGTGATATCACTTTTCGGGGGTGATCGCCAGTTAGGCTGGATCGCATGAGGGCGAAGAAGCAGCGCGTGGCCGCGTACGGGGTCTGCATCAACGACGACGACGAGATCCTGCTGGCGCGCTGGATTGGCCCAAAGGGCAAACGTTGGATCCTGCCCGGAGGCGGCATCGACCACGGCGAGCACCCGTACGACGGGGTCGTCCGGGAGTTCGAGGAGGAGACCGGCCACACCGTCGAGGTGCTCCGCCTGCTCGGCATCGACTCCGAGCTCCGCGAGGAGCCGGACCGCGACTACCACGCCCTTCGCATCATGTACGAGGTGCGGATCGTGGGCGGCGAGCTGCGCAATGAAGTGGGCGGCTCGACCGACCTCGCACAGTGGTTCCCCGTGTCAGAGGTCGGACAACTGGAACGCGTGCCGTCCCTCGATACGGCCCTTGGTTTGTATCGAACTGCCCCACCTGCCGGAATCTTGCGGTAGATTTCGCTCTACCGCCGCCAACTTGCCTCCAATGGAGTTGGCGAATGATCCGATCACTGGCCGCACTCGGCGCGGCCGCCCTGCTGTCGTCCTTCGTCCCGGTGCCGGCCCACGCGGCTGTCGTCAGCGTCTCGAGCGTGTCCTCCCTGCAGGCCGCCCTCGACACCGCGCGAGCCGGTCAGCGCATCGTGCTGGCCCAGGGCCTGCACACCGCCGAGCAGCCCATCAAGATCACCAAATCGGGCATCACCGTCGCCGCGCAGACCGTCGGCGGCACGGTGTTCACCCGTGGCGGCTTCGAACTCGGAGCCGTTCGAGACGTGACGATCGAGGGCTTCGTCTTCGACGGAACCAGCACGCTCTCGATCCCCGCGGAAGCGCAGGCCACGCGCATCACCCGCAACACGTACAACGGGAACAAGGACGGCGCCTCGCTCACCGTGAGCGCCGACGACGTCCAGGTCGACCACAACACGTTCTCGAACCGCAGCAACGAGGGCGTGTACCTGCAGATCACCGGTCCGGGCAGCGAGATCGCCAAGCGCACCTGGGTGCACCACAACTACTTCTACAACCACAGCTTCACCGGCTCGAACGGCGGAGAGTCGATCCGGCTCGGCTACAGCCACAAGCAGTCGAAGTCGGCGTACGCGGTCATCGAGCACAACCTGTTCGAGAAGGCGAACGGCGACCCTGAGGCCATCTCCGTGAAGTCCTCGGACAACACGGTCCGCTTCAACACGATCCGCGACAGCAAGGGCTACATCGTCCTGCGCCACGGCAACCGCACGACAGTCGAGGGCAACGTGCTGTTCGGCAGTGGCATCCGGTTCCACGGGAACGACCACAAGGTGTTCAACAACTACGTGCAGAACACCGGTGACCGGGCGATCGTGTTCGGGAAGGGCTCGGAGACGGACAGCGGCCCGACCTCCACGTCGCACGACCGCCCTGACCGCGTGACGGTCGCGTTCAACACCCTGATCGGCACGGGAGCCGTGGTCGACAGCGACACGGGCACTTATGCGCCCAAGGACTGCGTGCTCGCGAACAACGTCATTCAGGGTTCGTCCTCGAAGCTGGTCGACATGATGTCCGGCTCGACCGTCAAGTACGAGGGCAACATCGTGTGGGGCGGCACCGCCGGCATGCCGAGCGGCTACCGCACCGTCGACCCGAAGCTGGTGCGTGACGCGAACGGTCTCCTGCGTCTCGCGTCCGGAAGCCCGGCGATCGACTCGTCCGCGGGCACCTACTCCTATGTCACGCGTGACTTCGACCCGCAGCCACGCGTGGGCAAGCCTGATGTCGGGGCGGATGAGTACAACTCGTCGGCGGTGCGGAAGCCGCTGACGAAGGCCGATGTCGGGGTCTCCGCGCCCTGACGAACGCATTTGTCCTGGTGATCGCACGTTTCGCGGTCACCAGGACCCCCCGATTTGGAGATCGAAACAGGCCCGTGTAATGTTCTCCATGTCAGAGCGAGCCGGGCCGGGAAATACAGACCGGAACGGGCCTGGCCAAAAAACCGGAAGACAAAGAGCCTCCGAGAGGCCGATTTGACACCGGGAAGCAACACCAAATAAGCTTCAAACACAGCCCCGAGAGAGAAACTCCGGAAACGGAGTGAGGATCCGGTGAGCGCGTGTTCTTTGAGAACTCAACAGCGTGCCGAAACACAGCCAGTAATATATGAATTGCCTCCTCGTCGAGGTAGTTCCTTTGAGGCAAGACTAGATTGATGCCAGACATATTCCGTCTGGAGCGATCAAACACAATCCTTATTGGAGAGTTT
>NZ_JBIWKS010000013.1:0-306895 GCF_044765805.1 Lentzea sp. NPDC102401 | reverse complement strand
GATGGCACGCCTGTTGCGTTGGGCGGCTGCCTGTTGCTTTGAGGGTTGCGTTGGCGGTGGGGTCCCGTCACGAGCCGAACCAAGAGCGGGCCACACCTGGAGATGGGTGTCAAACCGCCGAAAAGCGTGGCGGTTTGACACCCATCTCCAGGTGCAGCAAGTGCTGTGGTGCGACTCGTGACGGGACCCCACCGCCGGGCCCGCTCGGTAGGACGGCTCGCCTTCGGCTTCGCGGGCGATCGGGCGGTCGCCATGACGCGCGCCTGGACTGCTTGCCCCCACCCTTCGCGCTTCTCCGTCTCGTCTTGCCCGCCTTCCCTTCGGCTTCGCGGCGGTCAGGCGTTGCCTTCGGCTTTGGCGGTCAGGCGTTGCTCTCGCCTTCGCTCTCGCGGGAGTGTCAGACCTGCTCTGTACGTTGGGTCGCGGGGGACGCTGAATCCAAGGGGACCCCCGCCTTGGCCTGCCGTGTCAGCGGTTGGCGATGCCGTCCAGGCGGAGTGTTGTCGACTCGTCTCGGTGGCTGCCGTTGGTGCCCACGTGCTTCTCGCTGATCTGCGCACCGTTCTTCAGCACGTGGTAGAGCGCCATGCCGTGGCCTCGGCCCAGGTCGTAGTCGGTCTTCAGCCACTCCAGGAACACGCCTGCCTTGGTGGTTCCGTCGTATCCGCGTCCCGCCGCCTCCGTCAGCAGGTCTGCCGGGGTCTTGCCGGTCTTCTTCTCCGCGCCGTCGAGGTAGGCCTGGAAGGACATCGTGGTCTCCGTTCGTCTGTGAACAGAGCGAGGACAACTCAGGCTGTCTTGACAAGAAAATTTGTCGGTGAGACCTGCTTGCGGGTGGAGGGAGGGGTGTTCGGTTAGCGGCGGCGGGCTCTGGCCAGGGCTCGGGCTCGGATCACGAGGTCGTCCACCAGGTGTTCGTCCACCAGGGGTGGGATGCCGCTTTCGTCGGTGCAGCAGCGGGGTTTGGTTCGCTTTTCCGAGAGGCGTGGTCTGACGCCGGCCATCTCGTAGAGGGCCTCGTAGAGGTCCAGGCCCGGGTCGTCGTCGTGTGGGCCCACCAGGAGCACCCACACGACTTCGGGGGAGGGGAAGGCGACTACTACTCGGTCGGGGCCTCGTAGGTGCTTCACGCACAGGCGTGGGAGTGGTTCTGGGCCCGTCACTCGGTAGCCCAGGGCGGCGCAGCCTGAGTGCGCCAGTTCGTCCAGGAAGCGTTCGTAGGCCACGCGGGCTCTGCCGCGCAGGCCGTTGGCCTGGGCGTGTGCGGTGGGGGTTTCCACTACCTCGATCAAACCGGGCGGACCACGCGTCCTCTGCCGCTGCGCATCTCGTCCAGGGAGTTGGCGAGGTCCTGGCGGTCCAGCAGTGACTGGTCGCTGAGGCGGCGGTGGACTTCGTCGATCAGGCCGCGGGTCTTGCCTGCGCGGCGGAGGTCGGAGACGAGGTGGAGGACCTCGTGCAGGCGCACGGTGTCCAGCAGCATGCGCGGTTCTTGGCTGTGGATGGCCAGTACGCCTTCTCGGGCCCAGGCCTTCACCGTCTTCTCGGTGAGGTCGAGGAGTTCACCTGCCACCACGGGACGTACGGGTGGGGCCTGGCGGAGGGTTTTGGCTACGACGCCGTCCAGGCGGTGGCGGCGTTCGTCGTCTTCTGACAGGGATGACGCGACGGCTTCGAGTTCCTCGATCGTGTCGAAGAGGTCGCGGATGTGGGCGGCCTCGGTCGCGACAGACATGGCTACTCCTCCCGTTGACTACCGATTATCCACCTATTTCTCGGTAGTCGTCAACGGCCCCGGACCAGAGATCCGGGGCCGTCGCGCACTCAGGAGGAGAAGAAGAGGCCGCCGAGGCCGCGGTGCTTGCGGTGGCCGTAGCCGTAGCCGGCGTGACCGCCGTGGTGGTGGTGGACCTGCTGCGGCGCGGCGCCCCAGGCGGGCTGAGCCGGCTGCGGGTAGGCGGCGGGCGGCGGCGCGACGGGAGGCGGCGGGGCCTGCATCTGGGCCTCGAGGCGCGTGATCGACTCGAGCTCGCCGTAGTCCAGGAAGACTCCGCGGCAGCCGTCGCACTGCTCGATGTGAACGCCCATGCGGTCGAACGTGCGCATGTTCGCATGACACTTGGGACACTGCATCGTGGTGAGCCTCCTGCGGTGGGACCGGACAAAAACGATATTAGCCGCGGTCACTGCTCTCGTGCGTCGCGACGATCCGACGACAGGCTTCAACCAGCGGTTCCACTGCCTGCAACCCGGACACGAGTGCCCGCGCTGCCATCTGCACAACGTACGCCTGAGCCGGGATGTTGAGTGCTTCCCATTCCATTGTCGGCAGAGCCACACCACCCGTTTCACGGTAGGTGTTCAGGAACCGCGCCCACAGGTCGGCGGGCAACACCCCCGCGGCGAACAAAGCCGCAGGTCGGGCCAGGTCCCACACCGGATCGCCGACCCCGAGATCGTCCACGTCGATGAGCCGCCAGGCCCCCCTGTGCACAAGCTGTCCGAGGTGCCAATCACCGTGGATCAACGCACGGCCGTGCGTGTCCAACGGCGGCAGGACTTCGAACGCGCGCAACACCACATCGGCATGCGGCAACTCCGGCGGCAGCGCCTGAATGGCCCGAACAATCCGTTCCGGTGTTCCGGCCGCGGGCCCTTGCGCGGGCAACTCGTGCAACTTCGCCAGCAGTGCCGCGCTCTCCTCCCACGGCGCCGCGTCGGGATCGTCCTGACTCACCGGCGTCCCGTACGGCCACACCGTGATCGGCCGGTCGTCCACGAACTGCAACGGCTTCAACGGCGGCAGCAACAACTCCGGATGCGCCGCCGCGATCTCCAGCCGTTGCCGCAACGCCTCGACGTCGGTGTCCGCGGGCAGAGCCTTGGCCACCACGTCGCCCACGCGCACGACGACGACGTCGCCGCGGTCGCCGCCGAGCACCTCGGGGGTGGCGGAGGAGCCGGTCAGCGAGCCCATCGCCGCGATCAGGTCGTCCACGCGCTCAAGTGAATCACTGGGCTGCGGACGGTTGACGCAGTGCGTCGGTGTAGCTGTACATGAAGCCGATCAGGTAGGTCGCCGCGTCGCCGGGGGAGTCGAACTCCGCGTAGAAGCGCCGATCACCGTCATACAGCCAGAACACGACATAGGTGTCCTCTTCGCGCACGAGGCACAGGGCGTTCTCGACGGCCGTGCCCAGCGAATAGCTGCGCTTGTCGAGGGCCAGGAACTCGGCGATGCCGTGCACGGCCTGGGCCGCCGTCTCGAACTCGGCCGCGAGCGCGGGTTCGAGCTCCGGCGCGTCCGTCGCCACCGCCAGTGCGCGTGCTCGCACAGGTGACGTCAACCGTCGTGGCAGCTGGTATCCCCGTTCGCGGATGTGCGCGAGGAACGACTGGTCCGGGGCGACGTCGTACTTCTCCAGGTAGTACGCCACCGTGCTGGGCCAGACCCAGCGGCCGTCCGTGTGGAAGGCCATCGGCACTTCCCGCGCACGCTCGGGGTCCATCCAGTCGCGGACGAGGCCGCGCGACGCCAGCACCACGGTTGCGTTGGTCAGGTAGTCCAGCAACGCCTTCTTCTCACCGGGCACGACCGGCGAGCGGAACAGCACGGGCTTCTCGGCCTCGTCCATCCCGTCGAACACGCGCACGAGATGGGTCTCCCTGTTGCCGCGGGCAGGCGACTCGGCGAACACCGACTTCGGCGGCCCTGCCAGCGTGAGCGTGCTGAGCGCCGCGGCCATCCACTCCGGCGTGGCCTGGGGCATCCGCGGGAAGCGGAGCAACTCGGTGCGCAGCAACTGGTCCGCGAGATCCATCGGGCCCCGGTCGAAGTAGACGGCCCAGCGCGGTTCGGCACGCGTGCTGAACTTCAGCTTCGGCCGTTCGCCCCTGGTGACCTCGTAGTGCGCCGTCGTCCAGGCGCCGAACGGGTAGGCGTAGTTCGCTGCCCGCAGCCGCTGGAACCACTGGCCGGCCATGACGGGCGCGAACCAGTGGCGCTCGTGACCGTCCGCACCGCGGAAGGACGCGGTCAGCTCCTGCCACGGTCCCAGCGCGTGGCACTCCACGACGATCGTCTGCCAGCCACCGGGACAGTGCCGGGTGAGCAGAGCGGTGATCTCGTCCACCAGCGCGTCTGCCTGGGCGGGCTTCTGGTCGGAGCCAGGAATCACCAAGTACGGCGGTGCCGCGTCGGTCACGTCGAGGGACGGGTAGAGGTTGAAGCGCATCTGCGCCAGCCGTTCGAACTCCCCGCGGGACCTGGTGACGAACTCCGGCGGCTTGCCGGTTTTGAGCAGTGCCACCTCGAGGTCGTCATCACTGACGCTCCGCACCTTGTACAGGGAGCCATCGGTGCCGTGCGCCAACGCGAAGTGGGTGAAGTCCGACTCCACGAGGCTCTGCCCCAGCGGCTCAGGAGTGCCTGAGCCGTCGTCGAACACGGCGTGCGTCGCGATCCGGTGATCGACCTTGCGGTGGGTGGTGGGCAGCAACCTGTTGTTCCACACCACGAAGTCACCCACGCCGAGCTCGGGCTCGGCCGCGGGCTTGGCGGCCGCGACGAGGTCGGCCGCGGGGATCGTCACCGAGGCCACGGCCGGGACGCCGGGGTTGAGCCGGAGCAGAACCCCTTCGAGACCGCCCAGATCGCTGCCACGCGCCCGTTGCCAGCGCGACCAGTTGCCGGGCAGTCGTGCCTCGGAGGTGAAGACGTGCAGGACCTGGTCGTCGCCCTCCCTGGCGATGGCGAAGTGTCCTGGGTTCTCCTCGCGGTCGACGGTGAAGACCTCCGCCTCCAGCAACGCGAGCACCACGTCGGCGTCCGGGCCGTAGCCGGTGGAGGCCAGCTCGATCGCCCGCTCCAGCGCGTTCTCCGGCAGGGAGAGCTCGAGCGCACGAGGGCTCGGCCGGTACTCGGCGTTCGGGATGAACTCACCGATCTCGCCGCGTTCGTCCACCGGGAAGGCACCCCTGATCGCGAACGGCGGCACCGCTCCGTCGGGGTCGAACATCGGGTCGATCGCGTACAGGTGGACGCCGGGGCTCTGCTTGGCGGTCGCCCGCATCTTGTCGGTGATCTCGGGCGTGCCGAGTGCGTTGCCAGGCTGCGTCATGACGTGGTCCCCAGTGCATCAGTGGTGTGCGGCTCGTAGTGCGGGTTGGTGAAGGACTGCCTCGTGGGAACCCACTGCGTGCCGTCCCACTTCACCTCGATGGCCTCCTTGACGAAACGCCGGTCGATGCCGCCCAGGAAGCCGACCTCCGCCTCCTGGTCGACCGACAGCAGCAGGTCCCGGTGGCCTTCTCTCTCCAGGGTGGCGAGCACGTCCAGGCCGCCCGGTGCGTCGATCACGTAGTTGTACGCGACGTCTCCGATCTGGGGCGCCTGGCTGCCGCCGAACTGCTTGCTCGTGTACCAACTGGAGTCGCGGGTCACCGACACCATGCGGCCCGAGTTCGACGTGACCTGCTCGCGGGTCGTGCCACCCTGCTTGTGCTCGCTGACGTGAAAGCCCTCGCCGAAGACCGTCGTCGGATGCCTGTTGTCGAACCGGTAGAGCTCTTCGCTGCTGATCCGCCAGGCCGCCTTGTCGCTGATGTCCTCGAAGTGCAGCGCGGCGCCATCGGGCGCGGCCTGCGCCCCGTGGGCCCGTGCGTCGTCCGAGTGCGGGTCGGCGTAGTCCGTCGCGCCCTTGGCGATCGCGTCCTCACGCAGTTCGTGGGCCTTCTGGGCCCACTCGCGGCGAACGTCGGGTGGCGGCTCGAAGCCGTCCAGGCGCGACCGGATGCCGAGTTGGTCCTCATCCGCGGCGTAGGGCGACGGCGGCAGCTCTGGCTTCGGTTCGGGGTCGGGCGCAGGTGCCGGCTCGGCCTCGCGGACCGGCTGGGTGTTGCGGGCCGGTTCGGTGTCGGCCACCGAGCCGGGGGTCTCGACCGGGTCCTGGGTGCGTGCGGGCGCGTCCTCGATCCGGCCGGCCCGCTCGGGTGCCTGCTGGACGGGCTGGGCCTGCGGCGGCGTGACGTCGGAACGTGTGCTCGGTATCGGGCTGTCGTCTCCGGGACGGTGCCACTGGACCTCGGAGACGTCGGCAGGCCGAGCAGGACGCCAGTCGTTGCCCGGTGCGGGCGGTTGCCAGTTCGGTCGCTGCTGTCCGGGGTTCGGCGGCAGCGGACGGCTGCTGTGCCGCGGTGGTGGGAGCGGCGGTCGCTGCTGGTTCGGTGGTGGTGGTGGTGGTGGTGGGGAGAACCGCTGCTGGACCGGGCCCGGCTGCGGGAAGCGCTGCGGACCGGGGCCTGGTTGCGGCGGGCGCGGGGGCACCGGGCCCTGCTGGAGGAACCGCGGCGGCATCTGCCCCGGCGGCGGGCCGGCGGGGCGGCGTCCCTGGTTGGGCGGGGGAGGAGGCATGGGTGGTCGCTGGCCGCGGTTCGCCTGAGGTGGTGGCGGGGGTGTCGGCTGCCTGACCTGGTGCGGCGGCGCGACGTGGCTCGCGGGCACGAGCATCGCGTTGCCGAACCTGTCCTGGACCCACACCATCGGCTCACCGCGGCGGTGTGCGCGCACGCCTTCCTCTGGGACGTCGTCGCCCCAGGTGGGCGTGGTGCCCGGTGCGGTGGACCTGTCGTGCTTCGAGCTGGTGCCGTCCGGCCTGAACGTGGCCCAGTCACCGTTGGGCGGCCAGCCGGGTGAGTCGCCACCGCGCTTGTGGTCGTAGTGCGTGGAGCTGGCGAACACGTTGCCCATGTCGTCGACCCACGCGTCCTTCGTGGGCGCCATGACCTCGACACCGAGCTCTTGGCTCAGCTTCACGGCGAAACCGTCCGCCTTCGTGCCCGTCTGGCAGGACAGCAGCCGGATCGGCTGCTTGCCGTCCCAGTCGCCGCTCGACCGGATGATGTCGGCGACGTCCTTCGGAGTCAGCTTGGTGTCGCCGACGCGCACGTTGTCCGCGGACCCGTGCACGTCGACGGTGTAGCGGTGCGGGTCGGGCGCGACCGTCGTCGCGGAGTAGACCGAGCTGTCCCTGCGATTCCACCCCGCACCGGCGTTGTCGTGCAGTGACAGGCCTGCCCTGGTGTGCGCGGTGTGGTTCTGCAGGTGCTTCAGGTGCTCCGGCAGGCTGACCGGCTTCTTCTGCCGCGCCAGCTCCTCGAGTGGGCTGCGCGCCTGCCGTTCGTGTGGCTGGGAGGTCGCGGCGGGTGCCGGCTGGTACTGAGGTGCCGAGCGCTGGTCACGCGGTGGAACGTGCGCCGCGGCCGGCTGCTGGGGTGCCGGGTGGCGCTGTGCGCCGGTCTGGGGCGGCTGTGCGTGTCGAGGGACCGGCTGGTGCGTTGGCTGCGGGGGCTGAGGCCGTTGTGGGACAGGCGCGGCCTGTTGCGGCCGGGGACCCTGGTGGTGCGGGGCCGGGGACTGGTGAGTCGTGGGGAAGCCCTGCTGTGCCGGTCCGTGCCCTGGGGACTGCGGCGCGGGTGTCTCGTTGTGACGGTTCGGCGGCGCGGCGAAGGGCGGCGGCGCGAGCGGGGTGGACGTCGCCGCCTGGTGGATGGCGTCGCCTGCGGGAGACCGGTGCTGTCCGGGCCCGGACAGGCCTGCGGGCATGCCGGGTCCGCTGGCGGGATCCGGGCTCGGGGAGTGCGGCCTGGGGGCACCCGGCAGGTGGGGCGCGTTGTTCGGGCCGCCGAGGGGCGGGCCGCTGTGAACTGGGCCGTGAGGCGCTGGGCCGGCTGCGGCAGGCCCGTGACCAGCCGGAGACGGACCACCCGGCAGAGGCGATGGGGCGTGGCCACCTGAGGGTGGGACCGGGTTGCCGGCGGTCGGCGCGTGACCTCCGCCTGGCACGGGACCGGTGCCGGGTGCGGAAGGGGAGTGGCCCGCGGTCGGTCCGGCGGCGTGGGACGCGTGGCCTCCGCCAGCTGAGGGCGGGGCTTGGCCGCTGCCGGCGGGCAACGAGTTGTGACCACTGCCCGTCGGGGACGGAGTGTGACTCGGCGCCGGCCCGGCCGCGTGCGCGGTGCCGGCGGCACCCGTGGGCGAGGAACCTGCGCTGGGCGAGTGGCTGCCGGTCGCTGCCGGACCGCTGCTGGGCGAGAAGCCTCCGCCGCTCGACGGGGACGGGCCGCCCACGGGCGGGGCGGCCGGCATCGACGTGCGCGGCGCCGGCGGAGCGCTGGAAGGCGCGTTGGACGCTGCTGGAGCCGTGGCCGGTGCCGACTGGCCGGGGGACTGGCCGGAGCCCTGGGGCTGCGGTGAGGGCGCCGGGGTCGTGTCCGGGGCGGCGCGGTGCTGGGGTTGTTCGGTCGTTGGGGCCGCGTAGGACGTGTTCGTGGCGTCGGCGGAACGTCGAGGCGGGGCCTCGGCGTCCGGAGTGGAGGCTGGGGCGGTGGACGGCGGCGCCTGGGGTGCGTCGATGCGCGGAGCGGTGTCCGGGCGGGGCATGTCGCCTGAAGTGGGGCGGGGCATGTCGCCGGCCGTGGGGACGCCGATGTCGGCGTTCATGCCCTCGATGCCGGACTTCGTGCCCGAGACGCTGCCGCTGACGGCGCCCGAGGTGGCGCCGAACAGGACGTTCTCCGCCTTGATGCCCTCCTCGCTCAGCGCGCCCTCCGCCAGGGCGGAGCCGGCGCCGATGATGGCCTCCTCGGCGGCGTTGCGGCCGATGGAACGGCCGATCGAGTCGCCCACGCCGTCGCCCAGGGCCTTGCCCATGCCTGCGCCCACGCCCATGCCCACGACGCCTGAGATCAGGCCCGACTTGGCTGCGTCGAGGGTCATCTTCGTGTCGAGGGTGTCGCGGGTGCCCTTGGCGAGCTGGATGCCCTGGACGGCGAGGTCGGTGGCGACCGAGGTGGCCACCTCGATGCCCACCTGGAGGGCCAGTTTGCCGATGAGGTTGCGGCCTACCTGCTGCATCAGCTTCTGCACGAGCTGGCGGAAGACGATCTGCACGCCCGCGCGGGTGGCCATCTGGGCGGGGACGATGCCCGCGGTCGACGCGCCGAAGGACGCCACCGCGGACGCGATCATCACGGCGATCTGGATGGCCAGGATGACCAGGGCGATGATGATCGAGAGCTTCGCGTACTCGATCTGCATCGCGCAGTTGCGGCAGGCCGTCGACAGCTTCTCGGAGACGTCCTTCATCTTGGGGAGGGTGGCTTCCTCGCCCTTGACGAACTTCTCCCAGTACTTCTTGAACGCCTCCGCCGCTTCACCGTCCATGTTGGACGTCGCCTGCTTGACCGCGTCCTCGGCCTCGCGCATGGCGTCGTCGACGTCGGTGGCGGCCTGCTTCCAGACCTCCGCGAGTCGTTGCAGCGCCGTCTCGTCGCCTTCCGGCCAGCTGTCACCCACCACGATCGGGATGAGCCAGCGGACCTCGGCGGGCATCTCGATGCCCATGTGCAGCAATCCCCCAGACTGCTAGCCGCTGATGCCGCGTGCGTTGAACTGGTCCTGCTGTTCCATCAGGTTCGCGGACTCTTCGAGGTTCTTCCCGATGTCCTGCAACGTCTTCGCGACCTCCGCCATCACCTTGCGGACGCCGTCGGACGCGGGAACGTAGTCGGTGCCGAACTTCTGGCCCGCCTCGTCGCCACCCCAGCACTGGCCTTCCGCGTCGAGGCCGGCGGCGAGCGCGGTGGCCCTGCCGGCCATGTCCGCGCCCGTGCTCATCATCTTCGCCGCCGCCGAGCGCACCCCGGCGGCCTCTATGTACGTGTGGCCGCCCGCGCTCACCAGCGGTTCCCCTTGCCCATGATCGAGTTGCCGCCGAAGTCCTCGTCCTCGTCGGTGGTGACCGCGCGTTGCACCGGGCGGGCTTCCTTGCGCAGCACCGAGGAGCCGAAGTCCTCATCGGACGGAGGGGGCGGCGGGGCGGGCTCGTCGCGCTGCTCGACCCGGAAGATGTCCTTGATCGACGGCGCGCCGGGCACGATGTCCGGCAGGTCGAGCGTGCCCTCTTCCGACGTCAGCGGGGCCATGTGGGCGTTGACCTGCTCGCGCACGTTCTGCGCGGCGCGGCGGGTCACCTGCGTGATCGTCTGCGCCAGCTGCTCGGGTGTGACGCGTTCGAAGGCGCGCGGACCGAGCTCGAGCTTGTCCAGCACACCCGTCGAGTCCACGGTCACCACGACGTTGCCGTCGGGGGAGGACGCCACACCGGACATCGCCGCGATCGCCGCCTGGGCGTCGCGCAGCCCGTCGGTGCGGTCCTTGAGTTCCCGCATCAGGTTGTCGAGAGTGCCGCGCAACTCTGCGTTACGAGTCGCTAGCTGATCGTCATCGAGCACTCCGGCAACTTACCGAAGGTGATCAGGAGGTGTCGGCCGAACGGCTCAGTTGGTGATGCAGATCGTCCTCACCGGCTGCGAGTACGTCTTCGCGTCATCTCCGTTGCACAGCGCACGGTCGGACTGGCCGTCGACGACCTTCGTGACCTTGCGCGTGCCGGTGCCGCACGCCACCCGTTCGAAGTACTGGTTGACGGCCTTGAGGCAGTCGCCCTCCTGCACGTTGAGGACGTAGCAGAGCCGTGTCTTGCCGTTCGTCCTCGATCGTCCCGACGACTCCGTCAGGTAGTCACCGGGCGGGCACATCGTGCGTCGCTCACGCGAAGACACGCGGTACACGGCTTCCTCTGACGAACAGTCCACTTCGGCCATCTCGACGTTCGTGTCGTTGAGGTCGACCTGTTTCGCGCACTCGCCGACGCCTGCCTGCTCCTGCCAGCCGGAGCATCCGGACAGCACCAGCGTCAGCGCGGCGATGACGGCAACGGCTCTCGGGTTGACCTGCACAGTGCGTTCTCCGTCACACGAGTAGCCTGAATCCTGCGGGCATTGTCTACCGAAGGTGCTGGTGCGGTACCCCCGTTTTGACCCAGGTAGACGTGGGCGGGTATCTTTGCTACTCGTGCCCGACCCATGTCGGGCCGCTCCGCGTGCCCGTGAGGCAGCGGTGTCCTCCACTCGCAGTGGCAGTTGAACTGTTGCTTGCGGACCTTGGGAGCGGGCGACACGCCCGACCTCGGGTGCAGAGAGGGATCAAGAAACAAGTGGGCGAACCGCAAGGCGAGCCCGTAAGACGGAAGAAGTAGCCGGCGAATGCCAACGATCCAGCAGCTGGTCCGCAAGGGCCGCCAGGACAAGGTGGCCAAGCAGAAGACGGCGGCCCTCAAGGGCTCGCCGCAGCGGCGCGGTGTGTGCACCCGCGTTTACACCACCACCCCCAAGAAGCCGAACTCCGCACTGCGCAAGGTCGCTCGCGTGAAGCTGACCAGCGGCATCGAGGTCACGGCCTACATCCCCGGTGAGGGTCACAACCTCCAGGAGCACTCGATGGTGCTCGTCCGCGGTGGTCGTGTGAAGGACCTGCCGGGTGTTCGTTACAAGATCATCCGTGGCTCTCTCGACACGCAGGGTGTCAAGAACCGCAAGCAGGCTCGCAGCCGCTACGGCGCGAAGAAGGAGAAGAGCTAATGCCCCGCAAGGGACCGGCCCCGAAGCGGCCGCTTATCTCTGACCCGGTCTACAGCTCGCCCCTCGTGACCCAGCTCATCAACAAGGTGCTGGTCGACGGTAAGCGCTCCGTGGCCGAGAAGATCGTTTACGAAGCCCTCGAGGGCGCTCGCGAGAAGACCGGCACCGACCCGGTCGTCACGCTGAAGCGCGCGCTGGACAACGTGAAGCCGTCGCTGGAGGTCAAGAGCCGCCGCGTCGGTGGTGCGACCTACCAGGTGCCGATCGAGGTCAAGCCCGGCCGCTCCACCACGCTGGCGCTGCGCTGGCTGATCACCTTCTCCCGGCAGCGCCGTGAGAAGACCATGGTCGAGCGTCTGATGAACGAGCTGCTCGATGCGAGCAACGGCCTCGGTGCGAGCGTCAAGCGCCGTGAGGACACGCACAAGATGGCCGAGTCCAACAAGGCCTTCGCCCACTACCGCTGGTGATGTGCCGCCCGGCTTCACCAGGAGCCGGGCGCTCCCAGCCCTAGTGAGCCCACAAGCTCAAGACAGGGGAAAGACCCGTGGCACAGGACGTGCTCACTGATCTCTCCATGGTCCGCAACATCGGGATCATGGCGCACATCGACGCGGGCAAGACCACGACGACTGAGCGGATCCTCTTCTACACGGGGATCAGCTACAAGATCGGCGAGGTTCACGACGGCGCGGCCGTGATGGACTGGATGGAGCAGGAGCAGGAGCGCGGCATCACGATCACGTCGGCCGCGACGACCTGCTACTGGAAGAACCACCAGATCAACCTGATCGACACGCCGGGCCACGTCGACTTCACCGTCGAGGTCGAGCGCAACCTGCGCGTCCTCGACGGCGCCGTCGCCGTCTTCGACGGCAAGGAGGGCGTCGAGCCGCAGTCCGAGCAGGTCTGGCGGCAGGCGACCAAGTACGACGTCCCGCGCATCTGCTTCGTCAACAAGATGGACAAGCTCGGCGCGGACTTCTACTTCACGATCAAGACGATCCAGGACCGGCTGGCCGCCAAGCCGCTGCCGCTCCAGATCCCGATCGGTGCCGAGAGCGACTTCATCGGCGTCGTCGACCTGATCGAGATGCGCGCCCTCACGTGGCGCGGCGAAGTCCAGAAGGGCGAGGACTACGCGATCGAGGAGATCCCCGCGGATCTGCTCGAGAAGGCGCAGGAGTTCCGCGAGCAGCTGCTCGAGGCCGTCGCCGAGACCGACGACGACCTGACCGAGAAGTTCTTCGAGCAGGGCGACCTGTCCGTCGAGGAGATCAAGGCCGGCCTCCGCAAGATCGTCGCCGCGGGCACCGCGTACCCGATCCTGTGCGGCTCCGCGTTCAAGAACAAGGGCGTTCAGCCCATGCTCGACGCGGTGATCGACTACCTGCCGTCGCCGCTCGACCTCCCGCCGGTCGAGGGCACGCTGCAGGACGGCGAGACCATCGTGAAGCGCAGCCCGTCCACGGACGAGCCGTTCTCCGCGCTGGCGTTCAAGATCGCCGTGCACCCGTTCTTCGGCAAGCTGACCTACATCCGGGTCTACTCGGGCAAGGTCGCAGCGGGCACCCAGGTCGTCAACGCGACCAAGGACCGCAAGGAGCGCATCGGGAAGATCTTCCAGATGCACGCCAACAAGGAGAACCCGGTCACCGAGGCCATCGCGGGCCACATCTACGCCGTGATCGGTCTCAAGGACACCACGACCGGTGAGACCTTGTGCGACCCGCAGCACCCCATCGTGCTCGAGTCGATGACCTTCCCCGAGCCCGTCATCCAGGTGGCCATCGAGCCCAAGACGAAGGCGGACCAGGAGAAGCTCGGCACCGCGATCCAGAAGCTGGCCGAGGAGGACCCGACGTTCCGGGTCAACCTCGACCAGGAGACGGGCCAGACCATCATCGCCGGCATGGGCGAGCTCCACCTGGACATCCTGGTGGACCGCATGCGCCGCGAGTTCAAGGTCGAGGCCAACATCGGCAAGCCTCAGGTGGCGTACCGGGAGACCATCCGCCGTGCGGTGGAGAAGTACTCCTACACCCACAAGAAGCAGACCGGTGGCTCCGGCCAGTTCGCGAAGGTGCTCGTCACCGTCGAGCCGCTGGAGAAGAAGGAAGACGGCGCGCTCTACGAGTTCGTCAACGCCGTCACCGGTGGTCGCATCCCTCGCGAGTACATCCCGTCGGTCGACGCGGGTGCGCAGGACGCGCTGCAGTACGGCGTGCTGGCGGGCTACCCGCTGGTCGGCGTGAAGGTGACGCTGCTCGATGGCGCCTACCACGAGGTCGACTCCTCGGAAATGGCGTTCAAGATCGCTGGTTCGATGGCCCTCAAGGAAGCCGCCCGTCAGGCGTCTCCCGCGATCCTCGAGCCTCTGATGGCCGTCGAGGTCACGACGCCCGAGGAGTACATGGGCGACGTGATCGGCGACCTGAACTCCCGCCGTGGCCAGATCCAGGCCATGGAGGAGCGCAGCGGCGTCCGTGTCGTCAAGGCACTGGTTCCGCTGTCGGAAATGTTCGGGTACGTGGGTGACCTGCGGTCCAAGACCCAGGGTCGTGCCAACTACTCGATGGTGTTCGACTCCTACGCAGAGGTTCCCGCGAACGTCTCGAAGGAGATCATCGCGAAGGCGACCGGGGAGTAATTCCCCACCGGAGCACCGCAGTTCGACCGCGGGCTCTCCGGGGGTCTCTCCCTGGGGTCCGCTACTTTCAGACCCTGACGTGTAAGTCCGGCGGGTGGCCACAGATGCCCGCCGGACCAGCAAAAAAGAAGTCCAGGAGGACAATCCAGTGGCCAAGGCGAAGTTCGAGCGGACGAAGCCGCACGTCAACATCGGCACCATCGGTCACATCGACCATGGCAAGACCACGCTGACCGCGGCGATCTCCAAGGTTCTGCACGACGCGTACCCCGATGTCAACGCCTCGTTCGCGTTCGACCAGATCGACAAGGCGCCGGAAGAGAAGCAGCGCGGCATCACGATCTCGATCGCGCACATCGAGTACCAGACGGAGAACCGTCACTACGCGCACGTTGACTGCCCCGGTCACGCCGACTACATCAAGAACATGATCACGGGTGCGGCGCAGATGGACGGCGCCATCCTCGTGGTCGCGGCGACCGACGGTCCGATGCCGCAGACGAAGGAGCACGTCCTCCTGGCCCGCCAGGTCGGCGTTCCCTACATCGTTGTCGCCCTGAACAAGGCCGACATGGTGGACGACGAGGAGATCCTGGAGCTCGTCGAGCTCGAGGTCCGCGAGCTGCTCTCCGAGTACGAGTTCCCGGGCGACGACCTTCCGGTCGTGCGCGTTTCGGCGCTGAAGGCGCTGGAGGGCGACGAGACCTGGGGCAAGTCCGTTCTCGAGCTCATGGCCGCCGTTGACACGGCGATCCCGGAGCCGGAGCGCGACACCGAGAAGCCGTTCCTCATGCCCGTCGAGGACGTCTTCACGATCACCGGCCGCGGCACCGTGGTGACCGGTCGTATCGAGCGCGGCATCATCAACGTCAACTCCGAGATCGAGATCGTCGGAATCAAGGAGACGTCGAAGAAGACGACCGTCACCTCGATCGAGATGTTCAAGAAGTTCCTCGACGAGGGCCGCGCGGGCGACAACGCCGCGCTGCTGCTCCGCGGCATCAAGCGCGAGGAGGTGGAGCGCGGCATGGTCATCGTCAAGCCGGGCACCACGACCCCGCACACCGAGTTCACCGCGCAGGTCTACATCCTGTCGAAGGACGAGGGTGGCCGCCACACGCCGTTCTTCAACAACTACCGTCCCCAGTTCTACTTCCGGACGACGGACGTGACCGGCGTTGTGACGCTGCCCGAGGGCACCGAGATGGTCATGCCGGGTGACACCACCGGTATGGACGTCAAGCTCATCCAGCCGATCGCCATGGACGAGGGCCTCCGCTTCGCGATTCGCGAGGGTGGCCGCACCGTCGGCGCCGGCTCGGTCACCAAGATCATCAAGTGACCTAGCTCCACCAGTTCGGCGTGAAGCCGGGCCGACGATCTTCGTTGGCCCGGCTTTCGTCGTTCAGCAGTAAATTGTGCGACAGCTCACGTGGAACTGTCGCCGACGCGCGGGTGAAGAGCCGTCGCCGGGATTCTGTTGCCGGACAATGGAACCGGCGCGCCCGTCGCTCCACATGCGACGGACGCAGGCGGCTCACCGGGCAAGATCCGCACGTGATCTGGGTCCAAGTCACCCACCCCGATTTGGATCGCCTCGCTTCCGTGTGGCATCCTTTACGGGTTGCTCGATGAAGGCTGGACGCGCGTCCTGCGTGTGTCCGCGTTTTCGATTGAGCGTCCGCGCCCTGTTAGTGAACGCCTCCTTGCGGAGATGGGCATCAGGGTGCATGGGCTGTGGTAGGCCCAATCCCACCGGGGAGACCTTGAGTGGGACCGGTATGCGCACCGGGCGCGACACGCCCGACCGCGTGGACCGGGCACCATGACACTTCAACAGGGGCGGAGCGCGCCAAGAGGCTGTAAAAGGCCTCATCCGAGGCACCGCACCGCAGCGGTTACGAGAAGCAGAGGAACGGCAAGCCATTATGGCGGGACAAAAGATCCGCATCCGGCTCAAGGCCTACGACCACGAGGCGATCGACGCGTCTGCGCGCAAGATCGTTGAGACCGTGACGCGCACCGGCGCTCGGGTTGTCGGGCCCGTGCCGCTGCCCACTGAGAAGAACGTGTACTGCGTCATCCGCTCGCCGCACAAGTACAAGGACTCGCGCGAGCACTTCGAGATGCGCACGCACAAGCGGCTGATCGACATCCTCGACCCGACGCCGAAGACGGTTGACGCGCTCATGCGCATCGACCTGCCGGCCAGCGTCGACGTCAACATCCAGTAAGCGTTGGGCGCGGAGAGTAACGGACCAATGTCTGACAGGCAGATGAAGGGCATCCTGGGCACCAAGCTCGGCATGACTCAGGTCTTCGACGAGAACAACCGGGTTGTCCCGGTGACGGTCGTCAAGGCTGAGCCCAATGTCGTGACCCAGGTACGCACCGAAGAGAAGGACGGCTACACCGCCGTCCAGCTGGCGGCCGGCGCGATTGACCCGCGCAAGGTCAACAAGCCCGTTGCTGGGCACTTCGCCAAGGCCGGGGTCACGCCCCGTCGCCACCTGGCGGAGCTGCGCACGGCGGACGCCAGCGAGTACACGGTCGGCCAGGAGATCACCGCTGAGGTGTTCGAGGCCGGCGCTGTTGTCGACATCACCGGCACCAGCAAGGGCAAGGGCACCGCAGGTGTCATGAAGCGCCACAACTTCAAGGGCCTCGGCTCCAGCCACGGCACCCAGCGCAAGCACCGCTCGCCGGGTTCCATCGGTGGCTGTGCCACGCCTGGTCGCGTCTTCAAGGGTCTGCGCATGGCTGGCCGCATGGGCCACGAGCGTGTGACGACCCAGAACCTGAAGGTGCACAAGATCGACGCCGAGAACGGCCTGCTGCTCATCAAGGGCGCTGTTCCCGGCCCCAAGGGTGGTCTGGTGTTCGTCCGGACTGCCGCGAAGGGCGGTGCCTGATGTCGACGGTTGAGATCCGCACCCCGGATGGCAAGACGGCCGGCTCGGTCGAGCTGCCTGCCTCCGTTTTCGACGCGCAGGCGAACGTCGCTCTGCTGCACCAGGTCGTCGTGGCCCAGCAGGCCGCGGCTCGCCAGGGCACGCACTCGACGAAGACCCGCGGCGAGGTTCGTGGTGGCGGCAAGAAGCCGTACCGCCAGAAGGGCACCGGTCGTGCCCGCCAGGGTTCGACGCGTGCGCCGCAGTTCGCCGGCGGTGGCGTCGTCCACGGCCCGCAGCCGCGCGACTACTCGCAGCGGACGCCCAAGAAGATGAAGGCCGCCGCTCTGCGTGGCGCCCTCTCCGACCGGGCCCGCGCGAACCAGGTGCACGTCGTGTCCGGCCTGGTGGACGGGGACACCCCGTCGACCAAGACCGCGCGCAAGGTCCTGGAGTCGGTCACCCAGGCTCGTCGCGTTCTCGTGGTGCTCAACCGCACCGACGAGGTCGCGTGGGTCAGCGTGCGCAACCTGCAGCACGTGCACGTGATCGCGCCCGACCAGCTCAACACCTACGACGTGCTCGTCAATGACGACGTGGTGTTCACCAAGGACTCGCTCGACGTGTTCCTCGCCAGCAAGGCCCAGCAGGGTTCTGGCTCGGCTGAGGCCACGGCGACCGTGGTGGACGAGGAGGCCTCGAAGTGATCCCCGACCACAGGGACATCTTGCTTGCTCCCGTGATCTCCGAGAAGTCCTACGGGCTGCTCGAGGAGAACAAGTACACCTTCTTGGTGGCGCCGGGTTCGAACAAGACCCAGATCAAGATTGCCGTGGAGAAGGTCTTCGGCGTCAAGGTCGTCAGCGTCAACACCATCAACCGCCAGGGCAAGCGCAAGCGGACCAAGAGCGGTTTCGGCAAGCGCAAGGACACGAAGCGCGCGATCGTCACGTTGTCGGCTGACAGCAAGGCGATCGAGATCTTCGGCGGCCCTGCCGCCTGATGACGAGGACTGCGTAGAGATGGGCATTCGCAAGTACAAGCCGACGACGCCTGGTCGTCGCGGTGCGAGCGTCTCCGACTTCGCCGAGATCACTCGGTCGACGCCGGAGAAGTCGCTGATCCGCCCGCTGCACAAGCTGGGTGGGCGCAACGCGTCGGGCAAGATCACCACGCGTCACAAGGGCGGCGGTCACAAGCGGGCATACCGCCTGATCGACTTCCGTCGCAACGACAAGGACGGCGTGCCGGCCAAGGTCGCTCACATCGAGTACGACCCGAACCGCACCGCGCGCATCGCGCTGCTGCACTACGCAGACGGCGAGAAGCGCTACATCATCGCCCCGGAGAAGCTCAAGCAGGGTGACACGGTTGAGAACGGCCCCAAGGCCGACATCAAGCCGGGTAACAACCTGCCGCTGCGCAACATCCCGGTCGGTTCCGTGATCCACGCGATCGAGCTCCGCCCCGGTGGCGGCGCGAAGATGGCTCGCTCGGCTGGTGCCTCGGTCCAGCTCGTGGCGAAGGACGGTCCGTACGCCCAGCTGCGGTTGCCCTCGGGCGAAATCCGCAACGTGGACGTGCGCTGCCGCGCCACGCTCGGCGAGGTCGGCAACAAGGACCACCAGAACATCAACTGGGGCAAGGCCGGCCGCATGCGGTGGAAGGGCAAGAAGCCCACCGTCCGTGGTGTCGCCATGAACCCGGTTGACCACCCGCATGGTGGTGGTGAGGGTAAGACCTCCGGTGGTCGCCACCCGGTGAACCCGGCTGGTAAGCCCGAGGGTCGCACCCGCCGCCGTAAGCCAAGCGACAAGCTCATCGTCCGGCGTCGTCGCACCGGTAAGAAGCGCTGAGCAGGGAGGGAGTGAAGGATGCCTCGCAGCCTTAAGAAGGGTCCCTTCGTCGACGACCACCTGCTCAAGAAGGTGGACGTTCAGAACGAAGCGGGCAAGAAGACCGTCATCAAGACGTGGTCCCGCCGGTCCACGATCATCCCGGACATGCTCGGCCACACCATCGCGGTGCACGACGGTCGCAAGCACGTCCCGGTGTTCGTGACCGAGGCGATGGTCGGGCACAAGCTGGGCGAGTTCGCCCCGACCCGCACCTTCAAGGGCCACATCAAGGACGACCGGAAGTCTCGTCGCCGCTAGGCGCCGAACTGAGAAGAGCAAGGGAAAAGCAGCGATGAACGCCCGTAAGGACGCTGAGGCGCAGGAGTTTCCGCGCGCCGTGGCTCGGGCTCGCTACGTCCGCGACACCCCCATGAAGGTCCGTCGCGTCGTCGAGCTCATCAAGGGTCGTAACGCAAGCGAGGCCCTGGCCGTGCTCCAGTTCGCGCCCCAGGCCGCTTCTGAGCCGGTCGCGAAGGTGCTCGCCAGCGCCATGGCCAATGCCGAGAACAACATGTCCCTGGACCCCTCGACCCTCTGGGTTGCGGTGGCCTACGTGGACGAGGGTCCGACCCTCAAGCGTTTCCGCCCGCGTGCCCAGGGCCGCGCGTACCGGATCCGCAAGCGGACGAGCCACATCACCATCGAGGTGGAGTCTCGTCCCAAGAAGACCAGCGCGAAGGGAACGCGGTAGTGGGCCAGAAGATCAACCCGCACGGCTTCCGGCTGGGGATCACCACCGACTGGAAGTCCCGCTGGTACGCAGACAAGCAGTACGCCGAGTACGTGGCGGAGGACGTCAAGATCCGCCGCCTGCTCAGCAAGGGCATGGAGCGTGCCGGCATCTCCAAGGTGGAGATCGAACGGACCCGTGACCGGGTGCGCGTCGACATCCACACCGCCCGGCCGGGCATCGTCATCGGCCGTCGTGGTGCCGAGGCGGACCGTATCCGCGGTGAGCTGGAGAAGCTCACCAAGAAGCAGGTCCAGCTGAACATCCTCGAGGTCAAGAGCCCCGAGTCGGACGCGCAGCTCGTGGCACAGGGTGTCGCCGAGCAGCTGTCCAACCGCGTCGCCTTCCGGCGCGCGATGCGCAAGGCCATTCAGTCGGCCATGCGTTCGCCGCAGGTCAAGGGCATCCGCGTGCAGTGCGGCGGTCGCCTCGGCGGCGCCGAGATGTCCCGCTCGGAGCACTACCGCGACGGCCGCGTGCCGCTGCACACGCTCCGCGCCAACATCGACTACGGCTTCTTCGAGGCCCGCACCACGTTCGGCCGTATCGGCGTGAAGGTGTGGATCTACAAGGGCGACATCGTCGGTGGCATCTCGGCCAAGCGCGCGCTCGACGCGGCCCCGGCTCAGGCCGACCGCGCCCCGCGCCGCGACCGTGGCGAGCGTCCGAACCGGGCCCGTCGCTCGGGTGCCAGCGGCACCACCGCGACGAGCACCGAGGCCGGCCGTGCCGCAGCTGACGCTTCGGCGTCGGCCGAGGCCCCGGCTGCTGCAGAGAAGACGGAGAGCTGAGTAATGCTCATCCCTCGTAGGGTCAAGCACCGCAAGCAGCACCACCCCAAGCGGTCGGGCGCTGCCAAGGGCGGCACGAAGGTCACCTTCGGTGAGTACGGCATCCAGGCTCTCGAGCCCGCCTACGTCACCAACAGGCAGATCGAGTCCGCTCGTATCGCCATCACGCGACACATCCGTCGTGGCGGCAAGGTCTGGATCAACATCTTCCCGGACCGTCCGCTGACGAAGAAGCCGGCCGAGACCCGCATGGGTTCCGGTAAGGGTTCGCCGGAGTGGTGGGTGGCCAACGTCAAACCGGGTCGCGTCCTCTTCGAGATGGCCTTCCCGAACGAGCAGGTGGCTCGCGAGGCTCTTCGCCGGGCGATCCACAAGCTCCCGATGAAGTGCCGCATCGTTACGCGTGAGGGTGGTGAGTTCTGATGGCAGCGGGTACCACCGCTTCCGAGCTGCGTGAGCTCACCGAGGAAGAGCTCGTGCTGCGTCTGAAGGAATCGAAGGAAGAGCTGTTCAACCTTCGTTTCCAGATGGCCACGGGCCAGCTCGACAACAACCGGCGGCTGCGCACGGTCCGGCATGACATCGCCCGGATCTACACCGTGATGCGGGAACGGGAGCTCGGGCTCTCCGTTTCGCCGGATTCCACTGGTGAGGGTGCGGCATGACCGAAAGCAACGAAGTCCAGACCGAGAAGCGCAACGACCGCAAGGTCCGCGAGGGCCTCGTCGTGTCCGACAAGATGGACAAGACGATCGTCGTGGCGCTCGAGGACCGCAAGAAGCACCCGCGTTACTCCAAGATCATGCGCTCCACCACCAAGGTGAAGGTGCACGACGAGGAGAACGCGGCGGGCATCGGCGACCGCGTGCTGCTCATGGAGACCCGGCCTCTGTCGGCGACCAAGCGCTGGCGGCTCGTCGAGATCCTCGAGAAGGCCAAGTAAGTCTTCATCTAGACAGACCGAGCCCGTCGGGTCGGAAATCCGGCGGGCCAGGAATGGTCAAGGAGCAAGTAAGTGATTCAGCAGGAGTCGCGGCTTCGTGTCGCCGACAACACTGGAGCAAAGGAAATCCTTTGCATCCGTGTTCTCGGTGGATCCGGCCGCCGCTACGCGGGCATCGGCGACATCATCGTCGCGACCGTCAAGGACGCGATCCCCGGTGCCGGTGTGAAGAAGGGTGACGTCGTCAAGGCCGTCATCGTCCGCACCGTCAAGGAGCGTCGCCGTCCGGATGGCTCGTACATCCGCTTCGACGAGAACGCCGCCGTGCTCATCAAGAACGACAACGAGCCCCGCGGTACCCGCATCTTCGGCCCGGTCGGCCGTGAGCTGCGCGACAAGAAGTTCATGAAGATCATCTCGCTGGCTCCGGAGGTGCTCTGACCATGAAGGTGAAGAAGGGCGACACGGTCGTCGTTATCGCCGGCAAGGACAAGGGCGCGAAGGGCAAGGTCATCCAGGCCTACCCGGAGAACGGCAAGGTCCTGGTCGAGGGCGTCAACCGGATCAAGAAGCACACCAAGATCACGCAGACCCAGCGGGGCGCGCAGTCTGGTGGCATCGTGACCCAGGAGGCCCCGATCAACGTCTCCAACGTGATGGTGGTCGACGCGGACGGCAAGCCGACCCGTGTTGGTTACCGGACGAACGACGAGGGCAAGCGGGTCCGCATTTCCCGTCGTAACGGGAAGGACATCTGATCATGACCACCGCAGAGAAGATCATCCCGCGGCTCAAGACGCGTTACCGCGCCGAGATCGCCGGCGAGCTGCACAAGCAGTTCAACTTCGACAACGTGATGCAGATCCCGCGCGTTGTGAAGGTCGTCGTCAACATGGGCGTCGGCGACGCCGCCCGTGACGGCAAGCTGATCGAGGGTGCCGTCAAGGACCTCTCGATCATCACCGGCCAGCGTCCCGAGGTTCGTCGGGCCCGCAAGTCCATCGCGCAGTTCAAGCTGCGTGAGGGCATGCCGATCGGTGCGCGCGTCACGCTGCGCGGCGACCGCATGTGGGAGTTCCTCGACCGTCTGCTGACGATCGCGCTGCCCCGTATCCGCGACTTCCGCGGCCTCTCGGGCAAGCAGTTCGACGGCAACGGCAACTACACGTTCGGTCTGAACGAGCAGTCGATGTTCCACGAGATCGACCCGGACGCTATCGACCGGCCTCGCGGCATGGACATCACCGTCGTCACCACCGCCACGAACGACGAGGAGGGCCGGGCGCTGCTGAAGCACCTGGGCTTCCCGTTCAAGGAGAACTGAGTCGATGGCCAAGAAGGCGTTGATCAACAAGGCCGCGAAGAAGCCGAAGTTCAAGGTCCGGGGTTACACCCGGTGCCAGCGTTGCGGCCGTCCCCACGCGGTGTTCCGCAAGTTCGGCCTTTGCCGGATCTGCCTGCGCGAGATGGCTCACCGCGGTGAGCTGCCTGGCGTGAGCAAGTCCAGCTGGTAATTCAAAGCTCCATTACTTCGCTGTAGGCCCGCACACGACCGTCCTGTCCCTCCCGCTCCAGGGAATTCTCTCTGGGGCGGAGGGCAGGTCTGGACCCTGAGCCGGTGAACCGCAGCGAGAAAGGTTGACCAGGTCACCATGACGATGACCGATCCCATCGCAGACATGCTCACTCGTCTGCGGAACGCGAACTCGGCTTACCACGACAAGGTCGTGATGCCGCACTCCAAGATCAAGGCGAACATCGCCGAGATCCTCAAGCGCGAGGGCTACATCGCCTCGTACCGCGACGAGGACGGCGAGGTGGCCAAGAACTTGGTCGTCGAGCTGAAGTACGGCCCGAACCGTGAGCGCAGCATCGCCGGCCTCCGCCGCGTGTCCAAGCCCGGTCTGCGCGTGTACGCGAAGTCCACTGGCCTGCCCCGAGTTCTCGGTGGCCTCGGCGTGGCGATCATTTCGACCTCTGGCGGTCTCATGACCGACCGTCAGGCCAACAAGGCAGGCGTGGGCGGAGAAGTCCTCGCCTACGTTTGGTAAGGGGGAGTAGACATGTCGCGCATCGGTAAGCAGCCGATCATTGTCCCCTCCGGGGTCGACGTGAACATCGCCGGCCAGGACGTCAGCATCAAGGGCCCCAAGGGTCTCCTGACGCTCACGCTCGCTGAGCCGATCATCGTCGAGAAGGCCGAAGACGGCACTCTCGAGGTCAAGCGCCCGAACGACGAGCGCCGCAACCGCGCGCTCCACGGCCTGTCGCGCACGCTCGTGCACAACATGGTCGTCGGCGTGACCCAGGGCTACGAAAAGAAGATGGAAATCCACGGCGTCGGTTACCGCGTCGCGCTCAAGGGCTCTGAGCTCGAGTTCGCGCTCGGTTACTCGCACCCCGTCAAGGTGGAGGCCCCCGCGGGCATCACCTTCGCGGTCGAGACCCCGACCCGGTTCTCCGTCTCGGGTATCGACAAGCAGCTGGTCGGTGAGGTCGCCGCCAACATCCGCAAGCTGCGCAAGCCCGACCCGTACAAGGGTAAGGGCGTCCGTTACTCGGGCGAGAAGATCCGTCGCAAGGTCGGAAAGACGGGTAAGTGACATGAGCGAGTCGACTGTTACGAAGCGCAAGCCGGTGGGCAAGGACATCTCCACCAGGCGTCGTGTTGCGAAGGCCCGTCGCCACTTCCGCCTCCGCAAGAAGGTCAACGGAACTGCCGAGCGTCCGCGCCTGGCCGTGCACCGTTCGTCGAAGCACATCACCGTGCAGATCATCGACGACCTCAAGGGCCACACGATCGCGTCCGCTTCCTCCATGGAGGCCGACGTCCGTGCCCTGGACGGCGACAAGAAGGCCCGTGCGGCCAAGGTCGGCCAGCTGGCCGCGGCCCGCGCCAAGGACGCCGGCGTCACGGCGGTCGTTTTCGACCGCGGTGGCAACGCGTACCACGGCCGCATCGCGGCTCTGGCTGACGCCGCTCGCGAGGCGGGGCTGGAGTTCTGACAATGATCATCACCGGAATTGAGAGGGACGCCTGATGCCAGGACGTACGCGTCGCGAAGGCGGCGGGGGCGAGCGCGGAGAGCGCCGCGACCGTCGTGACGGCGGCCGCGGCGGCGCGGCCCAGGAGAAGACCCCCCACCTCGAGCGCGTGGTTGCGATCAACCGCGTCTCCAAGGTGGTCAAGGGTGGTCGACGCTTCAGCTTCACCGCGCTCGTCGTGGTGGGTGACGGCGACGGCATGGTCGGCGTCGGTTACGGCAAGGCCAAGGAAGTTCCCGCGGCCATCGCCAAGGGTGTCGAGGAAGCGAAGAAGAACTTCTTCCGCGTGCCTCGCATCGCCGGCACCATCCCCCACCCGATCCAGGGTGAGAAGGCCGCTGGTGTGGTCCTGCTGCGTCCGGCCTCGGCCGGTACCGGTGTCATCGCGGGTGGCGCTGTCCGCGCCGTCCTCGAGTGCGCCGGCGTGCACGACGTGCTGTCGAAGTCCCTGGGCTCCGACAACGCGATCAACATCGTGCACGCGACCGTGGCGGCCCTCAAGGGTCTGCAGCGTCCCGAAGAGGTCGCGGCCCGTCGTGGCCTGCCCCTCGAGGACGTGGCTCCCGCCGGCATGATCCGCGCTCGCGCGGGTCAGGGGGTGTGATCATGGCTCAGCTCAAGATCACCCAGGTGAAGAGCACCATCGGTACCAAGCACAACCACCGCGAGTCGATGCGCACCCTCGGGCTGCGCAAGATCCGCCAGTCGGTCGTGCGTGAGGACACCCCCCAGGTTCTCGGCCTGATCAACGCCGTGCGCCACCTGGTGGTTGTCGAGGAGGTCCAGTCGTGACCATCAAGATCCACGATCTGCGTCCCGCCCCCGGTGCCAAGACCGCCAAGACCCGCGTTGGTCGTGGTGAAGGCTCCAAGGGCAAGACCGCCGGCCGCGGTACGAAGGGCACGGGCGCTCGCAAGAACGTCTCGCCGCGCTTCGAAGGTGGCCAGATGCCGCTGCACATGCGGCTTCCGAAGCTCAAGGGCTTCAAGAACCCGTTCCGCACCGAGTACCAGGTCGTGAACGTTTCCGCCATCGCTGCCTCCTTCCCGGAGGGTGGCTCGGTGGACGTTCCCGCGCTGGTGCTGGCCGGGCTGGTCCGCAAGGGCTCGCTCGTCAAGGTGCTGGGTGACGGTGACGTCAGCGTCAAGCTCGACGTCACGGCTGACAAGTTCTCCAAGACCGCTGTGGAGAAGTTGGCTGCCGCTGGTGGGTCTTCCACCGTTTCTGCCTGACGTCCTGTTGTAGGACGTGTCTGAAGGGCCCTGAGGCTTAGCCTCAGGGCCCTTTGGTGTTTCTCGTGGCCGTCGGACGCGTCGGTTGGGTGGGTCGTCCCCTGTCGCGTTGGCGGCTGCGTGTTGCGTTGCGTCGGTGGGGTGGCTTCGCCTTCGGCATCGCGGGCGCGTGCTTGCCGTGAGCGCGCGGTCCTGTGGGTTCGCTTTGCGGGTATTTCTGCGGGAACTTCGGGGCCGGTGTGAACGTTCGCGATCGGCGTAATTGCTGCTCGTAGCACGGATTTGCGGGGCCTGCTACCCCGGATGGGCTAGCGGTGTGGTCAGAGATCAACGAGTTGGAACCTGTGATTGGCCACTGGGTACGGCCTGGTCCTGGAGGGCTGTTAGAGTCGCGGGCTGAACCCGGATGTCCTCCGGGTTGCTTGGTCGTGGCTACCTGACTCGGCCTGCCAACTACCGCATGTGCCGGTCCCTGGGGGTCGGCAACGCTCAGGAGGTTCGCGTGCTCGGCGCATTCCGCTCGGCTCTCGCGACGCCGGATCTACGCAAAAAGATCCTGTTCACTCTCGGGATCATCATTGTGTACCGGCTTGGTGCGACCATGCCCGCGCCGGGCGTGTCCTTCAAGAACGTACGCGCGTGTGCTGAACAGCTTGAAGGCCAGAACATCTACTCGCTGATCAACCTGTTCAGCGGTGGGGCCTTGCTCAACCTGTCCGTGTTCGCGCTCGGCATCATGCCGTACATCACCGCGAGCATCATCATCCAGCTGCTCACCGTGGTCATCCCGCGGTTCGAGCAGTTGAAGAAGGAAGGACAGGCTGGTCAGGGCAAGCTGACCCAGTACACGCGGTACCTGACGATCGGGCTGGCGATCCTGCAGTCGACCGGTCTCGTGGCGCTGGCGGTGCGCGGGCAGCTGTTCGGTGAGTGCGACCAGGACGTCATTCCCAACAAGGACAGCATCTTCACCCTCATCGTGCTGGTCGTCACCATGACCGCCGGTACCTCGGTCATCATGTGGCTGGGTGAGCTGATCACCGAGAAGGGCATCGGCAACGGCATGTCGTTGCTGATCTTCACCGGTATCGCCGCCCGCATCCCCGCCGAGGGCAAGAACATCCTCGACAAGAGCGGCATCACGTTCGTCCTCGTGATCGTGGCCGCTCTCGTCATCATCGCGAGCGTCATCTACGTCGAGCAGGCCCAGCGTCGCATCCCGGTGCAGTACGCCAAGCGCATGATCGGTCGCCGCATGTACGGCGGCACGTCGACGTACCTTCCCCTCAAGGTGAACCAGGCCGGCGTCATCCCGGTCATCTTCGCCTCGTCGCTGCTCTACCTGCCGGACCTGGTCGTGCGCCTCACGCAGGGCTCGTCGACCGAGACGAACTGGTTCTCCACCTTCGTCCAGACGTACCTGGTCAAGCAGTCGAGCTGGGTGCACATCGCCGCGTACTTCCTGCTGATCGTCTTCTTCACGTACTTCTACGTCGGCATCACGTTCAACCCGGACGAGCGCGCTGACGAGATGAAGAAGTTCGGTGGCTTCATCCCCGGCATCCGTCCTGGACGTCCGACCGCCGAGTACCTCAAGTTCGTGCTGGGCCGCATCACGCTTCCCGGTTCGCTCTACCTCGGCATCGTGGCGATCCTGCCGAACCTGTTCCTGGACCTGACCGGCGACGGCCAGAACCAGAACTTCCCGTTCGGCGGCACCGCGGTTCTGATCATGGTCGGTGTCGGTCTCGACACCGTGAAGCAGATCGAGAGCCAGCTCATGCAGCGCAATTACGAAGGGTTCCTCCGCTAGATGCGACTCGTTCTCGTTGGCCCGCCCGGTGCGGGCAAGGGCACCCAGGCCGAAGTTCTGAGCCGCAAGCTCGGCGTGCCGCACATCTCGACGGGCGACCTCTTCCGGTCACACATCAGCAACCAGACCGAGCTCGGGCTGGAGGTGCAGAGCATCCTCGACGAGGGCGCTCTCGTGCCGGACTCCATCACGAACGAGATGGTGCGCAAGCGCTTGGCCGAGTCCGACGCCGCGGACGGGTTCCTGCTCGACGGGTTCCCCCGCAACGTCGCCCAGGCCGACACGCTGGGCGAGTTCCTCGCTGTCGACGACCACTCGCTCGACGCGGTGCTGGAGTTCCGGGTCGACGAGGACGTCGTGGTGGAGCGGTTGCTCGCACGCGGGCGCACGGACGACAAGGAAGAAGTCATCCGGCACCGCCAGCAGGTGTACCGCAACGAGACCGCGCCGCTGCTGAACTACTACGCGGACAAGGTCATCTCCATCGACGCGGTCGGCGAGATCGACGAGATCAGCGAGCGGGCGCTCGCCGCGCTCGGCTCGTTGCGCGACGAGAAGTGACAGGTGGACTGCTTGACCGGCTCCGCTCCGTCATCTCAGGTAGTGAAGGCATGAGCAAGATCGAGATCAAGACCCCCGGCCAGCTGGAGGCCATGCGCGCCTCCGGCCTGGTCGTGGCGCGGGCGTTGCGCAACGTCGTCGACGCGGTGAAGCCCGGGGTCTCCACGTGGGAGCTCGACGAGATCGCCGAGCAGACCATTCGCGACGCCGGCGCCATCCCGTCGTTCAAGGGCTACCACGGCTTCCCGGCGAGCATCTGCGCGTCGGTGAACGAGCAGATCGTCCACGGGATTCCGAGCAGGACGCAGGTGCTGGCCGAAGGGGATCTGATCTCCATCGACTGCGGTGCGATCCTCGACGACTGGCACGGCGACTCGGCCGTGACGGTCGGCGTCGGCACGTTGTCTCCCGCGGACCACAAGCTGTCCGAGGCGACCAGGCTGTCGATGCTCGCGGGCATCGAGGCCGCGGTGCCGGGCGGCAGGCTCACCGACATCTCGTTCGCCATCGAGTCCTCGGCCATCGAGTCGGGGGAGCGTGACGGCATCGAGTACGGCGTCGTGGCGGACTACGGCGGCCACGGCATCGGCTCCAAAATGCACATGGAGCCGTTCCTGCCGAACTTCGGCAAGCCGGGCAAGGGCCCGCGGCTCAAGGTCGGCATGGCCATCGCGATCGAGCCGATGCTGACGCTCGGCACCGACGACTCCCAGGAGCTGGAGGACGGCTGGACCGTCATCACGCTCGACGGCACCCGTGCCGCGCACTGGGAGCACAGCGTCGCGATCACCGAGGACGGGCCCTGGGTGCTCACCGCGCCCGAGGACGACTAGGCGCGCCAACGGTTTTGGACGTAACCCCGCTCACCCGCCCGGTGAGCGGGGTTATTTCGTTTGTCAGCCTCGATACGGTCGTGGTGACGAGCGAGTCCAATGCTTGGGGGCATTGTGGGGGTAACCCGATTCGTCCTGTCCGCCCTTCTGATTCCACTCGCAGGCTGTGCTGCCACGAAGCCGGCCACCGATTTCACCTACCAGGACGTGCCGGCGGAGCGGATCGCCGATCGGATCTTCCTGGCCGACGCCATCGCGGCGGCCGAGGGCTGCTCGCCGCCGTTCTCCGACGTCGTCGTGCGGCGTCCGAACTTCGTCAGTTCGCCGCCTCCGGTCGACGGCGGGTGCGGGGGCAGTGTCCGGGCCGCCGCGCCGGGGGAGTACGTCAACGCCGTGAGTCGCATCACTGTCCTGCACGACGCCGTGGTGCAGGAGTGGGACGCCCTGCTCCAGTCAGGTCCGGAGGCCGCGGAGGCGCGGGCGACCGGGGCGACCTTGCTGCACTGCCTCGACCGGGCCGGCTTCATCCAGCGAGAACCCGGCGAGCCGAGCCAGGTCGGGTACGGCATCGGATCCGGCGACGCCGCGCTCAACAACGCAGCTCAGAGGTGTTCCGACGACACCGGCTACGGGTCGGGGACCGCGGCTCAACGGCTGCGGACGTTGCGCTCCGTGCTCGGCAGGCACGAGTCCGAGATCAACGACATCGCGCGGCTGCGGCCCGTGCTCCAGCGGGGTGCGCGCCCCGGCAGTGGCCCTGAACGGACCCGATTTGGGTTGCCGCTGTGAACTGCGTACACTGGTCAGGTGGCGCACCAGTCGCGCCGGTTCAGTCATGCCCTTGCAGGTGAGATCGAACCGGGCTGACGCGCGTCCAAAGGTTATTACAACTGTCACGAAACGCGGAGGACATGGGCAAGAAGGACGGGGCCATTGAGGTCGAGGGCCGCGTAGTCGAGCCGCTCCCCAACGCGATGTTCAGGGTCGAGTTGGAGAACGGTCACAAGGTACTCGCGCACATCAGCGGCAAGATGCGACAGCACTACATCCGCATCCTCCCTGAGGACCGGGTTGTCGTGGAGCTCTCGCCCTACGACCTGTCCCGCGGGCGCATCGTCTACCGCTACAAGTGACCTCCAGTAGCAGGAGATCTCAGGCGTGAAGGTCCAGCCGAGCGTCAAGAAGATCTGCGACAAGTGCAAGGTGATCCGCCGTCACGGGCGGGTCATGGTGATCTGCGAAAACCTGCGCCACAAGCAGCGCCAGGGCTGAGCAGCTCCACCGCGCGCTCGTCGAGATCCTCGATGACGCAGTAACGAGAATCTCCTCGCACCTACCGCACGCAGGGCTTCAAGCGTGCGGACACCCCCGGATTCCAGGCCGGGGCCGGGACACCGGCTGTGAGAGCAGCCGGAACGACATAGCGAGTCAGTCACCGGAATTGGGCGAGGAGCAGACCTGGAAGTAATCGACAGGAGTTAATCGCCACATGGCACGACTCGCTGGCGTCGACCTCCCCCGCGAAAAGCGGATGGAGATCGCGCTCACCTACATCTTCGGCATCGGTCGTACGCGCTCCAAGGAGCTGCTCGCCGCCACGGAGATCTCCCCGGACCTCCGGGTGAAGGATCTGACGGACGACGACCTCGCCAAGCTGCGGGACCACATCGAGACGAACTACAAGGTCGAGGGTGACCTTCGCCGTGAGGTTCAGGCCGACATCCGTCGCAAGATGGAGATCGGCTGCTACGAGGGTCTTCGGCACCGTCGCGGCCTGCCCGTTCGCGGTCAGCGCACCAAGACGAACGCCCGTACCCGCAAGGGTCCGAAGAAGACCGTCGCCGGCAAGAAGAAGGCCGGCAAGAAGTAAGACCTCGCGTCTACTGCCCTCAACTTAGGAGCTCGTTTTGCCACCGAAGTCCCGCACGGGCGCCGGGGTCAAGAAGATCCGGCGCAAGGAAAAGAAGAACGTCTCGCACGGCCAGGCGCACATCAAGAGCACGTTCAACAACACCATCGTGTCCATCACGGACCCGCTGGGCAACGTGATCAGCTGGGCGTCCGCCGGCCACGTGGGCTTCAAGGGCTCGCGCAAGTCCACGCCGTTCGCGGCGCAGATGGCTGCCGAGAACGCCGCCCGCAAGGCCGCCGAGCACGGCATGCGCAAGGTGGACGTGTTCGTGAAGGGTCCCGGCTCCGGCCGCGAGACCGCGATCCGTTCGCTGCAGGCCGCCGGTCTCGAGGTCGGCACCATTCAGGACGTGACCCCGCAGCCCCACAACGGCTGCCGCCCGCCCAAGCGGCGCCGGGTCTGAGGCACGGGGAGGAGTAAGAACTAATGGCTCGTTACACGGGACCTGCGACGCGTATCTCGCGTCGCCTCAAGGTTGACCTCGTTGGTGGGGACCAGGCGTTCGAGCGCCGTCCGTACCCGCCCGGCCAGCACGGCCGCGGTCGGGTCAAGGAGTCCGAGTACCTGCTGCAGCTCCAGGAGAAGCAGAAGGCTCGTTACACCTACGGCGTCCTTGAGAAGCAGTTCGTCCGCTACTACAAGGAAGCGGTTCGTCGCCCCGGCAAGACCGGCGAGAACCTGCTCCAGATCCTCGAGGCTCGCCTCGACAACGTGGTGTACCGCGCGGGCCTCGCCCGCACGCGTCGCCAGGCTCGCCAGCTGGTCAGCCACGGGCACTTTCTGGTCAACGGCCACAAGGTGAACATCCCGAGCTACCAGGTGTCGAAGTTCGACATCATCGACGTGAAGCCGAAGTCCATGCCGACGCTGCCCTTCGAGGCTGCTCGCGCGTCCTTCGGTGACCGCCCGATTCCCGCTTGGCTGCAGGTCGTCGCCTCGAACCTGCGCATCCTCGTGCACCAGCTGCCCGAGCGCGCGCAGATCGACACGCCTGTCACCGAGCAGCTCATCGTCGAGCTCTACTCGAAGTGATCCTCTCCGAGCCACCGTCTGATCTGGACGGTGGCTCGGGTCGGGTCCCGCATCGGCGCGAAGGGTGTGCCGAGTGCGTTTGCCGGTCCTCGTGGCTGGCTGTTGTTGACGGCGTCAAATAGCGGGCGTCGTTGTAGAGAGGTTGAACCCAGTGCTGATTTCCCAGCGCCCCTCGCTCGCCGAGGAAGCGGTCTCCGAGACCCGTTCCCGGTTCGTCATCGAACCGCTGGAGCCGGGCTTCGGTTACACGCTCGGCAACTCGATCCGCCGCACGCTGCTCTCGTCGATTCCCGGTGCTGCTGTCACGAGCATCCGCATCGACGGCGTGCTGCACGAGTTCACCACGGTTCCCGGGGTGAAGGAGGACGTCACCGACGTCATCCTGAACCTCAAGGAGCTCGTCGTCTCGTCCGAGGAGGACGAGCCGGTGACCATGTACCTGCGCAAGCAGGGCCCCGGTGTGGTGACCGCGGGCGACATCGTGCCTCCGGCCGGTGTCACCGTGCACAACCCCGACCTGCACATCGCGACCCTGAACGGCAAGGGGAAGCTGGAGATCGAGCTCGTCGTCGAGCGCGGTCGCGGCTACGTCCCGGCTGTCCAGAACAAGCAGGCGGGTGCCGAGATCGGCCGCATCCCCGTCGACTCGATCTACTCGCCGGTTCTCAAGGTGACGTACAAGGTCGAGGCCACGCGTGTCGAGCAGCGGACGGACTTCGACAAGCTGATTCTCGACGTGGAGAGCAAGCCCTCGATCACTCCGAGGGACGCAGTTGCCTCCGCGGGTAAGACCCTGGTCGAGCTGTTCGGTCTCGCTCGCGAGCTGAACATCGACGCCGAGGGCATCGAGATCGGCCCGTCGCCGGCCGAGGCTGACACCATCGCCGCGTTCGCGATGCCTATTGAGGATCTGGACCTCACGGTCCGTTCCTACAACTGCTTGAAGCGGGAAGGCATCCACACCGTCGGCGAGCTGGTGTCGCGCAGCGAGGCGGACCTGCTGGACATCCGCAACTTCGGTGCGAAGTCGATCGACGAGGTCAAGATGAAGCTCGTCGGCCTCGGCCTCGCCCTGAAGGACTCGCCTCCTGGGTTCGACCCGTCCGCGGCTGCTGCCGACTACCACGCCGGTGACACCGGCTGGGGCGCCGGTGCCGGCCTGGACACCCACGACGACGGCCAGGACTACGCGGAGACCGAGCAGCTCTGACGCTCTGATTCAGAGCTAGAGGATCTCTTTCAGTTACAGGAGTAAGCGATGCCCACCCCTACCAAGGGCCCACGGCTCGGTGGGTCTCCGGCACACGAGCGGCTGCTGCTCGCCAACCTGGCGACGGCGTTGTTCGAGCACGGCCGGATCAAGACCACTGAGGCCAAGGCGAAGCGGCTGCGTCCGTACGCCGAGAAGATCATCTCGAAGGCCAAGGCCGGCGACCTGCACAACCGTCGCGAGATCATGAAGGTGATCCGCAACAAGGACGTCGTGCACAAGCTGATCGCCGAGATCGGTCCGTTCTTCAGCGACCGTTCCGGTGGCTACACCCGCATCACCAAGACGCTGGCGCGCAAGGGCGACAACGCCCCCATGGCCATCATCGAGCTGGTGCAGCAGAAGCTCGTCTCCACCGAGGCCGAGGCTGCGCGCAAGACCAAGTTCGCCAAGGACGAGAAGCCGGCCGAGGCCGCTGTCGTCGAGGCTGACGCCGACGAGACCAAGGCAGACGACGCCGTCGAGGTTGACGGCGAGCCGACCGCTGAGGCCGTTGAGGCTGAAGAGGCGAAGGACGACGAGGCCAAGGACGAGTCGAAGGACAAGTCCTGACCGGTTCGACCGCTGACGAGCCCGCCGCTCCCCTTGCTGGGGGCGGCGGGCTCGTTCGTGTGCGGTTCGACCTGGGGTACGACGGCACCGAGTTCTCCGGCTGGGCTCGGCAGCCTTCGCGGCGGACCGTTTGCGGCGTTCTCGAGGACACGCTGTCGATGGTGTTGCGGGAGGACGTGTCGCTGACCGTGGCCGGGCGCACCGATGCCGGGGTGCATGCGTCTGGGCAGGTTGCTCACGCCGATCTGCCTGCTGGTGTTGATGTTGCCGGGCTGCCCAAGAGGTTGGCTCGCGCGTTGCCCTCCGACGTTCGGGTGTTTGCCGCTCGGGTGGTGCCTGCGGCGTTTGACGCTCGGTTCTCCGCGTTGCGGCGGCACTACGAGTACCGGGTTTCGGATGCCGACTTCGGCGCGCATCCGTTGCGGCGGTTGGACACTTTGGCCTGGCCTCGTCCGCTGGACGTTTCCGCGATGAACGAGGCTGCGCGGCTTTTGCTGGGGGAGCACGACTTTTGCGCGTTTTGCAAGCGGCGTGAAGGGGCTACGACCATCCGGGAACTGCAGCGGCTTGAGCTGGTGCGATCCGAGGCTGATGGAGTGGTCACGGCGTTTGTGTCTGCTGATGCGTTCTGCCACTCGATGGTTCGGTCGCTCATTGGGGCGTTGCTGGCTGTTGGGGAGGGGCGGAAGGCTGTTGAGTGGCCTTCTTCGTTGTTGTCCCTCAGCGGGCGGGCCAGTGGGGTGACTGTGGCTCCTGCGCATGGGTTGTCGTTGGTTCGGGTGGATTTTCCTGGGGATTCGGAGTTGGCGGCTCGGGCTGAGGCGACTCGGCGGGTTCGCACTTTGGAGCGTTGAGCCGGGTGGTGTTGCGCGCCGGCTTCGCGGGCGATCAGGTGCTTGCCGCGATCGTGCGCCCAGACAACTCGCCTCCGGCTTCGCGGGCAGTCAGGTGCTTGCCGTGACGCACGCGCTATACCTGCTCGCCTTTGGCTTCGCGTGACTGTCAGACCTCGTCGCTAAGTTGGGTCGCGGGGGACTCCAAATCCAAGGGGACCCCTGCGCGAGCCTGCCGTCTGAACCCGAAGGGCCCCGCGCGAGCCTGCCCGTGTGCGGCTGGCCCCTCCTCCGGTAAGGGAGGAGCCCCCGGCGGGGGGACCGGGGGCTCCGAGGGTGGTGCGGCTGGCTTTAGATGTCGAGCGTCCACGAGTCGATGTAGCCCGTGTCCTGGCGATAGAGGTCGCGGACTCGGAGTTGCCAGGTGCCGTTGGCGTCCTCGGCCGCCACGTTCACGCTGTAGGTGGCGTTGAGGTCGTCAGCGCTGTCGGAGCCGTTGGGGACCTTCAGGACCTTCACGGTGCCTGAGGGGGCGATGAGGGACAGTTCCAGGTCGCCTCGGTAGGTGTGCTTGATGGCCACCTTCACGGAGCCGGTGGTGCTGGCCTTGCCGTTGCAGTCGGCGATGGTGATCGGCGACTTGACTTCGCTGGCGTCCGGGATGGCGGTGTCGGTGTCGTTGGTGATTGCGGGGCACTGGCCGGGCGGGTTGCCGGGGGCCGTGCCGGTGATGTGGAGGAGCTTGTTCGGGGAGCCGGTGCCGGGGGTGGTGACGACGTCGGAGGTGGCGTTGTCAACGAGGGCGTCCCGGACCTGCTGCGGGGTTGCGGTGGGGGCCGAGCCCAGGTAGACGGCCGCCGCGCCGACTACGTGAGGAGTGGCCATCGAGGTGCCGCTGATGGTGTTGGTGGCCTCGTCGTTCGTGAGCCAGGCGCTGGTGATGTCGCGGCCAGGGGCGAAGATGTCGAGGCAGGTGCCGAGGTTCGAGAACGAGCTGCGGGCGTCGGTGCGGTCGGTGGAGCCGACGGTGATGGCTTCCGGGGTGCGGGCGGGAGACGTGTTGCAGGCGTTGCCGCCGCTGTCGTTGCCGGCTGCCAGGCCGTATGTGACGCCTGCGGCGATGGAGCGGGCCACGGCGTCGTCGACGGTCTGGTTGGCGCCGCCGCCGAGGGACATGTTGGCCACCGCGGGCTTGCGGGCCGGGTTGGCCTGGACGTCCGCGGTGACCCAGTCGATGCCCGCGATGACGCCCGCGAAGGTGCCGGAGCCCGAGCAGTTCAGGACTCGGACGGCTACCAGCTTCACGTCCTTCGCGACGCCGAACTTCGTGCCGCCGACGGTGCCCGCGACGTGGGTTCCGTGGCCGTTGCAGTCGGTGGCGTCGGCATCGTTGTCAACGGTGTCCGTACCGGACACCGCGCGGCCGCCGAAGTCCGAGTGGGTGAGGCGGATGCCGGTGTCGATGATGTACGCGGTGACGCCCGCGCCGCGGTTCGGGTAGGTGTAGCTGTTGTCCAGCGGGAGCGCGCGCTGGTCGATGCGGTCGAGGCCCCAGGACGGCGTCGGGGTCTGCGTGTCCGAGACGCGGACCTCGCCGTCCTGCTCGACGTAGGCGACGGCCGGGTCTGCCGCGAGGCGCTTGGCCTGGGTCTCGGACATCTGCGCCGAGAAACCGCGCAAAGCGGACTTGTAAGAGTGCTTCACCTTCGCGCCGTACTTAGCGCTGAGGTTCTCCACGCTTGACGTGCTGATGTCCTTCAGCACGACGATGTAGTTGTCCTTCACCGCGTTGGACGCACCGAGGTTGCGAATCTCCCCCTCGGGCGCAGCGGTGGCGGAGACGGACGACAGGACGAGCGCAGTGCCCGCCACCAGTCCGATTCCGGCCGCTCGTCTGGCCCACGATTCTCCCATAGCAGCAAGCTCCCTCGTCGCAGGGTCGTGCAGGTGAGAGTTTTCTTAGTGGCGCGGGCGGATTTCACACAAGACGGTCCACGAAATTGCCTTCTAATGGCGAATCAACAGATTTGCTCGGTGATGTGAATTAGTTGGTGCAGCTGATCTATTTACAAAACAATTGCGCCCCGAACGGTTGTCCGTTCGGGGCGCAAGTTTCGCCTATATTGCCGAGCGTCTCAATCACCCCGGCGGACGGCTCCGAGGATCTGCTGTTCGGCCGGGGTCGTGTAGAGGCGCAGGTGCGCCCACATGTCCTGGCCCATCGCGATGACCTGGTCGTCCTTGAGCTGGGTCAGCTGCTGGAACATCTGCGGGCGCAGGCGCCACATCTGGCCGGCGAGCTGGGCCTGGCCCATCGGGAGGCGCTGCAGCAGCACGAGGTCCGCGTTGTTCGCCGTGGACGACGCCTGCGGGTGCAGGTACGGCAGCACGTACATCGTGGTCTGCCACCCCGCGCGCGGCGGGAACAGCTCCTGCGGGACGTGGCCGCCGTCGTGGATCACGAGCAGCGGCATGTCCTCGGTCGGGCGCGGGAGGTCCGCCGGGGACAGCCGGCGCAGCTGCACCAACTGAGACGGACGGCCGTCCGGGCCCTGGCCCGCGGCGCGCACCACCGGCTGCCACGCCTGCGGGCGGCCCGTCGCGATGATGATCCACGCTCCGGTCGCCATGGCGCGCAACGCGATCTGCCGGGCCAGGTACAGGCCGCCGACGACCACCATGCGGGTCGGCGTCGGGCGCAGGACGGACACGGCGAGCGGTTCGCCCTTCACGCCCTGGCCGAGCATCATGCCGCCGCGGTCACCGCTGGGGCTGACCAGGTCGAGCATGTTCGGCGACACCAGGAACTCCGGCGCCACCGCGCCTCGGCCGCGCGTGTCGAGCAGACGGGACGACGAGCTCATGCCACACCTCCCAGCGGCAGCGTCGCGGCGAGACCCGCGAGCTGCATGCCCCGCAACGGGGTCAGCGTGATGTCGAGCTTGTCACCCAGCTTCGAGAGCTGGTCCTCGGCCCGGTCCAGCTCGCTCGGCGTGCGGGCGGACACCCGCACCAGGCCGCGCAGCGAGACCTGACCGTCCTCTCGGGACGGTGAGATGGACATCGCGAGCGTCGACGAGAGAGCGCGCACACCGGTCAGGGAGTTCAGGTTGCCCTTGAGGCCCTTCGACGGCCAGCCGGTGATCGCGTAGCTCGCGTGACCGACGCCACCAGCGGTGACGCCCTTCCACTTCTCCCGCAACGACACGGGGTTCGCGTTGCCGACGGCCGCGGTCAGCTCTGCCGACGAGATCGCCGCACGCAGCAGCTCGTCCGAGTCGAGCGGGCGGATCGTCACACCGGCGGACTCCAGGGCGTTGCGGACGCGGGACAACGCGCCGATCAACGCGCGGTGCGCGCCGACGACGCCGCCGCCGCGCTCCCGGATCGCCTCGCCACAACGGCGCGGGTCCAGCCGGACCGTGATCCACGTGGTGCGCCGGGCCGCCGCGGGCAGCGGGCCGAGCACCTCCATGTACGAGCTGATGGCCGGCGAGTTCGGCGGAAGTGCCGCACTGCCGGGGTAGCAGTGCCAGATCACGGTGATCGCGTCGAGCACGACGCCGCGGTCCTCCAGGCACGGTGTGAGCGCTCCCAGCGGCAGTGACGGCGCCGAGCCGACCGCGGAGATCAGCGGCGGCGTCGGGTCGACCAGCAGCACCGCGGTCCACACGCCGTCGTGCCACGACAGTGCGAGCGGACGGCGTTCGTGGTCGACGCCCTTGGCGATCACCAGATCGGGGATCGCGAGGCGCAGCAACGCGACGCGCGGGTCCTCCGGGCCGAGCACCTGCAGTTCGTCGTCACCGGGCTTGGACTCCGTCTGCTCTTGACGCTTCGCGGTGCGGCTGTGCGACCGGAAGTTGTAGCGCAGACGGACACCGATCCACTGGGTGAGCCAGCGGCCACGCGATCGGGTGAAGGCCAGGATCAGTGCGATGAAGAGCACACCGCCGGCGATCGAGACGGAGACGACGTTCAGCGCGCCGTTGTCGCCCTTGACGCCCATGATCGCGAGCACGAGGAGGGCGATGGCGAGACCGACCTCGATCGTGACTACGTTCGAGACGGGCAACGAGCCGAGGCTCACGCCGGCGGCTCTGCGACGGACACGCCCGACCGGACGCGGAGGCGCTGGTGCCTGCTGGCCAGGACCTGCGGGTCCCTGCGGCCGTGCCATCCCTGGGTTGGGCCGGGGCGGATGTGGAGTGGTCACGGACATCCGTTGTGGTCTCTTTCCCCTCGATGGTCGGTGGGCTTGGCGAACCGGCCCACGGAGCAACCTGCGTCCGGCTATCCTGCCGAACCGTACCGCGACTGGGAGAGCAGCGAGCCGAGAATGGCATCAACACCCACGACCAAGTCACAGGTCCAGGCCTACCAATTCGTCCTGCGGCGGATGCAGTCAGCGCTTGTCCGCAGAGACGCAGTGATGCTGCACGACCCCATGCGCAACCACTCGCGCGCGACAGCGGTGGGTGTGGTGCTGGGCGTAGTCGGTCTGATCGGCTTCCTCGTGGTCGGTCTTTTCAGCCCGGCCCCGCGGCTGGACGACCAGACCCAGATCGCCATCAGCAAGGAGACCGGCCAGGTCTACGTCGTCGACAGCGCGCCGCGGCGGCTGGTCCCGATGACGAACCTGGCGTCGGCCCGGCTGCTCTGGTACTCGCGCAACAACCCGGACGCGCAGCAGGGTCAGGGCGGCGGCGACGCACCGGCCGGCACCGCGGGCGCTCCGCAGGAGGCGGCCGGCGGCACGCCGAAGCTCGTGAGCGAGTCGGCGCTGGCGAACCTCCCGCGCGGCAGGCTCACCGGTCTGCCGGACGCGCCGGACGTGCTGCCGAAGCAGAACCTGCGGATCGACGCGCAGTGGTCCGTCTGCGACACCCTGAACCTGGACGAGTTCCGCGAGAACCAGGCGGCGGAGAACCAGATCAAGACCTCCGTGATCGCCGGCGTCAGCGGTGGCAACGCCGACCTCGGTGACGAGGCGGTGCTGGTCCAGCAGCGCACGGGCGCGAAGAAGGCGTATCTGATCTACAAGAAGCCCACCCCGCTGCGCGACATCTCGTCGTCGACGGTCCGCGCCGAGGTGGATCTCAAGAACGACAAGGTGATGAACGCCCTGCGGCTCAAGGGCAAGTTCCCGCGGGCGATCAGCACGGCGATGCTGAACGCGATCCCCGAGGTCGCGCCGCTGATCGCGCCGGTCATCGCCGACCAGGGCAAGCAGGCGACCTACGTCACCGAGACGAAGGTGAACATCGGCGAGGTCGTCGAGGTGAACCTGACCGGGACCGCCACGTACATGGTGGCGCTCAAGGACGGGTTCCAGGACGTCCAGCAGACCGTCGGCGACCTGCTGCGCTACGCGTACTCGAACAACCAGAAGGCGATCCCGCTCTCGCCGAACGCGATCGCGGACCACAAGAACCCCGCCAACCCGCTCGACCTCAACTCGTACCCGGAGCGGATCCCCACCACGCTCGAGGCGAACGCCAACAACACCGTGGTGTGCCTGGGCTGGAAGGCCGACAACTACACCGAGCAGAACAAGGCCGAGCACACCTCGGTCACGATCGGCTCGAAGCTGCCCGGCCCCAAGGACATGGCACCGGTCGAGCTCAACGCCGCGGGTGCGGCGGGCGAGATCATCGACCAGTTCCTGATGCTGCCGGGCAAGGCCGCGGTCGTGCGGGCGAGCCAGGGCAAGGGCGACTTCGGCACCGGACCGGTGCAGGTCGTCACGGGTCGCGGCGTGCGCTACGGCGTTCCGGACGGCGGCACCGCGGCGGCGCTGGGTCTCGACGGGACGTTCCCCCCGGCGCCGAACCAGATCCTGAGCCTCCTGCCGATGGGACCGCAGCTCAACAAGAACGAGGCCAACCGCAGCTACGACTCGATCCCGGCGCCCAAGGGCACCATCAAGGATCCGCAGGCGGCCGTTCAGAAGTAGCGGAACCGCTCCGGGTGCATCACCGTCGAATGCGACGAATGCACCCGGAGTTTTCGTAGGGGGACAGAGTCGTGGCCGGTCGTATCAGCGTCGATGCCGAGTGGTTGGAGAAGTACGCCGACCGCATCGACGGGACGACGGACGATCTGAGGCGGGTGCGGGACGCCATGAAGGTGTCCCCGTTGCGCCCGCAGTCGTTCGGCGAGATCGGCAGAACCGTCGGTACCGCCCAGGGGTACGCGCGTGCCGCCGAACTGCTCAACTCGCAGCTCGGCCGCGCCTGTGAGGCGCTCGACGCGGCCTCCAAGGGCCTGCACGCCGTCGCCGAGCAACACGGGCAAGGCGACGAGGAAAGTCTGCGGGCCATCAAGAAGGCCGACCGGCGGTAGGGGGAGCTGTGACCAAGGACGGCAGGCAGATCGCGGCCGAGGTCGGTCCCGAGCTCGACTACCTCTCACGGGTGAGCCGCAAGCTCGGTGTCGTGGACCTCGTGCACGACTTCTTCGACCCGCTGGTGGGCGACTGGAACGACCTGCGCGAGGAAGCCGAACGCTGGCGCAAGGCCGCGAAGGTGACCGAGGCGGTCAACAAGCACGTCTCCGAGCCGCTGGGCGGGGTCGACGCTCGGTGGGAGGGCAAGGACGCCGACGCGTTCCTCGACCACATGCGCAAGGTGGGCCTCGCGGGCGGCGACCTGTCCGACGCGATGAACGCGATGGCGGACGCTCTGGAGGAGACCGCGGACGGCGTGCGCGTCATCGTGCAGGACATGGCGCACGTGCTCGCCGACGCCGCTGACTCGGTGTCCGGCACGGCGTCGTTGCCGATGGAGGGCGACCAGCGCGCGATCAGGCACATCGAGGAGCTCAAGCACCCGGTCCGCGAGCTCCACGAGTCCGCGCGGCAGGTGCTGGAGGCGTTTCTCAAGCTGTGCGACGGGGTGTCCGGTGAGGCCGGCGGCTTCGAGGCCGTGCGGATGGAGCACAGGTACCCCGAGCAGAACTGGACTTACACCGCACCGGCCAAGCCCGAGACCAGGATGCCCGAGCCGGCGAAGGCCTCGGCCACGGCGGCCGCGGGCAGCGCCGCGTCGGGCGGAGCCGCGTCCGGTGGCGTCCCGGTCGGTGGCGGTGGCGGCGGTGTGGGTGCCGGCGGAGTCGGCTCGGTCGGCGCGCCTGCCGCCGCGGCCCAGCAGCCGATGCAGTTCGGAGGCGCCACCGGCGTCGCTGAGCAGGTTCCGCTGGCGGACAAGGGTGCTGGGACCGGACAGGCCGCCGCGGCCGCTGGTGGCCGTCCTGGGGCCGCTTCCGGCGGCATGATGGGCGGTGGCATGGCGCCGATGATGGGTGGCATGGGCGGCGGGCAGCAGGGCGGCGACAAGGAGCACAAGCCGAAGCAGCGGCTCAGCGGCTCGATCGACGATCTGCTCGGCAAACCCAAGAAGGCCGCGCCGAAGACCATCGGTGACGACGACTGACGCTCTTCCCCGACGACGAGAAGGGCCCCGCCGGTGAGTTCCGGCGGGGCCCTTCTCGTCGCGTGTCGAACGTTACGCGGTGCTTCTGCGCTTGCGGTTGAGCGAGTTGCGGACGAACAACGTCAGCGCCAGCAGGATGCCGCCGGCGCCGATGCCGCCCAGCGCCACGATGATCGGCGGCCAGTCGAGTCCCGGCGGCGGAGTGACGCTGGTGGTCAGCTCCTTCGGTTGCGGCGCCTTGAAACCGGCGGCCTCGGCGGGCAGCACCGCGGTCAGCGCGGCGACCGGGTTGACCATGCCGAAGCCGGCCTTGTTGTCCTTGCCGGTCAGGCCGCCGGGGTGCAGGGCCGTGGCCTTGAGGCGCTCCATCACCTGGCGCGCCTTGAGGTTCGGGAACCGCTCGCGCACCAGTGCCGTGATGCCCGCGACGTACGGGGACGCGAAACTCGTGCCCTTGATGTCCTGCACGCCCTGCGCGGTGACGTTCGCGTTCGTCAGGCCGGTGCCCTTGGGGTCGACGGAGATGATCTCCTCGCCCGGCGCCGCGATGCTGACCCACGGGCCCCAGACGCTGAACGACGAGACGTCGCCGGAGCGCGCGATCGAGCCCACCGACAGGACGTCGTTGGCGAACCACGCCGGGGACGACACCGAGTTGACGTTGTTCGGGTCCAGGTTGTTGTTCTGGGCGCTGCACCCGACACCCTGGTCGCTGAGGTTGCCGGCGGCGGTGACGATCACCACGTCCTTGACGTCCACGGCGTACCGGATCGCGGCCTGCAGCTTCCGGTCGTCCGCGCTGAAGCCCTTGGGAGAGCTGCAGTTCGTCAGCGAGATGTTGATGACCTTGGCGTCCTGGTTCGCCGCGCGCACGATGGCCATCGCCAGCGTGCCGACCTTGCCGGCCGACGCCCGCTTCTCGTTGTTCGCGTCGCCCTTGAACTCGAACCGGTCGCTGGTCTGGCGGATCGCCAGGATCGTCGCTTCCGGTGCGGCGCCGACGAAGTCGCCCTCGGTCTTGGCCGCGGCGGCGACGCCCGCGACCTCGGTGCCGTGGCCGTCGCAGTCGTCGGTGCCGTTCGCGTTGCCGTTGACGTACTCACCGCCGCCCTGGACCCTGCCACCGAAGCGGGGGTTGCGGGGGTCGACACCGGTGTCGATGACCGCGATCTTGACGCCCTTGCCCTTGGCGAACCGGTGCGCCTGCTCCAGGTTCAGGTAGACCTGGCCCCAGGGCTTGTACTCGATCAGTTCGCTCTTGGTGTCGGACTCCACGCACCCCTTCGAGGTGCGCTCGTACTTGACGTCCGGTGCGCCCGTGTCGGCCGGCGGCGGGGTGTCGGCCGGCAGGTCCGGCGGCACCGAGTTCGGCCGCGCGGCGGAGGGTGTCGAGGACGGCTGAGCGGAGGCCTGCGGCAGCGCCCCCGTCAGCAGAAGCAGTCCGGCGGTCGCTGCCGCCGTGGTGCGCCTGATGCCCGCCCTCATAGCGTGATCAGGCCTCGGAACACCTGGTACATGTCCATGACGGCCAGCGCCAGCGGCAGCACGGAGGCGATCAGGATCGCCTCGACGATGTCGACGGTGCGGCGCAGCGGCGGCGAGAACTTCTGGCCGGGGAAGATCACGCCGAGCACCAGCGCGAGCGCGCCCAGCACCAGCAGCGCGCCGAAGACGAACGCGAGGCGGTCGAACGACGTCGACGCGATCAGCCAGCCGATCAGGATGCCCGCGCTGGCGAACATGCCGGTCGACAGCAGTGCGACGGCCTGCGCGCCGTTCGCGTACGCCCGGCCGCGCATCATCAGCACGATCGCGACGACCACGCCGTAGATCGGGCCCCAGACCGTGTCGGCGGACGCGGCGACGATGGCGGCGAGTGCCGCGACCACGCCGGTGCCGATGATCATGCCCGTCAGGTACTCGTGCGCGACGGCCGTGCGACGCTCGATGACCGCGTACTCCGGGAAGCCGCTGTCCTCCTTGAGGTCCTCGGCGTTCGTCGGCACGACGGGCGGCGGGATCTTGGCCAGCCGCAGCGTGAGACCCGGCAGCAGCGACAGCGCGGCGAGCGCCACGGCGCCGGTCGCGGCGGCCACACCGGACAGCGGGTGCTCGACGAACGTCGAGACGAGGAACGCCAGCGCCACGAGCGTGCCGCCGGTCGCCGCGGCGATGAACACCGTGATGCCCTGCCCGATCAGCAGGATCCCGCCCCACGCGAAGATCATCATCAGCGCGGAGGCGAGCAGCATCTTCGGGCTGAAGCCCACACCGGGCACGGCGTGGAAGCCCGCGACGAACGCCAGCGGCAGCGAACCGCACGCGGCGATCAGCACACCGGTCGACGCCGAGCTGTAGGCCCGCGAGATGGTCGCGCCCGCCGCCAGCATGGCGATCGCGCCGACACCGCCGGCGATGGCGGCCGCGAGACCGCTGCCGGTGTCGCCCTGCGAGATCGGGCCGGACAGGAACAACGCCACCGCGGACGCGATCAGCGCGAGCGCGCCGGCCAGGTGACCGAACCGCTGCGCGGTCTCCTTGGTCCAGGGCCGGAACGAGTCCGGATCGGACTCCGCGATCGCGTCGACGACGTCGTCGTACAACGGCGGCGGCGGATTCTCGTTGCGGCGCCGCAACTGCAGCAGCTCACCGTCGACGACGCCGAGCGACGCGAGCGTGCGCGCCGGGTCGAGCGGGTTGTCGCCGAGCTTGGCGAGGCACCAGCCACCGTGCCGGACGCCACCGTCCGGAGTGGCCTCTCTCGCCATGTCCAGCAGCATCGGCAGGAGATCGGCCACCGCCACGTCGGCAGGCAGCGCGACGTCGATACGCGTCCGAGGTGCCACCACCGTGACACGGCTGAACACCGTCGTACCGGTCGCCACCAGGGCCCCCTAAGTCAGATCAGCCTTGCAAACAATGTGCCCGACCTTATTGGTCCACTCGGACGGTTGCCGGGCGGCCCTAGTATGGCCGCACCGACGTCTCTTGCACGTGTCGTTTGCAGAACACGTTCGACTGGGTTTTTTTCCGACCCACCTTCGTGACGCGCGCGGATGCGCAATAGTGTCGGTTGCTACTGGTGGCGTAACGAGTCGAAGAGGTGCCTGTCAGTTGAGCACGCTGCAGTTCAAGCGAACGGCACGCCTTGCTGCTCCCCGGCCTCCTGGCGGTGAGGTACACCTCGAACCGCCACCCGAGGTCCCCCGGATCATCCCCGGCAACATCATGATGAAGGCGATGCCCGTCGTCATGATCGTCGCGTCCATGGGCATGATGGGCATGATGCTCGTGTTCATGCCGCGGCAGCCCGCGGCGATGATCATGCCCGGCATGATGATGATCTCGACCATCGGCATGATGGCGAGCGGCATGGGCTCGGGCAAGGGCCAGAAGAAAGCCGAGATGAACGAGGACCGCAAGGACTACCTGCGGTACCTCGGCCAGATGCGCGACCGCGCCCGCGAGGCCGCCGACGAGCAGCGCGCCGAACGCGAGTGGGTGCACCCGGACCCGCAGATGCTGTGGTCGCTCGCCACCACCCGCCGCATGTGGGAACGCCGCCAGAACGACCCCGACTTCTGCCACCTGCGCGCGGGACGGGGCTCGCAGCGCCTCGCCACCCGCCTGGTGCCGCCGCAGACCGGTCCCGTCGAGGAGCTCGAACCGATCGCGACGCTGGCGCTGCGCCGTTTCGTGCGCGCCCACTCGCTCGTGCCCGACCTCCCGATCTCCATCGCGCTGCGCGGGTTCGCCGCGGTCGGCCTGCTCGGCGAGATCGAGGACCGCCGCGACCTCGCGCGGGCCCTGCTCGCCCAGCTCGTCACCTTCCACGCCCCCGACGACCTGTTGATCGCGGTCGTCAGCGCGGGCCGCACCAAGCAGCTGTGGGAGTGGGTGAAGTGGCTGCCGCACGCGCAGCACCCCACCGACATCGACGGCATCGGCCAGCGCCGCATGATGGCGAACTCGCTCGCCGAGATCGAGGCGATGCTGGACGAGAACCTGCGCGACCGCCAGCGGTTCACCCGCAACGCCCCGCCGCCGCCGGACCAGCCGCACATCGTGATCGTCATCGACGACGGCGACATCAGCCGCGAAGAGATGATCATCCTCGAAGAGGGCCTGGTCGGCGTCACGCTGCTGGACCTCAACGAGTGCCTGGGCAACCTGACGGCACGCCGCGGTCTGCGCCTGGTCGTCGAGAACAACCAGCTCGGTGCCCGTTCCGCGAGCGGTGTCGAGTGGTTCGGCGCCCCGGACCGGCTGTCCGTCGTCGAGGCGGAGGCACTGGCCCGCAGGCTCTCGCCGTACCGCATGGGCGCCGCCGGTGAGGCCGGTGGCGACTCGGGCGAGGACCCGTTGGCGATGACCAACAACCCGCCGCTGCTCGAGTTCATGGGCATCCCCGGCGACCCGATCACGTTCGACGTGCAGCAGGCGTGGCGGCCGCGGCCCAAGCGCGACCGCTACCGCATCCCGTTCGGCATCGGCGAGCACGGCCAGGCGGTCGAGCTCGACATCAAGGAAGCGGCCGAGGACGGCATGGGCCCGCACGGCCTGTGCATCGGCGCGACCGGTTCCGGCAAGTCGGAGTTCCTCCGCACCCTGGTGCTCGGCCTGCTGGCCTCGCACTCCTCGACGGCGCTCAACATGATCCTCGTCGACTTCAAGGGTGGTGCGACGTTCCTCGGTCTGGACAAGGCGCCGCACGTCGCCGCGACGATCACCAACCTCGCCGGCGACCTCAGCCTGGTCGACCGCATGAAGGACGCCATCGAGGGCGAGGTGTCGCGTCGTCAGGAGGTCCTGGCGAAGGGCAACTACAAGAACGTCTGGGACTACGAGAAGGCCCGTGAGAACGGCGCCCAGCTCGACCCGTTGCCCGCGCTGTTCATCTGCATCGACGAGTTCTCCGAGATGCTGACGGCGAAGCCGGACTTCATCGACATCTTCCTGCAGATCGGTCGTGTCGGCCGGTCGCTGCAGATGCACATGCTCCTCGCGTCGCAGCGACTCGAGGAAGGCAAGCTGCGCGGTCTGGACACGTTCCTCTCGTACCGGATCGGTCTGAAGACGTTCAACGCGGCGGAGTCCCGCGCGGCGATCGGTGTGCCGGACGCCTACGAGCTCCCGCCGATCCCGGGCTCGGGCTACCTGAGCGTGCAGGGCATGCCGCTGACCAGGTTCAAGGCGCTCTACGTCTCGGGCACCTACCGTCCCGCCGGCATGCAGTCCGCCGGTGAGTCGGTGGCCGTGCGCAGCGACAAGCGGCCGCGGTTCTTCGTGCCGGACTTCATCGAGATCCCGAAGGAGCCCGAGCGCCCGATCGAGCCGGTCAAGGTCGAGGTCGCGCCCGTCAAGGAGGACGCGAACGAGCCGACCCAGCTCGAGCTCATCGTCGACCGCCTCGTCGGCCAGGGCCCGCCCGCGCACGAGGTGTGGCTGCCGCCGCTCAACGAGCCGCCGACGATGGACACGATGCTGCCGCCGCTCGACGTGACGCCGGACCGCGGTCTGACGTCGCCGGGCTACCCGGCCAACAGCACGCTGCAGGTTCCGCTGGGCGTGGTCGACAAGCCGTTCGAGCAGCGTCGCGACCTGCTGTGGGCCGACTTCTCCGGTGCGGCCGGTCACGGCGCGGTCGTCGGTGGCCCGCAATCCGGCAAGTCGATGATGCTCAGGACGCTCGTCGCGTCGATGGCGCTCACGCACACGCCGGAGGAGGTGCAGTTCTACCTCATCGACCTCGGTGGTGGTTCGCTCGCCGCGATGGAGGACCTGCCCCACGTCGGTGGCTTCGCCGGTCGTCTTGACGTCGACAAGGTCCGCCGCATGGTGGCCGAGCTGCAGAGCCTGATCGCGGAACGCGAGCTCCGCTGGCGCGATCAGCGCATCGAGCTGGGCGAGTTCCGCAACCGCAAGCGTCGCGGTGAGATCAAGGACGACTCCTTCGGTGACGCGTTCCTGATCGTCGACGGCTGGATGAACTTCCGCCAGGAGTTCGAGATGGTCGAGCCGCAGATCCAGGCGCTCGCCGCGCAGGGTCTGTCCTACGGCGTGCACGTGATCGTCGGCGCGAGCCGGTGGGCGGAGATCCGGCCGGCCATGAAGGACCTCCTCGGTACGCGCTTCGAGCTGCGGCTCGGTGACCCGAGCGAGTCCGAGGTCGACCGCAAGGTGGCGGTCAACGTGCCTCCTGGCCGGCCCGGCCGCGGCATCACCGTCGACGGTGCCACGGGACGCAAGCTGCACTACCTCGTCGGCCTGCCCCGCATCGACACCTCGCAGGACGCGAGCACGGTGGTCTCCGGAGTCCAGGACCTCAGCCACAAGCTGAACCAGGCCTGGCAGGGCCCGCGCGCCCCGCAGGTCCGGATGCTGCCCGACCTGCTCGACCACGGGCAGCTCATGGCGCACGTCCAGCAGATCCTCCCCAACCGCGGCCACCTGGTCCCGGTCGGTGTCAACGAGGACGAGCTCGCGCCGGTCTACCTGGACTTCGACGCGGACCCGCACTTCCTCGCGCTGGCCGACGGCGAGTCCGGCAAGACCAACATCCTGCGCACGATCGTCCGCGGCATCATGCAGAGCTACACCTCGTCCGAGGCGTTGATCCTGCTCGCGGACTACCGCCGCACGATGCTCGGTTTCATCGACACCGACCACCTGCTCAGCTACGCGGTGTCGGGCGCGCAGTTCACGCAGAACGTCCAGGAGGTCCGCGGCTCGCTCGCGAACCGCATGCCCGGCCCGGACGTGACGCAGGAACAGCTCAAGAACCGCTCCTGGTGGAAGGGCCCCGAGGTCTTCGTCATCGTCGACGACTACGACCTGGTCGCTCCGCAGGGAGCCGCGAACCCGATGCAGCCGCTGGCCGAGTTCATCCCGCAGGCGAAGGACGTCGGTCTGCACGTCGTCGTCGTCCGCCGCATGGGTGGAGCGTCCCGCGCGATGTACGACCCGATCATCGGCAAGCTGAAGGAGATCTCGGCGCCGATCTTCGTCGGTTCCGGTTCGAAGGAGGAGGGCAACATCATCGGCAACCTGAAGCCGTCGCCGCAGCCTCCCGGCCGGGGCACGATGGTGACCCGCAAGCACGGTCAGCAGCGCATCCAGTTCGCCTGGATCCCGTCGGACTAGAAGCAGTGCATGGACAAGGGCCCGCGGCTGATGCCGCGGGCCCTTGTCCGTGCGCGGGATCGGCACCCCGGCGCGGCCAAGAGGGAGGCGGCCGCACCGGGGCACTGGATCCGGTTCGGAAGAGTCACCCCCAGGTCTGACTCTTCCGAACCGGCTGACGAGGACTCTGCCGGACGCCGCTCACGCGCCGCTCACGCCTCGATGACACCGGTTTCCCGGCACAAGTAAAAAGGCCCGCAGCCGAAGCCGCGGGCCTTCACCGAACAGCAGGGGACTGTCCGGTTCCCCCCATGACCGGATTCCTCCCGGACCGCACCACTGGGGAGGGGCGGCCCGGAGGGAGCGCGGCGATCGTGACAACCCCCCAGGACTTCGCTGTCACTCTCGTCGCTCCGGCTGATGACCACTTTGCCCGGCCGCGCTCACACTTCGGTCACACCGTCCAACTGGCCGTGGAACTCGGGGGACCGTTGCGAGCCGAGTTCGCCGCACTCCCCGGAAACTGATGAGCGGTGCTGGTGGCCCCCCAGGAACTTCGCCACCAGCACCGCTGAGGAGAACTCTGCCCGAGGCCGCTCACACTTTGCTCACACAGCGATCACGGCGCCTACACTGCCGGTGATCTGGAGGGATGTGCGTGCGAGCCGAGTACCGCGTGCTGGGTCCGCTGGAGGTGCTGCTCGATGGTGAACCGGTAGCAGTCCCCTCCGGACGGTGTCACCTGTTGCTGGCCGTGTTGTTGTTGCGTCCCAACCGGTTGATGCTGGTGGATGAGCTGGTCGACCGGCTGTGGGACGGTGCCCCGCCGAACGCCGGCCGCGCGCACAAGACGCTGCACATGGTCGTGCGGCGATTGCGGGTCGCGCTGGGTGAGGCCGACTGCGTGCAGACCCGGACCGGTGGTTACGTCGCCGTGGTCGAACCGGACCAGCTGGACCTGCTGCGGTTCCGCGCCTTCGCGGGTTCGGGCGACTTCGGTGCGGCCGCGGCGTTGTGGCGCGGGGCGGTGCTCGGCAACGTCGCGTCGGACGTCCTGCACCGCGAGGACGTGCCGCGGCTGGTCGACGAGCGGCTCACGGTGCTGGAGCGGCGCATCGACGCTGATCTGGACAGCGGGCTCTCCGGCGAGCTGGTGGCGGAACTGAGGTCGCTGGTCGCCGATCATCCGTTGCGGGAGCCGTTCTGGTCGCACCTGATGCTCGCGCTGTACCGGTCGGGCAACCAGGCCGAGGCGTTGAACGCGTACCAGGACCTGCGGACCAGGCTCGCCGAGGAACTGGGCGTCGATCCGTGTCCCGCGCTGCGGGAGCTGCACCAGCAGATCCTGCGAGCCGAGGTGGCACCCGGCAGGCGTGCGCAGGTGCCACGCCAGCTCCCGCACGGTGTGCGGAACTTCGTGGGCCGCGAGGACGAACTCGGGGAACTCGGCACGGCGACAGGCGTCACCGTCGTGCATGGCGTCGGTGGCGTCGGCAAGACCGCGCTGGCGCTGCACTGGGCTCGCGATGTTCGTGAGGACTACCCGGACGGCGATCTCTACGTGAACCTGCGCGGGTTCGATCCCGAGGTGCAGCCGGTCGATCCCTCCGCCGTGGCGGAGACGTTGCTGGCCGGGCTCGGTGTGGACGAGGTCCCGGCCGGCGCGGACGCCCGGTTCGCGTTGCTGCGCACCACCTTGGTGGACCGGAGGTTGCTGCTCCTGCTCGACAACGCCGCGTCGGCGCGCCAGGTCCTTCCCCTCCTGCCCGCCGCGGCCGGGGTGCGGGTGCTGATCACCAGCCGCAACCAGCTCCGTGCGCTCGTCTCACAGCACGACGCGACCACGATCGGCCTGCGGGAGCTGGAGTTCGACGCGGCGCGGTCGCTGCTCGCGGTCGTGCTCGGTGAACGGCGGCTCGATGCCGAACCGGAGGCCGCGCGCGAGATCGTCGAACGCTGTGCCGGACTGCCGTTGGCGCTGCGCGTGTTCGCCGAACGGGTGGCGCGCTTCCCGGACGTGCCGCTGCGGGAGTTCGTGGCCGAGCTGCGCAACGAGCGGCTCGACGCGTTCAGCGACTTCTACGACGTGGACGTTCGTGCGGTGTTCTCGTGGTCGTATCGGGCGTTGGACGACGAGTCGGCACGGATGTTCCGGCTGTTGTCGGTGCACCCCGGTCAGGACTTCGACGTGAGCGCTGCCGCCGCGCTGGCCGGGGTGTCGGTGGCGCAGGCCAGGCGGCTGCTGGAGCGGCTGGTCGCCGACGCCCTCGTGCAGACACGTTCACCTGGGCGTTACAGCCTGCACGACCTGCTGCGCGCCTATGCGGCCGAGCTGTGCGGTGACGACGAAGCAGCCGCACTGAGGATCACCGAGTGGTACGTCCACACCCTCGAGAACGCCGCTCTGGTGGAGAATCCGATCGCGCTGGTGCAGGCCGGTGAGGTCACGTCGGACGTGGTGCCGCGGGAGTTCGCCTCGCGGTTCGACGCGCTGGCGTGGGTGCGGGAGAACTGGGACAACCTCCGTGCGGTCCTGTACGTGGCCGTGGCACGCGGGTGGAGACGGCTCGCGCTGCTGATCCCGACGCACTTGGAGAGGTTTCTGCCTTACAACCGGCCGCGCTGGTCGGAAGCGGTCGAGATGTTCGAGGCGATCCAGACCTTCGGGACTGCCCGCGAGCAAGGGTTCCTGCTGCTCAAGCTGGCCCGTCTCTACTCTGACCTCGGACGCCTGGACGACTCGCTGGCCTGCTTCGAGGAGGCACTGCGGTTCGTCCGCGAGTCAGGGGAACGGACCGCGGAGGCGGCTGGTCTGATCAACCTGACCGCGCTCCTGCACCAGCTCGGTCAGGTTGAGAAGGCCCTTGACACCTCACACCTGGCAGCCGAGATCGGTGTCGAGCTCGCGAACAGGTACATGGAGAGCGCTGCGCGTTCCAACATCGGCTTCATGCTGAACGTGCTCGGCCGCCACGAGGAGGCTCTAGTCGCGACCGAGCGCGCCATCGATGTCGTGACCGAGTTGGACGACGAGTACATGCTCGCGCGGATGCACGCGGTGCGGGGCGGGGCACTTGTCCGACTCGGACGGCATGCCGAAGCCGTGGCTGTGCTCGGACCCGCTGCCGAGGCCTTCGCGACGTTCGCCGACTCCGACGCCGAATCTGTGGCTCTGCAGGACCTGGGTAGCGCCCTGATCGAGCTCGACCAACGTGCGGAAGCCGCCGTGGCGTGGCGACGTGCAGTGGATCTTTGGCGTGATCTGGACGAGGACCGGGCTGAGGCACTCGCGGCCAGGCTGGCCGAGTTGGAGTAGCAGAACGCCGTCGAAGTGGCAGAGGAGTGCGGACCGCGACCCGCTCCCTGGCGAGGTCCGGCCCGACGAACTCGAGCTGGTCCTGAATGACCGACTTCGCCATCCGTGTCGTCCGAGGCAGTCGCATCGGGTAAGCATGTGCCCGGAAGAGGGGAAGGTGCATGAGCCTGCACGTCGCGGTCGACTTCGGCACGTCGAGCACCTGCGTCGCGATCTCAGCGCACGGCCGGGAGCCGCAGGTCGTCGTGTTCGACGGCCAGCCGCTGGTGCCGTCCGCCGTGTTCGCCGCCGCCGACGGGACGTTGTTCGTCGGTCAGGAGGCCGAGCGCCAGGCCGCGGTCGACCCCGCCCGCTACGAGCCGCACCCGAAGCGCCGCGTCGACGAGGGGGAGTTGCTGCTCGGCAGCACCGTGCTGCCCGTTGTGGACGTTGTGCGCGCGGTGCTGTCCCGAGCCGTAGGGGAAGCACGGCGCGTTGGTGGCGGAGCGCCTGTCGACCTTCTCGTCCTCACCCACCCCGCGGACTGGGGCACGGTCCGCACCCGCGTCCTGCTGCAGGCGGCGCGCGGACTCGGTCGCGAACTCGTACTGGTGCCCGAACCGGTCGCCGCCGCCGTCTTCCACTCCGCGAGCCACTCCATTCCGGACGGTGCCGCCCTCGCCGTGCTCGACCTCGGCGGCGGCACGGTCGACGCCAGCGTGGTGGCACGTGCGGGCAAGAGCTTCCGGGTGCTGTCCGCCAAGGGCGACCCGAGCTTCGGTGGCGCCGACATCGACCAGGCGTTGCTCGAACACGTCGGCGGGCTGGTCGCCGCCAAGGACCCCGAGGCGTGGCGGCAGCTCGTCGAGGGCCGCGAGATGGCCGACCGGCGCAAGCGGCGGGTGCTGCGCCAGGACGTGCGGGGTGCCAAGGAGACGCTGTCCCGGCACGCTTACACCGACGTGCCGATGCCGCAGCCGTTCCCCGACGCGCACGTGACGCGGTCGGACCTGGAGCAGCTGATCACCGCGCCGCTGAGCCGGGCGGCCGCGCTGGCCGCCGCCACCGTCCGCGACGCCGGTCTGCGGCCACAGCAGCTCGCCGGGGTCTTCCTGGTCGGCGGGTCGAGCCGGATCCCTCTCGTCGCGCGCCTGGTGCACGACCAGATCCGCGTGGTGCCGACGAGCATCGACCAGCCGGAGACGGTGGTGGCCCGCGGCGCGCTGCGGGCGGTCAGCCTCGATCCGGAACGGACCGGCGGTGTCGCCCAGCAACCGAAGGGCCCGTCGGGTGAGGTGACTCACAACCTGCGGGTCGGCGACGACACCACCCGCAAGATCACTCGCCGGATCACGCCCCCGCCTCCAGGACAGTTCCCCGTGTCGTTCGCCACGGCCTCGCCGTCGCCGCCGCGGAAGAAGAGCAGAGCGCCGCTGTTCATCACGATCGGTGTCGTGATAGTCCTCGCGGCGGCCGGTGCCGGTGGCTACCTCTGGCTGAACCGCAAGCCGCCGCAGCAGCCGACTCCGCCTGGCGATCAGATCGCCGTCTACGACTACAGCTTCACCCGGCCGGACGGGTGGGAGCAGACCGGCGGCGCGGCCGGTGATCGGCAGGTGCTTTTGCAACCGATTGAGCGCAAGAATTCCGATAGCAAACAACCGGAAGCTCGAATTGCTGTGCAGGAGCAAACTCTCACCTACAACAGCGACCAGGACCGAGTTCGCGCGTTGAGTGAGTTGAAGGGCCTGTATCAGCAACGCAAGGAGAATGGAGACGAGGTCGCCGACTTCGTCGACAACACGACATTCGCGGGCAAGTCTGTTGTTCACTATCGCGAAGTGGTCGAAGCGACCGGGGTCGAGTGGTACATCCAGTTCGCCGGCGACGTCCAGGTGAGCGTGGGCTGCCAGGCGACGGAGGCCACCAGGGCCCAGGTCCGCACCGCCTGCGAGCGGATCGTCAGCACGCTCGTCATCAAGTGACAGTCGCAACTTCAGGGAGTCGCCGATGTCCGCCACCGAGGTCCTCGCCCGGTTCCGCGCCGAGGTAGGAGCCGCGGTCACCCGTGCCCGGCGCGCGTCGGGTGAGGTCGGTGAACGCAATGCCAAGCTGCGGGAACGCACGCGTGACCTCGCCGCGCGGGCGCGTGAGCGCAAGGTCGAGCCCGGCGCTCAGGCCACCTCCGCCGAGGTCCGGGAGAGCGCCGCGGGCTTCCGCGCGGATCGGGGTCTGGCCGTCGAGCAGGTTCCGGACGCCGCCGAACTCGCCGCGCCCGCTCCAGTTGAGACGGAACCCGTGACTCTCGGTTCTGCCGCCGTCGCCGGTCCGAGTGGCCAGCTTCCCCGTGTGAGTGACGATGACGAGGACTTTTCGCAGTCGCGAATCCTCTACTGACGCCTGGTTTCACCCGGAGCCGTTTACTAGCGCAACTACTTCGAAAGAAATCGCGACAGGGCGGAACCGACGTGGCAGGGTCCTCGTCGGAAGAGGCGTACGAACCAAGAAGTACGACTTGAAGTTCTCTGAAGGGGGCATCTCCCAATGGCATTGACCGTTACTTCTGAAGAGCTCGACGCCCTGGCGAAGCACATCGCCGACGTCAACGACCAGACGCAGGGCACGCTCCGTCAGGTGAGCAGCACCGTCGACACGCTGGCCGGCAGCTGGAAGGGCAACGCGGCCACCGCGTTCAACAACCTGATGGCGCGCTTCCACGACGACGCGTCGAAGGTGCAGGAGGCGCTGATGGCCATCGCCGAGCAGATCTCCAGCTCCGCGGACGTCTACGCCCGCAACGAGGAAGAGCAGCAGTCGAGCATGACCAGCATCACCAACCGGCTCAGCTGATCTCGCTTTCGTTCGTCAGTCGCTTCTCGCGTTTCCAGACTTCTAAGACATCCCAGGGGAGATAGCAATGAGCGGTCAGATTCAGGTTACGTTCGCCGAGGTGGCGAACGCCGCTTCGCAGATCAGCAGCTCCGCCAAGAGCGTCGACCAGCAGCTGGACGACCTGCGCTCGAAGGTGTCGAGCACGCTCGCCGGCTACGAGGGTGACGCCGCCGCGCAGTACCAGGCAGCGCAGGACAAGTGGGACAAGGCCGCCGCGGACCTGCAGGCCGTGCTCGCCGCCATCGGTACCGCCGTGCAGCAGGCCGGCGAGGCCTACGAGACGTCCGAGCGCCAGAACGCCGCGCGCTGGTAAATCGCCGCGGTCTGCAAGAAACTCTCGCGAGCCCCGGAACCACGTGGTCCGGGGCTCGCGTATGTCCATGGTGAGGTGGCTTCGGAGGGGCCGTTTTGGTCCCCGAGCCACCCATCCGGTATCTTCTGACGTTGTTGTGCGGTAGCTGGCACCCCTATGTGTCGCGCCTGTCTCGGAACCACCGCTTGGTTCGTCCAAGATCGGTCTGGGGCAACCGCCGCAGTGACCCCAGACGCAAGTGACGACGAGGTAGATCCGTGCGCACGTACAGCCCGAAGCCCGGTGAGGTGACCCGCACCTGGCATGTGATCGACGCCCAGGACGTGGTGCTCGGCCGGCTCGCCACCCAGGCCGCGACGCTGCTGCGCGGCAAGCACAAGCCGACTTACGCACCCCACGTTGACACCGGTGACTTCGTTGTCATCATCAACGCTGACAAGGTCGCTCTGACCGGTGCGAAGCGCGACCAGGCGTTCCAGTACCGCCACTCCGGCTTCCCCGGTGGTCTGCGCAAGCAGTCCTTCGGCGAGGTCCTGGACACGCGTCCGGACCGCCTGGTGGAGAAGGCGATCAAGGGCATGCTGCCCAAGAACCGCCTTGGCCGTCAGATCGCGAACAAGCTCAAGGTCTACGCAGGCGCGAGCCACCCGCACGAGGCGCAGCAGCCGCAGGCCTTCGAGATCAAGAAGATCGCCCAGTGAGCGACGAGTACACCGAGGAAGTTCCTGTGACCACCCCTGAGAACGAGACCCCTGAGGTCGAGACCCCCGAGGTCGAGGCCGAGGTTGTCGAGGCCGAGGTCGTCGACGCTCCTGAGGCCGAAGAGGCTCCCGAGGCCGTTGAGGCCGAGGCCGTCGAGGCTGACGCCGACGACGCAGAGGTCGAGGAGACCTCCGCGCCGGTGGTCGCGCCCTCGCTGAACGGCGCCGCGCACCTCGCGCAGACCGTCGGCCGCCGCAAGGAGGCCGTCGTCCGCGTCCGCCTCGTGCCCGGCACCGGCAAGTTCACGCTGAACGGCAAGACCCTCGAGGCCTACTTCCCGAACAAGGTGCACCAGCAGCTCATCAGGGAGCCGCTCGTCACCACGGAGAAGCCCGAGACCTTCGACGTGATCGGCAACCTGCACGGCGGCGGCATCACCGGCCAGGCCGGTGCGCTGCGTCTCGCCATCGCGCGTGCGCTGATCGCCATCGACGCCGAGGACCGCCCGGTCCTGAAGAAGGCCGGCTTCCTCACCCGTGACCCGCGGGTCAAGGAGCGCAAGAAGTACGGTCTGAAGAAGGCCCGCAAGGCGCCTCAGTACTCCAAGCGCTGACGGGTCAGTCGCTGGGCGAGTTGTGTCTGCTTCGTCAGACCACTGCTCGAACCCGGTGACTGCGGGGACACCCCGCACCCCGAGTGCGTCACAGCTGTACCTGCGGGAGCAGCAGTTCACTACGAACTGCTGCTCCCGCAGTGTTTTCAAGGGTTTCCGGGTTTTCCGGGTCAGTCCCCGCCGCCCCGCAGTGTCCAATTCGGAGGATTCATGGCCCGCCTGTTCGGCACCGACGGTGTACGCGGTCTCGCCAACGCCGATCTCACCCCTGAACTCGCGATGTCCGTCGCTTCCGCGGCGGCGCGGGTGCTCGCCGAGCACGATCGCACCCACCGCCCCATCGCCGTCGTCGGCCGCGACCCCAGGGCGAGCAGCGAGATGCTCGACGCCGCCGTCACCGCGGGCCTCACCTCGGCCGGCGCGGACGTGCTGCGCGTCGGCGCCCTGCCCACGCCCGCAGTCGCGTACCTGGTCGCAGCCCTCGGCGCCGACATCGGCGTGATGATCTCCGCGTCGCACAACGCGATGCCGGACAACGGGATCAAGCTCTTCGCCGCCGGTGGTCACAAGCTGCCCGACTCGGTCGAGGACGAGATCGAGCAGCACATGGGCGCCGGTTTCGACCGGCCGACCGGTGCCGCCATCGGCCGGGTGCGTGATGTTCCCGACGCCGAGACCCAGTACGTCGAGCACCTGCTCAAGGTCACACCGCACCGCCTGGACGGCCTCAAGGTCGTGGTGGACTGCGCGAACGGTGCCGCGTCGGTGGCCGCACCGGACGCCTACCGCCGCGCGGGGGCCGAGGTGATCGCGATCAACGCGAACCCGGACGGCCTCAACATCAACGCCGGCTGTGGTTCCACCCACATCGACGTCGTGGCCGCCGCGGTCCGCGAGCACGGTGCCGACCTCGGCATCGCGCACGACGGTGACGCCGACCGCTGCCTCGCCGTGGACGCACAGGGCGAGCCGATCGACGGCGACCAGATCCTCGCGGTCCTCGCGCTCGCCATGCGCGACGCGGGTGAGCTGTTCGAGGACACGCTCGTCGCCACCGTGATGAGCAATCTCGGCCTGCACATCGCCATGCGCGAGTCCAAGATCCGGCTGCGCACCACCGCCGTCGGCGACCGCTACGTGCTGCAGGACCTCAAGGCCGGCGGCTTCTCGCTCGGTGGCGAGCAGTCGGGCCACGTCGTGCTGCCCGCGCACGCCACCACCGGCGACGGCCTGCTCACCGCACTGCGCCTGATGGCCCGCATGGCCGAGACCGGCAAGTCGCTCGCCGACCTCGCCTCGGTGATGCGCCGCCTGCCGCAGGTCCTGATCAACGTGAAGGTCACCGACAAGGCGGCCGTCGCCAAGGCGTCCACGGTCAGCGAGGCCGTCGCCGCCGTCGAGGCAGAGCTCGGCGACACCGGCCGCGTGCTGCTGCGCCCGTCCGGCACCGAGCAGCTCGTGCGGGTGATGGTCGAGGCCACGAGCCACGAACAGGCCGAGTCGGCCGCGCAGCGCCTCGCGGGTGTGGTTTCCTCGGTGCACTGAGGACAGATGGGGGCTGGGGAATGACCATGTTGATGTTGCTCGTACTCCTGGTGTTCCTGGGAGGTGTGACAGCGGTCATCATCGCCGTCGTCACGACGTCGAAGCGCAAATCCGTCGCCCAGCCCCCGTTCCCGCCCGGTCATGGTCATCCGCAGCAGCCGTACGGGCAGCAGTACCCGCAGGGATTTCCGCAGCAGGCCCCTCCCCGGCAAGGATTCCCCCAGCAGCAGCCGTACCCGTCCCACGGGTACCCGCAGCAGCCCCCGCCCGGCACGCAGCCGCCCGCGCCCGGCGGCTGGTGACCAGGCGCCACCCGTTCAGTGGTGATCATCGGCGTCTTGCGCCGAATGGCTGTTTACTAAGGCAACCGACATCCTGGAGCTCCGGTCACCGCGTGATCCGAGCTGGCACTGTATGGCGGAACCCGATGAGGCCGAATTGCGTCAGATCGGGGACTAGGGGAGGCGAGCAGATGTCCGGGTTCGGCGTTCAGTCCGGCGATTTGACCAAGGCTGCGGGGACGTACGAGGCAGAGGGATCAGCCCTGATCCAGATGAAGGCCGCGGCCGTGCCGGGTGTGGGAGCCGGGCAGGTCGGCCGCAAGTTCCAGGGCGTCGCCGCCGAGTACAAGGCCTGCTTCGACCTCTTCGGCCAGGACTTGGAGAAGTTCGGCAAGGAGGCGACCGGCATCGCCACTCGCCTGAAGGACGTCGCCAAGACGTACGAGTCGAACGAGGCGCAGACCTCGAGCCAGTTCAAGGGGTAACGAGTCGTGGCGGATCAGACCGAGATCAAGAAGCTCCTCGACGACCCGAACGTCACGCCGGAGACCAAGAAGCAACTCGTACCCGCGCTCGCCGGTGCCGGCGCCTCGGACGAGGACGTCGAGCGGTATGCGAAGGCCAACGGTGTCGATGTTCCGAGCGATCCCGGCGTCGGCAGCTACCTGCTCGGCGCGGCGTTGGCCGTTCCCACCGCCGGCCTGAGCATGGGGGTGGTCGCCGGCAAGGAGGTCGACCGCGCCCAGTGGGAGAAGAAGGGCGGCGACGCCGACAAGCTCGTCGACCAGGCCAAGGTGGAGCGCGAGCTCGGCTCCACCCAGAAGGTCCTGAACGAGCAGGGTGACGTTCCGAACAGCAACACGCTGCTCGACGCCGGCGCCCCCGGTCTCAGGTTCTTCGAGAAGTTCATCCCGATCTACCCGAAGGCCGCGCAGGCGTGCGGTCACGGTGGTGCCGCGCCGAACCTGCAGAACGACATCTACCGGCAGTACGACGAGGTTCGCGACATCGACTTCGCGAAGTTCCGCGAAGACGCCCACAAGCTCACCGAGAACGTGAAGAAGGCGGAGGCGCACGACAACGCGCTGGGCTCCGCCTGGAACGGGCTCGGTTCCTGGGAGGGCTCCGCCGCGAAGGCCGCGGGCGAGTACCGGACCAAGTTCGCCGGCGCCTCGAAGACGTTCGTGCAGCAGGCGGGCACGGCTCCCGGCGCGATCACCGCCGGCGTGACGAACATTCAGAAGCACGTCAAGGACTTCGCGCAGCAGATCCACGACCAGTACTCGGAGAAGTGCGGCGGTCTGACGGTCGAGGAGGCCGAGACCGCGATCCGTCAGGCGAACGGCGACATCTTCGAGAACGACGCGGGCATCCTCGACGGACTCTCCGGCCTGCCCGGTTGGGTCGTCGGCGGTGTCGTGGGCGCTCTCACCGGCGGCATCCTGTCGGGCGTTCTCGCGGGCCTCGGCTGGGATTCCTGGGTCAAGGGCCGGCGGGAATCCATCATCAACGAGGCCAAGCAGAAGCTGAAGGCGCTCTGCGACGAGTTCGACGGCAAGAAGAAGGCGTTCGACGGCTACTGCCAGGCCGTGCAGGCCGGTGTCGACGCCGACTACAAGGCCATGTTCACGGGCTTGAAGAACGCGTTCAAGGACACGTTCGGCCCGATCGGCGACCCCCCGGCGTTCTCCGATCAGGGCGGCGGCCGCAAGAACGTCGACAACGGCGGCGGTGGCGGCGGCAGCCCGAACGGTGGCGGCGGTGGCGGCAGCCCGAGCGGCGGTGGCGGCGGCGCTCCGGAGATGCCGAAGCCGGAGAACCCACTCGACAAGGACGGCGACGGCAAGCCCGACGTCCCCGGCGACACCGACGGCGACGGCAAGCCCGACGACCTCGACGGCGACGGCAAGCCGGATCAGCCCAAGCCGGAGGAAGAGCTCGAGACCGTCACGGTCACGGCGGGCGACAACACGATCAAGGTCACGGAGCCCGACTCGAACGGGCACGTGAAGATGACGATCGACACGCCCAAGGGCGAGCCGAAGACCTACGACCTGGACTTCAGCAAGAACCCCGAGGCAGCCAAGGCCCTGATGGGGCAGAACGGCACGCAGGCCATCACCAACATGGCCAACCAACTCACCGCCTCGAACCAGACCGCGGGTGCCCAGACGCCAGGCGCGCAGACGCCTGCCGCGGGTGGCACGCCGGCGCCTGGTGGCGGCGCTGCCCCGACCACGGGCCCGCTGGGTTCGGAGTCGAACCCGATCCCGGTCGAGGTCGGCGCGGACGGCAAGATCCACATCGAGCAGGACGGCGTCAACTTCACCGCCGAGGTCGACACCAAGACGGGCGAGATCAACCTGACCGCGGACAACGGCGACGGCACGCCCGACAAGATCGGTGTGGGCTTCGGCGAGGACGAGAACCCGGCCGCGCAGACGCCGGGCTCCGAGTCCGGTCCCGGCGGGGGCGGCTCCGACGGCGGCAGGCTCGAGGACGGCCTGCGCACGCCGGAGTCCGACTTCCCGCAGCCCGTCGAGGACGTGGTCAGGACGCTGCCCGCCGAGGCGGACTTCCAGACGATGCCCGCCGAGTCCGGCTTCCAGACGATGCCCGCACCCGCGGGCGACCAGGTCTGGAGCCCGCCGGGGGAGACCGCGCCGAACGTGGCGGAGCGCTTCCAGGAGTCGATGGGCCGCAGCTACATCGAGGACAACGGCATCATGCCGAACGTCGGCGAGCCCAGGATCTCCGCGGAGAGCGCCCCGCAGTTCGCCCAGGCCTCCGACAGCACGTCGACGTCCGGTGTCTCGTTCACCGGCGGCGCGGGCAGCGGCGAGTCCGTGCTCGGCGGCTCGAACGCCGACAGCGCGTGGAGCAGCCCGAACTCGAGCGACAGCAGCGGCGGCTCGTTCAACACGAACCCCTCCGAGGCGGGCCAGGCGGGTTCCGCGAACCTGCCGTCCCTGCAGGACGCCCAGGGCCAGGCGCCGAGCGGTGCTGCCTCCGGCGGCATGATGGGTGGCGGCGGCATGATGGGCGGCGGTGCCGGAGCCGGTGGTCAGCAGGGCGGCGACACCGAGCGCGGAGCCAGCCAGTGGCGCACCACGGGCACGTTGTTCGACGACGACAACAGCAACCCGTTGAGCGCCATGCAGACCACGCTGGGTGAAGACCGAGGAGAGGCCGCCAACCCATGGCGATGATCGGAGAAGTGGACCCGCGCGTTCAGGCGTTGTTCGACGAGAACATCGCCAAGACCCGCCGTGCCACGGCGGAGGTCTCGGCGGAGCTCAAGGCGAGCCAGGACAAGGTGGCCGCCGACATCGCGGCTCGCGAGGAAAAGCACAAGCAGGACGTCGCGGCCGCTCAGCAGAGCGCCGAGAACATCGTCAAGCAGGGCGAGAAGCAGCAACCGCGCAAGCCGCAGTGGGAGCGTCCCGAGCGCGGCGCGGGTGAGCTGGCGTTCGGGCCGGAGGACGACGACGGCGGCTACACCCCGCAGGGGTTCACTCCGCCGCCCGTGCCCCAGCCCGTCGCTCCGCCTCCGGTCGCGCCGCCTCCTCCCGCCCGCCCGCGCCGCCCGGCGCCGGTGGACGACGATGACGACCTGAGCGGCCAGACCTGGCTCAGCTGACCGGACTTCCCCCCGCGTGCGGAAAACAGGGCGATGTCGTCAGCGGCGGAGCAGGGCTTCCCGCTGGAAGACGAGGTTCGCGGACTTCAGGTCGGTGTCGAGCAGGTCGTCGTACGTCCGGTCGCCGGTCAGCACGCGCAGCAGGAACGCCGTCACGAACGCGCGCCCGAGCTTCTGCGCTCCCCGCTCGCCGCTGCCGTCGAGCATGAGCTCGCTCCAGTGCCTGCCCTCGGTGAACCCGAGGTGCGAGGCCTTGGGCAGCAGCCGCAGTTGCACGGGACCGCCCCAGGCCTGGGCGATCGCCTCGGCGTGGCCGACGGGCGGTGCGATGCGGTCCTCACCAGCCGCGAGGTGCAGTCCGGGCGCGCGCACCTCCCGTGCCGCGTCCAGAGCGGAGGGCCGCGTCTCCGTTGCGGCCAAAGTCACAACGGCCCTGATGCGGTCTGACCCCGACGCCGCCAGCACCGCCGCGCCGCCGCCCATCGAGTGCCCGGCGATGGCCAGCCGCGACGGGTCGACGCTGATCTCCCCGGTGCCGAGCCGCACGCCGGTGCAGATGTCCAAAGTGGTCAGCAGGTTCGCCGCCAGCACCCGCGACGACAGCAGCGGGCCGCGCTCCACGGCCGGTGCCGCGGCGACCACGCCCCACGACGCCAAGTGCCGCAAAAGGCCGTGGTAGCGGCGTACGGGCTGCATCCAGCCGTGTCCGAACGCGAGGGCGGGCAGACCGAGGCCGGACTGGGGCGTGAAGATCACGCCAGGGAGGCCGACGAGCGCGAGGTCGCCGCGCAGCACGGGGTGCGGGCCAGGCCTGCTGAGCTGCTCAAGGGCCTGTTTCGCGGTCAGCGTGATCACGCGGCGAGCCATGCCGTGAACCGTAGTCGATCCTGTCGCGCGCACCACACCTGAGATTGGTCTACACCATATGGGCTTGTGACCTGCGCAAACAGAGCCCCCTCACTCATTAGGGTTAGCGGCGTGGTCTAGCTAGTCTGTTTTCCGTGTGCGGAATCGTGGGATACGTGGGTCACCAGTCGGCTCTCGACGTCGTGCTGGACGGGCTGAGGCGCCTCGAGTACCGGGGTTACGACTCGGCGGGCGTCGCGGTCGTGACAGGCGACGACCTCGCCGTCGAACGCAAGGCCGGACGGCTGCAGAACCTGGAGACGAGGCTCGACGAGGTGGGCCGCGACAACTTCGTGGGCACCGTCGGCATGGGCCACACCCGGTGGGCGACGCACGGCGCGCCGATCGACAAGAACTCGCACCCGCACCGCGACGCCACCGGCCGCGTCGCCGTGGTGCACAACGGCATCATCGAGAACTTCCTCGCGCTGCGCGCCGAGATCGAAGGTCTCGGCGTCGAGATGGCGTCCGACACCGACAGCGAGACGGTCGCGCACCTCGTGGCGTTCGCCTACGCCGAGGGCGACACGAAGGGTGACCTGCCTGCCAGCGTGCGCAAGATCGCGCGCCGGCTCGAGGGCGCGTTCACGCTCGTGATCACGCACGCCGACGAGCCCGACCAGGTCGTCGCCGCGCGCCGCAACTCGCCGCTGGTCGTGGGCGTCGGCGACAACGAGTACTTCGTCGCCAGCGACGTCGCCGCGTTCATCGCGCACACCAAGGAAGCCGTCGAGCTGGGCCAGGACCAGATGGTCGTGCTGACCCGCTCCGGCTACGAGGTCACCGATTTCGACGGCGAGGTCGCGCAGGCCAAGCCGTTCACGGTCAACTGGGACCTCAGCGCCGCCGAGAAGGGCGGCCACGAGTACTTCATGCTCAAGGAGATCGAGGAGCAGCCGGAGGCGCTGGCGAACACGCTGCGCGGCCACTTCGCGAACGGCCGGATCGTCCTCGACGAGCAGCGCCTCTCCGACCAGGACCTGCGCGACGTCGACAAGGTCTTCGTCATCGCGTGTGGTTCGGCCTACCACTCGGGTCTCGTCGCGAAGTACGCGATCGAGCACTGGACCCGCCTGCCCGTCGAGGTCGAGCTGGCCTCCGAGTTCCGCTACCGCGACCCGGTGCTCGACCGCGACACGCTCGTCGTCGCCGTGTCGCAGTCCGGCGAGACCGCGGACACGCTCGAGGCCGTGCGCCACGCCCGTGAGCAGAAGGCTCGTGTTCTGGCCGTTTGCAACACCAACGGCGCGCAGATCCCGCGTGAGTCCGACGCCGTCCTCTACACGCACGCCGGTCCGGAGATCGGTGTCGCGTCGACGAAGGCGTTCCTCGCCCAGATCGCCGCGAACTACCTGGTGGGCCTGGCCCTGGCGCAGGCCCGCGGCACCAAGTACCCGGACGAGGTCGCCCGCGAGTTCCACGAGCTGGAGGCCATGCCCGAGGCCGTGCGGCGCGTCCTCGCGACGGCCGACCAGGTCCGTGCCCTGGGCCGGGATCTCGCCGACTCGAAGGCGGTGCTGTTCCTCGGCCGCCACGTCGGCTACCCGGTGGCCCTGGAAGGCGCGCTCAAGCTCAAGGAGCTCGCCTACATGCACGCCGAGGGCTTCGCGGCGGGCGAGCTCAAGCACGGCCCGATCGCGTTGATCGAGGAGGGTCTCCCGGTCGTCGTGGTCATGCCGTCGCCGAAGGGCCGTGCCGTCCTGCACTCGAAGCTGGTGTCGAACATCAGCGAGATCCAGGCCCGTGGCGCCCGCACGATCGTGATCGCGGAGGAGGGCGACGAGACCGTGCGCCCGTTCGCCGACCACCTGATCGAGATCCCGGCCGTGCCGACGCTGCTGCAGCCGCTCATCTCGACGGTGCCGCTGCAGATCCTCGCGGCTGAGATCGCGTCCGCCCGCGGCTACGACGTGGACAAGCCTCGCAACCTGGCGAAGTCCGTTACCGTCGAGTGAGTTGACCCCGGAGGGCAAGGGGAGAGATGCGGAGCGTCTGGCACACCGAACGCGTCAAGTCCGCTGAAGAGGAGCTCATGGCGGTGGTCCCGCCGGGCTCGTTGATGCGCAAGGCCGCGTTCGGTGTGGCCACCCACGCCCTCAGGCTGCTTTCCGGACGTCGCCGCGTCACGTTGCTCGTGGGTGCGGGCAACAACGGCGGCGACGCCCTGTGGGCCGGTTACTTCCTGCGCCGCAGGGGAGTCGCGGTGTCGGCGGTGTTGCTCGACCCGGCCAAAGCTCATGCCGAGGGTCTTCGGGCCTTCCGTCGGGCAGGCGGCCGGATCGTCGACGAGGTCGGCACTCCGGACCTGGTCGTCGACGGCATCGTCGGCCTCTCCGCGCGTGGTTCGCTGCGCCCTCGGGCAGCAGTGCTCGTCGACGCGGTCACGGCGCCGATCCTGGCCGTGGACCTGCCGTCCGGCATCGACCCGGACACCGGCGAGATCTCCGGACCGCACGTCCAAGCGCACACCACCGTCACGTTCGGCTGCCTGAAGCCGGTGCACGCGCTGGCCGACTGCGGTGAGGTGCACCTGGTCGACATCGGACTGCGGCCGGTGGATCCCGACTTCGTGCTGCTGGACCGCGAGGACATCGCCTGGCCGGTGCCGGGCCCGTCCGACGACAAGTACACCCAGGGCGTCACGGGAGTGGCGGCCGGCAGTGCCACTTATCCAGGCGCCGCAGTGCTTTCCACCGGCGCGGCCGTGCTCGCGACGTCCGGCATGGTCCGCTACGCCGGTCCGGCCGCCGACGCCATCCGCGCCCGCTGGCCGGAGACGATCTGCACCGGCTCGACCACCGACGCCGGCCGCGTCCAGGCCTGGGTCGTCGGCCCCGGCATGGGCACCGGCAGTTCGTCCGCCGAGGTCGTGAGGTTCGTGCTGGACGCCGGGGTGCCGGTGATCGCCGACGCGGACGCCATCACGCTGCTCGCCTCGACCCCGTCGCTCTGGGACGCCCGCGATCCCGACGCCGCTCTCGTGCTCACCCCGCACGACCGCGAGTTCGAACGCCTGGCCGGTCCGGTCGGCCCGGATCGCGTCGCGGCGGCCCGCAAGGCCGCTCAGCGGTTCAACGCCGTGGTGCTGCTGAAAGGACACCGGACCGTTGTGGCGGCGCCGGACGGACGGGCGCTGGTCAACTCGGCGACGTCGTCCTGGCCCGCGACGGCCGGATCGGGCGACGTCCTGTCGGGCATCATCGGCGCGCTGCTGGCGAGTGGCCTGGATCCGTTCCTGGCCGCGGGCTACGGGGCCCACCTGCACGTCCTGGCCGCCGAACTGGGCGCGGACGGGGCGCCGGTGCCCGCGTCGGGCCTCATGTCGGCCATTCCCGACGCCATCAGGGCACTTCGCCGGTCCTGAGCGCTCGCTCACACTTGTGGCCTGCGAAGTCATGGCACGATGAACAGGTTATGGCCCGTTCAGAAGTGGTAGTCGACCTCGGTGCGCTGCGGCACAACGTCGCGTTGCTCGCCGGCCTCGCTCCCGGTGCGGAGACGATGGCCGTCGTCAAGGCGGACGGCTACGGCCACGGCGCGGTGGAGGTCGCCCGCACGGCACTGGAAGCCGGCGCGACCTGGCTCGGTTCCTGTTCGACGCAGGAAGCCCTCGCCCTGCGCACAGCGGGCATCCGGGCCCCGATCCTGGCCTGGCTCGACGCACCGGACGAGGACCTCGCCGCCGGTCTCGCGGCCGACGTCGACATGTCCGTGGCGTCGATCTCGGACCTGCGCCGGGTCGAGGCCGCCGCCGAGGAGGCCGATGCCCGGCCGCGGATCCACCTCAAGATCGACACCGGTCTGAGCCGCAACGGCTGCCAGCCGCGCGACTGGCCCGAGCTGGTCGAGGCCGCGCGCAGGCATCAGGTGGTGGCCGTCTGGTCGCACCTCGCGTCCGCGGACGTGATCGGCGACCCGTCCATCGACCTGCAGGCCAAGAGGTTCGACGACGCCTACGAGGTGGCGAAGAGCTTCGGCCTGACCCCGAAGCGGCACATCGCGAACTCCGCGGCCTTGCTGACCAGGCCCGATCTGCACTTCGACATCGTCAGGCCCGGCATCGCCATGTACGGGCTCAACCCGGTGCCGACCGAGCACGACCTCAGGCCGGTCATGAGCTACCGGTCGCACGTGGCTCTCACGAAACGTATCCCCGCAGGTGAGTCGGTCTCCTACGGGATGACATGGACAGCGCGGACGGACACGACGCTGGCACTGGTGCCGGCGGGGTATGCGGACGGTGTCCCGAGGGCGCTCTCCGGCCGGATGGAGGTGCTCCTGGACGGGAGACGCCGCCCGGTGGTCGGCCGTGTCTGCATGGACCAGATCGTCGTGGACTGCGGGGACGACGAGATCGCGGAGGGTGCCGAGGTCGTCCTGTTCGGCGACGGGAGCCGGGGGGAGCCGACGGCGACGGAGTGGGCGGAGCTGACCGGGACGATCGACTACGAGATCGTCTGCGGGATGTACCGGCCCAGGGTGCGGAGGATCTACACGTGAAGCCGGTGTGGAAGGTCGTCGGATGGGTCGGTGGCGCGGTCGGCGCCGTCGTCGCCGGTGCGGCCGTGGCACAGACCGCGAAGGTCTCGCACGAGCGCAAGACCGCGTCCGACAGCCTCGCTGACGAACCGCTGGGGCAACTGAGGCCCGATCGCGAGTCGACGGTCGCCGCCGAGGACGGCGTGCCGATCTCCGTCGAGGAGGTCGACCCGGCGGACGGCGGCGAGCCGGACATCACCGTCGTGCTGGTGCACGGGTTCGCGCTGGACCGCCGCTGCTTCCACTTCCAGCGCCGCGATCTGGCCGAACTGCTCGACCCGCGCGTCCACCAGGTGCTCTACGACCAGCGCAGCCACGGCCGTTCCGGGAAGTCCTCCGTCGAGAACAGCACGATCGACCAGCTCGCGCTCGACCTCGACTCGGTGATCCGCGCGGTCGTGCCCGAAGGTCCGCTGGTTCTCGTCGGCCACTCCATGGGCGGCATGACGATCATGGCGCTGGCCGAGAAGCAGCCGGAGCTCTTCGAGGAACGGGTGCGCGGCGTCGCGTTGATCGGCACGGCCGCCGGAGCCGTGGGCGGTGCGGGGCTGCCGAAGTCCGTGCTGTCGCGGTACAACCCGGTGACGATGGGCGTCGGCCGGCTCGCGGGCATGCAGCCCGGACTCGTCGAGTGGGTCCGCAAGGGCACGAAAACCCTGACGTGGAGCGGAATCCGCGCGCTGGCGTTCGGTGACCGCAAGGTCGCGCCGTCCCTGGTGGACCTGATGGAGAAGATGATCAACGGGACCACGGTGAAGGTGCTCACCGACTTCCTGGAGACCCTCGGCACGCACGACCGCTACAAGGCCCTCGCCGGGTTGCGGCACTGCGAGGTGCTGATCCTGAGCGGTGACGCGGACAAGCTCACACCGTTCTCGCACGCCGAGCGGATGGCGGAGGAGATGCCGCACGCCACTCTCGTGCGGGCCCCCGGTGCCGGGCACATGGTGATGATGGAGCAGGCTGATCTCGTCAACGACCACCTGGTCGCGCTCGTCGAACGCTGCGCGACCGATCGCGGAGAGAGTCGGAAGAAGTGGTGGCGCCGAGCGTGAAGACCGTCGAACTGCCCCTGGTGGAGGACACCGAGGAGTTCGGCCGCAAGCTGGGTGAAGTGGTGCGGGCGGGCGACCTGCTGCTGCTCGCCGGGCCGTTGGGAGCGGGGAAGACGGCGCTGGTGCGCGGCCTCGCACGTGGCCTCGGCGTGCAGGGCCGGGTGTCCTCGCCGACGTTCGTCGTCGCCCGCGTGCACGAGCCTGCCGAGGACGGGCGTGGCGTGCGACTGGTGCACGTCGACGCGTACCGGCTCGGGGGTCACCTGGACGAGCTGGACGATCTCGACCTGGACACGGACCTGGTCGACGCCGTGGTCGCCGTCGAGTGGGGCGAGGGTGTCGCGGAACGCCTGAACGAAGATCATCTGCTGATCCGGCTCGAACGCGGAACCGACGACGTTCGCACAGCTCAGCTGATCCCGCACGGCGAGTGGAGCTCACGTCCCCTGCCCGTGTGACGTTTTCTGACGCATGGGGTGATGTCCATTAAGGACAGAGCGGGACGGGTCGATGAGATCGCATGATCAAGAAGACGCTCTTCGCAACCGCAGTCATCGGTGGCGCGCTGCTCGCGGCCGCTGCTCCCGCCTCCGCCGGTGAGCACGACCGCCACGGTGGCATCAGCGTTGCCGACAACCTCTGTGCCGCGCCGTGGCAGTGGAACGGCCCGATCTCGCTGCTGCACGAGGGCCACGCCCCGGGTTACGCCGCGTGCAACGACAACCACGCCGCCGGTGGCTCCGACATCAGCGTGCTGAACAACGCGTGTGTCGCGCCGTGGCAGTGGAACGGCCCGCTCGAGGTCTTCACGGTCGACCACTCGCCGTCCTACGTCGCCTGCAACGGCAACTCGGCTGGCTGACAGCCCCCGGAACGTCGTGGGGATGGCCGGACGAGCCCGTCGGCCATCCCCACGACAGTCCTTTCAGGACAACTCTCGTTTGAGGACCTTGCCCATCTCGTTGCGCGGCAGGGCCTGCAGATAGCGCACCACTCGCGGCCTCTTGTGCGGCGACAACAACTTCGCGACGTGATCGCTGAGGGCTGATGGTTCCGGCGCTTCGCCCGCTGGAACCACCCACGCCACGATCCGCTCGCCCAGGTCGTCGTCCGGCTCGCCCGTCACCGCCACCTCGGCCACCGACGGATGCTCCAGCAGGACGTTCTCGATCTCGCCCGCGCCGATCTTGTAGCCGCCACTCTTGATCAGGTCGGTGGCCCGCCGCCCGACGATGCGGATGTAGCCGTCGGGATCGCGCACCGCCATGTCGCCGGTCCTGAACCATCCGTCCCGGAACGCCTTTTCGGTCGCGTCCGGACGGTTGAGGTACTCCAGGAACAGGTTCGGCCCGCGCACCTCGATCTCGCCGATCGCGCCGTCGTCCACGCCGTCGCCCTGCTCGTCCACCACCTGGACGTCGACGCCGTCCACCGGCAGCCCGACCGCGCCAGGCCGGCGATCACCGTCGAACCGCACGCTGACGTTCATCAGCGTCTCGCTCATCCCGTACCGCTCGACGATCCCCTGCCCGGTGGCCTTCGCGATCCGCTCGTGGTCGCTCGCCGGAAGCGCGGCACTTCCGGAGACCAGCAGCCGAGCCGTGCGGAACTGATCGGCCAAGGTGGTGTCGTTCTCCGCGGCCTCCGCGATCCGGTGGTACATCGTCGGGACACCGAACATCATCGTGGCGCCGGTCGCGAACTCGTGGCCGATGGCCTCCGGCGAGAACTTCACGTGCCGCACCGCACCGCCGAGCCGCAGCGGGCCGAGGATGCCGATGCCCAGGCCGTGCACGTGGAACAACGGCAGTCCGTGCACCAGCACGTCGTCGCTCGTCCACTGCCAGGCCTTGGCCAGCGCGTCGATGTTCGAGGTCAGCGACCGGCGGGGCAGCACGACGCCCTTGGGCGGCCCGGTCGTGCCCGAGGTGTAGATGACCAGCGCGGGAGTCTCCGGACCCGGCTCGTCGAACGTGCCTGGTGTGCCGAACACGATCGGTTCGTCGCGCAGCACCAGGTCGGGCGAGCTGTCGCCGAGGATGTGCTCCAGCTCGCGTTCGCCGAGCTTGGGGTTGAGCGGCACGATCGCCACGCCCGCTTGGAGTCCGGCGACCACGGACACGCAGGTTTCGAGAGTGGACGTCGCCCAGACGGCTACGCGTGTGTGGCCTTTCAACCGTTCCGCCAGAGCGCCCGCGGCCTGATGCAGCTCGGCGTAGGTCAGGGCCTTCTCACCGAAGCGCAGGGCCTCGCGGTCACTCGGTTCAGCGAACATGGATCCAGGGTCGTACCCATCCCTTGAGGACGCATCGGAAGTGTGGTCTGCCACACGTACTACTCTGGACAATCGTGCTAGTGCTCGCCGTCGACACGGCCACCCCCGCAGTCACCGCCGGTGTGGTCGAACTCGCGCCAGACTCCCCGCCGCGCCTGCTCGCGAAGCGGGTGACGCTCAACGCCAAGGCGCACGGCGAGCTGCTCACCCCGCACATCAGCGCCGCGCTCGCGGAGGCGGGGAAGACGTTCGCCGATCTCGACGCCATCGTCGTGGGCGCGGGTCCCGGACCCTTCACCGGCCTGCGGGTCGGTCTCGCCACCGCCGCCGCGCTCGGCCAGGCGCTCAACCGCCCGGTCTACCCGGTCGCCACCCCGGACGCCATCGCCAAGGACGCCGCCAGCGGCCACCCGCTGCTCGTCGCGACGGACGCGCGGCGCAAGGAGGTCTACTGGGCCGCCTACGACGCCGCCGGTCGCCGCACGGACGGCCCGCACGTCGAGCGCCCGCAGGACCTCGCCGAGAAGCTGCCCGCCCTGGGCGTGCGCCAGGCGACCGGTGAGGGCGCCGAGATCTACGCCGAGATCCTCGGCTTGGAGCTGCTCCAAGCCAAGCACCCGAGTCCGGAGGGTCTGGTCGCCGCCGCGGCCGCCGAGGTGCTCGCCAAGGCCCGCCCTGCCGCGCTCACCCCGCTCTACCTGCGCCGTCCCGACGCCGTCGAGCCCACCGGGCGCAAGCGGGTGACCAGGGCATGACCACCGGCACCGTCACGCTCGCGCCTCTGCGGCACGCCGACGTGCCCAGGTGCCACGAGATCGAGCTGGCGTTGTTCCCCGGCGACGACCCGTGGAGCGAGAACGCGTTCCACAGCGAGCTCGACAACGGCAACTACTACATCGGCGCGTACGCCGACGCCGAGTTGATCGGGTACGCCGGGCTCGCCGTCAGCCAGTACGAGGCCAGCGTGCACACGATCGCCGTCATCGGGCACTGGCAGGGCAGGGGCGTCGGCAAGACGCTGCTGAAGGACCTGCTGGCCCGTGTCGACGAGATCAACGTGCCGGTCTACCTCGAAGTCCGCACGGACAACGAGCCGGCGATCGCGATGTACAAGGCGCACGGCTTCGACCAACTCGGCCTGCGCCGCCGCTACTACCAGCCGTCGGGTGCCGACGCGTACACGATGGGAAGGCCTGCTCAAAGTGTCTGATCGTTTGATTCTGGGCATCGAGAGCTCGTGCGACGAGACGGGCTTCGGCATCGTCCGCCTCGGTCCGGACGGCTCGCTCGAACTGCTCGCCGACGAGGTCGCCTCCAGCGTCGAGGAGCACGCCCGCTTCGGCGGCGTCGTGCCGGAGGTCGCCTCGCGCGCCCACCTCGAAGCGCTGGTCCCGACCCTGCGCCGGGCACTCGACACCGCGAAGGTCGAGCTCTCCCAGATCCACTCCATCGCCGTCACCGCCGGACCGGGTCTCGCCGGCGCGCTGCTGGTCGGCGTGTCCGCAGCGAAGGCGTACGCGGCCGCGCTCGGCAAGCCGCTCTACGGCGTGAACCACCTCGCGGGCCACGTCGCCGCGGACACGTTGCAGCACGGCCCGTTGCCGCAGCGCTGCCTCGCGCTGCTGGTCTCCGGCGGCCACTCGCAGCTGCTGCTGATCGAGGGCGGCCTGGCGAACTCGATCACCGAGATCGGGTCCACCGTGGACGACGCGGCGGGTGAGGCGTACGACAAGGTCGCGCGGCTGCTCGACCTGCCGTACCCCGGCGGCCCGCCCATCGACAAGCTCGCCAAGCAGGGCAACGGATGCGCGATCGCGTTCCCGCGCGGCCTCACCGGCCCGCGCGACGCGAAGTACGACTTCTCGTTCTCCGGCCTGAAGACCTCGGTCGCCCGCTGGGTCGAACGCGCCGAGCGGGCCGGTGAGGAGATCCCGCTGGCCGACGTCGCCGCGTCGTTCCAGGAGGCCGTCGCGGACGTGCTGACCGCCAAGGCGATCCGTGCGGCGAAGGACCTGGACGTCGGCACGCTGGTGATCTCCGGCGGCGTCGCGGCGAACTCGCGCCTGAGCGGGCTCGCCGCCGAACGCTGCGCCGAAGCGGGCATCGAACTGCGCGTGCCGAGGCCACGGCTGTGCACCGACAACGGTGCGATGATCGCGGCGCTCGGCGCCCACCTCGTCGCGGCGGGCGCCAAGCCGTCCCCGATGGACATCTCGACCACACCGGGCCTTCCGGTCAGCACGGTCCAGATCTTCTAGACGTTCTGAAGCCCGGGGTTCCGGTCCTCGATCACGAACGACGCCTTCGTGGTCACCGGAGCTCCGGGCTTCGACACGTAGTCGAGCCCGCGGAAGTCCGCCCGCACCTCACGCGCGGTGATGCGGGTCCGCACGTACCCGCGCCGGTTGTTGAAGTACTTCACGTGGGGGTTCTCGGCCAGCATCGCCGGAGTCTCCGCACGGGTCTCGGAACCGTCACCGCCGGACGTGATCGACGTCGACACCAGCTCCGTCGCGACCGTGCGCGAAGTCGGGTCGTTCCAGCGTTCCTTGACCTCGGCCGCCCACGCCGCGTGCACGTCACCGGTGAGTACGACGGTGTTGCGTGTGTGGGAGAACCCGGCGGCCACACGGTCGCGGTTCGCGGCGTAGCCGTCCCACGCGTCCATGTTGTTGGTCTCGCCGGCACCGGGCGTGAAGTCGAGTTGCGAGAAGAACACCTGCTGCCCCAACACGTCCCAACGCGCGTGCGAGCGCCTCAGTCCGTCCAGCAGCCACTTCTCTTGCGCGGCACCAGTAATCGTGCGCGTCGGCTCCAACCGCTCCGCACATGCCTTCACTCCGTCACCGCACGCCTGGTCGTCGCGGTACTGCCGGGTGTCGAGCAGGTGGAAGTTCGCGAGCCCACCCCACTGAAGGCGCCGGTAGAGCTGCAGGTCGATCCCGGAAGGCTTGGACCTGATCGGCATGTTCTCGTAGTAGGCCTGGAACGCCGCCGCCCGCCGCGCCAGGAAGTTCGGTTGCGGGATCTGGGGCTTCTCGTAGACCTCGTCCGCCCAGTTGTTGTCGACCTCGTGGTCGTCCCACACGACCGCCCACGGCGCCACGGCGTGCGCTTCCTGCAGGTCGAGGTCGGTCTTGTACTGCGCGTGCCGCTGCCGGTAGTTGGCCAGCGTCTCCGTCTCCGGTCCCTCGTGGTCGCGCGGGTTGCCGCCCGGCGCCACGTACGCGCCCTTCGTGTACTCGTACTGGTAGTCGCCGAGGTGCAGCACCAGGTCGGGCTGGTCCTCGGCCAGGCGCCGGTAGGCGGTGAAGTAGCCGTGCTCGAACTGCGAGCAGGAGGCGAACGCCATCGTGAGCCCGCTGCCCAACGCCCACGGTGCCAACGCCGTGCGAGTACGGCCGGTCCTCGAAATGTGCCCCTCCGCGGAGAAGCGGTAGAAGTACTCGCGGCCAGGCAGAAGCCCACGAACGTCCACGTGCACGCTGTGGCCTTCCTCAGGCCGTGCGTAGGCCTTGCCGCGACGGACGACGAGCCGGAACCGCTCGTCCAGTGCGATCTCCCACTGCACCTCGACGACGCGGGACGGCATGCCGCCCGCTCCGTCCTCCGCGAGAGGGGTGGGTGCCAGGCGGGTCCACAGGACCACGCTGTCGAAGGTCGGGTCGCCGGAAGCGACGCCGAGAGTGAACGGGTCGATGAGCTTTGCCGACCCCGCGCCGACGGTGGTGAGCGCAAGTCCCCCGATGAGGAGTGCGCGTCGCGTCACTCGAGTCATGGTCAGACCTTCACGCACCAGGGTGGATACCAGGTGAACGCTTCCCTTAAAGCTCGTGAAGCCCTGGACTGTGACACTTCCGAGAGGCGGGGAAGCCCTGGACTTCACCAGTCCTGGGCTTCACCAGGTCAGCTGCGCTAGACCTGGTGAAGCCCAGGCCTTCGATCCTCCACCGCGAACGACGCCCTGGTGCGGACAGGCGAGCCAGGCCGCGTCACGTAGTCCAGCCCGCGGAAGTCCGTGCGCAGCTCATCGGGCGTGAACCGCGACAACGTGTACCCGCGCCGGTTGTTGAAGTACTTCACGTGCGGGTTCTCACGCAGCCACAGCGGTGTCTCGGCGTACTCCTCCGACCCGTCGCCACCGGCCGTGATCGACGTGGTCACGAGCTCGGTCGCCAAGGTCTTCGACGACGGGTCGTCCCACCGCTGTTTGACCTCCGCACCCCACGCCGCGTGCACGTCCCCGGTCAGCACGATCGGGTTCCGCACGTCCGCGAGCGCCGCCACGACCCGGTCCCGGTCGGCGACGTAGCCGTCCCACGCGTCGAGCAGGAACTTGTCGACCTCGCCGGGGATGTAGTCGTACTGCGAGAAGAACACCTGCTGACCGAGCACGTCCCAGCGCGCCCGCGAGCCGCGGAAGCCGTCGAACAGCCACTCCTCCTGCGCGGCGCCGAGCATCGTGCGTTCCGGCTCCAGCCGTTCGGGGCAGAGCTGCAGCCCGTCGCCGCAGGCCTGGTCGGTCCGGTACTGGCGGGTGTCGAGCATGTGGAACGTCGCGAGCGAGCCCCAGTCGATCCGCCGGTACAGCCTTGATGACCTGCGCAAAGGCATGTTCTCGTAGTAGGCCTGGATGGCCGCGGCCCGCCGCGCTGGGAAGTCCGGCTGCGGCTTGTCCGGCTGCAGCCCCGCCCAGTTGTTGTCGACCTCGTGGTCGTCCCAGATGACCGCCCACGGCGCCACGGCGTGCGCGGCCTGCAGGTCGGGATCGGTCTTGTACTGCGCCTGCCGCCGCCGGTAGCCGGCGAGGGTCGTCGTGGTCGGGCCCTCGACGTGGCGGACGTTGCCGCTCGGGGCGACGTGGATGCCGCTCTCGTACTCGTAGGTGTAGTCGCCGAGATGCAGCACCAGGTCGGGCTCGTCCTCCGCGAGCCTGCGGTAGGCCGTGAAGTAGCCGTGCTCGTACTGCGCGCACGACGCGAAGGCCATCGTCAGCGGTACTTGCAACGCGCCAGGAGGCGGTGTCGTGCGCGTACGGCCCGTCCGCGAGAGGTGGTTGAGGGCCTTGAAGCGATAGAAGTACTCGCGGCCGGGCTCCAGCCCGGCGAGCTCCACGTGGACGCTGTGCGCCTCCTCGGGTCGAGCCGTGGTGGAGCCGCGCTGAACAATTCGGGTGAATCGTTCGTCGTCGGCGACCTGCCACTGGACCTCGATCGGACGGCCCGGCATGCCTCCCAGGCCGTCCTCCGCGAGGGGGTCGACGGCCAGTCGCGTCCACAGAACCACTCCGTCGGGTGCCGGGTCGCCCGAGGCCACACCGAGTGTGAAAGGGTCGCCCGGCCGAGCCGATGCGGCGACCGAGAACGCTGTGACTCCTGCCACGGCTGCGAGCAGCAGCGTTCGGCGCGTCAACGTGGACATGCCCTGAATACGGTTCCCGGATGGTGATCGGTTCGGGGGTCTCGTTGAAGGCTTGGCACTCTCATGGGTAGAGTGCCAATTGCACGGCACCAGTACCGCCCCGACCCCCGCGACGGCGGGGTGGCAGGAGCCGTTAAACAGACGAACCTGCCAACGACCCGTGGAGGTCATCCCGGTGAGCGTGAACATCAAGCCGCTTGAGGACAAGATCGTTGTCCAGGCCTCCGAGGCCGAGACGACGACCGCCTCCGGCCTCGTGATCCCGGACACCGCGAAGGAGAAGCCCCAGGAGGGCAAGGTCCTCGCGGTGGGCCCCGGCCGCATCGACGACAAGGGCAACCGCGTCCCGCTGGACGTCGCTGTCGGCGACGTCGTCATCTACTCGAAGTACGGCGGCACCGAGGTCAAGTACAACGGCGAGGAGTACTTGATCCTCTCCGCCCGCGACGTGCTGGCCGTCGTCAACTAAGACGCTCGGCTGTCATGCCTGACGCCCCGGCGCCCCATCCGGGGTGTCCGGGGCGTTTCGCTACTCAGAGAGGCTTCAGTCAATGCCCAAGCAGATCAGCTTCGACGAGGACGCTCGTCGGGCGCTTGAGCGCGGCGTCAACAAGCTCGCCGACACGGTCAAGGTCACCCTTGGCCCGCGTGGGCGGCACGTCGTGCTCGACAAGAAGTTCGGTGGCCCGACGGTCACCAACGACGGTGTGACCATCGCTCGCGAGATCGAGCTGGACGACCCGTTCGAGAACCTCGGCGCGCAGCTCGCCAAGTCGGTCGCCACCAAGACCAACGACGTCGCGGGTGACGGCACCACCACCGCCACCGTGCTGGCGCAGGCGCTGGTCAAGGAAGGCCTGCGCAACATCGCCGCGGGTGCGAACCCGACCGCGCTCGGCCGTGGCATCCAGGCCGCCTCCGACGCCGTCGTGGACGCGCTCAAGGCCAAGGCCACCCCGGTCAAGGGCCGCGAGAACATCGCGCAGGTCGGCACCGTCTCCTCGCGTGACGAGTCCATCGGCGCCCTGCTCGGCGAGGCCATCGAGCGCGTCGGCGAGGACGGTGTCATCACCGTCGAGGAGTCGTCCACGCTCGCGACCGAGCTGGTCATCACCGAGGGCGTGCAGTTCGACAAGGGTTACGTGTCGACGCACTTCTCGACCGACCTCGAGGCGCAGGAGGCCGTCTACGAAGACGTCCGCATCCTGCTGCACCGCGAGAAGATCTCGGCGCTGGCCGACGTCCTCCCGATCCTCGAGAAGGTCGCGGAGTCCGGCAAGCCTCTCCTGATCATCGCCGAGGACGTCGAGGGCGAGGCCCTGTCCACGCTGGTGGTCAACGCCGTCCGCAAGACCCTGAAGGTCGTCGCCGTGAAGGCGCCGTTCTTCGGTGACCGTCGCAAGGCGTTCCTGGACGACCTCGCGGTCGTCACCGGCGGCGAGGTGATCTCCTCGGAGATCGGCCTCAAGCTGGCCGAGACCACGCTCGACCAGCTGGGCTCCGCCCGCCGCGTCGTCGTGACCAAGGACGACACCACGATCGTCGACGGCGGCGGCACCAAGGCCGACATCGCCGGCCGCGCGGAGCAGCTGCGCCGTGAGATCGAGAACACGGACTCCGACTGGGACCGCGAGAAGCTCCAGGAGCGCCTCGCGAAGCTCTCCGGCGGCATCGCCGTGATCAAGGTCGGCGCCGCCACCGAGACCGAGCTCAAGGAGCGCAAGCACCGCATCGAGGACGCGGTCGCCGCTACCAAGGCCGCGGTCGAGGAGGGCATCGTCCCCGGCGGTGGCTCCGCTCTCGTGCACGGCGCCAAGGTGCTCGACGGTGGCCTCGGCCTGTCGGGTGACGAGGCCACGGGTGTCGCGCTCGTCGCGAAGGCCCTGTCCGCGCCGCTGTTCTGGATCGCCGCGAACGCCGGCCTCGAAGGCGCCGTCGTGGTGAACAAGGTCCGCGAGGGCGAGTGGGGCTTCGGCATCAACGCCGCCTCGCTGGAGTTCGGTGACCTGCTCGAGCAGGGCATCATCGACCCGGTCAAGGTCACGCGTTCCGCCGTGGCGAACGCCGCCTCCATCGCGCGCATGGTGCTCACGACCGAGAGCGCCATCGTCGAGAAGAAGGCGGACGAGCCCGCTTCCTCCGCGGCCGGACACGGCCACGGACACGGGCACGGCCACTGAGACCTGCCGAGTTCTTCGAACTCAAATAAACCGGGGCGGCACCATTTCGTTTGGTGCCGCCCCGGTTTTATTGTCTAGACGATTGCCAATTGCCGTTTTCGTGCCTTGATGATGTGGTCGCGCTCCGATTCAGAGAGCCCGCCCCAGATTCCGTACGGTTCCTGCACCGCGAGCGCGTGCCTGCGACACATCTCCAACACCGGGCAGGCGAGGCAGACGGCCTTGGCGCGAGCTTCCCGCCGAGATCTCGCCGGGCCCCGTTCGCCGTCGGGGTGGAAGAAGAACGCACTGTCCATGCCCCGGCACGAACCGCGCATCTGCCAGTCCCACAGGTCTGCGTTGGGACCGGGGAGCCTTCGGGTGTCCGCCATCGAGACCGCCTCCGTGACGACTGCTCCATTCGGCTTAATGATGATCCACCGTAGAACCGCTTCAAAACTTGTTCAAGAGGCTGAAGACCCTTATCAACTGATGGGTGACGGCACGCGTGTTCGATCACTCACCGCCCGGAGTTGCCGCCCGGATGAGGTGAACGGAACATGGCTCTCGTGATGACACCGCCGGAGCACACCTCTGCCGGGAGTCACACGAGTGAGCCCCTTCTCTCAGTGGCCGCGGTGGCCAGGCGACTCGGCGTGGCACCCGCCACCCTTCGCACCTGGGACCGCCGCTACGGACTCGGTCCGACCGGCCACACCGTGGGGCGGCACCGGAAATACGGGCCTCCGGACGTGGCCCGGCTCGAATTGATGCAACGCGCTCTTCTTCGTGGCGCGTCGTCCGCCGAAGCCGCCCGTTTCGCGCTCGACTCGAAATCGTCGATGACACACGGAGTGGTTCCCGTCGCACCATCGGGTGGACGTGGACTGAAATTGCCAGGAGCGTCTCGATTGGCGCGCGGACTGGGCCGCGCGGCCGTCGCGATGGACTCCATCGCCGTCCAGGGGATGCTCGCCGACTCGCTGGCGTCCGACGGCGTGATCACCACCTGGAACGAGGTCGTCCGGCCGGTGCTGACGGCCGTCGCCGCGCGGTGGCAGCTCTCCGGGGCCGGCGTCGAGGTCGAGCACCTGTTGAACGAGTGCGTGCTCGCGGCGTTCGTGCGCGCGACACCGCTCGTCACGTCCGGACGCAACCATCGGCCCGTGCTGCTGGCGTGCATGCCGGAGGAGAGGCACAACCTTCCCCTCTACCCGTTGGCCGCGGAACTGGCGCACCGAGGAGTCGTCGTCCGGCAGCTCGGGGCGGCGTTGCCCGTGGACGCGTTGGCCGCCGCCGTACGCCGTACCGCGCCCGCCGCGGTGGTGCTGTGGGCGCAGTTGCCGCGCTACGCCGATCCGGGGGTGATCACCGCTCTGCCGCGCACCCGGCAGCAGGTGAGGTTGTTCGTGGGCGGGCCCGGCTGGAGGCGGGGTGTGGTGACGGGTCCGGCGGAGCGGGTCGAGGACCTCGCCGCCGCGGTGGACGCGGTGGAGTCGGCCGTCACCTGAGGCCTCGCGCCCGCGGTCCCTCAGCTGACGGCAGACTCCTCGCCGTGATGGAAGAGGAGCTGCGCCGAGCCGCCTTCGGTGACTCACCCGATCTCGACGTCTGGGCCGCGACGGCGTCCCCCAGCTCTCGCGCCCGGTGGCTCGCGGCCGTCGTTCTGGGAGGTCAGGGCCACTACGCGGCGGCCGCCACCACATTGGATGCGCTCCGTCACGGCCCCGACCCGGTGATCGCGTCCCTCGCCCTCTCGACTCGCGCGTCGCACCACCGTCAGCTAGGGGCTCATCACCTCGCCCGTCCCCTCGACGGCGCGGCGCTCGCCCGTGTCCAGTCCGCGGACCGCGGCGACCCGGACGGGATCGACGCCGCAGGTGCCCGGACGGACGCCCTGCTCGGTCTCGCGGCCGATTCGCTGGGTGCTCAACGCCTGGGGGAGGCCCGCGGGTTGCTCGCACGAGTTGAGACGCACTCGTGGAGGAGTGAGGTCCGCAAGGGCTGGGTAACCGCGGAGATTGAGCTGGCGTCCGGCCGGGCGCAGGCCGCGGTGGCGCCCGCCGAGGCCGCCCATGCCGTGGCGACGAGCAGAAAGGCGCTCCGGCACGAGCTCAAGTCGGCACTCGTTCTGGGCACCTCGTTGGTCGTGTGGGGGACACCCGACGGCCTGAACCGCGGGGTTGAACTAGTCGAGTGTGAGCTAAATCACAGCGCCGCGAAGGGGCTTCATCCGTTGATCTGGCCGAGCGCTCTCGTCCTGGCGGGTCATGCCCCCACGATGGGCGCAGTCGCCATCGACCGGGCGACGGAGGCTCTGAGCTGCGTGTTACGCAGAGCTGATGCCGTCAGCCGACAGGTCGCCCTTGATTCCCCGTGGGTGCCGACCGGGCTGCTCCGTTCCGGGGAACCCCCGAACGCAGACCCTCAGGCGAACTTCTTGACGGATTAAGCACCGGATCGTGTCAAGGTCGGGCCGTAAGCGTCCGATAGGGGAGATGGAACGTCACTCGGCTGCAGGAAAGGAGTCCCCGTGACCACGGTCCTTATTTGCGACGACCGGCGCAGTGTGCGTGAGGGTCTCACCCGCGTGATGTCGGCTGTCCCAGGGGTCAGCCGCATCGACTGCGTAGCGCACGGTGACGAGTTGTTGGCTCGCTTTTCAAGGCAGCCGGTCGACGTCGTCCTGGTGGGAACCCAGCGCGCCGTCCCGACCGGAGTTGAAGCAACCCGTCGGCTCGTCTCCGCGAACCCCCAGGCAAACGTCATCGTCTTCGGAGCCCCCGACGACGCCGGAAGCATCGCCGCGGCGATCGCCGGCGGTGCGCGTGGCTACCTGAGGTGGGACGCGTCGCGTCCCGAGCTTGTGGCGGCCCTCGCGCACACGCTCGCCAGCACCTCGGTGCCGGCGCCTCGTCAGCCCTCCGACCCTGGCGTGCAGCTCACGGAGCGTGAGCTCCAGGTGCTGCGTGGCATGAGCCAGGGCAAGAGCAACGGCCAGATCGGCCGCGAGCTCTACCTGTCGGAGGACACGGTCAAGACGCACGCCCGTCGTCTCTTCCGCAAGCTCGGTGTTCGTGACCGCGCTCAGGCGGTCGCCCACGGCTTCCGGCGAGGCCTCGTTCAGTAGTCGCTCTCGCCGCACCGGCCCCGCGTCCTCATATGCCGCATGTGGGGAAGCGGGGCCGGTGGCGTGAGAGGGCTCACTCTCGCGGCCGATGGTTCTCCAGGTCGCGCAATTAGCCCAGCCCGGTGACAATGTCGCCGGGCTGTCAGCCGTTCGGGCGTGTCTGCTGTTCACGCGGGGTGTCCATACCCCGCCTATGAACAGAAGGCCTGAAGACCGGTACGGTGAAGGCGCTGCAACGAGTCGCTGTGAGTGACTCGTGCTGTTCTATGTCGGTACGCCAACAAGTAACACCAGGGCTGTTGTCTGCGATGACCAACTTGGGGGACGGACTGGACGCCGAAGTGGGCGCGGCCGTCGACGGCGACCGCCAGGCGATCGAACGCCTGCTGGCCTCCATTCGTCCTCTGGTGGTGCGGTACTGCCGCGCCCGAGTTGGAAGGCAGGAGCGAAGCTTCGCTTCGGCGGACGATGTGGCCCAGGAGGTGTGTCTCGCGGTGCTCACGGCATTGCCCAGCTACCGCGATCAGGGTCGGCCCTTCCTCGCGTTCGTGTACGGGATCGCGGCGCACAAGGTCGCCGATGCACATCGGTCTGCCGCCAGGAACCGCTCCGAGCCCGTTCCCGAAGTTCCCGACGCGCCGGAGACCGAAGCTGGTCCGGAGCAGCGGGCGATGCAGGGCGAACTCTCCGACCGGATGGCTGTCCTACTGCGCGTCCTGCCGGAGAAGCAGCGGGAGATCCTGCTGTTGAGGGTGGTGGTCGGACTGTCCGCCGAGGAAACTGCCGAGGCGGTTGGTTCGACTCCGGGTGCGGTTCGGGTGGCGCAACACCGTGCGCTGGCTCGGCTGCGCAAGTCGCTGGCAGCGGAGGAGGTGGTCTGAGTGGCCGACGAACACGGGAAGGACGACGAGGAAGTGCGCGGACAGGACGATAGAGCCCCGCACGAACCCGTCGCAGATGATCTTTCGGCTGTACAGGCTGATGACAGGCTGCTGGACGCGCTGGGGTCGGCGACACCGGGCGCGGCCGGCAATGTGGCCGACGACGAGCTGAACGCGTTGCTGCTCGCATGGCGCAACGAGGTGGAGACCGAGCCGTTCGGCGAGCTCGTCGACACGGACACGGCGATCGCCACGATCCAGGCTGCGCGCCCGCAGCCGGTGAGCAGGCACCGCTTCCTGATCCCGCTGGCGAGCGCCGCGGCGGTCCTGGCCATCGCCTTCACCGGCGTGAGCCTCGTGGCCCGCGACGCCCAGCCCGGCGACGCGCTCTGGGGTCTCACGCGAGTGCTGTACTCCGAGCACGCGAAGTCGATCGAGGCAGCGGCCATCATCAACACCGACCTCGAGTCGGCCCGCCTCGCCCTGCGCGAGGGCAAGGTCGACGAGGCCCGCGAGAAGCTGAACAAGATCGGCGCCAGCCTCGAGTCGGTGTCCACGGCCGACGGCAAGCAGAAGCTCGAGGAGAAGCACAAGGAGCTCGAAAAGGAGCTCGACACCAACACCTCGACGCCGCCGTCCACGACGACGCCGAAGCCGCCGAAGCCGACCAGGTCGTCGGAACCCACGACGCCGTCCTCCACGCCGTCGACCGAGCCGTCGACGCCTCAGCCGTCCACGCCGACCTCGTCGGAGACTCCGGCGCCGCCGACGTCGAACGGCGAGGTGATCCCGCCGCCTCCGCCGCCGCCGGACCCCGGTGGCGAGACCAGGTCGACCGGCACCGCCGGTGAGACCATCGGCGAGACGACCGGCTCCAACTGAGACGCAGTGTGAACGGCCCCTGACCTTTCGAGGTCAGGGGCCGTTCACATGCTCAGGCGTTCACACGTCAGGTGGAATGTGACCGGTCCTGCGGTCAGCGGGCCGACTCGGTGGCCGTGACGCCGTCCGCGTATCCCCGGCAGTACTCCCAGCTGACGTAGGAGCCGGGGTTCGGGTCGAAGGCCGGCTCGTGCGGGCGCATGCGGCCGTCGGCGAGGAGTTGTTCGAGTGAGGCTCGCAACAGTGCCCAGTCGTGATAGTGCGGTTCCTCGCACTCGCCGCAGTCCACGACGATGCCGCGCACGCCTCTGTGTTCCAGCAGCGCTTGGTAGACGGCGAGATCGCTCAGGTCGCTGACCAGCTCTGTTCGCTCGTCGTCGTCCATCGGGGGGTGGTCGTGGTGCGGTTCGCCCAGAGAGAGTGCGGGGTCTTCTGGGTCACCCGCGAAGGGGTCTGGTGGCAACGCGTCGTGCGGCACGACCCCGCACGGTACCCGCCGTACCCCCTCGGTCGTCCAGATACCATGGGTCGCACCGCCTCCGCCTGCGGAAACTGGACACGCAGGACCCCAAAAGGGCAGGCAGAGCGCAGACCGCACGACGGAAGGCATGTCACCCGCTATGACCAGCGAGCTCAACGCTGATGGAGTCCCGCAGAAGTTCGCCATGCTGGGACTGACCTTCGACGACGTGCTCCTGCTGCCTGCCGAGTCCGACGTCGTTCCGAGTGGCGTCGACACGAGCACCAGGATCTCGCGCAACATCACCCTCAGGATTCCGCTGGCCAGCGCCGCCATGGACACGGTCACCGAGGGCCGGATGGCGATCTCGATGGCACGTCAGGGCGGCATCGGCGTGCTGCACCGCAACCTGAGCATCGAGGACCAGGCCCGTCAGGCCGAGACCGTCAAGCGGTCGGAGGCCGGCATGGTCACCGACCCGGTCACCTGTTCGCCCGACGACACGCTGGCCGAGGTCGACGCGCTGTGTGCGCGCTACCGCATCTCCGGTGTGCCGGTCACGGACTCGAACAACAAGCTCGTGGGCATCATCACGAACCGCGACATGCGGTTCGAGCTCGACCACACCAAGCGCGTGATCGAGGTCATGACCAAGGGCCCGCTGGTCACCGCGCAGGTCGGGGTGTCAGCGGAGGCCGCTCTCGGCCTGCTGCGCCGGCACAAGGTCGAGAAGCTGCCGATCGTCGACGGTGACGGCAAGCTGCAGGGCCTGATCACGGTCAAGGACTTCGTCAAGACCGAGCAGTACCCGATGGCCACCAAGGACCCGGACGGCCGCCTGCTGTGCGCCGCCGCCGTGGGTGTGGGCGAGGACTCGTTCGTCCGCGCGATGACGCTCGCCGAGGCCGGCGTCGACGTGCTGATGGTCGACACGGCCCACGGGCACTCGCGCGGCGTGCTGGAGATGGTCGCGCGCATCAAGAAGGAGCTCGGCGACTCGGCGGACGTCGTCGGCGGCAACGTCGCGACGCGGGCCGGCGCCCAGGCGCTGGTGGACGCGGGCGCGGACGGCGTGAAGGTCGGTGTCGGTCCCGGCTCGATCTGCACCACGCGCGTCGTCGCCGGTGTCGGTGTGCCGCAGATCTCCGCGATCTACGAGGCGTCGCTGGCCTGCACCCCTGCCGGTGTGCCGGTGATCGGCGATGGCGGCATCCAGTACTCCGGCGACATCGCCAAGGCCATCGCGGCCGGCGCGTCCGCCGTGATGCTCGGCTCGCTGCTCGCGGGCACCCAGGAGGCGCCCGGCGACCTGATCCTGGTCAACGGCAAGCAGTTCAAGACCTACCGCGGCATGGGCTCGCTGGCCGCGATGCAGTCCCGTGGCGAGAACAAGTCGTTCTCGAAGGACCGCTACTTCCAGGACGACGTGCTCAACGAGGACAAGCTCGTCCCCGAGGGCATCGAGGGCCGCACGCCGTTCCGCGGCCCGTTGTCGCAGGTCGTGCACCAGCTCAACGGCGGCCTGCGCGCGGCGATGGGCTACACGGGCTCCCACACGATCGCCGAGCTGCAGAACCAGCAGCTCGTGCGCATCACCGCGGCGGGCCTGAAGGAAAGCCACCCGCACGACATCACGATGACCGTCGAAGCCCCGAACTACACCACCCGTTAGGGTGTTCGGGCTGGTTGAGGGCTCGTTCTAAAGCTTTGGAGAGGAACCACAGGTGCGCGATCTGGTCGAGATCGGCATGGGCCGGACCGCGAGGCGGGCCTACGAGCTGGACGACATCGAGATCATCCCGTCGCGTCGGACGAGGTCGTCGAAGGACGTCTCCACGACGTGGCAGATCGATGCCTACCGCTTCGACATCCCGCTGATCACCCACCCGACCGACGCCATCGTGTCGCCGGGCACGGCGGTCGCGATCGGTGAGCTCGGTGGCCTCGGTGTGCTCAACGCCGAGGGTCTCTGGGCCCGCCACGGCGACGTGGACGAGGCGCTGTTCCGCCTGGTCCAGGCGACCGAGGACAGCGACGACCCGGCGGCGGCCGTGAAGGTCCTGCAGGAGCTGCACTCCGCGCCGCTGCGGATGGACCTGATCGCCGAGGCGGTCAAGCAGATCCGCGAGTCGGGCGTCACGGTCGCGGTCCGCGTCAGCCCGCAGCGCGCTGCCGAGCTGACGCCGGACCTGCTGGCCGCGGGCGTCGAGATCCTGGTCGTGCAGGGCACGATCATCTCGGCGGAGCACGTGTCGCGTGACGGCGAGCCGCTGAACCTGAAGTCGTTCATCGCGGACCTCGACATCCCGGTGATCGCCGGCGGTGTCGGCGACTACCGCACCGCCATGCACCTCATGCGCACCGGCGCGGCGGGCGTGATCGTCGGCTACGGCTACACACCCGGCGTCACCACCACCGACTCGGTGCTGGGCATCGGCGTGCCGATGGCCACCGCGATCGCCGACGCCGCGGCCGCGCGCCGCGACTACCTCGACGAGACCGGCGGCCGCTACGTGCACGTCATCGCCGACGGTGGCGTCACGACCTCGGGCGACGTGGCGAAGTCCATCGCCTGCGGTGCCGACGCCGTGATGCTCGGCGAGCCGCTGGCCGCCGCGACCGAGGCACCGGGCCAGGGCCTGTACTGGACGGCGTCGTCCGCGCACCCGTCCGTGCCGCGCAGCCTCGTCGCCGACGCGGTGGACCAGGAGCTCGACCTGCGCAAGCTGCTGTTCGGCCCGTCCGCCGACCCGCGCGGCGTGACGAACCTGTTCGGGGCCCTCAAGCGCGCCATGGCCAAGACCGGCTACTCGGACCTCAAGGAGTTCCAGAAGGTCGGCCTGACCATCCGCGGCTGAGATCAACCAGGTCGAGGGGCGCGTTCCAGCAGGGACGCGCCCTTCTGCTTTCCTGGACGCCGTGCCGCTCGTCGAGATCACCTACGCACCCCACGTCCCCCACGCAGTGCTCAAGGAACTGGCGGCAATGCTCCCGCACGCCGTCTCGGTGGCGGTCGAGTGCCCGGAAGAGCCCTACGACGGCGATCTCCAGCCGGCGATGTGGAACTGCGCTTCCGCCCGCGCGGCCCGTTCGACGTCAGCGGCATGGACATCGTTGTCGAGGTCCGCTCGAAGTGGTTCGAGAGCCGCGCCGCCAACCGCCAGGACCGGGTCGACGACCTGTGCAAGGCCATCGCCGACGCTTGCGGCCTCGCTGACGTGGGCGTTTACCTCAACCTCCCGATCGCCGCGTGGGCCCAGACCTGATCTTGCAACCAGACGGCTACTCCGCGCGTCCTTGTGTGCGTGGAATTGGATGCCTTGTTCGGCGACGGCAAGAACAGTGATGTGGACACGATCGACCCGGACGCCGAAGTCCAAGAGTTCGAGATCGACGAAGCGCCAGAGGAGGTCGACGAGCGAGTCGGGGACATCGGCTGGAAGATGCTGACCCTGTTCGTCTGCGGTGGGCTGGTGATCACGGCGCTGGCCGTGGCGTTCATGGTGTGGGTGATCGAGGGCCTGGTCCTTTGAGTCGACGGGTGCGCCTGCCCGCGCACCCTCGACCTTCTGTCCAGATTTTCTGTATAGTTCGGTACATGACCGCACTTCACGAGGCTCGCGAGCTGACCGTCACGGAGGCCACGAAACGTGGCGTCGCCGGGCTGGTCGCCGACGCCGAGCAGGGTGGTCCGGTGGTCGTCACGCGGCACAGTCGTCCAGTGGCCGCTGTCGTCGCGATGAGTCGCCTGGCTGAGATCGACGAAGCAGCGGCGGATCTGAGGGACCTGGCGCTCGTGCTGGCGCGGTCGGCTGCCGACTCGGGCCGGCGCACGTCCTTCGACGACGTGCTGGCGGCGTTCGGGCACACCCGTGAGTCGCTGGCGGCGGTGAAGGACGACGACTCGCTCGATGGCTGAAGTTCTGTTCACCGACGCGGCTGTCGATGACCTGCGTCGCCTTGGCCCTGATGTCGTGCCCAAGGTTCTCAAGAAGATCCAGATCCTGCTCGACAACCCGGAGGCCGGGCATCCGCTCGGTGGCGAGTTGACCGGATTTCGCAAGTTGGTGGTGGGACGCAACCACTGGCGGATCGTCTACCGGGTCACGTCTGACGGCGCGATCGAGATCTGTGAGGTCTGGTGCGTGGGCGCACGCTCGGATGCCGAGGTCTACGCCGAGGCGTCCGCGAGGATCGCGTCGATCGCTGACGAGGACTCCACGCTGGCCAAGCTGGCCGATGTCATCGGCAGGCTCGGTCGCCTCGCGGGCGACGTGGTCGTGGAGGAGGTCCCGCCGCGGGAGCCGGTCCCCGACTGGCTGGCGCAGCGTCTCGTGCACACCGCCGGGATTCCTCTGGAGCAGGTCGCGGCGCTGAGTCTGGAGCAGGCGGTGGACCTCTGGACCGCCTTCATGAGCGTTCCTCGCCCGTCTGAACCGATAGGGGACTAGGCGTTACCGGAAGTAACGCCTACTCTCCGGTTCATGGGTGAACTCGCCGGTAACTTCGATGTCGTCATCGTCGGCTCCGGGTTCGGCGGAAGCGTGGCCGCGCTCCGCCTGACCGAGAAGGGCTACCGCGTCGCCGTCCTGGAGGCGGGGCGACGGTTCGCCGACGACGAGTTCGCCGAGACCAGCTGGAATCTCCGCAAGTACCTGTGGGCGCCGCAGCTCAGGTGCTTCGGGATTCAGCGCATCCACCTGCTGCGCAACGTCATGGTGCTCGCCGGTGCGGGCGTCGGTGGCGGAAGCCTCGTGTACGCGAACACGCTGTACCGGCCGCTCAAGCCGTTCTACGAGGACCGGCAGTGGGCGCACATCACCGACTGGCAGGACGAGCTGGAGCCGTTCTACGACCAGGCGAGCCGGATGCTGGGCGTGGTCACGAACCCCACGACGACCCCGAGCGACGTCGTCATGCAGAAGGTCGCGAAGGACATGGGGGTCGAGAACAGCTACCACGCGACGCCCGTCGGCGTGTTCTTCGGCGAGCCCGGTCAGAAGGCGGCGGATCCCTACTTCGGGGGCGCCGGGCCGGAACGCACCGGGTGCACCGAGTGCGGCAGCTGCATGTCGGGTTGCCGGGTCGGCGCGAAGAACACCCTGGTCAAGAACTACCTGTACCTCGCGGAGAAGCTCGGCGCGAAGGTCTTCCCGCTGACCACGGTCACGCAGCTCAGCGAGAACAACGGCACCTGGACCATCGACACGAAGATGACCGGCGGGAAGGCCAAGGCCACCTTCACCGCCGACCAGGTCGTGATCGCCGCCGGCACCTGGGGCACCCAGCAGCTCCTGCACAAGGCGAAGGCCACGACGCTGCCGAAGATCTCGGCCAAGCTCGGCGAGCTCACCCGCACGAACTCCGAGTCGATCATCGGGGCCGCGCGCTACACGGTCGACCCGGACACCGACTTCACTCAGGGCGTCGCGATCACGAGCTCCATCCACCCCGACGAGATCACGCACATCGAACCCGTCCGGTACGGCAAGGGCAGCAACGCCATGGGCATGCTGCAGACCCTCGCCACGGACGGTGCGCTGAGCACGCCGCGGTGGTTGCAGTTCATCAAGCAGGCGGTCCGGCACCCGCTGCGGCTCCTGAGGCTGCTGAGCGTGCACCGGTGGAGCGAGCGGACCGTGATCCTGCTGGTCATGCAGAGTCTCGACAACTCCATCACCACGTTCCTCAAGCGCGGCAAGCTCACCAGCAAGCAGGGGCACGGCGACCCGAACCCGGCGTTCATCCCGGCCGGTCACGAGGCGAACCTGCTGGCCGCCAAGCACATCGACGGCATGGCCGGCGGCACGTGGGGTGAGCTGTTCAACATCCCGCTGACCGCGCACTTCATCGGCGGCTGTGCGATCGCGAGCGACGAGGAGCAGGGCGTGATCGACGCGTACCACCGGGTCTTCAACTACCCCGGACTGTCCGTTGTGGACGGTGCGGCGATCAGTGCGAACCTCGGCGTGAACCCGAGCCTCACGATCACCGCGCAGGCCGAGCGTGCGTTCTCGCTGTGGCCGAACAAGGGCGAGCAGGACCAGCGGCCGGAGCAGAGCCTGCCCTACCGCAGGATCAATCCGACGAAGCCGAAGAACCCGGCGGTTCCCGATCAAGCTCCAGCCGCTTTGCGGTTGCCGATCGTGAAGGCGTCCTGAGCTGGTTTCATTTGGCTACGGTGGAGGCATGGCCAAAAAGCCTTTTGCCTCCAGCGCCGACCTCGCCCCCAAGGACGAGGTCTTCGTCGAACTCGCCGAGGGCGTCTACACCCTGACCGCCGAAGGCGACCCCAACGTCGCGGCCATCGAGGCCGAGGACTTCCTGATCTGCTTCGAGGCCCGTGCCACACCCGCGGCCGCGCGACGATGGCTCACGCAGCTGCGCAAGCACACCAAGAAGCCGGTCCGGTACCTCGTGCTCAGCCACTACCACGCCGTGCGCACGCTCGGGGCCAGCGCGTTCGACGCCCAGGAGATCGTCGCGCACGAGATGACGCGGGTGCTGATCGCCGAACGCGGGCAGCAGGACTGGGAGAGCGAGTTCGGCCGCATGCCGCGGCTCTTCGAGTCGCCGGAGGAGATCCCCGGCCTGACCTGGCCGACGCTCACGTTCTCCGACCGCATGACGATCCCGCTCGGCGACGAGCGCGGCGATCTGGTGCTCCAGTTCCTCGGTCGCGGGCACACGGCCGGCGACATCGTGGCGTGGCTGCCGCAGCAACGCATCCTGTTCGCCGGCGACCTGGTCGAGTCGCAGGCCGCGCTCTACACCGGTGACGCGTTCCACGACGAGTGGGCAACGTCCACTTTGGACGAGATCGAGGAGCTGGGTGCCGAGGTCCTGGTCGGCGGACGCGGCAAGGTCGCCCGGGACCGTTACGAGGTCGAGGCCGCGATCAACCAGAGCAGGCACTTCCTCAACGAACTGCGCCGCACGGTCGGCGGGGTCCACGCCGAGGGGGGCACGCTCAAGCAGGCCTTCGAACTGGCGCACCAGGCCCTCGTGGACCGCTACGGGCGCTGGCCGATCTTCGAGCACTGCCTGCCGTTCGACGTGAAGCGCTACTGGGACGAGTGCGACGGCAGGGACTGGCCGGAGATCTGGACCGCCGAACGCGACCGCGCCGTCTGGAACGCCCTGCAGTGACGGTCCTGGTGGTGGGTGCCGGACCGGTCGGCCTCGCCGCCGCGCTGTTCCTCGCGCGAGCCGGTGTGCCGAGCATCGTCCTGGAGAAGGAGCCGAGGCGCGCGCAGACGGGCAGTCGTTCGATCTGCGTCCAGCGCGACGTGCTGGAGATCCTCGAACGGGTCGGCGTCGGGCAGGCCGTCGCCGACGCGGGCGTCACCTGGTACACCGGCCGCACCTACCACCGCGACCGCGAGGTCCTGACCCTGACCTTCCCGCCGGCCTCGGGTTTCCCGCCGTTCGTGAACACTCCGCAGGCCGTCGTCGAGCAGCTGCTGGAGGAACGGGTCCGCGCCGAACCGCTCATCGAACTCCGCTACGGGCACGCGGTCGAAACCCTTGCCCAGCAGGACGACGGAGTGTCCACACAGGACGGGATCAGGGCGAGTCACTGCATCGCGGCGGACGGCGCGCACTCAAAGGTGCGGCAGCTCCTGAACATCCCGTTCGAGGGCTTCTCGTTCGACGACAGGTTCATCATCGCCGACGTCCGCGTCGACTTGGACTTCGAGACGCCCGAACGCCGTTTCTACTTCGACCCGCCCTGGAATCCTGGCCGGCAGGTCCTCCTGCACCCGCAGCCGAAGGGCGTCTGGCGGATCGACTGGCAGGTCGCCGAGGACGTCGAGCTCACCGACGACCACGTCCGCGCGATCGTCGGCGACCGGCCGTACGAGATCGTCTGGCAGTCCACCTACCGCTTCCACCAGCGCCGAGCCGCCCGGTTCCGCGACGGGAGAGTCCTGCTCGCGGGCGATGCCGCGCACGTGATGAGCCCGTTCGGCGCCCGTGGCCTGAACTCGGGGATCTGCGACGCCGACAACGCGGCCTGGAAGATCGCCGCCGACCGCAGGGGCGAGGCGGGCCCGCACCTCCTCGACTCCTACGACACCGAACGCGGTGCCGCCGCCGACGAGAACCTCCGCGTCACCGGCGACACCATGCGTTTCCTCGTGCCGGGCACTCCCGAAGAACGAGCCCGTCGGCGGCACGCGCTCGAAACCGGCGAGGGCATCGACTCGGGCAGGCTCTTCACCCCGTTCGCCTACCCGAACGGCGGCGTGCTGGTCGAACGATCCCGCACGGCGGGCCCTGGCTTCACGGTCCGGGACGGCCTGCTGATCCGGCCGGACGGCCACGTCGCCGGACCGGACGACGAGGAGACGAGACGTCGTGCACTCGGCTGGTGACCCGCAGAACACCCTTTACGCACACCGAAAACCGCTTGAGGTGGTGAGGTGCGCACGGGTCGAGGACGTCCAGGCGGGCCTGGAACGCGCGGCACGCCAACGCATTCCGGTCGCCGCACGCAGCGGCGGCCACAGCTACGCGGGCTACTCGTGGCCCGACGGAGGCCTCGTCCTCGACCTCGCGGGGTTGTCGGACGTGCGGATCGACGGCTCGACAGCGGTCATCGGTGGCGGGGCGCGGATGTACGACGTCTACGAGGCGCTCGGTGTCGCGGGCCAGGCGTTGCCCGCCGGCACGTGCCGCTCGGTCGGCATCGGCGGACTCGCGCTCGGCGGCGGCATCGGCGTGACCGCGCGCAAGTTCGGCCTGACCTGCGACCACCTCGTCGAGGCGCGGATCGTCACCCCGGACGGCGTTCTGCGCACGGCCTCGGAGGAGCCGGACCTGCTCTGGGCGTTGAAAGGCGGCGGTGGCGGCAACTTCGGCGTCGTCACGGAGTTCACGTTCCGCACGGATCCCGCGCCGGGCCTGACCGTGTTCGGCCTCGACTACCCAGACGGCACGGCGGACGTGGTCGACGCTTGGCAGGAGTGGATCGCGGACGCGCCGGACGAGCTGTGGACGAGCCTGCGCGTCGACTCCGGCCCGAAGTCGGTGCCGAGCGTCAGGGGCGCGTACGTGGGACCGGCGAAGGACCTGCACCGGTTGCTGGACCGCATGCCGCCGGCCGAGCGCGAGGTCGAGGAGATGACGTACCTGCAGGCGATGCGCCACTACGCGGGACCTGCGGAAACCGGCGAACCGTACGTGGCGTCCTCGCGGATGCTGCACACGCCGGTGCCGGGGTCGAAGGTCGCCGCGCTGATGGACGGGCAGCCGCCGTTCATGATCCAGCTCGACTCGTTCGGTGGCGCGGTCGGACGGATCGCGGCCGACGCCACGGCGTTCCCTCACCGCGACGCCACCGCGAGCGTCCAGATCTTCGTCCACATCGGCGACCTGACCGAGTCACGGGCTCGCGCACTGCTCGCCGGCGTCCGTGACGGGCTCGGCGCCGGCACCACCGGGTACGTGAACTACATCGACCCGGAGATGCCGGACTGGCCGACTGCCTACTACGGCCGCAACCTCGCGCGCCTCAGGGAAGTCGCGAACAGGTACGACCCGGACCGAGTGCTGGCGTTTCCGCAGGGCCTATAACTGGATGCCCGTCAGCACGGTCACGCGTTCCTCGGTGAAGTCCTCCATCGCCGACCGGACGCCCTCGCGCCCGGTGCCCGACCCCTTCACGCCGCCGTACGGCATCTGGTCCGCGCGGTAGGACGGCACGTCACCGATGATCACGCCGCCGACCTCGAGTTCGGCCGCGGCCTCGAACGCCACCTGCACGTCCCGCGTGAACACCCCGGCCTGCAGCCCGTACTTGGAGTCGTTGGCCTGCGCGAACGCGTCGTCCACGCCGTCCGCGACGGACACCACGAGCACCGGCCCGAAGATCTCCTCGGTCCAGACCTTGGCCGTCTTGGGCACGTCCGCGAGCACCGTCGGCTCGACCGTCGACCCGGTCCGCTTGCCGCCGAGCAGCACCCGTGCGCCCACGTCGGTGGCCATGTTGATCCACTCCTCGACGCGGCGTGCGTTGTCCTCGTCGATCAACGGCCCGACCTCGACCTCGGGGTCGTGCGGGTCGCCGGTCTTCAGCGCGGCAACGGCTTCCACGAGTTTCGGCACGAACTCGTCGGCCTTCGAGCGGTCCACGATCACCCGTTGCACGGCGATGCACGACTGCCCGGCCTGGTAGTTGCCGAACGTCGCGATGCGCTGCGCCGCGTGGTCCAGATCAGTCCAATCAGGACAGATGATCGCCGCCGCGTTGGAACCCAGCTCCATCACGACGTGCTTGCGCGGCGCGGCTTCCATCAACGACCAGCCGACCTTCGTGGACCCGGTGAACGAGATCACCGGCAGCCGTTCGTCGCGCACCAGGACGTCCATGTCCTTGCCGCGCACGGGAAGGATCGAGAACACGCCCTCCGGCAGTCCGGTCTCGGCCAGGATCTCGCCCAGCAGCAACGCCGAGAGCGGCGTGGCCGAGGCGGGCTTCACGATCACCGGCGCACCCACCGCGAGCGCGGGCGCGACCTTGTGCGCCACCAGGTTCAGCGGGAAGTTGAAGGGCGCCACGGCCAGCACCGGTCCGAGCGGCACGTGCCGGACGATCGCCATCCGCCCCACACCACCGGCCTCGGTGTCGAGCCGTTGCAGCCCACCGGTGAACCGGCGCGCCTCCTCGGCGGCGAAGCGGAACGTGTTGACGGCGCGCGAGACCTCGATCTCGGCCCACTTCAGCGGTTTGCCGTTCTCGGCCGTGATCGTCTCGGCGATCTCCTCCGCGCGTTCGGCCAGCGTCCGCGACACCTGCAGCAGTGCCTCGGCGCGCACGTGCGCGGGTGTTCGCCGGAACTCCTTCGCGACGGACGCGGCCGCCGCGATCGCGCGTTCCACCTGATCTCTGCCCGGTACGGCCACCGAGGCGACCTCGGTGCCGTCGAACGGGTGGAGGACCTCCAACGCCTGCTCGCCCTGCTCGGGGCGGCCGGCGACCCAGCACGGCCTGGGTTGCGGTGTGAACGCGTCCATGGAAACCACGTTAAGCCCTAGTGGCTTGCACAGCAGACACCCTGGAAGACGGAATTCGTTTGGTGGCTGAAATGGGCTTCGCCGATTTCAGCCACCAATCCGACTGATGAGACCCAAGTAGTGGTCGACATGCCCTTCGGCCCGCTGAAGCACGAACCTCGGATCCTCCAGGATCGTTTGGATCGTGTCGTCCAACCGGGTCAACACGTGTTCGCGGTCGTACTCGATCCCGTATGTCTCGCAGAACAGCCTCGTGCGCCGTTCTCGATCATCCGGCAGACCCAGCACGAACTGGATGATGGCCCAGCTGACGTCCCACCAGCGCGGACCGGGATGAGCGGTGTCGAAGTCGAACACGCCCACCGGAAGGCCATCGCGGTAGACCGTGTTGTACGGCGCGAAGTCTCCGTGCAGCACCACCTCGACCGGTTCCCTGGCGGCGTGCTGCCATCCGTCGAGCTGATCCACGAGCGGGATCGTGGCGTCGTGCAGCCTGCGCAGCATCAACGCCGACTCGACCAGCGGCGCGTCGCCGGAGGGGAACACGTGGCCAACGTCACCGGGCAGGTAGGTGAGCAGCTCGTGCTCGTCGTCGAGCGCCAGCGGGACCGGCGCGATCCCCAGCGGTGCCAAGCGCCGCAACAGGTCGTGCACCCGAGGCGCCCACGGCCCTGCCGGTCTGCGCACCGCGTCACCCACCCTGAACACCTGGTTCAGCCCGCCACCGGTCAGCAGTTCACCGTCCACGCATGAGATCCTTGGCGACGTGTCCGACACCAGCAACCGCCCTGTTCTCGTCGTCGACTTCGGCGCCCAGTACGCGCAGCTGATCGCCCGCCGCGTCCGCGAGGCCCAGGTCTACTCCGAGGTCGTCCCGCACACCGCGACCGTGAGCGAGATCCTCGACAAGAACCCGCTGGCCATCGTTCTGTCCGGTGGCCCGTCGAGCGTGTACGAGGAGAACGCCCCGCAGGTCGACCCGAAGCTGTTCGAGACCGGCGTCCCGGTCTTCGGCATCTGCTACGGCTTCCAGGCCATGGCGCGCGCACTTGGCGGCGCGGTTGAGCAGACGGGCACCCGCGAGTACGGCCGCACGGACCTGAGCGTGCCCACCGAGGGCGGCGCGCTGCACCAGGAGCTGCCCGCGAGCCACCCGGTGTGGATGAGCCACGGCGACGCCGTCACGAAGGCACCCGAGGGCTTCACCGTCACCGCGACCAGCGAGGGCGCGCCGGTCGCCGCGTTCGAGAACAGGGAGCGCCGGTTCGCCGGCGTGCAGTACCACCCGGAGGTGCACCACTCGCCGCACGGCCAGGAGGTGCTGCGCCGGTTCCTGCACGAGATCGCGGGCATCCGTCCGCAGTGGACGACGTCGTCCATCGTGGACGAGCAGGTCACCCGGATCCGCGAGCAGATCGGTGACGGCAAGGCGATCTGCGGCCTGTCCGGCGGCGTCGACTCGGCCGTCGCGGCCGCGCTGGTCCAGCGCGCCATCGGCGACCGCCTCACGTGCGTCTTCGTCGACCACGGCCTGCTGCGCTCCGGCGAGCGCGCCCAGGTCGAACGCGACTACGTGGCCGCCACGGGCATCCGCCTGGTGACCGTCGACGCCCGCGAGCGTTTCCTCAACGCCCTGGCCGGCGTCACGGACCCCGAAGAGAAGCGCAAGATCATCGGCCGCGAGTTCATCCGCGTGTTCGAGCAGGCGGAGCGCGACCTCAAGGCCGAGGGCGACTACAAGTTCCTCGTCCAGGGCACGCTCTACCCGGACGTCGTCGAGTCCGGCGGCGGCGCGGGCACCGCGAACATCAAGTCGCACCACAACGTCGGCGGCCTGCCGGACGACCTGCAGTTCGAGCTGGTCGAACCGCTGCGCGCACTCTTCAAGGACGAGGTCCGCCGCGTCGGCACCGAACTCGGCCTGCCGGAGACGATCGTGCAGCGCCAGCCGTTCCCCGGCCCCGGCCTCGGCATCCGCATCATCGGCGCGGTCGACCAGGAGCGCCTCGACACGCTGCGCCAGGCCGACGCCATCGCCCGCGAGGAACTGACCCTGGCGGGCCTCGACCGCCAGATCTGGCAGTGCCCGGTCGTGCTGCTCGCGGACGTCCGCAGCGTCGGCGTCCAGGGCGACGGCCGCACCTACGGCCACCCGGTCGTGCTGCGCCCGGTGTCGTCCGAGGACGCGATGACCGCGGACTGGACCCGCCTGCCGTACGAGGTGCTGGAGCGGATCTCGACCCGCATCACCAACGAGGTGGCCGAGGTCAACCGCGTGGTGCTGGACGTGACGTCCAAGCCGCCGGGCACCATCGAGTGGGAGTAGAGACGTGAGGAAAGGGCCCCGGTCAGCTGACCGGGACCCTTTCCCAATTCAACGCTGCTGGTGCTGCAGGAAGCTGGAGTCGACGGCCACCGGGCCTGTCAGGCGCCAAGCTCCCCGCTCGAAGGCCAGGTTGCCGGTGACCGTGAACGGCAACCTGTTCCGGTGAGCGAAGATCGCCCAGTCGTAGTCCTCGCCGCCCAGGAGGATGTGGATCTTCCGTGCCCTTCCTCGGACCTCGGCGCTCAAGATGATCGTCGTCTCTTCCTGGTCGTCTCCACCGGAGTCTTCTCGAGTGAGCGACCGAACCTGACCGACGATGGTCTCCGTGCGCGGCGGCTCTTCGCGCCGAACCAGGCGTTCCCGAACGCGCGACAGACCGGCCATGGCGTCACGGTTGACCACGATGCGCGAGGCGGGAACCTTTGGCCGAGGTTCGCCGGCCGCCCAGTCGAAGGACAGGTCCAGTTCGCGCAACGAGTCCGACTCCGTCAGGTCTTGGAGCGACTCCACGAGGTTCGCGCTGAGACCGCGCTCAGCGGCGCGTTCGACAGCAAGAGCGTCCCAGTTCAGCGACAGGTCTCTGGCCGCGTGCAAGCCTGTGGCCAGCGTTTCCATCACACGTCGCGGGAACGGGGTCACGCGAGAGCCGTCGTCGTGATCGGGCAACGGATCTCCGAGCCGAGTGACGACGGTGAAAACGAAACTGCCGCGCTTCGTGTGCCCGAGACGTATGTCCTCGTCGAGGAAGTCGGTCACGGTGCTGGAGCGGCGTCCGCGATGGGAATGAGTGGGATCGTCCGCCGAGGTCGCGGCCGCTTTCATCATTTTGAACAGGCCGTCCAGCGCCGTCTCCGCCTGTTTGAACGGAAGGGTGCCGTCGACCATGGCCTGGTCGAAGCGGACGAAGAACAGGTCGGCGCGGGTGGCGGTGATCTTCTCGGCCAGGCGTTCGGGATCCCAGTCGTACACGGTGGCCAGAGCGCGCAGAGTGTCGCGGAACCGCTGGGCGAAGTCGACGAAGTCCGTGGCCAGCGGAAGCATGACCCGCGCCTCGTCGTTCAGCCGCCAGATCTGCCGTACGTCGGGAACCTGCGCTTCAAGCTGCCAGTCGTTGGCGGCGAGGTACTGCTGCACGGCCAACGGGTGGAGGCTGTCGGCGAGCTCGCGGTAGTCGTCGAGTGATGGGCTGCTCACCACACACCTCCTTCGCCAACCCTTTGCATGGTGCTCTGCAAGCTCTCTACGTCGAAGAGGTTAGTTCTCGGTAGATGCACTGTCTTGCTGGTGGCGCCGTCGCTGATGTCACCCAGAAGCCTGGCGTGTTCCCAGTACATGCGACTGGAGGAGAGGAGACCCTCCTCGTTCAGCCTCACCAACGGCTCATCGTCGCGAGGAACCACGAGCACACCGAGAAACGCCTCGTTGTACCGCTTGCCGTGGGTCAGCTTCAGGAACGGATCACGCTCCATCTTCCACGTGAAGTGCGCGTCGCGGAGCCGGTCGTGCTGGGTGGTGCACTTGAGCTGAAGTTCGAACTGCGGGCAGTAGTACGTCTCGTACTCGGTCGACGAGGCGATCGTGATGTCCACGCCGTCGTAGTCCGTCTCGTGCGACTTGATCGAACAGCCGGCCGCGGCGGCGATCATCCTCACGAACGCCAAGCTGAACTGCTCCTGGCGGGCGGTCATCGGCAGGCCTCCGTCAAGCGGAGTCACCGATTCCAGACCGTCGCCTCCATCGGTCATGAGCTCCCTCCTCGTAGCGGCAGACCGGGAGCACATTAGGAGCAGTCGAGACGGGCGAAAGGGGGATCCGTGCGGCAGCCACCCGAAAGTGGAAAGGGCCCCGGTCAGCTGACCGGGGCCCTTTCTCATCAGTGGGTCTTGCGTCTGATCGAGTTCGTCAGCAGCACCAGCCCGACCACGATGGCCGTCCCTCCCAGCGCCCACCGGAAGTCGAACCAGAACGACCCGTTGCTCAGCACGTAGGCCGCCATCAGCCCGCCGCCGATCCCGAAGACCAGCGTCACGGGGTCGATCCGCCTGCGCATCCCCTGCTCAGTCACGGAGCACCTTCACCTCTCCGACGCTGGCCTGCACGTCGAGCTCGATCTGGAGGCCGCCCTCGCCGTTCTCGCCGAGGTCGCGACCGCTGACGTCCACGCTGCTGCCCTCGGCACGCTTGCCCAGGCAGTCGAGCTCGCCGATGGACGACGCCTCGCACCGGTACGTCACGTCCGCGTTCTTGGGCACGCGCACCTGCACCTCGCCGAGTTCGACCTCGATCGCGGTCTTCACCGAACCGGAGTCGGGCAGGTCTCGGAGATCGAGCTGCACGCTGCCCACGCTCGTCTCGTACCGGTCGCGCACGTCGGTCACGGACTTCGGCTTCTCGTTGTAGCTGCTCAGGTTGGACGGGCTGCCGTCGAAGTCGATCGCCGTCATGCCGAAGCCCACCACGGACAGCGGGATCATCAGCCAGATCAGGCCGCGGCCGCCGCCGGTGAACGACCCGAGGAGCAGGCCCGCCGCCAGTACCGCGAGCACCAGGCCGATGACGTGCGGCACGGTGAACCACGGCGCCCAGGCACCGGCGATCGCGGAACCGGCGACCACCAGCGTCGCCACGCCCAGCGTCATCAGGCCGATGCGCGGTCCGCGAGGCGGCCTGGGGGCCGGTGGCTGCGGCTTCGGCGTCGGTTCCGGCAGGTCCCACGCGAACGGCGCGGCACCCAGCGGGTCCCAGGCCGGTGCACCCGGCACCGGTGGCGTCACGGGTGTCACGGAGTCGGAGAGCGTCGTCGCCGGCTGCAGGTGCCCACGGTTCTTCTGCAGCAGGTAGATGCACGCGACCGCCGCGGCCAGCGTCACCGCGACCTGGAACCCGCCGCTGTCGAACGTGAAGGCCATCGCGGGGAACATCAGGACGCCCAGCAGCACCGTCTGGGCGTGGGACATCGAGCTGTGGCCCTTGTTGATCAACGACTCCAGGGGCGAGACCTCGTCGCCCTCCTCGGGCAGCAGCAGCCAGCCCGCGAGGTACAGCGGAACGCCCACGCCACCCGACAACGCGAGTGCGACGAACGCGATCCGGACGATCACCGGGTCGATCTGGAAGCGCAGGGCGATCCCGGTGGCAACGCCGCCGGCCTTGCGTCCTGCACGGGGCCGCACCGGACGGTGGGCCCAGAACTCTCTGAGCGTGTCCGCCACGCCCTGCATCGCCTTCTCAGTCCCGCTCACGATGACAAGGTTGCGCTGTCACGCCTGGAACCACATCAGGGACCAGCCCTGATTCACGGAACCGGGGTCATCCCTGATGAACAACTCGCCGGGACGTGTGACGATCGGATGGTGAGTGCACGCATTGAGCCGATGCGCCGTCGACGCACCGGCCGGGTGGTCGCGGGCGTCGCGAGCGGACTGGCCGACCATCTCGGCGCACCTGTCTTCTGGGTGCGCGCGATCTTCGCCGTGTTCGCCGCGTTCAGCGGGGTCGGGATCATCGCCTACGCGTTGCTCTGGATGTTCGTGCCGCAGTCCGCGGTGGCGGAACCGGAGACCGACAAGGACCGCAAGGAGTGGCAGCAGGCCGTCGGCCTCGCCGCTCTCGGCATCGGCGTCTCCGTTTTCACCGGACTGATCGGCAACGGGTGGAGCGGGTGGATCACCGGCCCGATCGCGGTGGCACTCGTGGGCGCCGCGGTCGTGTGGCGCGAGGCGGACGAGGCACAGCGCCGCCGCTGGAGGGACGGGGCCTTCTCGCAGGGGAAGACGGGAATCGTGCGGACGGTCGCGGGAGGCGCGCTGGTCGTGGCGGGGGTCGCCGCGTTCCTCGTGGTGAACGACACCGTCCAGAACCTCTCGACCGTCATCCTCTCCGTGCTGGCCACGTTGATCGGCGTCGCGGTGCTGACCGTGCCGCTGTGGATGCGGCTGGTCCGCGACCTCGACTCGGAACGCCGTGCGCGCATCCGCACCGAGGAACGCGCCGAGATCGCCGCCCACCTGCACGACTCCGTGCTGCAAACGCTTGCCCTGATCCAGAAGCAGTCCGAGTCGCCGCGCGAGGTCAAGCGCCTGGCCCGCAGCCAGGAACGCGAGCTGCGCGGCTGGCTCTACGGCCGTGAGGTGGGCGAGCAGCCGCACTCCATCAGCGTCGCGATCGCCCAGGTGTGCGCGGAGGTCGAGGACGGCTTCGCCATCGCCGTCTCGCAGGTCGTCGTCGGGGACGCCGAACTGGAGGACGGGATGTTCGCGCTGGTCCAGGCGGCGAAGGAGGCGATGGTCAACGCGGCCAAGCACGCGGGGGTGGCCGAGGTCAGCGTCTACGCCGAGGTCGAGCCGGAGAAGGTCACGGTGTTCGTGCGCGACCGGGGCAAGGGATTCGACCCCGACGCGGTGCCGGACGACCGCCATGGCCTCGCGGGCAGCATCAGGGGGAGAATGACGAGGCACGGCGGGGAGGTGCGACTGCGCACGGCTCCGGGAGAGGGGACCGAGGTGCAGCTCGAGATGCCGAGGAAGACGGAGGCCAGGACATGAGCGTCAGGGTGTTCCTGGTGGACGACCACGCGTTGTTCCGCGCAGGCGTGAAGGCGGAGCTCGACACCATCACCGACGAGGTGGACGTGGTCGGCGAGGCCGGCAGCGTCGGCGAGGCGGTGGCGGGGATCGCGCACCACAAGCCGGACGTCGTGCTGCTGGACGTGCACATGCCCGACGGCGGCGGCGCCGAGGTGCTGCGGCAGATCCGCACCAAGATCCCCGAGGTCACGTTCCTCGCCCTGTCGGTCTCCGACGCGGCCGAGGACGTCATCAACGTCATCCGCGCCGGTGCGCGCGGCTACGTGACGAAGACGATCTCCAGCCAGGAGCTGGTCAGGGCCGTCGTGCGGGTGTCGGAGGGGGACGCGGTGTTCTCGCCGCGGCTGGCCGGGTTCGTGCTGGACGCGTTCGCCGACCGGCCTGGTGCCGCGCCGATCAGCGACCCCGAACTAGACCTGCTGACGCCGCGCGAACGCGACGTCCTGCGGCTGCTGGCGCGTGGTTACGCTTACAAGGAGATCGCGTCCGAGCTCTTCATCAGCGTGAAAACGGTGGAGACGCACGTGTCGAGCGTCCTGCGGAAGACCCAGCTCTCCAACCGGTACGAGCTCTCCCGCTGGGCCACTGATCGCAGACTGGTCTGAGGGGACTTTGATCAAAAAGGTCGCCCGCGGTGCCACCGAGGTGCTGGCGCCGTGGGTCTGGGTGATTTTGCTGCCGTTCGGCGTTGCCGCGTCGACGGAGAACGTCTGGATGACGCTGCTGTGGGGGTTCGTGGTCGCCTTGACGGCGTCTGTCATCCCCATGGCCGTCATCGTGCGTGGCGCCCGCAAGGGGAAGTGGGACGGCCACCACGTCACGAACCGCGAAGGCCGGGTTGTTCCGCTGGTCACGGCAGGTGCGTCGCTGGCGGCCGGCACGGTGATCATGGTCCTGGGCGACGCGCCCCGGAACATGCTCGCGCTGGCGGGCAGCATGTTCGCCTCGCTGGTCGTCAGCATGGCGATCACGTTCGGCCTGAAGTGGAAGATCTCGCTGCACGCCGCCGTGGCGTGGGCCGCGGTGGTGACGCTGGCGATCGTCTACGGGCCGTGGTGGCTGCTTCTCGCGCTGCCGGCCGCCCTGGTGGCGTGGTCCCGCGTCGAGCTGGGTGATCACACGACGGCGCAGGTGCTGGCAGGGTCGGTCATGGGCGTGGTCGTCGGTGGCGGCAGCTTCTGGCTGCTCAGCTGACGCGCTTGGTGCTGACGATCTTCATCTGGTTGTCGACCGCCGCGACCTCGATGTCGTAGACGCCCTTGTCGGCGACGCCGTTGCTGATCGTCAAGAGGCCGATGTTGACCACCCAGTTCCGGCCCTCCGACCGCACCGTCCCCGGTCCCAAGATGGTGACGCTCGTGTAGTTGCCCCAGCGATTCAGGTAGTCCGCCAGCGGTTCGGCGGCCTGGCCGTAGAGGTTCCGCCACGCCGTTTCCGCGTTGCTCGGCAGCAGGCGGTAGTGGTCCTGCACGAAGCCGTTCGCCTGGTCCGCGGAGAAGTAGACCGGCTGCTGCTGGGTGAAGTCGGCCTGGTTGACCGGGGTGCTGCCGTTGCCGGTGCCGTTCCAGTACGCGGCCGCCGCGCCACCGCCGATCGCCAGCACCGCGATGACCGCGAGGATCACCAGGATCCGGCGGTTCGGTGCCTTGAGCCTGCGTCGCGGTGGCTGCGGGATCTCCAGCGGCTGCGACGGCTGCGGCTCGGAGGCCAGCAGTTCGGCGGCCTCCTGCATGCTCGGCCGGTCCTCCGGGGCCTGCGAGAGCAGTCGCAGCAGCAACGGCGTGAGCTCGCCCGCGTTCTTGGGATCGCGGAGCTGGCCGCTGGCGGCGCGGTAGAGGAGGCCGAAGCTGTTGTCGCTGGGCCCGAAGACGGACTCGCCCTCGATGGCCGTGTAGATCGTGGCGCCGAGCGAGAACACGTCGGACGCCTCGCCGGGCTGCTCGCCGCGCGCCACCTCGGGTGCGAGGTAGGCGGGGGTGCCCGAGATCATGCCGGTGTCGGTCATCGTGCCGTCACCGGTCGCCTTGGAGATGCCGAAGTCGGTGAGCTTGACCGTGCCGTCGTGGCCGATCAGGACGTTGCCGGGCTTGACGTCGCGGTGGACCAGTCCGGCGGCGTGCGCCGCGGCCAGCGCGGAGGCGACCTTGCCGCCGATGCTCGCGGCCTGGGCCGGCTTGAGCGGCCCGCGCTCGGCGATCAGCGCCGAAAGGCTGTGCGACGGCAGGTACTCCATGACGATCCACGGCTCTTCGTCGTCGCTGCCGACGACATCGAACACGGCGATCGCGTGCTGGTGGTGCAGCCGCGCGGCGTTGCGAGCTTCCCGCATCGCGCGCTGGTGATCGCCGGTGACGAGCTCCTTGACCGCGACCTCGCGGGCCAGCACTTCGTCCCGTGCCCGCCAGACCACCCCCATCGCCCCGCTGCCGATGCGCTCCAGCAGCGTGTAGCGGCCCCCGATGGTTGTCACACCTTGAGACTAATCAATCGCGCAGACGAGCATCGAACGATCCGGTCTGCCCGTCGAAGATCGGTGAAGTGCTTCACGCCGAGCCCAGGTCACCGGTGGGGACTGTCTGCCTCTGTGACCCGCTCTGCCTGTTGAGACGTGCGTTCGCCGCTGCCCACGACGTCGCACAGCGCCGTTCCCGGTGGTCTCCGGTGACGAGCTGGTCGGCAACGCTGCCCCGCGTGCCGGCACCTCGTCCCGCGCCCGTAGAACCACCCCGGAACATCGCCGGGGGACTAGTCGATCGTCGAGACCAGCTTCTGCAGCTCACGGTCGAAGTCGATCCACAGGTCCTCCTCGCCCGGCTGCACGACGTCGTAGGAGTTGTCCAGGAACTCCGCCACGTCCTCGGCGACGGCGCTGAGGATGGCGAACCCGGTCGGCGCGTTCAGCTCGACCAGGACGCGCTCCGGGTCGTCGGACGCGGGCCGCACGAGGATGTCGCCCTCACCGGACGGCGTCAGCAGACCGTCGGCCAGCAGGTCGCGGGCGAACATCCACTCGACGCGGCCGGAGCCCGTGAAGAAGATGACCGCGACCGCGTAGGGGTCCTCGGGGTCGTAGACGAGTTCGGCCTCGACCGGCGCCGGCGGGGCTCCGGGTGCCAGGAGCTGAAAAGTCGTCCGGTTGGTGACCTTCAGGTTCTCGTTGTTCATGTCGATGTCCTTCCCAGGCTGGTCTCCATTGCCGCTCACAAAGAGGAGACGGCCAAGCAGCCCGTTAAGGACGCGATTCGTCTCGGATCCATCCTATTGGGGGAGACGCGCGTCTCACCCCTCAGCGTTTGACCAGGTCGCGTGTCTCGTTTGGTGAGATGGTCTGACCTGCCGCGACGGGCTTCCTCCGGGTCAGCGCGACGCCCAGGAGCACCACCAGCATGCCGACGACGACCCTTGCGTTGAGTTGCTCTCCGAGGAAGATCGCTCCAAGGAGTACCGAGACGACGGGCAGAAGGTAACCGACGGTAGTTGCCGTCGTGGCGCCCTCGTCGGCGATGACGCGGTAGTTGAGGATGAACGCGACGCCGGTGCCGAAGACGCCGAGGATCATGACGGCGACGATGCCCACCCAGTGCAGGTGCAGCGGCTGCAGGCCGCCGAACGGCGTCGCCAGGAGCAGCATCCCCATCGCGGTCGTGAGCTGCATGGCGGCGAGCTGCGTCGAGGTGGCGCCCGTGTTGACCAGGTAACGGCCGGCGTAGGAGTAGCCGATGGCGTAGCTCGCGGCGCCGATGAGGCACAGGACCGCGCCCCAGCTCGCGATGCTGTTGGCCGACTGCCACGGCGCGAAGATCACCAGCACGCCCGCGAAGCCGAGCCCGAGGCCGAGCATGCGAACCAGGTCGCTGATCTTCTCCGAACCGAGCACGAGGCCGATGGCCAGCGCGAACAGCGGCGTCGTGGAGTTGAGCACCCCGGAGACGCCCGAGTCGACGGTCTGGCCGCCGAACGCGAACAGCGTGAACGGGACGGCGCTGCCGAAAAAGGCCACGAAGAGCATGTGACCCCAGATCCTGCGGTCGCGCGGCAGACTCATCTTCGCCAGTGCGAGCACGACGAACAGCACGAGCGCCCCGAAGAACGTCCGCACGAGCGAGATCTGCAGTGGCGCGAGACTCCCGAGCGCGAGCTTCATCCACAGGAAGCTGGATCCCCACAGCAGGGCGAGCACGCCCATCCTGATCAACGTTCCGCGTTGGTTCACGTGTCAACCATGCGCCCGCTGACACCTAATGACAATTTAATTGTTGTGCTGAACCTTTAAGCGCAGCTGTAAGGTCGAGGCATGCTGGACGTGCGACGAATGCAGGTGCTCAGGGCCGTCGTGAGCACGGGTTCCATCACCGCTGCCGCGACCAACCTCGGCTACACCCCGTCCGCCATCTCGCAGCAGGTCGCGGGCCTGGAGAAGCAGGCGGGACTGCCGCTGCTGGAACGCGTCGGCAGGGGAGTCCGCCCCACCGCGGCCGGACGTCTGCTCACCGAGCACGCCGGCCGCCTCGCCGAGCAGCTGGCGGAGGCCGAGAGCGCCCTGACGGCGTTGCGCAACGGCTGCGCCGGCACCCTGCGCGTCCGCTACTTCGCCACGGCCGGAGCGGCGCTCGTGCCGCCCGCGGTGGCGACGTTCCGTGCCGAGCGCTCTGGCGTGGAGCTCGATCTGAAGCTGACCGAGCCGACCGACCCGTTCGTCGAACTGGCGGCCGGCCGCGCGGACGTGGCGATCACCGTCCTCGAACCCGACGCACCCGCGCCGGAGGGCATGGTCGCGCGGCACCTGCTCGCCGACCCGTTCTACGCCGTGCTCCCGCGAGGCCACGTCCTGGCCCGCAAGCGCGTGCTCGATCTCGGGGAACTGGCCGACGAGCCGTGGATCGACGCGGACTGCGGCGCCGCCGGCCCGTGCGCGGACCTCGTGCGCAATGCCTGCGCGGGCGCCGGATTCTCGCCGCAGGTGGCCGTGGAAAGCGACGACTACGCGACCGCACAGGGATTCGTGGCGGCCGGACTGGGCGTCACGATCATTCCCCGGCTCGGCCTGGGATACGCGCACCCCGGCGTTGTTCTGCGGAAGGTGCGCAATCCCGAACCGGTCCGGCACATTCACGTGGTCTATCGCGAAGATGCCGCGTGGAATCCCGCTGTGCTCACTCTCGCGGAAGCCCTGGAGAAGGCCGCACGGGCCTCCTGACCAGGGCCGCGATTAGTAGGAGCCGAGCGACTTGTCGCTGTGCATGAGGAAGTTCGGGCTCTTCCACTCGAACGAGATGCCCCGGCGTTCGGTGGTCGTCCCGCCGCTCTTCTTCGTGTACTCGACGTCGACTTCCCAGTAGAAGCCTTCTTTTTCGGTGGCCTCGATGATCTTGGCTTCCTTGACGCCCGACCAGAAGCTCTGGAAACCGCTGTAGCCGCCGGGGAAGCTGCCCTGGAAGTTGCCGTTGCCCAGCTTCCAAGCCTCTTCAGGGGACTTGGGAGCGGTGTCGAAGTACTCCTCGAGGAACGCCTTCATGTCTTCGGGCTGGGGCGAGCTCGTCCACTGGCCGGCCTTGCCCGCGGACTTCGGCGGCGTCGACTGCTTGGTCGGGTCGTTGCCCTGGGTCTGTTGCGTCGAGGTGTTCGCGCCCGCGTTGTTGTCGTTACCGCCGTCGCCGCCGTTCGACAGCATGCTCGCGAACATGATGCCCACGACCGCCGCCGCCACGATGGCGAGCGCGGTGTAGATCGTCGACTTCTTGCTCTTCGAAGACGCCGACGACTGCGCCGCCGGCCTCGGGCGCTGCGAGTACTGCGGCGCGGCGGCAGGGCGGTGGTTCGACGGCGGCTGCTGCGCGGTGCGCGGCGGCGGCGTGTGCATGTCGACCCGCGTCGCGTTGGGCGGCGGCGGTGACTGCTGCTGCCCCTGCGGCGGCGTCAGGGCGCGCGTGGCGGCCTGCTGCGGCTGCTGCTGCACCGGCACACCGCGCCACGACGGCGGGTGGGTCGGCGCGACCACGGCGGGGGTGAAGGCGGGGGCGGCCTGGCCGTTCGCGACGGCGGCGAGCGCGTCGCGGGCCTCGGCCATGGTCGGGCGGTCTTCCGGCTCCGCCCGCAGCAGGCGCATCAGCAGCGCGGTCAGCGGCCCGGCGTTGCGCGGCGGGTTGACCTTGCCGGACGCGACCTTGTGCAGCAGCGCGATGGTGTTCTCGCTCAGGCCGAACGGCGGCTCGCCCTCGATCGCGGCGTACAGCGTCGAACCCAGCGAGAACACGTCGGACGGCGAGCCGGGGTCGTAGCCCTTGGCCACCTCGGGCGCGAGGTAGGCCGGGGTGCCCGCGAGCATGCCCGTCGCGGTGACCGTGACGTCACCGGTCGCGCGGGAGATGCCGAAGTCGGTGATCTTGACCGTGCCGTCGTCGCCGAGCAGCACGTTGCCGGGCTTGATGTCGCGGTGCACGATGCCGGCGTTGTGCGCGGCGGCCAGTGCGGACGCGACCTGCATGCCGATCGACGCCACGTCACGCGGCGGGAGCGTCCCGCGTTCGGAGAGCACCGCGGACAGGCTCTTCGACGGCAGGTACTCCATGATCAGCCACGGCTGGCTGTCGTCCTCGGCGACGTCGTAGACAGCGACGGCGTGGGGGTGTTGCAGGCGCGCGGCGATACGGCCCTCGCGCATGGCACGTCTCTTGGCCTCGTCCGTGTCAGCTTCGGCTAGTCCAGGCTGCAGGAGGAGTTGCTTGACCGCGACTGTGCGGTGCAGGCGTTCATCATGTGCCGTCCAAACGACGCCCATGGCGCCGCTGCCGATCCGCTGGCTCAATCGGTAGCGACCAGCGACCAATCGGCCATCGTCGGTCACAGTTGCTCCCCGCTGTGCGGTCACTTGCTCTCTGTTCAACGGCTGATCACACCTTCGGGTTCAGATCACCCATCGGTGCGGGTACCCACCTTACGAGATTTCAACGGCGTAATGACGCTTAGCCCGCCTGTGATGGCGCGGTCGTCGTTGTTGTCGTCGTCGTCGTTGTAGTCGTCGTAGACGGCTTCGACGGCGGCGTTGTCGTTGTAGTCGTCGTGGTGGTCGTAGTTGTAGTCGTCGTCGTTGTAGACGTCGTTTCGCGCGTCGTCGTTGCCTCGGGCGTGGTTGTCGTCACCTCGGGCAACGAACTCGTCGGCTCCACCGTCTGCGAACTGCTCGCCGGCGGCGCGGAGGGGGTCTGCGGTTCCTTGTTGAAGACCCCGAGCGCGACCATCAAACCACCGATTACCAGCAACAACGCCAGCACCACCGCGGCGATCACCAGCGGCCTGTTGTCCTGGCCCCTTACGGGCGCCATCGGCGGCGCGGTGCGCGGTGGCGCGGTCCGGGCGACCGGCCGGACCACACGGGTCCGATCGGGCTCCACGATCGTCGTCGGGTCGGGCCCGGCGGTCACCGCCAGGCCGCTGAACGACGGCGAACGACCGTGCGCGACGGCGTTGAGCACCTCGCGCGCCTGGGCCATGGTCGGCCTGTCGTCCGGTTCGAAGTTCAGCAGGTACAGCAGCGTGTCGGAGAGCGGGTGGTCGACGGTCGGCGGGTTGATCCGCCCGGCCGCGACGGCGTGCAGAACACCGAGAGTGTTCTCGCTCACTCCGTAGGGCGGCTCGCCCTCCATCGCGGCGAACAGCGTCGAGCCGAGCGAGTAGACGTCGGAGGCCGGCGTCGGGTCCTGGCCCCGCGCGATCTCCGGCGCGAGGTACGCGGGCGTGCCGGCGATCAGGCCGGTCTTGGTGACCGTGATGTCGTCGGAGGCGCGCGAGATGCCGAAGTCGGTGATCTTGACGACGCCGTTCTCGGCGATCAGCACGTTGCCGGGCTTCACGTCGCGGTGCACGATCCCCGCCGCGTGGGCCGCGGCCAGCGCCGCCGCGCACTGGGAGCCGATGCTGGCGACCTCGATCGGGTCCATCGGCCCGCCCTCGGCCAGCGCGTCCGCGAGGCTGTAGGACGGCAGGTACTCCATGACCAGGCACGGGACGCCGTCTTCCTCGACGACGTCGTACACGGCGATGGCGTTCGGGTGGTGCAGCTTGGCGGCGATGCGGCCCTCGCGCATGGCGCGCTGGATGGCCTCGTCCTGCTCGGTCTCGTCCAGGCCGGGCGCCAGCAGCAACTGCTTGATGGCGACCTCGCGGCCGAGGCGTTCGTCGTGGGCGCGCCAGACGATGCCCATCGCGCCGGAGCCGATGCGATCGAGGAAGCGGTAGCGGTCGGCGATCAGACGGCCGTCCGAGGTGCCGGACGTCGTCACAAGCCCACCTCAGGGGTGCGCGAAGGCGTGACTGCGGCTGCGGCAGCAGATCCCACGCTCGTGCTCCTCGTGCGGTAGTCAGCGGGTCGTCCGGAATGCCCGCACAGGGTACCTGTCGAGGGCGGCCGCTGAAGCTACGTGTCGTACGTCAGTTCGCCGGGGCGAAGAAGTCGAATCCGCCGACGACGTCGCCCACGGTGTTCAGCACGGGGTCGAGGATGCCGAGGTCCACACTCACGTCGACCGGGTTGGACGGCGGCGGCAGCGGGTTCTGGGAGGTCGGCGGCGTGCTGTTGCTCGGCGGGACGGCCGTGGTGGAGCTCGGCGGCGGCGGAGGCGTCTCGCTCGACGGCGGCGTGCTCGGCTGGCTGGTCTCCGTGGACGTCGACGGCGGCGTGGTCGGCGTCGAGGTCTCGGAGGTGGGCTGCTGCGTCTGCTGGGTCTGCGTCTGCTGCGTCGGACGCTGCTGCTGGGTCTGGACGTTCGGCTCGACGCGCCTGGTCGGGCTCGTGGTGGTCGGGTCGGCCTGCTGGGTCTCGGTGGCGTCGGACTGCTGCGTCTTGTTCGACGGCAGCTTCACGACGCCTTCGGTGCCGGAGCTGGCGCCACGGGCCTGGGCGCGCTCGTCGAACCGCACCTCGGCGAGCGGGCGCTCGTCCGGCGAGGACAGCCACGAGGAGGCGGCGAACGCCACCGAACCGCAGATGATCACGCCACCGCTGGCCGCCGCGGCCAGCTTGCCGACGGTGAACCCACCGCGGTGGGTGTCGTCGGCGAGGCCTTCCCGGCGCAGCAGCTCGGTGATGTGCAGCTCCTTCATGGGCTGCTTCTTCTTGCTGCCAGGAGCCTTGACCGGCTTGAACTTGACGGTCGGCTCGAACGACTCCGGGGCGATGTCGTCGGCGAGCATGTCGGCGGTGATCACCGGGATCTCCACGGTTTCCGCCTCGCGGCGGGCGATCAGCTCGGCGACGGACAGCTGTCCGGTTGACTCAGCCGACCCTGTCAGCCGCCGACGATGGTCCTCAATCGACACCGCTCGTTCACCCTTCCAAGTTCGCGTTCGCGCACTGGCGGGGATATGGATACCGAATCGTGACCCGAGATGTAACCCCTATGGGGGAATTTTCACGATCAAACCTGGGTTTTCGCGACGAGCGGTCACCGTTCGACTGCGAACGGCGATCCGGTTGGGTGCGACCTAAGTTCGCGGCTAACTGCGTTGCGCCGAAAGGACCTCGGTGCCGACGATGCGCGGCTGGCTCGTGCTGGTCAGCCAGAAGAGCTGCTCGATGCGCAGCCAGCTGCCGTCGATCTCCTGCATCGAGACGACCGCGAGCACCGATCCGTCCGGCCGCACCGACGTCTGGTCGACGTTCACCGTCCTGACGGTGCCCCAGGACCGGACGAACTCGGCGGGGTTCGCGCCGACCAGTTCCGGTGAGAGCAGCTTGGCCGCCGAGGCGGGCTTGGTCGTGAGCAGTTCGTAGAACCGCTTCACCACGTCGACCTGCGGCTGAGGGCCGACCGAGACCTCGGGCGTGGACGGTTCGGGGTCGGCCGTCTGCAGCAGGAGCGCGGACGGCTGCGGCATCGGGACGGCGGTGGTCTGCACCGGCGTGCGCTCGTTCGGTAGCTGGGCCGACAGGACGTCCGGGCGCAGCGCGCTCGACCCGGACAGCGCGACGGGCCGTTCGGTGACCGGGACGCCGTTGTTGGCTGGGCGCTTGTTCGCGAGGACCACCGCGCCCGCGATCGAGGAGACCAGCACGATCGCACCGGTCAGCAGGCCGGCGGCTCTGGCGAGGGTGCCCGACCTCGTGCGGCGGCGGCGACCGGGCACGACCGGGATCACGGTGGTCGTCGCGGTCATGTTCTCGGTGGGGCCGAGCAGAGAGGTGACGAGAGCGTCGGTGGCGGCTTCCTCGTTCGACAGGATGCGCATCGGGGCCGGCTGCTGCTTGATCAGCTCGGCCACGCTGATCGCGCCGGCGCGGGCGTGCCGCCGTCCGGTCGTCGCCGCGGGACGCTGCACTGCTCTGGCCCTCCGTACTGTCCGTGTTCACCTGAAGACGTACCGTGGCCGCACCTGAAGGCGCCAGTTTCTTGGTGGACTTCACTCGTCCGTGGCGGCCAGCGGTGCTCAGGATTCGCTCAAAGGTGCTAACTACTACGTTCGGTAGCTCCGGGCGTGACCTTTAGCCACTTCAGCCGCCGGTCTTCAACCGTTCACTGTTGATCAGCGGCAGGTCGCCGAGCGTGAAACTGAGCTCGCGCTTCTCGGTGCTGACCGAGCCGTCCTTCTTCGTCACCTGCAGCAGGCTGACGGTGAGGCCCTTGCTCGGGTCGACCGCGATCTCCTTCACCTCGATCAGCGAGATGTCGGCGAGCCTGCCCTCCAGCAACGCGTCGGCGTTCGAGCGCACGGTGTCCGTGGTCATGGCGAGCGCCGTGTCCGCGTTCGTCGCCATCGCGCGGTAGAAGGTCTCGGTCTGCTCGGCGATCTTGCCGCCGTCGACGACCGGGGCCTGGGTGACCGGCACGGTCGTGATGACCGGTGGGAGCGTCCCGGACGGCTTGGGGTTCGGCGCGGACGCGGAGGCCGGGCCGCTCGCGGCGGGCGCGCTGGTGCCGGTGCCCGGCACGGGAGCGCCCCGCCCGGTCTTCGCGGCCGTCGGCGCGGTGCCCGTGGCGGACGGGGTCGTGCCGCCAGTGGGCAGCTGGGAGATGAGCGGCACGTCCGACGGGTAACCGGGCAGCCCTACCGTCTCGGTCGTGCCGCCACCGCCGACCAGCTTGGCCGCGGCGACACTCAGACCGACCAGCACGAGCACCGACGAGACGACGGCGAACCAGGCCGCGCGCTTCCAGGTGCGCGGCGGCGTGACCGAGGCGGGCACCAGCCCGATGTTGAACTTGCGCAGGCCGTCGGTGTCCTGCAGCGGATCGATCTGGCGGCCGCGCGGCAGCGGGATGCGGTCGCCCCCGACGACGGGCCGCTGCTGCCTCTCCGGTGGCAGCGCGACCCCGTCGTCGAGACGATGCTTGCCCGGCAGTTCGTCCATCCCGACACCCCTCTGCGACCCAATCAGCGTAGGGCCGTCTGGAGGTACCGAACCAACCAAAAGGGGGTGTTCAGGACGAGTGACACTCTTTTGTGTGAAGTTTGTCAGCGCGGCGGGAGTTGAGCTTGACCGCTGTTCAGCTGCTTGCGCGTGTTCTGGACGCCGTTGAGCGCGACCAGACCGCTGCCACCCGCGATCAGCGAACCGATGACGTCGGCGCCCAGCGAGTCGCCGTTGGTGATCAGCAGGCCGATCACCGCGCCGGCGGTCGTGATGATCGCGGTCTTCCAGCGGCTGCGGACGAACTGCGAGACGGGCGCTCCGGCGAGGCCCTTCTTGTTCGCGGCCGAACCGAGCAAGCCCAGGTAAGCGTCGTGCGCCAAGGCGGCGAGCAGGCCGGCGATGGCGATCAGTGCGGCGATGAGGCCCATGTGTCCAGTGTGCCCCCAGAACTTTTCGGTGGACCATCCGTGATCGCCCTGATATCCGATTCGGGTGGACATGTTCTGGCACGACGACTGCCTCGAGCACGACGCCGGCGAAGGTCTGTGGGAGCTGCCGGGCTCCTGGCCGTGGCTGGACGTCGGCGAACCGCACCCGGAGACCGCGGCGCGGCTGCGCACGTTCCGGCACGCGCTGACGCACGGCCCGGTGGCGCCGCACCTGAAGTGGCACGAGGGGCGCCACGCGTCCGTTGACGAGCTTCTGCGCGTGCACACGGCGGGGTACTTGGACTCGTTGCGCGTATCGGAGCGTGTCGCCCTGGAAGTGAACACGGTCGTCGGGCCGGAGACGTGGCGTGCGGCGTCCGCGGCGGCAGGGACCGCGTTGGCGGCGCTGGAGTCCGGTGCGCCAGTGGCGTACGCGCTGGTGCGGCCGCCGGGCCACCACGCGCAGCCGGACATGGCGGACGGCTACTGCTTCGTGAACAACGCGGCGCTGGTGGCGGAAACCGCGCGGCGCCAGGGAATGAGGGTCGCCGTCCTGGACTGGGACGTGCACCACGGCAACGGCACGCAGGAGGTGTTCTACGACCGGACGGACGTGCTGACGATCTCGGTGCACATGCGGCACGGATCGTGGGGCACGAACCATCCGCAGACCGGCGCGCCATCAGAAGTGGGCGCCAACGGCAGGAACGTGAACATCGAACTTTCGCTCGGTGCGGGCGACACGACGTACCTGCGCGCGCTCGACGAGATCGCCTTCCCGCTGCTGCGCGACTTCGGGCCGGACCTGCTGGTGTGCGCCTCCGGGTTCGACGGGTCGGCGTTCGACCCCAACGGGCGCCACAACCTCACGGCGAACGGGTACCGCGAGATCGGCCGGCGGGTGGCGTCGTTCGGACCGCGTGCCGTGCTCACCCAGGAGGGCGGCTACCTGCGCGGCTACTCCGCGCTGTGCCTGCACGCGCTGGTGGAGGGCCTGCTGCGGCTGCCGGAGCCGTTGCTCGAGGACCCTTTGGCCTACGTGCCGGACGACTCGCAGCTGGCCGACGCGGACTTCGAACGCGTGCGCGCCGCCCTGAAGCCTTTTTGGCCCGGCGTGCTGTGACGCCGGGCCCGTGGGGTGCTGCTACCTGCCGAGCGGGCCGCGACCCATCTTGAGCAGGATCATCGCGAGGTCCTTGCCCTCGGTGCCGAGCGGCCGGTACCGGTTGAGGACGTCGATCTCGCGGTTGTGCACGATCTTCGTGCCGCCGGCCGCCATGCGGGCCGCGCCGATGATCTTGGATACCTCGACGCGCCGTTGCACGAGGCGGAGGATCTCCGCGTCGAGGTGGTCGATCTCCTCGCGCAGCGCGTTGATGTCGGGTTCGGTGGTGGTGTCCATCGTGGTGACCTCTCGACTCTTCGAGTCCTGGCCCGGAAGCGACGAAGCCCCGGTGTCCGAGGACTCCGGGGCTTCGTGGTGGCTTTTCAGCGCTAGACGACCACGGGAGCCGGAGTCCGGGTCCCGTAGAAAAACTCGAAGAACGTCGCGCGCATGGATTCAGTGTGACACAGAACCTCCCGCACCCGCCAAGTCCGTGCGGTTGAAGGGCTCATCAGGTGGGAAACCAGCGCCTGAAGAATTCCTTCTTCTGCTCTAGCTCCACGTCGCAAGTGTGGACATAGAGTCTTGCCGTGCTGAGACCAAGACCTGGGGTTCCTATGAAGTACGCACTCGGGATGGCGACAGCTCTGGCGCTGTCCTCGTCGGTCGCGCCGGCGGCGACCGCAGCGGAGCCGGACTTCGCCACCATCAGGATCACCAGGGTCTCCGGCTGGTTCGGCCAGGAGGACTTCTGGACCACCAGGGGTGGGTTCGTCCCCCGGCAGAAGTTCGCCGTCGACATCACGAACGTCGTGGGTCATGACGAGCGGAGCCTGAACCTCTTCATCTCGTTCCCGACCGACCGCCTCGAGGTCACGGCCTACGAGGGCGACGGCTGGACGTGCCGCGACGTCAACGAGGGCATCGGCGCCGAAGGTCTCAGGTGCACGCAGGATCACCTGATCGTGCACGAGGAGGCGTGGCCGACGCTCACGGTCGAGACCAGGGCCGAGGCCATCTGGACGCAGGACTCCATCGACCTGTACGCCGAGGCAGACGGCCACGCGGCCGTGCACGCGGCGAAGCCCTTCAGGATCGACACGAGCACCTGATAGCTCCTGCTCATCGAACACATGGTCGGGCGGTACCGGATTTGTCGGTGCCGCCCGGTACCGTGGATGGACGATGAGCGCCTTGTTCGACTTGCCCTCAAGTCCCCCCGTTTCCCGCGCGGGCCACCTGCTCGACGACCTGAACCCCGCGCAGCGCCGTGCCGTCGAGCACGCCGGTTCACCGCTGCTCGTGGTGGCGGGCGCCGGCTCCGGCAAGACGCGCGTCCTCACCAGGCGGATCGCGTACCTGCTCGCGGAACGTGACGTGCACCCCGGCCAGATCATGGCCATCACGTTCACGAACAAGGCCGCCGCCGAGATGAAGGAGCGCGTCGCCGACATGGTGGGCGCGCGCGCCCGTTCGATGTGGGTGTCGACGTTCCACTCGATGTGCGTCCGCGTGATGCGCCGCGACGCGAAGACGCTCGGCATGTCGTCGAACTTCTCGATCTACGACAGCGACGACACGCGCCGCCTCGTCACGCTCGTGGCCAGAGACCTCGACCTGGATCCGAAGAAGTACGCGGCCCGCACCCTCGCCGTGCACATCTCGAACCTCAAGAACGAGCTCATCGACCCGGAGACGGCCACCGCCCAGGCCACGAACGACCTGGAACGCCGGGTGGCCGAGGTCTACACCGTCTACCAGCGCCGCCTGGGCGAGTCGAACTCGCTCGACTTCGACGACCTCATCATGAGGACCGTCGAACTGCTCCAGCGCTTCCCGGACGTGGCGGAGCACTACCGCCGCCGCTTCCGCCACGTCCTGGTCGACGAGTACCAGGACACGAACCACGCGCAGTACACCCTGGTGCGCGAGCTCGTCGGCAAGGCAGGCGGCGAGATCCCCCCGGCGGAACTCTGCGTGGTGGGCGACGCGGACCAGTCCATCTACGCCTTCCGCGGCGCCACGATCCGCAACATCGTGGAGTTCGAGCGCGACTACCCGGACGCCACCACGATCCTGCTGGAGCAGAACTACCGCTCCACGCAGAACATCCTGACGGCCGCCAACGCGGTGATCTCGCGCAACCCGAACCGCCGCGACAAGTCGCTCTGGTCCGACCTCGGCGAGGGCGAGAAGATCGTCGGCTACGTCGCGGACAACGAACACGACGAAGCGGCCTTCGTGGCGAACGAGATCGACCGCCTGGTCGACGGCGGCGAGGTCAACAACTCCGAGATCGCCGTCTTCTACCGCACCAACAACCAGTCGCGGGTCTTCGAGGAGATCTTCATCCGCCTCGGCCTCCCGTACCGGGTGGTCGGCGGCGTCCGCTTCTACGAGCGCCGAGAGGTCCGCGACGCCCTCGCCTACCTGCGAACCCTGGCGAACCCGGAAGACACGGTCTCGCTCCGCCGAATCCTGAACGTCCCGAAACGGGGCATCGGCGAACGAGCGGAAGCCTGCGTCTCCGCCTACGCGGAACGCGAACGAATCAGCTTCGCCGCGGCCCTCCGCGAGGCCGTGAACGACCGAGTCCCGATGCTGAACCCGCGCTCCCGCAACGCGATCGCCGGTTTCGTCGAGATGATGGACCAACTCGGCGAGATGGTCGCGCGCGAGGACGACGTGGCCGACATTCTCGAATCGGTCCTGGAGAAGTCCGGCTACCGCACCGAACTGGAAGCCAGCGAGGACCCGCAGGACCACACGAGGATCGAGAACCTCAACGAACTCATCACCGTCGCCCGCGAGTTCACCGAACTGGAACTCCCCGAAGGCGCGGAGCCGATCCCGTCGCTCCCGGCCTTCCTGGAACGCGTCTCGTTGGTCGCAGACGCCGACTCGATCCCAGACGCGGACTCCGACGGCGTGGTCACCCTCATGACCATCCACACGGCCAAGGGCCTCGAATACCCGGTCGTCTTCAGCACGGGCTGGGAAGACGGCGTCTTCCCGCACATGCGGGCACTGGGCGACCCGGCCGAACTGGCAGAGGAACGTCGCCTCGCCTACGTGGGAATCACCAGAGCCCAACGCCGCCTCTACCTCTCCAGGGCCCTGGTGAGATCAGCCTGGGGCCAGCCGTCGGCAAACCCGGCCTCCCGCTTCCTGGGCGAGATCCCGCAGGACCTCCTGGACTGGCGCCGAGTAGAACCGTCACGCTCAGGCCCAGCAGCAGCCACGACGTGGGGCCGCTCAGCCTCAGGCGGCATAGCCTCCCGAGGCCTCTCCCGCCCAGCCCCTGGCAAGGCGGGCTGGAAGGACGGCCCGGCGATGAAGCTGGAAGTGGGCGACCGAGTAACCCACGACAAGTACGGCCTGGGCCGAGTGATGGCAGTGGACGGCGAGGGCCTGCGAGCCACCGCGACGATCGACTTCGGCGCCTCGGGCACAGTCCGCCTGATGCTGATCGGCAGCGTCCCAATGACAAAACTCTGACAAGCCACCCAGTCCATCCCGCCCGCGAAGCCAAGGCAAGCATCAGAGCGCGCGATCACGGCAAGCACCCGATCGCCCGCGATGCCGAGCCGTCCTCACCGTGCGGTCTGGGTGGGGGGGGGGGGGGGGGGGGGGGGGGGGGGGGGGGGGGGGGGGGGGGGGGGGGGGGGGGGGGGGGGGCGGGGGCGGGGCCCCCCCCCCCCCCCCCCCCCCCCCCCACCAACGCGCCCACCTACGCAGCGCAACTCCGCCCAAAGCAACAGGCGTGCCATCAACCCGCGTACGGCGTAGACCCCGGTTTTTGATCAGATTGGCGGGGTCGGGGGCAGCGCCTCAAGAATCAGCCGCCACATCCCCTCGCACCCCAACCACCTACGAACACGAAACAGGCACCCGCCAACGCAACCGGGGGACGACCCCGAAGACCGGCGCGACAACGCCGAAGGCGGCCCCACCCCACCCACTTACGGAACGCCAACGACCCACCATCCGGGTGCACGACACAAGCCACATCCCCACCCAAACCGACCCACCCCCACCCCCGTGACCAGCACTTTCCCCACCCCCGAAGAAATCCCCCAAAAATCCTGAAAACCAGCGCAACGGACCGCCGGAACGTGCGTCTATGTGGGTGTCGCAAGCAGCACAGCCAGGGAACGTTCGGGGCGGTCCACGGCACAACGAGCAGCCTGCAGACAAAGGGGAGCGAAGGGACGGCGGGGGCCAAACTTCGCGGCGAGGTGCGGCCGGACCGAACGGGAGAGCGGTCCGGCCGCACTGTCTTCTCAGGACTGTCTCCTAGGGACTGCGAGTCCGGCACGGGCGCGCCCTTCTTCGGCGCAGCCCCGGTGTGTGCCGCGGAGCAGCGGCCAGCCAGAAGATCGACGCAGGTCATCCCCACCGCGTCCAAAAATTGTCAGACCCCCGGAGCATCATCGACCGCATGAGGCCACAACCCCAGCGGGAGAGCTCGAGATGGATCACGTACTGGCCGGCGCTCTGCACGAACGTGTGTTCGCAATCCTCAGCCAGCTGGAATCCCCGGAAACGACCAATCTGGTCGAAGCGTGGCGCACCCTGCTCAGCCTCCACGAACCAACGGAGAGCGGGTCCTGCAAGGCATGCGGCCCACGCTGGCGCAGGCACATGTGCTCGGTCTGGCGCGTAGCGGCGACCTGTTTCGTCCGGCCTGAGGTAGCTCGGTCCCAGGCTCGCCGGCCCGGTCTCGCCCGGTAGGCCCCGCCAGAGCACAGCCGGAGCGCGCAGCGGGAGGGCGAAGCTGGAGCGCAACTAGAGCGACGCTGGAGGCTCCTGGGCCACAAGTGCCCTCTGAGGCTTCTCAAACACCCTGACCCACACCACGAGGTGGGTCAGGAGCGAAATCCCGTCAGAAAGCTACTGAGCCGTAGTTCAACAAGTCCCGAACCAGAGGCCGGAAGCCCCGCGAACCGACGAACCCGGAGGTCCGGTGAATCAGACCGTCACACCGCGGGCGTTCAGCCAGGTCAGCGGGTTGATCTTCTGGCCACCGGGGTTCCAGACCTCGAAGTGCAGGTGGGGGCCGGTGGAGAAGCCGCGGTTGCCCATGCGGGCGATCTGCTCGCCTGCCTTGACGACCTGGCCCTCGCGGACGTTGAACGTGTCGACGTGGCCGTAGACGGTGATGGTGCCGTCGGCGTGCTCCACGCGGACCCAGAGACCGAAGCCGGAGGCGGGACCCGCCTCGATGACCTTGCCGTCGGAGGCGGCGAGGATCGGGGTGCCGATGGGGCCGGCGATGTCGATGCCGAGGTGCATGGTGCCCCAGCGGCCGCCGTAGCCGGAGGTGAAGTCACCGGCGGCGGGGCGGACGAACTTCGGGCGCTTCTTCTCGGCCTCGACGGCCTCGCGCTCGGTCGTGAGCTGCTGGCTGCGCAGGAGCTTGGCGGCCTCGGCGGAACCCTCTGCCGTGGTCTTGGAGACCGCGAGGATCTGCGGGGCGGGGGCGGTGTCGCCTCCCACGCCGTCGAAGGTGGCGGCGCCGCCGGAGTGGTTCGCGAGCTGGACGTCACTGCTGTCGTCCGCTGCGGCCTGGCCGATCTGGCCTGCGCCTGCTGCGGCGAACGCGCCTACTGCGACGGCGGCGACGACGATGCGTCCGCGAAGCGCCGACGGTGGCGGGGGGAGCCGGTGAGAGCTGACCGTGCGCACGTTGGCGCGGTCGACTGCCTCTTCAAGCGCAGCACTGCGTTCATGGCCGCCGGGGGAGCGGTGGTGACTCAAAGCTTGCCCTTCCGCCTTCGGGGAGCCTGATCGGGTGGACTGCCGGGCGGGGGATTCCCGGTGAGTCAGGATTCGGGGTTCTGACTCGGTGTCCTTCTGTGATCAGACCGTGACAACGGACCGGGGGAAGGTAACGGCTGGGAGCCTCAGAGGGCAAACCCCAGTTCGTTATGTCCTCCCAATGGGCGGCGACCAGCGGGTTTCAACTGTCAACTGTGACTGTCGGTCATGCCGGGCGCTCGACACGCCTCACCGCCAGCGGCGATGGGGTGAGTTGACAAGTCATCCGATCGGGTGATGGCCGTCACAACTACGTGAAGAGTCCTCGTGTCAACCGGCAAAGAAAGGTGACCTGAATCACGTATCTGGTGCTCTTCGACGTGCAACGACGAGTGCTCCAGTCGGGCGTTGCGCTGAGGCACGATGATCTGATCCATCTCCGACCAGACCACGACGAAGCGCGTGCGGCACGGCCGGCACGGTTCGGCGAGCTCCTCGAGCAACTCGGAGCCCGGTCGCAGTTGCTTGGTCAGCGGAGTCGGCAGCAGATAGGCGGCGAGCGTGCCGCTGTGCGGCGTTCCCAGTGTTACGAGTGTGCGAACGCGTGCGTCGCCGTGCAGCCGTTGCACGTAGTACCGAGCAATGAGCCCGCCCAGCGAATGGCCGACGACGTGCACCTGATCGGATCCGGTCTGTTCACAGATCCGCTCGATGTGGGCGCCGAGCAACGCGGCCGAACGGCGGACGTCTCCGGTCAACGCGGTCAGCACGCTGTAGTTGATGGCGTGAACCACCCCGAAGCCCCGCCTTCGCAGCGCCCCCGACAGCACCGCGAAGGCGGAACGGTTGTCCCCGATGCCATGCACCAACACGATCGGGGTGCCCGCCGCGTCCATCGCCGAAACCATCAGCCCGCGCTGGCGCGGGGGCAGGCCGTCGGTGCGGTAGTGCCGGTACTGGCCGTCTGTGCGCAGCTGTTCGGTGATCGCGCCCCACGGGTAGAGCACCGCGTGGGCGGTCAGCCAGGCCGCTTCCATCGCGACCCCGCGCACTCCGCCCGGCGTGGCCATCGCCCGCAGCGCGACCTTCACCTCTTCCGCGACATCACGAACCGTGTGCACGCCCCAGCCGGCACGGTCGAGGGCCGCGTCCGTCAGACGCGTGATCCACGACCGGCCGCTCTCGCTCACATGAGCGACGGTAAGTGATGAAGTCACGGGCTAGGAGTACCCGGCGGACGTTTTCCACATGCGAACGAAATTCGTCTTGATACGCCCAGGAGGCCACACGCGGTCACACATCGGTCTTGCTAGGTTCGCCCGCGATGACTCGCACCGAGCTCGAGAACCAGACCCCGGCGGCCGCGAGGCTGCGCACGTCGTGGGCACTCGCCGCGGCAGGCTCCCTTCTACTGGCGGCCGGTCCGCTGCTCGGCGTGGTCGACGGCGCGGATCCCGCCTTCACGTCGTGGCCGCTGCTCGCCCTGCTGGCGCTGTTGCCGCCGGTCGTCGCGGGTGTCCTGCTGATGCGCGGCCGCCCGTTCGTGGCGGCCGGACTGATCGCCGCGGTCGGTGTCTTCGCGGTCGGACGCCTGCTGAGCGACTTCCAGATCGTTCTCGACGCGATGAAGGTGGCGCGGCCGGAGCTGTTCCGGCCGACGACCCTCGTCGCGGTCGTCCCGTCGGCGGGGGTCTGGCTGCTGATCGCCGGGCACCTGCTGGTGATCGCGGGCGGCGCCCTCGCGGCCGGTCGCGCCGGCATGCCCGCGGACGAGTCGGAGCCCCCGACCCTGGTGGCCATGCCGGTGATCATCGCCGCGTGGGCCGCGATCGGGTTGCTGGGCAAGCCGTTCATCTCGACGGACCCGTTCCAGCTGGACCGCGGGCCGTGGGACCTGCCGGTGCTCGGCCTGACCGGCGGTCTGCTGATCGCACTGGCCGCGCCGCTCGCCACCGCGCTCGCGGCCAGCTCGCCCGACCCGGACACCCGCCAGGGCGGGACGATCGGTGTGACGCTCGCGTTGCTGGCCGTCGTGCTGCCGCCGCTGGTGGCGGGCACCGTCGCGGCCGGGCTGAGCATCAGCGTGGGGTCGATGATCGCGCTGGTCGCCGCTCTCGTGCTGCCCATCACGCCCCTTTACGGCCGGACGGCGCGACTGTTGCGCGGCAAGCGCGACGAGACGCGCGACCCGGCACTGCCCTCTCTTCAGCGCATGCACCTGGCCGCAGGTGTCTTCGCCGTCCTCTCGGCCGCCGCGATGCTCATCGGCGCGTTGCTTCCGCAGCTCGTCCTCCCCACGGGCGGTGTCGCACCCGACCTGGCGTCCGTGAACCTGCTCTGGGTGGCCGGACTCGCGTTCGCCGGGCTGGGACTTCTCCTGGTGCTGCCGTCCACGGCCGCCGTGGTGCGCCCGGCACTGGTGGGCGGTTACTTCGCCATGCAGTTCGCCGCGGCGGGCGCGACCGAACCCGTGCTGGCGGCGAGCCAGCTGGGCGTCGCGCAGCCCGGCGCGGGCTTCTGGCTGATGACCGTCGAGATCCCGCTCGGCCTGCTGGCACTGGCCTGCGCGGGCCTCGCGGGCGCGATCGAGCGGGAGAACGCGGGCGAGACCAAGAAGGAGCAGGTGCCGGTGACCGAGCTGGGCGCCGTGCTGCTCGCCGGGCTCTTCGCGGCAGGCGCCTTCGCGCTGCCGACCCTGCGTGGCGACAGGTACACGTCACCGACCCTGGTCCCGGACAACGACCCGACGGTCTCCGCGGTCCTGCTGATCTCCCTCATCGTGCTGATCATGAGCCTCGTGCTCGCGCTCCGGTCGAAGCCCGCTCGTGGCGCGGCCACGCTCGTGGGCATCGCGCTGCTGCTCGGCGTGCGGGCGCTCGAACTGCCGCTGACCGGCGGCCGCGTCGAGGGCGCGGTGGCGGCGCCCGGCACGTGGCTGGCGCTGGCGTCGATCGCGGCGCTGCTGATCGCGGCCGGGTTGATGGGGACTCGCGCGACCCGCTGAAACGTGTCGCAAAAGACTCACGAACGTCTCGAGCGCCTGCTTTTTCCTCATAACGCGCGCGCACGCGTGATCGACCTCACCGCCGTTGAGACCGACCTCACCGGTGGTGGCGTGCGAGCGGTACCTGCAGCTCGATAGTGTCTGGGCCCAGCCGCGTCAAGTGGGTTCGCACGGCCCCTTGAGGACCACCCAGGCGCGGTGTTCCGACACCGACGTCGCAGGAGACCCGAGTGGACCTGTACGAGTACCAGGCGAAGGATCTCTTCGCCGCCCACGGCGTCCCGGTTCTGCCGGGCGATGTGGCAACCAACCCAGCTGACGCCAAGGCCATCGCCGCGAAGTTCGGCCAGGCCGTTGTCGTCAAGGCCCAGGTCAAGACCGGCGGCCGCGGCAAGGCCGGTGGTGTGAAGCTCGCTTCCACCCCCGAGGAGACCGAGGAGAAGGCGACCGCCATTCTCGGCCTCGACATCAAGGGGCACATCGTTCACCGCGTTCTGGTGACGCCCGCCTCCGACATCGCGGAGGAGTACTACTTCTCCTTCCTGCTCGACCGTGCCAACCGCACCTTCCTCGCCATGGCGAGTGTTGAGGGCGGCATGGACATCGAGGAGGTCGCCGCGACCAAGCCCGAGGCCCTCGCGAAGATCGCCATCGACGCCATCAAGGGCGTCGACGTGGCCAAGGCCACGGAGATCGCCGACGCGGCGAACTTCCCGGCCGAGGTCAAGGACCAGGTCGTCGACACCATCGTGAAGCTCTGGGAGACCTTCGTCTCCGAGGACGCCACGCTCGTCGAGGTCAACCCGCTGGTCCGCGACCCGCAGGGCAAGATCGTCGCGCTCGACGGCAAGGTCACGCTCGACGAGAACGCCGGCTTCCGCCACCCGGCGCACGCCGAGCTGGTCGACAAGCAGGCTGAGAACCCCCTCGAGGCGAAGGCCAAGGAGAAGGGCCTCAACTACGTCAAGCTCGACGGCGAGGTCGGCATCATCGGAAACGGTGCCGGTCTGGTCATGTCGACGCTGGACGTCGTCGCGTACGCCGGTGAGCAGTACGGCGTGAAGCCCGCGAACTTCCTCGACATCGGTGGCGGCGCGTCCGCCGAGGTCATGGCCAACGGCCTGGACGTCATCCTCGGCGACGAGGCCGTCCGCTCCGTGTTCGTGAACGTCTTCGGTGGCATCACCGCGTGCGACGCCGTCGCCAACGGCATCGTGAAGGCGCTGGAGATCCTCGGCGACTCGGCCACCAAGCCGCTCGTCGTCCGCCTGGACGGCAACAACGTGGAGGAGGGCCGCGCGATTCTCGCCGAGGCCAACCACCCGCTGGTAACCGTTGTCGACACGATGGACAACGCGGCCGCCAAGGCCGCCGAGCTCGCGGCTGCGGGGGTCTGACCAAGATGGCTATCTTCCTCAACGAGACCAGCAAGGTCATCGTCCAGGGCATGACCGGTGCCGAGGGCACCAAGCACACCAAGCGCATGCTCGCGTCCGGCACGAACATCGTCGGTGGCGTGAACCCGCGCAAGGCGGGCGAGAAGGTCGACTTCGACGGCACCGTCCTCCCGGTCTTCGGCACCGTCAAGGAGGCCATGGAGGCCACCGGCGCGAACGTGACCGTGATCTTCGTCCCGCCGGCCTTCTCGAAGGCCGCCGTGGTCGAGGCGATCGACGCCGAGATCGAGCTGGCCGTCGTCATCACCGAGGGCATCCCGGTGCACGACACCGCCTACTTCTGGGCGCACGCCGTCGCGACGGGCCACAAGACCCGCATCATCGGCCCGAACTGCCCCGGCATCATCAGCCCCGGCAAGTCGAACGCCGGCATCATCCCCGCGAACATCGCGGGCAGCGGCAAGATCGGCCTGGTGTCGAAGTCGGGCACGCTGACCTACCAGATGATGCACGAGCTGCGGGACTTCGGTTTCTCCACCGCGATCGGCATCGGTGGCGACCCGATCATCGGCACCACGCACATCGACGCCCTCGAGGCGTTCGAGGCGGACCCCGAGACCACCGCGATCGTGATGATCGGTGAGATCGGTGGCGACGCCGAGGAGCGCGCCGCGGCGTACATCAAGGAGAACGTGACCAAGCCGGTCGTCGGCTACGTCGCGGGCTTCACCGCTCCCGAGGGCAAGACCATGGGCCACGCCGGCGCCATCGTCTCGGGCTCGGCGGGCACCGCGCAGGCGAAGAAGGAGGCCCTCGAGGCCGCCGGCGTCAAGGTCGGCAAGACGCCGTCCGAGACGGCTGACCTGATGCGCGAGATCATGCAGGGTCTCTGAGTTGCTGAGTCTCTGATCTCATACACGCAGTACAACGCGAGGGCCGGGTTCCGAGTAGTTTCGGAGTCCGGCCCTCGCCGTGTAGTGGCGAAAAGTGAACACGGTGCCGGGTTCCGGCTACTTTCGGAGTCCGGCTCTCGCTCGTATGGCGGAACCGGCATGATCGGTCCATCGTCTTAGTAGCGGGTGCAGAGCACTGCTAGCGTCATTCGACGCACCCTGGTTTGAGGAGGAGACCTCGACATGTCCGTGCCTTACGGCGCACCCCAACAGCAGCCGCCGGGTCCGGCACAGCACCAGGCTCCGCCGCCGGCCCACGGGGCCCCCGGCGCCAACAACATCAACCTGGCCCTGATCCTCCCGCTGGTCGCGGCGGGTCTCGGCCTCGTCGCCTACCTCGTCGCGTTCGCGGACGACGTCAGCGGCAACGTGACGTACCTGGTGGCCGCGGGCATGCTCGCCGGCCTCTCGGTGCTGCCCAGCATCCCGAAGGGCTTCGTCCCGGTCGCCGCGGTCCTCGCGGCCGTCCAGACGCTGCTCCAGCTGCAGGGCATCATCAAGTCGCCGTCCGTGCAGGGCCTCGACATCGTGCTGCTCATCGTCGCGCTGCTCGAGACGGCCGCGGTCGTGCTCGCGTTCCTGCTCGCCGAGGGCATCGTGAAGTTCGAGCCGAAGCCCCCGAACCCGTACGCGGGTCAGCAGCAGGGCCAGCCGGGCGGCTGGAACCCGCAGTCCGGCGCGTTCCCGCAGCAGGGTCAGCACCCGCAGCACGGCGCGCCCCAGCAGGCCCCGCAGCAGCAGGCGCCTCAGCAGTTCGGTCAGCAGCAGCAGTTCGGTCAGCAGCCGCAGCAGCCCGCCCAGCCGGGTCAGCCGCCGCAGCAGACCAGCTTCATGCCGCAGCCGGGCCAGTTCGGCTCGCCGGGCACGCCGCCCGGCGGCTTCGGCGGACCGCAGCAGTAAGGTCCGCACACCGTTCGACCTCAGGGGTGGTGCCGGTTCTCCGGCGCCACCCCTGTCGTATGACCCGGCGTGCCTGCCCCGAATGGCTCAGGCGGCCTGACACAGTGGAGAAGTGCCCGTGCTGCAACGCGATGTGACCCGCGAGGTCAACACCGTGCGCCCACCGGAGTTCTCGCGGTCCGAACGCACGCGTGTGCTCATCGCCTCCGCGGTCGGATCGGTGGTCGTCGGATATGCCGCGGTCGCCGCGGTCCTCGCGCTGGTCTCCGCGACGGCCACGTACGCCGAGTTCTCCACGTCAGGCGTGCTCAGCGCCGCCGCGCCCGCCTGGCTGGCGGCGCACCACGTGCCGCTGCGCTTCGACTCCGGCCAGCTCGGCGTGCTGCCGCTGCTGCCAACGGCGTTGCTGATGCTGCTGGTCGCCCGCACCGCCGCGGGTGCCGCCGACCGTCTCGGACTGTACGAACCGCTGCAGGCGCGCGGTGTCGTGCTCAGCATCGCCGGATCGCACGCGGTCGTCGGCGGCACGATCGCGCTGGTCATGGGCGAGGGCGTCGTGCGCGCCACACCGGCTGTCGCGTTCTTCGGTTGCGCGGCCGTGTCCGGTCTCGCCGCGACGATCGGCGTGGCCCGCCGTTGTGGCCTGGTCGAGGTGGTGTTCGACAAGCTCGACCCGGTGGCGCTGCACGGTCTGCGCTCCGGCTTCATGGCGTTGTTCGCGCTGGTCAGCATGGGTGCGTTGGCGGTGGCCGCCGGTCTCGCGGCGTCCTGGCCGACGACCAGCGGGCTCTTCGCGGAGGCCGGTCCGTCGTTCGGTGTGGGCCTCGGCGTGTTCCTGCTGTGCCTCGGCTACCTGCCGAACGCGATCATCGCGGGCTTCTCGTACGTCGTGGGCGCCGGGTTCTCACTGGGTGGGGTCGAGGTCGCGCCGACGCGGTTCGTCGGCGGTCCGGTGCCCCCGGTTCCGCTGCTGGCGGCCATGCCGGAGAGCGCGTTCGCGTGGAGTCCCGCCGTGCTGGCCGGCGGCGCGGTGATCGGCGTGTTCGTCGGCTGGACCTGCCGCAAGGTGTCCGACCGGCCGACCTCGCGGCTGCGCGCGGTGCTGGTGGCGGCGATCACGGCGGGCGTGGGCAGCCTGGTGCTCGCCGCGACGGCCGGTGGACGGCTGGCCGGCGGCGCGTTCGACCCCGTGACGGTGCCCGCGGGCCTGCTCGCGCTGCTCGTGGTGCTGTGGGTGCTGGTGCCGGGCGCCCTGGTGGCCTGGCTCGCGGGGAACCGCAAGAAGACCGCGGTGGCGGACGACGCCGAGTTCGTCGAGCCGGACTACGACGAGGACGGGGAGGCCGTCGACCCGGACGTCGTGTTCGAGGACGACGAGCTCACCGAACAGTTCGAACAGCTCGAAGTCGTGGACGAAGACGAGTTCGAGGTCGAGGAGGACCTCGAGGACGACGACTACTACGACGAGGACGAGTACGACGAGGAAGAGCCAGAAGACGCCGAAGACGTTGAGGACGAACAGGAAGACGACGCGGACGAGGACCTCGAAGAGGAAGAGGACCTTGATGCGGAGTTCGACGAAATGCTCGGCATGCCCTCCGAGGAGGACCTGGACGGCAAGCCGGGACGGTGACGTCCTAGGCTGCTCCTGAGCTGCTGCAACGACCAGGAGTAGACGCTGAGCACCGAACTTCGGCTTCCCACACCGGCGCGCGTCGTCGTACTCGTCTCCGGTTCCGGAACCCTCATGCAGGCCCTGCTGGACGCGGACCTCCCGATCGAGGTGGTCGCGGTCGGCGCCGACCGCGAGAACATCGAGGGCCTCAAGCGCGCCGAACGCGCCGGGGTGCCCCACTTCGCCGTGAAGCTGCGCGACCACGCCGACCGCACGGCCTGGGACGCCGCCCTGACCGGGGCCGTCGCGTCGTACGAGCCCGACCTGGTCGTGTCCGCCGGCTTCATGAAGATCATCGGTGAGCAGTTCCTCGCCCGCTTCGGCGGCCGCATGATCAACACCCACCCCGCGCTGCTGCCGGCCTTCCCCGGCGCGCACGGCGTGCGCGACGCCCTGGCCTACGGCGTGCACGTCACCGGATCGACGGTGCACCTGGTCGACGCGGGCGTCGACACGGGGCCGATCCTCGCGCAGGAGGCCGTTGTCGTCGAACCCGGCGACACCGAGGAGACCCTGCACGAACGCATCAAGGTCGTCGAACGCCGGCTGCTCGTCGAGACAGTCGGCCGGCTCGCCCGTGAGGGCTGCACCGTGAACGGACGAAAGGTGAGCATTCCGTGAGCACTCCTGCCGAGAGGCGACCGGTCCGCCGGGCCCTGATCGGGGTCTCCGACAAGGCCGGCCTGCTGGAACTGGCCACCGGCCTGCACGCGGCCGGAGTCGAGATCGTGTCCACCGGCGGCACCGCGAAGGTGCTGGCCGACGCGGGCGTCCCCGTGACGCCGGTCGAGCAGGTCACCGGGTTCCCCGAGTGCCTCGACGGCCGCGTGAAGACGCTGCACCCGCGCGTGCACGCCGGTCTGCTGGCCGACCTGCGCAAGGACTCGCACGTCCAGCAGTTGCGCGAGATGGACATCGCGCCGTTCGACCTGCTGGTCGTGAACCTGTACCCGTTCACGCAGACCGTCGCGTCGGGTGCTTCCCCGGACGACTGCGTCGAGCAGATCGACATCGGCGGTCCCGCGATGGTCCGCGCGTCGGCGAAGAACCACGCCAACGTCGCGGTCGTCGTCGACCCGGCGCGCTACGACTGGGTGCTGGAGAACGTCCGCGAGGGCGGCTTCACCCTGGCCGACCGGCAGCGCCTGGCCGCCGACGCGTTCCGCCACACCGCTTCCTACGACGTCGCCGTGGCTTCGTGGATGGGCAACGCGCTGGCTCCGGACGACGAGGGCAGCGGCTTCCCCGGCTGGGTCGGCGCGACCTGGAACCGGTCGAACGTGCTGCGCTACGGCGAGAACCCGCACCAGAGCGCCGCGATCTACACGCAGGGCGACGGCCGCGTGGGCCTGGCGTCGGCGAAGCAGTTGCACGGCAAGGAGATGTCGTACAACAACTACCTCGACGGTGACGCCGCGTGGCGTGCCGCGTGGGACCACGAGCTGCCGTGCGTCGCGATCATCAAGCACGCCAACCCGTGCGGCATCGCGGTGTCCGAGCTGAGCATCGCGGACGCGCACCGCAAGGCGCACGAGTGCGACCCGGTCAGCGCGTTCGGTGGCATCATCGCGGCGAACCGCGAGGTCACCGTGGAGATGGCCGAGTTCGTCTCGGAGATCTTCACCGAGGTCGTCATCGCTCCGTCCTATGCGGACGGTGCGGTGGAGGTGTTGCAGCGCAAGAAGAACGTGCGCATCCTCGTGGCCGAGGCGCCTGCTCGCGGTGGCGCCGAGATGCGTCCGGTGTCCGGGGGCCTGCTCCTGCAGCAGCGCGACGCCATCGACGCGTCCGGTGACTCGCCGGCGAACTGGACCCTGGCGGCAGGCAAGCCCGCGGACGAGAAGACGCTGGCGGACCTCGAGTTCGCGTGGCGTGCCATCCGCGCGGTGAAGTCGAACGCGATCCTGCTGGCGGACAACGGCGCCACCGTCGGCGTCGGCATGGGCCAGGTCAACCGGGTCGACTCGTCGCACCTCGCGGTGAAGCGCGCCGGTGAGCGGGCCAAGGGCGCGGTCGGCGCGTCCGACGCGTTCTTCCCGTTCTCGGACGGTCTCGAGGTGCTGCTGGAAGCCGGCGTGCGCGCGGTCGTGCAGCCCGGTGGTTCGGTGCGCGACTCCGAGGTCATCGCCAAGGCCGAGGAAGCGGGCATCACGCTGTACCTCACGGGCACGCGCCACTTCGCCCACTAGATCTGCCGGCAGAAGGGCCGCTTCCCGTTGGGGGAGCGGCCCTTTCGCTTTCAGATCTTCGCGACCATCTCCTCGGCGACGGCCTTCGCGGCCGCTTCGAGCTCTGCGGGGTCGGGCTTCGTGTTGGCGAACAGGCCCGCGTCCCAGCCCGAGTGGTCGACCTTGACGATCAGTTCGCCCTTGCGCACGATGACCGACATCTCGGTGAACGCCGACTTCGTCTCCATCAGGATCACCACGGCCTCGTCGCCGAGACCCTTGATCGGTTTCTGCAGCGGCCTGCCCTGGGTGGTGCCCATGTACATCGAGATGGACCGGCTGAAGGCGGACTCCGCCTCCTCGCGCTCGTTGGTGACGGAGACGTCGGTGGTGCGGTGGCCCGCGCCGTCGGTGCCCTTGGTCTGGTTCCACGAGCAGGTCGTGCGGACGCCCTTCGACAGCTTCGTCTCACGTGACATGAGCCCGTTGGGGTTCGTCGTGTGCGCCTTGGCCAGCGCGGCCTCGGACACGTTCCCGCACAGCGCGGGCAGCTTGTCTGCGCGCTTGGGGCTGCCGCCGTCCTCGTTGACGTTGAGGTGGATCACGAGCGCGGTGATGGCGCCCGCGAGCACCAGCACGCCGACGAGGATGCCGACGACCAGCGGCGCCTTGCTCTTCCCGGGTGGCGGCTGCGGAGGGCCCCAGCCCGGTTGCGGTTGGTAGCCCTGCTGTGGCCAGTTCTGCGGCGGTCCTGGCTGCTGGTGCCAGCCGTGCGGAGGTGGTTGGTTCACGATTTCCCCAGTTCCCGGCGGTGATCGGGCCACCGTAGAGGAGCTTCCGGACCCGTGTGACCGTGTCCACCAAAAGGGTGACGCTCTGGGATTGACACAGGGGTGCGTCCACACGCTACGATCATCTCGTTCGTTCGAACAAGCGTTCGAATAAGCAAGTCGCCGAACTTCCCTCGGCGGTCGTGCACAGGGGTGCGCACGGTCCGTGAAGGGAGGTGGGTGGAGTGTCCAGGTCGGCAACGGCGTCGTTGGCCGCGCTCGGGGTGAACCCGGCCAGCGAGTTGACCAGCACCACCACCGACCACACCACGGGGCGGGTTCTGCCGGTTCGCGGGGAACTGGCGGGCCTGCTCCCGTGGGGCGGCTTGCGGCGTGGCAGCACGGTGTCGGTGGGCGGATCGACATCGTTGCTGCTCGCCCTGCTGGCAGGCGCGACCGCGGACGGCTGCTGGGCCGCCGTGGTCGGTCTGCCCCAGGTGGGAGTGCTGGCCGCGGCCGAACTGGGCGTCGCGGTGCAACGCCTGGCACTGGTCCCACGTCCTGGCTCCGATCCGGGCCCGGTCATCGCGGCCCTGCTGGACGGCATCGACCTGGTGGCCGTCGCCTGCCCGCTCCCTCCCTCACTGGCCCGCCGCCTGACGGCCCGTGCCCGTCAACGCCGCTCCGTGCTCATCGCCTACGGCCCCTGGCCCTCGGCCGACGTGGAACTGACCGCGGAGTCTGTGAGCTGGAACCCGTTGCGCGACGGCGCGGAAACGTTGCGGCGCCAGGAGATCACCGTGCGCCGCGGTGGCCGCGGTTCGGCAGGACGCGCGAAGAACGTGCTGCTGACCTTCGGCGCGGAAGAAATCGAGCTCCCGCTGGTGGCCGGCGAACCGGCCCGCTCCGACGAGCCGGCTGATGCCGGTCCGGGCCGGGCCGACGAGCTGGCCGCCAGGCGGGTGGACAGTGCCGTCACCAGGCGGACGGAGGCAGTGGAACGCCTGGTCAGGCTCGCGCAAAAGGGTCCGTCGGCGTGAAGGACACACGGCTGCTCGCCGTCTGGTGCCCCGACTGGCCCGTCATCGCCGCCTGCACCGCCACCGGCACCGCCCCGCACGTGCCGGTGGCGGTGGTCGACGGCAACGAGATCGTGTCCACCTCGGCGGTGGCGCGGGCCGAGGGCATCCGGAGGACGATGCGCAAGCGCGCGGCCGAGGCGATGTGTCCTGAGCTGATCACCTTCGAGCACGATCCGCAGCGCGACGCGAGGTTCTTCGAGCCGGTCGCGGAGGCCGTCGAGGAGCTCGCGCCCGGCATCGAGGTCGTGCTGCCCGGGCTGGTCGCGGTGCCGGCGCAGGGGCCGGTCGGCTACTTCGGGTCCGAGGAGCAGGCGGCCGAACGGATTGTCGACCACGTCGCGGCCCGCACCGGGACCGAGGCCCAGGTGGGCATGGCCGACAGCCTGTTCGCGGCCATGAAAGCCGCGCACCGCAACGTGATCGTGCCGCCGGACCGGACGCCGGAGTTCCTCAGGCCGTTGGGCGTGCACGAGCTTGATGCTCCAGATTTGGTCGACCTGCTCAGAAGGCTCGGGCTGAAGACGCTCGGCGCGTTCGCGGACGTGCCGGAGAACGCGGTGGCGTCGAGGTTCGGCGGCCCGGCGACCCGGCAGCACCGGCTGGCGCGCGGGTTGCCGGAACGCCCGCTCGACAAGCGCAGGCCCGCGCCGGAACTGGCGGTCACCGAGACCTTCGACGACCCGGTCGAGCGCATCGACGCGGCCGCGTTCGCCGCGAAGATCCTGTCGGAACGGCTGCACGAGAACCTCGCGGCCAGAAGTCTCGCGTGCACGCGGCTCGGCATCCACGCCCGCACCGAGAACGACGAGGAGCTGCACCGGGTGTGGCGGGCCGCGGAACCGTTGACACCACGGGGAATCGCGGACCGGGTGCGCTGGCAGCTCGACGGGTGGCTCACCCGCGAACGCCTCACCTCCGGCATCCGCACGCTCACCCTCGAACCGGTCGAGGTCGTCAACGGCACCGCGCTCCAGCTCGGGTTGTGGGGCCACGACGACGAACGCGCGGTGCGGGCGTTGCTGCACGTCCAGGGCCTGCTCGGCCCGGACGGCGTGCTCACCGGGGTCATCGACGGCGGCAGGGGACCGAAGGAGCAGGTCAGGCTCGTGCCGTGGGGTGACGAACGAGTGCCCGCGAAGAACCCCGGCCACCCGTGGCCCGGCCGGCTGACCAGGGCGCCCGCGACGCTCGCCGACGACCCCGCGGACCTGAAGGACGAGGCGGGCGGCGAGGTCGGTGTGACCGGCCGCCTCGAACTCACCGCGCAACCGAGAAGCCTGACGGTCAAAGGAAAGAGGCGGGAGATCACCGCGTGGGCCGGGCCGTGGCCGGTCGACGAACGGTGGTGGGCGCCGGACCCGCACCGGGCCGCGCGCATCCAGGTGCAGACGAACGACCAGGCGTTCCTGCTGATCCGCAGGGACCAGAGGTGGTTTCTGGAAGGGGTGTACGACTGATGTACGACGAGTACTGGGATCTGCTGGAGACCCTGATCCCGTTGCCGCGGAAGGTTCCTGATGGGCTGGAATAACCCGCCGGTCCGCTGGAGAGAGCTGGAGCGGGCTCTCTCCGGCAAGCCCTACGAACAGAAACCCGACGGCGGCGACGGTCCGGGGTGGGGAAGACACCGCGACCGGTACGCCGCCCCGCCGGGGTTCGAGCTGCACGCGGACGAGCTCGCGGTCACCCGCAAGCGCGTGCCGTACGCGGAACTGCACTGCCACTCCAACTTCAGCTGGCTCGACGGCGCGAGCCACCCCGAGGAACTGGTCGAGGAGGCGCAACGGCTCAAGCTCGACGCCATCGCGATCACCGACCACGACGGCATGTACGGCGTGGTCCGCTTCGCCGAGGCCGCCAAGGAACTCGGCATGCACACGGTGTTCGGCGCCGAGCTGAGCATCGGACTGAGCAGGCCCGCCAACGGTGAACCGGATCCCGAGGGCGACCACCTGCTTCTCCTCGCCCGCAAACAGGACGGCTACCACGGGCTGTGCCGCACGCTCACCACCGGCCACCTCGACGACAACGCCGAGAAGGGCAAACCCGTCTACGACATCGACCAGATCGTGGCCGACACCAAGGGCGATGTCGTGGTCCTCACGGGCTGCCGCAAGGGAACCGTCCGCCGCGCGCTGGTGAGAGAGGGCCCGGAGGCGGCGTTCGAGGAGATCGTCAGGCTCACCGACCTGTTCGGCAGGGGCCGCGTCTACGTCGAGCTGACCGACCACGGCCTTCCCGAGGACAGCAGGCGCAACGACATCCTCAACGCGATGGCGCAGAAGCTGCAACTCCCTGTCGTGGCAACGAATGCGGTGCATTACGCGACCCCGAGCCGTGGCAGGCTCGCCGCCGCGATGGCCGCCGTGCGCGCGCGAAGCAGCCTCGACGACATGGCCGGCTGGCTGCCGCCGTCACCCGCCGCGTTCCTGCGCAGCGGCGAGGAGATGTTCCACCGGTTCCGTCGTTTTCCCGGCGCCGTGCACAACGCCGCGTTGCTCGGCATGCAGCTGGCCTTCGACCTGCGGCTGGTCGCGCCGAAGCTGCCGCCGTTCGACGTGCCGGACGGCCACACCGAGATCAGCTGGCTGCGCCACCTCACCTACGAGGGCGCGCGCCGGCGGTACTCCGACAGCGACGAGAAGGCGTTCCGGCAGATCGAGCACGAGCTGAGGATCATCGAACAGCTCGGCTTCCCCGGTTACTTCCTCGTCGTGCACGACATCGTGGACTTCTGCAAGCGCAACGACATCCTCTGCCAGGGCAGGGGCAGCGCGGCGAACTCCGCGGTGTGCTTCGCGCTCGGCATCACCAACGTCGACGCGGTCCGCTTCGACCTGCTCTTCGAACGGTTCCTCGCGCCCGCCCGCGACGGCCCTCCCGACATCGACGTCGACATCGAGTCCGACCGGCGCGAGGAGGTCATCCAGCACGTCTACGCCAAGTACGACCGCAGGCACGCGGCTCAGGTCGCCAACGTCATCACCTACCGCGCCCGATCCGCGGTGCGCGACATGGCCCGCGCGCTCGGTCACTCGCCGGGCCAGCAGGACGCGTGGAGCAAGCAGATAGACAGGTGGGGTCCGCTCGGCACCACCACCGACGACTGCGACATCCCGCGTGACGTGCTGGAACTGTCCGCGCAGCTGGAGAACTTCCCGCGCCACCTCGGCATCCACTCCGGCGGCATGGTGATCTGCGACCGCGCCGTCAGCGAGGTGTGCCCGGTGGAGAAGGCGCGCATGGACAAGCGCACGGTCCTGCAGTGGGACAAGGACGACTGCGCGTCCATCGGCCTGGTGAAGTTCGACCTGCTCGGCCTCGGCATGCTCTCCGCGCTGCACTACGCCATCGACCTCGTCCGCGACCACGAAGGCGTCGACGTCGACATGGGGCGCATCGATCTCAACGACCAGCGCGTCTACGAGATGTTGCAGAAGGCCGACTCGGTCGGCGTCTTCCAGGTGGAGAGCCGCGCGCAGATGGCGACGCTGCCGCGCCTGAAGCCGCGCGAGTTCTACGACCTGGTCGTCGAGGTCGCGCTGATCAGACCCGGCCCGATCCAGGGCGGCTCGGTGCACCCGTACATCCGGCGCCGCAACGAGGTCGAGAAGTGGGACTACGACCACCCGTTGCTGGAGAACGCGCTGAAGAAGACCTACGGCGTCCCGTTGTTCCAGGAACAGCTCATGCAGATCGCGGTGGACGTGGCCGGCTTCACCGCCGCCGAGGCCGACGAACTGCGCCGCGCGATGGGCGCCAAGCGCTCGACCGCCCGGATGGAACGTCTGCGCGACCGCTTCTACGAGGGCTGTGCCGCTCAGGGCATCGACCAGGAACTGGCCGGCCGCATCTACGCGAAGCTCCTGGCGTTCGCCAACTTCGGCTTCCCCGAGTCGCACGCCCTGTCGTTCGCACACCTGGTGTTCGTGAGCGCTTGGTTCAAGCTCTACTACCCGGCGGCGTTCTGCGCGGCCCTGCTCAGGGCCCAGCCGATGGGCTTCTACTCGCCGCAGTCGCTGGTGATCGACGCCCGCCGGCACGGCGTGACGGTGCACGGCCCGTGCGTGAACCGGTCGCTTCCCTGGGCCGGTCTGGAACCGTTCGAGGGCAAGAACTCCGTCCGCATCGGGTTGTCCGCCGTCCGCGGCATCGGCGACGCAGATGCCGAGCGAATCGTTGCCGCACAACCGTTCCGCGACATGGAGGACTTCGGCACCCGCGTGCAGCTCACAGCGGCTCAGGTGGAAGCCCTCGCCACCGCAGGCGCCTTCTCCTGCTTCGGCCTGGAACGCCGCGAGGCTCTCTGGGCGGCCGGCGCGGTGGCCGCCATCAGGTCCGATCGCCTGCCCGGCACCGTGGTCGGCGTCGACGCGCCCGCGTTGCCCGGCATGGACGACGTCGAACTGGCGGTGGCGGACGTCTGGGCCACGGGCCTGTCCCCGGACAGCTTCCCGACCCAGTTCGTGCGGTCCACATTGGACTCGATGGGCGCACTGCCGGTGACCGCCCTCGCATCCGTCGAACCCGGCACCCGCGTGCTGATCGGCGGCGCGGTGACGCACCGGCAACGCCCGGCGACGGCGGGCGGGGTCACGTTCCTCAACATCGAGGACGAGACGGGCATGGTGAACGTCGTGTGCTCGCCGGGTCTGTGGGCGCGGTACCGGCGGGTGGCGCGCGGCAGCGGCGCGATGCTCGTGCGGGGCGTGGTCGAGTCGGCGGAGGGCGTGGTCAGCGTGCTGGCGGACCGGTTGCAGCACCTGGACCTGCGGATCCCGTCGAAGTCACGGGACTTCCGCTGAAGTTCCCCTGCCAGGATTCGAACCTGGTCCTCCCGCGTAACAGTCGGGCGTGCTGCCATCAGCACTTCAGAGGACACGGTGGAGCGGAGGATGCAGGATTCGAACCTGCGCAGCGCTCGCGCGCTGACCACTGTTTTCGAGACAGCTGCCTTACCGGGCTCGGCCAATCCTCCCGAGGACGCGGAGGGCGCGCGGATCGAACGCGCGCCAGACGTTGCTGGACCACGGATCAGCAATCCGGTGCCTTACCACTCGGCCAGCCCTCCTTTGCCCTGCGTTACCGGTGCGCCAGAAGGCGCCTTTCCGTCGGATGCCCGCGAGTCGAACGCGGTGTGTCCTCATCCCAAATGAGGTGGGTTGCCGTCTCCCTCGCACCCGTGAGTACCCCTGCCAGGAGTCGAACCTGAATCTCGGCGTTCGTAGCGCCGCACTCTGTCCGTTGAGCTACAAGGGTGTATTTAAATGCACGGCAAACAAAGAGAGCCGCCCTGATCGGTTTCCCGATGGGCGGCTCCCCGTGTGACCTGAAGCTTGGCCACTACAAGGAGCTCACCTGCGAAAACGGTCGCGAGGAGCTGGGGAGCCGCGATGAGCGCACGCAGGCGACGACGCTGCTGGAGCGTCCGCGTCGCATGTCCTGGCTCGTCATGACTGTCCCTTTCGGCTTGGTGTGTGGCACAAGTATTGCGGCGGGCGATGTCCGCCGTCAATCATTTTTTCGAACGAATTCAATTGTTGAACTAGTTACCGGCGACCTGCCAGCCTCCGAACGGGTTCGTGGGGCCGGCCGCGCTCTGCTTGCGTTCGTAGAGCTTCGCGTCCGCGCCGACGACCAGCACCCGCACGAAACCCGAAGCGTCGCGCACGGCGGCAGGGCCGACCTCCGCGTATCCGCCGAGGTCCTCCCAAGGGCTGAACGTGTTGCCGCTGGTCTGTCGCGCCACGCTGATGCCGTAGCTGTCGTTGCGCGCGAACACCAGCACGCGCGCGGCAGAGCCACCGCCGGATGTCACGGCCGCGACCGGACCGACACCGCCCTGTCCGCCGAGGTGGGCGAGCGCGCCGAACGTGCCGTTGCTCGAGCCTTCGGCGACTGTGCCGACGGCACCGTCCGAGTGCTCGCGCACGAGCAGGCGCACCTTGTTGCCGTCCATCGCGACACCGGGTGCGTGCGTGCACTCGACGGACCCGATCGACTTGTACGTGGCCGACCCGCCCTGGTTCTGCTGCCAGTGGTTGACCTGACCGTTGGCATCGCCGAACAGGTGCATCCGGCCGGTCGACGAGGTGAACCCGACGGGCGGCGACACGATCATGGCGGTGTTGCCGGTCAGCGCCACCCAACCGCTGAACGACCCGTCGCCGTTCTGCCAGGCGTTGCTCACGCCGTTGGCCTGGTTGATCGCGAACAGTTCGAGGCCGCCGTCGCCGTTGAGCACGAGGCCGGGCGTGCCGAACGCGGGCGTGGCGCCGTCCGGGTTGCCGACGTCGGTCCAGGTGCCGAACCCGCCGCCGGGCGAGGTCTGGCCGGTGATCAGGATCGAACCGGTGTCCAGGTCCAGGACGGCGATGTGCACGAGGCCCGACCCGTTGAGCGCGACGGCGACACCCGGTGCGAACGTGCCGGCGCGCAGGATCTGCGGTCCGGCCCAGGCGCCGTTGACGGACTGGCGCCACCACATGATCGAGTCACCGGCGGCGACGAACGCGTGCAGCGTGCCCGTGCCGTCGACGATCGCCCACGGCGCGGCGACGGGCCACCGGTGGTAGTTGCGGAACACGTGCTCGTCGAAGGCGGGGCCGGTGACCGGGTCGTGCTCGGCGTACGCCTGGTAGGCCTCGGACTTCGGCCCGCGCAACGCGTCCGGCACGTTGGCGGGAGACGCGGCGATGTTGTAGCAGCGGTAGCGGGTCAACAGCACGTACCCGCGCTCGTTGGTGCCTTCGTATGCCTTGACGGCCTTCGTCGCGAACTTGGCCGCGTGGATGTGATCGGTGTGCTCGCCGCTCTCGTTCGGAAAGTCGTAGTTCGGTTCTGGGTCCTGGATGCGGATCACCGTCGGCTGGTACTCGTCGAGCAACGCGAGCAGGACGTTGTTCACGTCCGCCTGGTTGTACCACTGGGACGCCTGGACAGGTCCGCCCGTCGGGATGATCGTCGGGGCGGCGAAGTTCGGGTCGTTCCAGAGCCTCTGCAGAGCCAAGGTGTGGTCGGGGAAGTTCGGGTCGTCGTCGCCACCGTCCGGCAGGCTCAGGTAGACCAGTTGGACGTTCGGTGCGCCCACGAGGGTGTCGACCTCGAGGAACATGGTCGCGACCTGCTTGGATTCGCGGTTCCAGTTGTTCGGCTTGCCCGCGAGTTTCGCGTAGGCGGAGCGCTGGCCTTCCCGCACGCTCGCGGCCAGTTCTTCGCGAGTCATGTCCCCGAACCCCTGGTTCTGGTCCGCGGTCAGGACGATCGTCCGCACCGGAAGTCCGGACAGGACGGACGGCTGGATGTCCGGGTTGAGGAACAACAGGTCGTCGTCGGTGTGCGCGACGATGTTGACGAAACTGCCCTGGCTGGGCAGGGCGCTGGTGCCTGGTGCCGCGGCGAACGCGATGCCGGTGTGGGCGATCGTGGTCGCGGCGGCGGCAGAGGCACCTGCGACGAGCACGGTGCGTCGGCTGATGCAGGTCATCGAGAATCCCCCAGATTCTGTCCAATGCAACAAACCACAGGACGCGCGGTTCCACAGGAGGTTGCACAGGCCTCAGGGGCGTTCGTAGGTCATGAACGAGACCCCGCTCTCGAACAGCTGGGCGTCGGTGCGCCGGAACTTCGTGATGTCGGCCTTCCCGTCGAACAACGGGATGCCGCGCCCGAACACCACCGGGTGGATCTTGAGCAGCAGTTTGTCGATCTCGGGCAGGAGTTCGCCCGCGAGCTTGCCGCCGCCGCACAGCCAGATGTCGAGGCCGTCCTCCGCCTTCAGCGAGCGCACGCGCCCGACGACGTCCTCGCCGATCAGTTCGACGTCGGCCGGGGTGTCGAGCGCCTGGGACGTCACGACGAACTGGCGCAGGTGCGCGTAGGGCGAGGCCAGGCCGCCGGGGACCTGATAGGTGTTGCGGCCCATCAGGACCGTGTCGAAGTTCCGGTTCGGCGCGTCCTGCAGGCCGAGTGCCTCGCGGAACTGGGTGGGCAGCGTGTCCGCGTACACGGCGTTGATGCCCTCCATGTGGTCGCCTTCGAAGACGAACCCGTCGAAGGTCCCGTCCTCGGCCGCGATGTAACCGTCCAGCGTGACGGCCACGTAGTAGACGAGCTTTCGCATGCAAACCCCCTGGATCTCGTTCAACCACGACAACTGTAGTACTATGGCTGTAGTGGTTGTCAAGGAGGCATCGTGGTCCGGAACGAGGCACGGCGAACTTCTCTGCTGGACGCGGCGATCGACGTCCTGGCCGAAGAGGGCGCGCGAGGGCTGACCTACCGCGCGATCGACGCGAAGGCGCGGGTGCCGGTGGGCACGGCGTCGAACTACTTCGCGAACCGCGACGAGCTGATGTCGAACGTGATGACTCGGGTGCACGACCGGCTCATGCCGTCCGACGAGTCGGTCGCCCAGTCGTTGGCGATGCCGCGCGACAGGTCGCTGACGGTGAAGTTCATGCACGACATCATCAAGCGGGCGGACGCCGACAAGGCCTGCTACCTCGCGATGATGGAGCTGCGGCTCGAGGCCACCAGGAGGCCGGAGATCCGGCAGGCGCTCACGCGGACGATCGCCGAGAACATCGAGGCCAACGTCGCGTTCAACGAGGAGTCGAAGCTGCCGGGCGACCGGATGACCGTCGTCTCGCTGTACTTCGCGATGACGGGGCTGATCTACGAACGGCTGACGCTGCCGGACGTGGTGGCCACCATGGACCTCGACGAGCTGGTCGAGGTCATGGTGGACCGAGCTATCGGCTGAGCGGGCCGCCGGTGATCGTCAGGGCGACGGCGATCACCACGATGCCCAGCGTCGAGTACAGGAACGCGTCCATGCCACGGCCGCGGATCTTGATCAGACCCGCCTGCTCGTCGGTCACGAGGATCCGCAGCACGGCCGCGACCAGCAACGACACGCCGAGCAACACGGCGCCCTGCCGCCAGTGGTACTGGAAGATCCGCACCAGCCCGAGCGCACCGACCCCGAGCACCAGCGCGAACGGCAGGTGCTTCGCGGGGCCCGAGCGCCAGCGCTGTTCCGGCATGAGCGCTTCCGCGTCAGACCGCTGCATGGGCGCGCTCGGCGGCTTCGACGGTGTTGGTGAGCAGCATCGCGACGGTCATCGGGCCGGAGCCACCGGGGATCGGGGCGAGCCAGCCGGCGACCTCGCGGACCTCGGGGGCCACGTCGCCGACGAGACCGGCCTCGGTGCGGGTGATGCCGACGTCGACCACGGCCGCGCCGGGCTTGACCATGTCCGCGGTGATCAGGCCAGGGCTGCCGGCACCGGCGATCACGATGTCCGCGCGACGCACCTCGGCCGCCAGGTCCTTGGTGCCGGTGTGGCACAGCGTCACGGTGGCGTTCTCGGAACGGCGGGTCAGCAGCAGGCCGATCGGGCGGCCCACGGTGACGCCACGGCCGACGACGGTGACGTTCGCGCCTGCGATCGGCACGTCGTAGCGGCGCAGCAGCTCCACGATGCCGCGCGGCGTCGCGGGCAGCGCCGCGTCCTCGCCGAGCACGAGCTTGCCGAGGTTGACCGGGTGCAGGCCGTCGCCGTCCTTGGCCGGGTCGACGCGCTCCAGGATCGCGTTGGCGTTGAGGTGCTTCGGCAGCGGTAGCTGGACGATGTACGCGGTGACCTCGGGGTTCGCGTTCAGCTCGTCGATGACGGCTTCCAGCTCCTCCTGCGTGATCGACTCGGGCAGGTCGCGCCGGATCGACTTGATGCCGACCTTCTCGCACGCCCGGTGCTTGCCCTTGACGTACGAGTGCGAGCCGGGGTCGTCGCCGACCAGCACGGTGGCGAGACCGACCGGGCCGGGCAGCGCGGCGACCCGCGCCTTGAGGTCCTCGAACAGCGCGTTCCGGGTTTCGTTGCCGTTGAGCAGCGTCGCAGTCACGTCCTCATCCTCCCATTGGGCAGGGCCGCGACGCCCACCGACACCAGCGTCAGCGCCACGCCGACGACCGTCGGCAACGCCAGGCGCCCGCTCACCGCGTCGAGCAGCACGGCCCCGATGAGCTGCCCGCACACGCCGCACAACCCGACCATCAGCACGCCGATGAACCGCACCGACGTGATCGCGCCGCCCACGCCCACGATGCCCAGCAACCCGCCGAGGTACAGCCACCACTGCGAGGGGAACGCGCCGGGCACGCCACTCCACGTCACGGCGTTGACCAGCGCCAACGCCGCCGTGCCCACGCTGAAGTTCACCAGGATCGTCGCCACCGAGCTGACCGCGGCCTCGCGCACCAGCCCGTTCACCGCCTGCTGCCAGCCCATCAGCAGTCCCGCGACCAGCGGCAGCACCGCGAGCCACAGCCCGCCGGGCGACGTGAACCGGTCCGACACCGCGATCGTGACGGCGATAACACCGACGGCCGCTCCGACGACACGTGTCTTTGTAATCGGCTTCGACTCGCCGGGACCGACCCCGAGGTTGTCCATGACCATGCTGCTCACGACCTGCCCGATCACCACCGCGACCGTGAACACCGCCACACCGATGGTCGCGACCGCGAGGCCCTGCGAGCCGACGAGCACGGCGCCGCTGATGCCGCCGACGCACTCCCACCACCGGATGCGCCGGTGCCGCAGCGCGTCCCGCAGCCGCAGCAGCCCGTCCCGTCCGGACTGCCGGGACAGCACCACCGCGAGCAGCACGAACCACCCGCCGCCGAAGGAGATCAACGCCGCCAGCAGACCGTTGCCCAGCGACTGCGCGAGCGACCCGTTGACCCGCGCCTGGACCGCGATGGCCACTCCGCCCGCCGCCGCCAGCAGACCACCGGTCACCTGCGAGGACCGCGTCACATGCCCTCCAGACCGGACGAAAGTGTTCTTGATCAGCTTTAACCACGCACGTCCACCGCGTTATGGTCGGGTCTCCACCGTTCGGCGCATTGGCGGGGGACGTGTGCGATCCGGCGAGTTGCGGGGGAAGATGTTGGCGTGTCCGAGCCGAAGCCGTTGAACCCTACCGAGCAGGACGCTCTGGTTAAGCAGATCGGCCTGACTCTGATGCGGGCCGCACCAGAGGACTGGCGCAGTGTCACCGCGCAGTACCGCGCCACCGGCCGGTACTTCGAACTGGAGGCCGAACTCAAGCTGCAGGACGGCTCGAAGCGCGCCTGGGCGGTGCCGCAGGACGCGGCCTCGCTGTTCGCGCGCCTGCGGGCCGGAATGCACCGCGAGGGCCGGGGCAGCTGGACCAATGCCCGATACCAGCTCGACCACCCCTCCAGCTACAACCTCGACTTCGACCGCGCGGAGCCGAGCTGGCAGACGCCGCCTCCGCAGCAGGCGTACTTCGACGAGATGCGGTTCTTCCCGCGTACCGAGGAGAACGTCCCGGAGTGGCTGCGCCGCAGGCTGAACCCGCCGACGCCGGTGTTCCGGACCGTCCGCGTGTTCGACGGCGCCGGACCGAACGGTCGTCCGTCGGTCAACCGGCCGCCGGTGCCGGAGCCCGAGGTCGCGCCGCTGCTCGCGTACCTGTCGAACGCGCCGGTCGCCGTGGCCGGTCGCGGCTTCGACAACGACGTGCTGCACCCCGACGCGCCGCCGGTCGTGCCGTCGGGGTTCCAGACGGACGGTGCGTGGATCTGGCCCGCCGGAGTCGCGTACTACCTGCGCAAGTACGGCGTGCCGCCCGAGCCCGAGCTGGTCGAACGCGCGCGTGCCGCCGGTTTCAGCCTGCCTGAGGTGAGTGAGGAGTCCAGGCTCGCCGCCGCGGCGAACCTGGGCGCTCCCGCCGCGCCTCCCGGCACCGTGGTGCCGACACCGGTCGAGCCCGAACCGGAGCCCGAACCCGCGGTGGACGCGACGCAGTTCGTCACGCCCCCCAAGTTCGAGGCCACGAAGTTCGAGGCCCCCGAGGCGGAGGCAGCGGACGACGCGGAGGAGGAGTACGACTTCGAGCCGTTCTACCCCGAACCGCCCGTCGTCGAGGAGCCGCAGCGCAAGCCCGAGCCCGTCGACGACCTCGGCGAGACCCTCGCGGTGGCCGTACCGCCGCTGCCCGGCGACGGCCCTCCCTACCGGGTCGTCTTCGACTCGGACGGCATGCCCGGCACCGTGGACGACCGGACCCTGCGCGACACGTACGGCGCGGGCATGGACCTGTTCGCCCCGCACCCGAGCGAGGTCGCGGAGGTCGCGGCGCCGGAGCCCGTCCGGGAACCCGCTCCGGAACCGGTCGCGGATTTCGTCGCCGAGAAGCCGAACGAAACCGACCTCCGGGACGAACACGTAGACGTGGACGTCCCCGAGGAACCCGAGATCCCCACCGCAGGGCCGGACGAGCCCGAGCTCCTCACGCATCACCGCGAAGAGGAGCTCACGGACCACCTGGTTGCGGAGACCGAGGAACGTCCGCGCGACGTCATGCAGGACACGATGGCGTGGAGCCCGGTCCTCGACGAGCCGCTGGAGAGCCCGGCCGAGGTCACCGAGGAGCACCCGGTCGTAGCGGTGACCGAGGACGAGCCCGACCTCGCCGAGGAGGAGATCGAGTCCACGACCTCCTTCGAGGCGACCGCGTTCGAGCCGGAGTTCGAGGACCGCTTCGAGGCGCAGCTCGACTCGCACTTCGAACCGGAACCGGAGCCCGTCGCCGAGGTTCTGCCGGTCGTGCCCGTGGTTCCCGTGTCCCCGCCGGCGCCGACGCGCTCCGAGGAGACCACCCAGTTCGACGCGGCGCTGTTCAACGAGCCGGAGCCCGAACCGGAGCCGGAGCCGGTCAAGCCGCCGCGGCAGGTCACGCAGGAGGAGGACCGCGAGCTGGCGGGCACCCGCCGCGCGCTCGACGACCTCAACGTGCCGCACGGCGTGTTCCGGATCGGCGGCGAGCCCGCCGACCGCACCTGGACGCTGCGCCTCGACGGTGACAGCTGGGAGGTGTGCTGGTTCGACCACGGCCCGAAGAACCCCGTGCGGTTCGACAAGGTCGAGGACGCGTCGGCGTACCTGGTCGGCAGGCTGGTGCTGGGCAACTTCCGCACGATTCCGCGGACGCCCCCGCCCCCTCAGCCGAGGCCGATCACCAACGGCTTCCGCGAGGAGCCGCGCCGGCCCGTGCCGCCGCAGCGCCCGCCGATGCCTCAGGCACAGCCCCAGGCACAGGCGCCGACGCAGGTGCAGCAGGCGCCGCTGCCCCCGGCCGCGGCCCCGACGAAGGTGCAGCCGGTTCCGCCACCCGCACCGCAGCAGGCCCCGGCACCCTCGCCGGTCGCCGCCGCCGTGGCGCAGGAGGAACCGTCGAAGCGGAAGTTCCCGATCTCACCGCTGGCAGGTGAGCCGCCGCTGACGTTGTTCCGCCACAAGCAGATGTTCGAACTGCCGGCGGGCACCGAGATCGACCGCTACGGCGACCAGAGCGGCAACCTCGTCTACGTGGCGGGCACGCCGTTCCCGGAACGCAGCCTCGTGCCGTCGTGGATCAACCGCCCGTACCGCGTGTACCGGTTGCGCCGCCCGCTCGAGGTGCTGACGGGCGTGGCCGTGCCGTGGTTCGAGCAGCCCGGCGGCGGCACCGCCTACCTGCTGCCGAAGGCGGTCGAGGAGATGGTCGCGGACGGCGTTCTCGTGGAGATCACGGGATCAGCCGACCACTGACCGCTTGGCTTCGAGTGGCCGGGATTCGCACGGATCCCGGCCACAGCCATGTCAGCGGCGGTTCGTTTTGGAGACGATGATGCAGGTGCCGTCCGACGCCGAGATCCTCGACGCGTTCGGGGTCACCCCCGAAACCGAGGACGAGCCGTGGATCAAGGTCGTCCGGGTCGAGGACGTGGTGCTCTCGTTCGACGAGCACGCCGCTTCCGTTCGGTTGCGGTGGTTCCAGGGCGGCGAACCCGTGGTCGACCTCTATCGCGAGGGCGCGAGCCGGTTGCTCGTGCGTTCGGGCCGGGGTGAGTCGTACGCCGTCGTGGAGTTCACGGACGGGGAACTGGCCGTGCGCATCCACCCGTCCGTGCGCATCACTTCACGACACGACTAGGCCGTAGGCGGCCGCGAACGCGATCGCCTGGTCGATGTCGATCAGGGCGCCGGCGAGCTTGGCCTGCCGGAGCCCGTTCGCGTCCACCATGGCCCCGCGCAGGTCGGCGCCCTCCAGCCTGGTGTCGAGCAGCCGCGCGCCCATCAGATCCGCCTTGCTCAGGTCGGTGTTGCGCAGGTCCGCCTCGACGAGGTTCGTCTCGCGGAACCGCTGACCGCCGAGCTTCAGGTCGTACAGCGGCGCCTTCACGAGCGACGCCAGCGTGAAGTCCACCTCGGTGAAGGTGACGGGCCGCAGCACGCAGTCGACGAAGTTCGAGCCCATGAGGCTGCACGAGTCGAACGACGACCGGGTCAGCACGGTGCGGTCGAAGGTGCACTGACGGAACGCCGTCGCCTGGTGCTTCGACTCGCCGAGATCCGTCCGGGTGAAGTCGCACCGGGTGAACGTGCACCCCGTCGTGACGAGCTCGCGGAGGTCGGCCTCGGTGAAGTCGCAGTCGGTGAAAGACCGCTTCTCCCAGTGCTGACCGGGCATGACGGCGTCGGCGTAGTCCTCGCCGATCTCTTCGTCGGGGATGTCCACTCTCACACTCTGCCATCGGCCACGTGTTGGTAACGTGCGGGTCGCCGGGCGACCTGCCCGACGTCAACGAGGACCGTCATTCGGGAAGGCTCATGACCCGCACGCCCGTGAACGTCACTGTCACCGGTGCAGCCGGCCAGATCGGCTACGCACTGCTCTTCCGCATCGCTTCCGGCCACCTGCTCGGCCCGGACACCCCGGTCAACCTGCGGCTGCTGGAGATCACCCCCGCGCTGAAGGCCGCCGAGGGCACCGCGATGGAGCTGGACGACTGCGCCTTCCCGCTGCTCAAGGGCATCACGATCACCGACGACGCGAAGACCGCGTTCGACGGCGTGAACGTGGCCCTGCTCGTCGGCGCCCGCCCCCGCACCAAGGGCATGGAGCGCGGCGACCTCCTCGAGGCCAACGGTGGCATCTTCAAGCCGCAGGGCGAGGCGATCAACGCCGGTGCCGCTGACGACGTGAAGGTCCTCGTGGTTGGCAACCCGGCCAACACCAACGCCCTCATCGCCCAGCAGCACGCGCCGGACGTCCCGCGCGAGCGCTTCACCGCGATGACGCGTCTGGACCACAACCGCGCCCTGTCGCAGCTCGCCAAGAAGCTGGGCGTCGCGGTCACCGACATCCAGAACATGACGATCTGGGGCAACCACTCGGCCACCCAGTACCCGGACCTGTTCCACGCCAAGGTCGGCGACAAGACCGCCGCCGAGGCCGTGAACGACCAGGCGTGGCTGGAGAACGACTTCATCCCGACCGTCGCCAAGCGCGGCGCGGCGATCATCGAGGCCCGTGGCGCTTCGTCGGCTGCCTCTGCTGCCAACGCCGCCATCGACCACATCTACGACTGGGTCAACGGCACCGAGTGGACCTCGATGGCCATCCCGTCGGACGGTTCGTACGGCGTGCCCGAGGGCATCATCTCGTCGTTCCCGGTCCGCACCTCGGGTGGTTCCTACGAGATCATTCAGGGCCTGGAGATCGACGAGTTCTCCCGCGCCCGCATCGACGCCTCGGTCGCCGAGCTCGTCGAGGAGCGCGACGCGGTCAAGGGCCTCGGCCTGATCTGAGTTTTTCGTGGCAGTGTGGGGAACGTGCTGATCCCGTGGGACGTTCCCCAGCCACAGCTCTCCGATGACGTGCACCCTGCGCTCGCTGATGCCGCCCGCGCGGCGTCGGCGGCGTACGGGCGTGCCCGATCTCTGCACACGCGCCTCGAACTCCGCGAAGAAGTGGCGGACGGTGCCGACGGAACACCGACGATGCTCGTCGACCGCATCGTCGAGGACGCGATCCTGGAGTCCATCCACCGCAGTCGCGTGAACCTGCTCTCCGAGGAAGCCGGGTTCGTCGACAACGGTTCCTCGATCACTCTCGTCATCGACCCGGTCGACGGGTCCGCGAACGCCGCGTTCGGCGTCCCTCTCTCTTGCTTCGCCGGTGCGCTCGTCGAAGACGGCACGGCAAAAGAAGCTCTCACGACGTGGTTCGACACGGGCCGTGCGTGGCATGCGCGCGCAGGAGTGCCGACGTCGTTCCGCACCACCGGACGCACGACGCTGGACGGCGCGTCGCTGTGCATCATGCGTCCCAAGAAAGGCACTCAGGACGCGTGGCTGCGCATCGCGAACCGCGCTGACCGCATCCGTGTGCTGTGCACGACGTGCCTGGAGACCATGCTGGTTGCGGAGGGCACGGTCGACGCGTTCATCGATCCTGGCAGCGACACGCACCGGATCATGGACCTCGCGACGGCACTGGTCACCGTCCCCGCGGCGGGCGGGGTGCTGGTCGACCTGCGCGGGCGGCCGTTCACGTTCGAACCCGACCTGACCCACCGGTGGTCAGGCGTGGCGGCAGCGACTCCTCAGCTGGCCGAGGAGCTCATCGCGACCGTGCTGGGTCAGATCGTGCCCCGCGACTCGACGACGCAGTCGGGGCCGGGGAACACCAGGCCCTCGTGACCGTCGTTGAAGCGGACGAGGTACGGCGGATGCCCGTCGCTCCCGCGCACTTCGAGGATCTCGCCGAGGCGCTCCTCGAGGCCGATGGAGCGGCTGTGGACGTGGAGCCTGTCACCCACTGTTGCTTGCATGGTGCTGCAACACCTCCGGTGTGCGGCCGAGGCTTGGCGCGTCGAACGCGTTAAAGCCTAAGCCGACACCGGAGGCGCGCAACAGGGCTCAAGTGCTCATCCGCCGCAAGCCGAGGAGACCTTCGCGGCGAGGTCGGCCTTCTGGGCCACCCAGTCCGCCGCGGAGTTCACGTTCTGCATGCCGTTCGCGGCCTCTTCGAGAGCCTTCTTCACGTTCTCGTCCGGCGAGGAGTTCGCGAGGGTCTCGAGCTCCTTCGCCTTGGCCTGGGTGTCCTCCAGAGCCTTCTGCGGGTCGCTCATGTCCGGCGAGAAGCCCAGGAGCGAGATCGCGTCGGCGCACAACTTCACCTTGTCCGCGGTGTCGCTGACGCCCTGGATCGTGTCGCACGCCGTCAAGCTGCCCAACGCGATGACAGCAGCGGCAAGCGGTCCAACTAGGCGCATTCGCTCTCCTTGTGCCCGATGTGTCCGGATTCGTTGCTTATGACTCTACCGACGTACGTCTTGATCGAGTTGCCGTTGGTAGAGCTTGCGGATGACGTCGTCGATTTCCGGCTCCACGACGGCGAGGTCGTGGACCTCCACCTGCCGCACCACCTGGGTGATCAACTGCGCCGCCGTCGTCTCCGCTCTCCTGAACGTGAGGTGGTGTCGCAATCCGTTGGCCTCGCTGCGCACCGCCGTCACTCCAGGGACGTCCGGTGCCGGACCGGGTTCCCTGAGGTCGATGACGAGCTCGCGGTCAGGGGTGACCTCGGCGCGCAGCTCGTCCAGCGGTCCGTCGGCGAGCACCCGGCCGTGGTCGATCACCATCAGCCGCGGGCACAGCCGTTCGATGTCGTCGAGGTCGTGCGTGGTGAGCAGAAGCGTTGTGCCACGGCGGGTGTTGATGTCCGCGAGGAACTCCCTGAGGCGTTCCTTCGACTCCAGGTCCAGGCCGATCGTCGGCTCGTCCAGCACCAGGAGCTCCGGGGCGTGCAACAGGGCGGCGGTGATCTCGCCACGCATCCGTTGCCCCAGCGAGAGCTGCCTCACCGGCGTGATCAGAAGCTCTTGCAGGCCAAGGAGTTCGACGCACTCGTCGAGCCGCTTCCGGTAGTCCTCGGCTGACACGCGGTAGATGGACCGGAGCAGGTCGAAGCTGTCCTGGAGCGGCAGGTCCCACCAGAGCTGGCTGCGCTGGCCGAACACGACACCGATGCGCTTCGCGAGATCGCGCCGCTGCTTCGACGGGTCCACGCCGTTCACCCTGATGTGGCCACTGGTCGGCACCAGGATCCCGGTCAGCATCTTGATCGTCGTGGACTTGCCGGCGCCGTTCGGCCCGACGTACCCGACGGCCTCCCCGGCCTTCACGTCGAACGTGACGCCGTCCACCGCCGTGACGGTCTTGTAGTTGCGCCGCAGGCCTTTCGACGTGGCGACCTTGAACTCCCTGCGGAGCTCCCTGACCTCGATCATGATCCCGTTCCCCGGTAGTGCCTGACCGCGAACCGCCACACGAACCCGGCGACGACCGCCGCCAGCCCCGCGACGAGCGGTGATGTCCAGCCGACCCAGCCAGGAAGGCCGAGCGGATCCTGCTTCCCGAGCAGCGCGAGGCTCGGGTAGTACGCGACGAACGCCCCCGGCACGATGAACGCCATCAGCCAGCGCAGCGGGGCGGCGTAGACGTTGACCGGGTACGAGGTGAAGGCGTTGCTGCCGTAGGTGAAGGCGTTGGCGAACTCACGGCCCTCCACGATCCAGAAGCACACCGAGCACGTAACGACCCAGATCGCGCTGAAGATGACCGCGCCCGCCAGCGGCGTGGCGATCGTCAGCGCGACCTTCGCGGGTGTCCAGGCGATGCCGCTGTGCGTCAGCGCGTAGACCATCACGGCGATCGCGCCGATGATGCGCCCGACCCTGCGCAGGCGAACATCCGACACCATGATCTGCGGAAGCGTGCCGAGCGGTCGCATCAGCAGCACGTCGAAGGTGCCGCTGCGGATGTACGTCGGCAGGTTGTCGAGCTGTCCCGCGAAGAGGTCGGCGATGCCGAACGCGATACCCGCGAACGCGTACATCAGCAGCACTTCGTTCTTGGTGAACCCGCCGAGCGCGCTGACGTGACCGAACAGCACGAGGATGACGACCAGCTCGATCCACTGCGCCAGCACCTGCGTGACGAGGTCGAGCGCGAATGACGCGCGGTAGGACATCTGGCTTCTCAGCCGTGCGCCGATGAGCCTGGGATAGATGGTGTCAGCCACCCTGCACCACCACCTTGCGGACCGCGCGCTGGAGGAGCAGGTGACCTGCCACGAGCAGCGTCACGGCCCAGAACACCTGGACGAGCATGGTTCGCACCGGGTCGCCGTGCCCGAGGAACACGTCGATCGGCGCCTGCATCAACGCGGGGAACGGGGTCATCCACAGCACGTCTCGAGCCCACTCGGGGAAGAACGCGATCGGCACGGTGAGCCCGCACAGCAAGCCGGACGTGACGTTCCAGAATCCGTACAGCCCTCGGTTGTCGACCAGCCAGAACGAGCTGACGTCGATCAGGAACCGGCACGCGAAGCTGATGACCAGCGCGATGACCGCACTGACCAGGAACAGCGGCCATCGCACCGGACTGGCCGGAAACTGGAACGGGAACAGCAGCATGCCGAACGCCATCGGCGGCGCGAGCCTGGTCAGGAACGCGAACCCGCCGCGGCCGACGTCCTGCGCGAGCAGAGCGCTCTGCAGGTGCCACGGCCGGTACAGGTCTACGACGACGTCACCGGATCGCACGCGCTCGGCGAGCTCGTTGGTTCCCCACAACAGGATGAACCCGAGCAGCCCCTGCCCGATCCAGACGTACGTGTTGGTGGCAGCGACGCCGTAGTCGGCGATCTCGCCGTTCGCCGCCCTGAGAGCGGCGACGAGAACGGCGACTCGCAGCAGGCCGAAGACCACGTTCGCGGTCATTCCGGCCAGCATCGCTTGTCGGTAGGTCGAGTACCTTCGGAATCCAGCAATGATCAAATCGGCGTGAACACGCACGTCGGTCTACGTTACTGACCGTCGCAAGTGGATTTTCTAGTTGATCCGCACGGAGGACTCGCCGTCAGGTCCGGGGATGTTCCAGCGCGAGCCGCCCCTCGGCCGGTCACCGGGGTAGGTGTCGGTCTCCCCGAAACCGGCGGGGCAGTAGCCGAGCCCCGGCACCGGTTCCCAGTTCCCGCCCGCCGAGAAGCGGGTGGCACTGACCCAGCCCCAGTACCCGTTGTCTCCCAGGGTGTAGGCGAACCAGTCGTTCTTGATCGACCCGTATTCCAGCTTGACCACCGTCTTGCGCTGGCAGATGAACCAGCTGTTGCCCGCGTTGAGAACGCCGGTGATGTTGTCCAGGCCGTGGAAGTTCCCCGAGCCGTACATCGCCCAAAGGTGGTTGCTGCGCCAGATGCCGCACGTGTAGGTCGTTCCGTATCCGGCCTGCGGACCGGACTGGTAGCAACTTCCGGCGGCCTGCACCGCCGGTGCGGTCACGATCAGAGCGCCTGCGACGGCAAGGCACGCGACAAGAGCACGAATCTTCTTCATGATCCCCCCCAGGACGTTTGTCGGGGAATCATAGTCAGCTACCGAACGCGCTGGTCACGACTTCGCCGGCACCGTCTTCCGAGCCGAGGCACAGGAAGTAGTTGCGGGAGCCGTCCGCGTATCCGACCGCGGCCATGTTCCAACCGGTGGTGTCGACGCTCGGTCGTGTGTTCGCCTTCATCAAGGCGGGCGTGCAGACGTTCTTCACCTCGGCGGAGCCCAGAAGCTCCTCTGAGGAGACAGCTGGGATCTCACCGGAGAGCCAGCCTCCTCCAAAGGCCTCCCAGTAGTGCTCGTCCGCACAGCTGCCGACCTTTCGCGCCGTGGCCGGCTGGCCCCCGAAGTCGTTGATGCCGCGGAAGCAGGTCGACTTGTCGACGCAGAACCCGCCGCCGCATTTCTTGAGGAACGGCGGAACGTCCTCGGCGCCGCCCTGCTGCGTCGTCGCCGGTCCGGGCCCCTGGGCAGTCGCCTTGTCCTTGTCGAAGAGGTTCCACACGAGCACGCCCGCCACGATCGCGACGACCAGCCCGGCCGCGGCGGCGACCAACGGCCACGTCTTGCGCTTCGGCTGTGGCGGAACCGGCACGGTCGGCATCCGCATCGGGTCGACCAGCTCGTCCCGCAGCTGCGCGGCACCGGGCGTGCGCAGGTTCGCGTCCGGGTGCAACGCCCTAGCCAGAGCCTCGTGCAACGCGGCCGGCACCCCCGGCACCGCGGGCACGGGCCTGCGCAGGATCTCGCCGAGCTGGTCGAACGACGTGATCGGCCACGGCACCGGACGCGGCGGCTTGCCCGCGAGCAACGTGTAGAGCGTCGCGGCGAGGCTGTACACGTCGGCCTGCGGCGTCGGCTCGGCCATCGCGAACGCCTCGGGCGGCGCATAGCTGGGACTCAGGGCGTCACGCGTGACCGTGCTGCCGCCCTGCGCGTCGAGCAGCGCCGCGAGCCCGAAGTCGGCCAGCTTCGGCGTGCCGTAGCGGTCGACGAGGATGTTGCCGGGCTTGATGTCCCGGTGCAGCACGCCGGCCTGATGCGCGGCGGCCAGTGCGTCGGCGAGCTTGATGCCGAGATCCCGCACCTGGTCGGGGTGCAACCGCCCCTGCCGATCCAGCTGGTCGGCGAGCGACCCGCCCGTGCACAGCTCCATCACGATGTAGGGCGTGCCCTGGCCGGTGATGTTCGCGTCGTGCACCCCGACGACGTGCGGATGGCCAGACAACTTGGCCGCCGCCTGTGCCTCGCGCAGGAACCGCCTCCGGTCGCGCTCGTCGACGAGCACCCGGTTGTCGATCTTGACGGCGACGTCACGACCGAGCTGTGCCTGGTGGGCGGTGTAGACGGTGGCGAACCCGCCCGCGCCCAACGGTCTCAGGTCGGTCAGGCCGGGGATGTGGGGTGCGGTCACGCGCGGGAGCATAGTTCCGCACCCCGACAATCCTCTTCTAGACCGTGCAGTTCAGCGAACCGCTCCTGAGCGCGTGACTGCTCGTGTTGTCGTCGTCCGACCACAGCACGACCTTCTTGCCACTCACACAGTTCGGCGAGATCGCGAAGCCCTCGAGGTTCACGTTCGGCAGCTTCGACGGCCGGTCGTACGTCGCCGTCACCTTGAACTTGCCGTCACTGATCGCGAGCGTCGTCGCCCGCCCGCTGCAGTTGCTGTCGCAGGTGGCCCAGAGCCTGTTGTTCTCCCACTCCAGGTCCATCACCTGCGTCTGCCCGCTCGCGAACTTCGAGACCAGCTTCGCCCCGCCGTCCTGCAGCGCGTACAGGAAGATCCCGCCCGTGGCCTCCAGCCCGACCGCGAACAACCCGGTCCCGTGCGCGGGGTAGTCGGCGGGGTTGTAGAGCTTGCCGGTGTCGTCCTTGAACTGCTGCGCGGTCAGGAACGAGTCCGGAATCCACGAGATCGCCTCGGGCCCGTCGTTGGGGTCGACCGACGGCATCCCTGGCAGCTTCCACTCAGCGGCCGCGTTGCTACCACTGCCGAACTTCAACACCATCGGCGAACTGACGTCACCGTTGTCGTTGTCCCGCTCGATGACGACGAACAGCCCGTCCGGCGTGCTCACCACACCCTCGGCGTCCGGGTCGCCCTTCCCGTTCTTGAACTTCAGCGACCTCTTCGAGTCGACCTTCCACGTGCTGCCGCTCGGCACGAGCCGGTAGAGCGTGGAAGGCCCGTTCTTCACCGCCCACACAACGCCGGCACTCTCGAACGACAACCCGCTCAAGTTCTTGCCGAACACGTTCGTGCCGTCAGCCGTCCTGGTCGCCGAGTCGCCGGGCCACGTGGTGGCAGCGTCAGCCGCCGCAGTGCCCAGACCGAGCGCCACGACCGTGAAAACGCCAATCGCCTTGATGCGCAACGCAACCGCCCCTTCTCTCACGAGGCAGCAAGATCGCACCTCGTTCGGGCTGGCGGCGGACGTCCAGTGCACCAGACGATGAACAGTCCGTGCTACTTCTTGGCGGCGGCCTTGGCGGCCTTCTTGAAGTCGCGAACCTCGAGCAACGACTTCTGATCGCGCACGTCAGCGACGCTACGTCGGCTTCCTTCGTCCCCGTAGTGCCCGGCGGCCTCACGCCACCCCGCGGGCCTGACGTCGAACTGTTTGCCCAAAAGTGCCAGGAAGATCTTGGCCTTCTGATCCCCGAACCCGGGCAACGCCCTGAGCCGCTTGAACACCGCGGCCCCGTCCCCGTCGGCCCAGATCCGCGTCACGTCACCGTCGTAGGTCTCGACGACGAACTGCGACAGCGCCTGCACCCGCTTGGCCATGGAACCGGGGAACCGGTGCACGGCGGGCGGCGTGGCCATGACGGTGGCGAAGGCCTCCGGGTCGGCCTCGGCGATGCGGTGCACGTCCAGGCCGCCCATGCGGTCGGCGAGGACCTTGGGGCCGGAGAAGGCCTTCTCCATCGGAATCTGCTGGTCCAGCAACATTCCGGTTAGCAGGGCGAACATGTCCGACGCGAGGAGTGCGTCCGCGTCCGGGTTCTGCGCGAGGCACAACGTGCGGGTCATGGCGGCAATGCTCGCATGCAGTACGGCGTTGTGCCTCGTCGAGCTGTGAAAGCCGACGCCGCGGTCTATGTGTCGAGCTTGTGTTGGTCGGCGAGGCGCGGTCCGCTTGGTGCAGGGGTGGCGGGGGGAGCCGCAAGGCTGGCCATCGCAGCCTCATATTGTTTTGACGTCATGCTGTTCAAGCCGTCGTAGAGCTCGTCGAGCGGGATCTCATGATCTTCTGTGGTGACTGGCCAATAGCTGGTGTGCGTGTAGTAACCGGGGGTCAGATGACCGTCGTGCTGGTCGTTGTGGGACGGGTTGCTGGTGCGGAACTTGAACAGGCGTGAGAAGAGTGGCTGTTCTCCTCTCCGAGCTGAGCCGCCTGTCTCGCTCTGATCATCTCCGACCGACCCTGGCATTGTCGCTCCCAACCAAGCTGTCATCGCAACCTCCGCAGGTTATCAGGTAGGGCAATATCTTGACTTGATTCAGACTTTGCGAGCCATTAGCGTTGTGTATTCCCACGTCAGAGTGAAACATCTAAAGCTGATGAACGCGGCGTTGATTACGGACAGTGCGCCCACCATGGCCCAGCCTGGATCGGTGACGCCGAGGAAGACGAGCTGGTCCGGCAGAGTTCCCCAGTCATAGTTGGGTACAGTCTTGTGCGCCATGTACAAGCCGGCGCTTGTGACGGACAAGACTGCGGTCACCAATAGGCAGACCCGTGCGGACATTGTTCCCTCAAGAAGCCTCTGTGTCGGTGAGCCGAAACCGAGCCACGTGGCAGCTAGTGCCGGAAAAGTGAGCAGGAATGCCGGTGCATCTGTGCCAGGGTCAGGAAAACGTGAGTTGACAAAGCCTACGAGAAGGATGATGGCAGCCGATGCTGCGGCTGTGACAAGTGCGCGAAGCGTTGACCCAGGAGGTACTTCGAAGTACTTGAACCTCAGCGAAGGACGTTCGTGTGGTCTGGGCGTAGGCATGTAGCGGGAGTAGAAATGTGCGTGAGCTTGTCCAAGTCTGCGCCGGAATCGACAGTGCGGCTTGGTTGGTGCGTTAGCTGCTAGTCGCTGAAGCATTGTGCCCATGCCGTTTGCTTCCTGACGCGCCAGATAGAGGCCTTCTGGTCCGTGCACGTGCAGGTGGTAGCTCTGGCAGCTACTTGCGTTGGTGATGTCGATGTTGAGGTCCACCGGGCGGGCGCCCAGGCAGAGGCGCGCCGCTGAGGTCGCCGACCAGCGCCGTCGCGAGCCTTCCTTGGTCAACTTGAGTTCTGGGATCAGGATCTGTTCGTGTCGGTACTGCAAGCGTCGGTCGGGTCTCATCGGTGTGGCGATCACGATTGCGTAGTTCGCGATGAGCTTCCGCACCAGCTCAGCTGCAATCTTGAGGACATGCTTGTTCGGCACGTCCAACGCGGCGATCTTGTCTGCGGTGCTCGTGTCGACGGGGTCGGTCGGGTCGAGGCGCCGCTGCATCATCGCTTCCAGGGCCAGGAGTTCAAGATCGGCGACGTGCTCGGGGAGCCTGTCTACGCCGCACGCGGAGACCAGTAGAAGGCGCAACACGCTTGCGAGCAGCACGAGCTGTTGCCGGTACGAGTACGAGTTGATCGCTTCGCCGGACATGTCGAAGATCTTGAGGTCGTCGTGCAATTCGCCCTTTGAAGGCACGAGCGCCGGCAACAACAGGGTGGTTGTCTCCTCTGTGCCGTTCGGTGGGCGGAGCCGGTAGGGAATCTGCACGTCGACGGTGACGGACTGCTTGATGCACCGTCGTTCCGGGATGTAGTCCTCTACTACTCGCTGCCTGATCTGAGCCGGCTCAATCACGGCGAGAGCGAACACCTTGGCCTGAAACAGAGTTATTATTCGTCGTCGACCCGCCAGCATCTGCAGTTCGAGAGCACGGTCCGCAGGTACTAGATGCCGAGGGAACTTCGGTCTCTTTTGGTGAATTCGGCGCAGGTGGTAGAACCAGGAATACACGGACCAGCTGGCGGCGCAGGCGGCCAGAATCCATGCGTTCTCAGCCCAGTTCGCCAGCAGAAGTCGGGGCGAGCTCAGTTTGGTGCAGAAGAATAGGAACAGGGTGCAGTTGGTCAGGATCCAAGCGGTTCTGATGGACGCGTGCATAGTTCCTCACCCCTGTACTCCTGAATTCTCTGACTCGTGTGAGGCTCATCGGAGCTTGGACACAAGGAGTTACCTCGGGGTCAGGCGTTCACTCGAAGGTTGCAGTGGGCCATATCGCCTGGAATTCGATCAGGCTGATCGTCGATGCTGCTGTCGATCGCGACACGCCCGCTGCGAAAGTTGGTCGGCTAGTCGCCGAGTTCGAACTCGAGCTGCTGTAGGTCGAACTCGTCTCTGCGGGAAATTTATTGACCGCCCGAAAACGATCACGACGCTTCGAATCTTCGGAAGCGTCGTGATCCACTTGGGCCTGGCGCCTGTGACGAAGCCGGACGGCGAAGACTGCGGAGGCTGAGGGCGGGCAGCCCAGGCCCAAGCTTGAGCGGCAGGCAAACGCGACCTGCGAGGTTCAGGCCCTCGAAGTCGCTCGTCACACCCGGTCTGGCGGCTCGATGAGCTAGCCGTACATCAGACAGTGTGTTGGTCCAGCAACATTCCTGTGAGCAGGGCGAACATGTCCGACGCGAGGAGTGCGTCCGCGTCCGGGTTCTGCGCGAGGCACAACGTGCGGGTCATGGCGGCAATCCTGACACGAACTGCTCCGTTCGGCCTCACGCCGGTCGGTCGTCCGGGTGCGGTCAGGCGCCGGCCACGCGGACTTCGGAGATCACCTGGCGCACCAGGGCGCGCAGGGCCTCGCGGTCGACGGTGGCCGGGTCGTCGGCCAGCCAGTCGCCGATCTCGCTGACGAACTGCTCCGGGGTCATCGGCGGCACCTCGAAGTCGAGGTCGTCGTCGCAGGTGACCTCGCCGGCGCGGCTCGGGTAGACGATCAGGGCGCCGCGGATCTCCAGCCACGGCAGGAGTTCGGCGAAGCGCTCCACGCCGTCGAGCAGTTGGGAGCCGCCGCCGCGGAACGGGTGGCCGTTGCGCCAGAGTTCGCCGTCCTCGTCGCAGTAGTAGTGGCCGGGCAGCCACGACTTCGACTCGATCAGGACCAGGCGGCGGCCGCAGAGCAGGGCGTGGTCGATGTCGGTGAAGACCGAGCCCGGCCAGGCGAGGCCGTGGAAGATGCGCACGCCCGGTAGCTGCGTCATGTACTCCGTGAGCAGTCCGGCGGTCAGCCGTTCGCGTCTGTTTTCACCCGGACGGCCGAAAATGGTGTTGCCGTCGTACTCGCCGGCGAACGCCCGTTCGGCCCGCGCGACCGTCATGTAGCGGCGCACCAGTCGGAACGCCCCGTAACCGGCGCCTGCCACGAGCGGCAGCCAGACGGCCAGGAGCAGCGGGGACAGCGGCATCGCCAACGGGAGGAGCAGGACGAACCACCCACCGATCGCGGCCGCCGCGGGGGCGTGGCCGAGGCCGGTCGCGGGGACGTAGCGGACGCGCGCGCCGAGGTCGATGCGGTGCCACCACTCCATCGAGCCGAGGTCCACGCGGGGGCGTGGCGCCGCGTAGTTCGGGTCGTCGCCGAAGTCGCGCAGACGACCTGTGTGGCCTGTTCGGCGAGGTCGCGGGCGTGTCGGCGGGCGGACGACCGTGGGCGCCGGCCTGGCCGGTCGGTCGTAGTCGGCGCGCCGGACCGGGTCCTTCAGCGTCTCGTAGGCCTCCTGGAGCAGCCGGAAGCCGCCAGACGTCCCACCCGCGTCGGGGTGCATGACCTTGGCGAGAGAGCGGTAGGCCGACTTGATCTCCGAGGCACTGGCGCCCCGGTTGACACCGAGCAACTCGTAGTAGTCGATCCCGGGCACGACACCGTCCAGTTCGGGGTTGGTCCGTGAACCTTATTGGGTCCAACACTTTCGCAGGGCATACGGCCCGCCAATCGCCGACTAGTGTGAAGGGAGCGGTGGCGAAGGGGCCTGTAGCGCAGTGGTTGACGCGCCCTCCGGAACGGAGGGAGAACGCCGGTTCGAATCCGGCCGGTCCCGCTCGGAACGTTCACTGGCTCCCGCCTTTCCTCTTCCTCGTACGGCTCTGTCGTGTCGCCGGTTCAGCTGTTGACGGCAGTGGTCTAGTCCACCTAGCTTGAGAGCAGCGCCGCCGCGCAGTCACCCATCGAGGAGACCGCTATGTTCAGGCGCAGAATCATCGCGGCGGCGACAGCCCTCTTGACGGCAGCGAGCCTCGCGGCACCCCCGGCGCAAGCCGCGCCACAGCAGGAGATCGGCGCGCAGGCGATCGCGAAACGCGTCGTCGGCTACTTCGTGCAGTGGGGCGTCTACCAGCGCAATTACCACGTGAAGAACATCCGCTCGTCCGGCTCGGACAGCAAGCTCACGCACATCAACTACGCGTTCGGCAACGTGAGCGGCGGCCGTTGCGTGCTTGGCGACACCTACGCGGACTACGACAAGTTCTACGACGCGGCGTCCTCTGTGGACGGTAAGGCGGACACGTGGGACGCGGGTGCGTTGCGCGGCAACTTCAACCAGCTGCGCAAGCTCAAGAAGCTCAACCCCGGCCTCAAGGTCCTGTTCTCCTTCGGCGGCTGGACCTGGTCCGGCGGCTTCCCGGCGGCGGCGAGCAGCCCGAGCGCGGCGGCGGCGTTCGCGGACTCCTGCTACAAGCTCGTCGAGGACCCGCGGTGGGCGGACGTGTTCGACGGCATCGACATCGACTGGGAGTACCCCAACGCGTGCGGACTCACGTGTGACACCAGCGGTTTCAACTCGTTCAAGACGCTGATGCAGGCCGTCAGGAGCCGCTTCGGCAGCGGCAACCTCGTGACCGCCGCGATCACCGCGGACGCGTCGACCGGCGGCAAGATCGACAAGGCCGACTACGCCGGCGCCGCGCAGTACGTGGACTGGTACAACCCGATGACGTACGACTTCTTCGGTGCCTGGGCGGCACAGGGCCCGACGGCTCCGCACTCGCCGCTCACGTCGTACTCCGGCATCCCGACGGCGGGTTTCAACACCGACGCGGCGATCCAGAAGCTCAAGAGCAAGGGCGTTCCGGCGAGCAAGATGTTGCTGGGCCTCGGTTTCTACGGCCGCGGCTGGACCGGCGTCACCCAGGCGGCACCCGGCGGCACGGCGACCGGCGCCGCTCCAGGCACGTACGAGGCGGGCATCGAGGACTACAAGGTGCTCAAGACCCGTTGTCCCGCCAACGGAACCGTCGCCGGCACCGCGTACGCCAAGTGCGGTAGCCAGTGGTGGAGCTACGACACCCCGGCCACCGTCCGCAGCAAGATCTCGTGGGCGAGCGGCCAGAACATGGGCGGCGTGTTCTTCTGGGAACTCTCCGGTGACACGGCCAACGGTGAGCTGATCAGCGCGATTCGCTCCGGCACGGGCTGAGCCTGAACCCGTGGCCGGGCACCGTGCCCGGCCACGGGTTCTACGAGATCAGCATCCGCTCGACTTGATGATCACTTCCCACGCGACGTCGGCGTCCCAGTCCGCGTATCCGATCGAGCAGTTGCTCCCCGGCGAGTAGACCATGTTGCCGTAGTGACGGCCGGCGGTCGGCGCGGCGTCGTAGCGGACGATCTTGTTCCGCCCGCCGTCCCACACCGACAGTTCCAGGCTGGGCGGCCCACCCGCGTAGCTCGGCACCTCGATCCAGTTCGTCCTGCACGCGCTGGAGTAGTAGAGGATGAACGTGCCCCTGGCGGTCGCCTTCTCGCCCGCCTTGCTCCTGCTCGCCCCGCAGCCGTAGTCGTAGGGGTCCTTGTGGTCGCAGCCGGCTCCGCTGCACGTGGCCGCGGCCGAGATCGGCGCCTCGGCCGGTGCGGCGCTCGCCGCCGTGACACCGCCGAGCATCGCGATGGACAGGCCGACAACCGCGGCCGCGCCTGCCAGCAACTTCTTCGCCATTGAACAGCTCCCCCGTGAAGTGTTGACGTCCCCCGCGACGAGAGTTCCGTCGCCGTGAGAATGCTGGTGGCGCTGCCTTGCAGCGTTGTTGCCGAAAGCTTGAATCCCCGAACTGACCTGCGTGGACGGGTGAGATGACGCAGGATGCCCGGGTGGACGCGCTCGAACGCCTGCGCCGCCTCTGTCTCGCGTTGCCAGAGGTGACCGAACGCCTCAGTCACGGCGAACCCACCTGGTTCGTCCGCGGCAAGAAGACCTTCGTGACCTCGGCCGACCACCACCACGACGACCGCAGCGCGTTCTGGTGCGCGGCAGGCCCCGGCGTCCAGGAGACCCTCGTCGCCCAGGCCCCCGAGAACTACTTCCGCCCGCCCTACGTCGGCCACCGCGGCTGGCTCGGCGTGTACCTGGACGTGCCGGTCGACTGGGGCGTCGTCGCGGATCTCGTCGAGGACGCCTATCGGGTGATTGCCCCGAAGACGCTGGTCGCGCGGCTCGACGTTCGAGTTGCCGACCCGGCTGACCTGCCGCAGTCTTCCGCGCATGGCGACCTGTGACGTCTGTGGCAACGAGTACTGGATGGCCTTCGAGGTGCGCACCGTCGGCGGCGGCGTGCACACGTTCGACAGCTTCGAGTGCGCGATCCAACGGCTGGCGCCGCGCTGCGAGCACTGCGACTGCCGCGTGATCGGGCACGGTGTGGAGGTGGAGGGCAAGTTCTTCTGCTGCGCCCACTGCGCGCGGATGGGCTCCGCCGACCTCGGCGCGATGATCCGTGACACCGTCGGCGCCCACCCCGGCTAACGGAGCACGAGGTCCAGGCTGAGCGGCACGGGCGGCGGCAGCACGTCCGTGCCGCTCCGGAACGACTCCAGCAGGTGTCGTGGTCGTCATGGTGCTCCCGGTAGGTTGTGGTTCGTGCGAACGGCGTACAGGTGCCGGGCTTACCCGGCCCCTGAGCAGGCTGCGGTGTTGAACCGCACGTTCGGGTGTGTGCGTCTGGTGTGGAACAAGACCTTGAGCGAGCGGAACCACCGCTACCGCGCCGAGGGTGTGCGCACGTCGTACCGGCAGACCGATGCGGCGCTGACCGGGTGGAAACGCACCGGGGAACTGGCGTTTCTGTCGGAGGTGTCGTGTGTGCCGTTGCAGCAGACGCTGCGCCATCAGCACACCGCGTTCGGCAACTTCTTCGCCGGGCGGGCTCGCTTTCCCAGGTTCAAGTCCCGTGCCGGGCGGCAGAGCGCGCACTACACGCGCTCGGCGTTCCGGATGCGCGAGGGTGTGTTGATGCTGGCCAAGACCAGCGCACCGCTGCGGTTCGTCTGGTCCTTCGGCGACGTGGACCTGGCCGCGCTGGACCCGACGATGGTGGTGGTGTCGCGCGAGCCGGACGGCCGCTGGTACGTGACGTTCGCCGTGGACACTGCCGAGCCCGCCCAGGCCGAGCCCGCCGGGCACGCGATCGGCGTCGACCTCGGTCTCACAGACCTCGTGGTGACCAGTGACGGTGAGCGGATCGCGAACCCGCGGCACCTGGCCCGCAAGGCCCGCAACCTGGCTCGCTACCAACGACGGATGTCCCGCTGCCAGCGCGGCAGCGGCAACCGCCGCAAGGCCAGGGCCAAGGTCGCCCGCGCGCATCGCAAGGTCCGAACGGCCCGGCAGGACTTTCTGCACCGCACCACCACTGCTCTGGTGCGCTCGGCTGACGTGATCGCGATCGAGGACCTGTCGGTCAGGACCATGGTGCGTAACCGCCACCTCTCCCGCGCCATCTCCGACGCGGGCTGGGGTGAGTTGCGCAGGCAGCTGGAGTACAAGTGCGACCGGGCCGGCCGCACGCTGGTCGTGATCGACCGCTGGTTTCCCTCGAGCAAGACGTGTTCGGTCTGCGGGCACGTGCTCGCCGAGCTTGCTCTGTCCGCCCGGCACTGGACGTGTCCGGGCTGCCGCACCCGGCACGACCGGGACCTCAACGCAGCGAAGAACATCCTTGCGGCTGGTCGAGCCGTAACCCGAAACGATTCGGGTGATGCCTGCGGAGCTGATGTCAGCCGGCAAGGGTCCTCCCTTCCGCGATCGGCAGTGAAACAGGAACCCCGCGCCGCGAGGCACAGCGCGTAAGCGCTACCCGCCGCACAGCGGGTGGGAATCCCTGTCCTTCAGGGCAGGGAGAAGTCAATTCTTCTCACTTCGCCTCAAGTGGACGGGGGTCTCCACTTAGCAGGCTACGTTGGAAGACATGAGAGTTCAGGGACCGATGGTGCGCACGGTCAACAAGTGGATCGTCGGACTGCGGCACGCTCCGCTCGTCGGCAAGATCGTGCGCAAGGGGCTCACGGTCGTGACCTACACGGGCAGGCGATCCGGCCGGACGATCAGCACACCTGTTGGCTACCAACGCAAAGGCGATGTCGTCGAGATCCGCGTGATGATGCCGGACGCGAAGGTGTGGTGGCGCAACTTCGACGGCGATGGCGGTCCGTTGACGCTCGAACTCGATGGCACGGAGAAGACCGGACACGCGACATCGCACCGTGACGACAAAGGTCGTGTCACGGTGCGAGTGCAGCTGTAAAAGCCTTACGCGGCAAGGCGACGACGCTCCAGGAACGCCGCCAGCAGGTAGGCGCCGCCGCCCAGCACGGCCAGCGTGCCGAAGAAACCGGCTCCCGGGACGAACAGCGTCGCGGCGGCGACCAGCATGAGCCAGGTGCCCAGGTTGTAGTGCAGGGCGTTGCCGCGGAGGGCGCCTTCGGCGATGTAGATCAGGCCGACGACGATGGTCGAGCCGGCGGGCCAGAGCACGGTCTGCAGCTCTGGCTCGTCGAACACCGTGCTCAGGCCGGTGACCGCTAACGCCAGCGCCGTGAAACCGGTCATCCAGGCCATGCCGACCAGTTTCTCGGCTCGTCGCCGCGCTTCTGAAGCTGCTCGCTGAGCACGCAGCGACGCGGTCATGGCGAAGACCGAGCCGGCGAGCAGGCCCGTGGCGAGCAGCCCGATGGGCAGCCACGAGGGCATCAGGACCGCGCCGGACTTCGAGAGCATCGCGGCGCCGTGGCCGAAGACGTAGGCGAACGCGAAACCCAGGTAGGCGGCGCGGTTGTCGACCTCGGTGGACGCGACGGTGGTGACGCGAAGTGCGGTGGCGTTCATGGTGGGGACTCCCGGAAAGTCGGATCAGACGAGTGACCTGATCAGGCGCGGTGCGATGACGAGGAACTGAGGCGAGCGGCGGATCGAGGCGCGCTGGTCGGCGAGGCCGTGCAGGCCCAGCCAGAACGTCATGGCGCGGTCGGAGTCGGCGAGGACTCGGGTGAACAGCCGCAGCGCCGGCTCGGAGAGGTCGGCCGCACCGAACATCACGCGGTAGCGGCGGGGGTGCAGGACGGCGAAGTCCAGGTAGGCGAGGCCTGCCGCGTAGGCGTCGGGTGCGGCGAGAACGACGGCTTCCAGCTCGCGGAAGGCCTCGTGACACACGGCCAGCAAGATCGTCGGCACATCGGGGAACTGCTGGTAGATCGCGGAGGTGGGGACGTCCGCCTGACGGGACACCGCCCGCAGCGTCACGGCGTCGTCCCGGTCGACCAGGGCGGTCGCCGCCGCCACGATCGACTGGCGGCGGCCCTGCCCGCTCACGGCTCCGGGACGATGACGACCTTGCCCAGCACCGTGCGCGACTCGGCCAGCGCCAGCGCGGCGGCCGCCTCCGACAACGGGATGCGCGCGGCGACCTGCGGCGTCAGCACCCCCGCCTCGACCAGGCTGAGCACCTGCGTGAGGTCCTCGCGGAGGCGGGCGCGGAACGCGGCGAGGCGGAAGCGCTTGCCCGCCCAGAAGTTGTAGAAGCCCGCGCGCTTGCCGTTGGGGAGCACGTTCCACACCATCAGCTGTCCGAAGAGCTTGAGCACCGCCGCCGTCCCGCTGCCCGGCTCGTCCTTCGTCGCGGCCGAGCCGTAGTTGACCAGAGCGCCACCGCGGCGCAGCAGCCGCCAGGAGTCGTGCAGCGCGGGACCGCCGACGTGGTCGAACACCGCGTCGACACCGTCCGGCGCGATCTCGCGGATCCGGTCGTACATGTTCGGGTCGCGGTAGTCGACGGGGATCGCGCCGAGCTCGCGGACCGCGTCGTGGTGGCGGGCGGAAGCCGTGCCGATCACCCTGATGCCGGCGTGGCGGGCGAGCTGCACCAACGTCGAGCCGACGCCGCCGTTCGCGCCCAGCACGACGATCGTGTCACCCCGCTTGACCTTCGCGGTGCGGTACATCATCTGCCAGGCCGTGACGCCGTTGACCACGACGGTCTCGGCGTCGGCCGCGTCCACGCCGTCGGGCACCGGCACCAGGTCGGCGGCCTCGACGATCAGGTGACTTGCCCACCCGCCGACCTTGGTGACCACGGCGAACCTGTGCCCCCGCAGGTCGCGGTCGACGTCGGGACCTGCGGCGACGACCGTGCCGACCACGTCGTAACCGGGCACGAACGGGAACGCGGGCTGGTCGTAGTACTTGCCCAGGCGCATCTGCTGCTCGGCGAACGAGACGCCGGTCGCGTCCATCCGCAGGACGACCTGGCCCTGACCCGGCGCGGGCAGGTCGCGGACCCGGACGTGCAGGCCGTCAGGCTCGACCACGCCGGGCAGAACGATCTCGGTGGCGCGGGTGGTGGCGGTCGTGGCGTTCATCGTGGCTCCTCGGTCTCGGCTGTGCTTACGGACATAAACTAACGCCCGTAAGTCTAGAAGCGCAAGGCCTAACACCCATAAACTTTCAGGTGTATGGTTACGGCCGTGACGAACACGGAACCGCGCAGGCGCAACCGCAGGGGCGAGGGCGGGAAGCTGCGCGAAGAGATCATCGCCGCGGCCCTCGCGCTGCTGGACGAAGGCGGCGACGAGCGCGCGGTCACGTTGCGCTCGGTCGCCCGCAAGGCGGGGATCGCGGCACCGTCGATCTACCCGCACTTCGCGGACCAGCCGTCGATCATGCTGGCCGTGGTGCAGCAGGAGATGGACGCGCTCGCCGCCACCCTGCGCGAGGCCGACGACCAGGCGGACCGGGACGGGCGCTCGCGGCTCTTCGCGGTGTGCAACGCCTACCTGGACTTCGCGCAGGTGCACCCGCAGCGCTACCGGATCATGTTCGGCGGCCTGTGGACGCCGTCGGTCGAGGACACCTCGATCACCGACGCCGACCTCGACTCACTCGGCGTGAAGGCGTTCACGCTGCTCGTCGAAGTGCTCGGCGCGTGCGTCGAGGAGGGGATCGCGCACGGCAGCGACGATCTCTACGGCGACGCGGTGGCGTTGTGGCTGGGACTGCACGGCCTCGCGCACCAACGGGCCGTGGTGCGCAAGATGCCCGGACCGGCCGACGTCGGGGACCGGCTGATCAGGGCACTCGCGCACCTCAAGTAGGTCAGGGAGCCTCGAACAGCGTCGACACCGACTCGCCGACGTTGATCCGCCGCATCGCCTCGGCCATCGCCGGCGCGATCGACAACACCTTCAACTTCGGCACGGACTTCTCCGCCGGGATCGGCACGGTGTTCGTGGCGACGATCTCCAGCACGTCCTCGAACGCCTGCAGCCGGTCCAACGCACCCGCGGAGAACAGCCCGTGCGTGCAGGCCACCCGGATCGGCCCGGCGCCGCGCTCCCGCAGCTTGTCGATCAGCTCGACCACGGTCGAGCCCTTGGCGATCTCGTCGTCGAGCACGATCACGTCGCGTCCGGCGACCTCGCCGATCACGGTCTGGATCTGCACCTTGTCGTCGGCGAAGCGCTGCTTGGCGCCTGCGGCGACCGGCAGGCCCAGGATCCGGGCGAAGTGCGCGGCCTCCTTGGCGTTGCCGAGGTCCGGCGACACCACGACGGTGTTCGACAGGTCGTACTGGGAGAAGTGCGCGGCCAGTTCGCGCAGCGCGTGCAGGTGGTCGACGGGCACCGAGAAGAACCCGTGCACCTGCGGTGAGTGCAACGTCATTGCCAGCACCCTGGACGCGCCCGCGGCGACCATCAGATCGGCGACCAGACGGCCGCCGATCGAGATCCGGGGCGCGTCCTTCTTGTCCGAACGTGCGTAGGCGTAGTGCGGCAGAACGACGGTCGTGCGCGCGGCGGAGGCGCCACGGGCAGCGTCCAGCATCAGCAGGAGTTCGACGAGGTGTTCCTGCACCGGAGGCACCAGCGGCTGGATCAGGAACACGTCCCGCTCCCGGCAGTTCGCCTGCAACTGCACTTCCAGGCAGTCGTTGGCGAACCGCGTCAGGCGGCTGGGGGAGAGCTCGACACCGAGTTGGCCACAGATCTCCGCGGCGAGTGAGGGATGGGCAGAACCACTGAAGACAGCGATGTCACGCACACCCCGAAACCTAGTCGATGACCAGCACCAACTTGCCGTCCTGGAAGAACGGCGTCAGGTTCCCGCGCGTGTCGACGGTGTGGGTACCGCGCGGTAAAACGACCTCTATGGCCGTGAACGCGAGGATGTCCGACACACCATGACGGCCGCGCAACGACCGTTGGCCTTGGTAGCGCAGAGCGCGCCCCTCGCGGCGGTACTGGTGGGCCTCAGCAGCAGCGGAGGCGCCTACTCGAAGCGCCTCCGGGCCTACCTGACGTGCTGATGACGAACCACGTACAGAGACGCCGAAACCCTGCGCGACCAGTGAGTTCACCACTGCGTCGGACGGGGGCACCGGCAGGAGGAAGGACATCGCGTAGTGGCTGTCGACCTCGTGCACCACAACCGTTCGGGCCGTGGTCAGCACTGTGTCGTGCAGCTCCAATGCGATCTTCTCCGCTTCCCAGCGGTTTTCATAGCCGGCGTCGATGCCGACGAAGGTGCTGGTCACCTGACCTCCACGAAGATCGGGTTGGTGTAGCACCACAGGTCCTCCCACGGGTTCGCGGCTCCCGGTGTGTCCGCCTGCGGTTCGAACGCGCCGCGGTTGCCGTCGGTTCCGCGCAATCGGAGGTAAAAAGGCTCTCTGACGTTGCGGAACGTGTGCGTGAAGACCGCATAGTGCCAGCGCGGCTCGTAGGATCGCTCGACCTTCACATGTGGCGTGGCCAACGTTTCAGATGATGATCGTCCGGTTACCGCGCCCTTGATGAGGTCCAAACGGTTCAATCGTGGCACGAAACCGGCGCTGTTGGGGCGAGTTGCCAGACGTGCCTTGACCAGCACGCTCACGTCAGAGCCGCGGCGCACCCGCAGGCGGCCGCCCATCGTCTCGGTTCCGCCGGATGCGCAAACGTGGAATTGAAGATCATCGACCAGCCCGCCGTGCGACACCCACGCTCGACCGGCTCTCAAGCCCTCCATCACGGCGCCGCGCGTCCGCCGGGTGGCGCCGACGACGGTCCGGGAGAACTCGCCGGGAAAGAAGTCGACGTAGGGCGGCAGCACCTGGGGCACCCCGCCCTCGATCGCGTCGAGGTGCTTGCCGGTCAGGTCGAACTGGTCGCCGGGTTCCGGCACCCGGACGATCGTGTCGCGCGAGTTGAAGTGCGAGTCGGAGTTCGACGTGATCCACCAGCCGAGGCCCTCGGCGAGCAGCGAGTCCCAGACACCGCCGACCTTCGCCGTCATCCAGTCGAAGCCGCCGTAGGTCTTGTAGGCCTCGGGCGGGTAGGGCGCGTAGGAGTTCGAGCCGGGGCTGTTCGAGTAGCCGCCGCGATGGCCACCGGGACCGCGCAACGGGTCGCCGTCGCCCTGCGCTCCGGGCGCGCCCTCCATGCCGACAACGATGTCGGGGGCCAGGTCACGCATCGCGCGGAGTTCGTGAGGCGCCACGCGGCCGTTGCGCATCGGGTGGTTCACGAACACCAGCGCGGACTTCATCGTGCCGTTGCGGATCTTGGTCTGGAGCCACCGGACCGCGTCGAGCGCCTTCTTCTCGTTCGCCGGGGTCGAGGCTTCCTGACCGTTCAGCCGCCAGTCGAACTGCCGCTCGAAGTCGCGCAGCACCCCGGCCTCGTCCCGGCAGTCCTCGAAGAACAGCGTCGCGTGCTCGGCACCGGGGACGTTCCACTCCATCCCGTGCCACAGCAGCAGTTGCGGGAACTTCCGCCTGGCGCGCTGAAGATCCGCCGCCGTCGCCTCGACGGAGTGCGCCTCGTGCGACGCGTGGCCGTGGTCGGTGATCACGAGCCAGTCCGTGCCGTGCCGCAACGCACTGCGGATCTGCTGCTCGACGCTGTACATGCCGTCGTACGAGTACTGCGTGTGCGTGTGGTGATCGCCGGAAAGCCACTGGTAGCGCGACGTCGCCGAAGCGCTCCCGGTGCCCAGCGCACCTGCCACACCGAGCACGCCGGCTCCCTGCAGGAAGCGTCTGCGGGCTACTTCGGACATGGCTGAACCTCCACGCGACGGGCCGGGGTGCGTGGAGGCTAGAGCGAATGGGTGAGCCGCAGGTGGACGCTGGATGAACTCCAAGCGGGAGTGTCACAGCGGAAGCAGGTCCACCCAGTCCAGGAACGGCAGCGCGCCCGTCCCCTGCAACGCCGCGAGCCCCAGCCAGATCGACAGGATCGTCACGATCGGCCCGACGATCGCCATCTCGACGACGCCACCGGTCTTCATCCGCATGATCTTCGGCGGCGCGACCGGGAACCACGTCTTGCCCATGATCGGGATCGGCCACAGGATCGGGCAGCCCTGTTCGGTGATCGCGTCGCCGATGTAGTGCGCGAAGCACCCGATGCCGACCGCGATCCCGCACGCCGCAGCCGACGCGTCCGTCTGCGAGGTCCAGGCGATCATCGCCCACGTGATCCCCGCCGACACCACGGTGATCAGCAACGCGTCCTGCTTGGGGCACCAGTCGTTCATGATGCCGCGCACCGCCAGTCCGGCGAACACGAACATCAGCACGGGCAGCGCCCACTTCTGGCTGTTCTGGATGACCGCGGCGGTGAAGACGGCGGCGAACAACGCGAAGACGAGCGTGTGCGTGAGACCGCGATGTCCGCCGTCGCGCTTGGAATCTCTCTTCAGCCGCGTCGTCCGGTACACGAAGCTGCTCAACGCGTTGATGCCCGCGGACAACCCGCTGCTCAACGCTCCGAACGTGCGCGAGATGGTCGATCCGGGGTGGTCCAGGTCGGGCAGAAGTGCCGCGCCAGTGGCGAGAACCGCGCCCACGGCCCAGCTCTGCGGCGAAAGCTGGCCGATCGGGTGCGTCGACGCGATCGCGGTGACGGCGCTCCAGGCGAGCAGCCCGCTCATCGCATGTGTTGGCCCAGTTGACACTTACGCCCCTTCTAGTGATCACCCGACCGTGCTGACAGTAGTCGTGGCTTGAACGCTGCCGGGGCCAAACTCGTTCAACGGCGAAGAAGATCGACTCCTGCCTGGTGGGGCCCTCTCTCGTGGTGACCAGTGCGCGAGAGGACTACGGTTCACACCAATGGCGCAGTGCTGGGCGCCAGTTGAATCGATGTAACCAGGGTCGCAGGCACAGGACGGCGGTTTACCAGTACGCTTGTCCTGCTTGCATCGTCGCGAGAGGAGCGCCCAGGATTATGGGCAAGATCAAGGTTCAGGGCACCGTCGTCGAACTCGACGGCGACGAGATGACCCGGATCATCTGGCAGTTCATCAAGGACAAGCTGATCCACCCGTACCTGGACGTCACTCTGGAGTACTACGACCTGGGCATCGAGCACCGGGACGCCACCGACGACCAGGTCACGATCGACGCCGCGAACGCCATCAAGAAGCACGGCGTCGGCGTCAAGTGCGCCACGATCACGCCGGACGAGGCGCGCGTCGAGGAGTTCGGCCTCAAGAAGATGTGGGTCTCGCCCAACGGCACGATCCGCAACATCCTCGGCGGTGTCGTCTTCCGCGAGCCGATCATCATCTCGAACGTCCCGCGGCTGGTCCCCGGCTGGACGAAGCCGATCATCATCGGCCGTCACGCCCACGGTGACCAGTACAAGGCCACCAACTTCAAGGTGCCCGGCGCCGGCAAGCTCACGATCAAGTTCCAGCCGGAGGACGGCTCGGACCCGATCGAGCACGTCGTCACCGAGTTCCCGGCGGAGGGCGGTGTGGCGATGGGCATGTACAACTACAACAAGTCCATCGAGGACTTCGCCCGCGCCTCGTTCTCCTACGGCCTGCAGCGGGGCTACCCCGTCTACATGTCGACGAAGAACACGATCCTGAAGGCCTACGACGGCGCCTTCAAGGACATCTTCGAGCGCGTGTTCAACGAGGAGTTCAAGGCGGAGTTCGACGCCAAGGGCCTCACCTACGAGCACCGCCTCATCGACGACATGGTCGCAGCGGCCATGAAGTGGGAGGGCGGCTACGTCTGGGCGTGCAAGAACTACGACGGTGACGTCCAGTCCGACACGGTCGCGCAGGGCTTCGGCTCGCTCGGCCTCATGACGTCGGTCCTGATGACGCCGGACGGCAAGACGGTCGAGGCCGAGGCCGCGCACGGCACCGTGACGCGTCACTTCCGCCAGCACCAGGCCGGCAAGCCGACCTCCACGAACCCCATCGCGTCGATCTACGCGTGGACCCGTGGCCTCATGCACCGCGGCAAGCTGGACAACACCCCCGAGGTGATCCGCTTCGCCGAGGCGCTCGAGGAGGTCGTGATCGAGACCGTCGAGGCCGGTCAGATGACCAAGGACCTGGCCCTGCTGATCAGCAAGGACCAGGCGTGGCTGACGACCGAGGACTTCCTCGGCGCGCTCGACGAGAACCTCAAGAAGAAGATGGCGTCGTTCTGACGGTCGCCTGATTCGAGCACGTGAGAAGGCCACCCCGGTCACACCGGGGTGGCCTTTCGCTTTGTGCGTCACCCGGTCGGTTCCTCTTGCGGGTGGTTGCCGCGCCGCGCCGTCCACACAGGTCCTCCAGCCGCTATATCTGCTGTTCCAGGGCTTGTGTTGGGCGGAGGCGTCGCGATGCTGGGTGTTCCGGTTCGGGGAATGATCGTCATTGGTGTGCTGGGGGTCGCCGGCGTCATGTACGCGGTGAACGGCGGCAAACCGATGGGCAGTGACAAGGGGTCGGAGATCTGCAAGATCACGGTGACCGCGGACATCCTCAACGTCCGGTCGGGGCCCGGTGACATGCAGCCGATCGTCTCGACCATGCCGCGCGACGCGGTGACCGACGCGCAGGGCCGTGTCGAGAACGGCTACCGGATGCTGAGCGACCGGCGCTGGGTGAGCCAGTCGTTCGTCGCGCTGACCAGCGACTCGACCTGCAGGTGACTCCGGCCGGGCGGTCGTTTCCCGCTGCTCTGGCAAACTTGCGGGCATGTTGCGGAACATGTTTCGGTGGGGCAGGGCCAAGGGCGTCACGCAGTGCTCCTGCGACCCCGAGTGGCAGGGCCTGTACACCGAGATCGACGGCCAGCGCCAGCTCGCCCTGCCCCGCGACGAGATGGCCACCCTCGTCGGCTACCTCGACCTGACCGCGCACTGCGCCGGCTGCGGTGCCGAGTACCCGAAGCCCTGGGGCCTGGCCTCCCAGTAGGCTCCTCCGTCGTGCTCACGGTCTCCACGGTCAACGTCAACGGTCTGCGCGCCGCCGCGAAGAAGGGCTACCTCTCGTGGCTCGCTTCGAGTTCCGCGGATGTGGTGTGCCTGCAGGAAGTCCGCGCCGAACCCGCCGAGTTGGCTGCCGACGTCCACTCACCTGAGGGCTGGTTCGGCGTGTACGCGCCGTCCTCCTTGAAGGGCCGCGCAGGCGTGGCCATCCTCTCGCGCGTAGAGCCCACCTCAGTCCGTGTCGGCTTCGGCACCGCCGAGTTCGAGGCGAGCGGCCGCTACGTGGAGATCGAACTGCCCGGAGTCGTCGTCGCGTCGCTCTACCTGCCGTCCGGCGACGTCGGCACCGAGAAGCAGGACGAGAAGGACCGCTTCATGGCGGCCTTCCTGCCGTACCTGGTGTCGCTGCGGGAGAAGGCGGCCGTATCGGGCCGTGAGGTGCTCGTGTGCGGTGACTGGAACATCGCGCACCAGCAGGCAGATCTGAAGAACTGGAAGACGAACCAGAAGGAGTCCGGCTTCCTGCCGTACGAGCGGGAGTGGCTGACGTCCGTGTTCGCGTCTGGGTACAACGACGTGATGCGCGCGCTGCACCCTGATGTCGTTGGGCCGTACTCGTGGTGGTCGTACCGCGGCAAGGCCTTCGACAACGACTCCGGGTGGAGGATCGACTACGTGGTGGCGACCGACGGGATCGCCAGTTCGGCGACAAGTGCGGTCGTTGAGCGGGCGGCCACGTACCAGGAACGCTGGTCTGATCATGCTCCCGTGACGTGCACGTTCGACTGGCCCAAGTCCTAGCCTGCTGACATGGCTCCTGTGTGGTCGGCCCTCATCGGTGCTTCAGCCGCTCTGATCAGCGTGTGGGTGACTCAGTGGCTCACCAACCGGCGCGAGTTCCGTCGTGATCAGCTCAAGTGGGCGCAGGAGCGTCAGCAGCGACAGTTCGATCTACAGAAGGCGGCGTTCATCGAGGCGCTGACGGTGTTGAACGAGTGGCACCGCACCTTGCGCGGTGTCGTGATGTGGGTGACGTTCCCTGAGGAACCAAGGCCAAGCGTGATTGCGTACTCGGAACACATGGCGCACGCAAACAGTGCCCTGACAACCGTTGAGTTGGTGTGCTCAGATGCTGCTGACGATGTGACCAAAAAGGCCTTGGTCACTCTGACTCACTTCCACTATCGGGCGTGGGAGGCAGCCCGCGAAACCGAGATGACCCGAGCGATAGAGCCCGGTTGGTGTCCCGATCCTCCTGTCGACGTCACTCAAGTTCAAACCGCAATGGCTCAACTTCGCGATGTCTACCGCACCGAACTAGCTGGGCTCGCGGCTGAACCTGTTGCGCTGCCTATGAAATCTCGTGAGCGGCTCCGCCTGCCTTGGCGGAAGTCCGCTTAGGCCTGCTGGTCAACGATCCGCCTGGGTTGTGCAAACCCTAGACATCGGGTGGAGGATCGACTACCAGGTCGCCACCGACGGGCTGGCGGCTCGGGCTCGGACCGCGGTGGTGGAGCGGGCGGCGACGTACGCCGAGCGCTGGTCGGACCACGCCCCGGTCACCGTCGTCTACTCGGACTGACCGCGTCGCTTCCACATCGTCCACAGGGCCGCCCACACGTGCTGGAGCCCCAGCCCGGCCCCGAGCAGGCCTGCCAGCCCCGCGATGATCGGCAACGCGGACGGGTAACCGTTCTGCCCCTCGTTCGAGAACACCTCGTTCGGGGTGCCGATGTCGAACGCACGGATGGTGTCGCCCTGCTTCAGCCCGCGTGGCATGCCGTTGCGGACGTGCACGCCGGACCGCGTGATCTTGCCGTCGTCGCTGGTGAACGTTCCAGCGCGGGAGTAGCAGCGGAACGAGCACTCAGGCACGTCGCCGACCACGTACACGCCCGGTGCGCCGAGGTCGAAGGCGATCTTGAAGGCCTTCGGGACCGTGGGCGCGCTTAGGGCCAGCAGAATCACGCCGACCACCAGGGCAACGGCCGCGATCGCGTTGTTGCGCTCGGACTCAGTCATCGCACTCCCCCTGTGCTGGGCAACCACGCTTCAACGCCGGGCGCCGGTCATCTGTTGCGCTGCTCCGACTGACCCAGCCCGAACAGCCTTTATCGCTCTTGTCGCCCACCTGACGGCTCGATTCCACCCACCCGTTCCCCGAATATGAACACGATTCACCAACGATGAATCGGGGGCGGCTCATGACAGGCTTCAACCGGCGTTCGTTCCTCCTGGCGATGGGCGTGGGTGCCGCAGGCGTCCCGCTTCTGGACCGCCAAGCGTTTGCGTCCACGGCGGGCACCACGCTCGACGTCACGGCCGCGCCGATCGGCACCAGCGGCTACCGCAGGCTCCAAGCGGGTCCGGGCTGGCCGACGGTCGTGCGCAGCGACCTCGTCGCCGCGAAACCCAACCGGGAAGCCAGGCGCCAGGCGCTGGCCAGCTTCGTGCAGTTCAGCGACATGCACATCTGCGACGCCCAGAGCCCGCTCCGGTTCGAGTACCTGCACCCGATCATGGGCTCCAGCGCGCACCGGCCGCAGGAAGCGCTCACCACGCAGGGCTCCACGTCGCTCGTGAAGCGCGTCAACGCCGTCAAGCACGGTCCGTTGACCGGCAGGCCGTTCGACTTCCTCATGACGACCGGCGACAACACCGACAACCACGAGAACGTCGAACTCGACTGGTTCCTCACGATCCTCAACGGCGGCCGCATCACCCCGAACACCGGTGACACCCGCTACGAAGGCGTGCAGAACGCGGGCATCAGCACGTTCTGGCAGCCGGACCTCAGCGGCGGCGACGACTACAAGGCAGCAGGTTTCCCGCAGCTCAACGGGTTGCTTGACGCGGCGGTCCGCGAGTTCACCAGCCCCGGCCTGACCATCCCCTGGTACTCCACGATCGGCAACCACGACGACAGCGTGGTCGGCGCGCTGCCGGACGGGCTGCTCGACAGCTGGTACACCGGCCGCAAGAAGATCGTCGGGTTCGGCGACCCCGTGCAGAACGCCAAGGTCGCGCAGGCGTTCAACGACCCCAAGGCGATTCCGGAAGCCATGGCCATCCTCGCGAGTGGCGGCGTCGTCCGGACCGTGACGCCGGACAGTCGGCGCAGGCTGTTCAGCACTGGTGAGTTCGTGCGCAAGCATCTGCCGTCGGGCGGGCACGGCTACACGGACGCCAATGCGGACGGTGTGGACGTCTTCTACACGTTCCGGATGGCGCCCGGTGTCACGGGCATCAGCATGGACACCACGAACCTCGCAGGGTTCTCCACGGGCTCTATCGGGCTGCATCAGCTGAACTGGATCGAGAAGACCCTCAGGCGCAACAGCTCGCTCTACTACGACTGGCTGGGCTTGCCGCAACGGCAGAACGTCACCGACGAGCTGTTCGTGCTCTTCAGTCACCACACGAGCACGACGATGGGCAACGTTCTGCCGGACAAGCGCCGGCCGCTCGACCCGCGGATGAACGGCGACGCGCTCGTGAACCTCCTGCACCGCTTTCCGAACGTGCTGGCGTGGGTCAACGGCCACACGCACCGCAACGTGATCACCCCGCATCGGCACGCCACGCCGGGCAGGAGCTTCTGGGAGATCAACACCGCGGCGCACGTCGACTACCCGCAGCACGCCCGCGTGATCGAGGTCGCGGACAACGGTGACGGCACGTTGTCGCTGTTCACGACGTTGCTCGAAGCGGACGCGCCCTACCAGGTCGACTACGACGACCGCAGCGACAGCGGGCTCGCCAGCCTGTGCCGGGAGTTCACCTACAACGACATCCACTCGCGGACGAACCCGCTGGGCACGCCGCTCGACCGCAACACGGAACTGCTCGTCGCCGTCCGCTGAGTGGGATGTCCCACAGCCAGTCACACCTGATCAGGAATTTCGGCGGCCTAAGGTCGTTGACGTGGCAGTGGACATCTCGCTAACCCCACCGCAGTCCCGTCCGAGCGCTGCGGCCATGCGGCGTGCTCTGCGCCGGGCCGCCGACGGTGCGGTGCTCGACGCGACAGAAGCCTCCGTGTTGCTCCACGCGCGTGAGGACGACCTGGACGCGTTGCTGACAGCGGCGGGCAAGGTGCGGGACGCGCACCTGCTCGCCGAGGGGCGGGCCGGGATCGTCACGTACAGCCGGTCGGTGTTCATCCCGCTGACCAGGCTGTGCCGCGACCGGTGCCACTACTGCACGTTCGCGACCGTGCCGCACAAGGTGCCCGCGGCGTTCCTCGAACGCGACGAGGTGCTGGCGATCGCGCGGGCCGGGGCCGCCCAGGGCTGCAAGGAAGCCCTCTTCACGCTCGGCGACCGGCCGGAGGACCGCTGGCCCGCCGCGAAGGAGTGGCTGGAGGCGCGCGGGTTCGAGTCCACTTTGGACTACGTGCGGGCCAGTGCCATCGCGGTGCTGGAGGAGACCGGGCTGCTGCCCCACCTCAACCCCGGCGTGCTGAGCTGGGAGGAACTGACGCGGCTGCGGCCCGTCGCGTCCAGCATGGGCATGATGCTGGAGACCACGGCCGAGCGCCTGTGGAGCGAGAAGGGCGGCCCGCACTACGGCAGCCCCGACAAGGATCCCGCCGTTCGGCTGCGCGTCCTCACCGACGCCGGCCGCGTGAACGTCCCGTTCACCACCGGAATCCTGATCGGCATCGGCGAGACCATCGCCGAGCGCGCCGAGTCGCTACTCGCGATGCGCCAGATCGCCAAGCAGTACGGGCACATCCAGGAAGTCATCATCCAGAACTTCCGCGCCAAGCCGGACACGGCGATGCGCGGCATGCCCGACGCCGACCTCACCGAGCTCGCGGCCACGATCGCCGTCGCACGCCTGGTGATGCCGTCGACCGTGAGCGTGCAGGCGCCGCCGAACCTGGTCGGTGGCGAGTTCGGCCTGATGCTCCGCGCGGGCGTCGACGACTGGGGCGGCGTCTCGCCGATCACACCGGACCACGTGAACCCCGAGAAGCCGTGGCCCCAGGTCGACCAGCTCGCGGAGATCACCGAGCATGCCGGTTTCTCCTTGCGGGAACGGCTGAACGTCTACCCGCGCTTCGTCCGCGCGACGGTCGGGCAGTGGATCGACACCCGGCTCACCGCGCACGTTTCCGCGCTGGCACTGGAGAACGGCCTCGCGAACCCGGACGCCGAGGTCGTCGGGCGTGAGTGGCAGGAACCCGACGGCGGGATCGACACCTACGGACGCGCGGACCTCAACACCGCGATCGACACCGAAGGCCGCACGAACGACCGCCGCGGCGACTTCGACGAGGTCTACGGTGACTGGGACGAGCTGAAGATTCCCGTTGCCCCGCAACGGCTTCCCGACGACGTCCAACGTGGACTGAAGATCGCCGAGAACGATCCGGCCGCGTTGCTCGACGACACCGAGGCCGCCATGGCGCTGCTGACGGCCGACGGCGAAGCGCTCGAAGTGATGACCCGCCTCGCCGACGACCTGAGGCGACATGTGGTCGGCGACGACGTCACGTACGTCGTCAACCGGAACATCAACTTCTCCAACGTCTGCTACGTCGGATGCCGCTTCTGCGCCTTCGCCCAGCGCGAGCGCGACGCCGACGCGTTCCGGCTGTCCGCGGAGGAGGTCGCCGACCGCGCGCAGGAGGCGTGGGACGACGGCGCCACCGAGGTGTGCATGCAGGGCGGCATCGACCCCAAGCTGCCGGTGACCTACTACGCCGACGTCGTGCGCGCGATCAAGAAGCGTCTGCCCGGGATGCACGTCCACGCGTTCAGCCCCATGGAGATCGTGTCCGCCGCGGCGAAGGCCGGCGTGAGCGTGCGCGAGTGGCTGACCGAGCTCAAGGAAGCCGGTCTCGACACGATCCCCGGCACGGCGGCCGAGATCCTCGACGACGACGTGCGGTGGGTGCTCACCAAGGGCAAGTTGCCGACCGCGACCTGGCTCGACGTTGTCGGAACGGCCCATGAGCTGGGCATTCGTTCGTCCAGCACGATGATGTACGGCCACGTGGACCACCCCGGCCACTGGCTCACGCACTTCCGCGTGCTCGCGAAGCTCCAGGACCGCACCGGCGGCCTCACCGAGTTCGTCGCGCTGCCGTTCGTGCACCGCAACGCCCCGATCTACCTGGCGGGAGTCGCCCGCCCCGGTCCCACTCGCCGCGACAACCGCGCCGTGCACGCGTTCGCACGGTTGGCGCTGCACGGGCGCGTCGACAACATCCAGTGCTCGTGGGTGAAGCTCGGCGACGAGGGCACCGCGGAGATCCTCAACGGCGGCGCGAACGACATCGGCGGCACGTTGATGGAGGAGACCATCAGCCGCATGGCCGGATCCGAACACGGCTCGGCGCGTACTGTGCGTGAGCTTGAATCCCTGGCTTCGCTCGCAGGGCGTAACGCGCGTCAGCGGACTACGACATATGGGCGAGTGCTATCTGATCACGAGTGACCGATAGTCTGATTCGGCGCATCGACGCTACCGGCGTTCGGTAGCTTGGCGGCCAATCAGTCAGCAAGGTTCACCCGTTCCGGGGTGGATCTGTGCCTTGGGGAGGCTCGGCAAGTGCACGGCATGAGTCTGGTTCTGAGCGCTGCGGTCGAAAGCAGCATGACCGGCACCGCTGCCGGTCCCGTGGGTCTGATCGCGGTGACGGCGGGCGTCGGTGGCCTGGTGTACGGCCTGGTGAAGCGGCGCAAGCCTGCCCCGGTCGTCGCCGCGAACCAGCGGATCGACCTGGTCCAGCAGGACTCCGCGCAGAGCTGATCGCGCTGGTCTGAGAAGATTTCGTTCGTGTCCACGGAGAACGCGCCTGTAGAGGCTGTCAAGCGCCCCCGCGTCCTGTCCGGCATCCAGCCGACGGCCGGGTCGTTCCACCTCGGCAACTACCTGGGTGCGGTGCGGCAGTGGGTGGCGTTGCAGGAAGCGCACGACGCGTTCTACTGCGTCGTCGACCTGCACGCGATCACCGTGGAGCAGAACCCGAAGGAACTGCGCCAGAACACGCGCGTCTCGGCCGCGCAGCTGCTCGCGCTGGGCATCGACCCGGATCGGGCGACCCTGTTCGTGCAGTCGCACGTCCCCGAGCACGCCCAGCTCGGCTGGGTCATGCAGTGCATGACCGGCTTCGGCGAGGCGTCGCGGATGACGCAGTTCAAGGACAAGTCCGCACGCCAGGAGCAGTCCGTCGGCGTGGGCCTGTTCACGTACCCGATCCTGCAGGCCGCGGACATCCTGCTGTACCAGGCGCACTACGTGCCGGTCGGCGAGGACCAGCGCCAGCATCTGGAACTGACCCGCGACCTCGCGACGCGCTTCAACTCGCGTTACGGCAAGACGTTCCGCCTGCCTGAGGCCTACATCGTCAAGGACACGGCCAAGATCTTCGACCTGCAGGACCCGACGGCGAAGATGAGCAAGTCGGTGCCCGGCGGTGTCGTCGAGCTGCTGGAAGACCCGAAGCGCTCGGCCAAGAAGATCCGGTCCGCCGTGACCGACACGGGCCGCGAGGTCCTCTTCGACGTCGAGAACAAGCCGGGCGTCTCGAACCTGCTGACGATCTACTCGGCCCTGACCGGCCGGACGGTCGAGTCCCTGGTCACCGACTACGACGGCAAGGGCTACGGCGATCTGAAGAAGGACCTGGGCGAGGTCTTCACCGAGTGGGTCACGCCGGTGCAGGAACGCGTGAAGATGTACCTCGACGACGTGGCGTCGCTGGACAAGATTCTGGCCGCCGGTGCCGAACGCGCCCGTGAGGTCGCCTCCGGCACGTTGCGCCGCACGTACGAGAAGATCGGCTTTGTTCTGCCTGAGTAGTGCAAGTGCACTAGCGTCTTGCGCGTGGACAAGTGGCGGCGGAAGTACGCGTGGCTCGACCACATCATGCTGGCCTATGAGCGCTTCACCGAGAGATATGGCACGCACTACGCCGCCGCGGTGACGTACTTCAGCGTGCTGTCGCTGGTGCCCATTCTGATGATCGGCTTCGCCATCGCCGGTTTCGTGCTGCAGTCGCAGCCGGACCTGCTCGCTGAGCTGCGCGGAGCCATCACCGAAGCGGTGCCGGACCCGAACCTGAGCAAGCAGATCAACGACGCCGTCACCACCGCCCTGGACTCCAAGGGCACGGTCGGCATCATCGGTCTGCTCGGCGCCGCCTACTCCGGTCTCGGCTGGATGGGCAACCTCCGCGACGCCCTGACCGCGCAGTGGGGCCACGCGAAGGAGAACCTGCCGTTCCTCGGCACGTTGTGGCGCGACCTGCTGGCGTTGCTCGGTCTGGGGCTCGCGATCGTGCTGTCGTTCGGCATCACGGCGGTGGGAACCGGGTTCGCGGAGCTGATCCTGAGGTGGATGGGCCTGGAGAACGCCGGCTGGGCGCACGTCCTGCTGCGGATCGGCACGATCATCCTGTCGCTGCTCGCGAACTGGCTCGTGTTCCTGTGGGTGCTCTCGCGGCTGCCGCGCAAGCCCGTCGGGTGGCGCAGCGCGATCCGCGGGGCCTTCGCCGGAGCGGTTGGGTTCGAGATCCTGAAGCAGACGGCGACGATCTTCCTGTCGTTCACGACCAAGTCGCCGACCTCGGCCGCGTTCGGGTCCGTCATCGGTGTGCTGGTGTTCGCGAACCTGGTGGCGCAGTTCGTCCTGTTCATCACGGCCTGGACGGCCACCGCGAAGGAGAACCGCGAGCCCGAGGTCGTGAAGGCGCCGCCGCCCGCTGTGATTCAGCCCGTGGTCTCCGTGCGGTCCGGGCCTTCGCCGTCGTTGATGCTCGGCGCTGGCGCGGTGGCAGGCGCGCTGCTCGGCCTCCGGTGGCGCCGCAAATAGCGTGCAGAACGAGAACGGCCCCAGCGCGAGTGCGCTGGGGCCGTCTTCTTTGCTGTCTCAGACGCCCTGTGCCGCCTGCGCGGCCTGGCGGCGTGCCCTGGCCGCCTTGGCGCGCTTGCTGCGGATGAAGAGCACCAGACCGGCCAGCAGGCCGAGGACCGCGACGGCCGTGATGGGCAGGCCGACGGTGCCGAACGCGGTCGGCGTCGGGCGGCCGGTGCGCGGGTCGGTGACCGCCACGTCCTGGGCGTCCGCGCTGTCCTGGGTCGGGACGACGTTCGCCTTCGGCTGCGGGGCTCCGTCGACGAGCTTGCCGACGCCGCCGGGGCCCATCGCGAAGCCGTAGTCGAGCAGCTTCGAGGCCTGGGCGTCGATGCGCGTGGGCGTCTGCTGGCCGCGCAGCAGGACGACGACGAGACGGCGGCCGTTGCGTTCGGCTGCGCCCACGTACGTGTGCTGGGAGTCGTCGGTGAAGCCGGTCTTGCCGCCGAGCGCGCCCTCGTAGTTCGTGAGCAGGCGGTTGTCGTTCTGCAGCATGATCGTGCCGCCGTTGCGGCCGGGGAACTGCGACTGCTGCAGCTTGATGGCCGAGGAGAACTCCTCGTACTTCATCGCGCCGCGGAAGATCAGGCCGACGTCGTACGCCGAGGTGCTGGTGCCGGGGGCGTCGAGGCCTGACGGCGTCACGGCGCGGGTGTCGAGGGCGCCGAGCTCCTTGGCCATGGCGTTCATCTTGCGCAGGGCGTTCGGCACGCCGCCGAGCTGACGGGCCAGCGTGTGCGCCACGTCGTTGCCCGAGGTGAGCAGCAGGCCGTGCAGCAGCTGGCGGACCGTGTACTGGCCGCCGTCCTTCAGACCCACGCAGGTGCATTCCTGCTGCGTGTCCTCAGCGCTGGCGGTGACGACGAGGTCGCCCCGCAGTTCCTTGGCGACGACCATCGCGAGCAGCACCTTGATGACGCTGGCGGGACGCTGACGGCCGTGCGGGTCGTACGCGGCGATGACGGCGCCGCTGTCCATGTCCGCGATCAGCCACGACGCCGCGGTGATGCCGCTGGGCGGCTGGCCGGAGTTCGGCGGCAGGATCAGGCCGCACTCGCCAAGCCGGTCGCCGCCGATGGGCTTTTCCGGCACCTCGAGCGCGGCCGGGGCCTTCTGACCGGGCGCCGGCTGCTCCGACGTGTCCACCGGTGGAGGTGGGGTCTCGCGGTTCTCACACTGAGCCGAGCCGGCGGCCTGCTGTGCGGTGCTCGTCGGTGCGGCGAACGCGGCTGTGGCCGTTGCTAGGACCAGGGCGACGATGAGCCGTTTTGGGAAGGGCACACGTTCAGGCTATCCACCCCCGTTTAGCCGCTTGCACGCACCACGTCTGATACTGGTCGGCGTGAAGCTCTCGCGCCCGATGTCACTCTTCCTGGTGGCTTTCGGACTGTGGTCGTGGGTGATCTGGCCCACTTTCCTGAAGAACATCTGGAACGACCCCCGTTCGTTCAGCGACGGACCTACCGCGTTCTTCACGGTCCACCTGGTGCTCGTGATCGCCTCGCTCGTGTTCGGCACCGTCATCGGTGTGCTGGGCGTGCGGGGATTCCTGGCCACTCGACGTCGATAAGGAAAACGCTGTGGAGTTCGTACGTCTGCTGCTGGTGTTCCTGCACCTGCTCGGCATGGGCATGCTCGTCGCGATGATCATGTTGCAGGCCAGGGCCGGCAAGGACGCGCCGGTCAACAAGGGCTGGCTGCACGGCGCGGCGTTGCAGCTGCTGACCGGTGTCGCGCTGGTGGCCATCGACCCGCTGGTCGACACGGTGAAGTACGACCACGTCAAGATCGGCGTGAAGCTGCTGGTCGTCGTGGCCATCGCCGCCGTCGTCGCCGTCAACGTCAGCAAGCCGAAGGCCCCGTCCTGGCTGCTGCCGACCGCGGCGTCGCTGGTCGTGCTGAACGTGGGCATCGCGGTCTTCTGGACCTGATCGGGGGATGTCACCGGCTCTGGCGGGTGACGTGTGCGTACTTTTCGCCCGACCCGCTGTACCCGCGCGCAACCATCCGAGGCATGTCACGTATCGCCTATATCGGTGTGCTCACCGCCGGGGCAGTGTTGACGCTCGTCTCACTGCACGGTGCCGCCCCGGAAGCTTCGGCCTCCGGGGATGGCCAGGTGTGCGCCGCTGCGTGGTGCCCGAAAGTACGCCCAGGCTGGCGCGCGCCGTCGCCGAGAGGTGAAGAGCCTCCGACGTCGACCACGACCACCGCGACGACAACGACCACCATCCCTTGCACGACGACCACGACCACCGAGAAGCCGCCGGGTTCGACGCCGCCGACCACGACGACCACCGACTCGACGACCACGACGACGGATTCCACGACCACGACGACGACCACGGGTTCGACGACTTCGTCGACCACGACGCCGCCGGGTTCGACGACCTCCACCACGTGGACGCCGCCGGACTCGACCACGTCGACGACGACCACACCGCAGACCACCACGCCCCACACGACGAAGCCGCTGGTCGCGACTCCGCCGGTGGCGAAGCCCCCGGTCCACCAGGACAACCGCCTGGCCAACACCGGCGCCTCGACCACGTGGCTGCTCCTGCTCGGTGTTCTGCTCCTCGTGGGCGGCACGGCTCTGATGCTGATCGACCGCGCCAGGCGACCTTCCCGGCGCTGACCCCCGAAAACTGTCGGTGTCCCTCGTCACACTGGTGACGTGCGAATCGAACACCTGCGCGAGCGCAGCGATCTCGGCGTGATCAGTGCCGGCGCCCTGAAGTCACTGGGCGTCACCAACCCGTGGCGACGATGCACCGCGGGCGGGCCGTGGCAGCGCATGTACCCAGGCGTCGTGCTGCTGCACAACGGCCCGCCCACCCCGGACCAACAGTTGACCGCGGCCCTCCTGCGCGCAGGCCCAGGAGTCGTGGTCACCGGAGCAGAAGCCTGCCGCCGCCACGGCCTCCCGGCCCGCGCCCCGGAAATCCACGTCCTGACCCCAGGCACGGCCCGCGGCAGCGGCACCCTGATCCTCGAACGAGCCTCACCCATGCCCGCGTCCTCAGACGTGGGCGGCTACCCGGTGGTGTCCGCGGCCCGAGCCGTGGTCGACGCCTGCCGCTTCCTGCGCTCCGAGGACGAGGCCACCGCCCTGATCGCGGCAGCCGTCCAACGAGGCCGCTGCACCCCGCAGGACCTCCAGGCGGAGGCCCGCACCAACCGCTTCGGCACGAAACTGGTCCGCACCGTCCTCCGCGAACTGGGCCGAGCCGAATCCGTCGCAGAACGGGACGCCCGCCGCCTCTCCCGGAAGATCCGCCTGACCACACCCCACTGGAACGCCCCGATCGCCGGCGCCGACGGAGTGCTCATCGGCAGACCCGACGCCTGGTACGACGACGTGGGCCTGGCCTGGGAGATCGACTCGAAGGCATTCCACTTAGGACCGCGCGACTACGAACGCACCCTCGCCCGCAACAGTCGTTACGCGGCAGCAGGAATCCTCGTAGTGCAGACACTCCCAACCCGCCTGCGAAACGAACCGGACGCGGTGGCACGCGAACTGAAGGCCTCACACAAGGCGGCAGCGGCAAGACCCCGCCCACCGGTGCACGTAGTGGAGGTGCAGGGCGCCTGAACGTCCAAACGCGACCAACGCACGCAAGGCGACGGCTCGCACGGCAGGCGACCACCCCGCCGGAACGCGACTGGCAACGCAGGCTGACCCGCACGCCCGCACCCGCAACGCAAGCCGACCCGCGCGGTGCCACCAGGCGCGGCCCCTCGCAAAGCAACCACGGACGAAGCCTGGCGTGGCGATGCGAAGCGAGCCGTCTTAACCTCTGCCGCCTGGGTAGCGGTAAGGCCCCGCTCAAGGCGATTGGGGCTTGACCTTGAGTGGGCGGGATGCTCCCCTCTCGGGCACGGCCGGGCGCTTTTCAGCCCGGCCTTTTCCGGCCGTCAAGCATCCCGCCAGAGGCTCAAGGTCGAGCTCCAATCGCAACCCCGCTCAGTTCCGTCACGACCCGCAGGACCACCCTCGCAAGGCGACCACCCGCACGGAACGCGACCAACCCCGCTGGAACGCAACGAACGCCCGCAACGGAACCCGCACGCCCCCACCCGCCACCACAAGCCAACCCGCGCCCGCCCACGACACCACCCACCAAACGGCGAAGCGCCGCGCCCCCAACGGGAACGCGGCGCCTCAAACCAGCCCCAAAACCATCAAACGCGCTTGAACAACAAAGCCCGCTTAACTTCCTGAATGGCCTTGGTCACCTGAATCCCACGCGGACAAGCGTCGGTGCAGTTGAACGTGGTCCGGCACCGCCACACGCCGTCGATGTCGTTGAGGATGTCCAACCGCTCCTCGGCACCCTCATCACGAGAGTCGAAGATGAACCGGTGCGCGTTGACGATCGCCGCCGGCCCGAAGTAGGAGCCCTCAGACCAGTAGACCGGGCAAGACGTGGTGCAGCAGGCGCACAGGATGCACTTAGTCGTGTCGTCGAACCGCTCACGGTCGGCGGCGGACTGGATGCGTTCGCGCGTCGGCTCGTTGCCGTAGGTCACGAGGTACGGCTTGACGGCGCGGAACGCCTCGAAGAACGGCTCCATGTTGACGAGCAGGTCCTTGTTCACCGGCAGGCCCTTGATGGGCTCGATGGTGATCGTGGTGTGCTTGTCGCCCTTTTCGAGCAGGTCCTTCAACAGCACCTTGCACGCCAGGCGGTTCACGCCGTTGATGCGCATCGCGTCCGAGCCGCAGATGCCGTGCGCGCACGAGCGGCGGAACGTCAAAGTCCCGTCCACGTACCACTTGATGTGGTGCAGCAGGTTCAGCACGCGGTCCGACGGCAGGGCCGGGATGTCGAACGAGTCCCAGCGCGGCTCGTCGTCGATCTCCGGGTTGAACCGGCGGATCTTGACGGTGACCGTGACAGCGCCGTCCGGAACCGGCGGCTGCGAGCCGCGCGAGCCAGCAGTAGTTTCAGCGGTGGCGGTCATCAGTACTTGCGCTCCATCGGCTTGTACCGGGTAAAGGTCACGGGCTTGTAGTCCATGCGGATGTCCGCGGTCAGACCGTCGCCCTGCTTGTAGAACATGCTGTGGCGCATGAAGTTCGTGTCGTCGCGGTTCGGGTAGTCCTCGCGGGCGTGACCGCCGCGGGACTCCTTGCGCTCGAGTGCGCCGTGCACGAGGACCTCGGCCAGCTCCAGCAGGAAGCCGAGCTCGACGGCCTCCAACAGGTCGGTGTTGAAGCGCTTGCCCTTGTCCTGCACCTGGATGTGCGCGTAGCGCTCCTTCAGGGCCTGGACGTCGTGCAGTGCCTTCTTCAACGTGTCCTCGGTGCGGTACACGGACGCGTTGGCGTCCATGGTGGCCTGCAGCTCGGTGCGGATGTCCGCCACGCGCTCCTGGCCGTGCTCCGACAGCGCCAGGGCGACCTGGGCCTCGACCGACGCGGCCGGGTTCTCCGGCAGGTCGACGTGGGACTCACGCGACAGCGCGTACTCCGCGGCGGCGATGCCCGCGCGGCGGCCGAAGACGTTGATGTCCAGCAGCGAGTTCGTGCCGAGGCGGTTCGCGCCGTGCACGGACACGCAGGCGCACTCACCCGCGGCGTACAGGCCCGGAACGACGTTGTCGTTGTCCCGCAGCACTTCGCCGTGGATGTTCGTCGGGATGCCACCCATCGCGTAGTGCGCGGTCGGGTACACCGGGACGGGCTCGACGACCGGGTCGACCGCGAGGTACGTGCGGGCGAACTCGGTGATGTCCGGCAGCTTCGTCTCCAGGACCTCGGCACCGAGGTGCGTGCAGTCCAGCAGCACGTAGTCCTTGTTCGGGCCGGCGCCACGGCCCTCCAGCACCTCGAGGGCCATCGAGCGGGCCACGATGTCGCGCGGCGCCAGGTCCTTGATGGTCGGGGCGTAGCGCTCCATGAACCGCTCACCCGAGGCGTTGCGCAGGATCGCGCCCTCACCGCGGGCACCCTCGGTCAGCAGGATGCCGAGACCGGCGAGGCCGGTCGGGTGGAACTGGTAGAACTCCATGTCCTCCAGGGGCAGGCCCTTGCGGAAGACGATGCCCATGCCGTCGCCGGTCAGCGTGTGGGCGTTCGACGTGGTCTTGAAGACCTTGCCGAAACCACCGGTCGCGAACACGACGGACTTGGCCTGGAAGACGTGGATCTCGCCGGTCGCGAGCTCGTAGGCGACGGCGCCGGTGCAGACCGGGCCGTTCTCCGTCTCGGTCAGGCAGATGTCGAGCACGTAGAACTCGTTGAAGAACTCGATGCCGTGCTTGACGCAGTTCTGGTAGAGCGTCTGCAGGATCATGTGGCCGGTGCGGTCCGCGGCGTAGCAGGCGCGGCGCACGGCGGCTTCACCGTGGTTGCGCGTGTGGCCGCCGAACCGGCGCTGGTCGATCTTGCCCTCGGGCGTCCGGTTGAACGGCAGGCCCATCTTCTCGAGGTCGAGAACGGCGTCGATCGCCTCCTTCGCCATGATCTCGGCGGCGTCCTGGTCGACCAGGTAGTCGCCGCCCTTGATCGTGTCGAAGGTGTGCCACTCCCAGTTGTCCTCCTCGACGTTGGCGAGGGCGGCGCACATGCCGCCCTGGGCCGCGCCGGTGTGCGAACGCGTGGGGTAGAGCTTGGTGAGCACCGCGGTGCGGGCGCGCTGGCCGGACTCGATCGCCGCGCGCATTCCGGCACCACCAGCGCCGATGATGATCACGTCGTACTTGTGGAACTGCATTGTGGTGGGCTCCCCGCGCGGGTCAGTTCGAGATGTTCGGGTCGAAGGTGAAGATCACGAACGTGCCGAGCGAGATGATCAGCACCATCGAGACGTAGAGCAGCATCTTCAACCAGAACCGGGTGGAGTCCTTGCGGGCGTAGTCGTTGATGACCGTCCGCACGCCGTTGCCGCCGTGGATCTGCGCGAGCCAGAGCATCGCGAGGTCCCAGAACTGCCAGAACGGGGACGCCCAGCGGCCGGCGACGAAGCCGAAGTTGATCTTGTGCACGCCGCCGTCGAGGATGTTCATGATGAACAGGTGGCCCAGGACCAGGACCACGAGCAGCAGGCCGGAGAGGCGCATGAACAGCCAGCTGTAGAGCTCGCCGTTGCTGCGGCGGGCCGCAGGACGGCGCGGCTGGCGGGGCTTGTCGAGTGCGAGTGACATGGTCAGTGACCCCCAACCAGGTCGGAGATCGTGCGCTCCATCATGAAGTAGAAGCCGGGGATCATCACGACGACCCAGACGGCCAGCACGGTCCAGAGCATGACCCGCTGGTACTTGGCGCCCTTCTCCCAGAAGTCGACCAGCATGACCCGGATGCCGTTCAGCGCGTGGTAGAGCACCGCGCCGACGAGGCCGACCTCGAAGAGGTTGACGATCGGGTTCTTGTAGGTCTCGATCACCGCGTCGTACGCGTTCGGGGACACCCGCACGAGTGCGGTGTCGAGCACGTGGGTGAAGAGGAAGAAGAACGTGAGGACACCGGTGATCCGGTGGGCGACCCAGGACCACATGCCCAGATCACCGCGGTAGAGCGTCCCACCCCCTCGGGTGGTGCCCGACCGCTCGGGTGCGCCTGCGCTGGTCATGCGCCGCGACCTCCAACGTCAGTGGTGGTGGGTCGGCAACAGTTCTTCCCGACCATGACCGGAAAATCCTAGTCCCGCACGTCGGAACCGACCCAGCAGGCGCACCCGCTCTGTGATCGATGAGACACGCTGTCGATCCACCAAGCGGTCTTGATCGATTCCGAAATGCGTCCCACGCCACAATCGGATCGCACGCGGGGAGCTTTCGTGCGGCACGACCGCACGCGGGGGCCCCGCGTGCGGTCCGGAAAAGAGGACGGCGGCCAGGACCTCCGCCTTGGTCCGGGCCGCCGTCGTCGGCAAGGGCACTTGCCACCCCGTACACGTCGGAAGGCCCGCGACCGGTTCAACGCGAAATGACATTCCGGAGTCAGCGGCACGGCAGCGCGCCGGCCCATCCTGGGCGCCATGGGGAGGGGCAAATCATCGGGCTGGCCTGCGGGCGGCCCGGTTTCCGGCATGTCGGGGGCGTTGGAGCGGTGGGTCTGGCGCGCGGAACTGGTCCGTTCGGACGAAGATCGGACCGAGGAAGCGGTCGAAGAGGAGTTTTCGCCACGCGCCGAACACGAGTGATCACCACTCGTACGGCCAAAGCGTCGAATGCGTAACCGATAGGGGTCTTTGTAGGTGCTGACGGCAACGGGGTTGGTTACTAAGAGGTACGGTGCCGCGTCTAGGACCCAACAACGTCGTTGGGGAGGAACCTCAGGGAGGAGACGAGCCGTGCGTCGTCGTATGCGGGGTGTCGCGGTCGCCGCGATCGCGTTGACCAGCGTGATGACTATGGCCGCCTGCGCGAAGGACTCGGGTGGCGGCAACACCAGCTCGGGCACGGGCACTGGAGCCGCTTGCGAGTTCGCCGAGGCCCCGACCGCGCCTGCCACCTCGAACACCAGCGCCGCCAACGGTGACAAGGTGGACGCGAGCACGCTGAAGGTCGGTCTGGCCTACGACATCGGTGGCCGTGGCGATGCGTCGTTCAACGACTCCGCCGCCGCCGGTCTCGACAAGGCGCTCACCGACTTCGGTGTGAAGAAGGAGAACACGCGCGAGCTGTCCGCCGCCCCGAGCGAGGACGAGTCGGCCAAGCAGACCCGTCTGCGCCAGCTGGCCTCCGAGGGCTTCAGCCCGATCATCGGTGTCGGCTTCGCCTACGCCGAGTCGATGAAGCTCGTCGCCGCGGAGTTCCCGAACGTCAAGTTCGGCCTGGTCGACTCGGCCGTCGACGGCGCCGCGAACGTGACGCCGCTGGTGTTCGCCGAGCAGGAGGGCTCCTTCCTGGCGGGCGTCATCGCCGCGTACCAGAGCAAGAAGTGCCACGTGGGCTTCGTCGGCGGCGTCGAGATCCCGCTGATCCAGAAGTTCGAGGCCGGCTACATCCAGGGTGCCAAGGCCGCCGCGCCGAAGATCCAGGTCGAGAAGAAGTACATCACGCCGGCCGGCGACTTCACCGGTTTCCAGGACGCCCCGAAGGGTCAGGAAGCCGCGAAGGGTCAGATCGACAAGGGCGCCGACGTCATCTACCAGGCCGCGGGCGCGTCCGGTAAGGGCATCTTCTCGGCTGCCAAGCAGGGTGGCGTGCTGGCCATCGGCGTCGACTCCGACCAGTACAACCAGGCGACCGTCGCCGACACGAAGGATGTCATCGTCTCCTCGATGCTCAAGCGCGTCGACGTCGCGGTCTACGACTTCATCAAGGCCGTCGCGAAGAACGACCTCGGCTCGCTGCCGAAGGTCTTCGACCTGAAGGTGGACGGTGTCGGTTACGCCACGTCGGGTGGCAAGATCGACGCGAAGCTGCAGGGCATCCTCGAGGGTTACAAGGCCCAGATCATCGAGGGCAAGATCAAGGTCGCGGACAAGCCGTAGTCCGTCTGCCGTTCAAGTCGTTTGCACGTTGCCGGGCCCTGTGAGGATCTGCCCTCACAGGGCCTGGTGCGTGGTAGGAGGAGCACTCGACGATGAGCAGTTCCACGTCCGCACGGACGGATGATCCCCCCGCGGTGGTGCTCACCGGCATCACGAAGCGATTCCCCGGTGTGGTCGCCAACAGCGACGTGCACCTGACCGTCCGCCGTGGCGAGGTACATGCCCTGTGCGGTGAGAACGGCGCGGGCAAGTCCACCCTGATGAAGATCCTCTACGGCATGCAGCCGCCGGACGAGGGCACCATCGAGGTGAACGGCGAGCAGGTGCGGTTCCGCACCCCGTCCGACGCCATCAAGGCCGGCATCGGCATGGTGCACCAGCACTTCATGCTGGCCGACAACCTCACCGTCCAGGAGAACGTGGTCCTGGGTGCCGAGGCTCTGCACGGCATCGGCAAGAAGGCCCGCGCGCGCATCATCGAGCTCTCCGGCAAGACCGGGCTCAACGTCGACCCCGGCGTCCTGGTCGAGCAGCTCGGCGTCGCGGACCGCCAGCGCGTCGAGATCCTCAAGGTGCTCTACCGCGGCGCCAAGGTGATCATCCTGGACGAGCCCACCGCCGTGCTCGTGCCGCAGGAGGTCAACGAGCTCTTCGACACCGTCCGCGGCATGCAGGAGCAGGGCTACACGTTCCTGTTCATCTCGCACAAGCTCGACGAGGTCCGCGCGATCGCGGACTCCGTCACGGTGATCCGCCGCGGCACGACCGTGGGCAGCGCGGATCCGAAGACCGTCAGCTCCCGGCAGCTCGCCGAGATGATGGTCGGCAGCGAGCTCCCCAGCCCGGAGACTCGCGAGTCCACCGTCACCGACACGGTCGTGCTGGACGTCAAGGGCCTCAGGCTGATGACCCCGGACGGCTCGCGGCCGATCCTCGACGACGTCGACATGGTGGTCCGCTCCGGCGAGGTCGTCGGCATCGCCGGCGTCGAGGGCAACGGCCAGACCGAGCTCGTCGAGACGATCATGGGCATGCGCAAGGCCGGCAGCGGCACGATCACGTTGCAGGACAAGGACCTCACCAAGCTCGGGACGCTGGCCCGGCGCGAGGCGGGCATCGGCTACGTGCCGGAGGACCGCCACCGCCACGGCCTGCTGCTCACGCAACCCCTTTGGTACAACCGGATTCTCGGCTACCAGACCCGTCAGCCCACGGCCAGGGGCATCTGGCTCGACACCGACGGCGCGAAGAAGGACACCGAGCGGATCGTCGCGGACTTCGACGTCCGCACGCCAGGCATCGACGTGCCCGCCGCCGCGCTTTCCGGTGGCAACCAGCAGAAACTCGTCGTCGGCCGCGAACTGTCCGGCAACCCCGTGCTGCTGATCGCCTCGCACCCGACCCGCGGTGTGGACGTCGGCGCGCAGGCGTTGATCTGGGACGAGATCAAGCGCGCCCGTGCCGCTGGTCTCGCCGTGCTGCTGATCTCCGCCGACCTGGACGAGCTGATCGGCCTGTCGGACACGATCAAGGTCATGCTGCGCGGCCGCCTGGTGGCCGACGCCGACCCGAACACCGTCACGCCCGAAGACCTCGGTAGCGCGATGACCGGTGCTGGTAGCACGAGCAGCTCCGTACAGGAGACCGGCACCGGCCAGGAGACCGCTGTCGTCGAGGAAGGCGAGAACTGATGGGACACCTGCGCGGCAAACTCCTGCCGCCCGCGTTGGCGATCGTCTTCTCACTGCTGTTGTGCGGCGTGGCGCTCGTCATCTCCGGCGCGAACCCGCTCAGCGCGTTCGGTGCGATGGTGACGCAGGTCGGCAAGGGCACGACGTCGGTCGACATCATCAACTCGACGGGCATCTACTACATCGCGGCGCTCTCGGTGGCGATCGGGTTCCAGATGAACCTGTTCAACATCGGCGTCGAGGGCCAGTACCGCGTCGCGGCCGTGGTCGCCGCGGTCGTCGGCGGCTCGATCGCGCTGCCCACCGGCATCCACACGCTGGTGATCATCATCGTGGCCGCGATCGCCGGCGCCGCCTGGGCCGCGATCCCCGCGATCCTCAAGGTGACGCGCGGCGTCAACGAGGTCATCTCGACGATCATGATGAACGGCCTGGCGATCGGCCTGTCCGCGTATCTGATCCGCCGGGACGTCTTCGGTGAGCTGCGGGGCAACAACATCCGCACCGCCGAGATCCCGGAGAGCGGCTGGATGCCCGGCATCTCGTTCGGTGGCGGCGGCACGATGTTCGGCTTCATCTTCGTGGCCATCGCGCTGGGCATCGGCTACTGGGTCATGATGAACAAGACCCGGTTCGGCTTCGAGCTGCGCGCCTCCGGCGAGTCCTCGACCGCCGCGTCGGCCGGTGGCGTCAACGCCAAGAAGATGATCCTGGTGTCGATGCTGCTCTCGGGCGCCATCGCGGGCCTGATCTCGCTGCCGGAACTGCTCGGCCGCGACCACACGTTCAGCCTGAACTTCTCCGCGGGCATCGGCTTCTCGGGCATCGCGATCGCGCTGCTCGGCCGCAACCACCCCGGTGGCATCGCGTTCGGCGCGCTGCTCTGGGCGTTCCTCGACAAGTCGGGCCTCGCGCTCGACAACGTCGGGGTGCCCAGGGAGATCGTCACCATCATGCAGGGCTCGATCGTCCTGTCGGTCGTCGTCGCCTACGAGGTGGTGCGGCGCTTCGAGCTCGCCTCGGAGCAGCGTCGCGTCGGCCGTGAGCTCGGAACTGTCGGAGGTGCCGCGTGATCTCGACGTTGGAAGAGAAGCCGCACGTCCCGGCGGCGCCGCGCAAGCGCAAGATGCCCGGCTGGGCCGTGGCCATGCTCGGTGTCGCGGGCGCGATCGCGTTGCTGTCGATCACCTCGATGCAGACCGGGTTCCCGCAGCTCACGTCGTCGGGCACGACCCAGACGGCGGTCCGGCTCGCGCTGCCCATCCTGCTCGCCGGTCTCGGCGGCCTGTGGGCGGAACGCGCCGGCGTGGTCAACATCGGCCTCGAGGGCATGATGATCATGGGCACCTGGGGTGCGGCGTGGGCCGGCTACCAGTGGGGCCCGTGGGTCGCTCTCGTCGCGGCCGTCGTGTTCGGTTCGCTGGGCGGTCTGCTGCACGCGGTCGCCACGGTGACGTTCGGCGTCAACCACATCGTCTCCGGTGTGGCGATCAACCTGCTCGGCGCCGGTCTCACGAAGTACCTGTCGACGCTCATCTTCCTGCCGGTGTCGCACAACCCGCGGCAGTCGCCGCCGGTGCAGCCGTTCGACACGTTCTCGGCGGCGGGCCTGGGTGACTGGCTCGGCGAGCTCGAAGCAGGCCAGCGCCTGTTCATCTCCGACGTCGCCGGCATCCTGCGCGGCCTCGTCACCGGCGTCTCGCCGCTGACGATGATCGCGATCCTGCTGCTGCCGCTGTCGTACTACCTGCTCTGGCGCACCCGCTTCGGCCTGCGCCTGCGCTCGGTCGGCGAGAACCCGCACGCGGCGGACTCGCTGGGCGTGAAGGTGTACTTCCACAAGTACGTCGCCGTGATCGTCTCCGGTGGTCTCGCCGGTCTGGGTGGCGCCGCGCTGGTGCTGAACCCCGGTCAGCTGTCCTACCTGGAGGGGCAGACCGGCGGCCGCGGCTACATCGGCCTCGCCGCGATGATCTTCGGCAACTGGCGGCCGGGCGGCCTGCTGGGTGGTGCGGCGCTGTTCGGTTACGCCGACGGCCTGCAGTTGCGTTCGGGCGGCGAGACGGTGCTGGCGCTGGTCTACGGCGTGGTGATCCTGCTCGCCGTGATCGTGGTGTGGCAGCTGATCCGCCAGCGGTGGTTCTCCGCCGCGTCGGCGATCGTCGTGGCCGTGCTGATGTACCTGCTGTACATCAGCCTCGACGAGATCCCCGGCGAGTTCGTGTCGTACGCGCCGCACATGGTGACGCTGGCCGTGCTGGCCGTGGCGTCGCAGCGGTTGCGAATGCCGGCCGCCGACGGTCTGGTCTACCGCCGTGGCTGAGGTCGACTGGACAGTGTCAATTGACTGGGATGGGCTGCGGGCACGGGCGGTGGAGGCGGCGTCGTTCGCCCACTGCCCGTACTCGGGGCTGCAGGTCGGATCCGCGGCGTTGTGCGACGACGGCCGCATCGTCGTGGGCTGCAACGTGGAGAACGCTTCGTACGGCGTGGGTTTGTGCGCCGAGTGCGCGATGGCCGGTCAGTTGCAGCTCACGGGCGGCGGCCGGTTCGTCGCGGTGGCCTGCCGGTCCGGTGCCGGTGACCTGCTGATGCCGTGCGGCCGCTGCCGTCAGGTTCTCTACGAACTGGGCGGCCGGGACTGCCTGGTGGACACGCCGTCCGGTGTGCTGCCGATGTCGTCGGTGCTGCCGGACGCGTTCGGACCGGAGGATCTGCCATGAGCTTCTCTGCCGTGGACGTCATTCGCGCCAAGCGCGACGGTTCGGTGTTGTCGGACGCGCAGATCGACTGGGTCATCGACGCCTACACGCGCGGCGCCGTCGCGGACGAGCAGATGTCCGCGCTGGCCATGGCGATCTTCCTCAACGGCATGACGTCGTCCGAGACCGCGCGCTGGACGCAGGCGATGATCTCGTCCGGCGAACGGCTCTCGCTGCACGTCGACCGCCCGACCGTGGACAAGCACTCGACGGGCGGTGTCGGCGACAAGATCACGCTGCCGCTGGCGCCTCTCGTCGCCGCCTGTGGCGCCGCCGTGCCGCAGCTCTCGGGCCGCGGTCTCGGCCACACCGGCGGGACCCTGGACAAGCTGGAGTCGATCCCCGGCTGGCGGGCCGCACTGTCCACTTCGGAGATTCTTTCGCAGTTGTCCTCGGTCGGCGCTGTGGTTTGTGCTGCTACCGAAGGACTTGCTCCAGCCGACCGCAAGCTCTACGCGTTGCGGGACGTCACCGGAACCGTCGAGGCGATTCCGCTGATCGCGTCCTCGATCATGTCGAAGAAGATCGCCGAAGGTGCCGAGTCGCTGGTGCTGGACGTGAAGGTCGGCTCTGGCGCGTTCATGAAGGACCTGGCGTCCGCACGGGCGTTGGCCGAGGCGTTGGTGGCCATCGGTGTCCAGCACGGAGTGCGGATCTCGGCTCTGCTGACCGACATGTCGGTGCCGCTGGGCCGGGCTGTCGGCAACGCGGTCGAGGTGGCCGAGTCCGTCGATGTGCTGCGCGGCGGCGGACCTGCCGACGTGGTCGAGCTGACGGTGGCCTTGGCTGCGGAAATGCTGTCGCTGGCAGGGATCTCCGTCGATCCGGCCAAGGTGCTCGCCTCCGGTGAGGCGTACGAGGTGTGGGCGCGGATGATCCGTGCCCAGGGCGGCGATCCCGATGCCGCCCTGCCCGTCGCCTCGCACAAGCACGTGGTGGAGGCGCCTGCCTCCGGCGTGCTGTCCACTTTGGACGCTTACGGCGTCGGTGTGGCGGCGTGGCGGCTCGGTGCCGGTCGCGCGCGCAAGGAGGACCCGGTGCAGTTCGGCGCCGGCGTGCTCTGCCTGGCCAAGCCGGGGGATTCCGTCGAGGCGGGCCAGCCGTTGCTGGAGCTGTACACCGACACCCCGGACGCGGTCGACGGTGCTCTGCAGGCGCTGGAAGGCGCCTACTCGGTCACCGACTCCGCGCCGGAGCGTTCACCGCTGGTGATCGACACCATCCGCGGTTAGCCGACGAGCGAGCCCGCCAGGGGCGACCTGTCCTGCTTCCACAGCACGCACAGGACCTCCTGGCGGCCCGGCGACGCGGCGTCGTTGTAGGCCTCCCACTCCTTCTGCGTGGGCACGAGGCCGGTGAAGCCGAGGACCTCCTTGGAGTTCGGCTCGATGGCCTTGAACTGCTCGGTGCAGTAGTTCTTGGTGAAGTCGGCGAGCCACTGCGTGCCGGGGTAGGCGATGTCCTTCGGCTTGTCCCAGAGCGGCGTCGCGGCGGAGAAGAGCTGAATCCCGTGCGGCCCGCTGCACGGCACGTCGGTCCGGACCGGCGACCCCTGCGTGAGGAAGTCCTTGGCGCACTGCGTGCCGGAGAGGTTCCACTCGGGCACGTCGCCCCCGCGCCCGAACGTGGCGATGCGGCGAGACGGCAGCGGAGCACCCACCGGCAGCGCCGCGGCGTCGGTCCACTCGGTGGAGTTCTCGCTGGTCTGGCTGGTGCTCGGACCCGCGTTGTTCGTCGTCGAGTTCTTCGGCTTGAAGACCTGGTAGCCGGCGAACGCGACACCCGCGAGCACGGCGATGCCCACGACCACAGCGGCGATCTTGACCGCTGTGCTCTTCTTCTTGCCGCTGTTGTCGTGCGGCAACGAGACCTGCGTGGCGCCCTGGCTGATCGCGGCCAGCATCTGCCGAGCCTGGGGCGCGGTCAGCCGGCGCGCCACGTCGACGGTCAGGAACCCGCGGATCACCTGGGCCAGCGCGGGCGAGGCCCGCCGCAGCACGGGCGGCTCGTTCATGACCGCGTGCAGCGTCGACGCCGTGGAGGTGCGTTCGAACGGGCTGATGCCCTCGACCGCGTGCGCCATCGTGACGCCGAGCGCCCACAGGTCCGACGCGGGCGAGGCCTCCCAGCCGCTGAGCCGGTCCGGCGACATGTACGCGGGCGAGCCGACGATGCCCCCGTTGTGCGTGAGCCGAGGGTCGTCCATGGCCTGCGCGATGCCGAAGTCGGTCAGCTTCACGGCCCCGTCCGGCCGCACCATGATGTTGCTGGGTTTGACGTCCCGATGCACGATGCCGGCCTGGTGCGCGGTCTCCAGCGCGCCCAGCACCTGCAGCGCCACGTTCGCCATCCAGGTCGAGTCGCGCGGCCCGTGCCGTTGCACGATGGTGGAGAGGTCGAGCGCGTCGACCAGTTCCATCGCGAGGTAGGTGCGGTCGTTCTCGCGGACGATGTCGTAGACCGTCACCACGGCGGGGTGGTTCAGCCGACCGGCGGTCCGCGCCTCGCGGAGCATGCGCTCCTCCAGCACGGTGCGCTCCGCGGCTGCCATGCCCTGCGGCGGGTGCAGCTCCTTCAGAGCCACCGCGCGGCCGAGCACCTGGTCCTGGGCGCGCCACACGATGCCCATCGCACCGCGGCCGAGCTCCGCGAGCAGTGCGTAGCGGTTGGCGACAAGTCGCTGTTGCACGGACTTCCCTTCCGGACGCCACTGGCTGCCCTTTGGTCGCCCCCAGATGGCGGCGAGCATAGCCACGGCATGTGTGAGCGCTCTCTTCATGGTCACGTGTGTCACCTGACAGAGGTTCACCGCAAACGCAGAACGGCCCCGGAGCAGCAGCTCCGAGGCCGTTCGTCACACAAGGCGGTTCAGGCGGTCAGGCGCCCTCGGCCGCCAGGTCGTCGTCGTCCATGTCCTTGCCGCCGTTCGCCGGCTTCGGGCCGCCGTTCTTGCGGGTGCGGCGCTGCGGGCGCGGCAGGGCGGTGGGCGGCGGGGGAGGCGTGGGCGAGCCGCCGCCGAGGATGAGCTCGGCGAAGGTGGCCATGGCCTCGTCCAGCTGGCCGCCGATGCGCAGTTCGGACTCCTGGTTCGACTTGCGGACCAGGGACTGCAGCGCGTCGGCGTCCGGGCGGGCGCCCACGGTCTCGGCGACCTTGGTGAGGCTCGCGTCGACCGTGCCGCCGAGCTCGGAGATGCGGCTGGCGAAGCCGTCCTCGACCTTGTCGAGGCGGTTGGTCATGTTGTCGAGCTGCGAGGTGACGAGCTCCAGGCGGCGGGCCAGGGACTCGAGGCGGTCGGCGGAGTCGACCTGGTCGCGGGACTGCTCGATCGCCGCGTACAGGGCGGTGCGGGCCTCGTCCAGCTTGCCGTTGACGACCTCGCGGGTGTCGGCGACGGCCGCCGACAGCTCGGTGCGGGTCTCGGCGAGCGAGCCGACGAGCGCGTCGCGGGTCTCGGCCAGCGTTCCGGCGAGGGAGTCGCGGGTCTCCGCCACGACGCCTGCCAGTTCGCCGCGGGTCTCCGCCACGGCGCCGGACAGTTCGGTGCGGGTCTCGGTGAGCGACGCGGCCAGCTGGTTGTGGCGGTCGGTGACCGTGGAGGTCAGCTTCTCGCGGCTGTCCGCGATCGCCCCGGCCAGCTCCCCGCGGCTCTCGGCGATGGCGGTGACCAGCTCGCTGCGGGCAGCGGCGAGGGCGTCACGCTGCTCGTCGGCGCGGCCGTGCACGCTGGAGAAGGACTCGGCGAGGATCTTCTGCAGGGCCTCGCGGGTGCCGTCGAGGTGCTCGTGCACGCCCTCGTCCACCTCGTCGAGACGGCCACGCAGCGCGGCCTCCAGCGCTTCGACGCGCTCGCGCAGCGGGTTCGTGACGGCGGCCGGGATCGCGTCGACCTTGCCGTCCTGCTTGTCCAGGTGGCCGTCGAGGTCGTCGATGCGCTTGTGGATGCTCGAGAGCTTGTCCTCGAGACCGTCCATGCGGCCCGCGACACCCTCGAAGCGGCCGGCGACGCCGTCGAGGCGACCGTCCAGCTGGGCGAAGGGCTTGGCGAGCTTGTCCACCAGGGCGTCGACCGCGCGACCGATGTCGGCGACGGCGTTGTCCTGGGCCTCCAGCTTGGCGAGGGCCTCGTCCAGGCGCTCAGCGAGAACGCTGACCTCGGTGCGGTCCGGCAGCTCCGACAGCCGCTTGCGAACCGAACCCAGCGACTCCAGAGGCGACATCCGGGCGTGGATCTCGTCCAGCGCGTCGAAGATCTGCTGCTGCTCGCTCTCACGGATCTCCGCGGCGCGCGTGAGCATGTTGCGCATCCGATCGAAGGACATCGTGGAGTTGTTGTTCTCTGTCACGGCTGAGTGCCTTCGTCCAGGGGAGGGGGAGACCACGGGAGCCTATCCGCGTCACGGGACGTCGCTGTACCACCCCCGCCAGAAAATGGCCGGGTGCGGACGGGCAACTAACCCGATCAGGTTACCCGACTACTCTGAACGCCAAGTGACCAGCCGAAAGCACGCAGTAGCCACCGATGATGTTCCTACCTTGGGGTGACTCAAGCCTCGCGTTGGTTGCAGAAAGTTGCTGATCACGGATCTGCAACGACGTTGACGCAGCAAATGATCATATCGGCGGCAAGATCATTTTGGCCAGCGCTGAAGCGGCGTGTCGCTGGTTGTGGGCCCGAACGGGTGGGTCGGGTGCTGGTGGTGAGCGGGTCGAGGTGCACCGCAACCCGGCTGCTCGGGATCGGGCGGCTCGCATCGCACGCCAGGCCTCGTAGTGGTTGCTTTGCGAGGACGGGCGCCTGGTGGCGCCGGACGCTCGGCTGTGCGGGTAGCCGCCTTGCGTTGGTGGCCTCCGGCCGGCGCCGCGCACCCCGCTCGCGTTGCGCCCCAGCCGGCTGTGATGCCTGGAGTAACGTGTAGCAATGTCCACGCCGCTTACCTTGGAGTCCATCCGCAGCGCGCCGAAGGTGCTGCTGCACGACCACCTCGACGGTGGCCTCCGCCCGCAGACGGTGATCGAACTCGCCGATGCCACCGGCTACCAGGGCCTGCCCACCACCGACGCGGGCGTCCTCGGCGGCTGGTTCCGCGACAACGCGAACTCCGGTTCCCTCGTGCGTTACCTCGAAGGCTTCGCCCACACCTGCGGCGTCATGCAGGACGAGGCGTCGCTGGTGCGAGTCGCCGCCGAGGCCGTGGAGGACCTGGCCGCGGACGGCGTCGTCTACGCCGAGATCCGCTACGCGCCCGAGCTCAACACCGACAAGGGCCTCTCGCTGGAACAGGTCGTCGAGGCCGTCCAGGAGGGCTTCCGCGTCGGCGAGCAGCGCGTCGCCGCGACCGGCCGCAAGATCCGCATCGGCACCCTGCTGTGCGCGATGCGCCAGAACGAGGGCTGGCTGCGCATCGCCGAGCTCGCCGTCCGCTACCGCGACCTGGGCGTCGTCGGCTTCGACATCGCGGGCCCCGAGGCCGGCTTCCCTCCCACCAGGGGCCTCGACACGTTCGAGTACCTGCGCCAGCAGAACGCGCACTTCACCATCCACGCCGGTGAGGCGTTCGGCCTGCCGTCCATCTGGGAGGCGATCCAGCACTGCGGCGCCGAACGCCTCGGCCACGGCGTGCGAATCGTCGACGACATCAAGGTCTCCGGCGACGGCGACGTCCAGCTGGGCCGCCTGGCCGCGTACGTCCGCGACCGCCGCATCCCGCTGGAGATGTGCCCGACCTCGAACCTGCAGACCGGCGCCGCCCCGACGCTCGCCGACCACCCGATCGGCCTGCTCGCCAAGCTGCGGTTCCGCGTCACCGTCAACACCGACAACCGCCTGATGAGCGACTGCACGTTGTCGAGCGAGTTCGCCGCGCTGGCCGAGACGTTCGGCTACGGGTGGGCGGACCTGCAGTGGTTCACGATCAACGCGATGAAGTCGGCGTTCCTCGGGTTCGACGAGCGGCTCGCGATCATCAACGAACTGGTCAAGCCGGGTTACGCGGCCCTCACCGCCCAGTCGTAGCGGCCCACGCGCTCTCGTCGATCGCGCTGAGCTTCAGCAACGGCTCCCACCACGCGCGGTTGGCGGCGTACCAGCGGATGGTGTCCCGGACTCCGGCCTCGAAGCCGATCTCCGGGCGCCATCCGAGCTCGCGGCCGATCCTGCTGGAGTCCAGCAGGTAGCGGCGGTCGTGGCCGGGGCGGTCGGCGACGACCGACTTCCGCGACTGCGGCAGGCCGAGCTCGTCCAGCACGAGGTCGGCGATCTGGTCCACGCTCGCCTCGACACCCGTGCCCACGTGGTAGGTCCGGCCGATCTCGCCGTCCCGCAGCACCGCGTCGATCGCGCGGCAGTGGTCCAGCACGTGGATCCACTCGCGCCGGTTGTCGCTCGACGCGTAGACCGGCAGCTGCTCACCGTCCAAAGCACGCGTCGTGAACAGCGGCAGGACGTTCTCGGGGAACTGGTTGGGGCCGTAGTTGTTCGCGCAGTTGGTGATCGTCACCGGCAGGTCGAACGTCTCGAAGTACGAGCGGACCGCGTGGTCCGCACCGGCCTTCGACGCGTTGTACGGCGTGCGCGGCTGGTAGGGCGAGCCCTCGTGGAACGCCTCGGTGGCGTCGAGCGCAAGGTCGCCGTACACCTCGCACGTCGACACGTGGTGAAACCGCTGGACGCCCGCGCGACGGCAGGACTCCAGCAACGCCTGTGTGCTCAGGACGTTCGTGCGGAAGAAGAGACCGGGATCCAGCACGGCGAGGCTGTTGTGCGACTCGGCGGCGAAGTTCACGACGACGTCGATGCCCTCGACGTCCGCTTCGGCGATGTCCGCGTGCACGAACGGCACGTCGGCGGGCAGGTTCGCGCGGGTGCCGCGGTAGGTCAGCGCGTCGAGGGCGATGACCTGATCCGCAGGGTGTTCGCGCAGCCAGTAGCGGGTGAAGTGCGAGCCGATGAACCCGGCCGCACCGGTGACGAGCACGCGCATGGTCAGTCCTCCGAGGGGATGGCTGCGACGCCGGGAGGTTCCGCGCCGGGCCAGCCGCGGAACTCGACCTCCAGCTGGAACCGGTGGCCCAGGTAGTGGTGCTCGGACAGGGCGATCGGGTGCTCCGCGGCGTCCAGCGCGATGCGGCGCACCAGCAGCACCGGTGTGGCGGCCGTGACGCCGAGCAGGGGACCGACGTCGCCCGCGGCGACGGCCGCGATGCTCTGCCGCACGACGGCGATCTGGTTTCCGTTGCGGCGCAACGTTTCCCAGGTTCCAGGCGACTCGGCATCGGCACGGCTCACCGGTGCGGCCAAAGCCAGGGGCACCCACTCGGTCACGACGTCGAGCGGCGTGTCTCCGGTGCGGCGCAACGACCGCACGCGCAGCATCTCGCCAGCGCCCAGCGTCGAAGCGACACCGGCAGAAGCCTCGCGGTAGCCGTACTCGAGGACGGACCGCACCAGCGCGACACCGGCCTCGGCGACGGCCGACTGCGCGTGCTGGAACGTGCCGAGCGCCAACGGTTGTGCGAACGACACGACGTACCAGCCGGCGCCCTTTCGCGACGCGAGCAGGCCTTCGTCGCGAAGTTGCTCCAGTGCGCGGCGCACGGTCACGCGGCTGACCTCGTAGCGGCGGCCGAGTTCGGCCTCGCTCTCGATCGACCCGGCCGGACCGTAGTCGCCGAGCGTGATGCGCTCCCGCAGCTCAGCGGCGAGACGCTGTGACCGAGAACCTGTCATAAACCTGTATCATACAGGTGTCTCGACCGGATGTGGTTCCGGTCGTGGGTGACAGCTGATCGACAGCTCCCGCTGGGAGAGTCGGTCCCATGCGCCCTGCACTGATCGCCGGAGGACTCGCGGTCCTCGCCTCGACGGCCCTCGCCCTGCCCGCCAGCGCCGACTCCTGGGAGAACGCCGCCTTCTACGCCGGAACGGACCTGACCGGCACCAAGCACTCGGTCGACCTCGCGAACAAGCAGTGCGTGAACACCACGCCCGCGAAGTCCGCGGTCAACATCTCGGCCGCCGACATCGAGGTCTTCTTCAACGCGGACTGCCAGAAGGGGAGCCCTGGCAAGCCCAGCGACCTCTACTACGTCCTCGGGAGCCTGCACCAGGGCAACTTCCCGTTCCCCGCGGTGAGCTACCGAGTCCGTTAGACGCCAACGGGAAGGGGCCGCTCACCAGATGTGAGCGGCCCCTTCCCGAGCAAGAAATCAGTTGGTGTTGAGCCGGTCCTCGAACGTCGCCTGCAGCGTGCGGAACGCGGCCACCTCGGCGTCGTACGGGGCGGACGGCGCGAGACGCGTCGGGTCCGGCGACACGACGAACGACACGAGCCAGCCCAGCGACTCGGACGAGGCGAGCGCGTCCTTCACGGACTCGTCCTCCGCCCACTCGGCCGCGTCCTCGAACAGTTCGACGGCGAGGTCGAGCTGCTGCGGGTCGAGGGAGTCGGGGCCCTCCTCCATGTCCTCGGCGATGCCGGTGAGCACGTAGACGTTGTCGTCGTCCACGTCGACGTCGAGCTCGCCCGCGGTGGCCTTGACCTTGATGTCGTTCCAGGTCTCGACCTCGGCCAGGTCGTGCTCGTCGTTCTCGGCGACGAAACGGCTCAGGCCGCGGTGCGAGGTGAAGACCTCGATCTTGCCGCGGCGGCCCAGGAACACCGGGTCGTCGCCGAGGTAGCAGCGCAGCGTGTAGAACTCGCCGGCCGACGTGATGATCTTGATGGGGTCGACGCCGACCTCGGCCCAGAAGCCCGTGGGCTCGGCCTTGTCCTCGTCGGAGTCCTCGTCCGAGGGGGAGTCGACGGCGGCCGCGGCCGTGGCGGCCTCCAGCACGGCGAGCTCCTCCTGCGCGACGGAGAGCTCCTTCTCGGGGACCTCCGGCGTGTTCACCACGCTGTCGATCGCGTCGAGGACCTCGTCCCACTTCTCGGAGACGACCTCGGACAGCTCGCCCCACAGCTTGCCGCCGTCACGGCCGCTGAACGGCAGCGTGCCCTGCGGCAGCAGCGAGAAGCCCTCGGCGCTGTCGAGCACCTCGTGGACCTTCTCCAGGTCGCAGACGTCCGCGAGGGCGCGCACGATCGCGATGACGTCGGCGAGCTCACCGATCGTCCAGGTGTCCGGGTCCTCCGCGACGAGTTCCGGGACGCCGACGAGGTCGAACTGGTGGTTGTCGTCCGGCGAGAGGTCCGCGACGCCCAGCGACGGCACGACCGGCCACGCAGGGTGATCGGTCAGGTCGTGCTCCTCGGCGGTGCGCACGAAGGCGGCGAGATGCGCGGCGTCGGGGAAGACGAACAGGTCTTCCTCGTCGCCGAGGAACGCCTCCCACTCCTCGCCCTTCTCGCGCCAGCGGGGTGCCCACAGAGTGACTACGTCACCCTGCGTCAGCCCCAGCTCGATGGGGACGATGTCCTGCGCCATCCTGACCTCCCGGTCACGCCTGCCTGATGCCGTCGACGAGCCTAACGGTGCTGATCACCGGAGCCACGAGGGGTTCTCGAAGAAAGCGTCGTCGTCGGTGTCCTCGACGCGCGGCGCCCGCTGCCTGCGCTCCGGTGGTGCCTGCTCAGCAGGCGGTTTGGGTGGCACGACGGGGTTCCACGTCGACCGGAAGGGTGAGTCGCCGGCGATGGACTCGACGTCGATCGCCATTCCGTCACCCAGTGCCAGCGCCATCTTGTTGAAGCTGACCTGCACGGCGGCGTTCGTCGCGAGCTGGACGGTCTCGGTGACGACCTGCCCGACGGCCTGCGCGCCCTGCTTCAGCAGCGCGGGGTGCAGGTGCAGCGCCTTGATCTCGCCCTTCGGCGACGCCGTGACCATGCACTGGCCGTTCGGGTGCTCGACCGTGGCGGTGAGGGCCGCGAGCTCGTGCTGAAGCCGCTCGGTGGCCTGCAGGCGTTCCTCGTTCACCGCCGCCACCCGAGTTCGTCCTCGTCGGGGCCGCGTTCGAGGCCCATGGCCGTCAGTTCACGCGGGTCGACCACGCGGTCCAGGGTCTGGTGCAGGCGGGTGTTCGCGTTGCGCTGGGCCTTGTCGGCGATGCGCATGATCTCGGCGGCCAGCCCGTGCGGGCCCATCCGCAACGCCGCCGGGCTCACCGCGATCTGCTGCGGCGGACCACCGGGCGTGGCGACCACCGTCACCGCACCGTCCGGAGAGGACGCTCGTCCCGTGATGGGACCACTGCGCGTGACGTGCTCCGACACGGCCTGCTCGACCTCGCGCACCTTCCGCGCGGCGCGCTGGACGTCGTCGTCCACTCCGATCACCCCCTGGTGGGGACAGTGTGCCGCATTCCAGGATCTTCGGTGGCGGCATGTAGCAACGCGGTGAGTTCGGCGGCCACGTCGTCGAGGGGGTCGATGCTGCGCTCGGCCCGGCACATCGCGACGGCCCCTTCCGCCGCCGAGACGCAGAGGTGGGCGAGGCTGCGCGCACGGGCCGGCGAGACGCCGTGCTCCTCCAGGGACGCGGCCAGCTGGGCCGACCACGTCCGGAACCCGTCCGCCGCGGCCATCAGCGCCTGCGGGCTCGCGTTCTCCTCGATGGACACCGCGAGCACGGGACAACCGGCCTGAAAACCGGTCTCGGTGACGATCTGCCGCCACAGCGCGAAGAACGCCTTCAGTCCGTCGACCGGTCCTTTGCGGAGCTTCGCCGTGAGCACCTTCGAGACGGTCTCCGCCGCCCACTGGACCGCCTCGGTCGCGAGCTGCGTCTTGCCGCCGGGGAAGTAGTGGTACGTCGAGCCGAGCGGCGTGCCCGCGTGCTTGGCGACCTCGCGGATGCTCGTCGCGTTGAGGCCGCGCCGTCGGATCATGTCGGCCGCGCCGGTGACGATCTGCTCTCGGGACATCTCAGGCCTCTCTGGCTATAACGCTCGTCATAGGTTAGCGTCCGCCCGGGGCTATAACAGTCGTCATAGATCGGGGAGAGCCATGCCGATGATCGAACTGACCGCGCCGGCCGGATCGCTGACCGACGCGGGCCGCAAGAGCGTGCAGCGCGACCTGGCCGCGTTGCTGCTGAAGTGGGAGGGCGCGCCGGACAACGAGTTCTTCCGCTCGGTGGCCTGGACCTACCTGCACGAACTGCCCGCGGGCGCGCAGACCACGGCGCAGGACGACGCGCCGCGGTTCCGGGTGGACGTCCGGGTGCCTGTGGGCGCGCTGTCCGACCGGCGCAAGGCCGGTCTCGTGCAGGAGGCGACCGCGCTGGTGCTGGAGGCCGCCGGACTGGGCGAGGCCGACGCGTTGCGGGTGTGGGTGCTGATCCACGAGCAGCCGGAGGGGACCTGGGGCGCGGGCGGTCAGATCGTGAAGTTCGCCGACCTGAAGGCCGCGGCCCAGGCCGCGAAGTAGCTCACCCGGTGGGGCGGTAGAAGCCGTAGAACGACATCCCGCTGTTCGTCGTCCGGATCGGCTGCACCTGCACCGGGTCGCCGGCCTCGACCATCTGGCCGTTGCCGATGATCATCGCCACGTGCCCGTCCCACACGACGAGGTCGCCGGGCAGCACCTGGTCCGCCGGCACCGAGGCGCCCATCGCCTGGGACGAGGCCGGGCGCGGGATGTCGAAGCCCGCGCCCCCGTACGCCCACTGCGTGAGGCCCGAGCAGTCGGTGCCCTGGGGCGGGTTCGCGCCGCCCCACACGTACGGGGTGCCCAGGGCGGACAACGCGTTGCGCACGGCCTTGGCCGCGGTCTCGTTCGGTGCCTCGGCGCTGCTGCCGTCGGGCAGGTTCACGCCGACGCCCTCGCCGGGCTGCGGCGGGATCGCGACGGGCAGGCGCGGGCCGGAGCCGCCGCCACCTCCACCGCCGCCCGAACCTCCGCCACCGCCGCCTCCTGAACCGCTGCCGCCACCGCCGCCCGAGCCGGAGCCGCCGCCGTTGTCGGAGCCGGGACCGGACTCCTGCTGCTTCGGGGTGTCGGAGGCGCCGGAGGCCGAGGTGGTGCCCTCGTCGCCGCCGAGCGGGTCGCCGAGCTTCGCCAGCGCGCCCGCGTCCGGCTTCTGCAGGCCGTTGAGCTGCCCGACGAGCTGCGTGAGCTGGTCGCGCACCTTCTGAAGTTCGGCGGAGGTCTTGCTCTGGTACCCGGACGCCATTCCGGCGAGATCGGCCACGGCCGCCAGCACGACACCGGGTCCTGCCACGAGGGACAGGGCGAGGGCCGCGGCGAGCTTCGGGGTCGCCTTGGACGTGAACTCGTCGATGAGGCCCTGGATCGCGGTCCGGCCGCCGGTCACCGCGGACACCCCGGTCGAGGCCGCGGTCTTGAGCGCGGAAGCGTTGGAGGACAACAGGGTCGCGGCCGAGGCGAAGGTCGAGACGCGGGCGGTGAAGGCGTTGGCCTTGTCGCCGGACCACGTGTTCAGCACGGCGGTCGAAGCCGAACCGTGCCGCGTGCCCAGGTCGGTCATCGCGGTCTGGGCGCGGCCGAAGGCGTCCCCGGCACGCGTGGCGCCGCCGGTGTCACCGTCCAGCTTGGCCAGATCCTCCTTCATGGGCGCGATGAACTGGCTCAGCAGCCCCTCGACGCTCATGCCCGTCCCGCCTTGGTGATCGCCGCCTTGTGCGCTTCGTCCTGGGCGATGTACGACTCGCGGGCCTTCGAGACCGCGGTGCCGAGACCGGCCAGGCCCGTCGACGCGGCCTTGAGCGCGTCGAGCTGCGCCTGCGCGGCCGTTTGGAAGGCGGCGTTGAGGCCGACCTCGTTGCCCAGCTTGCCGAAGCAGTCGCCAGGAAGGCTGGTGGTGCCGTTCAACGTGCCGGTGCCGACGGTCCCGACCTCGCTCGCCAGACCGCTCACCGCGGACGCGTATCCGGTCAAGGCGTCGAAGTCGACCTTGAGGCCTTGTTCCGCCATCTGAAAGCTCTTCCCCCAGTAGTGACCTGTTCGCCTTGATCCTGCCCCGATGGGCGGTACCTCGCCCGACGTTCCGCCAAGATCATGGAACCGTGGGTGTGATCGAGCACTGGAACCGGATCCTGGCATGGCTGGCGGAGCACGCTCCGGCCACCCGTGCCGTGCTGCGGCCGAGGTATGACGCGCTGCCGGAGCTTCGGGTTCCGATCGATCTCCAGCTGTGGTGGAGCGTCTACGGCGGCACCGAGGAGGGGCTCTTCGCCGAGATCCTGCCGCCCTTCTACACGCCGCTGGGCGCCGACCGCGCGTTCGTGCTCAGGGACACCCACGTGAGCAAGCCCGTCGACGCCTCCGAGGCAGGCGCGCCGACGAGCGGTTTCCACCCCGAATGGCTGCCCATAGCGTTCGACGGCACCGGCGACGTGCTCGCGGTGGACCTCCGGCCCGGCGTGCTGCGCGGCTGCGTGGTCGAGTGGGACCAGGAGCGCAACGAGATGGTCAAGCCGGAGTGGACGTCGATCGTGGAGATGTTCGACCAGGTCGCGACGGCCCTGGAGACGCGCAGCGTGGTCGGGCACTGCTTCCCCGAGGTCAACTCCGCGGGCGAACTGGGCTGGCGGACCAGCTAGACGCGTTCGAGGATGCCGAGCGTGATCAGGCCCTCGACGATCTGGTCGACGCCCAGCGCCGCGAGCAGGACGCCCAGCACCCGCACGAGCACCCAGGCGTAGGTCATCTTCACCCAGCGCATCGCGATGCCGAGCACGGCGATCGCCGCCAGGTCGAGCGCGATCACCGCCGCGAACCCGCCGGCCAGCACGAACGTCGTCTCGACCGACTTCGTGTCCGAGAGCAGGAACAGGTAGGCCAGCGCCACGGGGTTCGCGTAGTAGGCGGTGGCCAACTCGTGCGTGCCCCGCGTCTCGTCGTGCGTCGGTTCCTGCTTGCGTCCGAGTACGAGATCAAGCGCGTGCACGAACAGGATGACGCCGCTCGCCAGGTACAGCGCCCCCTCGCTGATGTGGAAGACCGAGAGCAACGCCCGTCCGGCCACCACCACGAACAGGCCGACGCCCAGCGCGATCGCGGTGGAGGTGAACGCCACCCGCCAGCGCGTCCGGGAGTCGGCGCCCTCGGTGTCCATCAGGAACGCCAGCAGGATCTTCGGCGGGCCGACCACGGCGACCAGGATGCTGAACGCCTCCACGAACTTCATGGCGGCCATGATCAGGGGAAGGGCCCGGCGGCGCGCGTCACCTCACGCCGCCGGGTGAACGTGGGGGTCAGACGAGTCCCGAGGTGCCGAGGTACACGTCGTGGGCCGAGCCCCAGGAGTTCGCCGGGTCGGTGGAGGGCACGGACTGGGCTCGGCCGAAGCACACCGACCACGAGTTCGCTCCGACACCGGACGACGGGCACTCCCAGATGCCGAGCTGGCCCCTGCCCTGGGTCCACAGGTCCACCATCGCCGTCGTGGAGAAGAGGCCGGACCGGTTGTTGCGCACGATCACCGCGCCCTGCGCCGAGCCTCCGCTGGACGACCTGATCGCGCACACCTGCGCGACGACGTCGGTCGCGATCGACTTGCTGCTGGCGCAGACCCACGTGTGGGGGCTGGAGGTGATCGGATTCGTGTTGCCGTACGCCTTCCAGCTGCCCGCCGCGGCCGACGCGGGGCCCGCGGTCACCAGGAGCAGTCCGAGGAGTGCGGTGATGACGGCGATCGTTCGTCTGGCTCTCATGGGAGGAAGGATCCACACGGGCCTTGCAGGATTTCTGGAATCCGCAGGTCAGCGTGCGCTGACGAGCTCGCGCTGCGGCACAACGGTCGTCACGCGGGTGTAGACCTTCACGGCGGCCAGCGCGCCGAGCCAGCCGAGCGCGGTGCCGGTGGTGTTGGTGATGAGGTCGTCGACGTCGAAGATCCGGTTGGCCCACAGCAGTTGCGAGCCCTCGATCAGCAGCGAGACGCCGTAGCCGATCAACGCGGTCTGGCCGATCGTGCGCCTGCCCCAGAACATCAGCATCGCGCCGAGCGGCACGAACAGCAGCACGTTCAACGTCATCTGGTCGAACGCGATCTGCCCGTCGCGGAAGGTGTCGGCGATCCACTGGAACGGGACGAGCTGCACGGACTGGCGCGGCGGCGCGGTCTGCACCGGCAGGAACGTCGCCGAGAACAGCATGCTCGCGTAGACGGTGATGGTGGCGCCGCGGAAGGTGAGCTGACGGAACAGCAGCTGCGGGAGCAGGAAGACGATCGAGAGGAAAACGCCCCATTGGATGCTCGCGAGCTGTGCATTCGTCATGAATCAAAGTTATGAAAAAGGCCCTCCGCGCACATCGCGCTGAGGGCCGGTTCCATCCTCGTACTTCCGGCCGAGTGCTACTCCGCCGCGTAATCCCGAGGGCTGATGCCGCGTAGTACCGGGCCGCACGCCAGGGCCGCTACCAGCGCGACCACGACGCCGACGCCCACCGGGGCGACGACCCAGGGCGTGATCGGCATTTCGCCGTGGCCCACCATTCCGCGCGCCAGAGTGAGCAGTCCGAGGCCCACGACAATTCCCGCGCCGCACGCCGCGATTGTGACGGCGAACACCGGCAGCATCACTTCTCGGCGCAATGCGTGAGCCAGCACACGAATCGGGGTTCCCGCCGCGATCAACGCGCCGAAAGTGCGCCTGCGGTCGATCACCGACCCGGCCGCGGCCACCGCCGCGCCGATGCCGCCGAGCACCGCCGCGATGGACAGACCGATGATCGTGGCCCGTTGCAGGTCCGCCATCAGCGTGTCGCCGAGGAGACCCCGCTGCTCGCCGTCCACCAGCCGCACGCCCGGCAGCGTGCCGATCAGCGCGGTGTGCACGGCGTCGCGGTTCTCCGGCGTCGTCGGCACGCCGACCATCGACACCTGGCCCGCGACCGACGGCAGCAGGTCGCGGTCGATCACCGCGCTCACCCGGCCGCTGCCCTCGAACGGCCGCGTCTCGTACTGCGCCGGCAGCTGGACGGTCACCGCGTCCGTGCCGCTGCTCGGCTTGAACTCGTTGCCCTGCAACGGTCCTGGCGAGTAGACGGCGGGTCCCGGTCGGCAGTTCAGGCCCGTCAGCACCTTCGCGACCTCGGCGCAGTCACCGACGACGACGTACGTGCCGTAGTTGCCACTCCTGATCGTGCCGTCGAGCATCGTGACGATCGGTCCCGAGGTCGCCAGTCGCAACGGCGTGATGTCGTGTGTCACCTCCTCCGCCACGATCGCGTTCTCCATCCACGTCGAGTCGCGGTACGGGACCTGGCTCTCCAGCCCCGGCAGCATCGTGAGCGCCATCGAGCCGGTGAACACGGCGATCACCACGCCCGCCGAGCCGCGGAACGCCGCCACCGGGTCACCGGCGAGCCTGCGCCCGGCCAGCAACGTCGACGGCCTGCGCCACCGCCCGACGAAGAACCTGCCGACCCACGCGGTCAGCACGGGACCTGCCAGCACCAGCGCGAGCGCCACCGCGCCGAGGCCGAGGAGCACGACGGTGAACTGGCCGTCGCCGCTGGCCTCCTGCGCGTACAGGATGCCGAGGAAGAACACCCCCAACGCGCCGGCGATGCTCAGCAGCCGCCACGACCTGACCCTGCGCTTCGCCTCCGCCGCGAGCGGCTGGTTGACCACGCGCCGCAGCCCCATGATCGCGGCCCCGACGACCAGCAACGGCGCGAGCACGGCCACCGCCGCCACGACCGCGGGTTCCGGCACGAAGTCGCCGGGGTACCAGGTGCCGCCCTCCCACGGGACCTTGGCGGTGACGTGGCTGAACGGCTGCGCCAGCACCACACCCAGCACGCTGCCGACGACCGCGCCGATCGCGGTCTCGACGGCGGTCATCACCACGACCTGCCGCGGACTGGCGCCGGCCAGCCTGAGCGCGGCGAGGCGCCGTTCCCGTTTCGCCGCGGTCAGCCTGGCGGCCGAGGCGACCAGCACCAGGCACGGCACGACCAGCACCACGAGCCCGACGCGCGTGAGCAGGTAGAGCATGCCGTGGTAGTCGTCGCGGTACGAGCCCGCGCCGCCCCGCAGATCGACCGCGGGATAACCGTTTCCGACCTTCTCGTGACCGATGATCGCGACGAGTTCGCCGGGGAACTTGAGCGCCTCCGGCCCCAGTTCCGCGATACGCGTGCCGGGGAAGCGGTTGCCGAGCTTCTCCGCGGGGGTGGCGCGCACGAGGTCCGCGAGCGCGGGCGACAGCAGCACCTCGCCCGCTTCGGGGAACCTGGCGATGCCGGCCGCGACCGGGATCGCACCCTGCTCGGTGCGGGCGACGTCGAACCGTTCGATGAGCTTGCCGTCGTACGAGTCCTGGGTCGCGGCAATGGAGACGGCGCCCTTGTCGCTCTGGCCGATTCCGTCGCGCCACGCCGTGCGGTCGGCACGCGCCTGCAGACCGTTCGGTGCGGCGAGCAGCCACAGCACCAGGGACACCGCGATCATCACGCCGAGCGCGACCAGCACCGTCGCGACCTGGCTGCGGCGGTCCCTGCGCAGCACCGCGAGAGCGATCCTCACGCGGGCACCCCCGCGGCGATCTTGCCGTCCTGGATCTCGACGACGCGCAGCGCCCGGTCCGCGATCGCCTTGTCGTGCGTGACGATCACGATGGCCGCGCCGGTCTCCTCCGCAGCCTGCAGGAGCACGGTCATCATCTCCTGGCCCGTGCGCGTGTCGAGGGCGCCGGTCGGTTCGTCCGCGAAGATCACCCGCGGGCTGTGCGCGAGGGCACGCGCGATCGCGACGCGCTGCGCCTGGCCGCCCGACAGCTCGCCAGGCAACCGCTTCTCCATGCCCTGCAGGCCGAGCCGCGAAAGCCACAGCCTGGCCGCGCCGAGCGACTCCGCGCGCGACCCGCCGGCGAGCAGCATCGGCAGCGCCGCGTTCTCCTCGGCGGTCAGTTCGGCCACGAGCATCCCCGACTGGAACACGAACCCGAACGCCGTGCGCCGCAGCGCGCTGCGCCCCGTCTCGTTCAGCTCGCCGATCGCCCGCCCGTCCAGGAACACCTCGCCGCCGTCGGCGCGCAGGATGCCGGACAGCACGTGCAGGAGCGTCGTCTTGCCGGATCCGGACGGACCGACGACCGCCAGCACGTCCCCGGCCTTGATGTCGATGTCCACCCCGGCGAGCGCGTGCACGTCGCCGTAGGTCTTGACCAGGCCACGAGCGGCCAGAACCGAATTCATGTTCCTCAAGGTGCCGTGCGCGGAGCCGGAAAACCTCAGCCTTGACGACACACCGGATCAGCCGGATGACCGAGGCCGTAGAGGTGTGGTGGTCCTACCGTTGTCTCCCGTGGACAGTCATCGGGGCCAATGGCCGATCGCCGCCGTTCTCGCCTTGCTGATGCTCGGCGAGCTCCTTCTGATGAGCGGGGGCGGCAGCCCCGAGGCGCTGGTGTGGCTGATGACCGTGCCGGTGTGCATCGCGGCCGTCATGTCGTTCAAGTCGCGTGCCTTCACCATCCCGGTGGCGGTCGTGTCGATCTTCCTGTCGTCGTTCGTGATCCGGCTCTTCCACGTGAACCTGCCGACGCTGCTGAGCCCGCTCACCGTCGCCGAGACCGCCGCGTGCCTGGTCATCACGGCCGTCGTCGTGCGAGAAGAGCCCCGCCGCGCCGCCACGTGGTCGGTCGGCTGGCTGGTCGCCGTGAGCTTCTTCGCCGCCATCGTCCGCGACAACTGGATCTCGGGCAGCAACTACAACGAGATGCTCGGCTCGCTCGTCCTGGGCTTCACCGCCATCGGCACCGGCCTCTACTTCCGCGCCCGCGACACCGAGGGCGGCCGCCTGATCGCCGCCGCCGTCACCGACGCGCAGAAGGAAGAACGCATCGCCCTGGCCCGCGAACTGCACGACGTCGTCGCCCACCACGTGACGGGCATGCTCGTGCAGGCCCAGGCGGCGCTGGAGGTCTCCGACGACGACCCGCACGCCGCCCACCGCCTGCTGCCCGGCATCGTCCGATCGGGCACCGAAGCCCTGGGCGCGATGCGCCGCCTCGTCGGCACGCTGCGCCAGGGCGAGAACGATGCCGCCACCACCGACCTGGCCGCTGACGTCATCTCGGCCGTCGAACGCACCCGCGAGCTCGGCTTCGAGACCCGCCTGCGCATCGACCTGCCCGACGAGGTGCCGCCGGAGCTCGGCCGGTCGGTGCTGCGGCTGGTCCAGGAGTCGCTCACCAACGTGCACAAACACGCCGTGTCGCCCACGATGATCGACGTGGAGGTCTCCCGGACGCCCGGCGGGGCGTTGCGCGTGATCGTCGCCGACGACGGGCAGCTGCACGAGCTGAACCAGGGTGGCTACGGTCTCGTAGGTATGCGTGAGAGGGTCGACCTGTTGGGCGGCCTGTTCTCCGCGGGTCCGCGTGAGCACGGCTGGCAGGTGCTCGCCGAGCTACCCCTGGAAGGGAAGAAGTGATCTCGGTCCTCATCGCCGACGACCAGGAGATGGTCCGCGTCGGGTTTCGGATGATCCTGGAGAAGCAGCCGGACATCACCGTCGTCGCCGACGTTCCCGACGGGATCTCGGCCGTCACCGCCGCTCGTGAGCACAACCCCGACGTGGCTCTGCTGGACATCCGCATGCCGGGGATGGACGGGCTCGAGGTGACCAAGAAGCTGTCGCCCACGACGAAGGTCGTCGTCGTGACGACGTTCGACCTGGACGAGTACGTGCACACGGCGCTGGAGAACGGGGCTTCCGGGTTCCTGACCAAGGACGCCGGGCCGGCTCTGCTGGTGGAGGCCGTTCGCGCCGCCGCCGCGGGGAACGCGCTGATCTCGCCTCAGGTCACCGTGCGGATGCTGGAGCACTTCGCCCGACCCGCTCAGCGGCCTGATCTGTCGCTGCTCACGGCTCGCGAGCAGGACGTGGTCCGGGAGGTGGCGCGAGGGCTCAGCAACCAGGAGATCGCGTCGTCGCTGTTCCTGTCGCTGTCCACGGTGAAGACGCATCTGGCTTCGGTGCAGACCAAGCTGAACGTGCGCAATCGCGTCGGGATCGCTTCCTGGGCGTGGCGCGCGGGTCTGGTGAACTCGTGACCGCCGAGTTCCCGGGCATGATCGGCAAGGTCGCGACCCGTGAGCTGACCGCCCGCGGGTACACGACGTTCGACTCGTTGACGAAGGTGTCCGCGAAGACGTTGCTGAAGATCCACGGCGTCGGTCCGAAGGCCATCAGGATCCTCGGCGAGGAGTTGGCGGCGCAGGGCAAGGCCTACGCCGCCGACTGAGATCTAGACACCCATCGGGTGCCAGACCGTCTTCGTCTCCAGGAACGCGCGCAGGCGGGACATGTCCGGCGTGACGGCGAAGTCCTCGCTGGACTTGTTGCGCAGCACGCGCTTCACGGTGCCGGCCGCCGACCGCTCCAGGTCCGCGCGGATCGACTCCGGCGCACCGGTGAGGTCCAGCGCGTTCACGTCGCCGTGCGAGGCCAGCCACGGGGCGATCTCCGCGGTGCGGCCGGTGATGATGTTGACGACGCCGCCGGGGACGTCGCTGGTGGCCAGCACCTCGGACAGCGTGATCGCGGGGAGCGGGCGGTCCTGCGAGGTGATGACCACGCAGGTGTTGCCGGACGCGATGACCGGTGCGATCACCGAGATCAGGCCCAGCAACGACGACTGCTGCGGGGCCAGGACGGCGACCACGCCCGTCGGTTCCGGGGTGGAGAACGAGAAGTACGGGCCCGCCACCGGGTTCGAGGAACCCAGGACGGCCGCGATCTTGTCGGTCCAGCCCGCGTACCAGACCCAGCGGTCGATGGCGGTGTCCACGAGGGACTGCGCCTTCTTCGCCGGGACGCCCTCGGAGGTGGCGACCTCAGCGATGAACTGCTCGCGGCGGCCTTCGAGGACCTCGGCCACGCGGTACAGGACCTGGCCCCGGTTGTAGGCCGTGGTGCCCGACCAGCCCGCGAAAGCCTTGCGGGCGGCGGAAACCGCGTCGCGGGCGTCCTTGCGGGAGCCCTGTGCGGCGTTCGCGAGGAACGTGCCCTTGGCGTCGGTCACCGGGTAGCTGCGGCCCGACTCGGAGCGCGGGAACTTGCCACCGATGTAGAGCTTGTAGGTCTTCGCGACCGTGAGTCGATCAGACATCGAGGTAGGCCTCCAGCCCGGTGCGGCCGCCCTCACGGCCGAAGCCCGACTCCTGGTAACCGCCGAACGGGGCGGTCGGGTCGAAGCGGTTGAACGTGTTGGACCAGACGACGCCGGCGCGCATGCGTTGTGCCATCCAGAGAATGCGCGAGCCCTTCTCCGTCCAGATACCGGCGGACAGGCCGTACGGCGTGTTGTTCGCCTTGGCCACGGCTTCTTCCGGCGTGCGGAACGTCAGCACCGACAGCACCGGGCCGAAGATCTCCTCACGGGCGATGCGCATCGCCTGCGACACACCGGAGAACACGGTCGGGGCGAAGAAGAAACCCTTGTCCGGCAACGGGCAGGAGGACGTCCAGCGGGTGGCGCCCTCGGCCTCGCCCGACTCGGTCAGCTCCTTGATCTTGGTGAGCTGCTCGCGGGAGTTGATCGCGCCGACGTCGGTGTTCTTGTCGAGCGGGTCGCCCACGCGCAGGGTGGAGACGCGCGCGTGCAGCTTCTCCAGGAGCTCGTCGGCGATGGACTCCTGCACGAGCAGGCGGGATCCGGCGCAGCAGACGTGGCCCTGGTTGAAGAAGATGCCGTTGACGATGCCCTCGACGGCCTGGTCGAGCGGGGCGTCGTCGAACACGATGTTCGCCGCCTTGCCGCCCAGTTCCAGCGTGAGCTTCTTCGACGTGCCCGCCAGCTGACCCTGGATGATCTTGCCGACGTCGGTCGAGCCGGTGAAGGCGACCTTGTTGACGTCCTCGTGCCCGACGAGCGCGGCGCCGACGTCACCGGCGCCCGGGATGATGTTCACGACGCCCGGCGGCAGGTCGCACTGCTGGATGATGTCCGCCAGCACCAGCGCCGTGAGCGGGGTGGTCTCGGCGGGCTTGAGCACGACGGTGTTGCCGCACGCCAGCGCCGGCGCGATCTTCCACGCGGCCATCAGCAGCGGGAAGTTCCACGGAATCACCTGACCGGCGACGCCCAGCGGCTTCGGGTCGGGGCCGTAACCCGCGTAACCGAGCTTGTCCGCCCAGCCTGCGTGGTAGAAGAAGTGCGAGGCCGCCGTCGGGACGTCGGTGTCGCGCGACTCCTTGATCGGCTTGCCGTTGTCGAGCGACTCCAGCACCGCGAGCTCACGGCCGCGTTCCTGGATCTGCCGCGCGATCCGGTAGATGTACTTGGCCCGCTCGGATCCCGGCATCTTCGACCACACGCGGTCGTAGGCCTTGCGCGCGGCCTTGACCGCGGTGTCCACATCGGACTGCGACGCCGTCGAGACCTCCGCGAGCACCTCCTCGGTGGCCGGGTTGATGGTCTTGAGCGGCTCGCCGGTGCCCTCGACGAACTTGCCGTCGACGAACATCTTGTAGCTCGGCTTGAGGTTCGCGATGTCCCGCGACTCGGGCGCGGGGGCGTATTCCCACATGTCTTCAGTCCACCGTCACGTAGTCCGGGCCGCTGTAGTGGCCGTCCAACTGGGTCCGACGCTGCATGAGCAGGTCGTTGAGCAACGTCGACGCGCCGAACCGGAAGAGGTGCGGGTCGAGCCACTCCGGACCGGCCACCTCGTGCACGGCCACCAGGTACTTGATCGCGTCCTTGGTCGTGCGGATGCCACCGGCGGGCTTCACCCCGCGCAGCTCACCCGTCTGGTCCTTCCAGTCCCGCACTGCCTGCAGCATCACGTGCGTCACCGGCAACGTCGCGGCGGGCTGCACCTTGCCGGTCGACGTCTTGATGAAGTCACCGCCGGCCAGCAGCGCGAGCCACGACGCGCGGCGCACGTTGTCGTACGTCACGAGCTCGCCGGTCTCCAGGATGACCTTGAGGTGCGCGTCCCCGCAGGCTTCCTTGATCTTGACGATCTCCTCGAACACCTGCCCGTACCGGCCGGAGAGGAACGCGCCGCGGTCGATCACCATGTCGACCTCGGCCGCGCCCTGCTCGACGGCGAACCGGGTGTCGGCCAGCTTGATGTCCATCGTGCTGCGGCCACTGGGGAACGCGGTCGCGACGCTGGCGACGTTGATGCCGGTGCCCACGAGGTCGTCGGCCGCCGTCTTCACCATGTCCGGGTAGACGCAGACCGCCGCGACCTTCGGCACGTCGGGCCGCTCGGGGTCGGGCCTGCGGGCTTTCGCGGCGAGGCCGCGCACCTTGCCGGGAGTGTCAGCGCCTTCCAGCGTGGTCAGGTCCACCATGCTGATCGCCAGGTCGATGGCGTGCAGTTTGGACGCCTTCTTGATGCTCCGCGTGCCGAGGCCCGCGGCTCGTTGCTCGACGCCGACCTGGTCGACGCCGGGGAGCCCGTGCAGGAAACGCCGCAGCGACGATTCGTCGCGCGTGGCGTCAGCCAGGGCCGACGGCAGTGTCGTTGGAGCAGCCATGTCCTGGAGTCTAAGCGGAATGGGACGCCCGTCCTAAGTGAGGCGATTTCTGCAGGTCAACACGGCTTAGTGGCACGGTTCGCTCGTCGATTTCCGGCGCGTCCTGGGCGGCGCTGCCGGTGCGCTTGAGCTTCTGCCACGGCAGCACCGCACCGGCCAGCGCGGTGATCACGGACTGGATCACGACGAGGTACATGAGCTGCCGGTAGACGATCGGCTGGAGCGCGACGGCCCACAGCGGCCGCAGCCGTTCGCCGTCGAGCCGGAACGCGATCACCGCCGGGATCAGTTGCAGCACCAGGAACCCGAGCCACGCGAGCGCGCCGGCCGCCGGATCGGTCCACAGGCTCAGCACCGCGAACACGTCGATCGCGGGCGCGAGCATCGGCAAAGCCACCTGGTAGAGGAAGAGGTACGGCAGCGCCCGGCGACCGAGCTTACCGCCCAGACCGCGTTCGAAGATCGCGCCGCGGTGCTTCCACATCGCCTGCAACGTGCCGTAGCACCAGCGATAACGCTGCCGCCAGAGCTGCCCGAGGCTGGCCGGAGCCTCCGTCCAGGCCCGCGCCGACTCCTCGTAGACCGCCGACCACCCGGCTCGTTCCAGGGCCATCGTCAGGTCGGTGTCCTCGGCCAGCGTGTCCTCCGGGACACCGCCGACCTCGCGCAACGCCTCCACCCGGAAACCGCCGACCGCGCCAGGCACCGTCGGCATGCACTGCATGACGTCGTACATCCGCCGGTCGAGGTTGAAGCCGATCACGTACTCGATGTGCTGCCAGCGTCCGAGCAGACCGGACCTGTTGCCCACCTTGGCGTTGCCCGACACCGCGCCCACCTCGTGGTCGGCGAAGGGCTGCACGAGGTTCCCGACGGTCTCCGGCTCCAGCACGGTGTCGCCGTCGACCATCACGACGAGTTCGGTGCGGGTGTGCCGCAGCCCGGTGTTGAGCGCCGCCGCCTTGCCCGCGTTCTTCTGGTGCACCAGCGAGACGTTGGGCAGACGCAGGCTCTTGACCACCTCGGACGTGCGGTCGGTCGAGCCGTCGTCGATCACGATCACGTGCACGGGCCAGGTGCTGGACAGGATCGTGCGGACGGTCGCCTCGACTCCTGCTTCCTCGTTGTACGCGGGGACCAGGACCGTCACCATCTGCGGCCGCAACCGCGGCGCGTGCTTGCCGGGCTTGCGCCGCGCGTGGATCGCGGTCGTCACCAGCAGCACCGCGGCGCGGGCGAGCGCCAGCACGCTGGAGATCACGACGAGCCACGTCAGCAGCTCCGTGACGAACCGCGAGAACCGCACCGCGAGAGACACGGCGGTGCCCTCGGCGCGTTCGGTCGCCGTCGCCGGACGGGAGGCCTGCGGCACGCCGAACGCGTCACGGGCGGCCTGGAACGCGAACCCGCGCTCCTTCAGGCTCGGGATCAGCTTCTCCAGCGCCGCAACGGTCTGCGACCGGTCGCCACCGCCGTCGTGCATCAGCACCACGGCGCCCTTGTCGTCCTTCGGCGTGGCGTTCGCGACGACGGCGTCCGTGCCGGGCCTGCGCCAGTCCTCGCTGTCGAGGTCGGAGAGCAGCACGAGGTTGCCGGCCGCGGTGATCCGCTCGATGCCGACCAGGTCCTCGTCGTCCACCGCGTCCGGCCGGTTCGAGTACGGCGGCCGCACGAGCCGGCTGGACTCGCCGGTGCCGCTCGCCACGACGAGCCCGGTCTGCCCCAGTTCGAGGCGGGCGCGGGTCTCACCGACCTTGCCCAGGTCGACGTGGGTGAAGGTGTGCAGTCCCACCTCGTGACCGTCGGCGTCGATGCGCTCCAGCACGTCCTGGTGCTGCGCCGCGTTCGCGCCGGTCACGAAGAAGGTGGCCTTGACCTCGTTGCGCCGCAGCACGTCGAGGATCTTCGGCGTCCACTCGGGATCGGGCCCGTCGTCGAACGTCAGCACCACCGTGCGGTCCGGCGTCGCGCGCGAGCTGAGTCCGGAGCCCGTGTCGCCGACCAGCGGACCGCCCTGGTGCAGGGTCTCCGGCACGGTGCCGGAAGGCCCCGCCGTCGGCTGGGCGCCCTGACCGACGCGGCCGACCACGAACGTGTCCAGCAACAACGCGCCGAGCAGCACCACCACGCTCAACGCCAGCAGCACCCAGTGGGCGCGCGGCTGAGGCCTCACGGCTTGCCCTGACCGGGCTCGCTCGGCCGGTTCGACGCGCCGGGCGGATCGGTCCGCTTGTTGCCGTTCTCGGCCGTGGTGGTCGTCGTGGTGGTGTTCGCCACGGGACGCGTCGTGGTGGTCGCCGGTGGCGTGGTGGTGGTTTCGTTGCGTGGCAACGATGTTGCTTCGGGTGACGACGTGGGGGTGTCCGTCGTGGTGGTGACGGCGGGTTCGGCGGCCTTGGGGATCGGCAGCAGCGTCGTCGGGTTCACCGGCCCACCGGCCAGCGCGACGACGAGTAGTACCAGGTAGGCCAGCACACCGGCGGCGACTGCGCCCATGGCGATGCGCATCACCTTGCGGCGGCGGCCACTCGGATCAACGAACACGGGTCTGTCAGAGGGAGTCGTCATGACCTTCGCGGGGGAGAGGCGAGCGGACGCCGGAGGTTAACCGGCTGCGCCGCTCAGCGGAAGGCCCCCTCAACGCAGCAGTTCGGGCCCGTCGATGATGACGATCTTCTCGGCCCTGCCACGCACCTCGTAGAGCTCCGCGACCCGGAGAACACGCAGGCGCTCGGCGCTCGCTCGGGCAACGCTCTGCCTGTGCTCGACCGGTTCCCCTCGGCACAGGCCTAGTCGAGCAGTTCCCTCAGAATGCTCGACTTCTTCCGCTTCGGGCCCTTCACCTCGACACCACCCATGATCGCCAGGCCGGTGATCCGCACGGTCGGAGCGCCCGGGATGTAGCGCCGTCCGGGGGCGTGGTCCTCGAACGCGCCCATGAACCCGAACCCGTCCACCTTGATGTTGATGTCGTCGGGCACGCGGATCTCGACGCCGCCCCAGAACGCGAAGCAGCTGATCGTGACCTCGGCCTCTTCGAAGCTCGCGTGGGTCAGGTCGATCTCGATGCCGCCCATGACCGCGACGGCGTTGTGCAGCCGCGGGACGACCCACTGGCCCTTGCGGTTGACGCCCGACCAGAAGGCCACGGACACCGCACTGCCGGGCGGGCCACCGATGCGGTCGCCCACCGCCGGCTGGTACTGCGGCACGGCAGGGGTCTGCGGCAGGCCGCTCAGGACCAGGTCGGCCGTGATGGGCACGAGTTCGCCGTACGTCTTCGCGGCGTAGACGGCCACCAGGCGCTCGTCCAACTCGTGGATGTCGAGGCGGCCCTCGGCGGTGGCCTTGTGCAGCACCTGCGCGATCCGTTCCCGGTCCGCGTCGGAGGCCCGCATGTGACTCTGGTCGGCGGGTACCAGCTCGTCGCTCACCCGATCGAGTCTAGTGCGGCGCCTGCAGTCTTCGCCGCGTCTTTCACCACTCGGCAGGGCACCGCGATGCACCCGTCCGAGGGCGAAAGACGCGGCGAAGTTCAGTGATCACCGCACTGGCCACCGTCACGGCTGTGAAGCCACACCCGGCGACCAGCAGAACCGATCAATATCCCTGAACCCAGGGCGTGCAGGCGACGAACCGGTCGCCGAACTGGTTGTAGAACCACGAGCACCCGCGCCAGCGCAGCGGCGAGCCCGAGTAGCGGTACTCGGCGTAACCGCGACCGGCGGCAAGGTGGTTGGTCCTGTCGCTGTCGATCCACACGTCGACGTTGCGGCTGTTGTTCAGCCCGGCCTTGATGATCCCGGGGTAGGCGGTGACGCTGACGAAATCGCCGTTGTAGTCGTAGCGGCAGTTCCGGTACCCGCTGCCCTGGCTGCAACCGGTGGCCGACGCGGCCGGTGCGGCGACAACGGCGGCCCCCAGCAACAACCCGGCGGCGGTCAGTGCGGTGGCGAGACGGTTGAACATCTTCATGCCGAAAACGCTATCCAGTCGATGTTGGAACAATCTTGCACAGCAGGTCAGGAGGCCTGAACGTCGTCAAGGTCGAGCACTGGGCCCAGACGGGCGGCAACACCTGGCGAAGCACGTCTGGAACGCTCACTTGCGGTTCGGTGCGTACTTGACGGTGATCGCGAAAGCGATCACGAGGAGCGAGGCGAGCGCCGCCGCGAGGGCCGGGCTGTAGCCCCACGTCAGCGGCAACACGCCGATCAACACGGCGAGTGACGCCGAAACACCCAGGATGACCAGCGGGGATTCACACAATTGCTGGACAGGCTTCTGTTCGATCGTCACCGTTCGCACCTCCACGTCTCAACTGGCTACGAGACTCTTCGGAGCTGTTTTGCCGGTTCTTTACTCCCGGAACGGGTTGTGCGGCCCCCTGATCAGGTGGTCATCGGAATCGGTTCGTGACTTCGTCACGGAGTCGGCTGGCGCAGCGGCAGTCCGGCCGCCCGGTAGATCGAGTCGATCACCGTCATGTTCTTCACGGCGTCGTCCGCGGTCGTCGGGAACGGCTTGCCGTGCAGCACGGCGTCGGTGAACGCGTCGAGCTGGTAGGCGTACGTCGCGCGCTTGCCGAAGGTCTCCGACGACTTCTTGTCCTTGAGCTTCAACGACAAGCGGTGCAACGCCTGGGGGCCCAGCGGGTTGAAGACGCTCAGCGTGCCGTTCTCGCCGATCGCCTTCATCGACAACTTGAACACCGTCGACGACCACAGCGACGCGTGCACTGTTCCCGTGTGGCCAGAGGGAAAACGCAGTGAGGCACGCATCGCCCGGTCGATGGAGGGCCCGCGCAGCAACGCTTTCGCCGACTTCACCTCGGGTTCCTCGCCGCCCAGCAACCGTGCCATGTGGACGGCGTAGCAGCCGGCGTCCATCATCGCGCCGCCCGCGAGCGAGTAGTCGTAGCGGATGTTGGAGAACACCGGCAGCGGGAAGCAGACGGACGCCTCGACGTGCCGCAACGGGCCGAGCACGCCGGAGGAGATGATCTCGGCGCCGCGCATCGCCAGCGGGTGGTAGCGGTAGTGGAACGCCTCCATCACCACCAGGCCGGACGCGTCGGCGGCCTTGGCGACGGAAGCGGCTTCGGCGGCGTTCGCGGTGAACGGCTTCTCGCACAGCACGTGCTTTCCGGCTTCCAGCGCGGCCAGCGTCCACTTGCCGTGCAGGCCGTTGGGCAGCGGGTTGTAGACGGCGTCGACCGCCGAGTCCGCCAGCAGGTCCTCGTACGAACCGTGCACGCGCGCAATGCCGTGCTTGTCGGCAAAGGCCTTGGCCTTGTCGGCCGATCGCGCGGCCACGGCCACGACTTCGGCGACCGTCGAAGAGCGGGCCGGACGGATGACAGCGGATGGCGCGATCATGGCCGCGCCGAGCACTCCGATGCGCACGTGGTCTGTCACGCGGCCGACCCTACACCTCTTCAGTTAACGGTGTTTACTCCACCAGGTCGGTCTCTCGCGCGGGAAAGAACGGGATCTTCTCGATCGGCGACCGGTCCGACCAGTTCCACGCCTCCATCTGGGCGCGCGAGCGCCTGCCGAAGAACGCGCGCCACAGCTCGTAGCCGTCGACCTCCAGCGTGATCGGGCCGTCGCCGACGTCGCCGAACTCGGTCTTCACCGTCACGTCCGTCAGCCTGCGCGGCGCCATCCACACCAGAGTCGGCTGCCACACGGCGTCCGGCAGGCGTTCCCGGCCGAGTGCCGCGCGCAGGTCGGCCTCGTGCGTGATCGCGTCCAGCGCCAGTTGGAACGGGATGCGCGGCATCTCGCCGATCTTGTCGCCGAAGACGTTCCACTGCTCCAGCAGGTCCTCCACCGCAACGTCCGCGCGCTCGGCGACGTGCCGCGCCGTCCACTCCTCCGACGGCGCGCCCGCCATGCGTCCGCTGACCAGATCGGACGACTCGCCGGACAGGTGCGCGATCACCTGGTGCACGGTCCACTCAGGACAGGCGGGCACCGTTCGTGCGAGCTCGTCGGCGGTCAGGCCCATCGTCAGGCCGACGATGCGCTGACGTGCCTCGCGGTAGATCTCTTCGAACACCCTCAGTTCCTCCCAGCGGGTTACGGTGTCGAGCATGGACGTCCTGGTCGTCGATCATCCACTCGCCAAGGCGAGACTCACAACGATGCGTGATGCGCGCACGGACAACGCCGCGTTCCGCGCCGCGTTGCAGGAACTCACCGTGATGCTGGTCTACGAAGCGATGCGCGAGGCGCCGCTGAAGGAGGACCGCACGCACACACCGGTAGCCCGTACCACCGGCTACAAGCTCGCAAACCCGCCGCTGCTGGTGCCGGTGCTGCGGGCCGGGCTCGGCATGGCCGACCAGGCGCACAAGCTGATCCCGGACGCCCAGATGGGGTTCGTCGGCCTTGCCCGCGACGAGGAGACGTTGCAGCCGACGCCGTACATGGAGTCGCTGCCGGAGGACCTCGCCGGACGCCCCGTGTTCGTGCTCGACCCGATGCTCGCGACCGGCGGTTCGATGGCGTACACGATCCGCCTGCTGACCCAGCGCGGCGCGACCGACGTGACCGCCGTGTGCGTGCTCGCGGCGCCCGAGGGAATCAATCACCTGGAGGACTCGAAGCTGCCGTGCCGTCTTATCACGGCGTCGGTCGACGAGAGGCTGAACGACTCCGGGTTCATCGTGCCCGGCCTGGGCGACGCCGGTGACCGGCTGTACGGGGCGGTTTAGGACATACCTCCGATCGGACGTAGCAGTGGTCTAGACCTCCGGGCTAACGTGCTCTGGACCACACATCGCCGCTGCCGCGAACGAACTAGGAGACTCATGTCCAGACGGAGATGGGGTGTCGCCGCTCTCGCGGCCGGCGCCCTGTCCGCGTCGCTGGCCGTTGCGCCCGCGAACGCCGACGTCGAGACCAATGGGCACCACGGTTACTCGAAGACCCGCACCGTGGGGTACTTCATCCAGTGGGGCGTGTACGACCGGAACTTCCGCGTCAAGAACCTCGTGGACAGCGGCGCCGCCGCGCGGCTCACGCACCTGAACTACGCCTTCGGTTTCCTCGACGAGTCGGGCAAGTGCGTCAGCGCCGACCCGTGGGCCGACTGGCAGATGCCCCACACCGCGGAGCAGTCCGTCAGCGGCAAGGCGGATGAGGCCGGTCAGGCGCTGATGGGCAACCTGAACCAGCTCAAGCAGCTCAAGGCCAAGTACCCCAAGCTGAGGATCAACATCTCGCTGGGCGGCTGGACCGGCTCGCGCTACTTCTCCAACGCCGCGCTGACGCCCGAGTCGCGTGCCGCGCACGTCAAGTCGTGCACCGACATGTGGATCAAGGGTGACCTGCCCGGTCTGCCCGCCGGCGCCGCGAAGGGCGTCTTCGACGGCGTCGACCTCGACTGGGAGTGGCCGTCGAGCGCGGGCAACCCGACCCCGCCGAACGTCATTCGGCCCGAGGACAAGCAGAACTTCACCAAGCTGCTCGCCGAGTACCGCAGGCAGATGGGCTGGAACCGCGACCTGACGGCGTTCCTGCCTGCCGACCCGAAGCAGGTCGACGCGGGCTTCGAGGTCTCGAAGGTGTTCTGCTACCTCACTTTCGGCACGCTGCAGGGCTACGACTACCACGGTGCCTGGGACGCCCCGGCGAACCAGCAGTCCGCGCTGAAGGTGCCCAAGGGTGACCCGTCGGAGTTCGAGTTCAGCTCCGAGGTGACGGTCGACGCCTGGCTCCGTCGCGGCGCTCCGCGGTCGAAGGCCGTGCTCGGCGTTCCGTTCTACGGCCGCGGCTGGGACGGCGTCGCCCCCGGCAAGCGCAACGGCCTGTTCGGCACCGGTGTGCCGGCGCCCGCCAAGTACGAGGCCGGTTACGAGGACTTCCACCGCATCAAGGCGAAGCTCTCCGAGCCCGGCAACGCGTACAAGATCTACCGCGACGAGCGGGCCGGCTTCGCGTGGATCTACGACGGCAAGACGTGGTGGACCTACGACGACGCGACCGAGATGAAGCGCAAGGCCCGTTACATCAACGACCGCAAGCTCGGCGGCGCGATGATCTGGTCGCTCGACGGCGACACCGCCGACGGCGAACTGATCAAGGCGCTCGACGGAGCTCTCAAGTGAGGCCGCACCACCGAGACGGACTGTCCTAACCGGACAGTTCAGCGGGTCCGGGGAGGTTTCGCGGCGGCCGCCTCCCCGGATTCCGTGGTGTTCACAGGGTTTTCCCGGTCTCCGCCCGCCAGCCCCTGCCGTGCGCGCGCAACGCCAGTTCGTACGTGGCGGCCGCGTCGATGCCGGACGGCAGGTTCCCGTTGAGCTCCAGGCTCACCAGTCCGTGCGCGACGCCCCACATCGACATCGCGATCTGCTCCGGGTCCTCCGCGAGGTAGACGCCCTGCTCCACCGCGCGCCGCACCGCGTTGATCACCGGCGCGAACGTCCTGCCCGCCGCGCGGCTCATCTCCTTCGTCGGTTCGACGACCTTCGAGTAGAGCACCGAGTAGAACTGCGGGTCCTCCAGAGCGCTGCGCCGGTACGCGAGCCCGATCTGCAGCAGGTCCTCCGCGGGATCGCCGGTGACGGGCACCGCCGCGAGGTTCTTGCCGAACCTGGTGAACGCCTCGTCGTAGAGCGCCTCGAGCAGCGCTGGTTTTCCGCCGAAGAGGGAATAGACCGCGGTCGTCGAGGTGTTGACGTCGGTGGCGATCTTGCGCAGGCTCACCGCGGCGGGGCCCTCGGTGCTGAGCAACTCGCCCGCTCGTTCGAGCAGGCGCCGTCGCAGAGCGTCGTCGTGGGTCTTGGGCCTGGGCATCACGCAATCCTATCGGCCGCTGGCCTGTGTGGTATCAGGTTGATACCGTCACTCCATGGCGATGACCTTGCGGTTGACCGAGGAGGAGAACCTGCGGCTCGCTGAACTGGCGCAGTCCGAGGGGCGCTCCAAGCAGGAGGTCGTGCGGCTGGCGATCGCGGATCGCTACCAGCGCATGCAGCAGGAGGAGAAGCTCGGCGAGGTGCTCGGGCGAGTCCTGCCGAAGTACCGAAGTCTTTTGGATAGGCTCGGTTCTTCCTGAATCTGTCAGACCTCTGTGATCAACTGGGTGCCGTGATCTCCTACCTCGACGCCGGGGACCTCTTAGTGCTGGCCACGGCCGTGACCGGTGGCGATCTCCTCGTCAGGGACATCGGCCTGCTGGACACGGCGGCTTACCGTCCCCGCGCCACCGTGCTCGGCGTGGAGGCCTACGACACGCTGTGGCTGAAGTCCTCCGCTCTGCTCGATTCGATCGTCCGAACCCGCCCTCTGGTCGAGGGCAACTGGCGGCTCGCCTGGGTCGCCGCCGTCACGATGTGCGACATCAACGGCTACTGGATCGACGCCGACGAGGACGACGCGCTCGGCCTCGTCCGCTCCCTGGGCCGCGACAAGATCGACGTCCCGGAGATGGCCGGTCATCTCGAAGCGTGGGGACTCCCGAAGGATTCCGCTTGACCTAGAGTGCACTCCAGGTCTTAGCGTCGAACCCGTGAGTTACTCGATAGCCCAAGCCGCGCAGCGCAGTGGGTTGTCCATCGACACCTTGCGCTACTACGAACGAATCGGGCTCGTCGACCCGCCGGCGCGTGACTCGGGCGGCCGTCGCAGCTACTCGGAGGAGGACCTCGGCTGGCTGGCCTTCGTGACGCGCCTGCGCACGACCGGCATGCCGATCCGCATGATGCGCGAGTTCGCGCAGCTCAGGCACCACGGCGACCTGACGGCAGGCCGCCGCAAGCAAATCCTCGTCGAGCACCGAGGGGACGTCCGCGCCCGCATCGCGGAGCTGCAGACGTGCCTGGAGGTGCTCGACTACAAGATCGACCACTACGCGGTGGTCGAGCAGGACTTGGAGGCGACGGCGTGAGCCGTTTGTTGGGATCGCTGGAGGTCGGGCCGCAGGGGCTCGGCTGCATGGGAATGTCGGAGTTCTACGGCGCCGGTGACGAGTCGGAGTCGATCGCGGTGATCCACCGGGCCCTGGAGCTCGGCGTGACGCTGATCGACACGGCCGACATGTACGGGCCGCACGTGAACGAGGAGCTGGTGGGCCGCGCGCTCGCAGGCCGTTCGAACTACGTGCTGGCCACGAAGTTCGGCATCGTCCGCGAAGAGGGCGGTGGCCGTGCCGTGCGTGGCGACCGAGCGTATGTGCGGTCGTCGGTCGAGGGTTCGTTGAAGCGCCTCGGCGTGGACGCGATCGACCTGTACTACCTGCACCGGGTGCCGACGGACACCCCGATCGAGGAGACCGTCGGCGCGATGGCCGAGCTGGTCACCGAGGGCAAGGTGCGGTTCCTCGGCCTGTCCGAGGCGGGCGCAGACACGCTGCGCCGTGCCCATGCCGTGCACCCGATCACCGCTCTGCAGAGCGAGTGGTCGCTGTGGTCGCGCGACATCGAGGCCGAGATCGTGCCCACGGCCCGTGAGCTGGGCGTCGGCATCGTGCCGTACTCGCCTCTCGGCCGTGGCGTGCTGACCGGCCGTTTCACCTCGGCCGCGGACTTCGGCGCCGGTGACTTCCGCGGCGTGGCGCAGCCTCGGTTCACGGGCTCGAACCTCGACGTGAACCTCAAGATGGTGGAGGCGCTGCGCGCTCTGGCGGCGGACCGCGGCGTCACCGCCGGTCAGCTGGCGCTGGCGTGGGTGCAGCACCGCGGGCAGGACGTCGTGCCGATCCCGGGGACGAAGCGGATCAAGTACCTGGAGGAGAACGTGGCGGCGGCGTCGCTGGAGCTGTCCGCCGACGATCTCGCCGCGATCGAGGCCGCCGTACCCGCTTCGGCCGTGGCCGGAGACCGGTATCCGGACATGAGCTCGATCGGCCGATAGAACATACGTTCGAACATATCCCCAGGGTTGTCCACAGGTTGGGGACAAGAGGCTGTGGACAACCCTGGGTTCATGTGGACAACTGGGCCGCGACGGTGGCGCCGAGCTCCCAGCACGCCTCCAGGTCGGCCTTCGCGGGTTCGCCCGTGACGACCACGTGCTGCGCCGCCTTCTCCCAGCCCAACCCGGTCGTGGCCGTCTCCACACTGCGCACCGCACCGGTCGTGTCGTTGTTGCCGTGCACGTAGAGCCCGAACGGCCTGCCCCGCGTGGAGTCGAGACACGGGTAGTAGACGGTGTCGAAGAAGTGCTTCAACGCACCGCTCATGTAGCCGAGGTTCGCGGGCGTGCCCAGCAGGTAGCCGTCGGCTTCCAGTACATCCACAGCGGTTGTGGACAACGCGGCTCGTCTGACCACTTCCACGCCCTCGATCTCGGGTGTGGACGCGCCGGCGAGCACGGCCTCGAACATCGCCTGGACGGCGGGCGACGGCGTGTGGTGGACGAGCAGCAGCCGTGCCATCAGTAGTCCGTCTCGTAGTCGTCGCTGTTCAGCGGCGTGCGAGCCATGCGGTGGAGGCCGAACGCCTTCTGCGAGCCGTCGCGCAGGCGGACTTGAAATGCCTTCATGTCGTCGCTGAACCTGCCACGGAACAGGTCGAGTCCGCGATGGCTGTCCGGGTGTGCGTCGAGCACCGCCTGCGCGAGATCACGCCGCGTGTAGTCCATGAGCGGCAAGATAGATGACCATGACCCGCGCCTCCTACGACATCGTTGCCGCGAGCTACGCCCAGCTCATCCCGGACGCGCACGACGGCCGCCCGCTCGACGCCGCGATCATGCGCGCCTTCGCCGAACTCACCGGCAACCCGGTCGCGGACCTCGGCTGCGGAACTGGCCGCATCACGCAGCACCTGCACGAACTCGGCCTCGACGCGTTCGGCGTCGACCTGTCCGACGGCATGCTCGACCAGGCACGAAAGCTGTACCCGCACCTCACTTTCACCCAGGGCGACATCACGAAGCTGGACCTGGAGGACGACAGCCTCGGTGGCGCCGTCGTCTGGTACTCCACGGTCCACATGCCGGCGGAAGAGGTTCCGTGGCAGGAGTTCCACCGCGTCGTCAAGCCTGGCGGGTACCTGCTGCACGGGTTCAAACTGGGTAATCGGAAGGGACACCTCACGCACGCGTACGGCCACGACGTGGACCTCTACGTCCACTGGCACGACATCGACGAGACCGTGAGCAACGCGACCGAAGCCGGGTTCAACGAAGTGGCACGCCTGCAACGTCAGAAGGGTGTGGACGAAGGCGGGCCGCAGGCGTTCTTGTTGTTCCAGAAACGGAACCCCGCGGCCGGAAGCACGTCTTAACGGGTGTACACAGGAGGGACCATGAAGACCACCGCCCTTATGCACACCAGCCCCCGTCAGCGCCGCATCACCTGGGGTTTCGGCCTTGCGATCAGCATCGGGATGATCGGCATCGGGCCCCTTTTCGCGTCGCTGTGGCCGGGGTTCGACCACAGCCCGTGGGACGTCAACACGATGTTGCTCGGACTCGGTGTGGGGCTCTGCGCGATCGCGTACATCTTCGGGCGGATCGCCGTCGCGGCGGTCACCGAGGGACGCCGCAACGCCGTGTCCCCGCCGACCAGAAGGGCCTACTTCGTGGCCGGCGGGGGTTTCGCACTCGCCGTGCTCGCACTGACGATCGCGCTGATGTCTAACTGACGAGCGCCGTCACCCGTTCCCGCAGTTCAGCCAACCGGGCCCTACCTGACGCACGGGCGGACTCCAATCCGTCCGTGACCGGTTCCACGACCTCCAGGTAGGCCTTGAGCTTCGGCTCGGTGCCGGACGGGCGCACGATCACGCGCACACCTTCCGCTGTCCACCGCAGCACGTCCGCGCCGGGCAGCAGGTCCTCGGACGCGAAGTCCGCGGGCGGGTTCGCGCGCAGCCGGGCCATCGTGGCGCCGATCAGGCTCAAGTCGGTGTACCGCAAGGAGACCTGGTCGGTCAGGTGCAGGCCGTGGTCCGTCGCGAGCTGGTCCAGCGCGTCCAGCAACGTGCGGCCGGAGGCCTTCAGACCGGCGGCCAGGTCAGCGGCGACGACGGCGGCCGAGATGCCGTCCTTGTCCGCGACGTGCACGGGATCGACGCAGTTGCCGAGCGCTTCCTCGTAGGCGAACACGAGGCCTTCGCCCGCGCGCGCCAGCCACTTGAAGCCCGTCAACGTCTCCACGTACCGGGCGCCGTGCGCGGCCGCGATCGACTTCAACAGCGAAGACGACACGATCGTCGTCGCCACCAACGGATCCGTGGACTCGGTGGTCGACAACACGAGCGAGCCGAGCAGCACGCCCGTCTCGTCGCCGCGCAGCATCCGCCACGTCTCGCCGTCCCTGACGCCGAGCGCGCACCGGTCCGCGTCCGGGTCCAGCGCGATGGCCAGGTCGGCATCCACTGACGCCGCAAGGGAAAGCAGCTCGTCGGACGCGCCGGGCTCCTCCGGGTTCGGGAACACCACGGTCGGGAAGTCCGGGTCCGGCACCGCCTGCGACCGCACCACGTGCACGTCGGTGAAACCAGCGCGCCGCAACGCTTCCACGGCGAACGCGCCACCCACGCCGTGCATCGGCGTGAGCGCGATCTTCAGCGAACGGGAGTTGCCGCGAGGCAGTGACGCCACCTGTTCCAGGTACGCGTCCACGTCGGCATCGGAAACCGTGGTGTAGGTGACGTTCCGAGGCACGGACACCGCGGCCGGAACGGCTTCGATCGCCTTCTCGATCTCACCGTCCGCGGGCGGCACGATCTGCGAACCACCGGTCAGGTACAGCTTGTATCCGTTGTCCGCGGGCGGGTTGTGCGACGCGGTGATCTGAATCCCCGCCACCGCACCATGTGCGCGCACCAGGTACGCCAGCACAGGCGTCGGCAACGGCCCCGGCAGCACGCGCACGTCGAAGCCCGCGGCCGCCATCACCTCGGCGGCGGCCACGGCGAAGTCCTCCGAGCCGTGCCGGGCGTCCCTGCCCACGAACACCAGGCCGGACGTGCCGAGCCACGACGCCAGCCCGGCGGTCGTGCGGACCACCGTGGCGACGTTCATGCCGTTCGTGCCCGCCCGCACCGGCCCGCGCAGCCCGGCGGTGCCGAACGTCAGCGGACCGGCCATGCGGTCCTGGAGGTCCTCCAACGCAGCGGCGTCGCCGCCCATCGCCCGTGCCAACACGCCCTGCAGCTCGGTTCGAGTCGCGTCCGACGGGTCGTCCGCGATCCACCGGAACGTCGCGTCACGCAGTGCCGGCGCCAGGCTCATGCGCGGTCCACCAGCTCACGCAGCAGCGTGCCCATGCGCTGGGCGGCGGCGGCACCGGCCTCCAGCACCTCCTGGTGGTTCAGCGGCTCGCCGGTGATGCCCGCCGCGAGGTTCGTGACCAGCGACAGACCGAACACCTCGACGCCCTCGGCACGCGCGGCGATCGCCTCGTGCACGGTCGACATGCCGACCAGGTCCGCGCCCATCGTGCGGAGCATCCGGATCTCGGCGGGCGTCTCGAAGTGCGGGCCCGGGAGCCCGGCGTACACGCCCTCCTCCAGCGACGGGTCGATCTCCTGCGCGACCTTGCGCAGCCGCGGCGAGTACAGGTCCGTGAGGTCCACGAACCGTGCGCCGACCAGCGGCGACACCGCGGTCAGGTTCAGGTGGTCGGAGATCAGCACGGGCTGCCCGACGGACATGCCCTGCCGCAGGCCACCGGCAGCGTTGGTCAGCACGACCGTGGACACACCCGCGGCCGCGATGGTGCGCACGCCGTGCACGACCTTCTGGACGCCCTTGCCCTCGTAGCCGTGGGTGCGGCCGAGAACGATGAGGACCTTCTTGTCACCGACCTCGACGGAACGGATGGTGCCGCCGTGGCCGAGCGCGGTCGGCGCCTCGAAGCCCGTCAGCTCGCCCACCGGGATCTCCGTGACCGGTTCGCCGATCACGTCGGCGGCGGGCCGCCAGCCCGATCCGAGCACGATGGCGATGTCGTGCTTCGCGTTGCCGGTGCGGCTCTGGATCTCTTCCGCGGCCTTGCCGGCCAGCTCTTCTGGAGTCACCGCGAGAGCTTAAACCGGTGCGAACGTCGAGGCGATCGCGTCGAACAGGCGCACGCGCGCCTCGTCCTCCTGCTCGGTCGGCACGACGACCTCGACCACCCACAGGTCGTTGCCGTAGGGGAGCAGACGGGAGAAGTGCGACCGGCGCAGCGCGTTGGGTTCGTCACCCTCGACCGTCTTGTAGACGAACTGGACGCTGTTCTCGCTGCGCGGTCCCGCGAGGTCCGCCGTCGAGGTGGTCTCGCCGCCGAAGAACCTGCCGGGCCAGCGTCCCTGCACCCCGGCCACGTAGGTGTCGATGTCGCGCTTCGGGTAGTACTCGGGGAACCGCTGCACGGTCACCTCGTACGCGCCGCTGCCCGACACGAAGTGCACCATCGCCGAGACCGGGAACCGCTGGTCGGCGGCACGCTGCTCGGTGTAGACCGACCAGCTCTGCTCGACGTTCAGCGTGAACCTGCCGCCCTGGTCGCCGTTCGCCAGCACGGCCGAGACGGTGCGGGGCTGCAGGGTCGCCGACGTGGGCAGGGTCGGCAGGGTGGGCAGCGTCTGCTCGGCAGGCGGCAGCAGTGGCGCGCCCGCGGCCAGCCTGGTCAGCGCGAACCCGCCGCCGGAGCCCGCCACGAACAGCAGCAGCGCCGCCGCCAGGACGAACGTCGTGGCCACGCGCCCGCGCCGCTTCTCCGGCGCGATCGGCTTCGTGATCATGAACGGCAACGGGCCGGGGTCGTCGGCCAGCGGCGCGTCCGGCTCGATCTTCGGCTTGGGCCGCACGATGATCGGCACCTGCACGGACTCGCGGACCTCGAACGCGTCCGTGCCCGGCTCCGGCAGCAGCGGGTAGACCTGCTTGCGCACGTCGACCAGCGAAAGCCGCTCGGCCGGATCCTTCCGCATCAACCCGCTGATCACCGGCGCGAGGCGTCCGGCACCCGCCGGCACAGGCACGTCGCCGTGGATCACCGCGTTGATCGTCTGCATGACGTTGCGGCCCACGTACGGCGGCTCACCGGCCATCGCGGCCCACATCGTCGCGCCCAGCGACCACCTGTCCGCGGCCGCCGACACGTCACCGCCCTGAGCCACCTCGGGCGCGATGTAGGCGGGAGTGCCGAGCGTGATGCCACGCGCGGTCATGGTGGCCTCGGCGACGTTGCGCGCGATGCCGAAGTCCGTGAGCTTGACCCGCCCGTCGTCGGCGATGAGCACGTTGCCGGGCTTCACGTCCCGGTGCGTGATGCCGGCCCGATGAGCCGACGCCAGCGCCGCCGCGACCGCGTCCAGCACCGCCGCGCCCTGCTTCTCGGTGAGACAACCCTGTTCCTGAAGCACCTCGCCGAGGCTGCGGGACGGCACCAGCTCCATCACCACGTACGGGTCGCCGTCCTGCTGCAGGACGTCGTAGAGCGTGACGAGGTTCGGGTGGGACAACGCGGCGACGGCACGCGCCTCGCGCATGGTCCGTTCGCGCAGCTGAGCGGCCTCGACCTCGGGCATGCCGGGGGACTGCAGGATGCCCTTCACCGCGACCTGCCTGCCCAGCACCTCGTCGTGAGCGGCCCACACGGTGCCCATCGAGCCCTGACCGAGCACGTGCAGCAGCCGATATCGATCCGCGATCAGGCGCTTCAGGTCACCTTTGTCCACGCCTCAATTGTTCCTGACACACTGACTGCATCGTTAACGGCGGTGAACCTCACATAGCCGTGTCGGTACTGGTCGGTAACACTGCAACGCATGATGGAGTTGGCATTGACCGCCGAATTCCGCCCGAACGAGTTCCCCTCAGCGTCGAGGGAACAATGGCGTGAGCTGGTCGACGCCGTGCTCCGCAAGACCGGCGCAAGCTTCGACTCCCTGGTCACGAAGACGTACGACGGCATCGAACTCCAGCCGCTCTACACCCTCGACGACGCACTGGAGCCCTATGCGCTCGCTCCGGTGAAGCAGGGCTGGGACATCCGGCAGCGCCACGCCGTGCCCGATCCGGTCGCTCTGATGAACGACCTGGAAGGCGGCGTCACCTCGCTGTGGCTCGCCGTGCCGGCCTCGTCGCTGGAAGGCCTTCTCGACGGCGTGTACCTCGACCTCGCGCCGATCGTGCTCGACGGGTCCGTGGACGCCGCCCGCGCGATGCTGCGGATCTACGACCAGGCGCCGATCCTGGCCGACGAGGTGCGCGGCAACCTGGCCCTGACTCCAACGGGTGAAGCTCTCGACGTCATCAAGCAGGCCCGGTCGCAGTTCCCGGGGCTGCGGACCGTTGTGGTGGACGCGCTGCCGTTCCACGACGCCGGTGGCTCCGACTCCGAAGAGCTGGGCGCCTCTCTCGCGCTGGCGGTTTCGCACCTGCGCGCTTTGACCGCAGCCGGGTTCGACGCGCCTGACGCGTTCGCGCAGCTGGAGTTCCGCTACGCCGCGACGGCCGACCAGTTCATGACCATCGCCAAGCTGCGCGCCGCCCGTCGGTTGTGGACGCGAGTGGCCGAGGTGTCCGGTGTTTCCGAGGCCGTGCAGGTGCAGCACGCGGTGACGTCGTCGGCGATGATGACCCGCCGCGACCCGTGGGTGAACATGCTGCGCACCACCGTGGCCTGCCTGTCCGCGGGACTCGGCGGCGCCGACTCCGTGACCGTGCAGCCGTTCGACGCGGCGATCGGGCTGCCGGACGAGTTCGCCAGGCGGATCGCGCGCAACACGCAGAACCTGCTGCTGGAGGAGTCGCACCTCGGCGAGGTGATCGACCCCGCGGCCGGGTCCTGGTACGTGGAGAAGCTGACCGACTCGCTGGCCGTCGAGGCCTGGGCGTGGTTCCAGGAGATCGAACGGGCGGGTGGGCTGGACGAGGCGCGCTCGCTGGTGGCCTCGCGGATCGCCGACACGTGGGCTCGGCGGTCGGCTCGGCTCGCGGACCGCAGCGACCCGATCACAGGGGTGAGCGAGTTCCCGAACCTGACCGAGAAGCCGGTCGTCCGCGAGCCCGCGCTGGCGACACCCGAGGGCGAGCTGCCGCGGGTTCGTTATGCACAGGCCTTCGAGGAGTTGCGCGACCTCGCCGACGCCCAGCCCGAACGGCCGCAGGTCTTCCTGGCCACCCTCGGCCCGGTCGCCGCCCACACCGCCAGGGCCACCTTCGCCGCCAACCTCTTCAACGCCGGCGGTTTCGCCACCCCGAACGCGGGCGCGACCAGGACCCCCGAGGACGTCGCCCAGAGGTTCAAGGAGTCCGGCGCCAGGGTCGCCGTCCTGTGCGGCAGCGACACCAGCTACGCCGAACAGGCCGTCCCCACCGTCGAGGCGCTGCGTCAGGCCGGAGCCGAGCGGGTACTCCTGGCGGGCAAGAAGACAGACGCGACGGTCGACGGCTTCGTCCACATGGGATGCCCTGCGCTGGAAATCCTCAACGACACCTACAGCTTTCTTGCCGTGAAAGAGAACAAGGGAGTGGAGCGATGATCCCCAACTTCGCGGACATCGACCTCGGCCCGCTCCCGCAGGCGAAGTACGAGACCGACCTGGCGCCGTGGGAGACGCCGGAGGGCATCGCGGTCAAGCCGGTCTACGGGCCGTCCGATGTGGACGGTCTCGACTTCCTGCGGACCTACCCCGGCGTGGCGCCGTTCCTCCGCGGCCCGTACCCCACGATGTACGTCAACCAGCCGTGGACCGTCCGCCAGTACGCGGGTTTCTCCACCGCCGAGGAGTCGAACGCCTTCTACCGCCGCAACCTCGCGGCCGGTCAGAAGGGCCTCTCGGTGGCGTTCGACCTCGCCACCCACCGCGGCTACGACTCGGACCACCCGCGCGTGGCCGGTGACGTCGGCATGGCCGGTGTCGCGATCGACTCGATCTACGACATGCGCACGCTGTTCGACGGCATCCCGCTGGACAAGATGTCCGTGTCGATGACGATGAACGGCGCGGTGCTGCCGATCCTCGCGCTGTTCGTGGTGGCGGCGGAGGAGCAGGGGGTGAAGCCGGAGCAGCTCATGGGGACGATCCAGAACGACATCCTCAAGGAGTTCATGGTCCGCAACACCTACATCTACCCACCCGCGGCGTCGATGCGGATCATCTCCGACATCTTCAGCTACACCAGCCGGCACATGCCGAAGTACAACTCCATCTCGATCTCCGGCTACCACATGCAGGAGGCAGGGGCGACGGCCGACCTGGAGCTCGCGTACACGCTCGCGGACGGCGTCGAGTACATCCGCGCCGGCAAGGAAGCGGGGCTGGACGTCGACGCGTTCGCGCCGCGGCTGAGCTTCTTCTGGGCGATCGGCATGAACTACTTCATGGAGATCGCCAAGATGCGGGCCGCGCGGCTGCTCTGGGCCAAGCTCGTGAACGACTTCCAGCCGAAGAGCCAGAAGTCCCTGAGCCTGCGCACGCACTGCCAGACGTCCGGCTGGAGCCTCACCGCGCAGGACGTGTTCAACAACGTCGCCCGCACGTGCGTCGAGGCGATGGCGGCGACGCAGGGCCACACGCAGTCGTTGCACACCAACGCACTGGACGAGGCGCTGGCGCTGCCGACTGACTTCTCCGCGCGCATCGCCCGCAACACGCAGCTGCTGCTCCAGCAGGAGTCCGGCACGACGCGCGTGATCGACCCGTGGGGCGGCAGCGCGTACGTCGAGCGGCTGACGAACGAGCTCGCAGCCAAGGCGTGGGAGCACATCACCGAGGTCGAGAAGGCCGGTGGCATGGCCCGCGCGATCGACGAGGGCATCCCGAAGCTGCGCATCGAGGAGGCGGCAGCCCGCACCCAGGCGCGCATCGACTCCGGACGGCAACCCGTCATCGGCGTCAACAAGTACCTGGTGGGCACCGACGAGCAGATCGAGGTCCTCAAGGTCGACAACGCGGGCGTGCGCACGCAGCAGCTCGAAAAGCTGCGCAGGCTCAGGGAAGAGCGCGACCAGTCCGCGGTGGACAGTGCGCTCGACGCGCTCACCAACGCGGCCAACGGCCACGGCAACCTGCTGGAGCTGGCGATCAACGCCGCCCGCGCGAAGGCGACCGTCGGTGAGATCTCCGAGTCGCTCGGCAAGGTGTGGGGGCGGCACACCGCCCAGATCCGCACCATTTCCGGTGTCTACCGGCAGGAGGTCGGATCGGTGTCCAACGTGGACGCCTGCCGCGAGGTCGTCGAGGCCTTCGCGGTGGAGGAAGGCCGCCGGCCGCGCATTCTGGTCGCCAAGATGGGCCAGGACGGGCACGACCGCGGCCAGAAGGTCATCGCCACGGCGTTCGCGGACCTCGGCTTCGACGTCGACGTCGGCCCGCTGTTCCAGACGCCGGACGAGGTCGCGCGCCAGGCCGTCGAGGCTGACGTGCACATCGTCGGCGTGTCCTCGCTCGCCGCCGGCCACCTCACGCTGGTGCCGGCGCTCAAGGAGGAGCTGACGAAGCTCGGCCGCGAGGACATCATGATCGTCGTCGGTGGCGTGATCCCGCCGCAGGACTTCGACGAGCTGTACGCGGCGGGGGCGGCGGCGATCTTCCCGCCTGGCACCGTGATCGCGGACGCGGCCAAGGATCTACTGGTGAAACTCGCGGACCAGCTCGGGCACCATGGCTAGGGTGATCGATGTCGCCGAGTACACCAAGGGCGTCCTCGACGGCGATCGCGGCGTGCTGGCCAGGGCCATCACGCTGGTCGAGTCGACGCGCGCCGACCACCGGGCCAAGGCCCAGGAACTGCTGATCGAGCTGCTGCCGAAGTCGGGCGGTGCGATCAGGGTCGGCATCACCGGTGTGCCCGGCGTGGGCAAGTCGACGTTCATCGACGCCCTGGGCACCACGCTGACCGAGCAGGGGCACCGGGTCGCGGTGCTCGCCGTCGACCCGTCCTCCACGCGCACCGGCGGCAGCATTCTGGGCGACAAGACGCGGATGCAGCGGCTCTCGGTGAACCAGGACGCGTTCATCAGGCCCTCGCCGACGTCCGGCACGCTCGGCGGCGTCGCGCAGGCCACCCGCGAGACGATCGTGCTGGTCGAGGCCGCCGGCTTCGACGTGGTGCTGGTCGAGACCGTGGGCGTCGGCCAGTCCGAGGTGGCCGTCGCGAACATGACGGACTGTTCGCTGTTCCTCACCCTCGCGCGCACCGGCGACCAGTTGCAGGGCATCAAGAAGGGCATCCTGGAGCTCGCGGACGTCATCGCGGTCAACAAGGCCGACGGCGACCACGAGCTGGACGCCCGCAAGGCCGCCCGCGAACTGGCCGGGGCGCTGAAGCTGCTGCGCCCGCCGGACGCGTTGTGGCACCCGCCGGTCCTCACCTGCTCGGGTCTCACCGGGGCGGGCCTCGACGAACTGTGGTCCCGAGTGCTGGAACACCGGCGGACCCTGGAAGAAGCCGGGGAACTGGACGAACGCCGTCGCCGTCAGCAGGTCGAATGGACCTGGATGATGGTCCACGACGAACTGTGGCGGCAGGTGCGCGAGAGCACCGCCGTGCGTTCCCTCGCCCCCTCTCTCGAAGAGAAGGTCCGCCTCGGAGAGCTCACCGCCACCCTGGCGGCCGAGCAGCTTTTGAAGGCGTTCCAATCGGACTCACGGTAGGCGCTTAACTAGTTTGGGTGACCTTCGATCGTGGTATTCGAGGTAGAGTTCAGGCCATGTCGAGGTTGCTGCTGGCCTGCGTGTTCTCGCTGATGAGCGTTCTCGGGATCGCCGGAGTGGCGTCCGCGCAAGAGGCGGCGAACGCGCCTGTGGCGGCTGCGCAGCAGACGACCGTGAACCCGGCTCCCGACGTGAACGCGCCGCAGGCGCCGTCGCCTGAGACCCGTGAAGAGACCAAGCGCAAGCTGTGGATCGGCGGCATCGCCGTGCTGCTGTTCGTGCTGGTCTACTACCGCAACAAGAAGCGGTGGGCGAAGTGGCGCAAGGAACGGGCTGCCAAGAAGGGCTAGCCGGACGGTCGGTGGGCTGAGACGGCACGTCTCACATGCTGGGACGTAATAGTCAAAATTAAGCGTGTCTCGCGACCATCTGCGTCATCGTTGATCGGTCAGACCGAAACTCGCTCGCCGCTTGGCGCAGCGCCGCGACCGGCCGTCCGGTTGATCATCATCAGCGCGCTGCGTCTTACGAGTGGTGATGCAGGATGGTGGCAAATGGGTACCGACTTGAAGATCAGCACACGCTCGACCGTCGAGCGGTACTCGGACGCGCTGCTGGACCTGTCGCACTCGATCCACGCCGAGCCTGAGCTGGCCTTCGAGGAGCACCGCAGCGTCGAGAAGATCACCTCTCTGCTGGCCCGCGAGGGCTTCAAGGTCGACCGCGGGGTCGCAGATCTCGACACCGCGTTCGTCGCGACGTACGGCGACGGCGAGCTGGTGCTGGGGCTTTGTGCCGAATACGACGCTTTGCCCGAAGTCGGGCACGCGTGCGGTCACAACGTCATCGCCGCCGCTTCTGTCGGCTCCGCGCTCGCTCTGCGTGACATCGCCGACCAGCTGGGTATCACCATCAAGGTGATCGGAACTCCAGCGGAAGAGGTCGGCGGCGGCAAGGTGCTCATGCTGGAACGGGGCGTGTTCGACGACGTCTCGCTCTCGATGATGGTGCACCCGGCGCCTTACGAGTCGTGCGCCGCCAAATCGCTCGCCATCACCGATCTCGAGGTGCGCTACACGGGCAAGCCGTCACACGCGGCCGCCGCCCCGCACCTGGGCATCAACGCCGCGGACGCGGTGACCGTCGCGCAGATCTCGATCAGTCTGCTGCGGCAGCACTTCGAGCCCGGCCAGATGGTCAGCGGCATCGTCACCAACGGCGGCACCGTGCCGAACGTAATACCCGCCCGCGCATCGGCGATGTTCGATGTGAGGGCGGAGAACCTGGAATCGTTGCAGCGTCTGGAGAACCGGATCCGCGACTGCTTCTCGGCCGGTGCGCTCGCGACCGGTTGCACCCATGAGGTCGTGCAGGTCTCACCGATCTACGCCGAGTTGACTCCTGATCCGTGGCTCGCGGACGCCTACCGGCGTGCGGCCACTGAGCTGGGAAGACGACCGCTCTCGCCCGAACAGGAACAACGAGAGAAGATCGGGAGCACCGACATGGGCAACGTCACCAGAGTGTTGCCCGCAATCCACCCGACCATCGCAATCGACTGCGGAGACGCGGTGAACCACCAACTAGAGTTCGCGACCGCCTGTGCCTCGGCGTCGGCCGACCGTGCGCTCCTCGATGGAGCACTAGCCATGGCTTGGACGACGATCGCGACAGCCACCGATTCCCAGCAGCGAGCACGGCTGCTGGCCCGCGGAGGTGCGGCATGACGGTTCTGGACTCCCGGCCCTCGGGCTCCTCAACTGTGAAGACGTCCCCTGAGATGCTCGTGGACCCCACCGGGGTGAGCATGTCTCCTGTGGATGATCTCGGAGAAGGCCGCGGCCCCGCGTGGCTCGACGACTGGCTGAAGGCGAACGCCGCCGACGTAGTCGCCTGGCGACGCCACATCCACGCGCACCCCGAGCTCTCCCGGCGCGAGTACAACACCACCGAACTCGTCGCGAAGCTGCTGCGCGAGGTCGGCCTCAAGCCGCGCATCCTCCCCGGCGGTACGGGCCTGATCTGCGACATCGGCCACGGCCCCCGCTGCGTGGCACTCCGCGCGGACATGGACGCCCTGCCGCTGCACGAGAACACCGGCCTGCCGTTCGGATCCACTGTGGACGGTGTGTCGCACGCGTGCGGTCACGACGCCCACACGACGGTCCTGCTCGGCACCGCGCTGGCCCTCGCCTCGGCGACGGAGCTGCCCGGCCGCGTCCGGCTGGTGTTCCAGCCGGCCGAGGAGGTCATGCCGGGCGGCGCGCTCGACGTGCTGGCCGCGGGCGGACTCGACGGCGTGGAGCGGATCTTCGGTCTGCACTGCGACCCGCGCCTGCAGGTCGGCCGCATCGGCACGCGCATCGGCGCCATCACGTCGGCCTCCGACCTGCTGGAGCTGCGGCTGTCGTCGCCGGGCGGCCACACCTCGCGTCCGCACCTCACCGCGGACCTGGTGCACGCGCTCGGCACCGTCATCACCGGCCTGCCGACGATGCTGTCGCGCCGCGTCGACCCCCGCTCCGGCACCGTCCTGGTGTGGGGCGCGGTGCACGCGGGCGAGGCGCCGAACGCAGTGCCGCAGGAAGGTCTGGTGCGCGGCACGCTGCGCACCGGCGACCGTGACATCTGGGCCGAGCTGGAGCCGTTGGTCAAGGACCTGGTGACGGGCCTGCTGGCGCCCACCGGCGTCGGCTTCGACCTGCACCACCGCCGCGGCGTGCCGCCCGTGGTGAACGAACGCGAGTCGACCCAGATCCTGCGCGCCGGCATCGAGGCCGCACTGGGCGACGACGCGCTCGCGGGCACCGAGCAGTCGTCCGGTGGTGAGGACTTCGGCTGGTACCTGGAGCACGTGCCCGGCTCGTTCGCGCGCCTCGGCGTGTGGAACGGCCAGGAGAAGCAGCGCGATCTGCACCAGCCGACGTTCGACCTCGACGAGCGTGCGCTCCTCGTGGGCGTCCGCGTGATGGTGCACACCGCGCTGGCTGCACTCGCCTAGAGAACGACCCTTTCAGTCCGAGCTGTGTTGTGGCGCGTGCGGAACGAATGCGCACGCGCCACAACGCTGTCCGGGTTCTTCTTGTCCACCGCGTAGTGCCAGTCGAACCGCACCTCGTCCGCCGTCACCCGCAGCGTCGAGACGCCGTGCGAGTCCAGTTCCACGAACCGCACGTGCGGGTTGAGCGCCAGGAACTGCGCCTCGACCTGCAACGCGACCGTGCGCGGCGGCACCTTCAGCAGGTCGTCGAAGTTGTCCGACGTCAGCGACGTGACGACGTACTCGGTGGCCACCGACTGATCGCCGAGCGGCACGTCGCTGGCCCACGAGCTGTGGATGTCGCCGGTCAGGAACACCGTGTTCTTCCGCTCGCCCAACGATCTGAGCACGAGCTCCCGGTCGGCCGGAAAGCCGTCCCACTGGTCGGGGTTCGTCTGCGGGAGCCCCGGCAGCGGCGGAACCTTCAGCGGGCTGAGCATCACCGAGTTGCCGACGAGCTGCCAGCGGGCGCGGTCGGTGGTGAGGGTGTCGATCAGCCAGTCCCGTTGGGCGGCACCGAGAATCGTGGTGTCGGTGCGGTAGGAGCGCAGGTCGAGCATGGTCAGCGTCGCCAGTTCGCCGAAGCGGAACGTCCGGTCGAGCCTGCCCTCGCGGACGGGCATCCACTCGTAGTAGGCCTGCGTCGCGGCGGCCAGCCGTGCGCCCCACGGGCCTTCGGTGGCCGGATCGTGCTGCGGCGAACCGATGCTGGACGAGTTGTCGGCTGATTCGTGATCGTCCCAGGTCGCGATCATGGCGTGCGCGGCGTGCAGTGCCTGGACGTGCTGGTCGGTCTTGTACTTCGCGTGCCGGCGCCGGTAGTCGTCGAGCGTGAGGCACTCGTGCGGAGGGTCCTGCTCGCGGACCGTGCCCACGACGTTCTCGTAGATGTAGTCGCCGAGGTGGATCACGGCGTCGAGGTCCTGGCGGGCGAGGTACCCGTAGCCGGCGAAGTAACCGGCCGACCAGTTCGCGCACGAGGCGACGCCGAAGTTCAGCTCGGACCCGCAGCCACCGGTCTTGGTCCTGCCGACCGGAGACACGACATCGCCGACGCGGAACCGGTACCAGTAGCGGGTGTTGTCCCGCAGGCCGTGGACCTCGACCTTCACCGTGTGGTCGCGCGCGGCGGAAGTGCGGGTGACACCGCGCCTCACGATCCGGTGGAAGTCCTCGTCACGAGCTACCTCCCACCGGATCGGCGACGACGTCACCACGCGCGTCCACAAGAGGACACCATCGGGCAACGGGTCGCCGGACGCGACACCGTGCTCGAACACAGGAGGAGCAGCGTGGGCGGTACCGGTCGAAGCGGCACCGGCCACGGCTGCGCCGATCAGGAAAGTTCGTCTGCCAACCCCAGTCATGCCCTACAGCATGCCGAAGATCAGCTCACGGGTTCGGTCAACTGAGGACGCGCTTCCGGCGCCGAGGCACGAATCGCGTCCGCCGCCTGGTCGTCCGGCTTGGTCTGGGACGTGCGCTCGGCCTCGACGCGCGCGTTGTAGATCTCGACCTCGCGCTTGATCGCGTCCTCGTCCCACCCGAGGATCGGCGCGACCAGCCTGGCCACCGCGTCCGCCGAGTCGACGCCGCGGTGGGCGTACTCGATGGAGATGCGGGTGCGCCGCGTCAGCACGTCCTCCAGGTGCATCGCGCCCTCGTGCGAGACCGCGTACACCGCCTCGACCTGCAGGTAGTCGGGGGAGGCCGGGATCGGCTTGAGCAACTCGGGGTTGTCCGCGGCCAGCGACAGCACCTCGTGGATCAGTGAGCCGTAGCGGTCCAGCAGGTGCCGCACGCGGTACGGGTGCAGGCCGTGCTTGGCCGCCAGTTGATCTGCCTGGTTCACCAGCGCGTGGTAGCCGTCTGCGCCGACCAGCGGCACCTTGTCCGTGATCGACGGCTGGATGCGACCCGGCAGGTCGACGTGCGCCGCGTCGACGGCGTCCGCGCCCATCACCCGGTACGTCGTGTACTTGCCGCCGGCGATCGCCACCAGACCGGGAGAGACGCGCGCGACCGCGTGCTCACGGGAGAGCTTCGACGTCGAGTCGGATTCGCCCGCCAGCAACGGCCGCAGGCCCGCGTAGACGCCCTCGATGTCGTCGTGCGTCAACGGGGTCGCGAGCACCGAGTTGACGTGTTCGAGGATGTAGTCGATGTCGTGCTTGGTGGCGGCGGGGTGCGCCAGGTCGAGGTTCCAGTCGGTGTCCGTGGTGCCGACGATCCAGTGGTTGCGCCACGGGATGACGAACAGCACGGACTTCTCGGTGCGCAGGATCATCCCGGCCTCGGCGACGATCCGGTCGCGCGGAACGACGATGTGCACGCCCTTCGACGCCCGCACCCGGAACCGTCCACGCGAGCCGGAAAGCCGCTGCAGCTCGTCGGTCCAGACACCGGTCGCGTTGATCACGGCGTGCGCCCGCACGTCGACCTCGCGCCCGTCCTCGACGTCGCGCACCCGCACGCCGGACACGCGGTCCGCCTCCCGCAGGAACTCGACCACCTGGGTCGACGTGCGCACCACGGCGCCGTAGTGGGCGGCGGTGCGGCCGACCATCATCGTGTGCCGGGCGTCGTCGGCCTGGGCGTCGTAGTAGCGGATGCCGCCGATCAACGCGTCGCGCTTCAACGCGGGAACCAGCCGGAGCGCGCCCGCTCGGGTGAGATGTTTCTGCCCCGGCACGGACCGGGCGCCGCCCATCGTGTCGTACAGGAACAGGCCGGCCGCCGAGTACGGGCGTTCCCAGATGCGGTTGGTCAGCGGGTAGAGGAACGCGACGGGCTTCACCAGGTGCGGCGCGATGCGCGTCAGCATCAGCTCGCGCTCGCGCAGTGCCTCGCGCACCAGGCCGAACTCCAGCTGTTCCAGGTAGCGCAGGCCGCCGTGGAAGAGCTTGGAGGACCGGCTGGACGTGCCAGACGCCAGGTCACGGGCCTCGACGAGCGCCACCCGCAGTCCGCGCGTGGCGGCGTCCAGTGCCGCGCCGACACCGACGACACCGCCGCCGACGACCACGACGTCGAACGTCTCGGCGCCCAGCCGCTGCCAGGCCTCCTCGCGTTCGGCCGGACCGAGCCTGCCGGTGATCGGCGGTTCGGCATGGGTTCGCGGTGGTGCAGCTGCGTTCTTGCGCGTGGCCACGACAGACGCCTCCCTGCTACGACTTCGCCTCACGCTACCTTCAGCGACCGCCGTCCGCCCACGGGCGCGCTGGCCAGAACCTTCTGGCCTGCAAATGGCCTGACTGCACGCACTTGGCGTGGACAACTGATCAGGTCGGTAATAGCGTCCGAGCACGTTGTAGGCGGGCGGCGCGGCCCTGACCTCGGGTTTGCGCGTCCTGCCTGGCCGCAAACGAGTGGAGGTCGACGATGAGCGCAGGCTCGATCTTCGTCTGGGAGCTGCTGGGGACGGCGGTTCTCATTCTCCTGGGCACCGGTGTCGTCGCGAACCAGGTGCTCAAGAACACCCTCGGAAACAGCACGGGATTCCTGTTCGTCAACGTCGGCTGGGCCTTCGCGGTCTTCACCGGCGCGAGCATCGCCGCTCCGAGCGGCGCGCACCTCAACCCGGCCGTCACGCTGGGACTCGCGATCGCGGACAAGACTCCGTGGGGCGACGTGCCCGTCTACGTCCTCGGGCAGATGGTCGGCGCGATCATCGGTGCGATGCTCTGCTGGGCCACCTACAAGCTGCAGTTCGACACGCACGACGAACCGCAGAACACGCTCGGCATCTTCTCCACCGGCCCGACCGTGCCGAACAAGCCGTGGAACCTCGTCTCCGAGATCATCGGCACGTTCGTGCTCGTCGCGTGGATCCTGCTGTCGCCGGCCGCGAAGGTGTCGGTGGACGGCGTGCCGACGTTCGGCAACTCGGCGCTCGGCTACGCGGGTGTCGCGTTCGTCGTGCTGGTGATCGGCACGTCGCTCGGTGGCCCGACCGGCTACGCGATCAACCCGGCGCGCGACCTCGGTCCGCGCATCGCCTACGCGTTCCTCATGCCGATCCGCAACAAGGGCAACGCCAACTGGGGCTATTCGTGGGTCCCCGTCGTCGGCCCGCTCGTGGGTGGCGCGCTCGCCGCGCTGCTCTTCCTGGTTCTCCCGGTCTGAAAGGACTTCTCGCATGACGCAGTACGTGGCCGCGATCGACCAGGGCACGACGTCGACCCGGTGCATGATCTTCGACCACTCCGGGCGGGTGGTCTCGGTCGACCAGAAGGAGCACGAGCAGATCTTCCCCAAAGCGGGGTGGGTCGAGCACGACCCGAAGGAGGTCTGGCAGAACACCCGCCAGGTCGCCGCGGGCGCGCTCGCGAAAGCCGATCTGTCCACTTCGGACATCGCTGCCGTCGGCATCACCAACCAGCGCGAGACCGCGTTGGTGTGGGACAGGAACACCGGTGAGCCCGTCTACAACGCCATCGTCTGGCAGGACACGCGCACCGACAAGATCGTGCAGGAACTGGGTGCGCTCGGCGGCGGCCAGGAGCGCTACCGCCAGAAGGTCGGCCTGCCGCTCGCGACCTACTTCTCCGGGCCCAAGGTCCGCTGGATCCTCGACAACGTCGAAGGCGCGCGGGAGAAGGCCGAGGCCGGCGACCTGCTGTTCGGCAACATGGACACCTGGGTGCTGTGGAACATGACGGGCGGGGTGGACGGCGGCGTGCACGTCACCGACCCGACGAACGCGTCGCGCACCATGCTGATGGACCTCGACACGTTGCAGTGGGACGAGTCGATCGCCTCCGACATGGGCATCCCGATGTCGATGCTGCCGGAGATCCGTTCCTCGTCGGAGGTCTACGGCCAGGTGCGCGAACGCGGCGCGCTGGCCGGCGTGCCGATCGCGGGCATCCTCGGCGACCAGCAGGCGGCGACGTTCGGCCAGGCCTGCCTGTCGCCCGGTGAAGCCAAGAACACCTACGGCACCGGCAACTTCATGCTGCTCAACACCGGTACCGAGAAGGTGATGAGCGAGAACGGGTTGCTCACCACCGTCTGCTACAAGATCGGTGAGGCTCCCGCCGTCTACGCCCTGGAGGGCTCGATCGCGGTCACCGGTTCGCTGGTGCAGTGGCTGCGCGACAACCTCGGCATGATCTCCAGCGCGGCCGAGATCGAGGAGTTCGCCCGGTCGGTGGACGACAACGGCGGCGCGTACTTCGTGCCCGCGTTCTCCGGCCTGTTCGCACCGTACTGGCGTTCCGACGCCCGCGGCGCGATCGTGGGTCTCACGAGGTTCGTCAACAAGGGCCACCTCGCGCGGGCCGTGCTGGAGGCGACGGCCTTCCAGACGCGGGAGGTGCTCGACGCGATGAACGCCGACTCGGGCGTCGACCTGACCGCGTTGAAGGTCGACGGCGGCATGGTCGTGAACGAACTGCTGATGCAGTTCCAGGCGGACATCCTCGGCGTGCCGGTGATCAGGCCGGTCGTCGCGGAGACGACCGCGCTCGGCGCCGCCTACGCCGCCGGTCTCGCGGTCGGGTTCTGGAAGTCGGAGGACGAGATCCGCGAGAACTGGGCGCAGGACAAGCAGTGGGAGCCGCAGATGGACGAGTCCCGGCGCGCGTCCGAGTACGCCAACTGGAAGAAGGCCGTGAGCAAGACCTTCGACTGGGTCTGAGTTTTTGGTCGCTGCTTCGCAGACTCCGGCTCGTTCGCCGGGAAGCGCGAACCTCGCGAACCTCGCGAACCTCGCGGACCGCGGACCTCGCGGACGGTTATTGAGCTGGGGCTGCGTGCACGATCACGTTGTCGCGGGTGCCACACGTGATCAGCCGCAGCCCCTGCTCGTCCTTGTCCCGCGCGACGGCCTCCGCGAAGAAGTCTTCGCGGATGATCCTCTCCGTGCGGGTCACGGCGAAGCGGGCGACCGAACCGTCCTTCTTGGACACTTCGACGACGTCGCCCTGCAACAGGTCGTTCAGCCGGAAGTAGACGCCTCTGGCCTTGTTGCTCTCGATCCGGCCGACGATGATCCACTGCTGCGGTTGCGTTTGGTGCCAACCGGCCTGCATGCCCTCGTTGGCCGGCGGCATCTGGACGACGCCCTGCGGATCGAGGCCGAGTGCAACCAGTGACGACCGCACGCCGATCCGCTCGATCCGCAGCTCCATCGGGTCGGAGGTACCGAGCGGTGACACCACCGGCGGCGGCGCGCTGTCGCTCGTCGCCGCCGACGGCTTCGGTGCGGGCCCCTGCGAACAGGCGGTGGCCAGCGCCACACACAGCACCGCGATCAAGACACGAGTCCCCACGAACCCATTGACGCACATCTCGTGGGTCAGTTGCTCGTCCGATCGGGACAGGATCGAAATGTGATCAACTTCTGATCACGCGGTCGCGCCACCACCGGTCTGCGGGGCACCCTTCGGCTTCACGATCGGGGACTTGGCCGCCGTCTTGGGCTTGTCCGCGACGGTCTGCGCGGGAGCCTTCGCGGTGACCACGAACTCCACCTGCACCTGCTTGCCGCCACAGGTCATCTCGGCCTGGTAGGTGCCGGCCTGGTCGACGACCTTGCCGTTGCCGATGCGGAGGTTCACCGACTCGTACTCCAGCTTGATCGGGGCGGTGAAGCCCGGCGAGGTCGCGACCTCGCCGCAGTCCGACTGCTTGGTCTTCATCACGCTGATGTCGCCGCCCGCCTCGACCTCGGTCTTGTCGAGCGTGAACTTGTCGCGCGGAGCCGCGACCGTGAACGCCCTGGTGACCTTCTCGCCCTTGCAGGTCAGTTCGGCGGTGTACGAGCCGGGAACCCAGCTGGCGTTGGCCTCGGCGGCCATGGTTCGCGGTCCGTCGACCAGGAACTCCGAGGAGTACCGGTTGATGAAGCCGTTCGAGCTCGCCCTGCCCTCGCATCCGGCGGCGACGTCGTAGGAAATGGTGATGTTGTCACCGGGGACGTACTCGGCCTTGTCGAGCGTGAAGCCCTCGGCCGACTGGGCGCTGGCGAACGGCGCGAACGTGAGAGCGGTGGCGACGGCGGCCAGTCCGATGGTGGCCTTGATGATCTTCATTCTTCCCCCAGATAGGTTTCTCGTGTTCAGACGAGAGTTGCGTAGACGATGACGTTGTCCCGGTAGCTGCGCGCGGCCTGGTCGTAGTTGCCGCCACAGGTGATCAGCCGCAACTCGGGTGCGTCGGTGTCGCCGTAGACGGCCTCCGTGGGGAAGCTGGCCTTGGCGATCTGTTCCTTCTTGTACACGTGGAACTTCGCCGTGGTGCCATCCTTTCTGGACACCACGACCTCGTCGCCCACGACGAGTTCCTTGAGCCGGAAGAAGATTCCTGGCTGCCTGTCACCGTCGACGTGACCGAGGACGACCGCCGGTCCCGCTTCACCCGGAGTCCGGGCGAGGCTGTACCAGCCCGCTTGCAGGGGCTGTTCGACCGGAGGGACCTCGACCGTCTCGTCGGCGTTGAGTCCCAAAGGGACCAACGACGACACGGCGTCGATCTTCGGAATGCGGATCTCGATCGGCTCCGAAGGCGGCATGCCTCGTGTCGCAGGCGACTGCGCCGTCGATGAGAGGCTGACCTGTGGCTCAACCGCCTGCGGTGCGGCACACGAACCGAGAAGTACCGCTGCCGTCAGAGCGACGGCAGCAGCGAAGACGCACCTCATCCCCAGGCCTCCTGTTGTCCGGCTTGCAGAACGGAGTCAACCCGCTCTGCCTGCAGACCACCTGCAAGCCGCCTGTAGACGGCCTGCAGGTGCGGAAGTTCTCGGGGAGGAGGGAGGAGGGTCAGTCCAGGTCGTCGTGACGCATGAGCTGGCGGCCGGCCTCGGTGATCGAGCCGGACAGCGACGGGTAGACCGAGAAGGTCGTCGCGAGGTGTTCGACGGTGAGCTGGTTCTGCAGGGCCAGCGCGATCGGCAGGATGAGCTCGCTCGCGTTCGGCGCGACCACCACACCACCGATGACCACGCCGGTGGCCGGGCGGCAGAACAGCTTCACGAAGCCGCGGCGCAGACCCTCCATCTTGGCGCGGGGGTTCGTGGCCAGCGGCAGCATGATCGTGCGCGCGGGGACCTCGCCCGAGTCGATCGCCTGCTGGCTGATGCCGACGCTGGCGATCTCGGGGTTGGTGAAGACGTTCGCGGCGACGGTCTTGAGCTTGATCGGGCTGACGCCCTCGCCCAGCGCGTGCCACATCGCGATGCGCCCCTGCATGGCGGCGACGGACGCGAGCAGCAGCACGCCGGTGCAGTCGCCGGCCGCGTAGACGCCGCTGACGTTGGTCCGGCTGACCCGGTCGACGGGGATGTACCCGCCGCGCCCGAGTTCGATACCGATCTTGTCGAGGCCGATGTCGGTCGTGTTCGGCACCGAACCGACGGTCATCAGGGCGTGCGACGCCTCGATCGTGCGACCGTCTTCCAGGTGGATCAGAACGCCGTCTCCGGTGTTCTCGACCTTGTCCGCGCGGGCGTGCTTGACGACGGCCGTGCCGCGCTCGGCGAACACGTCCTCCAGCACCGCGGCCGCGTCGGCGTCCTCGTGCGGCAGCACGCGGTCCCGGCTGGAGACCATCGTCACCTTCACGCCCATCTCGGTGTAGGCGCTGGCGAACTCGACACCGGTGACGCCGGAACCGATCACCGCGAGGTGTTCGGGCAGCTCAGGCAGGTCGTAGATCTGCCGCCAGGTGAGAATCCGCTTGCCGTCGGGCTCCGCGCCCTGCAACACGCGCGGCGTCGCACCGGTTGCGATGAGCACCACATCGGCGTCGAGGATCTCGTCGGAGCCGTCCGCGCCGGTCGCCACGACCTGGTGCTGGGCGAGCCCGCGCGAGTCGTCGACGAACTTCGCACGTCCGTTGATCAGCCGCACGCCCTCGCGCTGCAGCCGTGCGCGCACGTCTGCGGACTGGGCCAGAGCGAGGCCCTTCACCCGTCCGTGCACGACCGGGAGATCCACCGTCGCGAGCTCGTTGTGAGTCTGAATGCCCAGCTCACCGGCGTTGCGGAACGCGCTGCGGGCCCCCGCGGAAGCGATGAAGGTCTTGGACGGCACGCAGTCGTACAGCACGCACGCGCCACCTGCCCCGTCGTTCTCGACGACGGTCACGTCGGCGCCGTGTTGCGCCGCGACCAGAGCTGCTTCGTAACCTGCGGGTCCGCCGCCGATGATGACGATGCGGGTCACGATCAGTCCCCTTCCACGGGCTTGTTGGGCGGCTCAACCGTACGCGTTGACCGAATCGACCGTGTCGTCAGTACCGAAAGCTGATCGTCGTGTCGCTACGCTGTCGGACGTGCCGCTCTATGCCGCGTACGGGTCGAACATGGATCCGAACCAGATGATGGAGCGAGCCCCGTACTCCCCGCTCGCGGGGACCGGCTGGCTCGTTGGATGGCGCATGACGTTCGGTGGCGAGGACCTCGGCTGGGAGGGTGCCCTCGCGACGATCGTCGAGGAGCCAGACCACCAGACGTTCTGCGTGCTCTACGACGTGTCGCCTCGCGATGAGTCGCGGCTGGACCGGTGGGAGGGTGCGCTCGGCCTGTACAAGAAGATCCGGTTGCGGGTGCAGACCCTCGAGGGGTCCGTGGTCGCCTGGCTCTACGTGCTGGACGCCTACGAGGGCGGGCTGCCGTCCGCCCGCTACATCGGGGTGGTCGCCGACGCGGCGGAAGCCGCCGGGGCGCCCGACGACTACGTGAACGACCTGCGGACCCGGCCCTGCCAGGGCATCGGGCCCTGATCCTGAGTCGAGGCTCCTGGCCAGGCGGTCAGGAGCCCGCGGCCTCCGCGAGCAGTTCCACCAGGTGGTGGTGCATGCGCCGGTAGTCGACCGGCGTGATGGTCGACCACGGAGGCTGACCGTCCACCGCGCGGCGCATCTGCAGGTAGCGGCCCTTCGGCGTGTCGTAGAAGGCGACCACTCGGTCCGGACGGACGCGTTTGCCCCACTTGTCGCGGGCCGCCGCGCCGAACTGACCGCGGTTCGAGGCGTCGCGGACCATCTCGGCCAGCGTGTGGGCGTCGTCGGCGCGCAACGTCGCACTCAGCGCGGCCTCCAGGTCCTCCGGAGTCGTCGCTGAGGCCGCTGCTCCGTCCAGGTCCGCCGACGGCAGGGTGATGGAGTGGCCCTCGCCCGCCGGAGCCGTCGGCAGGGCGGTGAGGGCCTCGCGCGGGAGGCCGTCGGCCTCCGCCGGGCGCAGGATGAGCTGGGTGCCGTCGAGGATCGCCAGCACGCCCGCCTGGCCCTTGCCCGCGGCCAGCACCCGGAGGCTGCGTTCGTTCAGCCACATCCGGGCGTCGATCTCCTGCTGCGGGCGGTTCAGGACGTGCAGCAGGTCTTCCAGGGTCGGGTCCAGGGAACGCGGGCCGCCGAGGCCGCGGGCGCCGAGCTGCAGCCAGACCTGGTCCTCGATGGCGCGGCGTTCCTCCGTGGTCTTGCCAGGTGAGGGCACCTTCAGGACGAGCGGCATCATCTCCAGGCCCAGGTGCTCCCAGAGGACGTCGAACTCCAGCGTGGAGATGATCACCGGGTCGCGCGTGTCGCTCGTCCCGACGTCCAAGCCGAACAGAGTCATCAGTCGGTCGTGCTCTCCCCGATGACGGGCAACGTGTAGCTACCCACGCCGTAGATGTCGTCGCGCTCGCGGAGGTAGTCGGCGGCCTTGTGCTCCAAGTCCTCCTCTTCCTCGCCCTTGCGCCCGCCGCCCATGCCGCCGAACGGGTCGAACGACTGCGGCATCGGCACGGCCCTGCGGTGGACCTGGTCGCCGTTGTTCGCGGCACCGACCGTGCCCATCGGGCCCATGGCGGAACCCGACGCGTTCGCGACACCGGCGGCGTGGCCCTGGTTCATGACCGTGCCCATGGCGGCACCGGAGGCCGCGGTCGCGCCGTCCTCCATCTGTTTCACCTCGTGGCCGTTGGAGTTGCCCGAACGGCTGGAGGTGCGCTGGCCCGGCAGGCCGACGCCGGCCGTGCCCGTGCCACCAGGACCGGTGGTGGTGCCGGCCGAGACCGAGTTGTGCGTGCCCTTGACGGCGGGAGCCGTGTTGGTACCCGTGCTCGACGTACGCGTCGTGGAGCCCGGTGCGGGCGCGCTGCTCCGAGGCGGCGGGGCAGTGGTGCCGCGCGTGCCCGTCGGGGTGCGGCCGCGGGTCGCGCTGCCGCCGGTGCCGTTCGGGCCGACACCCCAGACCGCGGCCGCGCCCACCTGGGCACCACCGCCGTGCACGGTGCCGGAGCCGCTGATCTGCAGCTGCGGCGGCTGGGTGAACTGGCCGAGCGTCGAGGTGTTCGCGGTCGTGGACGAGGCGTAGGTGGACATGACCTCACGGGCGCGGCGCTCGGCGGCGTCCTGGGCCGCCTCCTGCTTCTCGTGGTCGGTCTGGCCGCCGAAGAGGTGGGTGATGCCGCTGACGAGGGCACCCGGCTGCTCCGCGGTCACGTTGACCGGCGCCGGCATGTCCGCGCGGGCCTTCGAGACGTACCCGGCCTGCAGTTCCGCCGAGTAACGCATGACGTCCGAGCCGGTGCGGGCGCTGTCCGCCCAGGCGGCGATCGGGTTCAGGCCGGCCTGCGCCAGGTCGGCGGCCTTGCCCTGCCACTTCGCGCCCGAGAGCGCGATGCCGGAGTGCAGGTCGTCGTTGATCTCGGTCAGCGCGGCCGACACGCCCTGCCAGCGCTCCATCGACGCGAACGACGCGGAAGCGCCTGGGCCTGCGTGAATGCGCTCGTACAGCTCTTTGTGGCTGTAGCCCTGCCAGCGGTGATCTGCCATGGTCAGCACCCGCTCTTGTTCATCATGCCGGTGTTGTCGCCCTCGACCACGTTGTACTGCCGTTCGATCTGGTTGAGGTTGTCCATCGCGGTCTTGAGCTGCCGCTGGTAGTTCAGCAGGGCCTGCAGAGCCGAGTCCCCGTCCGCGATCGAGCGGTCGTTGAACTTCTCCGCCGCCTCCTGGCTGACCGGGTCACCCGCCCACGGGCGCACGCGGAACTCGGTGATCGCCATCTCGATCTGCTTGTCCAGCTTGATCAGGGCGGCCGAGAACGTGTTGCGCAGCGCCGGGATCGCCTCTGGCTCCACGTTCAGCTCGTGCGAAGCGGGCGGCGAGGAGTCTGCCCCGCTGCGTCCCCCTGGCGGCATGGTGGAACCTCCGGCGGTTGTACGTGCAAGCGCATCGACACTCTAGCCACCGAAGGTAACGCTGTGGAGTGCGAACAGTGACATCCGCCCGAGTGGGTCAGCGCTTCTGGAGCAAACTGGCCATCGCGGCCTCTGCCACCCGCTGGGCGCCGAGGCAAAGATGATCTTGTTGCACGGCAGTGGAATTACCGCCGTCGCGGAACATGACGTCGAGGAACTGCCCATCCGCGACGTCTATTTCCACATTGCAGACGTCGTGCACGTCGGGTGTGCGGACAGTAATCGCCGCGAATCCCTCGATCGCGCTCACCGTGTACTCCACCTGAGCGTTCTCCGAGAGCCACACGTCCGCGCCCGAGGCGAGCACCAGTGCGATCCTCGCCACATTCCCGCTCGTCGTGCTGCGGATCGTGCACGCCTTCGCACTGCCGAAGCTCGGTTCGACGTACGCGCTGGGCGGGTTGTCGAGGCTCAGCGCCGTGCGCTGGTCGGCGGTCAGCACCGCGCAGGGGTCAACTTCGTCCAGCGGCACCGCGCGCGGCCGTTGCGGGAAGTCGAGCTGCGAGGGCGTCGTCGTGGGTGCCGGCGGTGGGGGAGGCGGGGTGGTCAGCGCGCTCTGCTGGGGCGCCGCCGTGCACCCGGCCAGCGCCATCGCGACGATGAGGAGCCCCGTGGTCCGCATGGCCGGTCACCGTAGCTGCTCGGGATGGGGGTCCGACGCCAGCCGTGACCACAGCAACTGGTCTTCGCGCTGATCATCGACCATCGCCTCCTCGCGAAGACGACCCTCCAGGGTGAATCCGCACTTCTCCGCGACCCGCTGCGAGGCCGCGTTCGACACCGCGTGCCGGTACGTGACCCGGTGCACGTCCATCGCGCCGTAGACCCAGCCGAGCACGGAGTTCAGCGCGGCCGGCAGCACGCCCTTGCCGCGGTGCTTCGGCTGACTCCAGCACATCACCTCGGCGGAGGAGAGGTGGTGGTCGACGTTGTGGATGACGATCCCGGCCATCACCTCGGCGGTGACGGACTCGCAGACCGCCCACGACCAGCGGTAGTCCTTCTCCCAGCCGTCGGTCATCAGCAGGACGAACGTCTCCGCGGACGGTGCGCCGTCCGCGGTCAGGCGCGGCATGTACCGCTTGGTGTCCACGTCGGCGAAGGCCTCCGCCAGTGCCGGCACGTCGTCGATTCGGTCGTCGCTGCGGAAGGCGCGCAGGTAGTACTCGCCCGCGTTGATCTCAACTGGCTCCACGGCCAGCAGGCTAGTGGTGTGGCCTGGAACGTTGCCGGGTGGATCTGCGGTCAGACGGGTGCATCGTGGTGTCGCCCCCACGTCCTCGTACTGGTTGTACGGGGGCGTGGGGGCGGCGCCGCGAGGCGCCCTGCTGAGCGTGGATCCACTCGCCGACGAGCCGGGTCACACCACTAACCGTCGCCGGTGAAACCGTCGTGCCGCTCGGCCAGTTCGTCGAGCTCGGCGTGGTGCGCGGACGCCGGGAGGCCGTCCGGCGCGGTGGTCAGCTCGACCACCCAGTCCACGTCCTCGGCGTCGTCCTCGCCCGCCAGCATGTCCCTGTGCACGGCGCACGGGCCCCAGCCGGCCTCCAGCAACTCCGTCGCCAGTTCCTCGGCCTCGTCGCGGTCCGGCAGGATCAGCAGCACGGTCGGCGGGATCAGCTCCCGCACGGCCAGCGCCGTCCGCAACGCCGCCGTGTCCGGCACGTGCACGCCGTCCAGCCCCGCCGCCGTCGCCGCGGCCGCGTGCTCCGCGGTGTCGTCGCAGAAGACCGCGGTCGGGTGGCCGAGCTCGTCCAGCACCCTGCGGTAGATCGCGGGATCGGGCTTCGCGAGACCGAGCCGGGACGAGTTGAAGACCGCGTCGAACTCGGCGTCGAGGCCGAGCAGTGCCAGGTCCGCCTCCAGCCTCGTGGTCGCGTTGGACAGCAACGCCACGAAGCACTGCCGTCGTGCGGTGCGGACCAGTGCCAGCGCCTCGGGGATCACCTCGCCGGGCGTGGCCTCGAAGTCCGGGCCGACCGCCTGCCGCCACTGCTCGTCGGAGATCTCCCCGGTGACCGCGCGGTGCAGCAACGACGGCTCGAAAGCTCTTGCGGCGAGCTCCGCCGGCATCGGCGGGAACCTGCGCACCACGCCGTCGAGATCGAGCAGCAGCAAGGGTTTCAGCGCCGGCGTCCGTTCCACTGGCCCCACAGGATCGCCACCGCGGGGATGAGCAGGAAGATCAACGGGTTCTTGACGAAGGCGAAGAACAGGATCGCCACGGCCACGCCCACCACAGGGATGACCGCGCCCTCCCACCGGCGCGCGGGCGCCCTGACGGGCTCGTTGAACATCGGCACGGGCGCGACGAACTGAGGCCGCGGATCAGGCAGGTCGTAGAACAACGCCATCAGCTCGCCGCGGGTCTTCGCGGTGGTGATCTTGGCGGACCGGTCGCCGTACTCGTCGATGTCGATGCGGCCCGCGCTCATGTGCTCACCGAGCACCTGCAACGCCTGCTGACGCTCGGTGTCACCGATGCGGATGTCCCTGCTCGGGTCGCTCACGAACCAATCGTAGGTGAGCGACCCGGCCGGTCCGTTCGCAAGCGCGCAGATCACAGCCCGCCGCCTCGGTCCACCGCGAGTGTCAGACCCGCTGAGTACGTTGGGTCGCGGGGGACCCAACGCCCAGGGGGACCCTTGCGCGAGCCTGCGAGCTCAGTCCTTCAGCTCGCAGATCACGGTGCCCTGGGTGATCGGGTCGCCGGGCGCGGCCGCTAGACCCGTCACCGTGCCGGCCTTGTGCGCCGTCACCGGGTTCTCCATCTTCATGGCCTCCAGCACCACGATCAGGTCGCCCGCCTCGACGGTCTGCCCGTCCTCGACGGCCACCTTCACGATCGTGCCCTGCATCGGCGCCGCCACCGCGTCACCCGACACGGCCGCCGAACCGCCACCCGCGCGCTTCGTCTTCGGCTTCTTGGCAGCGGCGGCGGCAGGCCGGGAACCGACGGCGAGATCGCCCGGCAGCGACACCTCCAGGCGACGCCCGCCGACCTCGACCACCACGGTCTGGCGCGGCGTCTCTTCCTCCGCCGCGTCGGCGGCACCGGCGAACGGCGCGATCTGGTTGTCGAACTCCGTCTCGATCCACCGCGTGTGCACGGTGAAACCCTCGGGCTTCTCGGCGGTGAACGCCGCGTCCCGCACGATCACGCGGTGGAACGGCAGCACCGTCGCCATGCCGTCGACGACCATCTCGTCCAGCGCGCGCCGCGCACGGGCCAGGGCCTCGTCGCGGTTCTCGCCGGTCACGATCAGCTTGGCCAGCAACGAGTCGAACTGCCCGCCGATCACCGAACCCGACTCGACACCGGCGTCCACGCGGACACCGGGACCGGACGGCGCGATGAACGTCGTCACGGTGCCGGGCGCGGGCAGGAAGCCACGACCGGCGTCCTCGCCGTTGATCCGGAACTCGATGGAGTGCGCGCGCGGAGCCGGGTCCTCGGTGTACCGCAGCTTCTCGCCGGCTGCGATCCGGAACTGCTCGCGCACCAGGTCGAGGCCCGTCGTCTCCTCCGACACCGGGTGTTCGACCTGCAGGCGCGTGTTGACCTCCAGGAACGAGATCGACCCGTCCATCCCGACGAGGTACTCGACGGTGCCGGCACCGTGGTAGCCGGCCTCCAGGCAGATCGCCTTCGCCGAGGAGTGGATCGTGGCGCGCTGCTCGTCCGTCAGGAACGGCGCGGGCGCCTCCTCGACCAGCTTCTGGTGGCGGCGCTGCAACGAGCAGTCGCGCGTGCCGACGACGATCACGTTGCCGTGGGTGTCGGCGAGGACCTGCGCCTCGACGTGGCGCGGCTTGTCCAGGTAGCGCTCGACGAAGCACTCGCCGCGGCCGAACGCCGTGACGGCCTCGCGGACCGCGGAGTCGAACAGTTCGGGGATCTCCTCCATCGTGCGCGCGACCTTCAGGCCGCGGCCGCCACCGCCGAACGCCGCCTTGATCGCGACCGGCAGGCCGTGCTCGGAGGCGAACGCGATGATCTCGTCCGGTCCGTTGACCGGGTCCTTGGTGCCGGGCACCAGCGGCGCGCCCGCCCGCATGGCGATGTGCCGCGCGGTCACCTTGTCACCGAGGTCGCGGATGGCCTGCGGGGTCGGGCCGACCCAGACCAGCCCGGCGTCGATCACGGCCTGCGCGAACTCGGCGTTCTCGGACAGGAAGCCGTAACCGGGGTGCACGGAGTCGGCGCCGGACTGGGCGGCGGCCGCCAGCACCTTCTCGAACGACAGGTAGCTCTCGCCGGGAGTGTTGCCGCCCAGCGCGAACGCCTCGTCGGCGAGTCGCACGAACGGGGCGTCGCGGTCGGGTTCGGCGTAGACGGCGACGCTCGTCAGACCGGCGTCACGGCAGGCGCGGATGACCCGGACGGCGATCTCACCGCGGTTCGCGATGAGGACCTTGCGCAGCGACACGGCGTCGTACCTCCTGCTGGACCGGTTAATTACGGCTCTGGCTGGTGCCGCAGTCTACGGAAATCGACGAACTCCGAGAGGGAGAGACGGCTCACTTCACATCAATCGTGAGCCCATCGGCCACAATCTGCGACGTGGGTGGAACCAGGTCGGTGCAGGTGATCGCCATCGTCGCTGCCGTGGTCGTCGTCGCGGGGCTGACGTTCGCCTATTTCCGGAGGCCGAACAACACCGATTCAGGTCAATCCGGCACCGACCCCGGAATGCGCTGCGGTACCACCGTCTGCCAGGTCGTCATCGGCAGATCGGTCGGCAAGGACCTCGTGGAGCTGCTCGCCGGAACCGGCGGCGGGCGGATCAGGGTGACCGGGGAGTCGGGTCCGTACATCTTCGAGATGACCATCGCCGAGTCCGGCGCGACGGTGACCGCCGAGTCGCTGGAGTGCCGGGCGGCGGCGATCAGCGTGTGCCTCGTGCGCGGGGACGCCGGCGGCAAGGTGCTCGGCGAGGTGCTGTTCCGCAAGGACGGCACGTGGTCGCGCGCGCAGGCCGCCTATCTGTCCAGCGCCGGGTACCTCGGGCTGCACGACGTCAACGAGGACGGCACCGCGGACATCGTCTCGGCCCAGCGCGCCTGCGACGGCCAGTGCAACGACGCGTTCGTCCAGGTGTTCTCGGCCCTCGGCGCGAACGTCGGCTGTACGACGCCGGCACCGGCGCGGGAGCAGCTTCCAGGCTGGCCCGCACCGGTGCCGAAGTTGTCGCAACTACGTCCGTGCGCTGATTCCTAAGCGTTGACGAGGTCCTTCTCCGCCGGAGCGGCGGGCTCCTCGATCAGGTTCTCGCTGCGGGCCACCAGCACCGGCACGGTGATCTGGCCGGCCACGTTGGTCGCGGTGCGCATCATGTCGAGGATCGGGTCGATCGCGTAGACCACGGCCACACCGGTCGCGATCACGGCCGGCGGCAGGCCGACGACGCTCAGCGTCAGGGTGAGCATCGTGTACCAGCCGGTCGTTCCGGCCGTGGCCAGAGCACCGAACACGGCGACGAGCACGATGCCGACGTACTGCCACACCGAGAGCTGGATGCCGAACAGGTTCGCGATGAAGATCGTCGCGACGGCCGGGTAGACCGCGGCGCACCCGTCCATCTTGGTCGTGGTGCCCAGCGGCACGGCGAAGTTCGCGTACTCCTGCGGCACGCCGAGGTCGGTGGCTGCCTTGCGGGACAACGGAAGCGTGGCGCCGGACGAGCGCGACACGAACGCGAACTGCAGCGCGGTGCCCGCCTTGCGGAAGAACTCGACCGGCGAGGTCTTGCCGACGAACTTCAGCAGCACCGGGTACACGACGAACAGCACGATCGCCGTGCCGAGGTACACGGCCAGGATCAACGAGAACAGCGGCTTCACGAACGAGTTGCCGTAGGACGCGACGGCGTTGCCGATGAGGCCGAAGATGCCGATCGGGGCCAGCAGGATGATCCAGCCGACGACCTTCTGGATGATGTCGAAGAACGACTTCACGAGGTTCGTGAACGGCGCGGCCTTCTCGCCGAGCGCGTAGGCGGCGAAGCCGACCAGCACCGCGATGAACACGATCTGGAGCACGTCGCCCTCGGTGAACGAGCTGAAGATGTTGGTGGGCACCAGGTTGTCGAGCAACGCCTGCCACGAGCCGGAAGCGCGCTTGGCGAGCTTGTCGACGGCGCCGGCGGCGGGTTCGATCTGCACGCCCTGGCCGAGCCGCAGGACCGAGGCGACCGCGATGCCGATCAGCACCGCGATGAACGACGTGATGGCGAACCACAGGAACGTCTTGCCGCCGAGACGGGCTGCCGTGCGGCCGCCGCCGAGGTTCCGCAGCGACGCGATGCCGACGACGATCGCCGTGAACACCAGCGGGATGACCGTCAGCTGCAGCAGCGACGTGAAGGTGGAGCCGATCTTGGCGAGGACGGGCGCGAGCCACGTGCCCTTGCCGAGCCAGCCCGCCAGCGCGCCGAGGACGAGCGCGCCGAGAACTGTCAGTCCGAAGACCTTGGGCTTGCGGTATGTCTGAACGAGCGACACTGGAACATCTCCTGGGCAGGGATGAGCGAAAGGGGGCGTCGGAAGCAGTCAGCTCCGACAGCCCGTGCTCGTCCTGCGTGCCAGGTCGATGTTCCTGCGACGCGTCAAGTACTCGTTCACCGCTAGTCCCCAACGCCGGCGTCAGGGGAAGTCTTCCTCGATCGGGTGAACTGTGACCAGCGTCTACCAGAGTGCGGACACGGAAACACCCACCTGGCTGAGCAGCCTTCGGGTGAGCGGCAGGCTGATGCCGATGACGGACGTGTGGTCGCCGTCGATGCCGTCGATGAACCAGCCGCCGCGCCCGTCGATCGTGAAGCCGCCCGCGACGTGCAACGGCTCGCCCGTCGCGATGTACGCCTCCAGCTCTTCCTCCGACGGCGTGCCGAACCGCACGGTCGTCGACTCGGCGGCCGAGGCGCGTCCGACGATCTCTCCCGCGGAGACCCGCAGCACGGTGTGCCCGGTGATCAGCTCGCCGCTCTTGCCCGCCACCCGCCGCCACCGCTCCAGCGCGACCTCGGGAGTGCCGGGCTTGCCCACGAGCTCGCCCTCGAACAGCAGCATCGAGTCGCAGCCGACGACCACGCACTCGTCGTCGTGCTCGATCGCCTCGGCCTTGGCCGCCGACAGCACGACGACCGTCTCCGCCGGTGTCGGGTTCTCGAGCGATTCGATCAGCGCGTCCTCGTCGACACCGGAGACGCGGACGACGGGTTCGATGCCCGCGGACCGCAGGACGCTAAGACGGGCGGGTGACTGGGAGGCCAGGATCAGACGCACGCGCCGAGTCTGTCACGCTCGGGGCGGCGACCTGCCGAAAGGCGAACGCGGCCGCGATCCCCACCACCAGCACCGCCAGCAGCAGGTAGAACGACGCCCGCACGGCCGTGGTGAAGTCACCCGTGGCCGCCAGCACGATCTGCAGCACGGCCGCCGTCACCGCGCTGCCCAGCACGTTCCCGAACTGCCGCGACGTGTTGTAGATGCCGGACCCGGCGCCCAGCAGCGATCTGTCGAGCGTGCGCGTGGAGATGTTCGTCAGCGGTGAGAACACGAGTCCCATGCCGATGCCCAGCGCGACCATCGACGGCAGCAGCACCCACTGCGAGCCGTCGCCGAGCAGGAACGTCATCGCCAGGATGCCCGCGGCCATCAGCGCGAACCCGGTGATCGGCAGGTACTTGGCGTCGGCCCGGTTCGACAACCGTCCCGCGACGATCGCCACCACACCGGACATCAGCGACGCCGGTGCCGTGACCAGGCCCGTCATCAGCGGAGACAGCTTCGGCACGGTCTGCAGGAACAGCGCCAGCGGCACGAACACCCCGGTCACCGTGATGCCGATGACGACGTTCGCGACGTTGCCGAGCGAGAAGTTGCGGTTGCGGAAGATCCGCAGCGGCATCAGCGGCTCCGGGTTGCGCGCGGACGCCTGCCAGAACACGAACAGCGCGAGGAACAGCACCCCGGCCGCGATGATCTCGGCGATCGTCAGCGGTCCAGCGACCCTGCCCCACTGGTAGTGCTCGCCGTTCTGGATCCCGAACACCAGCAGCCCGAGTCCGAGGCAGCAGAGCACGACCCCGAGCACGTCGAACCTGGGCGCGCGGTTCGGCCGCAGGTCGGGCACCCACGCGAACAGCAGCGCCAGCGCGACCACCCCGATCGGGAGGTTCACGAAGAAGATCCACTCCCAGCCCAGGTGCGTGACCAGCACACCGCCGAGCAACGGCCCGGAGACCGTCGCGAGCCCGGCCACCGACCCCCACATGCCCAGCGCCGCGCCCCGCCTGGCCGGTGGGAACAGGTGCGTGATGAACGCCATCGTCTGCGGGGTCATGGCGGCCGCGCCCAGCCCCTGGAAGACGCGCGCCGCGATCAGCGCGTCGGCACTGGTGGCGAGACCGCAGGCCAGCGAGGCCAGGAGGAACAACGTGAGCCCGATGCCGTAGAGCCGCTTGGGCCCGTACCGGTCGCCCAGCCGTCCGGTCAGCAGCAACGGCACCGCGAACGCCAGCAGGTAGGCGCTGACGACCCAGATGACGTCGTTGAGGGAGGCGTTCAGATCGGTGATCATCGACTGCAGCGCGACGTTGACGATGGTCGTGTCCAGCAGCGTCATGAAGAACCCGACGCAGAGCGCGTACACGGTCCGCCAGTTGTCGCGGTCCGTTCGAGTAGTACTACTGATGCGCGATCACATCCTCGGTCGGCACTCTCGGCAGAGTGAAGCGCTGGGTGCTTGTCCTCACCGAACGCGGCTCCGATCGCGAAGGCAAGCGCAGACGGATCGCGGCACTGCTCGTCGTGCTCGGCGGCCTCATTGGATCGTGGGGCGTTGGAAGCGTGCTCGCGAGTGACCCGATCGGCTATGGAGTGCCCATCTGGCCGTTCGCCGACACCGCCGATCGCGCGGAGCACGCGCTGCTCACGCAGATCGTGCCCGTGGTGCGTGCCGGCTCGCCGCTCAACCACTCCGGCGTGCAGGTGCTGCGTCAGACCTCCGCGTACGGCAGCGCGTTCTGGACGCTGAAGATGCAGGTCGACGGCGAGACCCGCTGTCGCGAGGTCGCCGTCGGCCTGAACGTCACCAGCCGACGAGTCGACTGCTAGCCGGCAAAGCCGGAGGCGCGCCAGGCGCCCGGTCCGTGCTGCAACGGCCGGCGAACCCGGCGTGCCGGGTTCGCCCACTCGGAGCGTTGCTTCGGCTTCTCCTCGACGGGCGCGGCCGCAGCCAGCCCGGCGATGACAGCGGTCAGCGCGGCCAGCTGGTAGTCGTCTGGCGTGCCCTTGACGACCTTGAGCAGCGGCTTCTCCTCTGGCGCGGTCACAGCGGGATGTTCCCGTGCTTCTTGGGCGGCAGCGTCTCCCGCTTGTCCCGCAGCATCGACAACGCCCGCGCCACGTAACCGCGGGTGTACGACGGCGGGATCACCGAGTCGACGTAGCCGCGCTCAGCGGCGACGTACGGGTTGCACAGCGCGTCCTCGTACTCCTGCTGGAGCTTCGCGCGCAGTGCGTCGACGTCCTCGCCGTCGGCAGCCGCCGCGGCGAGAGTCTTGCGGTGCACGATGTTCGCCGCACCCGATGCGCCCATGACGGCGATCTGCGCGGTCGGCCACGCGAGGTTGATGTCGGCGCCGAGGTGCTTGGAGCCCATGACGTCGTACGCGCCGCCGTACGCCTTGCGCGTGATCACGGTGACCAAGGGAACCGTGGCCTCGGCGTAGGCGTAGATCAGCTTGGCGCCGCGCCGGATGATGCCGTTCCACTCCTGGTCGGTGCCGGGCAGGAAGCCGGGCACGTCGACGAACGTCAGCACCGGGATGTTGAACGCGTCGCAGGTGCGCACGAACCGTGCGGCCTTCTCGGAGGCGTCGATGTCGAGACAGCCGGCGAACTGGGTGGGCTGGTTCGCGACGACGCCGACCGAATGCCCGTCCACGCGGCCGAAGCCGACGAGGATGTTCGGCGCGAACAGCGGCTGCACCTCGAGGAAGTCGCCGTCGTCGAGCACGCGGTTGATGACCTCGTGCATGTCGTACGGCTGGTTCGCCGAGTCCGGGATGAGCGTGTCGAGCTCGCGGTCGTCGTCCGTGATCGAGTCGGAGATCGACCCCTCGGCCAGCGTGCCCTCGAACGCGGGCGTGTCCGAGAGGTTGTTCGACGGCAGGTAGCTCAGGAGCTCCTTGACGTACGCGATCGCGTCTTCCTCGTCGTTGCCGAGGTAGTGCGCGTTGCCGGACTTGGTGTTGTGCGTGCGACCGCCACCAAGCTCCTCCATCGTCACGTCTTCACCGGTGACGGTCTTGATGACGTCCGGGCCGGTGATGAACATGTGCGAGGTCTGGTCGACCATCACGACGAAGTCGGTCAGTGCGGGGGAGTAGACGTGCCCGCCCGCGTTCGAACCCATGATCAGCGAGATCTGCGGGATCACACCGGAGGCCTTGACGTTGCGGGAGAAGATCTCGCCGTAGAGGCCGAGCGAGACGACGCCCTCCTGGATGCGCGCGCCGCCGCCCTCGTTGATGCCGACGATCGGACGGCCGGTCTTGATCGCCAGATCCATGATCTTGACGATCTTCTCGCCGTACACCTCGCCGAGCGAGCCGCCGAAGACCGTGACGTCCTGGGAGAACACGCACACCGGACGGCCGTCGACGGTGCCGTAGCCCGTCACGACGCCGTCGCCGTACGGGCGGTTGCGCTCCTGGCCGAAGTTCGTGGAGCGGTGCCGCGCCAGCTCGTCCAGTTCGACGAACGACCCTGGGTCGAGCAGGAGGTCGATGCGCTCGCGGGCTGTCTTCTTGCCCTTCGCGTGCTGCTTCTCGACCGCGCGTTCCGAGCCGGCGTGAACCGCCTCGTCGTTGCGTCGGTACAGGTCAACGAGCTTGCCCGCGGTGGTGTGGACGTCCGGGGCGCCTGAAGCGCCGGTGGGGACGTGCCCGATCGGCTCGGTCGCACTGCTCATGGGCTCGCAGCCTAACGAGACCATTGCTGAACTGCCCCGTGCAGTTGTCCAGGTCACGGCAACCTGTTGGCAATCTCTGATCGCACGTACTCTCTTCCGTTCCCATAACCTGGCGCGATGACCACCGCACTCGACGCAGAAGAGCTGCGCTCCCGGCTTGTCACACCCAACGGCCCGTACGCCGCTCTCGACGTCGTGGAGACCACCGCGTCCACGAACGCCGATCTGGCCGCTTCCGCCGCCGCCGACCGCACCGTGCTGATCGCGCTGGAGCAGAGCGCGGGGCAGGGCCGTCGCGGCCGCAGCTGGTCGTCGCCCGCGGGCGGCCTCTACTTGAGCGTGCTGTTCCGGCCCGCCGGCGTGCCCGCCGCGAAACTGCCGTGGCTGAACCTGATCGCCGGACTGGCCCTGGTGCGCGTCGCCCAGTCGGCTGGTGTCGAGGCGACGCTGAAGTGGCCGAACGACCTGCTGCTCGGCCCCGGCGCGGGCAAGGGCGCCGGGATCCTGTCCGAGATCACCGCCGACGGCGCGGTCGTCGTCGGCATCGGCCTCAACGTGGCGAAGCTGCCCTCCGACGTCCAGCCCGCGCCGGGCGGCCTCGCCCCGACGTCGCTGGAGGACCTGGGCGCCGCCGAACTGGATCGCGGCGAACTCGCGTTCCGGCTGCTGGTCGAACTGGCGGGCCTGGAAGGCGTGTGGCGCAAGAACGGCGGCGACGCGGTCGAGTCCGGCGTGCTGGAGGAGTACGAGGAGCACTCGTCGACCGTGGGCTCGCAGGTTCGGGTCGAACTCGCGGACGGTGTCGAGCTTCTCGGGGTGGCACAGCGCATCGAGGCAGACGGCACGCTGGTCGTGCGCGGCGCCGACGGTGCGGACCACGGCGTGTCCGCTGGTGACGTGGTGCATTTGCGCCCGGCGTAGTTAGGGTTGGCCCATGGCCTATCCCGACGACCTGCTGAGCTCCGGCGAGCACGTCGTGATCCACAAGCACCCCCACTGGAAGATGCTGATCTTCCCGGTGTTCTGGCTGCTGGTGGTGGTCGCGCTCGGCACCTACCTGGCCGGGCTGGTCGGCGACCAGTCGTGGGCCGCCATCGCGTGGATCGCGCTCGCCGTCGTCGGCGCCGTGCTGATCCTGTGGCTGACGCTGGCGCCGGTGGCGCGCTGGCGGACGACGCACTTCATCATCACGTCGGACCGCGTGATGTACCGCGAGGGAGTGTTCAAGCGCACAGGCCTCGACATCCCTTTGGCTCGTGTGAACAGCGTCCGCTTCGAGCACAGTCTGGTGGACAGGGTGCTCGGCTGCGGCACGCTGATCATCGAGTCGGCCTCGGACGAGCCGCTCGAGTTCGACGACATCCCGTCCGTGGAGAAGGTGCACACCATGCTGTACCGCGAGGTCAACGACAACCCGGAAGACGACTTCCGCCCGGGAGTGGTCGATGGGCGCGCGTGAGGTCGGCCTGCCCGACGTCGTCGGCTCCGGCTCGCTGCCTTCGCGGGTGACGATCTGGGAGGTCGGCGCCAGGGACGGGCTGCAGAACGAGTCGGTCGTCGTGCCGGTGGCCGTGAAGCTGGAGTTCCTGGACAGGCTGGCCTCGGCGGGACTGTCCGTTCTGGAGGCCACGTCCTTCGTGCACCCCAAGTGGGTGCCGCAACTGGCCGACGCCGCCGAGTTGCTGGCCGGGCTGGAACAACGGCCGGGTGTCGTCTACCCCGTGCTGGTGCCGAACGAGCGTGGCCTGGACCGTGCCCTGGAGGCCGGGGTCACGCACATCGCGATCTTCGCTTCGGCCACGGAGACGTTCGCCTCCCGGAACCTGAACCGGACGCTGGACTCGCAGTTCGAGATGTTCGAGCCGACGGTGTCCCGTGCGCTGGCAGCGGGTCTGGACGTGCGCGGGTACGTGTCGATGTGCTTCGGCGACCCGTGGGAGGGGGCCGTGGCGCGGTCCCAGGTCGTGGCCGTGGGTGAGCGCTTGCTGGAGATGGGGTGCTCGCAGTTGTCGCTGGGGGACACCATCGGCGTCGCGACCCCGGGGCAGGTCGAGTCGTTGCTGGAGGGCTTCCGCGACGTTTCCCGGCTGGCCGTGCACTTCCACGACACGTACGGGCAGGCCCTGTCGAACACCCTCGCCGCGCTGCGTTGCGGTGTGACGACTGTGGACTCTTCCGCCGGTGGGCTGGGTGGGTGTCCGTACGCGGAGTCGGCGACCGGCAACCTCGCCACCGAGGACCTGGTGTGGATGCTCGACGGTCTGGGCATCGAGACCGGCGTCGACCTGGACGAGCTGGTCAAGACCTCGGCGTGGATGGCGGAGCAGCTGGGCCGGCCGTCCCCGTCACGTGTGGTGCGAGCGCTGACGAAGTAGGTCAGCCGCGCGCGGTGAACATTCCCGTCGCGATGAACCGGTAGACCAGCTCGTCGCCGCGCCTCGCCGTCCCCTCGAACTCCACCAGGCCGAGGTCCGGGCGCTTCTTCGACAGTCGCGCGCTCAGGACCTCGGCGGCGAACGTCAGCGTGTCGCCTGGGTAGACCGGGGCCAGCCACGAGAGTTCGCGGCCTCCCGGTGAACCCTGTGAGGTGGAGTCGGCGAGGACCGCGTCGACCCAGCTGCGCATCCACAGTGAGGCCGTGTACCAGCCGGAAGCGGACAAACCGCCGAAAATCGAGTTCTTGCCCGCGTCCTCGTCCAGGTGGAACGGTTGGGGGTCGAACTTCTTCGCGAAGTCCAGCATGTCGTCCCGGTCGACGATCACCTCGCCAAGCGGGATGATGCGGCCTGCGGGCAGATCCTCGAAGGCGATCACGTCGTTGATTCTAGTAACTGAATCCGCTGGGAACCGATCTATGGGCGACGGCGTCCTAGAGCCCGAGCCCAGGGCTATGCGTGTGAGGGGGACTCGGTGGACGACCACCGTGCGCAGGTCGAGGAGCTGCTGGCCGACTACCGGCGCAGCCGCGAGCAGCTGACCTCGGTTCAGCGCGAGCTCGCTGCCGTGTCCGCGACGGCTTCCAGTCCTGACGGGATGGTCGAGGCGACCGTGGGTCCCGGGGGCAAGCTCGTGGGGCTCGTGCTCTCCGAACTGGCCTATCGCAGGCATCGGCCCGAGCAGCTGGCCGAGTTGATCGTGAAGACCGTCGCCGCGGCCGCGGCCAGTGCGGCCGAGGACACCTATCAGGCGCTGAGCGCGGTGCTGCCCGCCGCGGCGGATCCTGCCGCTGTGGTCGCCGGTACCGCTGATCTGCAGCCTTCGGAGTACGCGTCCGACGAGTACGAGACCGTGGATCTGGGACGGCAGCCCGTTCGCCGCCGTGTCGACGACGACGAGGACAACGAGCAACGGGAGAGCTGGCTCGACTCCGATCTCATCAACAGGAGGGTCCGATGACCGGGTACTCGGCCGACCTCGAGCGCTTGGACGCCGGGGCGCGGGACTTGAAGGGCTTCGCCGGTCAGGCGACCGAGATCGCGGGGTCGCTCGACAGGGCGCTGGCCGCGTTCGGTGCCTGCTGGGGTGACGACGCGGTCGGGCGCAGTTTCGCCGCCTCGCACGAGAAGCCCTCCGGGGACGCGACGGGTGCGGTGTCCGGACTCGCGACCGTGCTCGGGGACGTGGGCGACAAGCTCGCCGCGACGGCCGAGACGTACCGGCACGTCGAGCAGAGCAACGCGTCCTCGATCAGAAGGCTGGAGGGCTGACATGGGCATCGAGCTTCCCGCCGAACTCACCGCCATCGCCGCCAAGGCCGGTGTCTCCTGGCCCAAGGCCGACGAGGACGCCATGCGTTCCAGCGCCACCGCGTGGCGCGAGGCGGGCGACAAGATCAAGAGCCTCGGAACCTCATCCGACGGTGCCGCCAACCGTGCCCTGGGCGGCATGACCGGCGGGACCGGTGACGCCGCGCGTGGCCGTTGGGCCAAGGTCGTGGCGCCGGACGGCGACTTCCAGCGCGCCGCCCGCGGGTGTCACGCCGCCGCCGACCGTCTCGACCACGCCGCCAAGCAGGTCGGCGCCGCGAAGGTCGAGATCGTCCGCGAGCTCGTGATCCTCGCCAAGAACAACGACGCCGCGACGGCCTCCGCCAACGCCGGCAACCCCAACGCGCTGCTCGGCCTCGACACGCTGACCAAGGGCGCCGCGGCCAACGTCGCGAACCTCCAGAACACGCTGAGCTCCGCGATCCGCCTGGACAGCGGCATCGACATGAACCAGGGCTCGCAGCCCGTCAACACCGCCCCCGGCGCCCACGGGCCCGGCGGTGGCGGTGGTGGCCTGCTGTCGCCCGTCACGAACATCGTCGGTGGCGTGGTGGCCCCGGTGGCGGGCGTCGTCGCTCCCGTCGTCGAGCCCGTCGCCGCCGTCGTCGCTCCGGTGACCGAAGGCGTGGCTCCGGTCGTCGGTGCGGTGACCGCTCCCGTCGCGCCGGTCGTCGGCGCGGTGACGGCACCGCTCGCGCCCGTCGTCGGTGCTGTCACCGACGCCGCCGCGCCGATCCTCGACGCCGCCGCTCCCGTCACCGCGCCCGCCGCCGCTGTGGTGCACCCGGTGCTCGACGCGGTGCCCGGTGGCCGTGACGCCGCTGGTCCGGTGTTCGACAACGGCAACGGAAACGGTGAAGGGCCCCGTGGCGAAAGTCCGGGCCGCGGCGAAGGCAAGGGGCCGGTGCCCGGCCTCGTGGCCGACGTGGGTAACGCGGTCGGCCCGGTCGCCGCGCCCGTCGCACACGTCGTGGCGGACGTGATCCCGAGCGTGCACGGCACCATCGGCCCGATCACCGAGGGCACGACCCAGGCTTCGGCCGCCGTGCTCGACCCGACGCTGGTGCGCGGCTCCGACGTGCACGGCCAGGTCTCCTCCGCTCCGCAGGCCGCGGCACCCGCTGCGGCTCCGGCCGCTCCCGCGGGCCCGGCGATGGGCGCGGCCCCGGCCGGTGGTCCGATGGGCGGCCCGATCGGTGGTGCCGTGGGTGCTGTCGGCGGTGCCGTGGGCGGCGCCGTCGGTGGTGTTCCGGCGGCGGCCTCCCAGGTCGGCGCCGTTGCGGGCCCGCAGGTCCCCGCGCAGCAGGGACAGGCAGGTCAGCAGGGCCAAGCCGCCCAGCAGGCCGCCAAGTCCGCCGACGCCAAGGCGATGGACGCGAAGGCCGCCGAGCTCAAGTCCGGTGAGGCCAAGGTCGGTGAGGCCAAGGCGGGTGCGCCGCAGGGCGTCGCAGGCAAGACCGGTGCGCCGGCTCAGGCCATGAGCGGCCAGTTCGGCAACCAGCCCGGCCAGGCGCAGAACCAGATCGGCACCCAGGGACCGGGCCAGTCCGGCAACCAGGGACCGAGCCAGAGCCAGTCCGGCACCCAGTCGGCGGGCCAGACCTCCGCGGTCACCAAGGACGCGCTGGCCAAGGACCAGGCGGCCAAGGACGCGCTGCTCCACGACTCGGAGTCCGTCGACTTCGATCCTGAGACGGGCTTCGGCCCGCAGAAGGTCGGCGACACCATCGCCACCCCGGCCGCTCCGGGCGCGGACGTCGACCTCGGGGCGACTGGCGCCGGAACCGGCACCCGCGAGACCGTCACCTCGGGACCGCTGGCGACCGTCGACCCCGGCGGCCATCCGGTCTCGCACGCACTGAGCGACCGCCTCGAAAACCGGGAGAACCAGGCCCTGGCCACCGGTGTCGCCGGCGAGATCATCGGCCACACCTACACCGCGGCGGCCGCCGGCAGCTGGTTCATGGCGATCTTCCTGAGCGCGGGCCGAGCCCCGCGCCTGGCCAGGAAGCCGGCTCGCCAGCTCCCGCCGCCCCCGCAGGCCGACGAGCAGGTCATCCCGAGGTTCGCCCCGGACGACCACCCGCAGCGCGTCGACACCTCCGACCCGCGACCGTCCGCGCAGTCCGGCGGCCTCGGCAAAGATCACCCGATCGTGCAGGAGCTCCTGGAGGGCCACGACCCGCTCGCGGGCATGCACGAACGCGACTGGGAAAGCCTGTTCCAGCACGAGGACGGCACCCCGCGCTGGCCCCTCGAACGCGAGGGCGGCTACGAGGACAGCCAGGCCGAGATCCTGAAGGAAGGCGCCGAACTGGACAGGTTCGGCACCCCGGAGGGCCGCGTCCTGAGCGCGGCGGGCACTCCGTTCGCCCAGCGCTCGCTGCCGCCCCGGGCAGCGGACGAGGGCTACCGGCGCTACCGCGTCACCAAGGACCTGCCCGTGCACCGCACGATCAGCGCGCCCTGGTTCGGCCAGCCCGGCGGGGCGAGCCGGTACCGCACCACCTACCCCGTCGCGGACCTCGTCGCGCTCGGCTACCTCACGGAGATCCCCGCATGAACGTCGAGTCGCTGCCCGAGTGGCTGACCAGGATCGGCGTGCCGGACGACGTCGTCAGCATCGGCGAGGAGACGGACCAGCGCTGGTGCCTGCTCACTGACGAGACCGGGCACGAGGTGTTCTGGCAGGAGCAGGGCAACCGCTACGACTGGGCCCGGTTCGACGACGAGAGCGTGGCGTGCCACTACCTCTTCGGCCGTCTCGCCTGGGCCCAGGTCGCGCGCGGAGGTCTTACCGTTCCAACAGCTTGAGCGCCGCCTCGTGCAGGTGGCCGTTCGACGTCAGCACACTGCCGCCGTCGTAGCGCTCCTCACCGTCCAGTGAGGTGAAACGGCCACCCGCCTCGGTCACCAGCACCTGGAACGGGGCGATGTCCCACGGGTTCGCCACGCACTCGGGCGCGAGGTCGATCGCGCCCTCGGCGACCAGGCAGTGCTGGTAGAAGTCGCCGAACGCGCGGCTCTCCCAGGTCGCGTCCACCAAACGCAGCCATGCGTCGCGAGAGTGGTACTCGACCCACGACTTGATGTCCGTTGTGGACACGTAGGCGTCCTCAAGAGAACGCACGCCCGACACGGAGATGGCGCGCTCACCGGAAGCGTCCGACGCGAACGCGCCTCCTCCCGCGGCGGCCCACCAGCGGCGGCCCATGGCGGGCGCGGACACGACGCCCACGACCGGGACGCCGTCCTCGACCAGGGCGATCAGCGTCGCCCAGATCGGCACGCCGCGCAGGAAGTTCTTGGTGCCGTCGATCGGGTCGAGCACCCAGACGCGCGCCGCGTCCAGCGTTCCGCCGCGTTCTTCGCCCATGACGACGTCGTCGGGACGCTCGGAAGCCAGCACGGCACGGACCGCGTCCTCCACCGCGACGTCGGCGTCGGTGACGGGCGTGCGGTCCGGCTTGCGCTCCACGGCGAGGTCGTGAGCGCGGAATCGGGTCGCGGTGATCGCGTCGGCGGCGTCGGCGAGGCGGAGGGCGAGTTCGAGATCAGCATCGTGGCGTGACACGCGGCGATCGTTCCACGAATACGCTGAGCCCCGTGAGCGTGGTGTTGCTGGCCGAGGACGATCCGGCCATCGCGGAACCTCTCTCCCGCGCGTTGACGCGGGAGGGCTATTCGGTGCAGGTCGTGGGCGACGGGCCAAAGGCCTTCGAAGCCGCCATCGCCGGGGGTATCGACCTCCTGGTGCTGGACCTCGGCCTGCCGGGCATGGACGGGTTGGAGGTGTGCCGCAGGTTGCGCCAGAGCGGCAGGGGCGTGCCCGTGCTGATGCTCACCGCCCGAGCCGACGAGGTCGACTTCGTCGTCGGGCTCGACGCGGGCGCGGACGACTACGTCGCCAAGCCGTTCCGCCTGGCCGAGCTGATGGCCCGCATCCGGGCCCTGCTGCGCCGTCGAGCGCCGGGGACGCTGGAGGTCAACGGCGTCCGCGTCGACCTGGCCGCCCGCCGCGTCACGGTCGACGGCGGCGAGATCCAGCTGGCGAACAAGGAGTTCGAGCTGCTCAAGGTGCTGATTCAACGGGCGGGGCAGGTCGTGAGCCGCGACGAGATCCTGTCCGAGGTCTGGAACGACCCGGACCTCAAGGGCAGCAAGACGCTCGACATGCACATGTCGTGGCTGCGCAGGAAGCTCAGCGACGGCACCCCGAACTCGGCAGAGAAGCGCATCGCGACCGTGCGCGGCCGCGGCTTCCGCTTCAACGCCGACTGATGCGCCGCCGGATCCTGCGGGCGATTCTGCTCGCCGTCGCCGTCACGGGTTTCGTGCTCGGCCTTCCGCTCGGCTACACCGCGCTCCAGCTCGTCGAGGACACCGCCCGCGGCAGCCTCACCGAACGAGCCCAGCAGATCGCGACGACGCTCGACGACCAGCTCGCCCAGCAGCAGAGCATCGACATCGACGCCGTCCGGGTCGCCATACCGACCGACGGCCGCCTCACGGTCATCTCGGCAGGCGTCACCAAGGCCACCGGACCCTCGCCGGGCGACGACCCGCTGGCCGTCGAGCTGACGATCGCCCAGCAGGGCACCGTCCGCCTGGAGATCCCCTCCGGGCCGATGCACACGCAGCAGGCCCAGGTGGCGGGACTGGTGCTGCTCCTGCTGGCGCTCTCGGTGGGCACCGGCACCGTCGTGGCCCTGGTGACGGCGCAAACGCTTGCCCGGCCGCTGGGGCACGTGGCCGCCCGCGCGTCCCGGCTGGGTGCGGGCGACTTCCGCGCCGACGAGCAGCGCTACAACATCGAGGAACTCGACGCCGTCTCCGAAGCCCTCGACACCTCCGCCACGGCACTGGCCCGCCTGGTCCAGCGCGAACGCGAGCTGGTCGGCGACGTCTCCCACCAGCTCCGCAGCCGTCTCACGGCCCTTCAACTGCGGCTGGAAGCCCTGGCGGAGCACCCGGAACCCGACACGGCAGCCGAGGCCCGCGCGGCCCTGGAGCAGGCCGAACGCCTCGCCGCCGTGCTGGACGAACTCCTCGCCGCCGCCCGTGCGGCCCGAGCAGTCGGCGCCGAACCGCTGGAACTGCGTCCCGCGCTGAACCTGATCGCCGAGGAGTGGCGCGAGCAGGTCAGGAGCCAGGGCAGGGCGTTGCGCGTGCGCGTCCCGGACGGCCTGCTGGCCCGCGCCACCCCCGCTCGCCTGCGCGAGGCCATCGGGGTGCTGCTGGACAACGCCCTGCGCCACGGCGAGGGGTCCGTCGTGGTCACCGCGCGCAGTGAAGAGGGCACGGTCGTGGTCGAGGTCAGCGACGGTGGCTCAGGCGTGCCGGACGACCTGGCGGCGCACATCTTCGAGCGCGGCGTCTCCGGCGGCGGCTCGACCGGTGTGGGGCTGGCGCTCGCACGGGCACTCGTCGACGCGGACGGCGGCCGGTTGGAGCTGTCCACGGCCCGGCCGGCGACGTTCGCCGTGTTCCTGCCGGTGCCGAAGGCTCAGGACGTGGTGGGCATCTCCTGGAAGACGCCGGGCACACCGCGCTGACCTACGAGTGGCCGAGTTCCTTCTCGTCCTCGATCGACCGCTTCTTGCGGCCGTTCTCCTCGGGGAACACCCACTTCTTGTAGCCGTACCAGCGGAACGCCATCGCGATGAGCGTGCCGATGATCTGCGCGCTCAGGAAGTCCGAGATCTCCTCGGTGAGTCGCGACACGTGCGGTTCCTGCAGGTGGAACACGTACCGCGCGATGTAGAGCGGGGCCGAGTTGAGGACGATGCCGATTCCGTTGACCAGGAAGAACAGCAGTGCCTCGTGGTGACGTTCACGGCCACCGCGGGTGCGGAACGACCACTCCCTGTTCAGGATGTACGACACGATCGTGGCGACCAGGGTCGCGATGATCTTCGCGGTGACCGGGTTGTTCGGCAGGATCACGATTTTGATCCCGAAGAACAGGACCGTGTCGATCACGAAGCAGGTGCCCCCGACCAGGGCGAACTTGACTAGTTCACGATGCTTCAGCGCGATCGACCGGAACGGCTCCGGAAACTTGGAGACCACTGTTTCGCCTAGGGACACGCGACGAGTCTACGGAGATCGGGTGAACGCGCCGGTCCGGCCGCGCGTCGGCGTCCGGGAACACCCAGCGCCGCATCGCCCAGAACTTGAACCCGGTGGCGAGCAGCATGCCGACGATCGAGCCCGAGACGAAGTCCGCGATCTCCTCGGTGAACACCGGGACGAACGGTGCCTGGAGGCCGAACAGGTGCCGCGACAACCACAGCGGCAGGATGTTGATGCCCACGCCCAGGCCGCTGACCAGGAAGAACAGTGCGGCTTCGTGGTGGCGTTCGCGGCCGCCGCGGGTGTGGAACGACCACTCGCGGGACAGCACGTACGAGGCGATGATCGCCACCAGCACGCCGATGACCTTCGCCGTGACGACCTTGTCGGTCAGCACGGTGAGCTTGAGCGCGTACCAGACGCCGTTGTCGATCAGGAACGTCGTGCCGCCGACCAGGGCGAACCTGATGATCTCGCGGTGCTTGTGCAACAGGAACTGGAGTGGTTCCGGCAACCGGCTCATGGCACGGCGAACGACTGGCAGCACCTGCCCAGCTTACGGATCAAGGTAACGGCCACGGCCTCCGGGTGTTACTTTCCGCCACCCTGAGGCACGTGACCTGCACGTTCAGTGACGACCAAAGATCAACTTTTGATCAACTTCGCGGCGCGGGACACGGCCACCCGAGCAGGTCGGGGATCAGCGGCGGCAGCAGTCCCGGCCACGGGTCGCACGGCTCCGAGGTCGGCGGTGGCGTGGTCGACGACGGTGGTGGCGGCGTCTCGGACGGGTTCGGCAGCGTCGGCACGGTCGTCGACGGCGAGGTCACCGTCGGCTCGGTCGGCTTCGTGGGGACCGTGGGTTCCGTCGGCTTGGTCACCGTGGGCTCGGTCGGCCGCGTCGGCTCGGTCGGTTTCGTGGGCTGCGTCGTCGTCGTGGTCGTCGGGGGAGCCGTCGTCGTGGTCGTCGGCGGGTTCGGCGGTTCCTCGCCCGGCGGGGCCGGCCAGGCCTTGACCGGCACGGTCACGGACTTCGTCACGTTGCCCAGCGTGGCCGTGACGGTGATGTTCCCGCCGCGGTGCCCGAACGCCCAGAGGGACATCCGGTACCGGCCGCCCTTGTCGAGGTCGGTGACGCAGCGGAGCGTCCTGCCGGCCGACGTGCACTCGCGGTACGGCGTGTAGAGCACGAGGTTCTCCGACGTCGACACGTCCAGCTTCAACGTGCCCGCACGCGGACCCGTGTTGCGCACCTCGACGTCTGCGCGCGGGTTCCAGAACATCTCGTCCTGCCACGTCTTCACGGAGAGTTCGAGGTCGTCGTTCACCGGTGGCACGTTGACCGCGACGTTGATGTTGACGGAGATCGCCGCGCCCGCGCTGATGACACCGGTGATGGTGCCGGGCACGGCGGCGTCGGTCGCGCGCAGCAGGAAGTGGAACGTCGCCTGTCCGCCGGGGGCGATGCCCTGCGGCGTCACGCAGGTGATCGTGCCGGTGCCGGCGGGGCAGTTCACGGTCTGGTCGGCCGAGCCGTCCGGTTGCAGCAGGCGCGCGGCGCCGAACGACGCGGGCCCGCCGGTCGAGACGACGCCGGGCGGCAGGTTCAGCACCATGCTCGCGGGCGGTGCCGCGGTGCCGCCGGTGTTCAGGATGGAGATCGGGAAGTCCTTGGGCTCCTCGCCGGGCGTCAGCGTGTACCCGCTCGGCGTCGTCGGCGTGAGCGACGGCGGCGTGGGAGCGGGCGGCTCGGGGGCCGGGGGCTCGGGAGCCGGTGCCGGCGGCGCGGGCGGAGTCACCGGGGGCGGCGGCTCCGTCGTGGGCTGCGGAGGCTGGGGCGTGGGAGCGGGCGGAACGGGTGCCGGCGGCACCGGCCGCGGCGGCTGGACCTGCGTCTGCGAGGGCGGCGGCTCGACGGCCTGGACCACGGGCGCCTGCTGTTCGCCACCGGCCGCGGCCAGCGCGATCGCCACAGCGGCGGCCACGGCGGCAGCGGATCCACCGACCGTGACGAGCTGACGGGGGATCGCGGCACCCACGGCGCCCGCACCACCCGCGGCCGCTCCGGCACCCACGACGGCCGTCGTGGTCCCGGCGGCGATCAGGTACGTCGTGGCGCCGATGCCCAGCACCAGCGGGGCGACGAAGATCCGCAGCGCGCCGTTGACGTCCGCGAGTTCGGCGGCCAGCGCGCGGCACCGGCCGCACTCGTCGAGGTGCGCCTCGACCTGCGTCGCCTCGCGCTTGGACAGGCCCGCGCGGGTCCAGGCGCCGAGCCGGTCGACGGTCGCCCGGCAGCGTTCCGCCTCCGTGTCGGTCAGGTGCATCTGCAGGTACTGCTGCTTGAGGCCCTCACGGGCGCGGTAGGCGAGCGCGGACACGCCGTTGGCCGTCAGCCCGAGCAGCGGGGCGACCTCGGCGGGCGACTGGCCCTCGATCTCGGTGTGCCAGAGCACCATCTGCCAGCGCTCGGGCAGGGCGGCGAACGCGCGGGCGGCCATCGACTTCTCGAGCCCGGCCACCGCGGTGTCGCTGAACTGCACCGCCGGCGCGACGTCGGTCATGTCCTCGGTGAGGTCGACCTTCTTGTCGCGACGGGTCTTGTCGTACGCGGTGTGCCGCAGCGCCGTGAGCAGATACGCGCGGAACGCCGAGTCGGGTCCGCGCCCGGCACGGAGCGTGTCCAGCACCTTCGCGAACGCCTCGGAGACGAGGTCGTCGGCCTCCGCCTGGGAGCGGGCCAACTGGCGGGCGAGGTTGTAGGCCGCCGAGACGTGGCGTTCGTACAACTGGCCGTAGGCGTCGATGGTCCCGCCACGCACTGAGTCGATCAGTTCGGCGTCGCTGGGTCCCTGGACGTCTGCAGGAACGATTGCCACGGTCTTCGTTTCCCTCCCTCGCGGCGCTCAGTGTGACTTACGGCGCCTGATGGAGTCATCTCAATCCCCCGCGCGGGTTGCGTCACGAACGAGCGACGGCTGCGTCTCCCACCTGGAATCGGGTGAGCTGAAGGGAGACCGGGTGGGTGTCGCACAAGCGGAACGCCTGCTGAAGTCGAGGTGGCGGACCGCCACCATGGCCGCAGGCTGGGCGTTCCCCGCAGACTGGCCGCTCGCCGAGGTCGACGACGTGTGCGCGGCGATGCTGGAGAACACCGACCCCGGCGACGCGCTGGTCCGGCTGGGCCGGGCTCGTGCCGAGGCCGGAGCGGGCCTGAGCGAGACGCTGCTGGACCTGGCCGCGCTGCACGCCGTGCTGACCACCGTGTCGCACGTCGTGTCACCGGACGTCGACTCGCTCCCCGCGCGGATGTTGCGCATGACAGCGCTGGGATGGGCGGACGTGGTGACGAAGCAGGCCGGCGAGTGCGCGGCCGAGGACCCTCTGACAGGGCTGGCGACCGCCGCGTACCTGCGCACGAGGCTCGGCGAGGTGTACCGGGAGACACCCGTCGCCTCGCTCGACTACGCGCTGGTCATGCTGCGCCTCGACGTGCACCGGGCCTCGGGATGGTCTCGTGTGGTCGCGATGACGCTCGCGTCCGACGCGTTGCGCACTGTCTTCGACGGTGGCGAGACGCTGGCGACCCTCGGGCCGTGCGTGGCCGCGGTGCTCGTTCGCCGTGACGAACTGCTGGCGCGAAGAGTGTCGAACCTCAGAGTCCTGGCGGCCGACCGGCTCGCCGACGACCCGCAGGTCCGGCCGGTCGGACCCGCCAAGGTCTGGGTCGAGCAGTTGCCGGACACGCACGCCGAGGCGCGTGCGCTCCTCACCTCGCTTGGGCGCTGACCCCCCTGTCCCGCGCCCACGGGCTCCCCGTGTCCCCACCGGGGTGGCTTCCCAACGCTCCGAGAAGTGTTCTATTGTGCTAGTTCACTAGAACAATCTGGGAGCGTGCGTGGTCGAGTTCCACGTTGACCGCGGCAGTGGTCTTCCCGCCTACCTGCAACTCGGCAGGCAGGTCAGGGAGGCCCTGAGGCTCGGCTGGTTGCAGCCGGGTGATCGGCTGCCGACGGTCCGCGACGTCGTCGCCACGAGCGGCGTGAACGCGAACACCGTGCTCAAGGCCTACCGCGAGCTCGAACTCGCCGGCCTCGTCGAAGCCCGTCAGGGCTCCGGCACCTTCGTCACAGGGTCCCTGGGGTCCGCCGCCCCCGAGGACCTGGACCCGTTGCGCGCCAAGCTCGCCGCATGGGTCGCGGAGGCACGCTCCGCCGGGTTGGAGGACGAGGACATCGACGCGCTGGTGCGCGAAGTGCTGAGTGGGGGAGCGCAATGAGCGTCGTTGCGGCCGAAGTGTCGAAGTGGGCTTTACGGGACGTCTCGTTCGAACTACCGCCGGGCAGCGTCACGGCGATGGTGGGAGCCAACGGCTCCGGCAAGACGACGCTGCTCAACGTGCTGGCCGGGCAGCTGATGCCGGAATCGGGCCACACGTCGATCGCGGGCCGGGTGGCGTACGTGCCCCAGCACAAGCCCATGTACAAGTCGTTCAGGGTCGCGGACGTGCTGGAGTTCGGCCGCCGCATGAACACCGTCTGGGATCACGACCGGGCCGAGCAGTGGCTCAACCGGTTCCGGATCCCGCGCAAGCTCCAGATCGAGGACCTGTCCGGTGGTGAGCGCACGCACGTGGTGCTCGCGCTGGCGCTGGGGTCCCGCCCGGACGTCCTGATGCTGGACGAGCCGCTGGCCGAACTGGATCCGCTGGCGCGCCGGAAGGTCATGCGGGAGTTGCTGACCGAGGTCAACGACAAGAGCATGACGCTGATCTTCTCCACGCACGCCGTGGGGGAGATCGCGGGTGTGGCCGACCGGTTGCTGGTGCTGTCGCGCGGCCGGCTGCTGGTGGACGGCGACGCCGACGAACTGCTGGAAGAGCACGTCCTCTACACCGGTCCGCACGCCTCGAAGTCACCCGTGGAGGGGCACGTGGTGCTGGCGAAGCACGGCAGGGCCCAGTCGTCGTTCCTGGTGAGATCGGGCGGCCAGCGGATCGACGAACCCTGGACAGCCCGGTACGTGACGCTGGAGGAACTGGTCGTGGCGCACCTGGAGCGTGACCTGTGAACCTGAACTCACTCATCTGGCTGACCTGGCGCCAGCACCGCTGGGCCATCTCCGGCGTCGGGACCGTCGCGCTGATCGCCATCTGGAGCCTGTGGTCGATCGAGGCGCTCGCGTTCGCCGAGTCCTCGATGCCGCTCGGCGGCTTCTACGCCCTGATCGTGCAGACCGCGTTCGGTGCGTTGGTCGGTGCGTTCTGGGGTGCTCCGCTGATCGCCCGCGAACTGGAGGAACGCACCTACTTCGTGGCGTGGGGTCAGGACGTCACGGCCGTGCAGTGGTTGCGCGGCAAGCTGATCGTGTTCGGTGGCCTGGCCGTGCTGCTGGCCGGGCTGATCGGCAACGGCGACGGCTACTTCGGTTCCGTGCGGACGTGGAACAGCTTCGAGGCCAACTCGCTCGTGCAGATCGGTTACGCCGCGCTCGGGCTCGCGCTCGGCGTGCTCATCGGTCTGTTGAGCAGGAACGTCGTGACGGCGATCGCGGTGACGATCGTGCTCTTCGTGGTCGTGCGCATCGTCCTGGCCGTGTTGGTGCGTCCCTTCTACTGGCCACCGGCACGCGTGATCGCCCGTTGGGAGGACACACCGGTAGTGCCCGAACGAGGCTTGGAGCTCGGCCACGGCTACGCCGGGTCCGACCTGCAACCGGTGCCCGCCCGGGGCGACTGCATGACGCCCGTCAACGAGACCAGCTGCATGCGCCGTGTGAACGCCGCCATCGGCACGTACGTCGATTACCAGCCGATCGAGCGCATGGTGTGGTTCCAGATCGCCGAGTTCCTGGTGTGCGCGCTGATCACGGTGGGCTTGCTGGCCGTGGTCTTCCGGCTGATGCGCAACGGCGGCGGGTGGAAGCCCTCCCGTGCGCACCGCCGCCTCGGTCCGCCGGTGCCCGAGCCCACGCCGGACGTGGAGAAGGCCTCCGAGCCCGAGCCCACGCCCGCCGTGGAGAAGTCCTCCGAGCCCGAGCCCGAGCCCGAGCCCGAGCCTGAGCCCGTGGCAGAGCCCGAGCCCGAGTCCGATCCCGCTCCGGGTGATCAGAGCGAGCCGGACACCGCCGCCGCCAAGGCAGAGGGGTAGCGCGGGCGGAAGCCGAGCACCCGCTGGGCGTGGTTGGTCGACACGATCCCGTGCCACGGGTCGAAGTCCTGCTGAACGGCCTCTTTGGGGGTGAGGCCGTTCAGCAGGTGCAGTTCCACGGCCGTGACCGGGTTGTCGTCGGCGATGTTGAAGATCCCGCTCTCGCCGGTGCCGAGGACCTTGCCGACCGCCTGTGCCACGTCTTCGTGGTGCACCAGGTGAAGTCGCTGATGTCCTGGCCACGTCGCCGCCCAGCGCAGCGATTCCTGGAGGTGCGGATCGCCGTCGCCGTAGACGAAGGCGAGCCGGAGGATCGTGGCCTCTCTCGCGCCGAGGACGGCCTGTTCGCCGAGAGCCTTGGTGCGGGGGTAGTCGCCGAACTCCTCGGCCGGGTTCGCGGGGTCGGTCTCGGTCGCGGGCCGGCCTAGTCCCTTGGGGTACACGAGGTTCGTGCTGATATGGACGAACAGCGGCACCTTCTCGCTCAGTTCGGCGAGCTTCCGCGTGCCGTGGACGTTCACGCCTTCGAAGTCGGTGCTTGTGCGGAGAGCAGCCGCCACGTGCACCACGGCGTCCACGCCGTCGACCAGTTCCTCCACCGCATCGGTGTCTTCGAGCCTCCCGGCCAGGGTGCGCACGTCGTGGTCCTGCTCCCGCAGCCGGGGGAGGAGCCTGCTGCCGACCCGTCCGGTCGAGCCCGTCATTGCGATCTTCATGTGATCCAGCGTCGGCCGGCGTCGTGCGTGCAGCCAGGGACAGTCCGGTCCTGGCTACCGTGGAGGGCATGCGAGAAATGGCGGACTTCCTGCGCAGCCGTCGTGAGCGGATGGCGCCGGTGGGCACCGGACGGCGACGCACGCCGGGACGTCGTCGTGAAGAGGTCGCGGTCGCCGCGGGCGTGTCCGTCGACTACTACTCGCGCCTCGAACAGGCCCGTGGGCCGCATCCGTCCGTGTCGGTCCTGAACGGCATCGCCCGCGCGTTGGAACTCGACGCCGACGAGTGCGCGCACCTGTTCCGGCTGGCGGGCGAGGCGGTCCCGGAGGAGCCCGCGTCGACGTCGATCCGGCCCGCTGTCCGGCTGCTGCTCGACCGGCTGCGTGACGACCTGGCGGTGGTGATCTCCGACCTCGGCGACGTGCTCGCCGCGACCCCGCGCGCCGAGCTGGTGTTCGGGGACGTCGTCGGCCGCAACCTGCTCAGGGCGTTCTTCCTGGGCGGCGAGAGCTGGGTGCCCGAGGAGGACCGCGAGGATGTCGCCCGCTCCCACGTCGCCGATCTGCGCGCGACCCTGGCCCGGCGCCCGGCCATGCGGCCGTTGGTCGACGAGCTGATGGCGAGCCCGCAGTTCGCCCGGCTGTGGGCGGAGCACGACGTGGCGGTGCGCCGCTCGGCCCGCAAACGACTGCGGCACCCGGTCGCGGGCCTGCTGGAGTTCGACTGCGAGGTGCTCGGCGCGCCCGAGCACGACCAGCGGCTCGTGATCCACGTCGCACCCGAGGGCAGCCTCACCGCGCAGAGGCTGGATCTGCTGGTGAGCGCGCGAGAAGCCGCAGGTAGAATGCCTGAACCGTGGACTCTCGTACCCGTCTCCCCGTCGTCGGAATGATCGGCGGCGGGCAGCTCGCCCGCATGACGCACCAGGCCGCGATCCCACTGGGACAGTCGCTGCGCGTGCTCGCAGTCTCCGAGAACGACCCCGCCGCCCTCGTCGCGCGGGACGTGGTGCTCGGCACGCACACCGACCTCGACGCGTTGCGCGCGTTCGCGAAGGGCTGCGAGGTCGTCACGTTCGACCACGAGCACGTGCCGCAGGAGCATCTGCGCGCGCTCGTCGCCGAGGGTGTGAAGGTGCACCCCGGTCCGGACGCGCTGCAGTACGCGCAGGACAAGCTCAAGATGCGGGTGCGGCTGGCCGAGCTGGGACTGCCGGTGCCGCCGTTCGCCGAGGTGCACGAGGTCCGCGACGTGCAGAAGTTCGGCGCGGCCCACGGCTGGCCGTGCGTGCTGAAGGCGATCCGCGGCGGCTACGACGGGCGCGGCGTGTGGATGCTGAACACCCCGCAGAGCGCCGAGCGGGTCGTCCCCGAGCTGCTGGAGGCCGGGATGCCGCTGATGGTCGAGCAGTGCGTGCCGATGCGCCGCGAACTGGCGGCCGTCGTGGCGCGCTCGCCGTTCGGGCAGGGCGCGGCGTGGCCGGTGGTCGAGACCGTGCAGTCCGACGGCATCTGCGTCGAGGTCCTCGCGCCGGCCCTCGCTCTGGACGGCGCCGAGGCCCAGGAACTGGCGCTGAAGGTCGCCGACGCGCTGGGCGTCGTGGGTGTGCTGGCCGTCGAGCTGTTCGAGACCGCGGACGGCGTGGTCGTGAACGAGCTAGCGATGCGCCCGCACAACTCCGGCCACTGGTCGATCGAGGGCGCGCGCACGTCGCAGTTCGAACAGCACCTGCGCGCCGTCCTGGACTACCCGCTCGGCCGCACCGACCTGATGGCGCCGGCCGTCGTGATGGCGAACGTCCTCGGGGCTTCCGACGTGCCCGCGATGGGCCCGGACGAGCGCGTGCACCACCTGTTCGCCCGGTTCCCGGACGCGCACGTGCACCTGTACGGCAAGGAGGAACGGCCGGGCCGCAAGGTCGGGCACGTGACGTTCCTCGGCAACGACATGACCGAGGTCCGCCACCGCGCGCAGCTTGCCGCTCAGTGGCTGTCCACGGGCGTTTGGTCAGACGGATACGACATTCACGGCGAGAAGCGGAGTGCGGAGTGACTCAGGTTGGCGTGATCATGGGCAGCGACTCGGACTGGCCGGTGATGAAGGCGGCCACCGAAGCGCTCGCCGAGTTCGACGTGCCGTTCGAGGTGAGCGTCGTCTCCGCCCACCGCACCCCGCAGCGCATGCTCGACTACGCCGGTTCGGCCGCCTCACGTGGTCTGCGCGTGATCATCGCGGGTGCCGGCGGCGCCGCCCACCTGCCCGGCATGGTCGCCTCCGCCACGGTGCTCCCGGTCATCGGCGTGCCCGTCCCGTTGAAGTACCTCGACGGCATGGACTCGCTGCTCTCGATCGTGCAGATGCCCGCGGGCGTCCCGGTCGCCACCGTCTCAGTCGGTGGTGCGCGCAACGCGGGCCTGCTGGCCGTCCGCGTGCTGGCCGCCTCGGACGTCGCACTGCAGGAACGCATGGCCCGCTTCCAGGCAGAACTCGAGCAGCTCGTACTAGACAAGGACGCGGCGCTGCAGAAGTCCCTCTGAGTGCTCAACAGCACAGCGGCGCCCGACGTGAACGGGCGCTAACATCGTGCACGAGTACTCGCTACCGGGAGGTAACAAGGTGAACCCGAGCTTCGGCACCTATCAGCTCGCCGAGGAGCACGAGGCGCTGCGAGAGGCCGTCCGCTCGCTCGCCGAGAAGGAGATCAAGCCGTACGCGGCCGAGGTCGACGAGAACGAGCGCTTCCCGGTAGAGGCCCACAACGCCCTGGTCAAGGCAGGCTTCGCGGCCGTCCACGTGCCGGAGACCTACGACGGCCAGGGCGCGGACTCCGTCGCCACCTGCATCGTCATCGAGGAAGTGGCCCGCGTCTGCGCGTCGTCCTCGCTGATCCCGGCCGTGAACAAGCTCGGCACCATGCCGATCCTCCTCTCGGCGTCCGAGGAACTGAAGCAGCTCGTCATGCCGTCCATCGCCTCGGGCGAGGCCATGGCCTCCTACGCTCTGTCCGAGCGCGAGGCAGGCTCCGACACGGCCTCGATGCGGACCAGGGCCGTGCTCGACGGTGACCACTGGGTGCTCAACGGCACCAAGTGCTGGATCACCAACGCCGGCGAGTCCACCTGGTACACCGTCATGGCCGTGACGGACCCCAACGCCGCGAAGAAGTCCGCCGGCATCTCGGCGTTCGTCGTGCACAAGGACGACGAGGGCTTCTCGGTGGGCCCGAAGGAGCGCAAGCTCGGCATCAAGGGCTCGCCGACCCGCGAGATCTACTTCGAGAACTGCACCATCCCCGCGAACCGGATCATCGGCGAGCCGGGCACGGGCCTCAAGACGGCTCTGAAGACGTTGGACCACACCCGCCCGACCATCGGCGCCCAGGCCGTCGGCATCGCGCAGGGCGCCCTCGAAGCCGCGGTCGCGTACGTCAAGGACCGCAAGCAGTTCGGCAAGTCCATTTCGGACTTCCAGGGCGTCCAGTTCATGCTCGCCGACATGGCGATGAAGATCGAGGCGGCCCGCCACATGGTCTACGTCGCCGCAGCCAAGGCAGAACGCGGCGAGCCGAACATCGGCTTCATCACCGCAGCCGCCAAGTGCTTCGCCTCCGACGTGGCCATGGAGGTCACCACGGACGCGGTGCAGCTCTTCGGCGGCGCCGGCTACACGCGCGACTTCCCGGTCGAGCGGATGATGCGGGACGCGAAGATCACGCAGATCTACGAGGGCACGAACCAGATCCAGCGCGTCGTGATGTCGCGCGCCGTGCTCAACGGCTAGGTCAACGACCCTGTGATCGGCCTGGAGGCTCGTCCTCCAGGCCGATCATTGTCGAGTCAGGCGGCCACGCACGTGCCGATCGCCTCGCCGACGGCTCCCTTCGCCCCAAGCACGCAGGGCGACTCCGGCGTGAGCGACTTGTCGGCGAGCTGCTGCCCGAACGCGATGGCGACGTTCATCATCCGCGTCGGACTCCCGCTGTCCACGGCCGCCTTCACCGCCGCGGACCGAGCTTCCTCGGTCGTGCACGACAAATCGGTGCCGAACTTGTCCACGCGCGGCAGCCACAGAGCCTTCGAACCGGCAGCGCACGGCACGACTTCCCAGCGCGAGCCCGGAGCGGCGTGGGCGAGCGGAGCGGACAGCACGGCGAAGCCGAGCATGACGGACAGAGCCACGAGGAAACGTCCCATGCGCCCGAACGTAACCACGCCCCAGTGTCCCCGACCGGGGGAACCGTTGTCACCAAAGGTGATTACGGTCCACCAACCTCAAGCAAGGTAGAGGGCTGTCGGCAGAACGACCATTGTGGACGATTCCCGGCGCACCGCACGCCCGAAGCAGATGGCGGTGATGGTCGAGCCGTCCACGAAGACGGCCGCAGCGGAGGCCGGCACCCGTGAGCGCGGCACGGTGAAGGCGATACCGGGACCGGAAACGGCGATGTCGTTGTCTCCCAACGCGATCCGGTACGACGCCTTGACCTTCACGTAGCCCTGCGGGGAACCCGAAACGGTTCCCCCGGCGGTCAGGTCCAGCTGCACCAGCTCGTCGCGGGCGACCAGGTGTCGCAGCACCACGTCGAGCGCGCGGGCGGCGTTCGTCTCCGCTTCGAACGTCTCCCGCACGGTCTCGCTGCCCGAACGCCTGCCGCCCGCCTCGACCAGCGAACCACGAAGGCCCAGCGAACCCTCGCGTGACGTGCCGCGTTCGACCTCGCGGAGGCGTGCCTCGGCGGCGGCCTGCGGGGTTTGGCCGTACATGCTCATGATCGAGCTCTCGTCGAGCATCAGGAACGTGCGGATGCGTCCCTGTTCCAGGTCGGCCGGGGGCTCGTGGGTGGTCGCGGTGACGATCGCCAGCTTGGCGGCCTCGACGGCGGTCGCGCTCTTGTGCTCGGCGCGGCGGGCGGTCTTCGAGGCGTTTCGCCAGCCGTACACGCCGATGGCGGCCAGTACGAGGATCGCCGGTAGCAGCAGCAGTAGCGAGTTCATGGCAACCCTCCGCGTGACCGGTCACGCGGAGCATCGCCCAGATCGCCGCCCGCATTACTCCGCCGAACGGGTCACAGCGTGGCCAGGATCTCGCCCAGCCGCTCGTACGAACGCCCCGCGCCGTCGGACATGCCGGACGCCAGCACCGCGTCCCGGGCCTCCTGCGACACCAGTCGCATGGTGGTGGTCATCGTCGTCTGACCGTCCACCTCGACGAACTCCACCACGGTCACGGCCGGCGGGTTGTCCTCGAAGATCTCCGTGTTGACGATCCGCGAATGCGGCGTGACCTCCGTGTACTCCCCGTGCATCTCGAACGCGGCCGAACCGTCCGGCTGCGCCCAGCCGTAACGCCACTTGCCGCCCACGCGCAGGTCGACCTCGCAGATCGGCATCTCCCAGCCGTCGGGGCCGAGCAGCCACTGGCGCAGCAGCGACGGTGTGGTGAAAGCCTTCCACACCAACGAAGCGGGCGCGTCGAACGAGCGCGACATCGCGATCTCGGTGTCGGACGGGAGGGTGACGGTCGTGCCGAACTTCACCGTGGTCATTTCTCGTTCTCCTTCATCTCGGTCAAGAGTGCGTCCAGGCGCGAGTAGCTCGCATCCCAGAAGCGGCGGTAGTTCTCAGCCCACACGGCGACCTCCTTCAGCGGTGTCGCGTCGAGCTGGCAGGGACGCCACTGGGCTTCCCTGCCGCGGGTGATCAGGCCTGCCTTCTCCAGCACGCGCAGGTGTTTGGAGATCGCCGGGCCGCTGATGTCGAACGGCTCGGAGAGCTCCTTCACCGTTGCCGGGCCCTCGGTGAGCCGCGCGAGGATCGCCCGGCGGGTCGGGTCCGCCAGTGCGGCGAAGGTGGCGCTCAGCTGGTCCATCTCGTACCTAACCACTTGGTTATCTAACCACTGGGTTAAGTACAGCGACGAGCGTGCGGTCTGTCAACCCCCAAGTTCAAGATCGACTGTCTGGATAGCGCTTTCCAATCGGGCACATCGGTCGAAGAAATGACCCGGATGGACCTTTTTCTGGCAGGCATGGAATGGAAGCGGGGCTGAACAGAGCAACTTCAAGATATGCCTGGACACCAGGTCAGAGGCGTCGCTACGTTCGAAAAGCCGCAAGTGAACCTCGTTTAGTGAGGTATTTCGAATGAGAGCGAAAAGAACTGTTTCATTAGCGTTCGGATTTTTGCTGGCTGCTTCCGTGCTCGTGCCGACCGCGCAGGCGGCACCGAACGGCAGCGCTGCCAGCCTGGCCAGAACCTCCGACAACAAGATCCAGTCGGCCGCCGCGGCCGAGGCGTACTGGACTCCGGAGCGCATGGCCACCGCGATCCCGGCTCAGGCTCCCGCCACGGTTCAGGCCGCTTCCCCACACCAGCCCTCGGGTCGTGCGGGCAGCATCGAAGGGGTCGCACCCTCGGTGAAGGTCAAGACCGAGCAGGCGCAGGGCATCGGGACGATGCTCAACGAGTCGGCCACGGTCGGAAAGGTGTACTTCACCAACCCGGCCAACGGCCTGAACTACGTCTGCTCCGGCGCGACCGTGAGCAGCGCCAAGAGGAAGCTGGTCCAGACGGCGGGGCACTGCGTGCACGGCGGTGCCGGCGGCCAGTGGATGAGCAACTGGGTGTTCGTGCCTCGCTACCGCAACGGCGCGCGCCCCTTCGGCACGTGGAGTGCCTACCAGCTCACGTCTCGCACTGCCTGGATCAACTCCAGCAACAGTGACGAGGACATGGGCATCGTCATCATGCAGACCCTTGGCGGCAGTTCGATCGCGAACGTCGTGGGCGGCAACGGGTTGCGCTGGAACTGGGGCTACTCGGTGTCCGTCACGATCCTCGGCTACCCCGCGGGTGCGCCGTTCACCGGTGAGCTGCAGTACTTCTGCCAGGGCACGACCTGGAACGGCCACAGCCAGCAGGTGCGGGCCTGGTGCAACATGACCGGCGGATCGTCCGGCGGACCGTGGCTGCAGGAGTACAACGACCAGAACGGGCTGGGCTACATCAACAGTGTGGTCAGCCATCGGCACGCCGACGCGAGCCAGATGGACGGGCCGTACTTCGACAACGACATCAAGAGCCTCTACGACTTCGCTGAGTCGCTGTCCCCGTGACATCGAATTCTCCGTTGGCCGGGCGCGGAAATCCCGCTCCCGGCCTTCGGGCAACCACAGGGCCACGACGTTCCGTCCTACTCGCATGAGCACCCGAATCGCCCTCGCCGTCCTGATGCTGGCCGCCACCGCCTGCACGAGTCCCTCCGCGGGGCAGGGCGCGAACCTGCGGGGCAAGGTGTACGTCTCGTCCTCCGTCACCGAACAGGGCAAGCCGCGCGCCCTGGTCGAGGGCACGAGGGTGGAACTGAGATTCACCGACGACGACCGGTTGATCGCGAGCGCCGGCTGCAACCAGATGCAGAGCCCGGTGAAGCTCGACGACGGCAAGCTCTCCGTCGCCGACCTCGCCATGACCGCGATGGGCTGCCCGAAACCCGAGTTGCACCAACAGGACGAGTGGCTGTCGAACCTGCTCCGCGCCACACCGTCCTGGAAGCTCGACGGCACCAACCTCGTGCTCACCGGGGCGGATACCGAGATCGTGCTCGCGACGGAACAGCCCGCCACCCTGGAGGGCACCTGGACCGTCGACGGACTCGTCAAGCGCGACGCCGTCTCGTCCGTGCCCGCGGGCGTGAAGGCCACGATCTCCTTCAAGAACGGCACCGTGGCCGTGGACACCGGCTGCAACTTCAACGGCGGGGAACTGCCGTACGAACTGACCGGCCAGACGATCAAGGTCGCGCTCGGGCCCATCACCGACAAGGGATGCGGCGAGGTGAACGAGGTGGAGACGGCCGTCACGGAGGCGTTGGGGAAGGGAGAGTTCACCTACAAGATCAACCGCTCCTCGCTGATCCTGACCAACGCCGAGGGCGCCGGTCTGACGCTCAAGAAGTAGCGGGACCAGCGAACCTAAGGACTCGCTGTTGGATTCCTGTCGAAATCATGAGGTCGTTCAAATCTGCACTAGTTTTGGTTCGAGGCTGAACGACCTACAGCTGAACGACAGGATCGGGGAGCAAGCAACATGGTCAAGGACATCGCCGCACTCATCGGGCGCATCGCCGTCGGCATCGTGTTCGTCGCGCACGGCTGGCAGAAGTTCACCGAGTTCGGCATGGCGGGTACCGCTGGCTCGTTCGACAAGATGGGCGTGCCGCTGCCGACGCTGTCCGCGTGGTTCGCCGCGTCGGTCGAGTTCGCCGGTGGCCTCGCGCTGATCGCCGGTGTGGCGCTGCCGGTCGTCGGCGTGCTGCTCGCCGTCGACATGCTCGGCGCCTGGGTCCTCGTGCACCTGCCGAACGGCCTGCTCGGCGAGGGTGGCGCCGAACTGGTCATCGTGCTCGGCGCGGCCGCCCTCGCACTCGGCTTCAACGGTGGTGCCTACTCGTTGGACCGCGTGCTGTTCAAGAACAACAAGGTGCTCAACCCAGCAGCTGCGTGACCTTCTCGCTCTCCCGGCGCGCGGCCAACCGGCCCGCGTCGGGATTGCTCACCTGCACCAGTGAGCCGCCGGCCGCGAGTACGGCCAGAAAGCCTTCCAGCACAGCGGAAGTGGAGTCCCACTCCAGAGTGGACAGCACGCGCGGCTCGGAGCCGAGCTTCGCGCCGAACTCGCGTGCCTGAGCGACCACCTCATCCACAGTGGACTCGCCCAGTGCGGGCGTGGAGCCCGCGATCGGCTCCCACGGCATGAAGTCGTCGCCGTGCGCGCGCACGTCGTCGGCGTAGTCGACGGGGGCGCCGGAGCCCAAACCCATGGGATGCAACGAGGCCACGGCCACGACGTCCGCGTCGGCAGTACCGCCGGGCGGCACCACGGCCACCTTGGCGTCGGAGCCGGCGCCGACCACACGGGCGCCGCACCACCAGGCGCCGAGCAGCAGGCCCACGGTCTGCCAGTGCGCGGGCAGCAGCACCGCGACCGAGTCACCCGGTTCGACGTCGTGCTCGTCACGCAGCCAGTTCGCCGTCTTCGCGGCCCAGTTCTTCACGGTCGCGCGCGAGAGTTCGATCCGCGTGTTCGCCGCGTCGTCGTAGTGCGTGATCAGCGGACGACCCGGATCGGCCTTCAGCAACGGCGTGAAGAGGATCTCGGTCACGCTCACGCGGTACTCCCTAGTCGACGCACGGCACATCCTGGCGCGCTGCGGCAGCGTGCGCGCCGTCCAGCGAGAGCAGCTTTTCAGGGCCGAACCGCGCGGGCGTACTCGGGGTCGTCGACGAGGGAACGGGCTTCGGGGTCTCGCCGATCAGCTGCGCCACCCACGCCTTCACCGCCTCGCGGTCGACCGTCACGATGCTCTGCCCGCGTTCGTTGCGGCCGTCGATGCTCGTCACCGGGATCGTGGCGAACTCCACGTTGCCCGACGCGAGGCCCTGCGCCTGCGCCGCCAGCGTCGCGAGGTCGAGGTTCTGGTCCACGACGACGGACTTCGACACCGCGTCGAGCAGCCCGCTCATCTTCGCCGGATCGGTGAACGTGCCCGCGGACAGCAGCTGCTTCATCGCCTGCGACATGAACACCTGCTGGCGCGCGATCCGCCCCAGGTCACCTCCGGGCATGTTCCGCTGCCGCACGAACGACAACGCGTCACCGCCCGAGATCGTCTGCGGGCCCGCGCGGAAGTTCGCGCCGGAGTTCGGGTCCGACGTGCCGGCCTTCAGGCACACCTGCACGCCGCCGATCACCTCGGTCAGCAGGTAGAAGCCGTAGAGGTTGATCTCGGCGTAGTGGTCGACGCGCATTCCCGTCAGGTCCTGCACGGCCTGCACCAGCGCCTTGCGTCCCGCCTCGTCCGACCTGCGCTCGCGCTCCTGCTGGTCGCTCACGCCCTCGGCCTGCAACCGTTCCGCAGTCAGGTACTTCACCGCGCCGTACGCGGAATTGATCTTGTCCTCGCGGTAGCCGGCGATCGGGACGTACGTGTCGCGTGGAATCGAGATGGCGCTCACCTTGCCGCCGTTGCGGGGCACGCGCATCACGATGATCGTGTCCGTGTTCACCGTGTCCGTGCCCTCGGTGCGCAACTTGCGCAGCACGTCGGCGGGAAGCGGCCGGCCCTGCGCGTCCGTCCGGCTGTCGCTGCCCACCAGCAGGACGTCCATCGCGCCGTCCTCGACGGGCGGCGAGTTCGGGATGTCCTCCAGCACCTGGAGGATCTGCGTGGTGTTGGTGTTCTGCTTCACCAGCCGCAGCGCGGTCCAGAAGTAGCCGGAGAACGCCAGCGTCACCACGGCGACAAGCGCGATCACCACACGGCCGATGACCCGTGCGGTTTTCTTCGCGCGTGCGGCAGTGCTCAACGGTCGGCCCTTCGTGTGCTGGTTCTGCGTGCTCAGCGTAACTATCGCAAGCGCGTTACGCCGGGGCTTTCAGTTCACGCAGACCAGTCCGCCCGCCGTGATCGGCGGGGTGCTGCTCGAGCTGGCGGCCGTCGACGTGCCGGGAACGCCCTGGGGGTCGATGTCCTCCGAGTCGTCGCCCTGCGCCTGGTAGTCGCCGCCGACGAAGACCTGGATCTGTCCCTTTCGGACGGTCGCGTCCTCTTCGACGCCGACGTTCGGGCCGAGTTCCGCCGCGACCTTGCGCGCGGAGCCCTCTTCGCCGGTCGCGTACCGCACGACGGTGGTGTCGCTGTTCTGCGGCGCCGACGCCACGGGACCGCGCTGGAAACCCTTGGCCGCCAACGTGTTCATCACCTGCGACGCGAGACCCTGGATGCCCGCGGCGTTGAAGACCTGCACGGTGATCGAGGAGTTCGGCGGCGCGGGGAGGCTGGTGGTCGTCGTCGGGGCCTTGCTCGTCGTGTCCTTCTCCGCGGCCAGGTCGGTGAGGAACCTGCGCACCTGCGCGGGGTTCACCGGCAGCACGTTGCCGTCACCGTAGGTGTCCGTCGGGTCGCCCACCGGAATGGTCTTGAACTGGAAGTTGCCGCCCACGAGGCCCTGCATCTGCTCGGCGAACGTGGTGATGTCCCAGCCGGAACTGAGGATCACCGACTTCTGCACGGCCTCGACCAGCCCGTTGAGCTTGTCCGTGTCCGTCAGCGTGCCGGTCGACAGCACCTTCTTCGCGAGGGCGCCGATGAACACCTGCTGGCGCACGATCCGGTCGAGGTCGCCGCCGGGCAGGTTCTTGCGCTGCCGCACGAACGACAGCGCGGCAGCGCCCTCGATCGTCTGCTGGCCCGCCTTGAAGTTCGCGCCGGAGTCGCGGTCGGAGGTCGGCTCCTTCAGACACACCTCGACGCCGCCGATGGCCTTGGTGACCTCGTAAAAGCTCGCCAGGTTGACCTCGGCGTAACGGTCGATCCGCACCTGGTTGCCGGAGAGGCCCTCGATCGTCTTGATCAGCGTCTTGCGGCCGGCGGCCATCGACTCGGTGCGGATCCGCGCCTCGTCCGTCACGCCCTGTGAGCGCAGCTGCTGGTCGACGGTGTTGCGCTGGCGCGCGAACGCCGAGTTGAGCTTGTGCTTGCCGAACCCGTCCGCCATCTCGACGTAGGAGTCGCGGGGGAACGAGATCGCGACCGCGCGGGTGCCGTCGACCGGGATGTGCACGAGGATCATGGTGTCGGTGTTCTGCTCGCCGTCGGCGACGCCGCCGTTGAGCATGGCCAGCACCTCCTCCGACAGCGGGTTGCCCTGCGCGTCGGTGCGGCTGTCGATGCCGACCAGCAGGATGTCGACCGCGCCGTCGAGCGGCTTGGGCCCCTGCTTGGCGAGTTCCTCGGAGATGACCTCGGTCTTGACGATGCCGTCGTTCGTCGTGCGCAGCTTGTTCCAGCCGTACGACGTGACGAGAAGCACAGCGGCCGAGACGAGCGCGACGAAGATCTTCCCCGTCATCAGGAAAGCGCGAAAGGCCCCATGCGGCCGGGTGCTCACCACCCTGACCGGCAGAGTTCTGCCTTCCACAGCCGTTTCCTCCCCCACACCGCGAGCTTAGTTCTTTTATAAGTCAGACGACGTGACGTTGCTGTGGGTTGCAGCGATTAGGTACGTGACAGACTGCGAGCGGGGAACACCACGGGAGGAAATGGCATGCGCGTACTGGTGACAGGTGGGGCCGGGTTCATCGGCTCGCACTACGTGCGGGAGTTGGTGAGCGGGTCCTACCCGGCGTTCGCCGGTGCCGAAGTGGTGGTGCTCGACAAGCTCACCTACGCGGGTAGCGAGACCAACCTCGCGCCGGTCGCGGGCAAGTTCGAGTTCGTGCGTGGCGACATCTGCGACGCGGACGTGGTCGCCGAGCAGATGCGCGGCATCGACGTCGTCGTGCACTTCGCGGCCGAATCGCACGTGGACCGGTCCATCACCGGATCGGCGGACTTCGTGCTCACGAACGTCCTGGGTACGCAGACGCTGCTGCAGGGCGCCCTCAACGCGGGCGTGGGCCGGTTCGTGCACGTTTCGACGGACGAGGTCTACGGCTCGATCGAGGACGGCTCCTGGACCGAGACGCACATCCTCGAACCGAACTCCCCGTACTCGGCCTCCAAGGCCTCTTCCGACCTGTTGGCGCGTGCGTTCCACCGCACTCACGGACTGCCCGTGAGCATCACTCGGTGTTCGAACAATTACGGGCCGTATCAGTTCCCCGAAAAGGTGATTCCGCTCTTCGTCACCAATTTGATCGACGGCGGGAAGGTGCCTCTCTACGGCGACGGCCTGAACGTGCGCGACTGGCTGCACGTGGCCGACCACTGCCGCGGCATCCAGCTCGTCGCCGAGGGCGGCCGGCCGGGGGAGATCTACAACATCGGCGGCGGCACCGAGCTCACCAACCGCGAGCTGACCGAGAAGCTGCTGGAGGCGACGGGCCGCGACTGGTCGGCCGTCGAACCGGTGCAGGACCGCTTGGGCCACGACCGCCGCTACTCGGTCGACATCTCCAAGATCGCCTCCGAACTGGGCTACGCGCCGCAGGTCGACTTCACCGTCGGTCTCTCCGACACGGTCGACTGGTACCGCGAGAACCGCGCCTGGTGGGAGCCGCTCAAGGAGCGCGCGGCGCTGGCGAAGGGCTGAGAAGGTGATCCTCGTTCCCGGTGGTCGTGGCCAGCTCGGCCACGACCTCGCCGCCCTGTCCGCCGACGTCCGCGCGGTGTCCTCCGCTGAACTGGACGTGACGAAGGTCGTGGCCGCGGACCTGGCCGGTGCCTCCGCGGTGATCAACTGCGCCGCGTACACCGCCGTCGACGCCGCCGAGACCGACGAGGACCGCGCGTTCGCGGTCAACGCCGTCGGCCCTGGTCTGCTTGCACAGGCGTGCGCTTCCCTTGGCATTCCGATGATCCACGTCTCGACGGACTACGTGTTCGCCGGCGATGGCACGCGGCCCTACGAGACTTCTGACCCGGTCGATCCGAAGTCCGCTTACGGCCGCACAAAACTCGAAGGCGAACGCCGAGTGCTGGAGGCGGGCGGCTACGTCGTGCGCACCTCGTGGGTGTACGGCGTGCAAGGCTCGAACTTCGTGAAGACCATGGCAGCGCTGGAATCCTCGCGACCATCTCTGTCCGTTGTGGATGATCAGGCCGGTTCGCCGACGTGGTCGCACGACCTCGCGGCCGGACTTCTCGAGCTGGCCTCGGTTCTGCCCGAGACGCGTCTGCTGCACGCTACCGGCGGCGGTGAAACCACCTGGTTCCGTTTCGCACAGGCCGTTTTCGAGGAGCTCGGCGCCGATCCCGCGCGCGTCCAGCCCTGCACCACGGCGGACTTCCCGCGCCCGGCCCCGCGACCCGCCTACTCGGTGCTGTCGGGTGCCGCGTGGGCAGCGGCGGGACTACGCCCGTTGCCGCACTGGCGAAGCGCCCTTTCGGAGGCAGTCCGCGCCGGGGTGGTAGCTCCTCGTGCCGGTGCTGCGCCATTGGGGTGACCGGTCTGGCACGGTAGTCCCAAGTACGGGAGCCTGTTCGGCATGTTCGATTCCGGGCGCACACCTCAGCGTCCCGTGACAACGGATTCCGATCGGCAACGCTTCCTGAAATGCGTTGCCGTTGTCACGGGCTCGCGTCAGGTGTCGATGAGCCAGCTCGACAAGCGTTCGCCGAGGCCGCGCTCTCGGTGAAGTCGTTGGGGCGTCTGCAAGTACCACCGACCGCGAGCCGGTAGTACTTGCAGACGCACTTCAGGCCTTGCTCCGCCGGTACGCCTCGACCGTCTTCTCCGCGCACCGCCGCCAGGTGAACCCGGACGCGTGCGCACGCCGTTCGGACTGCGCCTCCGGAGTGGTCGGCGCCGCGACGGCCTGAGCCAGCCCGTGGGCCAGTGCCTCGACGTCCCCGACCGGTACGTGCAGCGCGTGCCCACCGGCGACCTCGCGCAACGCGGGCACGTCCGAGCACACCACAGGAACGTTGCAGGCCAATGCTTCCAGCACGGGCAGTCCAAAGCCCTCGTCCCGCGACGGCAGCACCAGCGCCGTCGCCCCGGCCACCACCGAACGCAGGTGCACGTCGGACAGGTAGCCGGTCCGCAGCACCCGGCCCTCCACACCGGACCGGCCGGGCCCGACGATCACCAGCGGCGGCAGCGACGGATCGGACGCGTGCGCCTTGATCAGGTACTCGAGGCCCTTGCGCGGCCCGGCCGCACCCACGAACAGCAGGTACTCCGAGCCCAGACCCAGCCGTCCGCGCAACGTCGGCGACGGCGGCCGCGAGGCGAACCAGGCGGGGTCGACGCCCAGCGGCGTCACCACGATCTTCTCCAGCGGCACCGAGAACCGGTCCGCGACGACCGAGGCGACGGCCGCGGTCGGCGTGCAGATCACGTCCGCGCGCTGAGCCGACAGCCGGACGAGTTCGGGCAGCCGGCGGTCCGACGGCGGGAGGTCGCCGGGCGCGTCCAGGAACGCCAGGTCGTGGATCGTGACGACCTTGCCGGCCCGGATCGTCGGCGGCAGCACGAAGTTCGTGGCGTGCATGACGTCGGTGAACCCGGCCAGCATCTCGACCGGCGGGAACGGGCCGCGCAGCCACAGTTCGCGCAGCGCCCGTGCCGAGACGGGCAGGCCGCGCGCGGTCACGTCGTGCGGGAGAACGGTGCGCAACGCACGCCAGCCGCGCAGCGTGAACGCCACGGCCCGTACGTCGACGTCGTCCGTCATCGACGCCAGTTCTTCGGCCAGCGCCGAGGTGTAGCGGCCGATTCCGGTGCGATGTCCTAGCAGAGGGGTGCCGTCGAGCAGCACCTTGAGGGGTTTCGGGGATCTCGCCATTTACCTGCCACCACGCGCGATTTTCCGCAGACGCCCCGTCGCCCGCTTGGCCAACTCGGTCGGGCCACCCGCGTCCAGGTACTCGCGCACCAGGTGCAGGTCCCGCTTCACCTTGTCCGTCGTGCTGAGCCCCGGTGTGCGCACCATGGGGGCCGAGCCGGGCAGACGGTCCGCGGCGGGCCTGGGGTTGCGGCAGAACTCGGCCAGCGGCGCGAGTGCCGTCTCCCAGGTGAACCGTTCGCGGACGACGGCGATGCGCTCACGGCACGCGGCCGCGAACTCCTCGTCGTAGAGCACCTTCTCCAGCGCGTCGGCCAGTGCCTCCGGGTTCTCCGGCGGCACGACGACGCCCAAACCCTCGCGCTCCACCAGGTCCGCGAACGAGTCGCCGGACGTGGTGACGATCGGCAGGCCCGCCCACAGGTAGTCGAGCACCCGAGTGCGGAACGCGAACGTGGTCTCCACGTGCTCGTAGTGCGTGGTGACACCGCAGTTCGCGTCGAGCAGCCAGTTCTGCCGGTCGTTGTACGGCACCCAGCCGTCGTTGAAGAACACGGTCTCGCCGGTCAGCCCCAACTGTGCGGATAGCGCCCGCGTCTGGCCGGCGATGTCCATGTCCGGGACCTCGGGATTCGGGTGCTTCATGCCGAGGAAGTACAGCTTCGCGGACGGCTGCCGCCTGCGCAGGTGGTCCATCGCCTCGATCAGCGACAGCGGGTCGAACCAGCTGTAGACGCCACCGGCCCAGATCACGACCTTTTCCGCGTCCGTGACGCCCGGCACGACGCCCTTGATCGCCGGGCCGGTGCGCTGCGGCGGCTTGCCCGACAGTCCGAAGGGGACGATCCCGAGCAGTGACTGCGTCGTGGGGTCGTTGTCGTACAACGTCGGCGTCAACCGGCCGAGCGCGGCCAGGTGGCCGAGCCAGAAGTGCCGCTGCCGTTCCGACGCGCACAGGAAGAAGTCGCCGCGTTCGAGCTGCGTGTTCAGCACCTTGGTGACGGCGGCGAGGTCGAGGGCGCGCTTGTCGTCGGCCTTGTCCTTGCCCTGTTCCAGCAGTTCCAGGTGCATCGGGTCGTACATGTCGCAGACCACGATCTTGGTCGACGACTCCTTCTTCAGCTCGCCGACCATCTCGAGCGCGTGGCCCTGCAGCACGACCACGTCCGCCCACGCGACGTGCGGCGGCAGTTCCTTCGGCCGGGCACGCTCGACGCCGAACGGGGCGTCGGGCGGCGCGCACAGCGGGTTCGTCGTGACGAGGCGCACCTGGTGCTCGCCGGACAGCACGTCGGCCATGTGCCAGGCGCGGATCGCGGGGCCGGCCATCCGGTCCGAGATCGCGTCGCCGGTGATCACCAGGATCTTGCGGGGCCTGCCGAACACGTCGTCGATGCCGAGGACGTCCACGAGGATGTCGTGCGCGGCGAGATAGCGCGGCAGGGGATAGGCCGGTTCGAGAGCCTTGCGCATCAACGGAACCAGGTCGGTGTCCGACATCCGGCGCGCGGCCTGCTCGATCCCCCGGGACTTGGCCAGCGACGGCATCAGCTCGACGAACTGGTCGATCGCGAGGAACCCCGCGAGCGACTGGCGGGACATCCCGACCGGCTCGCGGTCCTGCGCGGGGTCGGCGGGGCGGCGGGTGATCTCCAGCTGCGTGGGGTCGATCTCACCGCGGGCCGTCGCCCGGCGCACGCACAGCGCGAGCGCGGCCGGCAGCACCTTCGCCAGCGTCTCGTCGGAGAAGTTCTTGTACAGCGACATGAGCGCGTTGCGTTCCAGCAGGTACAACTCGCGGCTCTCGTGGATCGAGCTCATCGACGCGTGGTGGCGGTGGAACGTGAGCGACGCCGGTTCGTAGCGGACCCGCCAGCCGCGCAGGTTCAGCCGCCAGCCGAGGTCGACGTCCTCGTAGAACATGAAGAACCGCTCGTCGAACCCGCCGAGCTTCTTGTAGAGGTCGGTGCGGACGAACATCGCCGAGCCGGTGGCGAACAGCACGTCCTTCGGGCCGTCGTGGCTGCCGTCGTCGTCCTGGCCGGCGTGCCGCTTGTAGCCCATGCCGAACCAGGTCAGCCCGCCGTCGACGAAGTCGATCTTCTCGCCGTCCCAGTCGAGGACCTTGCTCGCGACCGCGCCGACCGCCGGTTCGGAGTGGAACACCCTGATCGCGGCCTTGATCCAGTTCCGGTCCGCGCGCGCGTCGTTGTTGAGGAACGCGAGCACCCCGCCAGTGGCGTGGTCGACGCCGAGGTTGCAGCCGCCCGCGAAGCCGAGGTTCTTCTCCGAGGTGATGATCTCGACGCCGGGCAGTTCCGCCTTCAGCCGTGCGGTGTCGTGCGCCTCGTTGTCGACGACGATCACCTGGAGCAGCTCGGCCGGGTAGTCCACCTCGGCCAGCCCCCGCACGCAGGTCACGGTGTCTTCCGCGCCGCGATAGTTGACGACCACGACGGACACGACGGGCAGCGAGACTCGATCCACGCGCTAAGCCTGCCTCATCACTCTGCGCGCCCGCAGTGTGGTTGCACAGATCAGGAGCAACACGACAGCAAGAGGGACCCCGAAGACCCACTCGGTGGACCAGTCGTTGCGCTCGGCGAGCAACGGCCGCATCAGCGGATGCCGCAGAACCGTGGCCGGGCCAGGCCGCATCTTCTTGTCCTGCTCGCCCCGCACGACTATCCGCAGCTCGGTGCCGTCCGGGCAGGTGACGCGGTGCGCGTACGCGGGGTTGTCCGGCCCCGGCACGTCCTCGACGCTGGTGATCACGCACGTCTGGGGCGTGGCGAGGACGTCCATCAACGCGCGGTGACCGTCACCGACCAGCACCGCTGTGCCGGGGATCACGACCATGAACGCGGGCAGCACGAGCCACGCCGGCCCGAGCTTGCCGACGCCCCACGCGAACGCGATCGACAGCAGGCAGCACGGCATCAGCACCGCGAGCTCGTACTGCTCGGGCACGACGGCGCCCAGCACGACCGCGACGGCGACCGCGGCGAGCCCGATCACGATGAGTGGCGCCGGCCGCCTCACGACTGCTTCCAGAGGTTCATCGTCACGGGGGACGCCTGTGGGCGGCAGGAGGTTCCATCGCCGCGGGACATCAGCGGCCGGCCCAGTCCCGCCAGACGCTCGTGCGCGGGACCTCGGTCCTGACTCTGAGGCGCTGGACGAGCGTGACGGGGAGCCTGAGCAGCACCTCGGCCAGGACCTGAGCGCGGAGCCCGAGGCGGAAGTTGGCGGCGTCCGGGACGTTCTTGCGGAACGGCAGCACGGCGGTGATCGCGGCGAACCGGGCGAGCTGGGTGAACGCGACCCCGGCGGGCGCGCACCGCAGCAGCATCAGCAGGCGGTTGCGTTCGTTCCAGCGGTGGAAGAGCGTCGAACCGGGACGCGTGCTGGCGCCGTGCTTGTGCCTGACCCGCGCCGGTCCCACCGAGATCACCCGGTGGCCGGCCAGCCGCAGCCGCCAGGCCGTGTCGGTGTCCTCGTAGTAGCAGAAGAAGCTCGCCGGGACGCCGCCCACGGCCCTGAGCTCGTCGGTCCTGAGCAGCGCCGCGCCGCCGCAGAACCCGAACACCTCGCGTCCGGCGAGCACGACATCCCTGCCGTGGCCGTCCGCGGTCAGCGCCACGCCGACGGACTGCGTCGAGCCGTCCGTGAGCAAGATCGACGAGGTGGCGGCCGCCGCTCCGGGCTCGCCGTTGAGAGCGCTCTCCAGCTCGGCGAGCCACGACGGCTCCGGCGCCGCGTCATCGTTGAGCCACGCGACGAACTGGGTGTCGACCATGTCCAGAACGGCCGCGAGACCGCCCGCGTAACCGCGGTTGCGCGGCAGCCGCACGACCTCATGTCCGCTGATCAGCTCGGCAGTGCCGTCATCGGACGCGTTGTCCACGATGATCGTCCTATGTGGACTTTTCTGGGCCGCGAGGGCGTCCAGGCACGCCGTGATGTGGTCACGGCCTCGCCACGTCACGACCACCACGGTGCTGACTGCCGACACGGCGTGAGACGGTACGCGACGTGCCCGAGCTAGTAGTGCTGACCGAGCAACTCAACGCCCCGGTCCCCGGCGGAACCGGCCGCTACACGGCGGAGTTGCTCAAGGCGTTGGGGGAGAGCGTTCCTGACGGCTGGTCCGTGGTGACCGCGGCGACGTCCCGCGCCGACCGCGTGATCAGGGTGCCGCGCCGGGCGCTGGTGGCGTTGTGGGAGCGCGGTCTTCCGCCGAAGCTCGGCCCGCACGTGCACGCCCCGACGCCACTCGCCCCACTGCCGGGCGCGGTCGTGACCGTGCACGACGTGGTGCCGTGGACGCATCCGGAGACTTTGACTCCGCGTGGGGTCGCCTGGCACCGCAAGGTGATCGCGCGGGCGGCACGCGAGGCGCGCGCTCTGGTCGTGCCGACGCACGCCGTCGCGTCTCAGTTGGCGGCGTGCGTGCGCGTCGAGGTTCCTGTGCACGTGGTGCCCAACGGCGTGACGCGACTCGTCGCCCCGCCAGCAGACGACCTGCCCCCGTCGTACGTGCTCGCCATTGGCACCGTGGAGCCGCGCAAGGGCTTCGGGCTGTTGGTGCGGGCGACCGAACGGCTGCGCGTGCCGTTGGTCGTGATCGGCCAGCAGGGCTGGGGCGACGTCGACCTGAGCGCGCCGCACGTGACGTTGCTGGGCAAGGTCTCCGACCAGCGGCTCGCCTCGGTGCTGGCCGGCGCCACCGTGCTCGCCGCACCCAGTCTGGCCGAGGGTTTCGGCCTGCCGGTGCTGGAGGCGATGGCCGCCGGCGTGCCCGTCGTGCACTCCGACGACCCGGCTCTGGTGGAGGTCGCGGGAGGCGCCGGAACCGTCGTGCGGCGCGGCGATCTGGCCTCGTTGACGGAAGGGCTGCGGGCCGTCCTGGCCGATCCTCGTCACACCGTCGAGGCCGGAATCACCCGCGCGAGTGAGTTCACCTGGGAAAATACGGCGCAGGGTGTCTGGGACACACACGCTTAACGACCGGATTAGTGCATTCCCGTTAAACGCATAAGCAAATGACATTACGCTAGCTGATCGTGCCCACCGTCGAACCCAGCGTGTTGATCGACGCCACCGCGATCCCCGCAGACCGGGGCGGCGTCGGCCGTTACGTGGATTCGCTCGTCGCGGCACTGGACGCGGACGGGGCCAGACTCTCCGTCGTGTGCCAGCCACGCGACGAGGACCTGTTCACCAAGATCGCGCCGAACGCCAGGATCATCAGGGCCGCTGACGCCGTCGCCACCAGGACGGCCCGCCTGGCCTGGGAACAGACGACGCTGCCGCGCCTGATCCGGACCCTGGGCATCGACGTGGTGCACTCACCGCACTACACACTCCCGTTGGCCGGCAAGGCCGCCTCGGTCGTGACGCTGCACGACGCCACGTTCTTCACCGACCCGGTGCTGCACTCGTCGGTGAAGGCCCGCTTCTTCCGCACCTGGACCCGAGCGTCCCTAAGACGCGCGGACCTGTGCGTGGTCCCGTCCCAGGCCACGGCTGACGAACTGGTCCGCGTGGCCGGAGCCGACCGCCGAGTCCTGCACATCGCCCAGCACGGCGTCGACACCGAACGCTTCCACCCGCCGTCACCGGACGAGGTCCTGGCGGTGCGCAAAGCCCTCTCCTTGGGGGACACGCCTTACGTGGCGTTCCTGGGGGCCCTGGAGCCCCGCAAGAACGTCCCGGCACTGATCCGCGGCTTCGCCCAGGCGATGGTGGGCCGAGCCGACCCGCCCGCGCTGGTGCTGGCCGGCCAGCCCGGCTGGGACGGCCAGGTGGAGCGCGCCCTGGACTCCGTCCCGCACCGCATCCGCGTGATCCGCGCCGGCTACCTGCCGTTCGAGCAGCTCGCCGGCTTCCTCGGCGGTGCCGAGCTGGTGGCCTATCCGTCTTTGGGCGAGGGCTTCGGGCTGCCGGTGCTGGAGGCCATGGCTTGTGGCGCGTGTGTTCTGACGACGCGCCGGCTGTCGCTGCCCGAGGTGGGCGGCGAGGCCGTCGCCTACTGCGGTGTCGGCGCCGGTGACATCGCCGCCGCCGTCGCCGACCTGCTGGACGACCCGGCTCGCCGGGCCTCGCTCGCGGCTTCCGGGCAGCAGCGGGCCAAGGACTTCTCGTGGGCGGTCAGTGCCGATCGTCACCGGCTGGCCTACGGGCGCGCGGCGTTGGTGCGGCGCCGGCGCTGACGCCTCGGTGCACCGGCTCGGTGTGCTGGCTTGGTGCGGCTTCGGCGGCTGACCGGGCGACGCTAGGGTGACGCGCGTGAACTACGGCGACGGACTTGGTGTCGTGACGGTCACGTACTCGCCGGGCGAGACGCTGGCTCCCTTTGTGGACACCCTTTCGAAGGCAACTTCCCGGCCGGTGCAGGTGATCCTGGCCGACAACGGGTCCACCGACGGGGTTCCCGAGGAGGTTGCCGCATCTCGGGATCATGTGACGTTCCTGTCCACCGGGGGAAACCTCGGATACGGCGGTGGGGCCAATCGTGGCGTCGCCGCTCTGGGGCCCGACGTCGGGTGGGTGTTGATCTCCAACCCTGACATCGAGTTCGCGCCCGGCAGTGTGGACGCGTTGATCGCCGCTGGTGAGCGGTGGCCTCGGGGCGGGATGTTCGGGCCCTTGATCCGGGAACCCTCTGGGGAGGTCTACCCGTCTGCTCGGCTGTTGCCCTCGCTCGGGCGTGGGGTTGGGCATGCCCTGTTCGGGGCTGTCTGGAAGTCCAACCCCTGGACTCGGGCCTATCGGCAGGAGAAGTCGCCCGTCGAGCGGGCTGCCGGGTGGTTGTCGGGGTCCTGCTTCTTGATGCGGCGTGAGGCTTTCGACTCCGTTGGCGGGTTCGACGAGCGGTACTTCATGTACTTCGAGGACGTTGACCTCGGAGAACGTGTCGGTGCGGCTGGGTGGGTCAACGTCTACGTGCCTGAGGCCGAGGTCGTGCACATCGGGGGGCACTCGACTGCCCGGTCTTCGGATCGGATGTTGAGGGAGCATCATCGGAGTGCTTATCGGTACTTGGCTGATCGGCATGCCGGGGTGGTTTGGGCGCCGTTCCGGGGTGTGTTGAAGGCTGGGCTCGGGTTGAGGGCTTGGGTTCTCACTCGGAAGAGTGCCTGACGCCTTCGGCGTGGGCGCGTCGGTTTCGTGGGTCGTCCCCCGGTTTCGTTGGCGGGTGCCTGGTTCGTGTTCGTGGGTGGTTGGGGTGCGTGCTGGTGTGGCGGCTGATTCCTGGGGCTCCGCCCCAGACCCCGCCAATCTGATCAAAAGCCGGGGTCTACGCCGTGCGCGGGTTGATGGCACGCCTGTTGCGTTGGGCGGAGTGGCGTTGCGTAGGTGGGCGCGTTGGTGGGGTGGCTTCGTCACGAGCCGAGCCAAGAGCGGGCCACAGCTGGGAAGGGATGTCAAACGGACGAAAAGCGTGTCCGTTTGACATCCCTTCCCAGCTGCAGCAAGAGCTGTGGCACGACTCGTGACGAAGCCACCCCACCCTGACCGCGCGGTAAAGACGGCTCGCCTAATGAGTGCTGAGCCGGTCGTCTGGCAGGCTCGGTTCTGGTAGCGCTGGTGGGTGAGCACTCTGCTCGCCTGGACTGTGAGTCCTTG